>JBPRGF010000033.1:0-491563 GCA_051418015.1 Candidatus Nitrospinota bacterium M3_3B_026 | reverse complement strand
GTAGAACCGTACCTCGTCAGGGTCCGCCCGCCCGTCGCCGTCGCCGTCGAAGAATTTCAGCGCCCCGTCCGTCGCCGTCGGCTCCTTGAAGTCGTAGGTGTTCGTATCCGGCAGGTTGACGCCGACCGGGTGGTCGTCGGTCAGATCCGTGCCGATGACGAAAGCGGTGAAAAGAGGCGCACCCCCAAGCGACCCGTCATGGCATTCCATGCACCCGTTTTCCAGCCCGGAATAATCGGATGAGGCAAGGGCGAAATGCATTCTGGGATCAGGCCATGTATCCAGGAACGCATAGCTTACGCTCGTCTCCTGCGCGGCGCTATAACGTCCTGAGCCGGGCATGTTGATGATGGAGTCGATCGCCGTCACGCCGTCGTGACACGAAAGACAAGTCAGCGAATTGACCCCTGGCTGGGTCGGGGTCTGGCCGGACTGCAGGGGGATGTTGTAGAGGGTGTACGTGTTCGCCTGAACCGTCCTGTTCCAGAGCGGCGCCTTGGGTACGGTGGAGTTGGAGCCATGCGGTGTATGACAATAGACGCATACTTCGCCATACCGGTTGTTGACATTGCTGATTATGCCCTCCATCCCGGAGCCGTAAGAGAAGCTCATGTTGTGGCGGGTGTTTGTTATCCCCCCGGTGTTGCTTGCGTTCGTGTTCGGGTCCCACCCGTCGGCGAGGGCCGCGGGCGCGCCCATGGCAATGATTACCAGCGCAAGCAACGCGGCGGCCAGATGGTTTTTCAGCCGCGCTGGCGCTGATGGAGCCGCCGCTTTCATCCTCCCCCTCGAAAGGGGGTCAAGGTGGGGGTGATTGAATTTCATACCCCCTCCCTGAAGTCCCCTCCCTCCAAGGGAGGGGACTTAATAGTCGTCCGGCGCATACCCCCTCGCAAGCTCAAAGGCTTTGTTAAAGATTGTTATACGAAAAAGATTATAAACCTATATGATATTCATGCAAGTTCCAAACCGTTTAGAGAACGTATAATTCCAGTCACGGACGGAGTTTAATCTCTTATATATCAATGCTATCGCAAAACTTAACGGCGCGTTGTCATGTTACGTTTAAAGACAGATTCTCACTTATGGGAATAATCTCGGACATTTTCCAAAAACTGAGAATTTTTATGTAATGTGGCAACCAGGGCGCTTCCGGCCGCCCCTTCGAAGAGAGGTGGAGAAAAAGGGTCGCTTTGCCGGGATTTGCGGTTCAAAGCGAACGGCAAAAAGCTTATAATAATTCTAAACCATAATCAAAGCGGAGATTTCTACGGGAGTTTTTATGACCCTGGAGATAGCCAGTATCGTATTCGGCGCGCTCGGGTTTCTTGTGGCGGTTTACTTTCTGCTCAGAAAACTTTCGAAGTCGAGGGCGAAGTAGCGTTTCCGCGTTTGGCGGCGTTTTTTTTGAAAGCGAGCGGTCAGGCCCTCCGCGCCTTATTTCTCAAAAAGTTTCAGCAGTATTGCTTTCTGAGTGTGGAGCCTGTTTTCGGCCTGGTCCCAGACTGCGGAGCGTGGCCCGTCCAGGACATCAGCCGATATCTCTTCCCCCCTATGGGCAGGCAGGCAATGCATGACCATAACGTCCTGCGCGGCCCTGTCCACGAGCGCCTGGTTCACCTGGAAGTTTTTGAAGGCGGCGAGCCTTTTTTCTTGTTCATCCTCCATCCCCATGCTGATCCACGTGTCGGTGTAGAGGACATCCGCCCCTTTCGCCGCCGCGGCCGGGTCGGAGGTTATCTCCACCTTCGCGCCGGATTTCGATGATATCGTCATGGCTTCCTCGACGACCGCGGCCTCCGGCTCGTAGCCCTTCGGCGTGGCGACGGCCAGGCTCATGCCCATGACGGCCGCTCCCAGCAGCCACGAGTTGGCGACGTTGTTCCCATCGCCGACATAGGCCACTTTCACCCCGTCCAGCCCCCCTTTTTTTTCCGTGATGGTGAAAAGGTCGGAGAGTATCTGGCAGGGGTGGTACATGTCCGTCAGGGCGTTGATGACCGGTATGTCCGCCTCCGCCGCAAGCTGCTCCACCTCCGCCTGCGAATAGGTGCGTATGACTATCCCGTTCAGGTAGCGGGAGAAGACTTTCGCCGTGTCCGCAACGGTCTCTCCCCGGGTCATCTGCAGTTGCCCGCCCTGCAGGAAGATCGCGTGCCCCCCCAGTTCGGCTATCCCCACCTCGAACGACACCCTGGTGCGGGTGGAGGACTTGTTGAAGATCAGCCCCAGCGTCTTCCCTTCGAGGGCCGTCCTGCGGACACCCTCGCCCCTTTCCCCTTTAAGGGCGGCGGCGGTCTTCAGGACGTCTTCGATCTCCTCACGGTCGAGGCTGGTGAGCCGGACGAGGTCCTTTTTCATGCCCCCAGGATCTTGCCCAGGATGTTCAGCGCCCTGTCCACCTCCGCCTTGGTGATATTCAACGGCGGCAGCAGGCGGATGGTCTTCTCCGCGGCGCAATTGACCAGCAGCCCTTTCCGGGCCACCTCCTCCACTAGATGGCTGCAGGGCGCGCCAAGCTCCACACCCACCATCAGCCCCAGTCCGCGGACCTCCTTGATCGCCGGGGCGGCGGATTTCATGCCGGTGAGCTTTATCATCATGTACCTGCCCAGCTCCCGAACGTTCGTCAGGAACTCCGGTTTTGATATCTCGTTCAACGCCGCCATGGCCCCGGCGCAGGCGACGGGGGAGCCGCCGAATGTGGAGGCATGGGTTCCCGGCCCCATGCTCTCGGCCACTTCGTCTTTCGCGAACATCGCCCCCATGGGGTATCCGTTCGCGATGCTCTTGGCCATGGTTATGATGTCCGGTCTGACGCGGAAATGCTCGTAGGCGAAAAGCCTCCCCGTCCTGCCGAAACCGGTCTGCGCCTCGTCGAATATCAGTAGAATGTCTTTGGACGCAAGAAGCTTCGCCAGCTTCTGGATAAACGTCACCTTGGGCGTCCTGACGCCGCTTTCCCCCTGTATCGGCTCGATAATCACCGCGCAGGTCTTCTTGGTTATCGCCTTCTCCACGGCGGCCAGGTCGCCATAGGGGACATGTTTGACGCCGGAGAGGGTGGGGCCGAAACCGGAGCGGACCTTTTTCTGGCCCGTCATGGAAAGCGAGCCCATCGTCCTGCCGTGAAACGAGCCCTCGAAGGCGATGATCTCCGTCCTGGCCTTGCCGTATTTCTCGATGGAATGGCGTCTGGCCAGCTTCAGGGCCGCCTCGTTGGCCTCCGTGCCGCTGTTGCAGAAAAAGAGCCTGCCTTTGTACATCTTCGATATCAATTCTTTGGCGAAAAGCGCCTGCGGCTCCGTGTAGTAAAGGTTTGACACGTGGGCCAGCTGGGTCATCTGCTTTTGTATGGCCTTGTTGACGGGGGTGTAACCGTGGCCCAGCCCCATGACGGCTATCCCGGAGACGAAATCCAGGTACTTTTTGCCCTGGGCGTCCCATACATACGACTTCTTTCCTCTCACCAGCGCGATGGGCTGCCGCTTGTAGTTGGGGATGAGATATTTTTCGGTGAGACTTATTATTTCTTTCGTGGTCATTATCGAGCCCTCACAATTTCCATGAAATCCATGCGTCCAGATCCTTGATTGATCTGCTGAAAAACCCGGCCGCCATTTTCTGACGCTGTCTGACGCTGGTAAAAAACATCGAATTTTAACGCAGAACGGGTTAAATTTCAATAAATAACAGAGCTTCCGGTGAGATTCGCCGGAAGATTCGGTGGAAAAGGGTGGGCATCGTCGGAACTACGCCGTTCCGATCGGGAGATTTTTTTGGGCCGGGCCGGAGGCCAAAAAGCCTCCGGCCCGGCGAAAAGGGTTTTTGCGGGTGTCAGGCGCCGGCCGGCCGTTCGGCTTCACCGCGTCTCTCGGGAAGCTTGACGAATATCTCCACCAGCCCCTTGACGCCTATGGAGGTGATGATGTTGTACATCATGGCCAGGTACGCCAGGACTATAAGGGATCCGAAGAAGGCGGCGGCGGCCATCTCCGCCTGGAAGTGGTGGCTCCCGACATAGATTGTCCTGCGCAGCATCCCGTCCATGCCGGCGAAGCCCATGGAGACGGACATTCCCACGCCACCTATAAGGTGCGCCCAGAAGTGAAAGTTCGTAAGCCTGTCGCTCTTGAGCTTAACGTTATTGGTGAGCATGGGGAAGAGAGTGTACACAGCGGCGTAAAGGGTCATCCCCAGCCCCACCAGAAGCTGCATGTGCGCGTGGGCGCCGATGACCCACTGAGTGTTGTGCAGTATCCGGTTCATGCCCAGGTCGGCCTGGATTATCCCCGCCGGAACGCCCAGGGAGAAGCCGAGTATCCCGCCAAGCAGGAACTTCAAGGGGGGCGTCATCCTGATCGGCCGCGCCTTCCATATGGTCATCAACGTCACGAAGACGGCGATGCCGGACGTGACGAGCTCGAAGGCGGTGACCATTTCGCCGGAGATGATTTTCAACACGTTATGCTGCCCCTGATCGGCCAGCAGGTGGTGGCTCCACACGTTCCAGGAGACGACAAGCTCCACCAGCAGGGCGGCGCGGGCGATGTTCTCCATAAAGAGCCTCTGCCCCGTGATGAGGGTGGCGAGCAGGTACCACGTACCAGCAACGTATATGAGCACCAGCCCGTCGGCGATGAGATCAAGCCCCCACCAGTAGATGTTCTTGTAAAGCAGCGCGTCGAACCACTCCGGCGACAGCTCCACGCCCACGATGGCGTGCCAGGCGTGGTAGAGGAAGATTACGGATATCCCCCCCAGCACCGCGGCGTCGAGGATCGTGTCTACGGTGCCGCGGAATATGGCCACTACGGGAAGGGGCATGATCGGCTCCTCGACCTTCCGCCCCCTCATCCTGCGGTAGAGGTTGATGAAGCCGTCGATCCCCACCGCGGATATCAGGAGCGGCCCCAGCGGCTTTTTCTCCTCCCGCTGGTGGAACACCGTGCCGAACAGGTTGTAGCAGAACAGGGCTACCCCGCTCATGATGATGATGTTGCCCACGGCGAAGGTCGCCAGCCCGTATGGCGAAAACTCAGCGGAGACGGGAAGCGGCCAGTAGTTCGTGTAGAGCGCGGCATAACGGAAAATGAATCCGCTGAGCCAGACGAGGGAGACGCCGATGGTCATCAAAACCCACGTCAGCTCGGCCAGCCTTTGACTGTATATGCTCTTCTTGAGCAACGTGGGGACGAGAAAATAGAACGCCCCGAAAACCAGCATGAAGCTGCTCCCGAAAACCCCAACCATGGGGTGGGCGCCCATTATGGCGAAATAATGATCCGGGTCCACCAGCGAAAAATCTATCTGGTTGGCCCGCATGATCATCCCCTCCACTATGCAAAGCCCGTAAAAGAGCAAGGAGATGACCGCGAAGCGAAGCGCCACCCTTTGCAGCGGATTCAGATTTGATACGTTGAGCATAACCCCCTCTTTACTTCCTTAGATGTTTAAAGACGAGCCTTCCCGTCAGCTCTGGGTCGTCCCCGCGCTGGCCAGGGCAGGCGCCGGCGACACCATCACTGAGTTTTCCACGATCATGCTCCCGCCCCTGGGGCCGGAGTATTCCGTGGAACGGATGGAGTAAACGCCCGGCTTATCGAACTTCCAGACAAGATCGTTCCTGGCGCCGGGGACAACCTGCATCTGGAAAACCATTGTCCCGTCCTCCCTGAAAAGGCCGAAGCCATATGTGTAATCCCTGGACTCCAGGTTGAACCGCACCATCTCCCCCTTTCCTATCTCCAGCCCCTCATCGGGCAGCTTGAAGCTGTAGTCGGCCACTACAATGTCGTACTCCCGGTCCACCTCGGCCTGATGGCGTGTCAGGTCCCACTTGACCCACGGGATCTTGCTGAAAGTGAGAACATGCACTCCAACGCCCGCGAAGATCAGAAACCCTATCCACCCGTAGAAGGGAACCCTGAACCTTGGCTGGACCTTGTGCGGCCTCGTGATGGAATAGGCGTACATCCCGAGCAGGGAGAAGACCACCCCCAAATATGCGATGTAGACAAACTTCATAAGCCCCAGAACGTCGCTGGAGTCGATCGTTTCCATTGCCCCCTCCTTATTAAAAAAGACCATTTGCATGACTTGTCATGTCAAGATGCGTGCCAAGGGACAACTCCATGTAATACAGATAGATACCCTCTTGGCGGGAATGACATGGTTGACAATTCATACCAGATTGACAATACTGACAGGGCAGTTTCCGGTAAACCGAGGGGGCATTATCGAATGAGAAAAAGCGGCCCGGGGGGAGAGCCTGATTATTTTGATTTCATCGCGCAGGCGGGAAAGCTTCTGAGGTCGACCGGCTCCCGCCTGGTGAAGATCAACATGGTGCTCAGCATGTTGCTCGACACCTTTTCCATCCGCAACCCCATTCTCCTGGTTCGGGACAACGTGACCGGCGATTTCAACATAGAGTTGGCGCCGGAGCTTACGGAGCAGGAAAGCAGCAGGGCCAGCCGTGAGCTTTGTGAGTACATATCCCGTTATCCCCACCAGTTCGCCTACGAGCATATGCTTTTCCCGGACGAGGCCCGCTCCATCCCCGTCATTATTCCCGAGGTGATAGAGGAGGGGTACTCCATTTTCGTTTCTATTCCCATATACGGGCGGGACAAGGGTTTTTATTTCGGCGTCCTGATAGCCTTTCTGCGCGGTGACGAGCAGATAAAGGAGCGGGCGAAGCTCCTGAGCGTGATGACGGATATGATAGGGCTCCACCTGGCCGCGCGGGAGGTCGGCGCGCGCGTTTTCTATGAGCCCTCCAGCGAGAGGATCCCGATGGCGCTGGAGGGCGTCGTGGGGGAGAGCCTGGCCATTCGGAAGATAGGGGACATCGTAAAGCGCGTCTCAACGAGCAGGGCGAGCGTTTTCATCCGCGGGGAGAGCGGGACAGGCAAGGAGCTTATCGCAAAGGCCATACACAAGAGCAGCCTGAGAAGCCGCGCCCCTTTCATCAGCGTGAACTGCGCGGCTCTCTCAGACAGCCTGCTGGCAAGCGAGCTTTTCGGCCACGAGAAAGGCGCCTTCACCGGGGCCGTGAGCGCGAAAAAAGGGAGGTTCGAACTCGCCAGCGGGGGCACGATCTTTCTCGACGAGATCGGCGACACATCGCTGAGCTTCCAGACAAAGCTTTTGAGAGTCCTCCAGGAGGGGGAGTTCGAGCGGGTGGGCGGATCCGGGACGATCAAGGTGGACGTCCGGGTTATCTGCGCCACCAATGCCGACATCGAAGAGGCCATCCATGAAAGAGCGTTCAGGGAGGATCTTTTTTACAGGCTCAACGTCATCCCGATCACCATGCCCCCGCTGAGAGAGCGCGCGGAGGATATCCCCCTTTTGGTGAAATATTTTCTCCAGAAACTGAACATAGAGTACGGCAAATCGGTGAAGATATCGCGGGGCGATGTCGAGTTCCTGATGGGGCTGCGGTGGCCGGGCAACGTCCGGGAGCTCGAAAACTTTTTGAGCCGCGCCTACGTGATGGAAAGAAACGGGATGATCAACGTGGAAGCGGCGCTCGACATGGGCGACTGGGCCGCCGAGCCGCCCGATCCGGCTCCATCGGTCGAGGAACATGCCCCCATCCCGGTCGAGCGGGACGTCATGGTGGAGGAGATTCTCGCCATCGAATCCGCCCTGAAAGCCTCAAGGGGCGTCCAGACCAGGGCGGCGGAGATATTGGGGATCACCCTGCGCCAACTGAGGTACAGGATAAAGAAATACGGGATAAAGGTGCGCAAGATACACGCATGACGAGGCCGCCCGGATGAACAAATCGCCTTGGAAAAAAGTCTGTGGCCTCGAGCGCGGCAAGAGATTGTCACGTTTGAGATGCTTCGCTCGCGCGTCTGCGCTCATAAAGAGCAGAAATAATGGTTCCAAAGTTCAATAAGGAAGTGCACCACCCGGAGGGAGGTTATTCTGGGTGGTTATGGGAAAGAGATACAATCAGTTGTGCGTTGAAGAGCGAGAAATGATATCGGTGTTGAAGGCTGAGGGGAGGTCGATCAGAAAGATCGGGCAGGCCCGGGAACCGGATCGCAACTCCCCTCCGGTTCACAAGGGCCTACATTCAACCGGGAAGTGCACCAAGCGTCGCCGAGGTCCTCGATCGACGGCACGAAGTTCAGGAAAGGCGTGGTCAGGGCGCTGAAGGCGTTCAAAGCCCACGCCACGCACATGAGACGGCGGGACTTACCGGGGCACATCTCGAAGAGATTGAGCCGTGGCCGAAAGCATATGTTATTATAAGAGTCGCAGGAGCGTGCGGGCGTAGCTCAGTTGGTAGAGCATCAGCTTCCCAAGCTGAGGGTCGAGGGTTCGAGCCCCTTCGCCCGCTCCAATTTTTCAAGCAGTTGCGGCTGCGAGGCGGGTGGAGTTGTAAGCGTAAACGCCCGTCGCCGCCATCTCGTAGCGCTCACCGAGTTTTTTTGCTTCGCTGTTCTATTGAGGCCGAGGACTTTCAGCTCCCTGGCTGTCGCGTCCCGCAACGCGGGCAAATGGCGATAACCGGACAGCCGGTTCAGCCTCCCTTCAATATCCAGCAACGCCGGCGCAAGCCAGCGTTGCTTCTGGCTCGAGTTCTTCCAGTAATCAACTCGCCCGCAACGATGCTCCGCCATGGCGTTCACCGACTCGATGATGTTCGTAGTCTTCAATGACCACATGAGTCGATCTTTACAGAGAAAAAATCGTCAAGGAAAGAGGAGACCTGTTGTGGTAGAATTATAAAAAGCGGTTTGAAAAGCAAGCCATTCTCTATTCTTTTCCCTTTTGCGACCCGATCCGTGCTATGTTCACGGTTTTTTTCTGACAACGGAACATATGGAACCGAGAAAAGATATAAGAAACATATGCGTAATCGCGCATGTCGATCACGGGAAAACCACCCTCGTCGACGCCCTTTTCAGGCAGACGGGGATTTTCCGCCAGAACGAGTCTGTCGATGAGCGAGTGATGGACACCAATGACCTGGAAAAGGAGCGTGGCATCACCATTTTCTCCAAAAACGCGGCCGTGACATGGAACGGGGTCAAAATCAATATCGTCGACACCCCCGGTCATTCCGATTTCGGGGGCGAGGTTCAGCGGATCATGAAAATGGTCGACGGAGCGCTGCTCCTGGTGGACGCGGTGGACGGGCCCATGCCGCAGACCAAGTACGTCTTGAAGAACGCCCTTCAGATCGGCCTCGCCCCTGTTGTGGTCATCAACAAGATCGACCGTCCCGACGCCCGGCCCGACTGGGTCCTCAACCAGGTGTTCGACCTGTTCGCCGCCCTTGGCGCCAACGACGACCAGCTCGATTTTCACACCGTATATACCTCCGCCAAAAACGGTCTCGCCACCCTTGACCCCGACGCAGCGGGCGAGTCGATGGCGCCGCTGCTGGACACGATCGTCAACGACGTGGCTCCCCCGGAGGTCTCCTTCGAAAAGCCGTTTCGGATGCTCGTGACCTCTGTCGAGTACGACAACTTCCTTGGCCGGATGGCGGTGGGGAAGATCGACCGGGGCAAGGTCTTATCCGGCCAGAGCATAGCGCGGATCGACCGGGAGGGGGACATCACCTTCACCAAGATCCAGAAGCTCTTCTGCTATAAAGGGTTGAGGCGAACCGAAGTGGCCGAAGCGTCCGCCGGGGACATCGTCCTGGTGGCGGCCGGGTTCAAGGAGCTCGACATCGGCGAGACCGTGGCGGACAGGGAGACTCCAGAGGCTCTCCCCACCATAGAGATAGACGAGCCGACCGTCTCCATGAACTTCTCGATCAACACCTCCCCGCTTTCCGGCAGGTCGGGCGTCAAGCTGACGGGGCGGCATATCGAGGAGCGGCTCGCACAGGAGCTTCGCTCCAACCTCGCGTTGCGGGTCGAGCGTAGCGAGGGAGGGGAGGCCTTCAAGGTCTCCGGTCGGGGGGAGCTTCACCTGTCCATCCTCATCGAGACCATGCGCCGCGAGGGATACGAGCTTTCGCTCTCTCGGCCGCAGATCATCACCCGCGAGATAGAAGGCGCCAGGATGGAGCCGGAGGAGTTTGTCGTCGTGGACGTGGACGAGGCCTATTCGGGAAAGGTGATCGAGAGATTCGGGCCGCGCCTGGGGGAGTTGAAGAACATGGCCAACATGGAGCAGGGAAGGGTCCGTCTTGAGTTCACCATACCGGCAAGGGGCCTGATCGGGATGCACACGGAGCTGCTCACCGAAACACGCGGCTCGGCCGTGGTCACTCACTCCTTCCACAGATACATCCCGTGGGCCGGGCCGATCGAGGGGCGGCGCAACGGCTCACTCATAAGCCAGGACCAGGGGGACGCCACCGCCTACGCCCTCGACAAGCTCTCTGACCGGGGTGATTTCTTTATCAAGCCGGGGACGAAGGTTTACAAGGGAATGGTGATAGGCGAGTGCAAGAAAAGCAACGACCTGATCGTAAACGTCACCAAAGGCAAAAAGCTGACCAACACGCGCTCCGCCGGGGCCGACGACAACATCAAGCTCGCCCCGCCGCGAGTCATGTCGCTGGAGCAGTGCCTGGAGTATCTCGCCGACGACGAGCTCGCCGAGGTCACGCCCGACGCGATCCGTATCCGCAAAAAGTTCCTGGACGAGGAGGAGCGGAAAAAACAGCGCAAGAAGATGGCGGCAGCCTGATCTTGCCCTCGAAAGTGGCCTGGCCCGTCCGCTGGCGGGCGCTTGATACGGAATGTCCATCGGTGAGAGGGCTCACACCAGGTCTCTGGGGATGGTTCTGTCCCAGTTCTCCGAGTAGACGCGTTTGTCCCCCTCGTAGGCGTCCAACTCGGCGCGGATATGGAAGTTTTCGGCGTCGGAGGTGAGGACGGTGCGGGTAGTGGTTCGTACGGACCAGCCACCCCGGCGGAAGGCGCGTTCGGTGCGGGTTTCCGCTTTCAGGGTCCGAAAATCGTCTCCCCGGTAGGTGTACAAGTCCCAGGTTTTATCGCTTACCTCCATGCCGGTCTCCTCTATACGATAGACACCCTCGTCCTTGATCACCTCCAGGGTGGACTCGTCGCTGGCCAGGTCCCGGTGGACCAGCCAGTTGTGGTGCGGCGGCTCCAGGGGCGTTATGGCGATGGGCGGCGAGACCTCCGCCAACTCGAAACCGATTTCGGCGTCCTCCTCCCTCGGCGGGCGTTCGGGCAGCGACAGGGCGCTGGCGCAGGGGTATATGGTCAGGCATACGGGCCTCGGCGGCGGCCAGGCCAAAGCCCAGTAGGAGGTGGAAAAGGACAGGCGCAGGCGATGGCCCCGGGGGAAGACCTGCGCCACGTTGTTTAATGGCAGCTTCACCCTGTAGCGCTTGCCGGGCGCCAGCGGCTCGGGGTTTTCGTGGCTGTCGCGGTGCGTGAGGTTCAGCAGGCCGTAGGTGACGCGGGTGGCCTTGTCGTCCGGCGCCACGTCGGAAAGGCGCGCCGCGATCATCGCCATCGGCTGGTTGGAGGAAAGCTCAAGCTCCACCACCGGCGCCCCCAGTATCTCCATGTCGTCCTCCAGCGGAGCGCTGTCGAAGACGAGGGCGCCGCCGTCCTCCTCGCGCTGGTCGTGGGGCAGGTCGGGGGCGTAGGTGTAGGAGCACCATTTGCCCGCGAACAGCCCGACGCTCAAGGGCGACTGGATGGTCTGGGCGGCGTTCGCGTCTTCGCCCGGCTCATCAGTCTCCGCTATGCGGCCGGGGGCCAGGGGGCGGCGTATCGTCCGGATACGGGGCGAGGGCCAGATCCGCTCCCCCACCCAGCGGCCGGGGCGGAAGGTGTAGCGTGTGGTCGGCGGGACGCTCTCCTGCATCCAGGCCCGCAGCATGGGCTCGTCCATGATCCCGGTCTCTTTCCCCTTGAGCCAGTGGTCCCACCACCTCAAAACCTCCTGCAAAAAGCCGATGGCAGGCCCCGGCATCCCGAGATGGGGGTACTTGTGGCCCCAGGGGCCGATAAGGCCCTGGCGGGGCGTCTCGAGATTCTCGAGCAGGCGGAATATGGCGTTGGTGTAGCCGTCCGTCCAGCCGCCGACGGCCATCACCGGGCATTGGATGGCGCCGTAGTGTTCGGAAACCGAGCCGTGCTTCCAGTAATCGTCGCGCCGCTGGTGGCTGAGCCATTTCTCAAGCCACAGGCCGCTGCCCGAAAGGCGCTCGAGCCACATCTGCCGCCACCGCTCGCCCACGAGGGCGGGGTCCGGGGGGCAGGTGTTGACGGAGAACATGGTGGTGGCCTCGGAGAGGTTGTCCGTCAGCAGGCAGCCGCCCATGTAATGCATGTTGTCCAGGTAGAGGTCGTCTGTCGAGCAGACGGTGACGACGGCCTTCAGCTCCGGGGGGCGCAACGCGGCGATCTGCAGGCTGTTGAAGCCGCCCCAGGATATCCCCATCATGCCGACGGCCCCGTTGAGCCAGGGCTGCTCCGCCAGCCAGCGGATCACCTCCGCGCCGTCGTCCAGCTCCCGCTGGCGGTACTGGTCCACCAGGACTCCGTCGGACTCGCCGCTGCCGCGCAAATCCACCCGAACGCAGGCGTAGCCATGCCCGGCCAGGTAGGGATAGGTCAAGGCGTCGCGCTCCCGGGTCAGGTCCCGTTTGCGGTAGGGGATATATTCGAGGATCGCGGGGACGGGGTTTTGCTCCGCGTCCTCCGGCAGCCATATCCTGGCCGCCAGCCTGGCCCCGTCGCTCATGGGGATCAGCGTGTGCTCGATACATTTCACCCGGCGGGGGAACTCTGTGACGACTTTCATACCTTCTACTTTACCTCGGCGAACTCGAATTTCAGAATCTCGCGCAGGCGGCGCTCATGGTCTAAAAGCTGCTCATGGTTTTGCGCGCCGACCAGCAGGATGGCGATCTCGTAGCTGTAGCTGTCCTGATCCCTCAGCTCCGAAAGGCGCATCCCCTCCTCCACCTCGATGTAAACTTCGGATCCCGGTATCTCTCTATGCGCCCGTTCGATCTGTTCGAGGTTCGGCGTTTTCACCACCCGCGCGTCCTCGTACCGGCGCCACATGAACTTGGCGGCGCATTTGAACCTGCCTTCCGGCCTGGGGTAGTCCGGCTTGCGCCCCAGGGCCAGCTCCACGGCCACCTCGTGATTTGACGCGCCATGAGCCATCTCGAACATGCCGCTCAGCGACTGGGAGATGCGGGGGTTGACTTCTATGAGGGTGAGGGCGCCGCTGTCCTCGTCCCAGATGAACTCCAGGTTGAAAGGCGCGTTGTCCAGCCCCACGTTGGCGAGCAGCCTCCGGGCGACCTCGACGCTCTTTTTTTGCATATGCTCCGGCCAGACCGAAGGATACTCGTAGCGGATGAAACTGCGGTTCCACTCGTCCCGGACCGTGTCTGTGATGCCGTGTATGAACACCTCGCCGTTGTAGACGTAACCTTCGGGTCCGTTCTGCCGGTCGCCGGTGATGACCTCCTCGGCGATTAAATGGTTGCCGCCGATCCCTTCCACCTCCGGCGGCAGTTGGGCATGGCCGAGGGCGGTGTTGAAGGCGTTTCCGATGCGCGGGATGCTGGCCCTGACAGTCTCGATGCGCCGGTGGAACTCCTCCTCGCTGTGGATGTGAAAACCGAGATAGGAGCCGAACGACTTGACGGGCTTGATCCAGAACGGAAAATCCAGGTCAATCTGCTTAAGGGGATCGTCCGCGTAGGGGTCGACCGCGCAGAAGCGGGGAATATGTTCGGGAATATATTTCTGCTGCTCCAGCCGGGCCCAGTATTTGTGGCCGAGCCTGAGGACGCTTTCCAGCGAGGGCCCGGGCAGGCCGAACCTCTCGCACAGGATGGGGAGCATGGTGTCCACGGGGAAATCCCAGTGACTGATGATGGCGTCGATATGCCCGGGAAAATCCCGCAGCTCCCGCTCGGCCTTGGCAAGCATCGCGTCGTAGGGGTAGTCAAGCGGTTTGACCACTTCCTTGTAATCCATCAGACCGTGAAAGTTGTAGTCGGCGGCGTTCCGGATGGTTTTGAGCTTTTCCAGGTTGAACCGCTCCAGACCTATCACGAATATATTTTTTTTCGTCATGGCAAAGAATGAGATTCGCTTCCACAAAAGGGCGATGCAGCCTCGGCCAACTCGGCGGGAAGCTTTATTGGCAGGCTCAGGGTTTTGGCGAGTGGACGATTCACACGATCTCTATCATCAGCGCTGGCCATCTTGCTTTCATTTCCTTTTTTCGTGAGCTTCAACCTTTACTTATAAAATCAGCCCTTTCAAGGTCTTTCTCAAGTTATGGGCAATTATCAGGGTCTCGTCACCTTTATCCTGATCCAGGCTTCCCTCTCGTAAAGCATGATCCCAGCCGGCCCGGATAAACTTCTTGGCGATGTTTTTCCGATCGGCTATACTGCCCGCGGGCCCGGGCTTTGTGTATAACCTGTTTAAAATCAGAGCGCGTCCTGCCTCTGAGAGAGAATTTGTGTTTTGGATTATTCGTTAGTGGCCGCTCTCATAATGGGCGTGTCCAGCTCCCTGCATTGTATCGCCATGTGCGGAGGGATAAGCGGCGCCTTGTCCCTGAGCCTTGCGGAGGAGGTGCGGAACAATCGCTGGAGCATTTTTACTTATGTTCTCTCCTATAACACCGGCAGGATCGCAAGCTATATGCTGGCGGGAGCGGTTATCGGGACCCTGGGGCAGGCGATCTTCGACGCCGTAAGCCCCAAATACGGCCATAGTGTTCTAAGGCTCCTGGCCGCCATGGTGATGATCGGGGTGGGGTTGTACATCGCGGGATGGTTTTCCCGGTACGCCTTCGTGGAGAAGATGGGGGCGCCGCTGTGGAGGATGGTAGAGCCCATTGGCAGGCGATTCATCCCCGCCAGAACGAGGTTGAGCGCGTTTTTGTTCGGGGCGGTCTGGGGGTGGCTGCCGTGCGGGCTGGTCTACACCGCGCTGATCCTGACGGCCTCGTCGGGAGGCGCCATGGACGGCGCCGTGTTCATGCTTGTTTTCGGGATCGGGACGTTGCCCGCGGTTACGGCTGCCGGTATTATAACGGGCTGGGTAGCATGGTTTTCCCGCGCTCCGTATGTAAAGCAGCTCGCGGGGGGGATAATAATCGTCATGGGCGTGGCGAGCCTGTTGTATACTGGCGAAGGCCCGACGGACGGGCTTCGCTCCGGGGGTAAATGAATTCCTGTTGCTGATATGAGCGCCTTTGAAAAGACACTTATAGGGAAATCGCCGGAATACGTCTCCGTTCTCCGCGCCGCAAGGATCGTCGCGGCGACGGACGTTACGGTGCTTATCCTCGGCGAGAGCGGGGTCGGCAAGGAGCTTCTGGCAAAGGCGATACACGGAGAGAGCCGCAGGGCCGGCAACCCGTTGATAACCATAAATTGCGCCGCCCTGCCGGAGACCCTGGCGGAGTCCGAGCTTTTCGGCCATCGCAGGGGCGCGTTCACGGGCGCCGTGAGCGACCAGCCCGGGCGAGCGCAGGCGGCCGACGGCGGAACGCTTTTCCTCGACGAGGTGGGGGAGCTGCCCCTACCCATGCAGTCGAAGCTCCTGCGCTTTATAGAAACCGGGGAGATCCAGCCGGTCGGCGAGTTGACGAACAGAAAAGTCGACGTCCGCGTCATATCCGCCACCAACCGCGACCTTTACGCGGAGGTGAAGGCGGGAAGGTTCAGGGAGGATCTTTACTACAGGCTCCATGTCGTTCCCCTGGAGCTTCCGCCGCTGCGGGAGAGGACGGAGGATCTGGACGTCCTGCTGAAAGAACTGACGCTGAGACTATCGAAAGACCACGGTCTTGCCCCGCCTTCCTTCGCCGCGGAAACCCTGAGAACTCTCAGGCGCTATCCCTGGCCCGGCAACGTGCGCGAGCTCCGCAACCTCTGCGAGAGGTTGGTCGTGCTCTTCAGTGGACAAGAGATCGAGCCGGAAAACCTGCCGCCGGAGTTTCACACCGGCCACGACAGAAGGTCGGTTGTGGAGGAGCTGTTCGGAATACTCGAGGCCGGCATGGGGCTTGAGGATCTGGAGGTTCAGTTGATCCGCCAGGCGTTGAGCAAGTCACGCGGGAACAGGTCCAGGGCGGCGCGCCTCCTGGGGCTCTCCCGCGATACCTTGTTATACCGCATGAAGAAATACGCCATAGCCGTATAGCAGGCATTAAAAGGCCGTTTTCGATTATCCCGAACCGTCTCTGTATCCGATACGGGATGCTTCGCGCCGCGGCATGACATCGCGGAAAAGGTGATGTCATCGCCACCCCTGCCTGAGCGAGAACTCCATCGCGAAATCCATCCTGAACGGACGGGCCGCAGCAGCGGGAGGCGCGGGCAGCGGCAGCGACCTCATGACCGCTTCCTCCGCCGCCTTTCTCAATATGCCGTGGCCGCCGCGGATTTTCAGGCCCTCGATGTCTCCCTTCGGAAGCACGATGAAGGAGACTCTGACAACCCCCTCCATGCCCCGCCTCCTTGCGGCGCGGGGGTAGTATTTGTTCTTTTCGATTATTCCAAGCGCCCTGGCAAGGTAACGCTCGCTTTCCTCTTCGCCCGTCTCGGCCTTGGGGGCGGGCGCGGGCGTCTTCTCCGCCGCCGGCTCAGGGTCGCTTTGCGTCACGGGCCCGGGAGGGGGCTTCGGCTCCGCCATGGGCTCGGGCTCCGGCTCGGGAGTCGGAGGCGGCGCAGGCTCAGGCTCTGGTTTGGGCCTGGGTTTTGGTTTCGGCTTTGGCTTCGGTTTAGGTTTTGGAGGCTCGGGTTTTTTTTCCACGACCTTTTCAGGGGGGGGCGGTTTATGCTTTCTGAAATCTATTCGCGTGACCCGCGCCGCTTCCCGTTCAGGCGTGGAATGGACCCTGATCTCCCTGCCGTCGAGAAGCCACAACGCCCCCGCGTGAAACGTGAGGGAGAAGACAGCGGCGGCGAAAAGTATTGTCCCCCGGCTCATTCAGGTTGTCTGATCGTTACGATGTCCACGGAGTCCGCGCCGGCTTTGCGGGCCGCGTCAAGGGCCGAGACCGTGGCGTCGAGGCTTGCTCTCTTATCGCCGCGCAGCGTGACGACCTTTTCCCCGCGGGCTCCCAACGCGCGCCGGAGCATCTTTTCCAGCTCTTGCGGCCCGGCCGCGCTCCCTCCATAAAGCAGTCTGCCTTGTGGGTCTATTATCACCTCGAGCGGATCGTCCACATCCCGCGCCGCGGAGCTTTCCGCATCTGGCAGCGCTATCTCCACCGTCTCCTCGCGGACGAAGTGCGCCGTCAGCATGAAGAACACGAGCAGGAGGAACACGACGTCGATAAGCGGCGTGAGGTTCGGAGCGCGCCTCGCCTTCCTTCTTCCCTCAAGCTCCATCCATCACTCCTTCCCTGCGGCGCATGGCGTCTCCCGCGGCGTGGCGCTCGATCAGCATCGAGGCGACGCGTTTCATGGAGTGGGCGCGCTTGTCGGCCATGCCCTCGAGAAGATGCGACAGAAAAAGGACAGGAATGGAGACGGCCAGACCGGCGCCGGTTGTTACCATCGCCTCCCATATGCCCCCCGCCAGGGCCTGCGCGTCCACCTTGCCTCCTGCCTGTTCTATGACCATGAACGCCTTGATCATGCCCGTGATGGTCCCGAACAGACCCAGAAGCGGCGCGGTGTCGCCGAGAAAGGCCAGGGTGCGAAGGCCGCGCTCCATCCGCCGCAGCTCCTTCGACCCCACGCGGGAGGCCACGCGGCCAAGGTCGTGGACGCCCTGCCGCATCGCCTCCATCATCGCCGCCGCGACCGCCGCCTCGGGGCCGCGAAGCTCGGCGAGGCGGTCTTTGAGGCGGCCGTTCCCGATGTCCTCGTCCAACTCCCTCGGCGCCCGGCCCATGAGGAGAAAGTGTATGCCGCGCTCTATCACGATCGCCATGGCGATCACGGAGTAGGCGCCGAGTATCCACATGACCGGCCCGCCTTTTGCCAGTATCTCGTTTATGCTCATGTCAGGAGCTCCCCTTGATCGTCATGGATAGGCCCGCCCGTCCGGCGCGGCGCATCAGCGATGTTTTTGTCCTTCGGATCCAGCGCAGGACGCCGGTCGCGGCCAGGACGATCGCAAGGACGGAGACGAAATCGTTCACCCACTTCCACTGCTCGTGTATGATCGTCCCGCTGTGGAGCCCGTCGATTATGTAAAACAGGGGAACTCCCTTTTCGCGGGGCAGGCTTATCTCCAGGTTCTCAAAGCCGCCTTTTGAGTCTTCCAACATCACGCCATTATGGGTTTTCCACGCGGCGCGCCCGCCGGAGCCGGCCGTCACGTCGGATGGCATGTGTCCCGCGCCCTTGACGATCCGCCATGGGCCGCCGTTTTTCTTTACGTAGTTGGGGCTCCCCATTCCGCCTATGTAAAGGTCCTCGCCGGTCCTTCGAAGCGTCCATATGAAAGCGGACGAGGAGCCCGGCAGGACCTCGCGCGCCCAGCTCGCGCCGCCGTCCATCGTGGTATAAAGCCCCCCGCGGGTCCCGAGGCTGAACTTGCCCGGCTCGCCGGGATAACCCGCGATCGTGTATATCTCCCCCTCCCACGAGCCCATGCCGTACACCGGCGGCAGGTACGCCCTGTCGATCCTCACGGACTTCATCCAGCCGCCGAAAGCGCCGCGGTGGTCTATGAGTATGCCGGTGATTGACAGGTAGGCGATGGGTATGACGCTGATTATCCCGAACCACACGGCGTGCAGGCTGTAAAGGCTCCGCATCGTGCTTCGATGCTTTTTATGGTCATGGTCCTTGCGCCTTTTCCAGCGCCTTGGAAGCCACCAGAACAAAAACCCGGTCACCGGAAGCGAGGTCATCAGGACGCCGCCGATGTCGTTTATCAGAAGAGAGCCGACTCCGGCGGTTATCCCCCGGCCGAAGTGCAGGTCATGCGTGATCCGTGACAAGTTGAACTCCCTTGGCGGCTCGCTTTCCGCCACGGCGCCGAGGCTTATCCAACTCACTTTCCCGGAATCGATCTTCAATGAAAAAACACTGGCCCTGTCCACGACGCCGAGAGCGCTTCCCGCCTCGGCGCCCTCGGCGAGGCCGGTTATCCGCTCGCCGCGCAGGGCGAGAGGGCGCGCCGTCGCTCCGCCGTCCTCGGAGAGCCAGAGGCCGTCGCCGGTGGCCAGCAGGAGCCTGCCCCAACCGCCCTCCGGGTCTTCGACGACAGCCTTCACCATCGGCGCGCCGCCCACGCCCTCGAACAGCGTCCTGCTCCACGAAAGGCCTCCGTCCTCGCTTCTCCACAACCCCTGGGGCCCTCCGGAGAGCATGGCGCCGGAGGCGGGGTCCATCCTGAAAAGCCGTATGACGCCGCCGCTTTTTTCGGCCACGGCGCCGGGGACGAAGCCCGCCGGGACGGTCCATTGCCACATCCACCGCCAGTCGCGATGATCCAGGAAGAAACCGGTGGCTCCCAAAACCAAAAGCCACAGGCCGGAGACAATCCCCGCCCATTTGTGAACCCTGTGGGCGCGGAGCCTAGGCCGCCGTGGAGGGCGAGCCCGGCTCGTGGAGGGCGTCTCATCGCGCGGGAGGGCGGGGCGCGCTTCGTCTATCGCGGCCTGGCTCATTTGAAGTTATAGGCGAGGCCGGCGTAGAAGGTCCTGGGGAGCCCCGGCGCGTATTCCTCTCCGCGGAATTTCGAGTAAGCCGCGTTCGTCGCCCAGGTCTGATCGGCCAGGTTCATTACCCTGCCGTAAATATCCAGCGGCCCGGCGGAGAAGCTGGCGCGCAGATTGAAAAGATCATGCCCGCCGTACTTGTGGGTGTTCTCGTCATCCATCCAGTACTCGCCAAGGCGGACCCACTCAAGCTCCAGCTCACCCCCGCGCAGGAAATCAGGACTCAGGCCCAGCCTGGCGTTGGCTATGACCTTTGGCGCGGAGCTTATCTCATTGCCGCTGTAGTTCACGCCCTCCTTCGGCGTCCAATCCTCGAACGTGTGCTCGGCGTAAGAGAGGCTAACCGCGAGACTCAGCCACTTCAGCGCGTTCCCCCGCAGGCCGGCCTCGACGCCCTTGTGGAGCGTCTCGCCCGCGTTTTTCGTCTCCGTGCTGCCGTCGGGATGGCGATAGGAGAGGATGTCGTCCTTCTTCGTCATGTAATAGCCGGATATCTCCCACGCCGCCGCGCTTCCCAGCGCCCCGCGCAGGCCGGCCTCATAGCTGTCCGCCTTGACCGGCTTCAGGTCAACGGTGCTCTCCGCCTTGCCCTGGCGGAAAAGCTGGCTTTGCGATGGAGCGCGAAACGCGTGACGATAGGAGACGAAGCCGTTAAAACTGGAAGCGAACGCGTACGTAGCGCCGATTTTGGGGCTAAGGTGGCCGTAGTTGACGGTGCTGTCCGCCGGGCGGCGGTGAGACCCTTCGGACACGTCGCTGAGCTTGTTGTCGTAATCGTAGCTCATGACATCGTATCTGAGCCCCGCGTTTACCCTCAGCGCGTCCGTGGGCGACGCCTCGGCGTGCAGGTATGGTGAGAAGCCGGTGAAGGCGACGTCGTAGTCATATATGGCGCCTCCTTTCGTGTAGCTTGTGTAGATGTTCCCCTCCTTGGCCGGGTCTATGGCCCGCTCGAACTGTTTACCGGGGCTGTGGTCGATGTCCGCGCCGACGATCACCTTCGTTCGCATCGGCTCGAAGTCGCGGCGGTACTTGGCCATCAGGCCGAAAGAGTCGTTCTCGGTATCCAGTATTGAGGGGTCATAGCTCAACGACCAGTTTGCTATGTAGCCGAGCCTGTTTTTGCGGTAATAAGGGGTCAGGCTTATCAGCGAGACGGCGGTCTCTTTCTCCCAGGCGGCGGATGCGCGCAGGGCGCCGACGTCCCTGTAGGAGATCGGGGTGTAGTTGAGAGTGGGGTTGTTCTCGTAGTCTTCCCTGGACAGGCGGGAGGAGCCTGCTGTCTGCTGGTTGATGTTCGAATAGGTGATGACGGTCTTTATCGCCGACCCGCCGGAGAAAAAACCGTCCCAGCGCAGCGTGGCGCTCTGCCTGTCGTAATCCGTGGCGTCGCGCCATCCGTCGGTATGCGTGATATTCATGTCCGCCCGCAGGCCGTGATCGCCCCACGTGTTACCCGCGGTAAGGAGGGTTCTGGCCCAGCCGTAGGAGCCGCCCTCGGCGTTCAGCTCGAACTCCGGCTTAAGCGGGGTGGGGCGGGTCAAAACGTTCACGACGCCGCCGATCGCGTCGCTGCCGTAAAGGGCGGTGCCGGGGCCCTTCGTCACCTCCACGCCGCCGGACATCGGGATGTTGACCTCGTAAAGCGCGTTGTGGTTGAAAAAGCCGGTGGAGCGGGTGGGGACTCCGTCCTCCAGGTAAAGGTACACGGGCGCTGTCGTCAGAGGATGGCGGATGGAGGTCATGTGCCCCTCCCCGCCGGTGACGTTCACCCATACCCCCGGTACCCTGTCCATGATCTCCGAAGGATGGGCGGGTTTTACCTTGCGTGTTTCCTCGCCGCCGATGACGTCAACCGTGGCGGAAGTCTCGGCTATGGGCTCTTCCTCTCGAGTGCCTGTTACGGTTATTACGCCGACGGCGGCCTTCTCTTCCTCTCCCTCCAGGGCATAGGCGCTTGCCGGAAGGGCTGTTACGGCCAACAAGGATAGGATGGCGATACGATTACGAATGGAAATGTTCTTGCAATTCAATTTATTCCCCTCGCTACTTAAAGTTGATTGTAAAGCATGCCGCTTATGTCCTCCTTTTGAGTGAACATAAGCGGCTGGGAAAAAGCCCCCTCCCGCGGTGAAGGGAGAGCAAGGGGCGTGCCTGAAGCTTACCATCTTAAAAATCAGCATGTTATAGCGAGACCAGGAACCTGTTGCGCGAAAATCGCGTGATATGACACATCCTGGTGTGTGTTTTGCCGCAATCAGGGGGCGCCGTATTCAGATTTGCTCCGGCCAAACGGCGCCGTCGAGTACGCGACCCTGGCAACATGAGCGTCCCGGCAAAGACGGTTTCAACGTACGCCTTCGCCGGAAAGTGGGATTTATGTTAATATTTTCAACATAATATAAAAAGCTCCCGCGCTTTTCGAGGGGAGGGGGCGAAACGCCGGGAAAAAAGGCGTGAAAGGCGGGGATGAGTCTTTCAACGCTGTGTTTCATCCATGGATCTGGTGGTTTTCTTGCTGAAAATTTCTGTGTTCACGGTTGCTTCATGATCCAGCCGCCCGGAGCGGACAAGCGCGCAGAGAAGATCGCTATGCTAGCGCGAGCCCGGGTCGCGTCCGCATTCGTCGACAGCGAGCAGCCCCGTGGGTGAAATGAAAAACATAAATCCCGGCCCGGCCCCGAAAATCTCCGCTGTGATGCCCTGTCTCAACGAGGAGGAGACCGTCGGCGTCTGCGTGGAGAAAGCTTTCAGGGCGTTCGAGATGATGGGCGTGGACGGCGAGGTGGTGATCGGTGACAACGGCTCCACGGACGAGTCCAGGGAAATAGCCGAAAAGCTCGGCGCCCGCGTTGTGGTGGAGCGAAGGCGCGGATACGGCTCCGCGCTGACCGCTGCGATCGAGGCGGCCAGGGGTAAATATATAATAATGGCCGACGCCGACGACTCCTACGACTGGCTGGGGATAGAGCCGCTTTACCGCAAGCTGGAAAACGGCGCGGACGTGGTTATAGGAAACAGGTTCTCCGGCGGGATAAAACCGGGGGCCATGCCGTTTTTGCACAGATATATTGGAAACCCCGTCCTCTCATTTCTGGCCAGAACGATATCGAAAGCGCCCGTGGGCGATTTTCATTGCGGGATGAGAGGGTTCACGAAAGAGGCGTACCGGAGGATGGGCCTTCGGACACCTGGCATGGAGTTCGCCACGGAGATGATAATCCGGGCCGCCCGGGCGGGCCTCAAGATCGAGGAGGCGCCGGTCGTTCTCTATCCCGACAAGCGGTCGCGTCCGCCGCACCTGCGGACGTTCCACGACGGCTGGCGTCACCTGAGGTTTATCATGACCTATGGTCCGAACTATCTTTACATGATCCCGGGCGCGGCGCTTTTCCTGGCGGGGACGGCCCTTCAACTGCTTTTGTACAAGGGCTCCGTCGTCATATCCGGGTTCTACATGGGGGTGCATTTCCTGGCCCTGGGATGCCTCATGACGCTGGTGGGGTTCAACGTGATAAACCTCGGCGTCCTGGCGAAGGTGATGATGTCGATCCAGGCGCCGGACGCGAGAGACAGGCTCGTAGGATGGCTTTTGAAAAATTTCAGCCTGGAGACCGGGCTCATCGCGGGCGGCGCGCTCCTCGCCGCGGGTGGCGCCATCGACGTCGCCCTGCTGTGGAAATGGCTCGCCTACGACGCGCCCATGGAAGGCTCCGTTCACATAGCCTTCGTCGCCACCAGCGCCATCGCGGTGGGCGTGAGCGTCGTTTTCAGTTCGTTTCTCATAGGGATGCTCCTGCAGGAGGCGCGCGACAGGGCCCCGGAGGGATCGGGCGCCGATGGCTGAGCCGCCCTTCGTCTCCGTCATCGTGCCGGTGAGAAACGGCGAGGGGAGGCTGGAGAACCTGTTGCGCAGCCTTGACGGGCAGGATTACCCCAGGGACAGGTACGAGGTCATAGTGGCCGACGGCCGTTCCGAGGACCGCACCGTGGAGATAGCGAAAAGCTTCGGCGCGAAAGTGGTGGACAACCCGAAAAGAGTCCAGGGCGCGGGGCGGAACCTGGCCATCGCCGCGGCGAGGGGGGATATAATCGCCTTCTCGGAGGACGACTGCGTTCTCCCGCCGGGCTGGATACGCGCGGGCGTCGAGCATCTCATGAGAGAGCCGGACGTGGCGGGCCTTGGCGGCCCCACGCCGCCCCCGGACTCGGCCGGGACGTTCGCCCTGGCTGTCAATTTCGTTTTCATGATGGCGTCGGGCGCGGGATACTCGGTCCAGTCGGCGAAGGTGAATGGGACGGAGGCGGAAGACCTGCCAGGCTGCAACTCGATGTATAAAAGACGGATCCTCGAAAATTACCTGCCGACGCGGGAGGGGCTCGCCGAGGACGTGGAACTGAATTTCAGGATGAGGCGGGCGGGGGAGAGGCTGCTTTTCGTCCCGGAGTTTTTCGCCTGGCATCGAAAAAGGGAAACCCCCCGGAGTTTCTACCGGCAGATACGCCGGTTCGGCATAGGCCGCGCGCGGCTTGAAGGGATACATCCCGGGGTGGTCCGCCCCCTGCACTGGGCCGCGGCGCTGGCCGCGCCCGCGGCGGTGGTCCTGGTGGCGGCGCTCGCAGCCGCGGGTTTCGTCTGGGCTGTCTTCACGGCGCTTGTCGTTTTCTTTTTGCTTGCGGCGCTCATGTCACTGAGATCGGGGGAGAGCGGAGCCGTGTCGATGATGGCGCCGTTGGCGCTGGTCATATTCGCCGTTGCGTGGAGCGCCGGTTTCCTCGCTGAAAAGTTTTTTCCCGGCAAACCGAAACCCTGAGGAAAAAAGAGAAAGAACGGATGACCGGCGGTCATAGAAAGAGCCTGGTCGGCGCGATAGCCGGGCGGCTGCCGTGGATCGGCGAATGGGACCCGCACATGCGGGAGGTGGCGAGGGGGGCTTTTGTGTTCATGCTCCTGCGGGTGGCCGGGGCGGGGTTGAATTTCGCGTTCAACCTTGCGCTGGCCCGCCTTCTGGGCGTGGACGGCAGCGGCGTGTTTTTTCTGGCTCTTACCATAACAACCGTCAGCGCGACGCTGGGCTGCCTCGGCCTCGGTCAGACCCTTATGCGCTTCACCGCCGCGTACGCTCCGGCCGGGGAGTGGAACAAGGTGGCCGGCGCGTATCGTATCGGCGTCCGGCTGGCGGCGGGGGTTTCTCTTTCCGTGACGGCGGCCGTCGTCCTGGCGGCGCCATGGCTGGCGGGGCTTTTTGCCGAGCATTCCCTGGCGGCGCCTTTGCGGGTGATGGCCCTCGGGATTTTCCCCCTCAGCATGATAACCATCCACGCGGAGCTTTTGAGAGGATTGAAGAGGGCGCGGGACTCCGTCCTGGTGATGGGAGTGGGGGTTCCGTTCTCGGCGCTTGTCCTGCTGGCCATGGTCCGCGCCTCGTTCGGCGTTACGGGCGCCGCGGCGGCCTACACGGCCGCGGCCATGGCCGTCGGCCTGATGGGCTTTTTCTTGTGGCGGCGGGCCGCGCCGGGGATTCGGGGTGTCCGGGGGAATTTTGACAGGCGGCTGCTCATCGAGACCAGCCTGCCGATTTTCTGGGTGTCGGCCGTGAACATATTCAACTCCGCCGTGGGAACCGTGGTTCTCGGTATTTGGGCGGACAGCGCCGCCGTCGGCGTCTTTAACATAGCCTTCAGGACGGCGATGCTGACAGGGATATTCCTCGTCGCCATAAACGGCCTGGCGGCGCCGAAGTTCGCGGAGCTTCACGCCCGGCGGGACTTCGACGCCTTGCGGAAAGTGGCCAGGGACGCGGCGAAGCTCGTGACGCTGGCGGCGGCGCCGTTGCAGGCCCTTTTCATGCTCGCGCCCGGCTTTGTACTTGGTCTTTTCGGGCCGGAGTTCGAGGACGGCGCGGCGGCGCTGGTGATTATGTCCATCGGGCAGTTCGTAAACGTGGCCACGGGCTCCGTCGGATACCTGCTGATGATGAGCGGCAACGAGAAACTTTTGAGGAACACCACTTTGGCCTTCGCCGTGGTGAACATTGCCCTGGCCGTGGCGCTCATCCCTCCGCTGGGAGTCACAGGGGCGGCGTTGGCCGCCGCTGTGAGCCTGGCGGGGACGCATATCACCTCGGCCATCCTTGTCTACAGAAGGCTTGCCATACTGACCCTCCCCGTCCCGGACAGGTTTTTGAGACAATGACGGCGAAAGACATGACCGGCGGCGCGGCGCGGAGCCGGGCGGAGACGCTCCGGCGGGTGTTCACTCTGGCCGTCTCCGTGTTCATAGCGGCGAAGGCTTCGCTGCTTTTTCTCCTGTCGTACAACTCCCTTTTCGTTATGGACGAGTATCATCACGCCGGTTTCAGCGCGATGATCCCGGAGGGCTTTTACGAAAACTACTTCCCCTTGAAAACCGTGCTGTTCGCCTATTTCTACCGGCCCGCGTTGTGGCTGGGGGTCAACTCCGTCGAAGTGATGATGGCGGCGAGAATACAGACCGCCCTTCTGGCGCTTTGCTCCGTGGGGCTCGTGTACGCCGTCTCCAGGAACATGGGGCGGGGCAGGGCGGAAAGTCTGTTCAACATCGCCGTTCTGCTCGCCTTCTCCACCTTCATGGAGCGCGCCTTCAGGGTCCGGGCGGAGCCGCTGTCGCTTTTTTTCGCGCTGGCGGCGCTTTTGGTCCTGACGAGGCGGCTGGAAGGGCTGCGCGGGCCTTTCGCGGCGGGGCTGTTGTCGGGCCTGTCTTTTCTGACAACCCAGAAGGCCGTTTACTTCAACGCCGCCCTGGGGCTCGGCCTGGTCGTGGAGCGCCTCCTGCGGCGCGATTACAAGGGCGCTGCCAGGGGCGCGGCGGTCTACGCGGCGGGATGGGCGGCGCCGATCATCGTCTATGCCGTCTATTTCAGGGGCCTGGAGTTTTTCGGCGTCATCGGCCACATTTTCACCGCTCCCGCGCGGCTTGCCCTCCATGGCGGGGAGTATTACACGAACCTGCACGAGTTCATCTACATCACCCTGACCAGAGACTTCCTTGCGTACGCTGCCTGTTTCGCCGGGATGGCCGTCGCGTTGCTGAGGATCAGGCGGATATCAGGGCCTGCGCGCACGGCCCTTGTATCCGCCGCGGCGATGACCTTTTTCGTTTTCAACCACAATCAGCCGTGGCCATACGTCTTCATCATGGTCATCCCCTTTATCTCCCTTTTCGCCTCGGAGGTTTTCAGTCTCCCCGCGCTGGCGGGAGGGGGCGTTCGTCCCGCCGTTATGCTGATCGCGCTGGCCGCGCTTTCGCCCTCCTTCGGGAGAAACGTGAAATACTTCGCGCACACGAACCTGCTCCAGAACCAGACCGCCCTTCAGGCCGAAAGCCTCCTTGCGCCCGGCGACAGGTATTGCGACGGGGTGGGGATGATCGTCACGCGGCCGGCCGCAAAGCCCGCGTGGTGGGACGCGAGGATGCTCGGGCTTATAAGAAACGGCGCGGAGAGGGGCGACTACTCCACGCTGGACAAGGTCTTCTCCCGGGAGCCGAAGGTGTGGATACTGAACTACAGGGTTGAGAAGCTCAAGGACGTCCTGGCACGCTACTTCGAGGGGGCCTACGTCAGGATTTACCCGAACGTCCTGGTCTCCGGCGCGGCGCTAGAGCTGGGCGGGGAGACGCTCTTTGTGAACAGGTGGAGCGGCGTGTACCGGCTCTACGGCCCGCGGGGCGAAAAGCTCGGCGGCCGCCTGGTGGTGGACGGCGCGGAGGCCGATCAGCCCCTGCGCCTTGCCGCCGGGGAATATTCGATCAGGCTCGTGGAAGGGGAGGGGAGGGCCTTTCTGTTGCCGGACGGAATAACCGCGCCGTTTTCCATCCCGCCGCCGAGCAACCCGCGCGTGCTTTATCCCATGGTGTACAAGTTCTAGGGGCGCGGTCTTGTTTCATGACTTGACGGCGCCGAAGTCATGGGGGGGAGTGGCCTGCCGCGGATTTTTGCGTTATCATGTTATGGAAAATAAAAACCATCTGATCGGATGTTCTAGATGATGAGGGGGTTCGGAAAAGCCATAGCCGTATTGTTCGCCGCGCCGATCCTTCTGGCCCTGGCGCCGGACGCTTGCGCCTCTGCCCATGCGGGCCATGCCGCCTCTTCCGGCGATGAGGCTTTCCACGACATGAAAACCCACTCCCACATGAAAACCTGCCGGATTGTGCGCGGGACGAAAATCTGTCTGATCGGAGCCCTGAACGGCTCCTCGAAATCTGGTTGCTGCCTTAAAAACTGCGATACCCTGCCAGGCGGCGGGGAGAACGGTCTTGGCGCTTCCGGGGGCGATCTGCTCGCCGAGAGCGTGAAAAAGCCGTATATTGAAAAAAGCGCGAACATGATCCCGCCGGAGTCCGGAACCGGCGAAAGCTATCAGGATTCTCTCGATCCACGCCCTCCCAGGGTCTAAAGCCTTCTTTATCCGACCATAAAAACTCCCGGAGGCGTCTTTGCGCCATAGCGGGCAAGGGCGGCAGGCGCTCTTTTTCCATCCGCCGGCGACCCGAGAACCGGCCCGGGAGCTTCACCGGACATATATTTCAACTTCTATGGAGAAACTGCGCCATGAGAGCGTTATTGAATCTTTTTATGGCGGCGGCGATGACCGCCTCCCTGGCGGCGTGCGGGTCAAGCTCAAGCGGCGGCTCCACCGGCGCCGATGACTCATCGACAACGACCGCCCAGACGGCCACCTACAGAGTGGAGTTCACCCCTGTGACCTCGCAGGCGGAGGGACGGTCCGTTTTCACCGTCACCGTGACGAACAAGACCTCCGAAACGCCCGTTTCGGGTCTTTCCGGTTTTATCAACGTGTGGATGGCCATGGAGTCCATGAACCACGGCACGCCCATGGGGACCGTGACGGACAATGGCGACGGATCGTACACCGTGGTCGCCTACTACCTGATGGCCTCCGTTATGAACGGCATGAGGATGGGGACATGGAACGTGGATGTCACGGTCTCCGGCGAGCAGGCCACCTTCAACCCGGAGGTGACGATGGCCATGGGAGGGACGGCCAAGGCGACCCTGAAGAACGACGCTGACATGATCGCCAGCATGACGGGCGCCGAGACCAGGCCGTATTACCTGTTCAAGGAGTCGCTCACCGGCTCGACCGGGAGCCACGCTTTTAAAATCTTCCTGGCGACACGGGAGAGCATGATGAGCCACCCGGCTGTTTATTCGGGGCAAAGCCTGACCGATGAGAACGGCGCGTCCTGGCCGGTGAACAGCGTCACGCTGCAGGTTTCCACCGACGGCGGCGCGAGCTGGACGGACATGGCCGAGGAGGGCTCGGGCTACTTTTCCGTGTCGGGCCTGGCCGGTCTCAGCGACGGGGAGGAGGGTTCCATCCTCGTCAGGCTGTTCATAAACGGAACCCAGCGCACCACCGACGGCCAGGCGGCTTCGGGTGAGAACGCCTACCAGGTCTTCACCGTGACGCCCGGCGCGTCCATGTAGGCGCGGGGAAGCTTATCATGAACCGGACAAAGTGTTCTGGAATCAGGATGACGATAGCGGCGGTCCTCATCGCGGGGGCCGCCGCCCTCCCTCCGGGCGCGGCGCTGGCGGCGTCGTGCTGCGGCGGCGGGTCGGCGGCGTCGCTGGTCCTCCCGAAGTTTTCGAAGTCGATGCTGGACGTCTCCTTCGACGCTGAGCTTTATGATGGCTACTGGGACAAAAACGGCGATTCCCAGAGCGATCCTCCCGGCTCCGACCTGAGGCAGTACCGCCTCAACCTGGGGTACGCAAAGCGCCTGGCGGATCGCTGGCAGGCGAGCGTCGTTCTTCCCTACGTCTGGAACGACAACGAGTACGCCAACTCGAGCTACAGAGCCAGCGGGCCGGGGGACATCGCCGCGTCGGTCTGGTACGAAGCGTTCGACGACATCCGCTGCGTGTGGAGCGTGAAGTCGTGGGACGACCTGAAGCCCGCCGCCTATTTCGGCGCGACGCTCACTCTCCCCACGGGGGTTTCGCCCTACGACGACGTGGGCGAAAGCTTCAATGTCACCGGCAGGGGTTTTTACAGGCTGGATGCCACGGTGCTGCTGGACAAGACGGTCTATCCGTGGAACGTATCCTTCCAGTACTCATATGGCGTCCACTTCGAGCGGCCGGTGAACCGCGAGTACGGCGGCCACGTGAAGCCGTACCACAAAAAGCTAGGCGACAGGAGGCTTTGGACCTTTTCGGGCGGTTACACCCATTTCATGGAGTCGATGAAATCCCTGACGGCGACTTTGGCCTATTCCGATCTGTGGGAAGGGGAGGGGACCATCGACGGCGTCCGGGACCCCGCCACGGGCATCGAGAAAAGGTCTGTCTCGGCCACCCTGGCGCTGGCCACCATGGATCGAGCGTGGGTCTACAAGCTGACCTATAACCACGCCATAAGGGGCTCGGACTGGGGCGAGAATTTCCCGATAACGGACATCTTCACCATAGGAGTCAGCCATGTGTTTCATTAGGACGGCGGCGCTGGCGCTGGCGCTTTCTCTCGCTGGCTGCGGGGGGATGGGGGACGACCTGAGGCCCTCCGGGGCCGATGAGAGCGGCGCCGCGGAGACGGAGGGCGCCGGCGCGAAGGTTGGACAGAACGCGCCTGGCTTCTCCATGCCGGACATAAACGGCGCATCGCGCGGCCTCGAAGAGCTGCTCGAAGGGCGGGACGCGGTGGTTTTGTATTTCACGATGTGGTGCCCGATCTGCTACAGCCACGTGGACCATATGAGAAGAAGCGTCATTCCCGCCTTCCCGGGAACGCGGTTTGTCTTGGTCGATTACGTCTCCGGGTCGGTCGAAAACTCCCGCGCCGCGGCCGCCGCGGCCGGTTACGCGAACACCTCTTTTACGATCCTGGTGGACGAGGACCAGGCCGTCCTGAGGCTGTTCGGGGCGACCATGGGGACGACGGTGGTCATAGACGGAGCGGGCGTTGTGAGGATGAACGAGGATTACAAGCAGGGCTCCAAGCTCGACGCCGTTCTGGAGGCGCTATGATCAGAAGGACCGCTGTTCTCCTGGCGCTCTTCGCCGCCCTCGCCAGGCCGGCGGGAGCCGGAGACGCCGATGAAGGAGGGGAAATTTTCAACACGATATGCGCCATCTGCCATCAGCTTCCGGACCCCTCGTTCCTGAGAATCTCTCAGTGGAAGGTTGTCCTGGAGACGATGAGAAAGCGGATGGAGCAGAAGGGGATGGTCCCCCTCTCGGAGGACGAAGAGCGCAAAGTGCTGGAATATCTCAAAAAGAACACCAAGCGCTGAGGAAGAGTTTTGTGGGTGGGCGAGGGATCTTGCCTTTTTCTGCATTCACGAGGAACAAAAGAGAAACCAAGGTTCCATCGGGAGCCCTCGGAATAGGCTCTTCATGTCGCGGCGAGGACTCCCTGCTGTTATAATTACCATTTCGATTTTCCTAGTATCAGGAATGAAATGGCTGACTTTTACGACTTCCGCGCCGTGGAGGGCAAATGGCGCCGGTTCTGGGAAGAGCAGGGGAGCTTCAAGGTAAAGACTGACCCGTCGCGTAAAAAGTTCTACCTGCTGGAGATGTTCCCGTACCCGTCGGGCAAGCTCCACGTGGGGCACCTGAGAAACTACACCATAGGCGACGCCATAGCCCGCAGGAAGAGAATGGAGGGGCTCAACGTCCTTCACCCGATAGGATGGGATTCGTTCGGGATGCCCGCCGAGAACGCGGCGATAGAGAACAGGACGCATCCATACGAATGGACCATTAAGAACATAGAGGAGATGCGCCGCCAGTTCAGGCTGATGAGCATCTCCTACGACTGGGACAGGGAGGTCGCCACCTCCCATCCCGGCTACTACAAGTGGACGCAGTGGATATTCGCCCGGATGTTCGACGAGGGGAAAGCCTGCCGCAAAAAGTCCTACGTCAACTGGTGCGGCAAGTGCGCCACGGTGCTGGCCAACGAGCAGGTGATAGACGGCGCCTGCTGGCGTTGCGACAGCCCCGTCGACCAGCAGGAAAGGGAAGGGTGGTTCCTGAAGATCACGGACTACGCCGAGGAGCTTCTGGACGGCCTCGAAGAGCTTTCCGGCGGCTGGCCGGAGCGGGTCATCGCCATGCAGAGAAACTGGATCGGCAAATCCCACGGCGCAAGCGTCGATTTCGAGATAGAAGGCGGCGGCGCCATAAAAGTCTTCACCACCAGGCCCGATACCCTCTACGGCGCCACATTCATGGCCCTGGCCCCGGAGAGCGCTTTAAGCGCGGAGCTTGCCAGGGATTCCGAGCTTGAAAAGGACGTCGCGGACTTCATCCGCGAGACCGTCTCCCAGGACTCGACCAGCCGCTGGGCCGAGGATACGGAGAAAAAGGGTGTATTCACGGGCCGCTGGGCGCGCAACCCGCTGACCGGGGAGCTGATACCGATATGGCTGGCCAACTTCGTCCTGCTGGAGTACGGCTCCGGGGCGATAATGAGCGTGCCCGCCCACGACCAGCGCGACTTCGATTTCGCCATGAAATACGACATCCCCATCCGCCGCGTCATCCGCCCCGAGGATGAGCCGGAAGACAACGGCAGCGCGGCTGACAGCGAGTCGATGGCCGAGGCGTACACCGGCGACGGGATAATGGTCAATTCCGGCCCCTTCAACGGGCTTCACAACAGGAAAGAGGGGATTCCGAAGATAATCGAACACCTGGAGAGCGAGGGGATCGGCCGCAGGGCGACAAGCTACAGGCTGCGCGACTGGGGGATATCCCGCCAGCGCTACTGGGGCGCGCCGATACCGATAGTCCACTGCGAAAAGTGCGGGCCCGTCCGCGTCCCGGATGAGCAGCTTCCCGTCATCCTGCCCGCGGACATAGAGTTTCCAGAAAGCGGCCACTCGCCGCTGCCGGATCTGGAGGCTTTCGTAAACACGGAGTGCCCCTCCTGCGGCGGCCCGGCCCGGCGGGAGACGGACACCATGGACACCTTCATGTGCTCGTCCTGGTACTTTTTCAGGTACGCCTCGGCGCGGCTCGATACGGCGATGGCGGATAGGGATGACGTCGACTACTGGCTGCCGGTGGACCAGTACATAGGCGGGATAGAGCACGCCGTACTGCATCTTCTGTACGCCCGGTTTTTCACAAGATTCCTGAAGGATATCGGAGCCGTCGGCGTATCCGAGCCGTTCGAGAATCTTCTGACGCAGGGGATGGTCATAAAGGACGGCGCGAAGATGAGCAAATCGAAAGGCAACGTCGTCCCCCTCGACGAGATGGCGGAGCGATACGGAGCCGACGCCACAAGGCTTTTTATCCTTTTCGCCGCCCCGCCGGAGCGTGACCTGGAATGGGAGGATACGGGGATGGAGGGCGCGTCGCGTTTCCTGAACCGCGTTCACAGGCTCGTCACGGGTAATCTTGAGCTTTTGCGGAAGGCGGACCGCCAGCCTCCAGCGCTTTCCGATCTTCCGAAGAAGCTGGCCGATGTCAGGAGGGCCACGAGCAAGACCATAGACAGGGTCTCCAGGGATTTCGACAGGTTCCAGTTCAACACCGCCATAGCGGCGATCATGGAGTTCGTGAACACTCTCAACGCCGTGGAGTGGAAGGACGAGGGATATGCGGCGGCCGCTCTCCGAGAGGCGGTCCAGACGCTGGCCCTGCTTTTGTCGCCCTTCGCGCCGCATCTTGCGAGCGAGCTTTGGGAGATGGCCGGGGCGGAGGGGCTTGCGATGGACCAGCCATGGCCCGTGGCGGACGAAGCCTGCCTCGTGGAGGAGGAGGCGCTGGTCGTCGTGCAGGTGAACGGCAAACTGCGCGCGAAGATGACCGTTCCCGCGGACGCCTCAAAAGAAGAGCTTGAAAAACTCGCCCTGGAGCAGCCGAAGGTGGCGGAGCGGATAATGGGGAAGGAAGTGAGAAAGGTCATAGTTGTCCCCGGCAGGCTGGTCAACGTGGTAGTGTAGGGCGCGCCCTGGTTCGATTATAATGGAAACTCCACCGCCCACGGCGCCACCGGGCGGTGTTTCGGCTTGAACTTCCGCTGAAGGTTTTTGTGATAATGATCCAGGCGCTTGAAAACTGAGCGATGAGAAACTCCGCGCCCGCTGTTCTGGCCTTCTGCCTGTTTATAACGGCGTTTTCCGGCCATGTGTCCGCCGCCCCTTCCGGCAAGGGCTACATCCTGCAGATCAACGCGAAAGACTCCACGGGGGTTTTGAAGACTTTCGAGGGGGCCGGCGTGGCCGAGAAGGAAAAGCTCGTGGTGGTTCGGGACACGGGCCCGGCCGTTGACGAGAAGACCGGCAAGGCGCGCCCCGGCCGCGAGGAGGTGACGGGTGTGGTGGAGGTCCTGGCGAAACAGGATGGAGGGTTGGCCTCCATCAGGATATTGCAAGGCGCGCGGAACATCGCCCCGGGCGACAAGGCCAGGAGAACCGCCGCCCCCCCGTCCGGCCTGACCGGCTCCGCGGCCGGGTACCGCAAAAACAGGCTGGCGTGGAACGAATCGCCGGAGCCCGAGGTCAAGGAATACAAGATATACCGGGCGGATTCAGCGGACGGGCCTTTCAGGGTCATAGGAAACAAAAAGCGCGGTGAAACGGAATACATCGACAAGCACTCCGTTTTCAATCCGCTGGAGGATTCCAGGATATATTACTACCGCGTGACGGCCGTCAACATCATCGACGTCGAGAGCGATCCTTCCAAGGTCATGAAAGTGACCACCATGGGACCGCCGTCGCCCCCGGAGGGCCTTGCGGGCGAGTCCGGCCTGATACGGTCCGTCCGGCTGACCTGGAAACCGGGCGAGGACAGGGATGTCTCCGGCTACAGGATATACAGGAGCCGCGCCCCCCGCGGGCCTTTCAAGCTCGTCAAGGAGATCAAGGGCAGGGACAAGACCGAATATCACGACTACGGCGGCGGAATCCCGAACTCGCCGAAGCTGGACGACGCCGTAAAGTATTTCTACGCCATATCCGCCCTGAGCCCGTATGGGGACGAAGGAGAGAAGAGCGGCCCGGTCCCCGTCACGACGGCCCATCCGCCGGACCCTCCGGAGGGGCTGACGGCGGACAGCTGGCGGCCGCGTAATGTCCCCCTGTCCTGGACGGCCCATGAGGACGAGAACGTCCGCGGCTATCTTATATACAGGGCGAAGGAGAAAAAGGGCCCCTACGCACAGATCGCCGACATCTCGGGCAGGGATAAAACCTCCTACGTTGACGGGGAGACCATCGGGATTTTCGGCTCCGGCGGGGGGCTGGAGAATTTCACGGTCTATTATTACAAGATACAGGCCTACAACTGGGCCGGGTCGCGCTCTGAGCTGAGCGAGCCGGTCTCCGCGACGACGAAGCCCCGGCCCATGGCCCCGGAGAACGTGGAGACGACGAGCAACCGCCCGAAGCAGGTTCCCGTCACTTGGAGAAAAAGCCCGGAAGAGGGCCTTGTGAAGTACAGGATATTCCGCTCCGAGTCCGAAATAGGCGAGTTCAAGATGATAGGCGAGGTCCCCGCGGACAGAAACTATTATCTGGACGAGGGGCTGGAAAGCGACAAGACCTATTATTACAAGATACAGGCGGTCGACCAGTTCAATATGGAGGGAGAGTTTTCAGAGGTGGTCTCTGCCACGACCAAGAAAAGACCTGACCCCGTCCACGGCCTGAGGTGGGAAATGGAAGGCCCTAACGTGGTTCTGAAATGGGACCCGAACAAGGAAGTGGACATCACCCGGTACCTGATCCACGCGAAAGGCTTTTTTGGGTGGAAACAGGCAGGCTCCACGAGAGAGACTTTTTATATCCTCAGCGGTTTCGGGCCCGGCGACAGGGAGGACTTCGCCGTCTCGGCGGTGGACGCCGACGGGCTGGAGGGCGATAAGTCCGGTGTTCTCACTATCGACCTGCGATAGGCGGAACCCCGCCCAGGCCGGACAGCGGACGCCATTTTCGGACAAGCGCGCAAATTCATGTTGACAACAAGTCTGTGAATAATTAATATCTTTAATTCGTTTTTTGTTGTCTCGTCAGGGGACGAAAGGAAAAGGTTTCCGTGAAAAAAGGCATGAAGACATACTCGGCGAAGCCGAAGGATTTCCCGGTGAACGGCAGGCGGTGGGTCATCGTCGACGCCGAGGGGAAGGTCCTGGGGAGGCTGGCCGCTCAGGTCGCGAATATCCTGCGGGGGAAGGACCGGCCGACGTTCACGCCGCACGTGGACACCGGCTCTTTTGTCGTGGTGGTCAACGCGGAGAAAGTGAAGCTGACGGGCGCCAAGCTGGACCAGAAGGTCTATTACAGGCACAGCGGCTACATAGGCAGCCTGAAGTCCATAACGGCCCGGGAGCTTCTTTCGAAAAATCCCGAGAGGATTGTCGTGAACGCGGTGAGAGGAATGTTGCCGAAGAACAGGCTCAGCCGCCAGGTGATAAAGAAACTCAAGGTCTACGCGGGGCCGGAGCACCCTCACGCCGCGCAGAAGCCTGTTCCGCTGGAGATGTAGAGGATGGCCAATCAGGTTGAAGACAAGATATACGCCACGGGCCGCCGCAAGACCTCTACGGCCCGGGTCTGGATCATGCCGGGCGGAGGAGACGTAAAGGTCAACAAGACCCCCGCGGCGGACTACTTCAAACGGGAGACCTCCGTGATGATCCTCCGCCAGCCTCTTGACCTTACGAACCTCGGTGACAGGCTGGATGTATACTGCACCGTCCGGGGCGGCGGGTTGAACAGCCAGGCGGGCGCCGTCAAACACGGGATCGCCAGGGCTCTGGAGAAATATGACTCCTCGCTGAGGCCCGTCCTCAAGAAGGCGGGGATGCTTACCAGGGACTCGAGGGAAAAAGAGCGTAAAAAGCCCGGCCAGCCCGGAGCCCGCAAGCGGTACCAGTTCTCGAAACGTTAAAAACCGCTCCCTCTGTTTTTCATCGCGGCGGGGCGCCTCGCCCTGTTATCATCCTTTCCAGGGCCGTGCTTCGTTTTCGGGTATTCCAGCGCGGGGCCGGCTGAAAACATCGGCATACGCGGGAGAATGGCATGATCAACGCAGGCGTGATCGGCGCGGCGGGCTACACGGGCCAGGAGCTTGTTAGCATCCTCCTGTCGCACCCCGGAGCAAAGCTCGCCTTCGCCGTTTCGGAGACCTTCGCGGGGAAGGCGCTGGCGGAGGTTTTTCCAAGGTTCGCCGGCCGCTCCGATATGAAATTCGAAAGCGGCGATGTGTCCGCCCTCGCGGGAAGGGCGGAGGTGGTCTTCCTCTGCCTGCCGCACAGGGAGTCGATGAAGGTCGTCCCCGGGCTGCTTGACGCGGGCCTCAAAGTCTTCGATCTTTCCGCCGATTTCAGGCTGAAGGACGCCGCCGTATATGAAGAATGGTACGGTGTCCGGCACACCGCGCCACGGCTCCTTGACAAGGCCGTCTATGGCCTGCCGGAACTGTACCGCGACAAGGCCGCCACGGCCGATCTTTCAGCTGTTCCCGGCTGCTACCCGACCTCGGCGATACTGGGACTTGCGCCCCTGGTCAGGGGGGGGGTGATAGACCTCTCCACGATAGTCATAAACTCCGTCTCCGGCGTCACCGGCGCGGGGCGGAAGGCTGAGCCGGACTACATGCTGGCCGAGATGGAGGGGAACTTTTTCGCCTACGGCGCGCCGCGGCACCGGCACACGCCGGAGATAGAGCAGGAACTTTCCGCCCTGGCCGGGGATCCCGTAACCGTGACTTTTATCCCCCACCTGCTCCCGGCGGCCAGGGGGATACACACCACCATCACCGCGAGCCTTGCCGCGCCACGGACGCGGGATGAGCTTCTGGGGTTGTACGCCGATTTCTACAAAGATGAAAGGCTCGTAACCGTAACGGAAAAGTTCCCAAGGATGAAATGGGCCGTCGGCGGGCCGGGGGTTTTTATGGGCGTGGAGGCGGACGGCCGGACGGGCAGGGTCATCGTGACGTCGGTCATAGACAACTTGTTGAAGGGCGCCTCCAGCCAGGCCGTCCAGCTTTTCAACATCCGCCATGGCCTCGACGAGGCGGAGGGGCTTTTTTAGGCGATGGCGCGGCGAAGCGGCGTCACGACCCCCCGGGGATTCATCGCGGGTGGTATAAGCTGCGGGATAAAAAAGACCGGGGCCAAAGACCTCGCCATTATAGTCTCCGAGCGGCCCGCCACGGCGGCGGGCGTTTTCACGGCCAACCGCGTCAAGGGCGCGCCTGTCCTGTGGAGCCGGGCGAGGCTTCGTTCCGGAACGGCGCGGGGGGTGGTGATAAACTCCGGCAACTCGAACGTCCTGACCCCTGCGGGGATGGAGGACGCCAGGCGGATGGCCTCGGCGGCGCGGGCGGCGGGGCTCAAGCCGTCCGAGACCCTCGTGGCGTCGACAGGGGTCATCGGCCAGCCCCTGCCGATAAAGAAGATTGAGAAGGGGGTCGAAAAACTCGCGCCCCTTCTTTCCCCCGCAGGCGGGGCCGAAGCGGCGGAGGCGATCCTGACCACGGACCTTGTCTCCAAGGAGAGCTCAGCGCGGCTTATGATCGGCTCGAGACGGGTTTGCGTGGGAGGGATGGCCAAAGGCTCCGGGATGGTTCACCCGGCCATGGCGACCATGCTGGCGTTCGTCACCACGGACGCCGCCGTCTCCAGCCGCGCGCTCAGGGAGATGACGCGAGAAGCGGCGGACGCCTCTTTCAACAGGATAACGATAGACGGGGACATGAGCACGAGCGACATGCTCATCATCATGGCCAACGGAGCCTCCAGCGCGCCGATGATCGAAAAGCCCGCCGGAAAAAGATACGCCGCGCTGCTCGAGGCCGTCACCGCCGTCTGCGTCGACCTCGCCAAAAAAATCGTCCGCGACGGCGAGGGGGCGACGAAGTTTATCACGGTCAGGGTGGACGGCGCGTCCTCGGAAAAAGCGGCGCGGGCCGTGGCCATGTCCATAGCCCGGTCAAGCCTTGTGAAAACGGCCATGTTCGGCGAGGACGCGAACTGGGGCCGGATATTGGCCGCGGCTGGCGCGGCGGGCGTTCCCATGGACGTGTCGAAGGTGACGCTGGCCATCGGGGGCGTCGTCATTTTCGAGAAGGGGCGTCTGGCCGAAAACCCCTGGGAGGCGCGAGTCGGCCGCAAACTCAAGTCGCGGGATATCGTCGTGTCGTTGCGCCTTGGCGCCGGGCGGGCAAGGGCGGAGGTCTGGACCTGCGACCTGTCCTATGATTACGTCAGGATAAACGCCGAATACAGGACGTAGTTGATACACACCGAAAAGCCCCTAGACGCCTTTCTTGTCCGCAAGGTGAACAGGTTCCTGTGTCTTGTAAAGATCAGCGGCAGGGTGGAAGAGGCCAGCGTCCCAAGCTCCGGCAGGTTGACGGAGCTGATGACGCCTGGCCGGCGCGTCCTGGTGGAGGGGGCTTCTTCTCCGAATAGAAAAACCGCCTACACCCTGCGCGCGGCCTGGCGTAACGGCAGGTGGGTTCTCGTGGACTCGACGGCGCCGAACCGCCTGGTGGCGGAGCTTGTGGAGGGGGGCGGTTTCCCGCTTTTCCCCGGTTACACGAAAGCGCGCCGGGAGTATTCCATCGGGGCCCACAGGTTCGACCTGTTGCTGGAAGGGGAGGGCGCGCCTCCGGTGATCGTGGAGATAAAATCGGTCACCTTGGTGGAGGGCAAAGTGGCCCGCTTCCCGGACGCCCCGACGGAGCGGGGGAGAAGGCATGTCCTGGAGCTTGCCCGGTTGAAAGGGGAGGGCTTCAAGAGCGCCGTCCTCTTCGTTATCCAGCGCTCGGACGCCGCCTGTTTCAGGCCGAACTGGAGGACAGACCCCGCCTTTGGCGGCGCTTTGCGCGCGGCTGCGGAATCCGGCGTCGAAGTGGCCGCCGTGAGGCTGCGTGTGGGACGGCGGAGGGTGTCGGTGATGGGGAGCGTTCCCGTCCTGCTTCAGCGGGAAAGCTCTCCGTAGACCTCCTCCAGCCTGTTGAAAACGGCGCGGCGGTCGTAGTCTTTTCTCACCTTTTCTCTGGCCGCCATGGATATCCTCTCCCTCAGGGTCTCGTCCTCCAGCAGCCGGGCCACGTTTTCCGCCAGCGAGGCGGGATTTTCCGGCTCCGCCAGCAGGCCGAGGGCGCCATCCTCCAGCATCGACGGCGTACCCCCGGCGCGCGCGCCCACGACCGGTTTTCCCATGGCCATCGCCTCCAGGCAGCCAAGCGAAAAAGTCTCCGCGTGAGACGGAAGGACGTAGACGTCCAGATCCGCCAGGATGGAGGCCGTGTCATCCGTCGGCCCGGTGAAGATGACTTTGTCCTGGACGCCGAGCTGCCTGGCCTTCGCCTCCAACTTCGGTTTGTATTTTCCGGCCAGCTCCGGTGTCTCCGCTCCGGTGAGGGCGAGGACGGCGTCCGGCGCGCGGCGCAGAATCATCGGCATCGCCTCGATCATCTCCATCTGTCCCTTAAGCGGATCCAGCCTGCTTATGACGCCGATCAGGGGCGCGTTTTTCGGTATCTTGTACAGCGAGCGCACGGCCCCCTTTGGAACCCTGCCAGGGTCGAACCTGTCCATGTCGAGCCCGTAAGGCAGCGTCTCGACCTTCTCCGGCGGGACGGGCAGGTTCTCGATAGAGTTTTCACGCATGTAGTCAGAGCCGGTGAGTATCTTGTCCGCCCTTGCGTACTCCAGCCGATGGTAGATGTCGCGCTTAGGCGCCGGAACGCGCATATAGTTGGAGAAAACCAGCTTGACGCCCGGCGCCCTCCACAGCGCCGGCGCCACGAGCCCGAGGTCCGCTGAGTTATGGGCGTGTACGATGTCCACACCCTCCCTGACCGCCAGCCGCCGGATGGAGAGCATGGCGCGGATGTCGATATACTTGATGGGCGAAAGCTCCGTGGTCCTGATGTTCTTTTCGGACCGCAACGCCTCGGCGACGCTGGCCCCCCTTCTCGCAAGGAAGATGATGTCATGCCCGCGGGAGGCCATGGCGCGGGCCTGCTCCAGGGCGAAACGCTCCAGCCCGCCCCAGCCTTTCGTGAAAAGAACGTGGAGGATCCTCATCCTGCTGAATAAGACAGTTTCAGAAAAAAAGAACAGGTTATGTCAACCGCATGGGAATTTAAAGCGAAAAAGCCCCTGGCGCGGACAGCCATGGCGCGGCCCCGAAAGAGGCTTTCATCGCGCGCGCTTTTGGTTATAATGTGTCTAAGGCTTGATGTCCGATCCCAAAGGCGAACAATATGACCTTCGACGATTTTGACGAAGAAGAGGAACTGGAGGATCAGGACGAGTCCCAGTGGGTTCTCTTCGAGCTGGCGGGGCGATGGTTCGCTGTCTCCATAGACAACATCCGGGAGCTTGTCATCACCCCGAAGATGACCGAACTCCCAGACTCCCCTCCCCACGTGCTCGGTCTCATCAACCTGCGCGAGCTTACCATCCCCGTGATAGACCTGCGGGTCCGCCTGGGAATGAAATCCGCCCGGGAGGAGCGGGCCGAGCTGGCCGAGATGCTCAAGGCCCGCAAGCGCGATCACGTGGACTGGCTTGACGAGCTGAAGGCTTCCGTGAATGAAAGCCGGGAGTTTAGAAAGCAGATGGACCCCGAAAAGTGCGAGTTCGGCATCTGGTACGGCCAGTTCAGGACGGACGACCTCGTTCTGTCCGGTCTGCTGAAAAAGTTCGATGCCCCACACAGGGCGATACACGGCGTGGCGGCGGAGGTGAAGGGCCTTGAAAAGCAGGGCAGGATCGACGAAGCCCACAGGATAATAACGCGGGCGGAGAACAGGGAGCTCAAGAGGATGATAGAGCTTTTCGACTCCGTTGTCTCGGAGATAGGGCGCGCCTTCAGGGACGTCGTTCTGATCGTGGATATAGAAAACATCTCCGTGGGGCTCCTTGTGGACAGGGTGGAGTCGGTCATAACCCTGCGGCCGGAAGAGATAGGCCCGCCCCCCATGGTGTCGTCGGCGGAGAAGTCCGAGAAAGTGCTGGGCGTGGCCAGGCCGAAGGGGCAGGACAAAACGATACTTCTGCTGGACCCCGCGGGCCTGGTGGAGCCTGAGAAGATGGAGACGCTGATCGTGGAGTAAGCCCGGCCCGCCGGACTTAGGAGAGCGTCCTCTTTATTAATTCCCTCATTTTCGCCCTCGCCCGCTGATCCGCGTGAAGCGCGTCCGCAAGAGAAGCGATAGGTGCCTGTTCACAGTCCCGCAGAGCCTTCTCCACCACGAGGGGAATGGCGGTGAACCGTATCCGCCCGGCGAGGAAAGCCTCCACGGCCACCTCGTTCGCCGCGTTCAGGACGGCCGGCGCGCAGCCTCCCATCCGCAGCGCCTCGTAAGCGAGCGCAAGCGAGGGGAACTTCGCCGTGTCCGGCCGCTCGAATGTGAGCTTGCCGATTTCGCTCAGGTCCAGCGAGGGCAGCGGCGCGTCCAGCCTCTCCGGGAAGGAGAGGGCGAAGGCGATCGGCGCGCGCATGTCCGGCAGCCCCATCTGCGCTATCACCGAGGAGTCCGAAAACTCCACCATGGAATGGACGATGCTCTGGGGATGCGCCAGCACCTCGATCCTGTCCTCCGGGACATTGAAGAGCCACCGGGCCTCTATGACCTCGAGTCCCTTGTTCATCATGGTGGCCGAGTCTATGGTTATCTTGGGGCCCATGTCCCAGGTGGGATGGTTGAGGGCCTGCTGGACCGTCACGTCTTTCATCTTGTCGATCGGGAGATCGCGGAAAGGCCCGCACGAGGCGGTGAGGATGATTCGTCTTATGTTTTTCCGCCGCTCTCCGCGCAGGGCCTGGAAGACGGCGGAATGCTCGCTGTCCACGGGGATGATCCTGGCGCGGTTTTTCCTGGCCTCTTTCATGACCAGCGCCCCGGCGGCCACCAGGGCCTCCTTGTTCGCAAGCGCCACCGTCTTGCCGGCCTTGACGGCGGCCATCGTGGGGGCGAGTCCGGCGGCTCCAACCATGGCGGAGACCACCAGATCGCTGTTGTCCATCCCCGCAAGCTCCACGGCCCCCTCGACCCCCGTCAGGATCCTGAGCTTCCGGGTGGTCATGGACCGCAGCTTTTCGGCCTTCTCCCCGTCGGCGACGGAGACCACCTCCGGCCCGAGCCGTTCGATCTGCGCGGCGAGCTTTTCCACGTTGGCTCTGGCCGCCAGCGCCGTGACTGTGAACCGGTCCGGGAAGCGCTCTATTATATCGATGGCGCTTTGGCCTATGGAGCCCGTGGAGCCGAGTATGGCTATGCGTTTCACGGCTGAATGAAAAGCCTCATGTAGATGAAGAAGAAGACCGAGCTGAACATGAGGCTGTCCAGCCTGTCCAGCGCTCCGCCGTGGCCGGGTATGATCCTGCCGGAGTCCTTGGCGCCCACGCTTCGCTTGATCGCGGACTCAGCCAGGTCGCCCGCCGGGCCGATGATTCCCGCTATGGCGCCGAGGGCGGCCGCGTCGGTGAGGCTCAAGAAAGGAGCGATCAACGCCTTCAGGGCGATGGCGCAGGCGGCCGCGCCGATGATACCGCCAAAGAAGCCCTCCCAGGTCTTGCCAGGGCTTATGGAGGGCGCGAGCGGCGTTTTGCCGAAAAGCCTGCCGGTATAGTAGGCGAATACGTCCGCGAGAGCGTTGGCCGTTACCAGGGTTATGACCAGCGTGGCGCCGTCCGGGGCCTTGCGGATAAGGGCCAGCGCTCCCAGCGTGACGGAGATGTAGACAGCGCCGAGCATGGTGAAGGCCGCCGCGGAGAGGGCGCTTTTTTTGTGTACGCCGACGGCGGTGATGAAGACAACGACAAAAGCCGCGCCCGCGAAGGCGGTTATGGCGAAAGGGTCCTCCATGTAGAAGACGAAGAGCAACCCAGCGCCCGCCGCCGTCCCGGCCAGCTCAAGGCGCGGCAGCCCTCCGGCCCGGAGCAGGCCGTAAAACTCCAGCAGGCATACGACCGCCACAGCCTCCAGGACAGCGAAAAAATGAGCCGCCGACCCCAGGAGTATCAGCGCGAGCGCCAGCGCGGCCAGGGCCAGGCCGCTCGCGATCCTTGTCACGGGATGTCAGCCGCCTCCCCGGGCAGCCTGCTCGGTGGTCCTGCCGTAGCGCCTCTCCCTTCGCTGGTAGGAAAGGATCGCCTCGGCCATGTCCTCCGCGGTGAAGTCGGGCCACAGCTTGTCCGTGAAGTAAAGCTCGGCGTAGGCTATCTGCCAGAGCAGGAAATTACTTATCCGAAGCTCCCCGCTGGTCCTGATGAGCAGGTCCGGGTCGGGCAGATCCCTTGTGTCGAGATAGGAGGAGAGCTTCTCTTCGTCTATCTCCTCCGGGCGGACAAGGCCCTCCCGGATGTCCCTGGCCAGCCTGACCGCGGCGCGGGTTATCTCGTCCCGCGAGCCATAGGAGAGCGCGAGAGTCAGCGTCATGCCGTCGTTGTCCCTGGTTTTCAGCGTGGCGTCATGGACGGCCTTCCTGGCCGTGTCCGGGAGGAGGTCCAGCCTGCCGATGATGTTAAACCTTATGTTTTCCTTCATCATCCTTGGCAGCTCCCTGGCGAGGTATTTTTTCAGGATGCCCATCAGCGCGCTGATCTCGGACCGGGGCCTTCTCCAGTTTTCAAAGCTGAACGAGTAGAGCGTCAGGGCCTTTATTCCCAACTCGCGGGAGAAAGTCACGATCCTGTCCACGGTCTTGACCCCCGCCCTGTGCCCGGCCACGCGGGGCAGGCCCTTTTTCCGCGCCCACCTGCCATTGCCATCCATTATGATCGCCACGTGGCGGGGGAGGCGGGCGGTGTCTATTCCGGCCGCGTGTTTGTTCAGGGCCATCATCCGCGCGTCACGCCCGGGCTACCGGGCCATGATCTCCTTTTCCTTATCGGCGGTCATCTTGTCCACCATTTCGATGTGCTCGTCTATGATCTTCTGAGCGGTGTCGGCGCCTTTGCGGGCCTCGTCTTCGGACACTTCCTTGTCCTTTTCGAGCTTTTTGATCTTTTCGATGCAGTCTCGCCGGACGTTTCGCATGGCGATCCTGGCGTCCTCAGCGATCTTGCGGACGTGCTTTACAAGCTCTTTGCGGCGCTGCTCGGTGAGTGGAGGGATGTTGATACGGATGACCTTGCCGTCGTTGGCGGGAGTGAGGCCAAGGTCGGAGGCCATGATGGCCTTTTCGATGACCGGAATCATCTTCTGCTCCCATGGCTGTATGGCGATGGTCAGGGCGTCCGGGGTGGAGATGTTGGCCGCCTGGTTCAGCGGCGTCTGGGCGCCGTAGTAGTCCACCTCGATCCCGTCCAGCAGGCCGACGGAGGCCCGTCCCGTTCGCACGCCGGAAAACTCCTTCGCCAGATGCTCAAGGCTCACGTCCATCTTGCGCTTCGCCTCCTCGAACACGCGCTCCATCTTACAGTCCTCTCACTATTGTTCCTATCTCTTCTCCCTGCAGCACCCGTCTTATGTTCCCGGGCACGTTCAGGTTGAACACTATTATGGGAACCTGGTTCTCCATGCAAAGGGAGATGGCCGCGGCGTCCATGATCCGCAGGTTGTTCTTCAACACGTCGATGAACTTGAGTTCCTTGTACTTCCTGGCGGAGCTGACCTTCATGGGGTCGGCGTCGTACACTCCGTCCACCTTGGTGGCCTTCAGGATCACGTCCGCCTGTATCTCCATGGCGCGCAGGCTGGCGGTGGTGTCGGTGGTGAAATAGGGGTTGCCCGTCCCCCCGGCGAAGATCACCACCCTGCCTTTCTCCAGGTGGCGGACGGCCCGCCTGCGGACATAGGGCTCGGCCAGCTGGTGGATGTCGATGGAGGTGAGCATCCGGGTCTGGCAGTTCTCCTTTTCCAGGGCGTCCTGCAGGGCCAGGCCGTTTATGATCGTCCCCAGCATACCCATGTAGTCCGCCGTTACACGGTCTATCCCGGCCTCGCTGGCCACGGCGCCCCGGAAGATGTTTCCACCCCCCACCACTACGGCCACCTGGACGCCCATGGTGTTCACGTCCTTTATCTCCAGGGCCAGGTGACGCAGAGCCTCGACGTCTATGCCCTGTGAGCCTTCCTCGGCGAACGCTTCCCCGGTGACTTTGAGAAGAACTCTTTTATATGGCAGATCATGACCGCTCATTCATTCATCCCCGCAGGCGCCTCTCCCAGCTGGAGCCGTGAAAACCTCCTCACCGCCAGCTCCGCGCCCAGCTTTTTCCCGGTCTCTCCGAGCCACTGGCCGACGCTCTTGTCGGTGTCTTTCACGAAAGGCTGTTCCAGCAGGCAGGCCTCGGTGTAAAATTTCCTGACGCGGCCTTCCACTATCTTCGGGATTATCTTGTCCGGTTTGCCGGACTCTTTAGCCTGGGCCTCAAATATCTCCTTTTCCTTGGCCAGAACATCCTCCGGAACGTCATCCGGCCCGACGGCGATGGGGTTGGAGGCCACCACCTGCATGGCGAGGTCTTTGAGAGCGCCCTCGAACTCTGGAGAGGCCGCCGCCTCCTCAGTGCCGGCGTCCACCTCCACCAGGGCGGCCATGCCCCCACCGGCGTGGATGTACATTCCAAAACCGCCGGCGCCGGAGCGCTCGAGCCTCACCCTTCGGCCAATCGTAAGGTTCTCCCCCAGTTCCTGTATCTTCTCCGTGACAAGATCGTTCACGGTTTTGGATGTGTCCCCGGTGTACTGCCTGGCCAGGAAGGCGTCGTCGTCCTCGTCCAGGCCCGTGGCGGCGACGTGCTCGGCCAGCGCCGCGCAAAGCTTTTGAAAATTCTCGTTGCGGGCCACGAAATCCGTCTCGCACCTGACTTCCACCAGGGCCGCGACATTGCCCTTCACGGCCCCACCTATGGCCCCCTCCGTGGTGGACCTGTCAGCTTTCTTGGCGGCCTTGGCTGCGCCTTTCTTTCGCAGGATATCGAGGGCGGCGTCCATGTCGCCGCCGGCCTCTTTCAGGGCGCTTTTACATTCCATTATTCCCACGCCGGATTTTTTGCGCAGGTCTTTTACCATCTCAGCGGTTACGGTCATATCGGCTTCTGGGTTCCTCCGTCAACTTAAGGTTATCAAAAAAGCCTCTTTTCGGGGTTTTTTACTCTTTCTTTTCCCCCTCCGATTCTTCGGGCTTGTCCTTGCGCTCTTCCGGCTGTTCTTCCTGGGATGGGGCGGCCACGGGCTCGGCCTCTGCCTCCTTCTTCGCCGCAGCCTTTTCGGCCTCAGCCTTGGCTTTGGCGGCCTCTGCCTCGGCCTTCTTCCTTTCGGCCTCCCGCTCCATCTCCTCGGCCAGGGCCTTCTGCCTTATGCCATGCTCGTTGACGCCTTCCATGATGGCTCCAGCTATGGCGGAGGTCGCCAACCGGATGGATTTCACCGCGTCGTCATTTCCGGGGATGATGTATTCTATGCCGTCGGGGTCGCAGTTCGTGTCCACGATAGCGATTATCGGGATGCCAAGCTTCAGCCCCTCCTTCAGGGCGATGCTCTCTTTCTTGGTATCCACTATGTAAAGAGCGTCCGGGAGGCGGTCCATGTCTTTCACACCGCCGAGGTTCTTCAGAAGCTTGCCCCGTTCCTTCTGCAGCTTGGCGGACTCCTTTTTCGACAATGCCTCGAAGGCGCCGTCCTCTTCCATCTGGTCGAGATCTCTCAGGCGGGCGACGCTTTTCTTGACGGTCTCGAAGTTCGTGAGCATTCCGCCCAGCCAGCGCTCCGTGGCGTACGGCATCCCGCAGCGGATCGCCTCCTCCTTCACGATCTCCTTGCCCTGGGGCTTGGAGCCTATGAACAGGATCTTGCCTCCGTCGGCGGCGACCTTTTTTGAAAACTCCAGCGCCTTGCCGAGAAGGGGGGCGGTCTTTCTCAGGTTGATAATGTTGATGCCGTTTCGCGACCCGAAAATGTACTTTCGCATTTTCGGGTTCCAGCGTTTTGTCTGGTGGCCGAAGTGGACGCCGGCCTCCATTAAAGTCCTGATGGAAATGTCCGGGGATGGCTCCGTCATGGTCTGAAAATCTCCTTCCAGCAAGTTGTTTCCTCTGTTTTCGTCATCTCCTCCCGGCGAACGGCCTTTTTTGAGAAAAGCCGCACCCGCCGCCGTGGAGGATCGGAAAACATGTGTTTTTCCCGCCGCTTGCGCGGCGCGTCATCTTTAACTGACAATAACAAGAAATTAGAACATAATGGAAGGAATAAACGCAACATGTTCCGCCGGGTGGCGGCCGGGAATGACGGACGGGCCTGGCTCCCCGGCCAAAGCTCCGTCCGGAGGTTTTAACGATTAACGATAGCAATGGGGAATGATATCACTTTACGGGCTGGAAACAGTCATTGAAAAAATCGGCGCCAGCGCCGGGCCTGTCTCCATAAACGGATTGGCGTCCTCCGCGAAGGGGCTCGTCGCGGCGACGCTCGTGGAGAGGCTCGCAAGGCCCGTTGTGGTGGTCGTCGACAAGGCGTCGAGGGCGGAGGAGTTTTTCGAGACGCTGAAGTTTTTCATGCCCATGGGAACGGGCGCGGCGCCGGTCTATTACTACCCCCAGTGGGAGGTTCTGCCGTACGAGGAGACGCCGCCGCACCCGGAAATCGCCGGCCAGAGGCTTTTGACGCTTTCGGAACTGCTGGCGGCGCCGGACAGGTTCGTCCTTGTCACCACCGTGGAGGCCATGGCGCGCAGGACCGTTCCCCCGGAGGTTCTGCGCCGGGCCGCGCTGAAGGTGAAAACCGGCGACATGCTGAGACTTGAGCGCCTGGCGGAACGGCTCGTGTCCCTGGGATACACAAGAGCCCCCGTGGCCGCGGAGAGGGGGGAGTTCTCCATCCGTGGGGGGATTGTCGACATCTTTTCCGGCGCTGGCCGGCTGCCTGTCCGGATAGAGCTTTTCGGAGACGAGGTGGAGTCCGTTAGGTTCTACAACCCGGACAACCAGCGCTCCGTGGAGGAAACGGACAGAACGGTCGTACTCCCGTTCCGGGAAGTTTTCTATCATGGCCGGGAAAGGGACAAGCTGGCCCTGGGCCTGCGAGAGCGCGCCGGGGAACACGGGGCGCCGGAGGGGCAGCTCGCCGAGGTCGAAGAGGCTTTGCGGGAAGGTGTTTTTTTCGATGGGATGGAGTCGCTCTACCCCCTGTTTTTTCCCGATGGGGCGGACATTTTCGACTATCTCCCCCCCTCCGCCGCGATAATCCAGGACGAGCCGGACAACATTGAAAAGCAGCTTGAGTCTTTCCAGTCCCTGATTGAGGAAGAGCGCGCCGTCTCCAGGGATGAGGGGAGGATCGCGCCGCCGCCGGAAAACCTGTTCCTTGAAAAAGAAAGGCTCGAGAGCGCCATAGCGGGCGGCGGGCTCCTGGCCATGCGCGAGTTGGCCGTCGAGGACGGTGACGAAAGAACCTTCATCATCCCCGCCCGCTCCTCAACCCGCCACGGGGGCGACATGCGGGCGTTCGTCTCCGACCTGCGCGAAAAGATATCCGAAAGCTATACCGTCATCCTGGCCGCCTCTTCCAGGGGAGGGGCCGATAGACTCTCCAGGATTTTGCGGGAGGAAGGGCTCGGCGCGGGGACGCTCACGGCGGAAGGTCTCAAGCGGATGGTGGAGAGCCTGACCTCGCCCCAGCGTGACATTTACGAGGAAAACCTTTACATAACGGCCGGGAAGCTCGCCTCCGGCTTCGTGATCCCTTCCGACAGGTGGGCGGTGATGACCGAGGACGAGATATTCGGCAAGGCTCCCGCCGTCCGCCACAGGGTCCGTCGTCCCGGGCGGGCCTTCGAGACGGGCGTGGAGGACCTGAAGGAAGGCGACCTCGTGGTGCACCGCCTCCACGGCGTGGGCCGCTACGTGGGGAACGCCGAGATGACGATAGGCGACACGCCCGGCGAGTACCTGGAGATAGAATACGCCGGCCGCCAGAAGCTCTTCCTGCCTCTTTACAACATACACCTGCTCAAGAAATATCACGGCGGCGGGGGGCAGAACCCCAAGCTCGACAAGATGGGCGGCGCGACCTGGAGAAAAACCAGGTCGAGGGTGAAAAAGAGCGTGATGGAGATGGCGGAAAAGCTCCTCAAGATACACGCCGCCCGGGAAATAAAGGAGGGCCGCGCCTGCTCGCCGGACGGCGCGTTCCACCGTGAGTTCGCGGACTCGTTTGAATACGAGGAGACGGAGGGCCAGCTTGCCGCCTGCCGGGACGTGGCGGCGGATATGGAGAGCCCGAAGCCGATGGACAGGCTGATATGCGGTGACGTGGGTTACGGCAAGACAGAGGTCGCCATGCGCGCCGCTTTCAAGGCTGTGTACGACGGCGGGCAGGTGACCGCTCTTGTCCCGACGACGCTGCTGGCCCAGCAGCATTACCAGACCTTCGCCGAAAGGTTCAAGGCCACTCCCGTCTCGGTGGAGTTCATCAGCAGGTTCAAGTCCGCGAAGGAGCAGAAGGATATCCTGGAGCGGACCGCCGCCGGCATGGTGGATATCCTCATCGGCACCCACAGGCTGCTGCAAAGAGACGTGAAGTTCAAAAACCTCGGGTTGGTCATAATAGACGAGGAGCAGCGCTTCGGTGTCGCCCACAAGGAGAGGCTGAAGGCCATAAGCCGGGGCGTGGACGTCCTCACGCTCAGCGCGACGCCCATCCCCAGGACATTGCACACCGCCATGCTGGGGATACGCGACCTGTCGGTGATAGAGACGCCGCCGCCGGCCAGGATGTCGATAAAGACCGTCATAACGAAATTCTCGGACAATGTGATCCGCGAGGCGGTCCTGCGGGAGATGGACAGGGGAGGGCAGGTTTTCTTCGTCCACAACAAGGTCCTGTCCATACACAAGATGGCCCGGTACGTCCAAAACGTCGTCCCCGAGGCCCGCGTGGCCGCCGCCCACGGCCAGATGCCGGAGCGGGAGCTGGAGCGGGTGATGACCTATTTTCTGGACAGGCGATTCGACGTCCTGGTCTGCACTACCATCATAGAGTCTGGACTGGATATCCCCTCCGCCAATACCATAATCATCAACAGGGCCGACCAGTTTGGCCTCGCCCAGCTCTACCAGCTCCGCGGCCGGGTGGGGCGGGACAGGCACAGGGCCTACGGCCTCCTGCTGGTACCCGGCCTGTCCTCCGTCAAGGATCTCGCCCGTAAGAGGCTCAAGGCGATAGAGGAGCTTTCGGAGTTGGGTTCCGGATTCCGGCTGGCGGCGAGGGACATGGAGATACGGGGCGCGGGCAACCTGCTCGGATCGGAGCAGTCCGGCCACATCGACGAGGTGGGGTTCGACACCTACATCGAGATGCTCCAGGACGCCATCCGCGAGCTGAAGGGCGAAGCGCCGCCGGAGCGATTCGACGTGAGCATGAATCTTGGCCTGGACGGCAGGATCACGCCGGAGTATGTCCCCGGCCTGACCCAGCGCATGGAGTTTTACAACCGCTTGAACGAGGCCTCCGGCCCGGAGGACGTCCGGGAACTGGAGGCGGAGATGAAAGACCGCTTCGGCCCTCCGCCGGAGGAGACGGAGAAGCTGCTGGCCGTGGCGATGATAAGGGCGCTCTGCAAGAGACTGAAAGTGGAGAGGGTGGACGTCATCCGGGACAGGCTGATCCTGAGCTTCGACAAGTCCACCCCATTGCGCCCGGATATTGCCGTCACGGCGGCCTACGAGCTCGGAAGGAGGCTGAAGTTCACCTCGGAAACGACGGCGGAGTTCACGGTCGAAGGCTCGTGCTGGAAGGCGAGGTACGGGGCCATCCGCGGATTTCTGGGATATCTGCTTGAAGGTTCGGCCGAGGCCGGCGCCGTGAGTATCGACGCGGAGGGGGCAAAGAATTAAAATGAAAGATTGGGGTTTCGTTGATCCCCCGTCTTGACCGTTATGAGGAATATGAGAGTATTAAGGATAGCGATCGCCGCCCTGGCCGCGGCGGGAGCCCTGTCGCAGGGGTGCGAAAAGCCCCTGGAAGGCGAGACGGAGACAAAAAACGCCCCCGAAGCGGTTGTGGCCGAGGTAGGCGAGAGGAAGATAACCCTGGGCGAGCTCGAAGCCGAGTTCGCCAGGTACAGATCGTTGCTCGGCGTCAAGGGAATGGAAAACCAGGGCGAGGAGAGGATCAGGGAGGCGTTGCTCACACGCCTGATAAACAACGCCGCGCTGGAAATCGAGGCGGAAGAAAAAAATGTGACCGTGACGCCTGAGTCTCTGGAGCGGAGAGTCAGGGAGCTACTCGGCGAGTATGACGAGGCCAGGCTGGGGATAGCCCTGGCGGAGAGCGGTTTCACCTTCGATGAATGGAAAAAATACCTGGAGACCAGGATGAAAGTCGAGGCCCTGGTGAAGTTGGAGGTGGACTCGAAGGTTGAGGTCACAAAGGATGAAGTGGAAAAATATTACAAAGAGAACGCGGACAGCTTCGTCTGGCCCCGGCGGGCTCACGTGATGCAGATCATGGTCCACGACGAGACCACGGCCGAGCAGGTCAGGGAAAAACTGCTGAACGGAGCGGACTTTTCGGAGACAGCCAGGGAGGTCTCGCAAAGCCCGGAGGCGGCCGAGGGAGGCGACCTTGGCTTCATCAGCGAGGGGCTCCTTCCGCCGGAACTGGAAGGCGTTGTTTTCGATCTCGGGACGGGCGACATATCCGAGGTGGTAAAATCCATATACGGCTTCCACATTTTCAGGGTGGTGGAGAGGGAGGATTCCCGCACCATGAGTTATGAGGAGGCTTCCGGGCGGATCAGGAAGATATTGCTGGAGCCTAAACGGGAGGAGATGTTCAAGGAATGGCTGGAGACTTTGAAGAAAAAAACGCCGATAAAGATTCACTCCGCGGTCTTGTCCGCGTCCTTGTCCTGACCCTCGCCGCGGGGGCGGCCTTTTCCGCCCCGGCGCGCGCGGAAATCGTGGACAGGGTGGTGGCCAACGTCAACGGGGAGATAATACTCCTTTCCGACGTGAGGAAAAGGATAGAGCTTGTAAAAAGGCTCGCCGGCCCGGACGAGGGGGCCATCCCGCCGGGAAGGCTCTCGGAGCGGACCGTTCTGTCATCCATGGTAGACGAAAAGGTGATTGCCCACTACGCGAAGGAGAGCAACGTCACCGTGAAAGAAGGCGAGGTGGACCAGGCCATAGACAGGGTGCTGGAGGGCAACTCTATAACCTATGACCAGTTCGAACAGGCCCTGAAGGCTCAGGGGATGAGTATGGACGACTACAGGGAGAAGATGCGCGAACAGATGCTCTCCCGCAAGATTTCCAGCCTCGAAGTGACCGGCGTGAACGTCACGGAGGAGGAGGCGCGCGCATACTATGAGCGGAACAGGAAGATGTTCATGGATCCCCCGAAGGAGAAAATCCGCGCAAGCCATATTGTCCTGCTGGCCTCACAGGAAGGTGACCCCAAGAACTACAGGAAGGCTAAACAGAAAATAAGGGAGCTGTTGGAAAGGATAAAAAACGGAGCCGACTTCGCCGAGGTCGCGAAAAAAGAGTCGCAGGACGGCGCGGCGAAAAACGGGGGCGACCTGGGCTGGTTCACCAGGGGGTCCATGGTCCCCGCCTTCGAAGAGGCCGCCTTCGCCCTCGACACGGGCGAAGTGGGGGGCCCTGCGGTCACGCGCTACGGCTTCCATCTCATCAAGGTCACGGACAGGATAGAGCCCAGGCCTCTGCCTTTCGATGAGGTGAAGGAGAAGGTGATGGCTCTCATGCGAGAAGAGGCCTTCCAAAAGAAGAAGGACGCGTGGCTTGATCGTTTGCGCTCCCAGGCATACATAGAAATACTGTATTGACAGAGCCGAAAAACCGATATCAGGAAAGGCGCGTGAATTGGCTGTAAAGACTATAGGGCTGCTGTCCGGCGGGCTGGACAGCACGCTGGCGGCCCGAATAATGAAAAAGCTGGGTTTCGACATAATCGCCCTGAACTTCACGAGCCCCTTCTGCACCTGCACTCACAAGGGCCATGGATGCAAGAACGAGGCAGCGCGCCTGGCCGAGGAGCTGGGAGTCCCCGCCAGGGTGGAGTTCATGGGCAGGGAGTACATAGACCTCGTAAGGAATCCCGAGCACGGCTACGGCAAGAATATGAACCCGTGCGTGGATTGCAGGATCATGATCTTCCGCCGCGCGAAGGAGATCATGGATGAGGAGGGCGCGGCGTTCATATTCACCGGCGAGGTGCTGGGCCAGCGTGGGATGTCCCAGAAGCTCGACAGGATGAACCTCATCGACCGTGAGGCGGGTCTTTCCGGCCTGGTTGTCCGGCCGCTGTGCGCGAAGCTTTTGCCGCCGACTGTCCCGGAGAAGGAAGGGCTTATCGACAGGGAGAAGATGCTCGCCATCCACGGCCGTTCCCGAAAGGAGCAGATCAAGATCGCCAAGGAAGAGTTCGGCATGACCGACAATCTCTGCTCCTCCGGCGGATGCCTGCTCACGGACCCCCACTTCGCAATGAGGATGAAGGACATGCTCGCCCATGACGAGTCCGCCTCCGTCAAGGACGCAAGGCTCCTTCGCCTGGGGAGGCATTTCAGAATAACGGACGAGTTGAAGCTGATCGTGGGGCGTGACCACGAGGAAAACGAAAAGCTCAAGAGAATGGCCCGGCCTGAGGATTTCATCTTCTACCCCGCCCGGGCGCGCGGGCCGCTCTCCGTCGCCCGCGGCAAGCTATCCCGCGAGTCCGTGGAGCTGGCCGGAGCCGTCGCGGCGCGGTATTGCGACAGGACCAACGGCGACCCCTTGGAGATAAAATATCACCGCAAGGGGGACGAAAGCGCGTTCACCGTCTCCGCGCGCCCTGCCCCGGAGGATATCCTGGCGAAGTTGCGTGTCGGCTGAAGGGAAGAAATGACGGCCCCCAGGCTTGTCTACCTCGACAACAACGCCACAACTCCCGTCCGCCCGGAGGCGCTGGAGGCAATGCTTCCATTTTACGAGGCGTCTTTCGGCAACCCATCGTCCGCCCATCGACTTGGGCGCGAGGCAAAGGCGTGGATAAGCGATGCGCGGGAGACAATCGCGTCCGCCATCGGCGCTAAGCCTTCGGAGATTTTTTTCACCTCCGGCGGGACGGAGGCGGACAACCTTGCAGTGAAAGGGTTCGCCGCGGCCAACAGAAGTGGCGCGTCCCCGGCCATCGTCACGTCCGCAATAGAGCATCCCGCCGTTTTCGGGAGCCTCGAATACCTGGAGAATAACGGTATCGCGGTCAGAAAAGCTCCCGTCTCCGGGGCCGGGGCCGTTGACGAGAAGGCGGTGGCGGAGGCTGTCGATGACGACACGATCCTCGTCACGATAATGCTTGCCAACAACGAATCCGGCGTGATCCAGCCTGTGGGGCGGATCGCTGAGCTGGCGCGGACGAAAGGAGCCGCCGTCCACACCGACGCCGTGCAGGCGTTCATGAAGATACCTGTCAATGTCGACGACCTCGGCGTCGACATGCTCTCGTTGTCGTCCCACAAGGTGAACGGCCCCAAAGGCGTCGGGGCGCTCTACGTCCGAAGCGGGACGAAGGTGGAGCCGCTGTTTCATGGCGGTCATCATGAACGCGGCCTTCGCGCCGGGACGGAGAACGCGCCGGGGATCATCGGTTTTGCCAAGGCGGTGGAGCTGGGCGCGGCGGAGCTTGAAAGCGAGGCGGAGCGGATCAGGAGCCTGCGCGACGAGCTGGAACGCAGGATCATCGAGACCATAAAAGACGTCCGCGTGAACGGCGGTGGTGAAAGGCGCCTGCCGGGGACGCTGAACGCATCCTTCAAAGGCGCCGACGGCGAGGCGCTCTTCATCAACTTGGATATGGAGGGCGTTCTTGTTTCAACCGGCTCCGCGTGCGGCTCCGGCGCCATGGAGCCTTCCCATGTCCTCAAGGCCATGGATGTCCCCGCCGAGTTCATAAACGGCAGCCTGCGGATATCCCTCGGGCGGCAGAACACGATGGAGGACGTGGACTATCTCATGGCCGTCCTGCCGGATATCGTGGAGCGGGCGCGCGGCGCCTCGACCTCTTAAAGCCTCTCGTAGGCGCTCTTCCTGTCCAGCCTGCGGGCGAGTTCGCTTGAGTACTTGCGGCCCAGCGTTTCCCGGTTTTCCCTTATCCACTCGGTAAGCCGCGTGGCTCCGGTGGCTGGGGAGTCCGTGTCCAGGAGCCCGGCCATCAGCCCGTCGATCTCATCCCTCGTGATGAGAACGTCGCCCTTGAGCTTGCCCATGACCGCGCCGAAAAGATGCGCCGCGAACGGGGGCATGGGGACGATGAGACGCCGGACGCCTATAGCGTCGGCGATGGTTTCCACCAGATCCCGGAAGGCGAAAGACTCCGGCCCCACGGCGTCGATCACGACGTTTTCGGAGCCCTCCCCCTGCTCGACGGCCAGCGCCGCCATGTCCTCCACGAACATGGGACGCAGGCGGTAGTCGCCGAACCCGAACAGGCCGAATGCGGGGAACCGCCTCAAAACCCACGCTATGTTGTTTATCAGTATGTCCTCGTCGCCGAAAAGAACCGTGGGCCGCAGGATGGCGTATGACAGGCCGGACTCCATTAGCGACCGCTCCTGCCTTGCCTTGCCCCGGAAATACTCAAGCGGCGAATCCTCGGAAGGGTTCGTTATGCTGATGTGGACGACTCTCCGGACGCCCGCCTCCTTCGCCGCGGCGAAAAGCGTGAAGGTGTTCTGGACGGCCGCCTCGTGGGTGAAGTCTCCATGGTTGAACCGCACCCAGTAGGTGTTGTAAAGAACGTCCGCGCCGCGCAGCGTCTCCACGAGTTTTTCGGGCTTGCCGAAGTTGAACGGGAAGGGGGCGACCTTTTCGCCGAAAGGATTTTCCCGCTCCGGCGAGCCTGTTATCGTACGGACCTTCCGTCCTTTTTCCAGCAGAAATTTTGTTATGTACTTGCCGGAGTATCCGAACGCGCCCGTTACGACGTCGAAGGCTTCTTCGGACATGCCTAGTATCTCTTGTTGAAATAGTCGTCCAGTATCTTCTCGTGGTCGAAGGCAAGCTGCGGCAGACTGTCCTTCGTGAAAAGAGCCGCCCGCTTCGCATCGTCGCCTCCCTTCGGCTCGCCCTCGGCTTTCGCGATGAAGACCACCGAGGCGTTGTGCTGGCGCGGGTCGCGGCGAGGGTCCGAATATACATGGAACTGACGGACAAGCTCCACGTCCAGCCCCGTCTCCTCTCTCGCCTCGCGGACGGCGGCGGCCTCCACCGTCTCGCCGTAATCGACGAACCCGCCAGGGATGGCCCAGCCTTCCGGCTCGCCGCCGCGCTCGATGAGAACGATTCTGTCCCCCACCTCTATGATTATATCCACCGTGAGATAAGGGTTCAGGCGGATGGGCGCCTCCGCGCCGCAGGCCGGACATTTTTTGACGCGCTTCATGAAAGCGCCTTCTTCAGCGCTGCGAGGAAACGGCCGTTTTCTTCCGGCGTCCCGATGGCGCCGCGCAGACAATCCCCAAGCCTCGGGTCCCCCTCGAACCAGCGGACGCGAACCCCTTCGGAAAGCAGCCGTTCGAATATCTCCCCCGCGCTTCTCTCCTCTATCCGAATCAGAATGAAGTTCGCCTCGGAGGGGAAGGGGTGGACGCCGCCCATCCGTGAGAGTTCCTCGAATACCCTCCCGCGCTCTTTCACTATCGAGCCGAGGGCCGGTAGAAACTCGCGCCAGTTTTCTACTGCGATTCTCGCGATGGCCTGGACCATGGAGTTTATGTTGTATGGCAGGCGGACCTTATTTACCTGCTCTATCAGCGCCGCGTCCGCCATCATGTATCCAAGGCGAATTCCCGCAAGCCCGATCTTGGAGAGGGTGCGCAGGATGACCACGTTTTTCCTCTCGCGGAACAGGGGGCCCGCAGGGGCCTTCGCGTAGTCGATGTACGCCTCGTCAACGGCTACAAGGCCCGGCGCGGCGTCCACCACGGCGTCCAACGCCTCCCTGTTTGCCATGGCGCCGGTGGGGTTGTTGGGCGAGGCGATGAAGATTATTTTCGGCGCGCCGAACTTCATGTTATGGATCACGGCGGAGATGTCGAGCGACCAGTCGTCGAGGAGCGGAACCTCGATTGTGTCGGCGTTCAGGTATCGCGCGATCAGCTTGTACATCGTGAAAGTCGGCGCTGGGACGAGAATCTTGTCGCCGGGGTCGCAGACGGAGGCGATCAGCGCTTGAATGACTTCGTCCGAGCCGTTGCCGAGAAGAATTTCGTCCTCGCGAACCCCTTCCTTCGCCGCGATCGCCTTTTTAAGCGCCTTCGCCTCGGGATCGGGATATCGGTTGAGCTCGATTTTTAAAGCCGCTTCGATTTTCGGGCGCAGCGGCCCCGGCAGGGGATGGGGAGACTCGTTCGCGTCCAAGACCACCTCGCAGGGGCGCGGCTCCACGTGATAGGCGGAAAGCTCCCGTATTCTCCGGCGGACGAGTTTTACGGGGTCTTTCATTTTTCCTTCAGCCTCATCTTTACGGCGTTCGCGTGGGCGGAGAGGCCCTCCTCCTCGGCCAGGGCGATGACGGCGCCGGCCAGCTTTCTGAAACCCCTCTCGTCGAAGGACAGCAGGCTCGTCCGCTTCACGAAATCGTACACGCCGAGAGGCGACGAGAAACGCGCCGCGCCTCCCGTGGGCAGGACGTGGTTCGGCCCGGCCATATAATCCCCCAGAGCTTCCGGCGTCCACGGCCCGGCGAATACGGCGCCCGCGTTCTTTATTTTACCAGAGAGCCCGCGCGCGTTTTTCACGAGAAGCTCCAGGTGCTCCGGCGCGAAGCGGTTGGCGATCTCTATGGCCTCGCTCATGCTTCTTGCGATGAAACAATAACAATTTTTCCGCAGGCATTTTTTGACTATCGCCGCGCGGGGGAGTTTTTCGATCTGCCGTTCCATCTCCACGTTCACAGCCAAAGCGAATTTTTTCGAAGTGGTGACGAGGATGGGGTATGCGTTCTCGTCGTGCTCCGCCTGGGACAAAAGGTCCGCCGCGGCGTGGGCCGGGTTCGCCGACGAGTCGGCGATGACCAGTATCTCGCTGGGGCCAGCTATCATGTCTATGTCCACGGCTCCGAAGACGCGCCGCTTGGCCTCCGCCACGTAGACATTGCCCGGGCCCACGATCTTGTCCACGGGTTTTATCGTCCTCGTCCCGTAGGCCAGCGCGCCGACGGCCTGCGCGCCGCCGATCTTGTATATCTCGTCCACGCCCGCGATCTTCGCCGCCAGCAGCACATGGGGGTTTATCTTGCCTCCCGGAGCGGGGGTTGTCATTACGACGCGGGGGACGCCCGCGATCTTAGCCGGTATTACGTTCATCAGCACGGAGCTTGGATAGGCCGCCTTGCCGCCGGGGACGTACACCCCGGCGGATGAGAGGGGGGTCACCGCCTGTCCCAGCGTGACGCCTTCATCACGGAAAGACCACCCCTTTTCTCTCTGCCTGGCGTGGAACTTTTTTATCCGCCGGGCGGCCTTCTTGAGGGCGCGGGCGGTTTCGGGGTCGGATAGTTTTTCGGCTTTCGCCATCTCCCTTTCGGAGACTCGCATGGACCGGGCGGTGTACGAGGCGCCGTCCAGTCTTTTAGTCCATGCAAGGACGGCCGCGTCGCCGCGTCGTTTGACGTCCTTTATTATTCTCTCGACAGCCTTGCCGGCTCCGGAGGAGCCCGCTTCGAGGCGGCGCTCCAGCAGGGCCATTGTCTTTTCGAAGACGGGGTCTTTTGTCTCCAGGATTCTCATCCGGATATCTCCAAGATCGACAAAGCTATATGGATAACCCGTATCCATGGGCGCAGTAAAGACCTTATTTTGCAATTCCCGGGGAAAGCATGGCGGCGGAAATTCTCGAAAACCAGCCGGCGCAAGGCGTGGCGCCGTCAGTGGCTGTCCTGGGCCTGAAGAGCGTGTGGGTTGAGCCTGGGTATGTGCGCGCCTTTCGATATCACCACTATTCCGTTTTCCGTGACATGGAATCTCTTCCTGTCTTTTTCCAGGTCGTAGCCTATCTCCGCCCCCTCGGGGACATTCACGTATTTATCGATGATGGCTTTTTTCACCTTGCAGTGGCGCCCCACCGTCACACCCTCCATCAGCACGGACTCGTCCACCCGCGAGTAGCTGTTTATCCGGCAATTGGGAAAGAGGACCGTCCTGTTTATCCTGCCTCCGGAGATGATGCACCCTTCCGCCACGAGCGAGTCCGTCGCCATCCCGGCGCGTTTACCTATGTCGGCGAAGACGAACTTGGCCGGCGGGGCGGGGGGATAATGGCAGCGGATGGGCCATTGCTGGTTGTAGAGGTTGAAGACGGGGGAGACCGAGACAAGATCCATCGACGCCTTCCAGTATTGGTCCAGGCTCCCCACGTCGCGCCAGTAACCGCGCTCTTTCTCCGTCATGCCGGGGACGTCGTTGCTGTTGAAGTCATAGGCGAAGACCTTGTAGTCGGGCAGCATGGAGACGATGATGTTCTTGCCGAAGTCATGCTCGGTGTTCTTTTTCGCGTCCTCGACGATCGCCTCCTCCAGGGCTCTGCGGGAGAAGATGTAGTTGCCCATGGAGACTAGGGAATGGTCAGGCATTCCCGGGATGGGGGGCGGGTCCTTTGGCTTTTCCAGGAAGCGCTTGATACGCCATTGCTCATCGACCTGTATGATGCCGAAATCGCTCGCCTTGCTCCGGTGGTATGGTATGGCGGCGACGGTGAGATCGGCGGCGTTTTCTATGTGCCCGCGCAGCATCTGGCTTACGTCCATCCGATAGATGTGGTCGCCGCCGAAGACCATGACGAAGTCCGGGTTTTCGTCTTCCACGATGTGCATGTTCTGGAATATGGCGTCCGCCGTTCCCCTGTACCAATCCCTGCCGGTGCGCATCTGGGCGGGCACGGGGTCTATGTACTGGTCGATGATCGACGACAGCTGCCAGCCGCGGGCCAGGTGGCGGTTGAGGGAGTCGGACTTGAACTGGGTCAGGACTTTTATCTTTGTGAAACCCGAGTTCACGAAGTTCGACAGGACAAAGTCTATGATCCTGTACCTTCCACCGAAAGGGACGGCGGGCTTGGAACGGTCTTTTGTCAGGGGATAAAGCCTTTTGCCCTCACCCCCCGCCAGGATCATCGCAAGGACTCGCATGGATGGAATTTACATCCTTTCGGGCCGGGTGTAAAGAAAGGCCGGAAAACCCTGAATTTCACCCTCGTTCCGCCTGTCCCGCGGCCGCCTGCGCCGTCCGGATGTTTCAGAAAAAGCTCTTCTAACATATAATGATTCCCCGGAGCCGGGAGATGGCCTGAAGCGTCAACGAGATGACGCTTGGGCTCTGATACGGGAGTGGTATCGATATTGCTCCTGCATGATCGCGATGGTGTTTTTTTTTGTAAGGCAAGCGGCGCGGATTAAATGGATATAGCGACTATTCTAGGGGTGGTGGGCGGCCTGGCGGTGATATCCGCGGCCATCGGCCCCTCGCAGCTGGCCATTTTCATAAGCGTCCCCTCGTTTCTGATCGTCATCGGGGGCACACTGGCCGCGGTGATGGTGAACTATCCCCTGTCGGATCTTTTCACCATGATAGGCGTGCTGAAAAAGACAATGCTCTACAAGACCCAGTCGCCCAGACAGGTCATCCCCACCATCATAGACTTCGCCACGCGGGCCCGGCGCGACGGAATTCTGGCGTTGCAGTCGGTGATGGGCCAGGTGGATGACCCTTTTCTGAGCCGCGGATTGCAGCTTGCCATCGACGGCGCGGAGCCGCAGATGATAATGAAGATACTGGAGACCGAGGTGGAGTACATAAAGGAGCGTCACAGGATCGGCGCCGAGATGGCCCAGACCTTCGGCACGTTCCTGCCCGCCTTCGGCATGATAGGGACCCTGATAGGGCTTGTGCTCATGCTCCAGAAGCTCGACGACCCCTCCACCATCGGCCCCTCCATGGCCATAGCGCTCATCACCACCTTCTACGGCGCGTTGCTGGCCAACCTTGTCTTTTTACCCATGGCCGGCAAACTCAAGAAACGCAGCGCCGACGAGACCGTCGTGAAGGAGCTGGTCATGGAAGGCGTTATATCCATCGCCTCGGGCGACAACCCAAGGCTGATAGAGCAGAAACTCCACGCCTTCCTGTTGCCGAAACTCAGGGAAAGCCAGTTCGAAAAATGAGAACGCAAGGGATCAGGCCGGTCACGTGCAGGCGGGGCGACATGCAGAACATGATGAACGTCACCCTGATGATGATCGTCCTCGCCTTTTTCATAGTGCTGAACACCCTGTCCGTCCCCGCCGAGAGCAAGAAAAAAGCCGCGCTGGGGTCGCTGACGGGCTCACTGGGAATTCTGAGCGGTGGGCTCTCGCCCATGAAGTCCAAGGGAAAAGAGATATCGTTGAAGTCCGACGCCCTCGCAGGACCGAGGATGAAGACCGCCATGCTCCTCGGCAAGTTCGAAAGCTACACCATGAGGTCTCAACTGGCCGAAAAGGTGAGCACGATCGTGAGCAAGGGCGGCGTGATGATAACAATCAGAAGCGAGGTCCTTTTTGAGCCGGGGAGCGCGAGGCTGAAGCAGTCCGCGGCGGGACTGATCGCCGAGGCGGCGGGGATCTTGAACAAGATGGAAGGCTTCATCCGCATCGAGGCTTATACGAGCGACAGGACGCCCGCCGGAGCGTACCGGGACAGGCTGGAGCTTACTGTAGCGCGGTCCGGGGCCGTGACCCGCGGGCTTGTGCGAATAGGCGGGGTGGAGAGCGAGAGGCTCTCCATAGCCGGGTTCGGCGCCATGCGCCCTGAATACCCGAACGACACAGAGGAGAACAGGGCGAAAAACGACCGCGTGCGGATAATCTACAAGCGCGCTGTCTGAAGGAGTCTTGCGGAATGGCGATATCGCGGGCGCAGAAGAAGAAGAAAGCAAAGGCGGCGGAGTTCGACAAGGACTTCTGGATGGTCACCTTCGGCGATCTTCTTTCGCTTCTGCTTACCTTCTTTGTATTGCTTTTTTCGATGTCCACGCTGGACGACAAGGTTTTGAAGGAGATGTTCACAGCCTTCGCGGGCGGCGCGGGGCCGCTGGAGCTTACGGAGATAGCCCCCACGTCGCCGTTCATCAGCCCCAGGCTGGCCCTGATCAGGCAGATGGGCTACAAGGAGTTCATGGAGTTTCTGAAAAAAGAGAGAGGCAAGGAGAAGGCGGCGCTTGAGATAGAGGAGGAAAGCCTGCTGGAGGGGCTTTTGCTGGCCGACGTCACGATAAGCAGGCGCGGGCCGAGTTTTGTCCTGAGCTTCCCGAGCAAGAACATGTTCCGGCCCGGCTCGGCTGCCATAAACCCGGAGATACTCCCCACCCTCAAGCGCCTGGGAGAAGTCCTGAGATTTTCGGAAAGCGAGCTTATCATCGAGGGCCACACGGACGATATACCAATATCGACAGACAGGTTCCCGTCCAACTGGGAGCTCTCCGCGGCCAGGGCGGGGAACGTCATGCGCTACATGGCGGAGAACACCCCCGTGAGGATGGACCGTCTCTCAGCCGTGGGATACGCAGACACCCGGGCCCTGGCGCCGAACCTCAGCGAGTCCTACCGCGCAAGGAACAGGCGGGTGGACATAGTGATACGGCAGGCGCCGGAGGGGAAAGGATATGGAGACGCGGCCGGGTTGTAGACCGGAAAGAACAGAGATGAAAACCTCGTTCCTTGAGTAAAAGAATAGGAGACGGAAGATGGCCGATGAAGAGGCTGATGCCCCGAAAAAAGGCGCGGGAAAACTCATAATAATAATAGCCGCGGCGCTGATTCTGGTCATAGGCGGCGGGGCGGCGGCCTATTTTCTCGTGATGCCAAGGCTTGCCGCCGCGCCGGAACCGGCGGCAAAGAGCGGCGAGGAAGCGCCCGCCGAGACAGAGGCTGGCGCGTCGCTCGGGGCCACCTACGAGCTGGACCCGTTCATAGTGAACCTCACGGGGGACGTGAACAGGTACCTGAAGGTCGTGGTCGTGCTCCAGCTCTCGGACAAGAACGTGGCCGAGGAGATCGCCAACCGTTCGCCGCAGATCAAGGACACGGTGATAACGCTCCTGTCGAGCAAGACCGCCGAAGAGATCCTCAGCATCCAGGGCAAATACGATCTAAAAATGGAAATGGCCAAGAGAATCAATGCGTTGCTGACGACCGGCGTCGTGCGCAAGCTTTATTTCGTGGAGTTCGTGATACAATAATACATGAGTGTTATAAAATCAGGAGCGGCGCTCCCCGGCGGGAGATAGCGCGAGTATGAGCCAGATTCTTTCGCAGGAAGAGGTCGACGCCCTTCTCCGCGGCGTCACCGACGGCGAGATAGAGACAGAGGCCGAGTACGTCCCGGACGAGTCCGGGATAGTGCCCTACGACCTGACCAGCCAGGAGCGCATCATCCGCGGCAGGATGCCGACCTTGGACATCATAAACCAGCGGTTCTCCCGCCTGTTCAGGAATTCGCTCTCCACATCCCTGCGTAAGGCTCTCGACATATCGGCCGTCTCTACGGACACGGTCAAGTTCGGCGAGTTCGTCAAATCCCTTCCCGTTCCAGCGTCGCTTCACATATTCAAGATAGAGCCGCTCAGGGGATTCGCGTTGCTGGTGGCGGAGTCGAAGCTTGTCTTCGCGCTGGTGGACACATTTTTCGGCGGCACCGGCGAAGGGAAGATGAAGATAGAGGGGCGGGACTTCACCAGCATCGAGCAGCGGATGATAAAGAAGGTGGTCATGATGGTGCTGGAGGACATGGAGGCGGCCTGGAAACCCGTCCACAGCGTCAACATGACCTTCGTCAGGTCCGAGGTCAACCCCCAGTTCGCCGCTATCGTCCCGCCGACGGATGTCGTGGTGGTGATAATGTTCGAGGTGGAGCTGGACCAGGTGACCGGCACACTTACCGTCTGCCTGCCGTATTCCACCATAGAGCCGATCATCGCCAAGCTGCGCGCGGGGTTCCAGAGCGACCAGCTGGAGGTGGACCAGGCCTGGATCAGGCGTCTGCGGGACAGGCTGTCGGAGACCAGCGTGGACGTCGTCGTGGAGCTTGGGACGACGACGATACCGGGCAGCGATCTGCTGAGGCTCGATGTGGGAGACGTCATAACCCTCGACCAGGACGCGGACGACGAGATGCTGGTCCGCGTCGAAGGGATACCGAAATTCAAGGGCATGCCGGGCGTCGTGAAGGGCAACAAGGCCGCCCGCCTGACCCGGATGATCCCCAGGATGGGCGCGAGGAGCAGGCGGGAAGAGAAAGAAGAGAGAAAAGAAGCGGTGAAAACGGAGTGAACGCCGCGGCGCAAGGAAGGAAAAATGGGAGACGAAGAGCTTAACGCGGAAAACGAAGAGGACCTTTGGGCGGCGGCGGCCGAGGACCTGGCCCAGCAAAAGGAGATGCTCAAGAAGGCCGGCGAACAACAGCCCCAGGAGGAGGACGCTGGCGGCGAGGGCGGCGAAAGCGGCGAGCAGGAGAGTCATGAGCCGGCGGAGAGCGCTCCCCAGGCCGGGCCGCCCGCCAAGAAGGCGGCCGGGGGTGAGGCGTCGGAGGTGGACAGGATACTGGACATACCCCTGCAAGTCACCGTGGAGCTTGGCCGCAGCAAGATGCTGATAAACGATCTTCTCCAGCTGGGCCAGGGGTCTGTCATAGAGCTTACCAAGCTCGTGGGTGAGCCGCTAGAGGTGCTGGTTAACGACCAGCTCGTTGGCAAGGGGGAGGTCGTCGTTGTCAACGAGAAGTTCGGTATCAGGATCACGGAGATAACAAGCCACAAGGAGCGGATAGAGAGCATAGGCTGAAAAGCCCGGAACACGCAGGTCTCCTCCTCCGCTTCATAGCCCATCTTCCGCCACGGGTTCCCGGCCCGTAGAAACACCGCAGGACGACGGCGCGTCCCGCCGCGGACGCGCGTCAAAGATCCGTTCCCCCCTGTTGGCATACCCCTTGCTCTATCTATCTTCCAGACGCCCGGACGGGCGTAAAGCGTCAACAGGCCGTCTTCACCGGCCGTGTCAAAGACGAGGAAACGAAGATAGAAAGATGAAAGATTTTACGGTTGTCATGGCGCTGATGCTGGCGTTCGCCGCTCCCGCGCAGGCCGTGGACCTTTCGGGGCTCAACAGGCTCGACGGGGTCTCGGTCTATTCGGACGACAAAGAGGCCAGGGTGGTCATAAGGTTCGCCGGGGACGTCGGGAAAAAGCCGCGCCCCGTTTTCTACGAGAAATCGATACAACTCGACATGAGCGGAGTATACGTGAATCCGCCGCAAATAGAGTTTGACCTGGGTGACCCTTTCCTGCCGAAGGCGGCGGCCTACCAGTTGACGCCGGAGAAGACGAGGCTGAGACTTTTTCTGGCGGAGAACCCAAGGGAGTATGAGGCCCGGACGGAGAGTTCGCTCAATGGCGAGTTGCTGATCCTGGCGATAAGGAAAAAGGAGCCCGCGCCGCCGGGGCCGCAGGCCCGGACCGAAGCGGAGCCGGTGGAGCCTTTGCCGGGTATTGAAGAGCTCGACGGGATCAAAAAGACCCTCGCCGCGGCATCCGCTTCGGTGAAAAACGCGGCGGAGGAACCCGCCGCCGCGCCGGGGAGCGCTGGGGCTGGAGCAATCAAGCGGGAGACCAACGACAGACTCGGGAAGCTCGCCGCCATGACAAAACCCGATGCCTCCGCGCCTCGAAGCGAGCCTCGCTCAAAACTCTCCGCAAATGGGGGCGGCAATGGATTTCTGGAGTACAGGGATCCCGAGGCTCCCCAGCCGCCAAGCCTTGGCGGTATGGCTGTGAAGATGGCGGCGTCGCTGTCCCTGGTGCTGGCGATGATATTCGCCCTGGCCTGGGCGGCTAAAAAATACTCCGGCAGGCTGGGCGGAGCGTTGGGGCAGGGCGGGGTCGTCAGGATTCTGGCCTCTGGCTCCATAGACATGAAAAGGCGTGTGGTTGTCGCCGACATCGCCGGGGAGGTGATGGTGATCGGCCTTTCGGGCGACAGTATGACGATGCTGGGCGTGATAGACGACGAGGAGAAGGCCGATATCTTGAGAAGGAAAAGCGGGGCCGCCCCTGGCGCCGGGAACGGGGCCGCGACGCCGCGGGAGCCCTCGGCGCTGGGGAGGGCTTTTCGCTTTTTCCGCATAGGAAGCGTGGAAACAGCCCCCGGCGCCCCGCGGGCTCTGTTCGACGAGAGCGATGAGGAAACCTTCGCCGGGGCGCTGTCCAGGGCAGCAGGAGACCGGTCAGCCGCGCCCTCGCGGGAAGAGCTTTTGAAAAACGTCGCCGGGGCCATAAGGGCCAGGAACAAGAGGCTGGGATACGCGTAGGACAACCATGCTGGAAGAACGCCGAATCACGAAAACGGCGGCCATAACGGCGCTGGCGGCGCTGGCGGTTCTGGCCGTTCCCGACGCCGCGTCCGCCCAGGCCGCTGGCGGGATGCCCACAATAGACATCAGCCTGGGAGAGACGGCCGAGCCCGGCAGGATCGCCACGGGGCTGAAGGTCATGATCCTGCTGACGGTGCTGTCCATAGCGCCGTCCATCTTCATATCGCTGACCTCGTTCGTCCGGATAATCGTGGTGATGCATTTTCTGCGGCAGGCCATGGGCACGCAGACCATGCCGCCTAACCAGGTGATAGCCGGGCTTGCGATGTTCATGACCTTTTTCATCATGGCCCCGGTTTTCGGGAAGATTTATCAGGACGCCTTCGTGCCATTCAACCAGGAAAGAATAGGAGCGCAGGAGGCTTACGGAAATGCCATAGCGCCACTTAGAAAATTCATGCTGGCGCAGACGAGGGAGAAGGATCTGGCGCTTTTCGTGGAGCTTTCCGGCGTCGAGAGGCCGGAGACGATCGACGACGTGCCGACGTACATAGTCATCCCCGCCTTCATCATCTCCGAGATGAGGACCTCGTTCACCATCGGCTTCCTGATCTACATACCGTTCCTGGTGCTGGACATGGTTGTCGCCTCGGTGTTGATGTCAATGGGGATGATGATGCTGCCGCCGATCATGATATCGCTTCCTTTCAAGCTGATGCTTTTTGTCCTTGTGGACGGGTGGTATTTGATCGTCGGCTCACTTCTCAAAAGTTTCGCGATCTGATGAAAAACAAGGGAGGCGCGCTATGATAACACCCGATTTTGTCGTAAGCTTCGCCGCGGAGGGCCTGAGGATGGCCCTGATGATAGCGGCGCCGATGCTGGGGTTCGGGCTCCTGGTGGGCGTCGCCGTCTCGATTTTCCAGGCGGTGACGTCGATACAGGAAATGACGCTCACCTTCATCCCGAAGATTCTGGCCGTGATGGTCTCGATTCTCATCTTTTTCCCGTGGATGATCGAGATGATGCTCAGCTACACGACGAAGGTGATAATAAACATCCCCAACTACATCAGGTAGGGGAGGGCGGGCCGTGCCCGATCTGTTTCCTTTTCAGCTTGAATGGATACAGGCGTTCCTGCTCGTCTTCGTGAGGGTGACAGCGGCCCTGGCCTTCGTCCCGGTGCTGGGCGGGCAGGCTGTCCCATCCCACGTGAAGGTGGGCCTCGCGGCCATGGTCACGGTGATAATGTTCCCGCTCGTGGACAAGCAGTCCGTCTCCGTGGACGTGGATGTCTGGACAATGGGCCTGCTGGTGGCGGGGGAGGCGATGATCGGGCTGGCCACGGCGACGCTGGTCAACATGGTCTTCGCCGCCGTGCAGCTTGCCGCGGGCGTTGTGGGGTTCCAGATTGGGTTCGGTATCGTGAACGTCGTCGACCCCATAAGCAACGCGCAGGTCTCCATAACGGGCCAGTTTCTGAACATAACGGCGATGTTGCTTTTCATGGCGCTCAACGCCCACCACATGCTCCTTTCCGGCGTGGCGGACAGCTTCGCGCTGATACCCCTCGGCGGCTTCGACATGAGCGCGGGGCTGGGGGAGATTTTTATACGGTCGATGGGGGCCGTGTACGTGACGGCGGCGCAGATAGCCGCTCCCATGATCGTGACGCTGCTTTTGAAACAGGCGGCCATGGGCCTTATCGCGAGGACCGTGCCGCAGATCAATATATTTATCGTGGGCTTCCCGCTCACCATCGCCCTCGGCCTTCTGACCATCGCCATATGCCTGCCCGCCTTCAGCCTGTTCATGAGCCGCGCCTTCGACAGGCTGTTCATGGACATCGGGCTGGCCTACTCGGTCATGTGAAAGGGGGTGAGGCGAAGCTTTGGCGGAGGAGGACAAGGATTCAAAAACAGAAGAACCTACGGAAAAACGCCTTGATGATACCAGGAAGAAGGGCAGGACCGCCAAGAGCCTGGAGGTCAACACCGTCTTCATCCTCACGTCGGCCCTCTTTTTTTTCACCTTCTTCTGGACTGACTTTCTGGAGAGCATTCTCAGCCTCTGGCGCGAATATTTCAGCGCCGCTGGAGAATACGAGGTGACGCCGGACACGCTCCACCACTTGCTGAACATGACGATTCGCGAAATGTTTTTCATTCTGGCGCCGATCCTTTTCACCGTGGCGGTGGCCGGGGTGATCTCCAACGTCTGGCAGAACGATGGGTGGATATTCTCCTGGGACCCGATCACGCCGAAGTTCAACAAGCTGAACCCTCTCACCGGATGGAAGAAGTTTCTGGGGCTGGAGGGTCTGAACAACCTCGTGAAATCCCTGGCCAAGCTGGGGTTGGTGGCCGTGGCGGTCTACTATTCGCTGTTCGAGGAGTGGAAAAGGGTCCCCGTCCTGATGGAGCTGCCGGTGGAGCAGACTCTCCAGATGCTTGGCGACGAGACCTTCTGGCTGATGATCAAGGTTCTCCTGGCGCTGCTGCTGATAGCCATCGCTGATTTCGCCTACCAGAAATACAGGCACCACGAAAGCATGAAGATGTCCAAGCAGGAGGTGAGAGACGAGCGCAAGGAAAGAGAGGGCGATCCGATCGTGAAGTCGAGGATCAGGCAGAAGCAGTTCGAGATATTCAGGACCAGGATGATGGCCGGCGTGCCGGAGGCGGAGGTGATAATAACCAACCCCACCCACCTTTCCGTGGCCCTCCGATACGACAGGGAAAAAGACGCCGCGCCGGTGCTCGTGGCCAAGGGGGCGGGGCATATGGCGTTGAAGATAAGGGAGATCGCAAAGGAACACGACATTCCCATAATGGAGGACAAGCCTCTGGCACAGACATTGTTTAAGAATGTAGAGGTAGGGGAGATGATCCCCGAATCGCTTTACAAGGCCGTGGCCGAGATCCTGGCCTATGTTTACAGGCTCAAGGTCAGGGTCTTTTAGATCAAGAGGTTATGGAGCGGGCCGGAAAGGCGCGGAAGTCAGTGAGCGCCAGAAATCCGGCGGCGGAAGTTTGACGCTCGAAGCGCGCGCGGCCGGAGCGGCGGAATTTTGACACTTATCGAGGAGTAATTCAGGAGCGATGGCGGAAGCTACAGCGGCGGCGAGAGCCGAGATGATAACGAAGAACGCGGATGTGGCGTTGGCCATAGCCGTGGTGGGGATCCTCATCGTGATGGTGATCCCCGTCCCGCCGGTCCTTCTCGACCTTCTGCTTTCGACCTCCATCACCCTGGGTCTGGTGGTTCTTTTGGTCGCCATCTATCTTTCCAGCCCCTTGAGCTTCTCGGCGTTCCCGTCACTGCTTCTGGTGCTGGCGATCTTCCGCCTGTCGCTGAACGTCGCTTCGACGCGGCTCATCCTGTTGCACGGTAACGAGGGCACGGACGCGGCGGGGAAGGTGATAGAGTCTTTCGGCCAGTACGTGGTGGGCGGCAATTACATCGTGGGCATAGTCGTCTTCGCCATCCTGGTCATCATAAACTACAAGGTCATAACCCAGGGCTCCACCAGGACCTCCGAGGTCGCCGCCAGGTTCACCCTCGACGCCATGCCGGGCAAGCAGATGAGCATAGACGCCGACCTGAACGCAGGGATAATATCCGAGGAGGATGCGAAGAACAGGCGCAAGGCCCTTGAGGACGAAGCCAGCTTCTACGGGGCGATGGACGGCGCGCTGAAGTTCGTCCGGGGGGACGTCGTCGCCGGAATAATAATAACGCTGATAAATATCGCCGCCGGCTTCGCCATAGGCGTGCTCCAGCAGGGGTTGACCATCGCCGAGGCGGCCCGGGTCTACACCATCCTGACGGTGGGCGACGGCCTTGTCTCGCAGCTGCCTTCTCTCATAATATCCACCTCCGCGGGCCTGGTCGTGACCCGGGCCGTGGGCACCACCGACCTTGGCAGACAGCTCGCCCAGCAGTTGATGATAAACCCCAGGGCGTTCGGCATAACGGCGGGTTTCCTGGCGCTCCTGGCCATGATGCCGGGGATGCCCACGCTGGCCTTCGTCACGCTGGGCTCCGGGGCCGGTTTCCTGGCCTATGTCCTTTACCAGATGGAGACCGAGGCCGCCGCCGCAGTGAGGGAGGAAGAGGAGAGGGCCGCAGAGGCGCCAGCCCCGGAGAGGGTGGAGGCGTTGCTGCCGCTGGACGTCATGGAGCTGGAGATAGGCTACGAGCTGATACCGCTCGTGGACGCCGCACAGGACGGCGAGTTGCTGGAGAGGATAAAATCCGTTCGCAGGCAGTTTGCCCTTGAGATGGGGATAATCGTCCCCCCGCTTCATATCCGCGACAACCTGCAACTCAAGTCCAACGAGTACACCATCCTCGTGAAGGGGGTGGAAGTGGCCAGGGGAGAACTGTGGATGAACCACTACCTGGCCATAAGCCCCGGCCCGGACGCGCCGAAAATCCCGGGCGTCCAGACGAAGGACCCCACCTTCGGCCTGCCGGCCTACTGGGTCGCCGAGGCGGATAAGGAGCGCGCGAAGATGGCAGGCTACACGGTTGTGGACACGGCCACGGTCGTCACCACGCACATAAAGGAGATCATCCGCCAGTATTCCCACGAGTTGCTGGGCCGCCAGGAGACGCAGAATCTCATAGACACCTTCAAGGAGACCCATCCCAAGGTGGTCGAGGAGCTCATCCCGGGGCTGCTCTCCCTCGGGCAGACGCAGAAGGTCATGCAGAACCTTTTGAGGGAGGGCGTCTCCATCCGCGATCTGCTGACCATCCTGGAGACGCTGGCCGACTACGCGCCCGTCACCAAGGACACCGACGTGCTGACGGAATACGTCCGCGCCGGACTGGCGAGGCAGATAAGCAAGTCCCTGCGCCTGGAGGACAAAACCATGCCCGTGACAACCATGGCCCCGGAGCTTGAAGACACCTTGACGAGAGCGGTGAAATCGACCGAGAGCGGCTCATACCTGGCCCTCGATCCCGACTTCGCCCAGAAGCTCATTGAGGCCATGAAGGGGAGCATGGACAAGTTCGACATGCGTGGGGCGAACCCTGTCCTCCTGGTGAACCCGGCCGTCAGGCTGCCGTTGCGGCGGCTTGTGGAGCGGTTCATACCGGCTCTCAACATCCTATCCCACAACGAGATATCGCAGGACACGATGATACAGAACATCGGCGTGGTGAGCGTGTAAATGACACGCGGAGCTTTTATGGCAGGCGCGCAGGGACAGATGGTCAAACACTACGAGGCCGTTGACATGGGCGAGGCCCTGCGAATGGTCAAAAGCGATTTGGGGCCGGACGCGGTGATTCTCTCGTCCAACAAGGTTATGAAAGGCGCGGGCGCTTTCGGCCTGTTCGGACGGCCTGTCATAAAGGTCACCGCCGCCGCCCCCGCCGCCCGCAAAGAGAAAAGGGGCGGACAGCCGGACAACACCCCGCCCCGCCTGTCCGCGGCTGCCATGAACGCCGGGACAGCGGCGGCGCTGGAGCCTGTTCTCGCGGAGATGGAGAGCTTGAGAAAGAGCCTCGCCGGGCTGGCGGCGAGGAGAACGGAAGACACCGCCCCGGCGCTGGAGGAGGAGATGCGCGAGCTGAAGTCGATGGTGACTCACCTGATGGAACGCTCGCGGACGGAATCGGAAAAAAGGATGGGGAGAGGGACAGCCGCCCTCGCGGGAATACTGAGGGACAAAGGGCTGGCCCCGGAGCATGTCCAGGCGCTTGTGGATGAGATAAGGGAAAACGCCGCCGGGGGGCCGGAACCGGACCTGAAGACCCTGCTTTACGTGGCCGCCGCCGGGCTGAAAAAGGCTCTCACCTTCGGCGGGTGGCTGGAGGCCCCTGTGGAAGGGGGGCGGAAGGTTGTGGCCCTCGCGGGCCCCACGGGCGTCGGCAAGACGACGACGGCGGCCAAGCTGGCGGCGAACCTCGCCCAGTCCGGCGCAAGGGTGGGGCTCGTGACCATCGATACCTACAGGATAGCCGCCGTAGAGCAGCTCAAGATATACGCCAGGATTCTGAAGATACCTCTCAGGGTCGTCCTTTACCCCGGCGATCTTCCGGTGGCGCTGGACGAGTTCCGGTCGAAGGACATCGTCCTCATAGACACCGCCGGCAGGTCCCAGCGGGACCTGGAGAGCATAGAGGAGCTTTCGGGATTTTTCGAAAAGGCGCCGGGGATGGACGTCCGGCTCATCCTGTCCGCCGCTTCGCCGGCCAGGCAGATGGCGGAGGCGGCCAGGAATTTTGGAAGGCTCGGTGTGTCGGGCCTGGTGTTCACCAAGCTGGACGAGGCGGTGGAACTCGGCGGGGCCATAAGCCTGCAGCTTTCCACCGGCCTTCCGGTGTCATATCTGACCATGGGACAGCGCGTGCCGGAGGACATGGAGGAGGCCACGGCCAAGAGGCTTTTGAACAGATTTTTCAGGACAGACAGAAAAAAAGCGAACTGAAAACACGACAGGAGATAAAGATGGATCAGGCAGGATCGTTGAGGAAAATGGCCAGAGGGTTTGAGAAGAGGGGGGCTGGCGCGGAAGGTCCCGGAAAGGCGAGGGGGATAGCCGTCGCGTCCGGAAAAGGAGGGGTGGGCAAGACAAACGTCGTGGCCAACCTCGCATACGCTTTCGCCTCCATGGGTAAGAGGACTCTTGTCTTCGACGCGGATATAGGGCTCGGTAATATACACATTCTGCTCGGCCTCGCCCCGCGCTATAACCTCGACCACGTCGCTTCCGGCGAGAAGACGATGGACGAGATAATAGTGAAAGGCCCCGGCGGAGTGGAGATACTGCCCGCCAGCTCCGGCGCAAGGAGGCGCAGCGAGCTTTCCGGCGAGGAGATGCTGGCTCTCAGGACGGAGCTGGAGGCGCTGGAGCGGGAGTATGACTTCATCCTGTTCGACGTGGGCGCGGGTGTCTCGTCGAACGTCATGTACTTCTGTTCCGCAGCCGGGGAGCTGGTGGTGGTGACCTCGACGGAGCCGACGGCCTTCGCCGACGCCTACGCGATCATGAAAAAGCTCTCCCGCGAATACGACAGGCGCGATTTCAGGCTGATAGTGAACTCCGTGAAGAACGCCGCCGAGGCCCAGTCCGTAAGCGAGCGGCTCGCCCGCGTGGCGGACAGGTTCGGACTGGACATCAGGATAGACCTCCTGGGGCATATCACCCAGGACGAGATGGTTTCCCGTGCCGTGCGGGAGCAGCGCCTCTTCATGGAAAAGTATCCTGGCACGAAAGCGGCCGGGCTCCTGAAGCGCATCGCGAAGAATCTCGTGGAAAACGACGCTCCAGCAGGGATAGGATGGGAGAAGGTCCTGGCGTCCTGACGGAGGCGCGGTGGCGCCTCTCGCGCCTTTTTGCTCGCGGGGCCGGAGGTTTTTGATGAAAGATTTTTCGACAAGGTTTTCCGTGGCGCTGGGGATATTCGCTTTCGGTGTGGCCGGGTTCGCCTCCATGACGGCGGGCGCCGGGTCCGGTGTCTCCGCGCTGAGGGCGCTGGCGGCGGGCGCGGTCTTTTTCGTCTTCGGCAAACTGCTCGCCGTTATCCTCTTCGACGGCCCCGTAGAGATCCCAAAGCCTCCGAAGCCTCCGCCGGGCGGTGAGAAAAAGCGTTGAAAGACGCCGTTCCAGGAGGATCACCAAGCTTTACACCTGTCCGCGCGCCATTTATAATAAAGAAAATCAGCCGGATACGGGGCTCTAAAGGATAATGAGAAACAAGTACCAGGAAAATCCCGTGGCGGGGGTCAGGCTCGGCACGCCCGAGGCGGACAAGCTCATCATGGAATACTCCCCGCTCATAAAATATGTCGCCCACCGGCTGGCCATGCGTCTTCCTCCCCACATCGAGCTGGACGACCTGATAAGCTCCGGCGTCATAGGGCTGATCGACGCCATCGAAAAATACAACCCCGGCAAGGAGACGCAGTTTAAAACCTACGCGGAGATAAGAATCCGCGGCGCCATGCTGGACGAGCTTCGTTCCCAGGACTGGGTGCCAAGGTCAGTGCGCCAGAAGGCATCCGCCGTCTCCGCCGCCTACGCCGCCCTGGAGCAGAAGCTCGGCCGCCCCGCCGAGGACCACGAGGTGGCCGAGGCTATGGGGGTCACCATCGAGGAGTTCCACGAGCTCCTGAAAAGCGCCGCGGGACAGGCGATCCTTTCCGTGGAGGACCTGGGGGGCGTGAGCAGGGACGGAGAGAAACGCGACCTGATGGAGGTGCTGGCAGGCACCAAGGAGACCGACCCGGAGACGCTCGCCCGGCTGGAGGAGATACGGTCCATCATCGCCCGGGCCATAGACATGCTCCCGGAGAAAGAGCGGCTGGTGGTCTCCCTCTACTACTACGAGGAACTCACCATGAAGGAGATAGGGGAAGTGCTCGGCATAACCGAGTCCCGCGTCTCCCAGATACACACCAAGCTCGTCCTGAGACTGCGCGCGAAGCTCAGGAAATTCATCCATGACCAGGACGACCTCGACATGGAAATGGAGATGGATTGAAAGTCCCCGCCTCCTTTCCCCTCCCATGAGCTACAGGGACTATTTTTCGGAACGGTCCAGCGAATACGCGACCTACAGGCCGGACTATCCCGTAACCCTTTTCGATACGGTCGCGGGCAAAGTCCCCGGCAAAAAGGCCGCCTGGGACGCCGGATGCGGGACTGGCAAGGCGGCGGGGAAACTGGCGGACTATTTCGACGTTGTGGTGGGCACGGACATAAGCCTGCGGCTTCTGGAGAAAGCCGCCGGACGCGCGGGCGTTCATCGTGTTGTGGCGAGGGCCGAGGAGTGCTGCCTGAAAGACGACAGCGTGGATCTTGTAACAGTGGCGCAGGCGCTGCACTGGTTCGACCTGGACAAGTTCTATAGGGAAGCCAAACGTGTGTTGAGGCCCGGCGGCGCCGTGGCGGCTTGGGTCTACGGCCTGGCGAACGTGTCACCGGAGATCGACGGGATCACATCCCATCTCTATGAAAAAATTCTTGGCCCCTACTGGCCGCCGGAGAGGCGCTACATAGACGAGGAGTACAGGACCATTCCATTCGACTTCGAAAAAACAGAGAGCCTCTTTTTCACGATGCAGGCGCTCTGGACGGCGGACATGTTCCTGGGGTATCTGGGGACATGGTCGTCCGTGAAACGGTTCAGGGACGATAGGGGCTACGAACCGCTGGAGAGGATATCCTCCGAGATCGCCGAGGCATGGGGCGGGCCGGAGGTGGAGAGGATCGTTCACTGGCCCATATTCGCCAGGATGGGCTGGGTGGAAGAGGACTGACGGAGAGAACAATGGAGGTGGTTTGGATATTCTAGGCAGGCTGGTTGAGTTCTGGCCATTTCTGGCGGTGTTCATAGTAGCCGCTCTGCTGGTTTACGGCGTCCAGCGGATTTTCGCAAGGTACCCGGAGTTTTCCAGCCAGCACACCCTGTTGCGGGGCCTCATAATCCTCGCCCTGGTCGGTGTGGGTCTTGTGGGGGCGATCATCGCGCTTCCAGTGGAGGATTCCACCCGCTCGCAGCTTTTGACCCTCGTGGGGATAGTCATAAGCGCCGTGATAACCCTCTCTTCGACAACGTTCGTGGGTAACGCCATGGCGGGCCTCATGGTTCGGGGAATGAAAAAATTCCGCCCCGGCGATTTTATCAAGGTCGGCGGCGAGTTCGGGCGCGTCACGGAGCAGGGGATATTGAGCGCCGAGATACAAACCGAAAAGAGCGAGCTTACGACGATATCCAACCTTCTGCTGGTGACGCAGCCGGTGACGGTCATCCGCTCCTCGGGGACGATAGTCTCCGCCCGCGTGTCGCTTGGGTATGATGTCCCGCGCGCCAAGGTGGAAAAGGCGTTGATCGAGGCGGTGGAGAGGACGAAGCTGAAGGATCCCTTTGTCCATGTTCTGGAGTTGGGCGATTTCTCGGTCACCTATCGCGCCTCCGGTTTCCTGGAGGACGTGAAGACACTGATCTCCACCCGCTCGCGGCTGCGAGAGAACATACTGGACTCCCTGAGCGGGCATGGCATAGAGATAGTCTCTCCCACCTTCATGAACCAGCGCGCCCTCCCTCCCGAAAAAGTCTTCATCCCGGAGCCGGTACCGGAAAAAAAAGAGGAAGACGGCGAAAGAGAGGGCGCCGAGGAAAAAGTCTTCAAAAAGGCGGAGCGCGCCGCGTTGCTGGAGGATCTGAAATCGCGGCTTGAGCAGATGGTGGAGGAGACCGCCGCCCTGAAAGAGGAGCGCAGCAAGACCGAAAACGAGGACGCGCGGGCGAAGGCGGATGAGAAAATGGCCCGCAACGACAGGTACAAGAAATTTCTTGAGGAGAAGATCGAGGCGGAAAAGGTGAGGCTGGAGAAGGAGAAGGATTGACCCCGGCCCCTCGTCTCAATCCTTCCCGAACCTGGCCTGGAGCCTTTCCACCGTTTTCCTGCTTCTCTCCAGCGCCTCCACGCAATCGCGGTCCAGCTTGGACTTGGCGAGCCTTCGCAGAGAGGCGAAAGCCTCGTCGTTCGTCCAGGCCTGCTTGTATACGCGGTGGCTGGTCAGTGCGTCGAAAACGTCCGCCACGGCGATGATCCTGGCCTCTATGGGTATCTCGTCGCCTTTCGCCCCGCGGGGATAGCCGGAGCCGTCCATCGCCTCGTGATGGCTTTCAGCGATGTTGCGCAGAACATCTATGTTCAGAAACGAGCCGAGGTTGAAGTTCTCTATCATGGCGTCGATTATCTGGCGGCCCTTCGTGGTGTGCTTTTTCATCAACTCGAACTCTTTCTCCGTCAGCTTCCCTCTCTTTTTAAGGACGCTGTCGGGTATCCCGATCTTGCCGATGTCATGCATCGGCGCGAAGAGAAAGACGTCCTCGATGAACTTGTCATCGAAGTCATGCTTGCCCGTGGCGGCGAGGTCGTTGGCGATGACGTGGCAGTAGCCGGCCATCCTGTTAAGGTGCCCGCTGGTCTCCGGGTCCCTATGGTGCACGATGGCGTTGGATGTTCTCAAGGCCGCAAGCAGTGTGCGGGCGGCCAGCATCTCGTTGGCTATGACCGAGGCGGCAAGGTGCGCGAAGACGTCCAGGCTTTTCAGGACATCCTCCATGAAGCGGTTCTTCTGGTATGAGTTGAAAAAGAGGAACCCTTCCGCCACGCCGTCGAGATACATGGGCGTGGTGTAGCTGGAGGCGTAGCCCTGCCCCTTGATGGCCAGCGTGTGTGGGGCCCTGCCCTCGTCGAAGACGGACAGGTCGTTGACCACCCTGGGCCGGCCCTTTTTCACTATTTGTTCGAGGGAGGGCGCCCTGTCCAGCGTCGTCTCATAGTGGACAAGCGGCCTGGCGTCGCCGCTGCATATGTACGTGGAGAGCATCCCGGATTCCTCGTCATACATGGCGACAGCGATCCGGTCGATGAAATCGAACCGTCTCCGGACGGCGTTGTGTATGACGGCGAGTTTTTCGTTTATCGGCGCGGCGCCGTTCAGGGCGGCGAGGTCGTCCTCGTGCCAGAATATGCTGTTTTTCCCGGACATCATTTAATAAATATAGTACGCTTGGCGTTACAAGTCGAAGACTGTCTGGGCAGGGCGGATCTTTTTCCGCCTCTCGCGGCCCCGGGAAAGGGAAAACCCCGCGAAAAAGATAACCACCGTACCGATAACGGTTGTCATGAACGGATGAAGGGGGCTGGCAAGAGGCAGGCCAAGACCCTTCGAGGCGGCCGCCCAGGCGATCACCAGAAGACCCGCCGCCACGGCGGCCACGGCATGGGGGGATTCAGCCCGTCTCGAAAAGGCTCCCAGCAGGAAAAGCCCCAGCATCCCGCCCGAAAAAATCCCCGCCAGCCACCACCAGGCGTCCAGCGCGCTTTTGATGGAGATCATCAGAAGGGCCGTCCCCGTCCCTCCCGCGCCGAGCAGGAAGGTGGTCAGCCGGAGAAAACGGATTCGTTCCCGCTCACTGGCGCTCTTCCTGAAAAAACGCAGGTAGACGTCCGTCATCAGGATCGTGGCCGAGGAGTTCAGCGAGCTGTCCACGGAGCTCATGGCGGCGGCGAACAGGGCGGCGATCAAAAGACCCCTGAAACCTTCCGGGAGCTCTGTCGCGATGAAATGGGGGAAGACCCTGTCCCCCTCGACGCCGGAGGGCAGAAGGTCCGGCCGCGCCGCGTACCAGGCGAAAAGAGCCGAGCCGATGAAGAGGAAGAGAGCGCTGACGGGGATATAAGCCAGCGCGCCTATCCAGACCGAGCGCCGGACGTCGGCAAGCGACCTGGCCGTCTGGTATCTCTGGACGTAGGACTGGTCGATCCCGAAGTTCTGCAGGTTTATCACGATGCCGTAGATGAAGACCACCCAGAAGGTCTGGCTGGTGAAATCCGGCTCGAACGGGCCAAGCGAGAATTTCCCCGGCCAGGCGGCGGCGATCTGTCCGTCCGCGCCTGTTATCAGTATGACCGCGCAGATCAGCGCCCCGGCGGTCAGGACGGCGCTCTGGATGGCGTCTGTCCATATCACCGCCTCGATGCCCCCGACAACGGTGTAGAGTGTGACCAGGACGCCCGCCGCGATGATGATGACGCCGATATCCCAACCTGTAAATCCCTGCAGCGCAAGCGCCACGAGAAAGAGAATCGTCCCCGTCCTGGCGAGCTGCGTCAAAAGATAGCAGGCGGTGGCGTACATCCTCGGCCCCAGGCCAAACCTCCTCTCCAGGTAGGCATATGCGGAGACATCGCCGGTCTGCCGGTAAAGCGGCGCGAACCACCTTGTGGCCGCCCACGCGGCGAAGGGGAGGGAAAGAGAGAAGGCGAAGGCGTTCCAATTGGCCGAGTAGGCCTTTCCTGGAAGCGCCAGGAAGGATATGGAGGAAAGGTACGTTCCGAATATGGAAAGCCCGACCACCCAGCCCGGAAGCCTGCCCCCGGCCCTGGTGAAACCGTCAGCGCTTCCTGCCCTGCGATAGAAAAAAAGGCCGAACGCCGTGACCCCGGCCGTGTAGACAGCCAGTACCGCGATGTCCGTCCCGCTCATATCCCGCCGCTCTCCAGGTAAGCGTCGAGCATCTCGCCTCTCTGCGCAAGCAGGGCGGCCAGCCTGCCTCCGGTCAGGAAGCTTCCCGCCGCCGCGCCCAGTTGGCCGAACATGTGTTTGTAGTGCACTCGATCGCAGACCACGGTTCCGCCCGCCTTTGCCTCGAAGGTGTGGCGGTGGACAAAATCCTCGAATGGGCCCTTGACCTGCCTGTCGGTGAAAGCGCGCGGCGGGTTCCACTCTATGAACTGAACCTCCCAGGTGAACATGCCCGCCACGGAAAGCCTCATCCGCGCGCCGATCTTCACGGGATCCGGCTTGCTCACTATCCTGATACCCGTCCATGACGGGGATATCTTAGGGAGAAACTCCGGATCGAAGAAAAGCGGCGCGGTCTTCTCGAAAGGATGGGCCGTGTAATGGCAGAAGAGGAGACCACCGTAGCCTTTAGGAGGTTTTTCGTCCATCAACTCGACGCCGACAGCCTCGAACAACTCCACGATGTTGCGCTTGTTCTGGCCGAAGTCCCCCTTGCCCACCCGCGAGCCGCTTCTGGCGGAGATAATGGCGCCTGCCGGATGGGCAACGACGGATATCTCGATGTCGTCGATAAACTGGAAAAGGCCCGTCGCCCGCTCCGCCCTGACGCGTTCTTTGTCAGCCGAGGCCAGCTTCCAGCTGGGCAAGCTCTCTGCAGCCCTTCGCGCCGCGTCAAGAGCCGTGGCCGGCGGCGCAGGGAAAAATCTTGGGCGCAGCGCCCGATCCTCGTGATCGGGCGAGGTCTCCACTCGGTTTTTGGTAAACCAGTCCAGGGAAGACGCTGTCACTTAGAAGCGATACCTCGCGTTTACGACGCAGCCCTGATGCGATTCAGCGCGGAGCCGGCCTTGAACCACTCTATCTGCTCCTCGTTCAGGCTGTGCATGGCCTCGAAGGCCTCTTCCGAGCCGTCCTCATGCTTCAACACCACGGTGACCGGCCTGCCCGGCGCAAGCTCCGAAAGGCCGCGGATCGAGACACTGTCGCGCTCGGCCACCTTGTCGTAATCCGCCGGGTCGGCGAAGGTCAGCGGCAGGACGCCCTGTTTTTTAAGGTTCGCCTCGTGGATGCGGGCGAAGGAGCGAACCAGGACTGCGGCGGCGCCCAGGAACCGGGGCGACATCGCCGCGTGCTCCCGGGAGGAGCCTTCGCCGTAGTTCTCGTCGCCGACCACCACCCAGCGTTGTCCCTTGGACTTGTAGTCGCGGGCGATCTCCTGAAAAGGTTTTCCGGTCTCTTCGGTGATGACGTTGGCCCCCGTTCCCGTCTCGCCGGTGAAGGCGTTCATGGCTCCGGTGAACATGTTGTCCGATATGTTGTCCAGATGGCCGCGGAACTTGAGCCACGGCCCGGCGGGGCTTATGTGATCCGTCGTGCATTTACCCTTCGCCTTCAGCAATATGGGCAGATCCTCGAAATCCTTCCCGTCCCACGGCTCGAAGGGCTCCAGGATATGGAGCCTTTCGCTTTCCGGGTTGACTGCGACAGATACGGAGCCCGGGTCGTCGGCGGGGGGGATATACCCCTCCTCGTCCATCACAAAACCTCCGGGCGGTATCTCCGGCGCCGGCGGCGGCGGGTTCAGGACAAAGGAGGCGCCGTCCGCCTTTATTTCATCTTCGAGCGGGTTGAACTTGAGCGTTCCCGCCAGGCCGTAAGCTACGACGATCTCCGGGCTGCCGATGAAGGCATGGGTCTTGGGGTTGCCGTCGTTGCGTTTCGGGAAATTCCTGTTGAACGACGTGATTATCGAATTCAGCTCGTCTTTTTTCACGTCCTCGCGTGTCCATTGGCCGATGCATGGCCCGCAGGCGTTCGCCAGGACCCTGCCGCCGATTTTCTCGAAGTCTTCCATGAGACCGTCGCGCTCGATTGTGGCTTTTATCATCTGCGAGCCTGGGGTTATAAGGAAGGGTATGCTCATTTTCACTCCGCGCTCCGCCGCCTGGCGGGCTACGTCGGCGGCCCTCGTGATGTCCTCGTAGGAGGAGTTCGTGCACGAGCCGATCAGCGCGGCGGTGATCTTTTCCGGGTAGCCCTCCTTTTCCGAGTCCTCGGCCATGCGGGAGACCGGGTGGGCGATGTCCGGCGAGTGGGGGCCGACGATGTTCGGCTCCAGCTCGTGAAGGTCCATCTCTATCACCCTGTCATAAAACTTCTCCGGGCCGGCCTCAACCTCCTCGTCGGCTCGCAGGAGGTGGGCTATCTCGTCCGCTTTTTCCGAGCAGAACGCCCGGCCCGTGGCGTCGAGGTAGGTTTTCATCCTCTCGTCGTATGGAAATATCGATGTCGTCGCGCCGATCTCCGCGCCCATGTTGGCGATCGTCGCCTTGCCCGTGCATGAGATCGACTCCGCCCCCGGCCCGAAATACTCCACGATATGGTTCGTGCCGCCCTTGGCGGAGAGAATACCGGCCAGCTTGAGGATCACGTCCTTCGGCGCGGCCCAGCCCTGCAGCTTGCCGGTGAGCTTCACACCGATGACCCTCGGGAAGAGCACCTCCCATGGCATCCCCACGAGGACATCCACAGCGTCAGCGCCGCCGACGCCAATGGCGATCATCCCCATGCCTCCGGCGTTGACGGTGTGCGAATCCGTCCCGATCATCATCTGCCCGGGAAAGGCGTAGCGCTCCAGGGCCACCTGGTGGATGATCCCGGAGCCGGGCTTCCAGAAGCCGATGCCGTACTTGGCCGATACGGTCCTTAAAAACTCGTAGACCTCGGCGTTGTCCGTGTTCGCCGCCGCAAGATCTTTCGCGGCGCCTTCGCGGGCGCGGACGAGATGGTCGCAATGAACCGTGGCGGGGACGGCGGCCTCGGGTATCCCGGCGCTGATGAACTGCAACAGGGCCATCTGCGCCGTGGCGTCCTGCATTATCACCCGGTCGGGCCGCAGCTTCAGGTAGCTTTCGCCTCTTCTAAGCTCCTGGCCTTCAGGGTTCTCCAGGTGGCCCAGCAGGATTTTCTCCGCCAGGGTCATGGGCCTGTTCAGGCGGGAGCGGACGAGCGAAAGGGTCTGCTCCATACGGGTATATACCTTGTCGACAAGCTCGGGGGTCAGCTCTATGCTCTTGCTCATGGCCGGGCCTCATTCTCGTTTTCGTTGACCTTGCTAGGTCAGGACAGTTTATCCACGGCCGGGGCGGCCGGTCAAGAAACAGTGGCTGTCAGTCGGCGAGTTTTTCCAGGACGGATTTTCCATCGAGCCGGACTCCTTCCTCGTCCGGCTCATCCCGCAGCCTCGCGTTCACGAGGGCGCCCATGAGGTCTTCGTTGATCGAGACCGTGCCCTCGTCGGAGCGTATATAGTCCGCTTCGATCAGGCTCCTGCCGTGGCGCTGGATGAACTTCAGTATGTCTTCGAACCACGCCTGCTTCGCTTCGCGCTCCTCGCTGGAGCCGGGATATTTTTCCCGGAAAAGGGCGCCCACGTCGTCCCAGAAGTCCGGCGCGCGGTTGCCGCTTTTGCGCATGGAGTCCAGCCCGCGCATTAGCTGGCCGAGCTGTTTTGTGTCCAGCCGGTGTTTTTCCCGGAGCTCGCGTATGTTCATGAAAGCTACGATACAGGGCGTGAAAAGCCCGGTCAAGACGTATTGAACGCGGGGGCTCAAGCCTCCGCCGCCTTGAAGCCGATCCGGAATCCGCCGATGTGTATCCTCTCTGCGTCGATGTTTATGAAAACCGGCGTGGAGACGTGGGGCAGTATCTCGCCGGTGTCCTCGCGGAAGTATATATCCAGCCGGACAGGCTCTGTGGAGGCTCCGGCCATGTACCCTACGGGGTCGTTGAAAATCCTGCGCCCCCGGTAGCGCCTGGCGTTCTCCTCCGGCGGGGTGGCAGGGTCCATGGGCAGCTCGTAGCGGTCCACGTTGTAGGGGACGTAGCCGTTCACGTCGCAGAAGAGGGCGAAGAGAAACTTTATGCGCATCTCGGCTCCGTTCACCTTGGGCCTGGAATGGTTTTTCTCCAGCTCCGCCATCGCCGACCTGTTGATCGATGGTAAAAACTCCCCGAAAGCCTTGTACCACGGCGTCTCGACGACCGGAGTTCCCCGCAGCTCCCCCTTCTCCACAACGCGGTAGCGCGAGGGGAAGTGGTCTTTCTGTCCCACCTGTACGGTCGTCCCCGGCGATCGCCGCAGGTCCTCGACGTTCACGGCGCCTTCCCGGACCTGCTTTTCCACCTGTTCGGCCACCTTCTTCCCGTAGTGCTCGCTGACCTCAGCCAGGCGCGAAAGGTAGCTGGCGCCGGAGTGCAGGAGGATGGTCTTCGCGCCCATTTCGCTGACCACCGTGGCGGTCTCCCTCAGCGACTCGCGCAACGTCTCCATCCTCGCGGCGGCGTAGTCAATCCGCGCGCGCATCCTGGAGCGCATCTGGTTCAGGTAATCGCTGGTCCTGTTCTGCTCGGTCACCGCGCTTCGCACGGACTGTGACATGTCGTTGACCGAGGTCACCACCTTCGCCGTCTCGTCCAGCAGGGCGCCTACCCTCGAAAAACTCTCCAGCGTCTCCCTCAACCCGGTGGTGAACTCGTCGAACCTTCCGGCCATACCCTGGATCCGCTCCTCGCTTTCCAGGACGATCTCCCTTATGAGTCCGGCGGAGTTCGTGGCCTTTTCGGCCAGTTTCCTGATCTCCTCGGCCACCACGGCGAATCCTTTGCCCCATTCGCCCGCGCGGGAGGCCTCTATGGAGGCGTTCAGCGCCAGCAGGTTCGTCTGGTCGGCCAGGTCTTCTATGATCTCCACCACCTCCGTTATGGCCTCGGCGTTTTTCGTGACATCGCGCACGCTTTCGGACATCTCGGCCATCCCCTCCATGGATCCTCTCACGCGTGTCTTGCACTCCGAAAACTCCTCCAGCGTGGCAAGTATGTTCCTGTGTGAGCTTTCGGCGGCTTTCTCGGCGCTTTTGACGTGCTCGGCTATCGTCGTCATGGTGTTGGTCATCTGCTCCGCCGCCGAGGATAGGGTCATCGCCTCGTCGCGCTCCTTGGCGGAGTCCGCCGCCCGCTCATCGATAAGCAACGCCATCCCCAGAAGCTTCGGCAAAAAACGCATGACAGCCGAGCTTATCCTGGTGTTGGTGTCGTTTATGAGCCGTTGCAGGCTGTTCACGGCGTCCACGACGGAAGAAAGCTCGCCGCCGGGATTCTCCAGTGGCTTGTCCAGGTAGGCGCGCGGCCTGGCCAGATTTTCAACATGCTCTTGTATCCTGTCCGTCACGGGCCTGATGCGGAGCCTCCAGGAGGCGAGGACTCCCCCGATCAACCCGAACACCAGCGCTGCGTCGAGGATGGCTGCGAAAAACCCCTCCGGCTTTATTGTCCAGCGAGCGGACAGGTACAGGAAAATGACAGCAAGAGGGGCGGCCAGGAATCTGAGCAGGGCGGGGATGTCCTCGGAACGCTTCATTTTTTCTTACCGGAGCATGATGGATTTACCAGAGGCAGGATTATAACGTAAATTCACGCCTTTGGCACAGGACGCCGGGAGGACGAAACATCCACCGCCAGCGCGTCCCCGGCTCGTTGTTCTCAACCACGTCGCGCGGGAGGTTGCCGGGGGTGTGCGAGGCGAGCATACTGAGTATGTTTTCACGTATCGCGGCAGCCCGCTGGCCGGATGAACAACAGCGCGAGGAAAAGGGCTCGTGAAGTGGCGGGATTGCCGAAAACGCGCGTGCACGGCCTCAGGCGCACGTTCGGGCGAAGGCTGCGCGGGCCGCTGGTGTATCGTTCGAGGATCGGCAGGATCTGCTCGGGCACGTATCGACGAGGGTTACGACCTACTACTCGGCGGCGGAGCTCGGGAACCTGATCGCCGCTACGGGCAAGGTGTGCGGGGATGAGTCCCGCAAAAATCCCGCACTCGTGATGCTGAAAGCCGCAGTATGATAGTGAAGAGTGTGCAAAGGCATGATATATTAGGCGGTCAATCGGGAGCCCCCGTAGCTCAGTGGATAGAGCGCCGGATTCCTAATCCGTAGGCCGCAGGTTCGAGTCCTGCCGGGGGCGCCATTTTTTCAACGAATAATCCCGCCGAAGTTAAAGTAATATGGCAACGGAATCTTGTCCTCGCTTGCCCCAAATCCCGCAATTCCCCACTCTGGGAAAGTCTTCTGGATTCGGCTATCGGGCCGGGACAGGCATGTTTTCATTGCGCGCGTTTCGGCTGAAACAAAGAACAACTGAAAAACAGCGTGGGGTATAATGAAAAAGGGAGTGAAGAATGGATTATCGAACTCCGGGCCGGGCGGGATCGGCCGTGGTCGGCTTCATGATGGCAATGCTGGTTGCGGCCGGAGGCGTCCTGCAAGAGGCTGACGCGATGGACTCCGAGACGGCGATATTCGCTGGAGGCTGTTTCTGGTGCATGGAGCCTCCCTTCGACAAGCTGGAGGGCGTTGTCTCCACCACTTCCGGGTACACGGGCGGCCACAAGGAAAACCCCACCTACCGCGAAGTGTCGTCCGGCGGCACGGGGCATGTGGAGGCCGTCAGGATTGTTTACGACCCCCAAAAGACAAGCTACGAGCGTCTGCTGGAGGTTTTCTGGAAAAACATAGACCCTACTGACAACTCCGGGCAGTTCTGCGACCACGGGCCGCAGTACCGCTCTGCGATTTTTTACATGGACGAAGACCAGAAGCGGCTGGCCGAAGAGTCAAAAAAAACGCTGGAGGAGTCGGGCGTCCTCGCGGCGCCGACAGTGACCGAAATCAGGCCCGCCACGGAGTTTTATCCCGCCGAGGATTATCACCAGGACTATTACAGGAAAAATCCGATACGCTACAAGTTCTACCGCTACAACTGCGGGCGCGACAAGCGACTGCGGGAGTTGTGGGGGAGTGACGGCCATGATGAATAGAAGAGCTTTTCTGGTAGCATTGGGGTCAGGGCTGGTCGTCATGACGGCCGGGGGCTCCATGGCGGAAAATGAAGGCGAGGGCCGGATGATAACAAGAATCCGCAAGACGGACGAGGAATGGAAAAAGATACTGACCCCCGAGCAGTATCATGTCCTGCGCGAAGAGGGGACGGAGAGGGCTTTTTCTAGCCCGCTTCACGACGAAAAACGAGAAGGTATCTACGTCTGCGCCGCCTGCGGTCTGGAGCTTTTCACCTCGGAGATGAAGTATGACAGCGGAACCGGGTGGCCGAGCTTTTTCAGGGCCGTCGAGGGCAACGTGGAGACCAGGCTCGACTTCAAGCTGATATACCCCCGGAGGGAGTATCACTGCGCCCGTTGCGGCGGCCACCAGGGGCACGTGTTCAACGATGGCCCGCCTCCCACGGGCAAACGCTACTGCAACAACGGCGTCGCCCTGCGGTTCATCCCCGGCGGGGACGAAGGGCGGGAGTGACGTTCGTCCCGGCCCGCCGGGACGAACGCCCGGAGCAAAGGGGGTAAAATGTTGACACCCTCGCCGGGACCGTGCTATCCTTGCCCGACCTAACCTTTTGAATTATGCTGATTTACAGCATCGCAAACCTTCAATTGCTGGGAGATTTATCAGGTGGCGAGCGAAAACACGGTCTGGCATCACGCCACGGTGAAACGCGAAGACAGGGAAAACCTGCACGGGCACAAGAGCGCGATAGTGTGGCTTACTGGCCTTTCCGGGGCGGGCAAATCCACAATATCCCACGCCACGGAGGAGAAGCTCCACAAGATGGGCTGCCATACCTTCGTCATGGACGGCGACAATGTCCGCCACGGGCTTTGCTCGGACCTCGGTTTCACAGCCGAGGACCGTCACGAGAACCTCAGGCGCATTGGGGAGGGGGCCAAGCTTTTCCTTGAGGCGGGTGTGCTGACCTTCGCTTCTTTCATCTCCCCTTATCGCTCGGACAGGGAGAGAGTGAGAAGCATGGTTCCCCACGGGGAGTTTTTCGAGGTCTATTGCCGCTGTCCTCTGGAAGTCTGTGAAAAAAGGGATGTCAAGGGGTTGTACAAACGCGCCCGCGCAGGCGAGATATCGGAATTCACCGGCATATCCTCCCCATACGAAGAGCCCCTGAAGCCGGAGCTGGTCCTGGATACGGACAAGCTGACGGTTGACGAATGCGCGGACATGGTCGTGGAGCTTTTGAGGTCCAGGAGTATCCTGGGCGCGAAGCTCAAAGGCGAATAACCGCCAGCCGGAGGCGCGTCATCCCGCGCGGGCGGCCCTCCTTACGGCGTCCGCGATGACGTCTATAGTCTCCTTCGCCATGTAAGGGCTCATGGGCAGGCTGAGGATATTTTTCGACGTCGCCTCGGCCACCGGGAAATCGCCCTCACGGCGCCCCAGCCGCTCGAAAGCTTTTTGGAGACTTAAAGGTTTCGGATAGTAGATCGCGGTTGGTATCCCTTCCCGCGCAAGGTTATCCGTCATCTCGTCCCGCCGCCCGGACAGGACCGAATACTGCGCCCAGGCGCTCTTCAGACCGCCGGGGACGGAGGGCGTTTTCACGGCGTCCCCCAGGGCCTCCGTGTAGCGGTCCGCCACCTCGCGGCGTTTTTCCACCTCGTCGTCGAAAACCTCCAGCCTGGCCAGCAGCACGGCCGCCTGTATGGTGTCCAGCCTGGCGTTGAGGCCGAGCCTCACGTTGTCGTACTTGTTCTCTCCCTGGCCGTGGACGCGGATGGAGACAAGCCTGTCGGCCAGCTTGTCATCGTCGGTGAAAACCGCCCCCCCGTCGCCGTAGCATCCGAGCGGCTTGGCGGGGAAAAAGCTCGTCGCCGCGGCGTCCCCAAGGCTTCCGGCCCGCTTTCCCTTATAAACGCCGCCGAAGCTTTGCGCCGCGTCCGCCAGAACGAAAAGCCCGGTCTCCCTCGCCACCTGCGCGATGGCATCGTAGTCGGCCGGCAGGCCGAAAAGGTCCACGGGGATCACCGCCCTGGGCGCAAGCTTTCCCTCCCTTTTCACCCTGTCCACGGCTTCGGCCAGCTTCCCGGGGTCGATGTTGAAGGTGTCCGGGTCGATATCGACGAAGACCGGAGTGGCGCCTGTCAGGGCTGCCGCCTCCGCCGTGGCGATGAAGGTGAACACCGGGCAAAACACAGCGTCGCCCGGCCCTGCGCCGATGGCCATCAGCGGCAGGAGCAGCGCGTCGGTTCCCGAAGAACAGGCCACGGCGCGCTTCACACCGGCGTAATCGGCAAGCTTCTCTTCCAGCTCGAAGACTTCGGGCCCGAGGATGAACCGCCCGTGCTCGAAAACCCGGTCGACTCTCTCGCGGACGTTCTTCTCGACCCTCGCGAATTGCGCCTTGATGTCGGTAAAAGGTATTTTCATTTTCAAAAAACCAGAAGGGAATGATACTCGATCCCAAAGCGTATGTTAAAGAGGATATTTCATCCGAACATCTGAAAAGGGGGTTCCCCCGCCAAGGGGAATAGGCTTCTGGTCCGAAGGAGGCGCAATGGAAGGAAAGCCCGGGCTAACCGAAGATTTTGTCCTTCTCCTCCACCTTCAGGTTCAGGGCTTCCAGGATTTTCCGCTGCGTGTCGACACGGCAGACCTCGCCGCGCTCGATCCTGTTCAGGGTCTGCACGGAAATGCCGGCCTTGCGGGCAAGCTCCGCTTTCGACATCATCAGGTTGTCGCGGTATTCCTTGACCCTGTTCGGGGCCTTCATCTTCTTCCGGTTGATCTCTTTGGCCATCGTTCTCATAAAACATTAATGAAAAATAAAAAGTGATCAAATGTCCACATCCCCAGCATAGCCTATTGACCAAAGAAGTCAAGATAAATTACATACAGTTAATTAAGCAAAGCATATAACTATAAGACAATTATGATAAATTAATGTAAATAATGAAAGCTAAGGCCCATGATTTCAGTCAAATAAATCTTATAGCATAATATATTGGCTTAAAAATAAGCAGTATCTGGCTGTTATTTCGAGGGTTATTCCGCAATAATATTCTTCCGCGCCATAACCGTTGCATCGGCTCGAGACAACCTGATACACTGTTTTCCTTTTTGGGAGGATATTAAAGTTGGCGGGAAAAATCGCTGTTTTGCCCGGTGACGGGATCGGCGTTGAAGTGATATCTGAAGCCGAAAAGGTATTGAGACGCATAGATGACAAATACGGTTTCGGCTTTGAAACCGAGACGGCGCCGGTCGGCGGGACGGCTTATGACGAGAGCGGAGCGCCGTTGCCGGAGGCGACCCTGGCCCTTGCAAAGGAGGCGGACGCCGTTCTGCTCGGCGCCGTGGGAGGGCCGAAGTGGGAGTCTTTGGACTACAGCGTCCGGCCCGAGAGGGCGCTTTTGGGGCTTCGCTCGGAGCTCGATCTTTTCGCCAATCTGCGCCCGGCGAAGGTATATCCCGCTCTCGTGGACGCCTCGACGCTGAAACGGGAGGTTGTGGAGGGGATAGACATAATGGTCGTCCGCGAGCTTGTGGGCGGCATCTATTTTGGAAAACCAAAGGGGGTCGAGACGCTGCCGGACGGGACGGAGAAGGGCGTAAACACCCTCGTGTACACGACGCCGGAGATAGAGCGTATAGCGAGGGTGGCTTTCGAGGTCGCCCGGAAGCGCTCTCAAAAAGTCTGCTCCGTGGACAAGGCGAACGTTTTGGAGTGCACGGAGCTTTGGCGGCGGGTGGTCACCCGGGTTCACGCCGAGGAGTACTCTGACGTTGAGCTTTCCCACATGTACGTCGACAACGCCGCCATGCAGCTTGTGAAGTGGCCGAAACAGTTCGACGTGATCGTCACCGGCAACATGTTCGGCGACATCCTCTCCGACGAGGCGGCGATGCTCACGGGCAGTATAGGGATGCTTCCCTCGGCCTCGCTTTCCGGGAAGAAGGGGATGTATGAGCCCGTCCACGGCTCCGCGCCGGACATAGCAGGGCAGGGCAAGGCCAACCCCATCGCCACGATCCTTTCCGCCGCCATGATGCTGCGGTATACCTTCGACGAGACCGGGGCGGCCGAGGATATAGAGAACGCCGTCCGGGGGGTCCTTGACGATGGCTACAGGACGCCGGACATACACTCCGAGGGGACGAAGCTTGTGGGGACCGCCGAGATGGGCGACCTAATCGTGGAGAAGGTAAAATAGACGCATGACAAAAAACCTGGTAAACGTCGCCGTCGCCGGGGCCACGGGCGCCGTCGGCGAGGAGATGATAAGGATACTGGAGCAGCGGAATTTCCCCGTGGGCGTTCTGCGTCCGCTGGCGTCGAGCCGCTCGGCGGGATCCTCGGTCACGTTAAAGGGCGATGAGTACACCGTAGAGGAGCTTTCCCATGACTCCTTCGAGGGGATAGACATAGCGCTCTTTTCCGCCGGGGCGGCGCGAAGCCGCGAGTTCGCCCCGTCGGCCGTGGACGCGGGCGCAGTGGTGATCGACAACTCCAGCGCGTTCCGCATGGAATACGACGTGCCGCTGGTCGTGCCGGAGGTGAACCCGCATATGATCCGCCATCACAGCGGGATCATCGCCAACCCCAACTGCTCGACGATCCAGATGGTCGTGGCGCTGAAACCGCTCCATGACGAGGCGAAGATCAGGCGGGTGGTGGTAAGCACCTACCAGTCCGTCTCCGGCTCCGGCAAGGGGGCGATGGAGGAGCTTTCGAGCCAGACCCGCGACATCTTCAGCTTCAAGGAGATCGAGCCGAAGGCGTATCCGCGCCAGATAGCCTTCAACCTTCTGCCTCACATCGACGACTTCATGGAAGGCGGGAGTACGAAGGAAGAGCTGAAAATGGTCAACGAGACGAAAAAGATCATGGAGGACGACTCGATCAAGGTCACCGCGACCTGCGTCCGCGTGCCGGTCTTCTACGGCCACGGGGAGGCCGTGAACGTCGAGTTCGAGCGGCCCATCAGCGCCGCCGAGGCGCGAAAGATTCTGTCAAAAGCGTCCGGCGTGGAGGTTATCGACGACCCCGACGAGCTGAAATACCCGACGCCTGTCGACGCAGCTGGCAAGGATCCCGTCTTTGTGGGGAGGATCCGGGAGGACGAAACCGTCGCCAACGGGCTGGACATGTGGGTCGTGGCGGACAACATCCGCAAAGGCGCCGCGCTGAACGCTGTCCAGATCGCCGAAGGGCTCCTGGAAGAGTAGGGCAGGGGGCCGCCGCCCGCCGCCTCCAGGCGGCGATGGCTTTCAGACAAGCAGGGGCTCGCCGGTCATGTCGTCCGGCTTGGGCAGGCCCAGAAGCTTCAGCATCGTCGGCGCGATGTCCGCAAGGCGGCCGCCTTCGCGTTTTTTGTACGAGCCGGGGCCTATGTAATAGAAGGGAACGGGGTTCGTGGTGTGCGCCGTCATGGGTTCGCCGTCCACTTTCATCGTTTCGATGTTGCCATGATCGGCCGTGATTAAAAGCTCCACCCCGGTCTCTTCGCACGCTTTTATGACTCGGCCAACGCTCTGGTCGACGACGTTGACCGCTTTCAGGGCCGCCTCCCACACCCCGGTGTGCCCCACCATGTCGCCGTTGGCCAGGTTTGCGATTATCACCCCGTATTCTCCAGACTTCAGGGCGGCTATGATCGTGTCCGTGACCTCCGGGCAGCTCATCTCCGGCTTCAGGTCGTAAGTCCTGACGTGCGGCGATGCGATAAGCTTTCTGCTTTCGCCCTGGAATGGCTTCTCCACGCCGCCGTTGAAAAAGAAGGTGACGTGGGCGTATTTTTCCGTCTCCGCCGTCCGAAGCTGGGGGACGTTGTTTTCCGACAAGACCTGCCCCAGGCCGCGTTTCGGCGCCGCGGGCTCGAAGGCCGCAGGCAGGCCGAAGGTGGCGTCGTATTCAGTCAGGCAGGTCACGTTGACTTCCGGCCGGGGATCGCGCCGGAACTCGTGGAACGACGGGTCGTAAAGGGCGTGGACGATCTGCCTCATCCTGTCGGCGCGGAAGTTGAACATGATCACCTCGTCGCCGTCTCCTATAAGTCCCTTCGGCTCTCCGTCGCCGTCCACTATCACGCTCGGCTCGATGAACTCGTCGGTCACGCCGTGCTCATAGCCCGACCGGACGGCCTCGACGGCGGATTCGAACCTGTGGCCCTCGCCGCGGACCATGAGGTTGTAGGCTTTCTCCACCCTGTCCCAGCGCCTGTCGCGGTCCATGGCGTAGAACCTTCCCTGGACGGTGGCGATCGCTCCCACCCCGGCGCGGCTCATGTGGCCCTCGAGACGTTTTATGTATTTCACCCCGGCGGTGGGGGATGTGTCCCTGCCGTCCATGAAGGCATGGACGAAGACCTTGGAGGCCCCGACGCTCTTTGCCAGGTCCAGCAAAGCCTCCAGGTGGCCGATGTGGCTGTGGACCCCGCCGTCGGAGAGCAGGCCGAGGAAATGGAGGGCGGAGTTTTTCTCTGCGGCCCTCATGGCCGCGCCCTTCAGTTTCTCGTTATCGTATATGGCCCCGTCCTCGATGGCCTTGGTGATCCTCAAAAAATCCTGGTATACGACGCGTCCCGCGCCGATGTTCAGATGCCCCACCTCGGAGTTGCCCATCTGCCCGGCGGGAAGGCCCACCTCCTCTTCGGAGGCGTGGACGAGCGTATACGGATTCTCTTTGTTCAACCTGTCGAGGACCGGCGTGTCGCCTTTTTCAATGGCGTTCCATTCCTTTTTATCGGAGATTCCCCATCCGTCGAGGATGAGCAGGAGAAGTCTTTTTTCCATATCGTTTTCCCGGCTTTCGTGTTTTCCGTTTCGTCCGTAAACTCTACCCCTCGCGCCCCTGGGCGTCAACGCCGTCCGCTCCGCGCCGAGGATCAGCCGTCTGAACGTTTATTATCTCCTGATTCCCGGATAAGCGTCTCATCCCCTCCCCCGGAGGGAGGGGAAAAAGGGGAGGAGAAAAAATTAAATAACGCCCCCACCTCAGTCCTCCCCCGTCGAGGGAGAGGATGTGAAAGCGAGAAAATCTCTGTTAGCGTGACAACTCACTTTTCTCCACCTATTAACCGGGAATCAGGGTTTATTATCCCGATTCGCTTCCATTCGCGCCCGATAAAAGTTAAAATAACGCCGCCTTCGCGCCGAGGCGGGGGATTTGGAAAAATCGAACACGAAACGGGATAGTCATGAACCTTTCCGAGCTTAAAAAGCTTGTAAAGCTGTTCGAGAACAGCGAGATGTCCGAGCTGGAGCTTGAACAGGAGGGATGGCGCGTACGTCTGAAGAAGGGAGAAAACATCCACTTCGTTCCGCAGGCGCAACCAGCGCCCCCTCCGGCCGCCCGCGAGCCAGAGCCGGCCATGGAGGCGAAGGCCGAGGCGGAGCCATCAGGCCACGTCATAAAATCACCCATGGTGGGCACGTTCTACCGCGCCCCTTCGCCGACCAGTCCGCCCTTCGTGGACGAGGGGGACACCGTGAGAAAAGGCGACGTCCTTTGCATAATAGAGGCCATGAAGCTCATGAACGAGATAGAAAGCGACATATCGGGGAAGGTCGTCAGGATATTCCCGGAAAACGGCAAGCCGGTGGAGTTCGGCGAGCCGCTTTTCGAGGTGGAGCCGGCCTGAGGGCCGCTCTTTTTCGCAAAGACTGAAAAGGCCCCCCGCCCGCCATGTTCAAAAGAATACTGATAGCCAACCGCGGCGAGATAGCCATAAGGGTGATCCGCGCCTGCAAGGAGCTGGGGATAGAGACCGTCGCCGTCCATTCCACGGCCGACGAGCGCGCCCTGCACGTGCGTTTCGCTGACAAGTCGGTCTGTATAGGCGGTCCGCGAAGCTCCGAAAGCTACCTGAACGTCCCGGCCATCATAAGCGCCGCGGAGGTGACCGACGCGGACGCCATACACCCCGGCTATGGATACCTGGCGGAGAACGCGAGCTTCGCCGAGGTGTGCAGGTCCTGCAACATCACGTTCATCGGCCCCGCCCCAAAGCATATCGATGACATGGGCCACAAGTCCGTGGCCCGGGCCACGGCGCGGGATTGCGGCGTGCCGGTGATCCCCGGCTCGAAGGGCAACGTCAACACGCTCGACGAGGCCGTCTCGGTGGCGGAAGAAATAGGCTACCCGCTGATGCTGAAAGCCGCGGCGGGCGGCGGCGGGCGCGGGATGCGGGTCCTGTGGGGGGAGAGGGAGCTGCGGTCGGCTTTTGACGTTGTCCGGTCCGAGGCGGCGACGGCTTTCGGCGACCCTGGGATCTACCTGGAAAAATACATAAAAGACCCCAAGCACATAGAGATACAGGTGATGGCCGACACCCACGGGGAGGTCGTCCACCTGGGCGAGAGGGACTGCTCCATCCAGCGCCGGCACCAGAAGCTGATCGAGGAGGCCCCGGCGCCGGGGATCGACGACGGGGTCAGGGAGCGGATGGAAGAAAGCGCCATAAAGCTCGTCGGCCACATAGGGTATCACAGCCTGGGCACGGTGGAGTTTCTGCTCGACAGGGAGGAGGGGGACTTCTATTTCATCGAGATGAACACCAGGATACAGGTGGAGCACACGGTGACGGAATGCGTGACGGGGCTGGACCTTGTCAAGGAGCAGATACGCATCGCCGCGGGCGAGAACCTGCGGTACCGGCAGGAGGACATCAAGATATACGGCCACAGCATCGAGTGCAGGGTTAACGCGGAGGACCCATACAAGGGGGCGCCCTGCGCCGGGCGCGTCACGGGGCTGAACATCCCCGGCGGGCCGGGGGTGCGGGTGGACACCGCCCTCTACAACGACTGCGACGTTCTGCCGTACTACGATTCGCTGATCGCCAAGCTCATAGTCCACGGCATAGACAGGGACGAAGCGCTGACCAAGATGAACAGGGCCCTGTCGGAGTTTCACATCGCCGGGATCAAGACCACCATACCCCTGAGCCTGGACGTCATCGGCTCCGAGGATTTTTTGACGGGCCGCTACCACACAGGCTCCCTGGAGCGCCTCCTGGCGGGACGCTGATGGAGCTTGCGCTGCTGGGGACGGGGACGTGCGCTCCCAGCCCGTCCAGGACGCCTGCCTGCTACTTCCTTTCCGCCGGGCCGTCCAGGTTCCTGATCGACCCTGGCCCGGGGGCGCTCGGCCGCATGGCCGCGGCGGGGATAGACCCCTTCAGCGTCGAGGCGATTGTTATCACCCACCACCATCTGGACCACTGCTCGGACCTTATGCCATACCTTTTCAGCTATAAAAACTGCCAGCCGGCCGCCCAGAAGCGGGGCGTGAAAATAATAGCGCCGGAAGGCTTCAAGGTTGTCTACGAAAAGCTTCTGGAGGTCTACGGCCAGTGGATATTGTCGGACGATTACGATGTTAAGATAGTGGAGATGTGGGAGACATCGCTTGAAATCCCCGGCGGGTCTATCCGCTCCCTGCCGGTGGCCCATGGGGCGAACGCCCTGGGATACCGGTTCGAAAAAGACGGCGGCCCCGTCTTCGCCTACTCAGGCGACACGGGCTACTGCGGCGAGATCGTGGAGCTTGCCAGGGAGGCGGACCTGCTGCTGATCGAATGCTCGAGCCCGGACGGGCGTGGAATGGAAGGGCACCTGACGCCGTCGGAGGCCGCCAGGGTCGGCGCCGAGTCCAGCGCGAAAAAAATGGCGCTGACCCATTTCTACCCCGAGGTGGATACCGCCATAGCGGCTGACGCCGTCCGCGCCGCGGGCTACGAAGGCGAGATCGTCGTGGGCGAGGACGGAATGAGGCTCACCGTAAGATAAAAACCCCGTTCCGCCCGGCTCGCCATTTCCCCACCGGGGCCGTCGGCCCTTGAAATTTTCGATCTTTTTATACTAACTGGCGCCAATTGTATATAATTACCGAAAAAAGGCTTTCATTTTAACCAAAAACTGATACAATTAGCGCTAATTAAGATCAAATTATATGCAACGGGTTTTCAGCGGGAGAACAGCCAACCACATAAAGAGCGGGGAAACATGGCCGGCCATAAGATATTTCTCGTAGGGATCAAGGCGCCGTTGCTGGCGCACATTGAGGAGCGTCTTGTTTTTTCAGGATATTCCACCCTGACCATGGATAGTGGCGACAGGGCGTTACGGATGCTGTACGAGACGCCGCCGGAGATAATAATCGCCGACGCGGCCATGTCGGACATGACCGGCTACGAGTTCTGCCGCAAGCTGAGGTCCGAGGCGCAGTCGGACATCCCCGTGATATTCATATCCCCGACCGACTCCGTGGAGGAAAAGCTGTTGAGCTTCATGCTCGGCGGAGACGACTATCTCATAAAACCTTTCGTCATAGACGAGCTTTTGGCCCGGATCAAGGTGATCCTGAAACGGGTCGGCAGGCTCAAGCGCGAGTCCGTAAAGGACACGCTGACGGGCCTTCTGAACCGTGGCGCCATCGAGGCGCGGCTCAACAGCGAAATAAACAGGAGCCTGAGGTTCAACCGCTCCTTCTCGCTGGCCATGATAGACATCGATGAGTTTAAAAGGGTCAACGAGGCCCACGGCCACGTCGTCGGCGACAAGATCCTGCGGAGCCTGGCCCGGTACGTGGTGGGCAACCTGCGGGCGTTGGACATGGTGGGGCGGTTTTGCGGCGAGGAGTTTCTGCTGATCTTGCCCGAGACGAACAAGAACAACGCGGTGACGCCGCTGGAGAGGCTGCGCTCCGGGTTGAAAAACAACGGGTTGAGCGTCTCCAGCAACGGTGGAGTGAGGATAGGTTTCAGCGGTGGGATAGCCGAGTGCCCATGCGACGGCGCCAGCGCCGAGGAGATCATAAGCGCCGCCGACGCGGCCCTCTACGCCTCCAAGGCCGGCGGCCGGGACATGGTGACCGTCTTCGCGAGGAACTGATCCGCCCCCGGCCGGGGAAAATCCGCTGAAGGCGTTGACCGGCGGCTCTCCTTCAATATAATAGGGGCTTTACAAAGCGCATCCATTTTTTTCGAGGCTCCCGCCGGGCGGCCCTGTTTTTTTGGGGAGACGTTCCAGATGAAGATTTTTATCGACACCGCCGACATAAACGAGATACGCGAGGCAAACTCCCTGGGCGTCATAGACGGCGTCACCACCAACCCTTCCCTCGTTTCCAAGACGGGCAAGGATTTCCAGACCGTCATCTCCGAGATAGTGGCCGAGGTCAACGGCCCAATCAGCGCCGAGGCGATATCGCTGGAGGCGGACGGCATGATACAGGAGGCGAGAAGCCTCGCCGGGATACACGACAACATAGTCGTGAAGATACCCATGACCACCGAGGGCCTCAAGGCCGTGAAAGTCCTGTCCGGCGAGGGGATCAAAACAAACATGACGCTGATCTTTTCCCCCAACCAGGCCATCCTCGCCGCCAAGGCGGGCGCGACCTATGTCTCACCCTTCGTCGGCAGGCTGGACGACATCGCCCACACGGGGATGGAGATCGTGGGGCAGATACTGGAGATATACTCAAACTACGGCTTCTCGACGGAGGTGATCGTCGCCTCCATCCGCAACCCCCTGCACGTGCTCGAAGCGGCCCGGATGGGCGCGGACGTGGCCACCATCCCCTTCGCCGTCATAAAGCAGCTCGCGAAGCATCCGTTGACCGACATAGGGATAGAGCGGTTCCTGGCGGACTGGGAGAAGGTCCCCAAGCCGAAAGCCTGAAGTTGCCGCCGATAGTAGAGGGCGAAAACGTCGTAAAACGCTACGGCGGCCTGACCGCCGTGGACGATGTCAGCTTCACCGTCGAGCGGGGGGAGTTTTTTGGGTTCCTCGGCCCAAACGGCGCGGGGAAGACCTCCGTCATGAAGATGATCCAGTGCGTCTCCCCCGTAACCTCCGGCTCCATCACCGTGGATGGGATGCGGGCGGGAGAAGACGACAGGAGGATAAAGGCGATCCTTGGCGTCGCCCCCCAGGAGGACAACCTGGACACCGACCTTGCCGTCATAGAGAACCTGGAGGTCTACGCGGGATACTTCGACATCCCGCGGCGCGAGGCGAGGGCGAGAGCCTTCAAGCTTCTGGAGTTTCTTCACCTGGAGGAAAAAAGCGGAACGCGCATACGGGCGCTCTCCGGCGGCATGAAAAGAAGGCTCACCATCGCCCGCGCCCTTATCAACAACCCGCGGATCCTCATCCTGGACGAGCCCACCACGGGGCTTGACCCGCAGGCAAGGCGCGTCATATGGCAAAAGCTCGAAAGCCTCAGAAACGAGGGGGTGACCCTGCTGCTCACCACCCACTACATGGAAGAGGCGGAGCGGCTGCTGGATCGGGTGGGCATCATGGACGGCGGGAAAATACTGCTGACGGGCCGCCCCGCGGCGCTGGTGGAGGAGGTGATAGGCGAGGAGGTGATCGAGGCCGCCGCGCCTTTTGGCGGGGAGAAGGGGGTTGAAAGAGAGCTTTTGGCCATGGAGCTGGATTTCACCAGGACGCCGGAGACTTTCCTGGTTTTCGGGGCCGGGGCGCGGGCGGCGCGGGAGAGGCTGGGGCGGATCGAGGGCGTCCGGATCTTTTCGCGGCGGGCCACCCTCGAAGACCTTTTCCTGAAGATGACCGGCCATGAGTTAAAGAGCGGAGGTTAGCCGATGGTAAGCCACCGCGCGCTCCACGTGTGGAGACGGAACTTCACGGTCCACAGGACGCACATCAAGGCCAGCCTCATCGGCAACATCGGCGAGCCGATCTTCTACCTGTTCGCTATGGGGCTGGGGCTCGGCGGATACATAAAGGAGATGGAGGGCATGAGCTACATAAAGTACATCGCCCCCGGCCTGATCGTCACCAGCGCCATGTACTCCGCCGCTTTCGAGCTGACCTTCGGCGCCTTCACCCGCATGACAACCCAGCGAACCTACGACTCCATCCTGGCCACTCCCGTCTCGCTTTCGGACCTCGTGTTCGGCGAGATGCTGTGGGGCGCGACGAAGGCGATGATCTCCGCCGGGATGATGCTCGTCATCATGACCATCGCCGGGCTTTACGTCCCGGGCTCGGGGCTTCTGGGGATAATCGCCGTCGTGGTCCTGACCGGCTTCGTCTTCGGCGGCGCGGCGATGTGTTTCTCCGCCGTGGCGCCGAGCTATGAGTTCTTCAACTATTTCTTCACGATGTTCATAGCGCCGATGTTCTTTCTGTCCGGCGTCTTTTTCCCGCTGGACGGCTTCCCCGCGCCTGTCCGATGGTTTTCGATGACGCTTCCCGCGACGCATTCCGTCGCCCTCCTTCGCCACTTTTTCCACGGAACCGATAACGGCGTTCTGGCGGCGTCGGCGCTGTTTTTGCTTATCGCCGCCGCGCTTCTTGCATGGGCGGCGGTAAGGCTCACGCGAAGGAGGATGGTAGTCTAGACACTGGAAAAGCTTCCGCAATGCCACGCGGAGCGCGGGGTTTTTCTCCTGAAAAACTTCCGCGGGGGAGGAGAGATCGTCAGCCTGCGCGAAAGGCTCTGCGCTCCTTCAAAAACTCCGCCAGGGCGTCCTTCCAGCTTCTCAGGGACGAGCCTGTGATCTTTTCGTAAAGCGACGTGTCAAGGCGCGAGTCCCTCGGGCGGCGGGCTGGGGTTTTGTATTCATCGGAGGTCACGGGCGTGATTTTCACATCGTCCATGCCCTCGATTCTTAAAGCCTCCACGGCAAGCTCGTACCAGGATAGCCAGCCGGAGTTGGCCGCATGGACGATTCCCTTCGCGTCATGCCGGATGAGGGTCAGGACGGCCCCGGCCAGATCATCGGCGTAAGTTGGAGATCCTGTCTGGTCGCGGACGACGTTCAGCGCTCCCAACTCGCGTCCTTTTTTCAGCATGGCGAGGACGAAGTTCGGCCCGTCGTGGCCGTACAGCCAGGCCGAGCGGACGATGAGCGACTCCGGATTTTTCCCGAGGGCCTTTTTTTCTCCCTCGGCTTTGGACGCGCCATAGACGCAGATAGGGGAGGGGGGGTCGTCCTCCATGTACGGCGCGCCCTTTTCGCCGTCGAAGACATAGTCGGTGGATAAATGGACAAACTTCGCGCCCGCCATGGCCGCCGCCTCGGCAAGGTTCGCCGCGCCGTCTGAGTTCACGGCGTAGGCCGCCTCCGGCTCGGCCTCGGCCCTGTCCACGGCGGAGTAGGCGGCGGAGTTTATCAGGACATCGGGTTTCAGCCCGCCGATAACGCGGAGGCAGGCGTCCCTGCCGGTTATGTCGAGATCGTCGCGGGTGAGCCAGAAAACCCGCGCGGCGGGCTCGGCGCCGGGGATTTTCCTCTTGAAGGCGCCTCCCAGCAGACCGTTCGAGCCGGTGACGGCTATCCTCATCTGTTCTTGTACATCTTCTCGTAATAGTCGAGGTAGGCGCCGCTTGTGACCTCCTGGAGCCAGCCCTGGTTCTCCATGTACCATTTCACCGTCTCCCGCAGCCCCTGCTCGAAATCGACGACCGGCTCCCACCCGAGCTCTGTCCGCGCCTTTGAGTAGTCCATGGCGTACCGCAGGTCGTGGCCGGGCCTGTCTTTCACGAATTTTTTGAGGCTTTGCGGCCTGCCCATGATGTCGAGGAGAAGCTCGACGACCTCTATGTTCTTCTTCTCGCAGTCCCCGCCGATGTTGTAGACCTGGCCTGGCGCCCCGATCGAAAGCGCCGCGTCGACGGCGCGGGAATGGTCGGCGACGTGTATCCAGTCCCGCACGTTCTCCCCCTTGCCGTAGATGGGGACGGGCTCGTCCTTCGACAGGTTGTTTATGAAAAGGGGGATCATCTTCTCCGGGAACTGGCGCGGGCCGTAGTTGTTGGAACACCTCGTGACGATGACGGGCAGACCGTATGTCCCGTGGTATGAGAGGGCGAGATGGTCCGCGGCGGCCTTGGAGGCGGAGTAGGGGCTGGTCGGCCGCAGGGGCGTCCGCTCCGTGAAGGGGGGATCGTCCATGCCGAGCGAGCCGTAAACCTCGTCGGTGGATATCTGTATGAATCTTTCAACGCCGAACTCGCGCGCCGCCTCCAGAAGGCTGAAGGTCCCCCAGACGTTCGTGGTCAGAAAATCCGCCGGGCTGTGGATGGACCTGTCGACGTGCGACTCGGCGGCGAAGTTTATGACAACGTCGAAAGGCGCGTCACGGAACAGACGCGCAAGCAACTCGCCGTCGCCGATATCGCCATGGACGAACTCGTGCCGTGGATCGTCCATGACGCCGGCGAGGTTTTTTATGTTCCCGGCGTAGGTGAGCTTGTCGAGGCTCACTATGGCGTCCTCGGGATGGTTTTCAAGCCGCGCTATGACCCAGTTGGAGCCGATGAACCCGGCGGCGCCGGTGGCGAGAATTCTCAAGAGATGGTCAGTCCTTCAAAAGACGGGTCCAGATTAGCCATCCCACGATAATGAAGAAGGCGATCATGGCCATGATGAAGGGGCCCAGGTCGGAGATGCTGCCGTTCTTCAGGATGACGAAGGTGATGAAAAGATAAATCGCGGCTGGAAGATAAAGGACGAGCTGCTGCCCGAAATAGGACGTATGGGGATAGGCTATCAGGCCGATGATGAGAACCACCGGGACGATCACCCACGGGCTCGTCAGAAGGTCCAGCGGGCTGACGTTCTCGATCCAGTACATCAGGTCTTCGAACGTGAAGGTGTTTATGAAACTTTTGAGTTTCGCGACAAGCATTTCGATACGCGCCGGTGTTTTTGATGAATGATGAATACGATATTTTTTTCAGGCGGTTTTGTCAATACAAATCAGCGGTTTATTGAAGGCTCAGGACCGGGCCGGAATCCGCGGGCGAAAGGCTGGAGCGGCCCCGAGTCCGCGCCCGCGCCAAGGCCCCCGGCCCGCCGCCGGCTTCCGATAAGATATGTTATGTCAACTTGCGTGCGGAGCTGAAATAAATTCTGAAGGGGCTCAGGATGACAGCGTGTGAAGCCGGCATTGTTCATCACCGCGCCCTCACTTGTCATGACACGTCAGGCACAGCGACGACGCGTTGTTGTTATTCACCCGCAGAAACGACGGGATGAACTCGCTGCCCGGCCCGGCGGACTCCACCCCGTGCGGATCATGGCACGAGGCGCACTCCACCTCGTAGCCCTCGCCGGTGTCGTAGAACCGAACCTCGTCGTTGTCCGCCCGCCCGTCGCCGTCGCCGTCGAAGAACTTCAGCGATCCGTCCGTCGCCGTCGGGGCCTTGAAGTCGTATGTGTTGGGATCGGGCAGGTTCACGCCGACAGGGTGGTCGTCGGATAAATCGGTGGTGAGCGCGAAAGCTTCGTATCGCAAGTACGGGACAATGACGCTTTCTTGGTGGCAAAATAAACATGAATCCATTATATCGCCCTGCCCTATCGCCTGTAATTTGCGGTGGCCTGTTGTCTCCTGCCCTCCGGCGTTTGTCCACGTGTCTAGAAAAGCGTCGTTCTGGCTTGTCTCCTGCGCGGCGAAATAGTTATTTGGATAGCCGGTGTATTGCGTCGTTGGCATGTTTATTATCGAATCTATGCCGACTGTCCCGTCATGGCAGGAAAGGCAGGTCAACGAGTTCACCCCCGGCTGGGTGGGCGCCTGGCCGGACATCAACGGGATGTTGTAGAGCGTGTAAGCGTTCCCGGGGTTTGTCCGGTTCCATAGCGGCGCGTCGATCGTGGAGTTGGCGCCATGGGGCGTGTGGCAATAGACGCAGACCTGCTCGTAATCGTTCCGCGACGAGTCCATCAAATAATCATCGGCGATATAAGGGAGAGCGAGGTTGTGTCTGGTGTTGGCTATGCTGTCCACGTTCGGCGCTTTCGTGCCGTCCGCCCACCCGTCGGCGAGGGCCGTGGACGCGCCCATGGCAACGATTACCAGCGCAAGCAACGCGGCGGCCAGATGGTTTTTCAGCCGCGCCGGAGTAAATAGCGCTTTATTGTCACTCTGAGTGTCAGCGAAGAGTCTCGCAACGTATGAAACGGCGGGATCCTTCGCTGGAGCCTGCCCTGAGCGAAGCCGAAGGGGCTCAGGATGACATTGACCGCTGTTTCCCAACATCACTCCCTCACTTGTCATGACAGGTCAGGCAAAGCGACGACGCGAAGGACGTAACAGACATCGCGATTTAAACCGGCGCGATTTATCATAAGCGATAAGTTATGTCCCCATACGAGTCAAACTATGCAATCCCCGCGCCAGTTTTAGTCATATCGTTACAGTTTCGTAACCGCTTGAATAAATATTATTAATAAGTTGGAATGATTCCAGACCCTGCTCTGCCCCGCTGTTTTCCCGGTTTTTTTATTCTCATTTTTGATAACGGATTCCCGGATTTGAGAATCCGGGCTGTTTTTTTCCGGCGGGTGGGGGACAAGTCAGGGCGCGGCGGCGGCCAGGGCAAGCTTCGCCGAAGAATCTCGCTATTCCATCCGCAGCGAGACGCTTTGCCGCGCTCAGCGCGACATTGCCAGGGAGACGCCGCCATCCTGGAGCCCTTTTATATTTAAATTATTGAGTCTTCCGCCTTCGTTGTTATATCCTTCTGAAGATATGACAGAGAGGCGTTTTGACAGAAGCTCCACGGCCATCCTCGCCGTGGCGGCGGCGTTGTTTCTTGTCTTTTTCTACATGGTCCAGTCCGAGGGCGGCTTTGCGTCGCGGCTTTGGCTGGTGGCGGTGTTCAGGAAAGGCGGGGTGGTGATGTGGCCCATCCTGCTCTGCTCGATCCTTGCTCTGATGATCGCCATGGAGCGGGCCTTCAGCCTGCGCCCCGGCTCCGTCATCGCCCGTGATTTTCTGGACGACGTGAAGCTTCTGGCCTCGAAGGGCGATTTCAAGCGGGCGCTGAAGATATGCTCCGCTTATGACTCTCCCCTCTCCCGGATCGTTCAGGCCGGGCTGGCCCGTGGCTGGTTCGGGATACTGGAGGTGGAGCGGGCCATAGAGGCCGCCGGAGCGCGGGAGGCGGCGCGGCTGACGGCGCGGCTGCGTGGCCTTGGGGTGCTGGCCAACCTGACGCCTATGCTGGGGCTCCTGGGGACGGTTATCGGCATGATAAAGGCGTTCAACGTCATCTCCGAGTCCGGGACCGGCAACCCCGGGCTCGTGGCCTCGGGCATCTCCGAGGCGCTGATAACCACCGCCACGGGTCTGATCGTAGGAATACCCTCTTTGGCGGCGTACCATTTTTTCCGGAGCAAGGCGGACAGGCTGATCCGCGAGATGGAGGACATCAGCCTGAGCTTCGTCGAAGACATACAACACGCCGTGGAGAGCGCCGCCCGGGCGGGAAGGGAGCCTGTCTCGTCGAGCCATGAGATTTAGGAAACCGGAGGAGGAGGACTATTCCCTCTCCCTGACGCCCCTGATCGACGTTGTTTTCCTTCTGCTCATCTTTTTCATGGTCTCCACGGCGTTCATAGACTTCACCCGCAGGATGGACATAGAACTGCCCGAGTCCAGGGCCGGCGCGGCGGCGGAAAAGACGCGGGTGTACGAGATCGAGATGACGAAGGATGGCGATATCTTTCTGAACGGCGAGGCGGTCGTTCTGGAGGCGCTGCCGGATATCCTGAAGGCGGACACGGGCAAGGCGGCGGCCAAAAGCTCCGTCATCATCAGGGCGGACAGGCGGCTCGACTACGGCGCCGTGGTGGAGGTAATGGGAATATGCCGGGAAGCGGGCATCCTGGACATCGGCGCGGCGACCCGGTAAGGTCCGCCCTGGCGTTCATATTTTTCGCCCTCCTGCAGGGCGCCCCCCTCCCCTCCTCTGCCGCGGACGAGGGAAAAACCCCGGCGCCAATCGCGATCGACAAAAAGTCTCTGCCCGAAGATCCGGCCCTTGAAAAACTCCTGGAAGCCGCGCCGGCGATGGTCCGGGACGCCGGGATGAAAGCTTCCCCCGAGGCGGCGGCCTATTTTTTCGAGCGCTGGCGGCTGGCCCACAGAATCCTGGAAGTCTTCGGCCAGAGCCCCGTCTCCGTGGAAAAGAGCGGGACAGGGGGTGAATGGGGGGTGACGGGACGGTCGGGGGGCGTCTATTACGTGAAGAAGGCGTGGAGCGCGGGGGACGTATACCTATTGCGCTTCAGCTATTTCTACCGCGCTCCCGTCGGCGTGGGGCTGAAGGTCTCCGGGATCGGCGCGGTGGCGGTCAGGCTCCGCCCGGAGAAAGAAGAGGATGGAGAGACCGTGTACCTTGACTATGATCTGTATTTCGAGCCCGGCCAGCTTCCCCTGGACGCCGTCACGGAGTATGTCCCCGTCCAGAAAGCCTGGATACAAGAAGACCTGCGCTCAGCCGCATCAGCCTTCGCCGATTTCGTGGAGACGGCTCACGAGGACCCGCAAAGCGTGATCGACGACATGATGTGGAACGAGGATGAGTTCACCGCGGAGGAGATAGAGGATTTCCAGAAAACCTTCGGTGGAGGCGGGGCTCGCCGTTGAGTTTATTCGCTCTCGCGATAATGTCATGCTGAACGAAGTGAAGCATCTCGTGCCGGATGAGGCGACGGGATCCTTCGGCTTGCGCCTCAGGATGACATATCGTGCGCTTCGGGACGGCGCCGTCCTCTGACGAAACGCGCCCCAAAAAAAGCTCCCGGCGGGGGCGGGGAGCTTATTTGCCCGCCAGGGCCTTTATCATACGCGCCCGCGCCGAAAGCCGCATGGCCTTATTGGGCAGGTTGAGATCCCTGACTATCTCGATATACTCCTCGAGCGCCGGGAGGATCTCCGGGCTCTTGGGGCCGTATATCTTCTCGTGTATATCGAGCGAGCGCCTGTACAGAGGCTCCGCCAGGGTCGGCTTTCCCGTGAACCTGTAGAATCTCCCCAGCTCCCTGGCCGCCTCCGCGGTCTTCAGGCTGTCCGCCCCGGTGGCCGTCTCCACCACCGACAGGGCGCGCTGGTAGTAGGCCTCCGCGTCGAAGCTTCTCCCCTCCGCCCGGTAGATGCCGGCCAGCTCCGTCAGGTCCCGCGCCAGGGCCTCGTCCTGCCGTCCCTCTTCCCCGGCCTTTTTTATCGAGGCCAGAAGCTCCTTTTCCCTGTCGGCCTCCTTTTTCTTTTCCGCCGTCTTTTTTTTCTCCGCGGCGGGCTGCGCGTTGTCCGCCTTTTCCCCGGAGGCGCCTGTGGCGCACGCGGCGGCGAATATCAGGATCAAAGCATACGTGGCGATGGACCTTGCGTTCATAAACATTTCACCCTCTACACAGAAAAATCCCCTGACAAAACAGCAATAAAAAAAATGCCCCCGCCCCCCGACCGGGCGCGAAATATCAACCCGGTCAGCATGAAGCCTGGGCCGGGCCCCCTTGCGCTGAAAAAAACCCGGCCTTTAATCCAGTTTGCCGAAGTCTCTGGGACGGATGTTATTCAGCCACTTCTTGAACTGATCTTCGTCCTCCGCCTCATCCTGGGCGTTTACGTTCGTGTCGAGCGATTTGGCGCCCTCCAGCACCGAGCGCATCACGAATATCGGCGCTTTCACGCGAAGGGCGACGGCGATGGCGTCCGAGGGGCGCGAGTCCACCTCCACGATCCGGCCGTTTCTGGTGAGCGAGATGACCGCGTAAAAAGTGTTGTTCTTCAGGTCGTTGACCAGTATGTAATTTACGCTGGTGTCGAGCCCGGTCAGGAGATTTTTTATCAGGTCGTGCGTCATCGGCCGCGGGGGGGCCACGGCCTCCATCTCCAGCGCTATGGCCGTCGCCTCCGGGTATCCCACCCATATGGGCAGCGACCTGTCGTCGTCGAAATCCTTGAGGATTATTATCGGAGTGTTCGTCAGGGGGTCGAAAACAAGACCCTCGACCTTCATCTCCACCCTGTCCTCGTTTTCACTCATGGCGGCGCTTTCCTTCCGTTATGACCCTATGGAGCCCTCCAGGCTGTACCTGCCGCTTTTGACGATATTAACACGAATGGTTTCACCTGTGAAATTTTCCGCCGCGTTGAAATTGACCACCAGGTTGCCCGGCGTCCGTCCGCTGTACCGCTCGGGGTTTTTCTTGCTCGGCCCCTCAACCAGCACCTCCACCTCGCGGCCGGCCCAGCGGGCGTAGCGCTCGGCGGATATCCTTTTCTGAAGCTCCATCACCGCGTTGAATCGCTCCTGGGCCGCCTCGGGGGCGACCCTGCCCGGCAGCCCCGCCGCCTCCGTCCCGGGGCGGGGGGAGTATTTGAAAAGAAAAATGTTGTCGTACTCCGCCCTCTGGACGGCCTCCAGGGTCTTCTCGAAATCCTCCTCCGTCTCGCCGGGAAAACCCACTATCATGTCCGACGTCAGGGATATATCCGGAATGCGTTCCCTGAGCCTTTCCACCCGCGAAAAATAGTGATCAGCCGTGTAGCCGCGCCGCATGAGGCTCAATATCCTGTCGGAGCCGGACTGTATGGGCAGGTGCAGCGCCGGGCAGACGGTCTTGAGTTCGGCCATGGCGTCTACGAGGCCGTCCGAAAGGTCCTTGGGATGGGACGTGACGAACCTTACCCGCTCCACTCCGCCGACGGCGTCCACCATCCGTAAAAGCTCCGGGAAACCGGCCGCCTGCCTGAGTCCTCGGCCGTAGCTGTTGACGTTCTGGCCGAGCAGGTTTATCTCCTTGAAACCACTGTCCGCAAGCTCCTCGACCTCCCTGAGCACGCTCTCCGGCGGGCGGCTTTGCTCCGGGCCGCGGGTGTGGGGGACGATGCAGTAGGAGCAATGGTTGTCGCACCCGCGCATGATGGAGACCCAGGCTGCGAAGGCCGACTCCCGCCGCATGGGGAACTCGTCGTACCCGGCGGCGTCGGAGGTGTCCACCTGCGGGCGGCCGGTCTCCTCGAGCCTCTCGAGCATCATCGGCACATTGGCCACGGCGCGGGTCCCGAAGACGAGATCGACCATCGGCTCGCGCTCCACGATCCTCTCCCCCTGATCCTGCGCGATGCAACCCGCGACGCCTATGACCATATCCCGCCTGGCCAGCTTCAGGGGACGAAGCCTGCCCAAGAGCGAAAAGAACTTGCTCTCCGCCTTCTCCCGGACCGTGCAGGTGTTCACCACCAGCAAGTCCGCCTCCGAATGATCGTCGGTGTAGTCATACCCGTCGGCCAGCAGACCGGATATCCACTCCGAGTCGTGCTTGTTCATCTGGCAACCAAGGGTGATGATCGAAAGTTTTTTGCGCTTTTCCATGTTTCGAAGTTTAAGACCGCCGCCCTGCCCTGTCAATTTCAACCTTTTTGTCAAGACCCGCTACGTGAGAGACTGTTTTGTGGCTACATCCCTGCGTCGTATGTTAATGCTGTTCCTGAGCGGCGCTTCGATGGCTACATCGCGTAATATCATGATATTATATATGCGCCTTTAAAGTTTACACTGATGCGGTGTCGCTGGAATAGCTGAAGAAATGTCGCAAACCAGGCTCATACTTGACGAGAGGGAGAAGATAGACTCCTGCCTCGCCCTTAAAGAAAACCTTGAAGCCGTCTTCAACTCCGTCTACGACGGGATCATATCGATGGACAACGAGCTGACCGTCGTGAACCTGAACGAGGCCGCCCAAAGCTTTTTTGGTGTAAGAAAAAAGGACGTGGTGGGGCGGAAGTGCTTTTGCGAGGAGATGTTCTCGGAGATAAAGGACATCCTGCTCAAGTCAGTCCGCAAAAAGAAGCCGATCAGGAATTTTTCGTTCAAGTTCGAAGACCGGGCCGGGGACGAGCGGACGGTGATCCTTTCCACCTCGATCCTGCGGGACAGGGACGGGGCCGACCGGGGCGCCATCCTCATAATCCACGACATCTCCGACACCCAGAAGCTGCGCAAAATGCTCGACGGCGGCCCTGCTTATCACAAGCTTGTCGGAAGAACCGCCGGAATGCGGGAGGTCTACAGCCTTATCGAAAAGGTCTCCCGATCCGACGCGCCGGTCCTGATCGAGGGAGAATCCGGTTCCGGCAAGGGGCTGGTGGCCGAGGCCATACACAACGGATCGAACAGGAGAGACGGCCCCTTCGTAAAGGTCAACTGCGCGGCGCTGTCGGAGTCCTTGCTGGACTCTGAGCTTTTCGGCCACGTAAAAGGAGCCTTCACCGGAGCGTTGCGCGACCGCGTCGGGCGGTTCGAGCTTGCCCAGGGCGGAACGATTTTCCTCGACGAGATAGGCGACATCCCTCCCCTCACCCAGATAAAGCTCCTGAACGTCCTCCAGGACAAGGTGATCGAAAGGCTTGGCGACACGCAGCCGCGGAAGGTGGACGTCAGGATAATATCCGCCACTAACCGTAAACTAAAAGACCTTGTAACTCAAAGGATTTTCAGGGAAGACCTCTACTATCGCCTTAAGGTTGTGCGGATAGAGCTGCCCCCGTTGCGGGAGCGGGCGGCGGATATAAGACTCCTTGTGGATAATTTTATCGAACGGGGCCGGAAGGAGACGGGAAGAGCCATAACGGGAGTCTCTTCCGAGGCTCTGAAACTTTTGACCCGCTATCGCTGGCCCGGCAACGTCCGCGAGCTGGAGAACGCCATCGCCCACGCCTTCGCCCTGCGTGAAGAGGGGCTGATCCAGCCGGAAGACCTGCCCGAGGAGATCGCCCGCGGCTTTTCAGCCACCCGGGAGGCGCGAGAAGGGCTGGACGACATCGCCGACGAGAAGGCCCGCATCATCGCCGCCCTCGACCGGGCCGGGTGGAGAAAGAACCAGGCCGCCAGGCTCCTGGGGGTGCATCGCGCCACACTCTGGCGCAAGATGAAAGAACACAACATATCCTGACGACCCCCGCAGGGCGACAATATTTGCGACATATGTTGCGACAAACATGTTGCAAACCTATCCCCGCTGGGTAGCGGGCGCGGAAGGGGCTGCTGCTATCATGCTGATAAATAAAGATATATCATCGTCCTTGGCGCTTTCCGCGGTTTGGCACGGCTGTTGTATTTCTACATCGACAAGGACCAAGAGTTAACCGTATCATCTCAAACTCAAGGAGGTGAAGAAGATGTCAAAGGTTGTTCACGTAACGGACGACAGCTTCCGGAAAGAGGTTCTGGACAGCGACGTACCCGTGCTTGTGGATTTCTGGGCGGCGTGGTGTGGTCCCTGCCAGATGGTAGGTCCCATTGTTGAGCAGCTGGCCGAGGAGTTCGACGGCAGGGTAAAGATGGTCAAGCTGGACACGGACAGCTCGTTCCAGACGCCGGCGAAGTACGGCGTGCGCGGCATTCCCACGCTGATGCTGTTCAAGGACGGCGAGCTTGTGGATCAGATGGTGGGCGCGGCGCCGAAGGAAGTTTTGAAAAACTTCATCGACAGCGCCGTCGTGGCCGCCTGAGGGGTGGGAGTTTTAACGTGGCGCTGGATTATATTTCGTATAAGCTGTTGATTCCGGTGGCGTTGTGGCTTGCCGTCGCGCCGATAAGTCCGAAGCCGCATCTTGTGGAGAAGCTGGGGATGCTGAAAAACGGCCAGCTTTCCAGGCCGCTTGATATTTTCGATCTGTTTTTGCATTCGGCGCCGTTGCTTCTGCTTGGCGCGAAGCTGATCAAGGACTACGCGATGAAAGAATAACGGAGACCACGAGGCGATATCCCCCTGTCGCCTTATATCAGGCGCCCGCGGCTTCCCTCCTTGATCCCCCTAAAAGCCGCGGGCGCCTTTTTTTATGGTGAAAGGGCTTTCACGAACTGCCCTGCGTTGTATCGCATCAGCTCTATGTACCCTTCCCTTCCAGGGACGCCTCCTATGGGATCCACTTCCACCACCCTGACTCCTGCCTCGCGCGCCAGCGTCTCGGCGAGGCGCGGTGGGAAACGCGGCTCCGTCAGGACGGCCCTCGCGCCCGACTCCTTTATCTTTTCGATAAGCTCGATCATGTGCCTTGCGGAAGGCTCCCGCCCCGGCGCGGTCTCTATGACCCCCGCCTGTTCGAGGCCGTAGCGGGCGGCGAAATATTCCCATGCGTTGTGAAAGGCCACGAAGCTTTTCGCCAGACCCGGTTTTCCGAGAGCTGCCCTGATCTGTTCATCCAGGGCGCGGATCCTTTCGGCCAGCTTCGCCGCTCTCCTGTGGATATTTTCCGCTTCGGCGGGCAGCTTCGCCGCCATAGCGTCCCCCACTCTCTCCGCAGCCCTCGCCATGATTATGGGATCAAGCCAGTAATGAGGGTTGACCTGTCCGTTGCCGTGGAAGTGGGTTGCGCTTTTTATCGGGTCTGGCGCCGCTTCCGAAAGGTCCACGACAACCCTCCCCGGTTTCCCATGCGGCTCCAGCAGATTATCAAGCCATTCCTCCAGCCCGAACCCGGTCACGACCACCATGTCCGACTTCTCGATGGCCCTCATGTCGCCCGGCGTTGGCTCGTAGGTGTGCGGCCCCTGGCCCGGCTTGAGGAGGGTATGGACCGAGACCGCCCCCCCCCCTACCCTCCGCGCTATGTCCGCTATGGGGTGGATCGTGGCCGTCACTTTCAGCGATCCGGCGCGGCAGGGAGCGGCGGAGAGCAGCGACAGTATCGTCGCGGTCGATACGCACAGTACCGCCAGGCGGCGACAGGCTGGAGCTTGATTTTTCATGATCCGGCATCTTATTACATCGGACCGTATATGTTATAGTGTGTTTTTATTTTGAACCCTCGATAAAGATCGGCCGCGATGAAGATCGACCCGACTCACATAGAAATCCCGAAAGAAGAGATCGACAGCATCGTGGAGCGCTACAACTGCTCCATGGACGAGGCCGTGCGCGCCTACATGGGGGCGAGGGCCTCCGCCGACGAGGCCTTCGAGGAGAGCCTGAGCGCGATCCTCGGCCCGAAAGAGAAAAAGCCGCCCCCCGAGGTGAAGATTCACACCCCGAAAGAGATCAAGGAAAGCCTGGACAAGTACGTCATAGGCCAGGAGGACTACAAGAAAAGGCTCTCCATAGCCGCGGCCTACCATTTCGCCATCGTCAAGGCGATAAACGAGGGGGTGGCGGACAGGGTGAAGGTCAAAAGGTTCCGCAAGAAGAACACCATAATCTCCGGCCCCTCCGGCTCCGGCAAGACCTATTGCGTGGAGATACTGGGGGATCTGCTGGAGGTGCCGACGTTGATCATAGACGCCACGGACTACACCGAGGCCGGTTACGTGGGCAAGAGCGCCGACGACATGGTCCGGGAGCTTATTCAGATGGCCCCCGGCTCCACGAAGGCGGAGAAGGCGGAGTTCGTGGAAGGATACGGCGGGCTGATATTCATCGACGAACTGGACAAGAAGGCCAAGGACGGCAAGATGATCGGCCACGACATCTCCCGTGAGGGTTTTCAGAGGGCCGTGCTGAAGCTCATAGAACGCAAGAACGTTTCCGTGGAGGACCCCATGAGCCCCGCCTCGCAGATACAGGACCTCATGGACCAGCAGCGGGGAGCGGCGGGCAGGGACAAACGCAAAGGCTTCATCTCGACGGAGAACATCCTGTTCATCCTTGGCGGCTCGTTCATGCGGCCGGACAACGACCTGGAGTCTATCGTCAAGAAAAGGCTTGAGATGGGCGCCAGGGGCCTGCGGGAGGACGGCTCCGTCACCATCACCGGCTTCATCGCCGACGCCGGCAGGCCGGCCGAGAAGCATTACAACTACTACAAGGAAGCCGGGGAGAACGATTATATAAGGTTCGGCATCATCCCGGAGCTGGTGGGACGCGCGCCCGTGCGCACCTACGTGAACCCCCTCTCAAAGAACGACCTTGTCAGGATAATGACGGAGACGGAGGACTCCATACTGGAGCAGTACAAGTTCGAGTTCTCCCTGTTCGGGATAAACCTGAAGTTCACCGAGGACGCGTTGATGTGGATCGCCGAGAGGGGGGAGAACAAGAAAACCGGGGCGCGGGCGCTGGTCTCGGTTTTCGAGGATCTGCTGACGGATTTCCAGTTCGAGTTTCCGGCGACGAATTTCAAGGAGCTGGAGATCACCCGCGAGATGTGCGAGGCCCCTCGGGACGCCCTGCTGAAGATACTGGAGAGGTCACCCTTCGTTGATTTCATCGAGAAGTTCTACCGCGACCAGGGGGTGGAGCTGGTCATCCCGAAGAACGTGGAGGACAAGATCATCAAGTACGCCGAGGAGAACGGAGTCCAGGTGTCCACGGCCATAAACAGGCTCCTGAAGGGGGCGTCCGCCCTCAACTACATGGACTGGAAAGGCCCCTTTGAGATAACGGAGCAGATGCTGGACAACCCGAAATACTTCGATGAGCTCTACGTGAAATGGCACAAGGAGCAGGTTGAAGGCCAGGGGGCCGGGGAAAAGGAAAAACAGGGCCGCTCCGCTTTGCCGTAGGCCGCGGACCCGCCAGCGCTTGCGGTCATCCGCGGCGTGACCCCGCGGACGAAAAAATCCCGCCGTTCGCTCATAACTGGTTTTTTTTTTTGAAAACGGCTCATATTTTAAGGTATAAAGTGGGCAAGATATTAGATAAAGTTTAAACTTGGATCAATTCCAGATCATGGGGAGGGATCATGAAAAACAGCGTAAAAATCGCCGCGCCGGTTCTGGCGGTTCTGTTGGCCTTTTCCGCGGCGTGGGCGGGCGAGGGGTCCGGGCTTTTGAGCGAGGCTTCGGGTTTATTCGAGCCGCTGCCGGAAAAACCAGTGTTCAAAAAACAAAACCCGCCCAACGAGGCCAAGCTGAAGCTCGGAAAGATGCTCTACTTCGAGCGGCGTCTTTCCAAGTCACAGGTCTTCTCCTGCGCCTCCTGCCACGACCTTGCCACGGGCGGGGTGGACAACGCGCCTCTTTCCACCGGCCACAAGTGGAAGACAGGCGGACGCAACGCCCCCACGGTCTATAACGCCTCGCTTCACATAGCCCAGTTCTGGGACGGCAGGGCCAAGGATGTCGAGGCCCAGGCCCAGGGACCCGTGCTGGCGGGCGTCGAGATGGCCGCCTCCAAGGACCTTGTCATGAAGAGGCTCAAGTCCATCCCGGAGTACGTGAGGCTTTTCAGGGAGGCCTTTCCGGGCAAGGACGATCCGTTAACATACGAGCATATGGCCGACGCCATTGGAGCCTTCGAGAGGACGTTGCTGACGCCGTCGCGGTTCGACAGGTTCCTCAGGGGTGACGAGGGAGCCCTCACCAGGAAGGAGAAAAAGGGCCTTGAGACCTTCATGGGCAAAGGATGCGTGGCCTGCCACAACGGCGTCGCCGTCGGCGGGGGGATGTATCAAAAGTTCGGCCTGGTCAACACGCCGGAAGGGCTCGAGGACAAGGGCAGGTACGAGGTTACGAAAGACGAGGCGGACACGCATGTCTTCAAGGTCCCCTCGCTGCGCAACATCGAGCTGACATACCCCTATTTCCATGACGGCTCCGTATGGGACCTCAGGAAGGCCGTAAGGATCATGGGCTGGACACAGCTCGGCGAGAAGCTCACCGATGACGAGATCGGCGCCATCACCGCCTTCCTGAAATCGCTGACAGGGCAGGCGCCGGAAATCGCGCTGCCGATCCTGCCGCCATCCACCCCGGAGACTCCCAAGCCGGACAGGATGTGACGGCGGCGGCCTGAAACAACGGCGATACACGAAGCGCCCGGCCATCAGGTCGGGCGCTTTTTTTGTCACACTCAAGATACATCCATAACAAAAAAAGAGTCGTCAAGAACGGCGCGGGACGGGCATAAACGTCACTTATTGTTACGCAGACAAGCCACTCCGCGTGCGATCGCCGTATCGCGTTTTTACACCATGAGAAACGCGGGGGTTCGCGAGGCCCCTTCCGGGGATTGCTGTTAAGGCTTTATTATACATTCGCTTGTCGTAAAACCTGCAAGTAGTTTCTCGACTGGAGCGCGGCGGAGGAGGGCATTCCGCCTATCGATTTGCTGTATCTGCGGACGAAAAAATATAATTTGCCCCGCCACTGTTTTCCGTGATATTATTTTCCAAGCTGAATCATCCATTTTTTTATATAGAGTCAAGCATGCGCCATCCTGGGGGAAGGATGAGATTTTCCCCGTTTTCCGTATCCCTGCTGGCGGTTTTCGCCCTTTTTTCCGTCTCGTGCGCCACAAGCCAGGTGGACGAGGCTTTTGAAGGGGATATGGAGACACCCGAGGAGATCAGGGTTGTCACCGGATATTGCCAGGGTTGCCACGTCCACAGAAATTTCAATCCCGGCGAGCACATCCCGAAGACCACGGCCATGTACAAGGAGGAGCCTTACGCCTCCGCCGCCGATTGCAAGACCTGCCACAGCATAAAGAGAAACTTCTGGAACGACATCGTAAAACGCACCGAATTCCCCAGAGGAAGGCTCGTTGATGAACAAGGATAGAAAGATCCGGGTGGGAATAATAGGCGCGGGAGACGGCGCTTATTCACTCCTGGAGATACTTTCGGGCGACACGGAGGTCGCCATCGCCGGCCTTGCCTACCGCTCCGGGAAGCGGCCCGCGGTCATGAAGGCCAGGGACATGGGTGTCCCGTTGCACGCCGATTTCAGGAAGCTGGCCGAGTCTGACGATGTTGATATCCTGATAGACGCAAGCGGGGCGCGGGAAGTGGAGGAGTACCTGACCGGCAAAAAATCCAGGGCGGAGCTTCTGACGGGATACGGCGCCTGGTTCCTGTGGCGGATGGTGGAGGAGTACAAAAAGCGCCAGGAGGAGATGAAGAAAAACCTGAAGGAGAAGGAAATCCTTTACAGCGCCGGCGTCATGCTCGCCTCCGCCGCCAACACGGAGACCACGCTGGACCTCATCATGGAGTCCGCCCTGAACCTGACCGGCATGGAGGCCGGCTCCATAGCACTCTACGATGAGGAGAAAGGGACGATGCAGATCAAGACGTCCCTCGGGTTCGAGAAGATCATCCCGGATCAGAAAATGAAATGGCGCCTTCGTCCGGGTGGGCTTACAAGCCACATACTCTCCAACGACAGGCCTACGGTGATAGAGAACCTCGAGAAGGAAAAAAAGTTCGACACCAGACCGCTCAGGGAGATGGGCGTTGGCGCCATCATCGCCGTTCCCCTCAAGGTGGAGGGGAAAATCGTGGGGATACTCTACGTGGATGATTTCAGGCCCAGGAAATTCACCGAAAGAGAGGTGAACATACTCAGCCTCCTCGGCGCCCATGCCGCTGCGGCCATCGACAAGGCCCTGCTGCTCGAGAAGGCGGAGTTCATGGCCATCACCGACGAGTTGACCAAGCTCTACAACCACAGGTATTTCATCCGCGCCCTGGACAGCGAGATAAGGAGGGCCAGCCGCTACACCTACCCCATCAGCCTGCTGATGATAGACGTCGATTACTTCAAGAATTACAACGACACCTTCGGCCACCTTGAAGGCAACGTGGTGCTGACGACGCTGGCAAGAATCTTCACCGACACGGCGCGGGAGACGGACGTGGTGGCACGCTACGGTGGCGAGGAATTCGCCATCATCCTCACGAAGGCGGACGAGAAGAAGGGGGTGATGGTGGCGGAGAGAATAAGGTCGAAGGTGAAGGCCCACGCGTTCGCCGGCGCGGAGGAGCAGCCGAACGGAAAGCTGACGGTGAGCATTGGCGCAGCCACTTATCCGGCCGACGCCAAAAACTCGAGAGGCCTCATCGAGATGGCCGACAAGGCCCTCTACCGCTCGAAAAAACGGGGCCGGGACAGCGTGACCCATATCCAGACCGTCGAGACCGGCGCCGAGACTCTCTCCAACGTCATAGACCTGTAAAAACGCCCCATCCGCTTTCCAACAAGACCTTTGCGTAACTCGAAAGATAAGGCGCCGCCGGATATTTTCTCCCCTGCCAGGGGGAAGGTCTCCTTTCCAGCGAGATGGCGGGTGTGGGTCAGAAAGCCGCGCGAAATCCGAAACGGTCCGGCGTCCCGAGCCGCTTCTCTTCGTTCAGAGCAGGCTCCGGCGGGTTGACAATGCTCAAACTGACCCACCACCCGGATGGATAAACTCTGGCGCTCTCCCACTATGTATGCGATAATTTAAGCGGTTGTATGAAGGCGGGTCAGTTTTGAGCAAGCTTCCTATTTTCCAGTGGTTCGCAGACAGGGGGGATGTCCTGATAAGCGTCAACACTCTCACTGAGGGGGTTGACATCCCGACCCATTTGAAAAGCCAGGAGATCGTGGATTTCATTCTTGGCGTCAACCCCACGCCAAAAATGACCGCGGGTCAGGAGGGCATAAAAGCGTCCATGCGCTTCGCCGGGAAGGTGTATACCTGCCGTTTTCCCTGGGACTCCATAATCCAGATGAGCGGACACGACGCCGTCATCCAGTTCCGCTCCTCCCAGCCGCAGACGCAAGGCAGGGAGCCCGGCCAGAACTCCGGAGCGAAAAAGCGCCAGAAACCTAAAAAGCGGCCCAACCTGCGCATAGTCAAATAGAGGTCGCCGAAAAAGGCGTCAAACCGTCGTTTTGAGGACCCCGCTACCGTCATTCTGAGGCCGAAGGCCGAAGAATCCCGCCAAGTGTGACATGCCCGCACGGGATGCTTCGCTGCCACTCAGCATGACATCGCTGTGTCCGGCAAGAGATTCTTTCTATCGCCGCCAGCCACATTTTCCCGTCTGTCCGGCGGACAGGCGTCAGCCCCCCAGGTAGCCTAAAAGCGCCGTGGCCATGGCGAAAAAGACCACAAGACCCGTGATGTCGTTCAGGGCCAGGACGATGGGCCCACCGGCTATCGCCGGGTCGATGTTCGCCCACCTGAAAAAGAAGGGTATCGCCGTCCCCATAAGCGCGGCCAGCTGTATGGAAAGGAATATGGAGAGCCCGACCACCACCCCGAACGCCCAGGAGCCCTGCCACACATGGGCGAAAGCGCCGGCCGCCGCGCCGCAGAACAGCCCCAGCAATATCCCCACCATTACCTCCCTTGAAAAGTAGCGGCGGAGCGACCCGGAGTCCATCCTCCCCGTGGCGATGCCGCGGATGACCAGGGCCGAGCTTTGCGCCCCCACGTTGCCGCTCAAGCCCATGACCACGGGGATAAAAGCCGTCAGCGCAAGCGCCTCGGAGATGGTCATCTTGAACTGCCACAACAACGCCCCGGTGATGAGTCCCCCGACAAGGGAGGAGCCGAGCCACGGGAGGCGGTAGCGGGCCATCTGCGCCGCCGTGCGGGTCTGGACGAGCGCCTCGTCGTGGGCGCCGGCCATTATCATTATGTCCTCATCGGCCTCCTTTTCCAGCACGTCCACGATGTCGTCCACGAGTATTCTTCCGAGCAGCGTCATGTCCGGCCCCACCACCGGCAGGGAGACGAGGTCGTAGCGCTTGAAAAGGTCCGCCACGTGCTCCTGGTCCGCGTCCACGGTGACATAGATCGGAGGCTGATCCTCCATGACATCCCTTATCTCCGCGTCCGGGCTGGAGAGGATCAGGCTGCTCAAGGGCGCGACCCCTCGGAGCCGCCCCATGCCGTCCACCACGAAGACGTTGTGTATGTCCCGCGCCGCGGCGGCCGTGGCGCGGATTTTCTCGATCGTCTCGGCGACGGTAAAACCCTCCGGGACGGCGATCAGCTCCGTCTGCATCAGGTGGCCGGCCGAGTCTTCGTCGTAGGCCATCAGGCGGATAACCTCCTCGCCGGTCTCCTCGGACATTATGCGGAGGACCTCCTCGGCCCTCTCCTTGCTCATGTCCGCGAGGATGTCCGCTGCGTCGTCGCTGTCGAGCTCTTCGATGACCTCGCAGAGCCGGGCGGCTGAGGATTTTTCGAGAACCAGGCTTCGGGCGCGGTCGTTGAGGTGGGGCAGGACTTCCGCGCAGTCCTCCGGGCCGAGGGCGCCGAATGTCTCCAGGATCTTTTCCTCGTCCTCGAACCTGTCGATGGCGGCGGCGATCTCGGAGGGATGGCTTTCCGCCAGGACGGAGGCGAGGGCGTCCCCTCCCCTTTCCATCTCCTCCTTTATTTTGCCGACTTTGTCCTGATCCAGCATGGTCTCGTGTCTCAAACCATCCCGCCGGGTCCGTCTGGGCGGGGCGAAACTGGTTTTATACTCCTGGTTTCTGTATACCGGCAAGCGTCATGAGCTTGTCCCGGAAAGGCTTCCCCCGCAGCTCCAGCCCGAACTCCACGGGGCCGCTCAGGGCGTATGCCATGGCCATGGCGAAGAGCATGTAATGGGGGAACTGCACAACAACGAAGGTCGTCAGCACTACCGCCAGGAATATGTGGAACGGTTTGCGTCTCGCCAGGTCCACCTGCTTGAAGCTTCTGTACGGGATGTTGCTCACCATGAATAGCGCCAGGGCGTACATGGCCGCGACGATGAGGACCGCCGGTATCTTCTTTATCTCCAGGCCGCCGTGGGCCAGAAGAACCACCGTCGCCAAAAAACCCGCCGCGGGCGGGATGGGCAGCCCTACGAACCGGTTCTTTCTCACCTCCGACGACTGGGTGTTGAACCTGGCGAGGCGCAGCGCCCCGCATATCACGAACAGAAAACCCGCCATCCAGCCGACCTTGCCGAAGGGTTGCAGCACCCAGTTGTACATCAGGATCGCGGGGGCCACGCCGAAGGCCACAAGGTCGGACAACGAGTCATACTCCACCCCGAAGGCCGTGGCCGAGCCCGTAGCTCTGGCCACCCTGCCGTCGATGCCGTCGAAGAACATGGCGACTATGACCGCCCAGGCGGCGCGGTAGAAATCGCCGTTGATGGAAGCGATGATCGAGTAGAACCCGCAGAAGAAGGCCGCGGACGTCAGCAGGCTGGGGACGATGAAGATGCCCTTGCGAATATTCTGGAACTTTTCGAGCCTGCCGCGGTCCTCCTCCCGGGGGTGGAGATCCTCCTCCGCGCCGCTCTGTTCATGATCGCTCATTCGTCCTCCTCCCGCCGCGCCGGGGCGCGGGCCATCACTGTCTCGCCCCCCTTCACCCTGTCGCCGAGAGAGCAGACGATCTCCACCCCCGCCGGAAGGACGAGGTCCACCCTGGACCCGAACCGTATGAGGCCCAGCCGCTGGCCCCTGTCGAGCCTGTCGCCGACGCTGACCCAGCTGACTATCCTGCGCGCCACGAGCCCGGCTATCTGCTTCACGAGCACGACGCCCGGGCCGGTTTTCAGTATAGTCGCCACCTGTTCGTTGTCCAGGCTCGCCTTATGGCTCCAGGCGGCCATGAACCTGCCCCGGTTGTACCGCTTGCCGGTCACCTCCCCGGCCAGCGGACAGCGCTGGACGTGGACGTTGAAAATTGACAGAAAGATAGAGACGCTCACGGCCCCCTCGGGATGCTCCGGGCTCTGGAAGGCGGTGTCGATGAAAACAACCTTCCCGTCCGCCGGGGCCACCACGAGATCCTCCCCTTCCGGCGGCGTCCTTTCCGGATCGCGGAAAAAATATAGACAGAAGACGGCCAGCGCCAGGAAAAGCCATCCGGCGGCCCCCCACCCCGCCGCGAAGAAAACGAGCGAGAGAATGGCGGACGGCGCCACGAAAAACCATCCGTCCGCCGCGATGGGGAGCCTCATATGAAAATCACTCCTCGAGCTTTTTGCCGAGCCAGGGCATCATCCCGCGCAGCTTCTCGCCAACGTCCTCGATCAGGTGCCCGGCGTCCCGTCTCAGGAGGGCGTTGTAGACGGGCCTCCCTGCCTTGTTCTCCAGCACCCACTCGCGGGCGAACTCGCCGTTCTGGATCTCCTCCAGAATCTCCGCCATCTCCATCCGCGCCTGCTCGCTCACAACGCGAGGGCCGCGGGTGACATCGCCGTATTTGGCGGTGTCGGAGATGGAGTAGCGCATGTTGGCGATGCCCCCCTCGTATATAAGATCCACGATCAGCTTCATCTCGTGCAGGCACTCGAAGTAGGCCACCTCGGGCTGGTACCCGGCCTCCACCAGCGTGTCGAACCCGGCCCGGATAAGCTCCGACACCCCGCCGCAGAGGACCGCCTGCTCGCCGAACAGGTCCGTCTCCGTCTCCTCCTGGAACGTCGTCTCGATGACCCCGGCGCGGGCGCCGCCTATCCCCCGGGCATAGGCCAGGGCCGTGTCCATCGCCGATCCCGTGGCGTCCTGCTCGATCGCCACGAGGCATGGCACGCCCCCGCCCTTTGTGTATTCCCTGCGGACGAGGTGGCCGGGGCCCTTGGGGGCGATCATGAAAACGTCCACGTCCTCCGGCGGTGTTATCTGGCCAAAGTGGATGTTGAACCCGTGGGCGAAGGCTATGGCGTCGCCCTTCGCAAGGTTCGGACGGATGTCGTTTTCGAAAATCTCCGGCTGGGATGTGTCCGGCGCGAGGATCATTATGACCTGCGCCGACGAGGCGGCCTCGGCGTTGGACATTACCTTGAGACCCTCTTTTTCGGCGGCCCTAGCCGACCTGCTCCCGTCACGGAGGCCAACGACCACGTTGACGCCGGAGTCGCGCAGGTTGAGAGCGTGGGCGTGGCCCTGGCTGCCGAAGCCGATGATGGCCACGGTCTTGCCGTCCAGTTTCTTCAAGTTCGCGTCTTTTTCGTAATAAACAGTCGCCATTTTTCCTTTAAAATCTCCTTTCGCGAATTTTCGGGCGTTTTATCAGGCGGGCCGGCCGGACGGCCTACCCAAGGGTTTTCTTGCCGCGGGACATGGCCACCTTGCCGCTGCGCGCCACCTCGATGATCCCCAGAGGTTTTATCATCTCTATGAAGGCGTTGAGCTTGCTCTCCGCCCCGGTAACCTCCAGGATGTAGGTCTTCGGGGATACGTCCACTATCTTGCCCCTGAAAATCTCCGTCATGCGGAGTATCTCCGCCCTGTTGGCCGGCTCCGCGTTGACCTTCACCATCAGGATCTCCCGGTCGACGTACTCCTCGCCCGTGTAGTCCGTGACCTTTATGACGTCTATCAGCTTGTTGAGTTGCTTTGTTATCTGTTCGATAATCTTGTCGTCGCCGCGGGTGATTATCGTCATCCGAGACTTGGCCGGATCCATGGTCGGCGCGACGGAGAGCGACTCTATGTTGAACCCCCTCCCGGAGAACAGCCCCGAGATCCTGGCCAGCACGCCGAACTTGTTCTCCACGAGGACGGATATCGTGTGTCTCATGACCTCGCCTCAAGCAAGCAGCATTTTCGTCAACGGCGCGCCCGCGGGGACCATGGGATAGACGTTCTCCTCCCGGTCCACCACGCAGTCTATGAGCGCGGGTCTTCTTTCCCTTATCGCCCGCTCAAGGGCCGGGCCGACCTCTTCAGGCTTCGTGACTCTCAGCCCCAGGGCGCCGTAGGCCTCCGCCAGCCTGACGAAATCCGGCTGCGCCTCCATGCAGGTGTAGGCGTATCGGTTATCGAAGAAAAGCTGCTGCCACTGGCGCACCATGCCGAGAAAGCCGTTGTTGAGGATGACCACGATGACCGGCAGGCGGCTCTGCACAGCCGTGGCCAGTTCCTGGATATTCATCTGTATGGAGCCGTCCCCGGCTATGTCTATGACCACCTTGTCCGGGAAGGCCGCCTGGGCGCCTATCGCCGCGGGGAAGCCGTAGCCCATCGTCCCCAGCCCGCCGGAGGTAAGGAACGTCCTGGGCTTCTTGAGCCGCAGGTACTGCGCCGCCCACATCTGGTTCTGCCCGACCTCGGTGGTGTATATGGCGTCGCCTTTCGTGATCCTGTCTATCTCCTCTATGACGAACTGCGGCTTTATGACGCTCTTTTTTCTCACGTAGTCGAGCGCCTTGGCCTCCGTCCAGTCCCCGATCTGCCGCAGCCAGTCCCTGTTCTTGGATTTCCAGTCGATCTTTCTTTTCTTTACGGACTCGTTGAGCTTTTTCAACACGTCCTTCAGGTCTCCCACCACCGGTATATCGCACTTGACGTTCTTGGAAATCGACGTGGGGTCTATGTCCGCGTGGGCGATTTTGGCGTGGGGGGCGAACTCGTCCAGCTTGCCCGTAACGCGGTCGTCGAACCTCGCCCCCAGGGCCACGACAAGGTCGGTGTGGGTCATGGCCATGTTCGCCCTGTATGTGCCGTGCATCCCCAGCATCCCGAGGTATAGCTTGTCCTTGGTGTCGAAGCAGCCAAGGCCCATCAGCGTCGGCGTAACGGGCGTTCGCGTCGCGGCGGCCAGCTTCTTCAACTCCGGCGACGCGCCGGAGGATATCACGCCCCCGCCGACATAGAGCACGGGCCGCTTCGCCTCGGCCATGGCGTCGGCGAGTTTTTCTATCTGCTTATGGTGGCCGGAAACCGTGGGCCTGTAGGAGCGCAGCTCGACCTTCTCCGGGAACTCGAAATTCGTCATGTTCGTCACCACGTCCTTGGGCAGGTCTATGACCACCGGGCCCGGTTTGCCCGTGGAGGCGATATAGAAAGCCTCGGCCATGATCCTGGCCAGCTTGCCGACGTCGCTGACCAGGTAGCTGTGCTTGACGCAGGGGCGGGTGATGCCGATGATGTCCGCCTCCTGGAAGGCGTCGTTGCCGATCAGGGCCGTTGGCACCTGGCCGGTGAAGACCACTATCGGGATGGAGTCCATGCAGGCCGTGGCTATGCCGGTGACGGTGTTCGTCGCCCCCGGGCCGGAGGTGACCAGCGCCACGCCGACCTTGCCCGTGGCGCGGGCGTAGCCGTCGGCCATGTGCACGGCGCCCTGCTCGTGGCGGACGAGGATATGGCGCAGCTCGGGGTGCTTGAAAAGCTCGTCGTAGACCGGCAGGACGACCCCGCCGGGGTAGCCGAAAATCGTGTCCACGCCGAGCTTCTGCAGGGACTTTACGAAAATCTCCGCCCCGGTCATCTTCATTTCAGAACGCCTCTTTACTACCGCTTGTTCAAAGAGAAAAATTGATGATATAGTAAGCGGCTTCAGCAAGTCAAACAACATAATTTTCCATGTGGTTCCAATGACACGAGCCGGAAAACAGTCCGGAGGGGTCCTACCCTCCCAGGAGCTGAGAAGGCTTGTAGATAAAGCGAAAATAGTCCCTACTAGCGGGAAAGGGTCAGTAAAGGATAATATCCAGCCCGCGTCGATCGACCTGACGCTTGGCCCCAAGGCCTACAGGCTCCAGTCGAGCTTCCTCCCCCAGTCGGACACGGTGGAGAACAAGATGAAGGACCTCATCATGTATGAGGTGGACCTTGACAGGGGGGGGATATTGGAGCGTGAGGCCGTCTACCTGATACCTCTCAATGAGTCGCTCAACCTCACCGGGACGGGGATCAGCGGCAAGACGAACCCGAAAAGCTCCACCGGCAGGCTGGACGTCTTCACGCGCGTCATAACCGATCTCAACAACCGCTTCGAGGATATCGTTCAGGACTATTTCGGCCATCTCTACCTGGAGGTCGTGCCCAGGTCTTTCACGATCAAGGTTCGCTCCGGGATGCGCCTGAACCAGCTTCGGCTTTTCAGGGTAACGGAGGAGCCATCCGCCGCGGAGACCGGAATATCGAAAGCCTATTCCCCCAACCATATCGCAGGCGGGGAGTTGCGCGATCTATATGAAAAAGAAAAACTGCTGTTTTATGGATCGGAGGAGCCTATAGAAGATGATTTCCACATACGGCAGGGCGACGGTCTGCTGATGGGCGTCGACCTCGCCGACCCTTCCGGCGATGACGGGCCGATAGGCTATAAGGCCAAGAAAAACAGCCAGGTAATAGACCTCGAAAAGATAGGCGAGTATGACGCGGACGATTTCTGGGAGGCGATCTACCCGCCCAAGAACGGACGGCTGATACTGGAGCCTGAGGAATTCTATATCTTCGCGTCGAAAGAGCGTATCAGGGTTCCGTTGAGCTGCGCGGCGGAGATGGTGGAGTTCGATTCCGGCTCGGGGGAGCTGCGGACGCATTACGCGGGGTTTTTCGACCCTGGCTTCGGCTATGGGAAGGCGGGCGAAATAAAGGGGACGAAGGCGGTTCTGGAGGTTCGCCCCCACGACGTGCCGTTCATCATCGAGGACGGGCAGATTCTCTTTAAGATGAGATACGAGCGGATGGTCGAAAAACCGGGCATCTGGTACGGGAAGGAGATCGGGTCGAACTACTACGACCAGGCCCTGAGACTCTCCAAGCAGTTCCGGCAGGGCTGACAGAGAAAAAGGCGCCATCCTGAGCCCCTGCCCTCTTTTCGCTTGAGTTGACTGTTAATTACTATATAATTACGTTGTATTTTAAGGATATGTCCGCGCGTTCATCGTTTATGGAAAAAATGCGGCGCGCCGCCGGGCAGCCCGTCGCCGGGGCTGGCGTGGTTATGAGTCTTGCCTTTCAATGGCGTCCGCGAGGGTTTGAGATATGAGACAGAACGAAGTCGATTTCATCCTCGATACGATGCTCAACAGCTACGACAACGTGTCGGACCTGAATCTCACCGTCGGCAAGCCGTTGCAGGTGGAGGCGGCGGGCAAGCTTGAGAACGTGAACATCACGCCGCCCATCTGGAAGCTCACCCCTTTCCAGACGGAGGTTTTGGCCCTGAACCTGATCGGCAGGGACAAGCGCCTGACCCGCCAGCTTGTTGAAAAAGGCTCGGCGGACCTTTCCTACCGCATAAAGGACAAGGCCAGGTTCCGCGTGAACATCTTCTCCCAGCGGAACACCTACTCCATAGTGATGAGAAAGCTGGAGACGAGTATCCCGACCATCGAGGAGCTGTCGCTTCCGAAGATTTTCCACAAGATAGCGCAGGAGAAGAACGGCCTCGCTCTGGTGACGGGCGCCACGGGGTCCGGTAAAACCACGTCCCTTGCGGCCATGCTGGACGTGATAAACAACGAAAAATCGGTCCACGTCGTCACGCTGGAAGACCCGGTGGAATACAGCCACACCCACAAGAAAGCCACCTTCAACCAGCGGGAGCTCGGGCAGGACTTCGACACCTTCGCCGCGGGCCTCCGCGCCGCGCTTCGGCAGGCGCCCAAGGTGATACTGGTCGGCGAGATGCGCGACCGGGAGACGGTGGAGATCGGCATGTCCGCCGCGGAGACCGGCCACCTGGTGATGAGCACCCTGCACACCGTGGACGCCGGGCAGACCATAAACCGCATCATCGGCATGTTCGAACTGGATGAGGAGCACTTGGTGCGCATCCGGCTGGCGGAGTCCCTGCGCTGGATAGTGTGTCAGAGACTTCTGCCGAAGGTGGGAGGCGGCCGCGTGGCGGCGTTCGAGATAATGGGGACGAACCTGCGCGTCAAGGACGCCATCCTCCACGGGGAGCAGGAGGGCAAGACCTTCTATGACATAATAACCTCCGCCGAGCCTTTCGGCTGGCAGACCTTCGACAAGAGCGTACTTGATCTTTACGAGAAGGGGCTTATCACGGAAGAGACCGCCATCGGCTACGCCTCGCGCAAGGCCATCGTCGGCCGCGGGATCGACATGATCAAGAGCAAGAGAGGCGAGAAGACGACCGACATCGAAGAGCTGGCCCTGGACGAGGAGTACGACAGGGATGTCTCCACGGGTTTCAGGAAAAAGAAGAGGTAAACCAGAATGAAGGTAATCTGCCCCTCCTGCCAAAAGACGGTCAACGTCCCTGACGAAAAGATCCCGAAGGACAAACCCGTCAAGTTCAAATGCCCGGGTTGCGGCAAGCCGGTGAGCGTCAGCCGGGAGGGAAGCGCCCCCGAGGGCCTTCCGAAGTTCGAAGGGCTTCCGGAGACCACGCCGACCTCCCAGATACTGGACGAGACCCAGAACGTGCCGGTCCCCCCGCCTTCCCCGGAGGGGATGAAAGCGTCCCTCGAGGCCATGGCCGAGGCGCTGGAAGACGAGATGGAGATGCTCGCCGAGGGCGCGAAGCGGGCCCTGGTGGCGGACACGGAGAACCTGGAGCGGATATCCCCCGTGCTCAGGAAGCTCGAGTATCTCATAACCGCGGTAAAAACCGGCGAAGAGGCGGTCAGGAAGCTGGAGCACAACTTCTACGACCTGGTGATAATCAACGAGCGTTTCGCCGGGGCCGACCCCAAAAACAACCCCGCCCACAAGTTCATAGAGCCCATGGGTATGGAGACAAGACGGAAGATGTTCGTCGCGCTGGTGGGGAAAAACTTCAAGACCCTGGACAACATGGCGGCCTTCGTCAATAGCGTTAACATAGTCATCAACGAGGCGGATTTTCCGAACCTGGAGCTTATTCTGCGAAAGTCCATGAATGAAAGCGAGACGTTTTTCCGCGTGTACAAGGATACACTGATCGAAACAGGCAAGGAGGTCTAGAGAGGGAAGGTTTTAGGACGATGGTCTTATTTGCCACTTGGATAAGGGACTAGGACATGCCTGTTTATCAGTACAAGTTTCAGACGAAGCTCGGCTCCCAGAAGGGCGAGATCGAGGCCGAGAACATAGAAACCGCCAAGAACATCCTCGCCAGACAGCACATAAAGTTCACCTCGATCAAGCAAAAGCCGAAGGACATCGTCCTTTTCGGCGGCGGGCCCAAGCAGAAGGACATCGTTATCTTCACCAGGCAGTTCGCCACGATGATCGGCGCCGGGCTGCCGCTGGTGCAGTGCCTGAACATCCTGGCCACGTCCACGGACAACAAGATTTTCTCCAAGATCATAAACGACATAAAGAGCAAGATCGAGGCCGGGGAGACCTTCGCCGACGCCCTGCGCCGGCACCCCAAGGTGTTCGATGACCTCTACACGAACATGATCGAGGCCGGAGAGGTCGGCGGCATACTGGACAAGATACTCCTGCGCCTGGCCGACTACATGGAGAAGGCCATGGCGCTGAAAGCCAAGGTCAAGTCCGCCATGGTCTATCCCGCGGCCATCATAACGGTGGCCGTGGCGGTGGTGATTTTCCTGCTGGTGTTCGTCATTCCCATGTTCGGCAAGATGTTCGCCGATTTCGGGCAGGAGCTGCCCTGGCCGACACAGGTCGTCATAGGCGCGTCAGACTTTGTTATCGAGTACTGGTACATAGTCTTTCTGCTTCCCATAGCGCTTGTCATGGGATTCATCTATATCAGGAAGACGGACAAGGGCAAGCTCTACACGGACCGGTTGCTTATACGCCTGCCAATATTCGGCGAGCTCGTCCAGAAGGTGGCCGTGGCCAAGTTCACCAGGACCATGGGAACCCTCATCTCCTCGGGCGTGCCCATCATCGAGGGGCTCAACATAACCGCGAAGACCGCCGGGCAGAAGGTGATAGAAGAGGCGGTGCTGGACATCATAGACGACATCAAGCAGGGGCGGGGCCTGGCGGACCCGTTGAAGGAGCAGGGGGTGTTTCCTCCCATGGTCGTCCAGATGATAGAGGTGGGCGAGCAGACCGGCGCGTTGGACGCCATGATGAACAAGATCGCGGACTTCTACGACGAGGAGGTGGACACCGCGGTGGAGGGGCTCACGTCCATGCTGGAGCCCATGCTCATGGTCTTCCTCGGCGTGGTGGTGGGCTTCGTGGTGGTCGCCATGTACATGCCCATATTCAAGATGGGGGATGTCGTCGGCTGAACCCGCGGTCTCCGGGGTCCCATGAAAGGCCGCGGACGGCGCTCCCGCTGTCTGTTTTGCGAGTGAGCTTGTGAGCGATAATCCATCCGGTCCGGACCAGTCCAGCGGCTCCCTGGGCGGGACGTTGAAGGCGAGAGTCAAAGTACTCCTGGCGGCGCGCCTGGCCGTCATCTCATTCTTTATGGGACTGGTAGTTTTCTACAAGGCCAGAGAGGGGCATGATATAGGCTCGCTCCCCGCGCTGACCCCCGTCGCCGCGGCGTATTTCCTCAGCATCATCTACGCCGTATCGTTGCGCTTCGTCCGGGATTTTCTCCGGTTCGTCAACGTCCAGATATTCCTGGACATAATCCTCATCAGCCTTGTCATATACTACACCGGCGGCGTCAACAGCCCCTTCTCTTTCCTGTATATCCTGGTGATAATCGCCACGGCCATATTCCTGGACCGCCGTTCGACCTACGTCTCCGCCACAGCCGCCAGCGCGGCCTACTGCCTGCTCCTTGCCCTCGAGCACGGCGGTTTCCTGCGCCCCCATCACGTCGTGCCGCCGGTGTACAACTCCACGGTGGGCGGATTCGTGTTCATGACGGGAGTGATGAGGGTGGCGGTCTTCTACCTGGTGGCGTACCTGAGCGGCTACCTCACCTCCCTGCTGGGAAAGATCAACCAGCAACTCACCAAGAAAAGCGAGGACCTGCTGCTCCTCGAGGCGTTCCACAAGAACGTCGTCGACAACATGGGCTCCGGCCTGCTGGCGATGAACATGGAGGGGATGATCCTCTCGCACAACCCCGCGGCGGAGAAGATCCTTGGTCTGCCCGCGGAGAAGATCAGCGGGAGCAGGGCGGAGACGGCGCTGAGACTGCCGGGCATGAAAAGGTTTTTCAGGCATCTTCGCGACATGGAGGGGGACTTCCGGGACTATGACTGGACCTGCAGCAAGGGAGATGAGAAGGCCTACCTGCACATGACCATAAGCAAGTTCGTCGCCGACGGCCAGGTCAAGGGCGCGGTGGCCGTCCTCTCCGACGTGACCGAGAGAAAACGCATGGAGATGCGCATGGCCGACTCCGAGCGGCTCGCAGCCATTGGCAGGGTGGCCGCGAGCATAGCCCACGAGATAAGAAACCCTCTCGCCTCTCTCAGCGGCTCCATACAGATGCTCAAGGCCGAGGCCGGGCCGTCGGCGGACGGCCTGGGAGAAAGGCTCATGGACATCATACTCCGCGAGACCGAAAGATTGAACCGGACCGTCACGCAGTTTTTGGGCTATGCCTCCCAGCCGAAGCTGAGCCTGTCCCGCGTCAACGTGTCGGAGATACTGCTGGAAACGCTCCTGCTGCTCAAGTCCGACCCCGAGAACGGCGGAAAATACACCTTCGTCGAAGACCTGGAAGAGGACCTTTGCGCCGTGGTGGACCAGGAGAGGGTCAAACAGATAACCTGGAACCTGCTCGTGAACGCCATGGACGCCATGAAAGATGGAGGGACGCTGACCGTCCGGGCGGCAAGGTCCAAAAGCCCCTTCGAAAGACGCCAGAAGCCCAGGAAAAAGACATCCCAGACCAGGAAAAGCGCGCTGGATTTCGTCAGGATCGAGGTGAACGACACCGGCCCGGGCATAAAACCGGAGGACCTGCCCCGGATATTCGAGCCTTTCTACACCACGAAGAAAAGCGGCACCGGCCTCGGCCTCTCCACGGTGAGCAAGATAGTGGAAAGCCACGGCGGCGTCATCACCGCCGAGTCCACCGCCGGAGCCGGGACCACCTTCAGGATATGGCTGCCCATGGAGCCTGCCCGCGAAAGCAGGCCGGACAAAAAAGCGATATCTTCGTAACGCGGGCCCACAAGCGCCTTTTTGAAGATATGGTATAATCCACGACTTTCTTTTTAATTCTCCAGGACGCGATGCCGGACAATAGAAACGAACGACGAACACACACGCTCGGCCAACTGCGCCCGGACGACGCGGGCAGGGAGGTGACCCTGGCTGGCTGGGTCCGCGGCAGGCGCGACCACGGCGGGCTCGTCTTCGTCGACCTTTGGGACAGGACCGGCGTGACACAGGTCGTCCTGAACCCACAGATAGACGCCGCCGCCCACGAGCTGGCCCACTCCGTCCGCGCGGAGTGGGTGCTGCGCGTCAAGGGAAAAGTCTCCCGAAGGCCCGAGGGGACGGTAAACTCGAACATCCCGACCGGAGAGATCGAAGTCTACGCCGACACCGCGGAGGTGTTGAGCAGATCGAAGACCCCTCCTTTCGTCATCGAGGAGGACGAGACCCCCAGCGAGGCCATGCGGCTGAAATACCGCTACCTGGAGATAAGGCGCGGGCCGTTGCTCGGCAACCTGATCCTGCGCCACAAGGCCCTCGCGGCCGCCCGCGGCTACCTCGACGCCGCCGGGTTCATTGAGGTGGAAACGCCGATGCTCACCCGTTCCACTCCGGAAGGGGCGCGGGACTACCTTGTGCCGAGCCGCCTCAACCCAGGACATTTCTACGCCCTGCCCCAGTCGCCCCAGCTTTTCAAGCAGCTTCTCATGGTGGCGGGGATGGACAGGTATTACCAGGTCGCCCGGTGCTTCCGCGACGAGGACCTGCGGGCAGACCGCCAGCCGGAGTTCACCCAGATAGACATGGAGCTTTCCTTCGCCGACGAAGACCTCATAATGGAGATATGCGAAGGGATGATGTCGGCCATCTTCGAGGCGGCCGTCGGGATTAAACTCCAAAAACCTTTCGCGCGGCTGACCCATAAAGAGGCCATGGACAGGTTCGGCTCCGACAGGCCGGACACCCGGTTCGGCATGGAGCTTGCCGACGTCTCCGAAGCGGCGGCGGAGTCCGGCTTCAAGGTTTTCAAGGACGCCGTCGGCGGCGGCGGGACCGTCCGCGCCATGGCCGTCCCCGGCATGGCCGGTGCCTCCCGCAGGGAGATCGACGACCTTATAGAAGAAGCAAAAGTCCACGGGGCCAAAGGGCTGGCCTGGATAAAGGTTACGGACGAGGGTTTTGTGTCGTCGATAACGAAGTTCTTCACGCCGGAGGTCCTCGATAACTTCAAGTCCGCCACGGGGGCGAAGGAGGGCGACCTGATCGTTTTCGTCGCCGACAAGAAAAGCGTCGCGCCGTCAGTCCTGGGTTTTCTTCGAGCCTCCCTCGGCCGCAAGCTGGGTCTTATCGACGACTCGGTCTACAGCTTCGTCTGGGTGACGGATTTTCCGTTGCTCGAATACGACGAGAACGAGAAACGCAGCGTGGCGCTGCATCACCCCTTCACGTCGCCGGTGGAGGAGGACATTCCCCTGTTCGGCGCCGACCCGCTGAAGATGCGGGCCCGCTCCTACGACCTGGCCCTGAACGGGGTGGAGATAGGCGGCGGCTCCATCCGCATCCACGACAGGGAGGTCCAGAAAAAGATGTTCGCCGCCCTCGGCATCGGCGCCGACGAGGCCCGCGCCAAGTTCGGCTTCCTGCTCGATGCGCTGGAGTATGGCGCGCCGCCGCACGGGGGCATCGCCTTCGGCGTGGACAGGCTGATGGCGATATTGACCGAATCCGAGTCAATTCGCGATGTCATAGCCTTCCCGAAAACCCAAAAAGCCTTCTGCCTGCTCACGGAGGCCCCGGCGGAGGTGGACAGGAAACAGCTCAAGGAACTCGGCATAAAGAGGGACCTTTAGCGCCCGATGGTAAGGACGAGGTTCGCCCCCAGCCCGACGGGATACCTGCACATAGGCGGCGCCCGCACGGCCATCTTCAACTGGCTCTATGCCCGCCGCCACGACGGAATTTTTGTCCTTCGGATAGAGGATACAGACCGCGAGCGCTCCACCGAGGACTCCATCGCCCAGATCATCGAGTCCATGAAGTGGCTGGGGATGGATCACGACGAGGGACCCTATCGGCAGACCGAGCGGCAGGATATCTACAGGGAATACATAGACCGCCTGCTGGCCGAAGGCAAAGCCTACCGGTGCGTCTGCCCGAAGGAGGAGCTGGAGCGAAAACGCGAGCAGCTTCTGAAAGCCGGCAAAAAGCCCAAGTACGACGGGACGTGCAGAAACAAAAACATCCCCGCCGACATCGGCGAGCCCTACGTCGTCCGTTTCGCCACGCCGCTCTCCGGCGTCACCGCCGTGGAGGACCTTTTGCGCGGATACATAAGGTTCGACAACGAGCAACTCGACGACATGATAATCGCCCGGGCCGACGGGACGCCGACCTATAACTTCTGCGTGGTGGTGGACGACGCTGAAATGAAGATAACCCACGTCATCCGCGGCGATGACCACCTGGCCAACACACCAAGACAGGCGGTTATCTACGACGCGCTCGGCATCGAGCCGCCGAAGTTCGCCCACGTCTCCATGATCCTCGGGCCAGACGGCAAACGCCTTTCAAAGCGCCACGGGGCGCTGTCCGTCCTGGAATACCGCGACAGGGGGATCCTGCCCTCCGCCCTTTTCAACTACCTTGTCCGCCTTGGCTGGAGCCACGGGGACAGGGAGGTTTTCACGATCGCCGAGCTTGCGGAGCTTTTTGATCTCGACGCCGTCACCAAGTCCGCCGCCTCCTTCAACGAAGAGAAGCTGATATGGCTCAACGCGGAGCACATAAAAATGGCCCCGGAGGATCAGCTCTCCGCGCTGGCCGAAGAATTTTTGAAGAAAAGGAATATTGAGGCGGACGAGGCCGGCATAAAGCCGTTGCTTCCCATGCTGCGCCAGCGCGCCAGGACGGCCGAGGAGCTTGCCGCGGGGATGGTCTGCTTTTTCACGGACAGAGTGGAGTATGACGAGAAGGCCGCCAAAAAGTTCTTGAAGCCCGAGATAGCCCCGGTGTTGAAGGAGCTTGCGGAGAGGCTCGAGAAGGTGGACTTCGGATCCGGGGAGGATATCGAAAAAGAATTTCGCGCCCTGCTGGACGAGAAGGGTTTAAAGCTCAAAAACCTCGCCCAGCCGACGCGGGTGGCGCTGACCGGCGGGACCGTCAGCCCCGGCCTTTTCGAGGTGATGGCCGCCATGGGAAGGGAGAAGTGTCTTGCGCTGATAAGATCCGCCGCCGAATATGCCGGGGCGGGCGCGGGCCGATAGTGTCCGGTTCAGGTTTTCCCTGGCTGGGCCGGCGCCCGCGGGCTGAGGCTCTGGACGGCGGGCCGCGAAAAGGAGTAACATCCTCGCTTATCAGCAAGGACGAAGAGCAAAGATATTGAGAGAAAACCAGACCAGCCGCGCCATAAGCCCAGGCGCCGAGGAGGAGCTGGGCCGCGTCCACAAAGTGCACACCCACGGCGAGGTGGAGCTTGTGGACTATCTCGGCGACGACAGGACAGTCGCCCGGGCCGCCAGGACCTCCTACCAGCGAAGCGAAGGCAAGGACGAAGAGGCGGACAGGCGGCTCATAAAAAGGTTGTGGGGAGACCGCCACACGTCGCCTTACGAGATGGTGGTGGTCACCTTCCGGGTGCGGCTGCCCATCTTCGTCATGCGCCAGCACGTGCGGCACCGCACCGCCAGCCTGAACGAATGGTCGTTCCGCTACACCGAATGCCCGGAGATGTTCTACGCCCCGGCCAAGGACGACGTGCGCTCCCAGCACAGGACAAACAAGCAGATGAGCGCCGGGCCGCTGGGGGAGGAAGTGGCCGACAAGGCGAGAACGCTCATCGACACCGCGAACCACCAAGCCTACACGACGTACAAAAAACTGATCGAGCTCGGCGTGGCGCGGGAGCAGGCGCGCGTCGTTCTGCCGGTTTCGGCCTACACGCAGATCATCTGGACAATGGACATGCGCAATCTCCTGCACTACTTCAGCCTGCGCCTCGCGCCCGACGCGCAGAAAGAAATCCGCGACTACGCCGAGGTCATGGCCCGGATAGTGAAAAAGGGATGGCCGATGATCTGGGAGGCCTACCAGGAGGCAGGCGGCGCTTCATAACTGCTCCCACAGCGCCGCCGCGCAGGCGGCGGGGTCGATCCTCCCCGCTGGCGTTCGCCCTACCCTCTCCAGCGTCTTTACGCTAATACTCGCCCGCAGCGCGTCCCGGTAAATCCTCCCTCCCGGCCCCGTCAGGATGACAGGCGCGTCCCGGAGGCGTTGCGATATTAAAACCTTCATTACGGCGTCCGTGATCCGTCTAGCCTGAGCCTGACTCGCCTGCGCCGCGATTTTTCTTATCTCGTCCCCGCCGAGTTCGGCCGCCTCGGAAAGGACGAGCCTTGCGATCCTCTCCCCCGCTGCTCTCTTCGATTTCGCCCGCCCGTCGGGGGTGGACGTGGTGTAGTCCTTCGGCCCCATGTCGCCGAGGTAAAGATGAATATCGCCCATGATCGCGAAATGCTCCGGGCATGTCCGCGTCCTCCGTCCTCTCACCATGACCTCCGGGAGGACGAACGCCGCGTTCGTCCGCAGATAGCCGGTGTACAAAAGCTCGCCGGTCATGAGCCTCTCAAGGTCGGTTCTTCCCCGCGCCGCTGGCTCGCCGTTTTTGACCGGCAGGATGTCCACGGTGGTGGAGCCGATGTCGACCACCAGGCAGTCCCGGACATGGCGGCTGACCCATCGCGCCACGGCGGCCCAGTTGGCCGACGCCACGGCGGCCCATTCGCGCATGGCTCTTGAGGGATCGACGAGCGCCCCGTCCACGTCCACGACCTTCAGAGGGAGCGGGCGCATGGCCTCCCGGCCCGTCCTCACTATCCATCGAGCGCCCTCGCGCCGCGTCCTGAAGACGTCGGAAAGCTCCCCCGTCATCGTGAGCGCAACAGCGTCCGGCCGTGTCTCTTCCCGCGTTTTTTTAAGCAACGCTGAGAGTATCTCTTGTTCGCGGAAAATCTCGAAAGGCAGGGTCCCGCGCTCCGGGAGCCTCTCCGCCCCCATGACATAGAGCGCGTACTTGACATGCGCCCCGCCGACGTCCAGCCCCAGGACTCTCATGATTCCAAAAGACCCCCATCCCTGCGGAAGACGATTTCCCTTCGCCCCGAAACAGCGGGCAACGGTCTTTGAAACGCCGCCGCGAGGATCGCCTCGGCCGGGTTTACATCGAGCGCGCGGGAGAGAGCCGCATACGAAGTGGTAAGCCTCGGGTTAACCTCTATCACCACCGGCCCGGCGGCGGTCTGGAGATAATCGGCGCCCCAGTATCCATTCAGGCCCGGGATCGCCTCTTTCAGCCGCCGCGCCATATCCGCAAGCTCCGGCCACGGCTCCACGTCCAGTATGGTCCCGCCGGTGTATTCATGATTTTCCGAGAGCGCCTGCCTGTTCACCGACAGTATCACGCTTTCCTTCTCCGAAGATACGACGGACAGGCTCATCGTCTCGCCTTCGACAAGCTCCTGGGCGATCAGCTCGCCGCATACCGGGTCCGCGGCATCCGGCGCCGCCGCGTCTCCATGATGTTTCACGATCCCGCTGGACCCTGCGCCGCGCCTTGGCTTGCTGACCCACGCCCCCTTGAAACGCGCTCCCGCGCCGTTGAGTGGAAAAGTCCTCGGATGTGGAATCTTATGTCTGTCCATGATCCCGGCGAAAAGGAGCTTGTCCCCGGCGGCGCGGATGGCTTGCGCTGATGAGCCGAGAATTGCTTTACCCCTGCTCTCCGCGAGACTCACAAGATCGCCAAGGCGCCCGCCGATCTCCGGCGCGATCGTCATGACGGCGCCGCTGGCCTCGATAGCGTCCTCGATGATTTTCATTGTGGAGCCATAACGGGAGGATACGACCTCGACACCGGAAAGGCTCCCCACCGCCTCCCCGAAGTCCTCATGGATGATGGACCACGCCTCGACGCCCGCCCGCAAAAGGTCAGAAAACGCCGCCCTCAGCATCGCCATGCCCTCCACCGCCGCGCTCTCCACGAAAGCCTCGCTCCAGCGGCGCGGATCATCGCGCCAGAGCCCGGCCAGGAAAAACTCGTACACCAGTATTTTCATCTTCGGTCCTTATCTTCCGGCGAACATTATATCCGCCGCTCATCGGAGCAGTGGCCCGGTTTGGATTTTCCCATAAAAGACAGGGTCCCTCTCTTGAAACCCGGGACGCCGGAGAGTCACGGATTCCTCGAAACACTGTCGTCCTGAACGAGCGGCGTCTTCGCCGCGACGTGAAGGACCTTGATTTTTCCAAACCTGGAAGCCTTCCCCGGAAGCGGCTCATTGTCCGCGTTCTCCCCACTGGATATAATCACATGATCGCATGACGGAGGCTTTTTTGATGAGCGACGACGGCGGCGGCGGGAAGACCGCCATAGTGATAATGGCAGCGGGCAAGGGCACGAGAATGAAGTCCACCCTTCCCAAGGCACTCCTGCCCCTTGGCGGCAAGCCGATGCTCGCCCGCCTGCTCGATACGGCAAGGGCGATTCCCCACGACAGGATTGTTGTTGTTGTGGGTCACAAGAAAGAAATGGTAATGAAAGAGGCGGCCTCGCCCGGCGTCCGGTTCGCCGTCCAGGAGCCCCAGCTTGGGACAGGCCACGCCGTGGCCCAGGCGCGCGGCGCCCTTGCCGGGTTCGAGGGCGACGTCCTGGTTCTGTCGAGCGACGCGCCCCTCATACGCCCGGAGACGTTGAACGGCCTTTTGGGCAGCCACAGGAGGTCCGGCGCCGCCGTCTCCGTTCTTACGTTCGAGCCGGAGGACCCCGGAGCCTACGGCAGGGTCATCCGGGACGGAGAGCGGATCGCCGCCATCGTGGAGGCGGGGGACGCGTCGCCTGAGCATCTTGGCGTCCGGGAGGTCAACAGCGGCGTCTACGTTTTCAAAAGCTCCTTTCTGTTTGCCACGCTGGATAAGCTGGACAACGACAACGCCCAGGGTGAATACTACCTTCCGGACCTGATAGATATCGCCGTCCGGCGCGGGGATGGCGCCGCCGCCGTGAAGACGCGGGATCCGGTTGAGGTCATGGGGGCCAACACCGTCGAGGACCTTGAGAAGATGGAAAAGCTGCTTGCGGCGCGGGAGAGGGTTTCGTGAAAGTTGCTCTTTTCGGCCCGTGGGAATTATAATCGCGGTTTACATGGATAAGGTTCTGAATTGCTGATATGAAAGCTCTGGTTCTGGCAGCCGGTCGCGGCGCGAACATGGCCCCCTTCTCCGCCACGCGGCCCAACTTGATGATCCCCGTGGCGGGAAGGTACCTGGTCGACCACCTGCTGGACCAGCTCAAGGAAGCGGGCGTAAGCCTCGTGAACATGGTCATAGGCCACAAGGGCGACATGCTGCGCCGCCACGTGGGGGAGGACCATCCCTCCGGGCTGTCGATCCATTTCATCGACCAGGGCAGGCCGCGTGGCATAGGGCAGGCCATCCTCGCCGCGAAGGACAGGTTCACCAAGGGTGAGCATTTCCTGCTCGTCTACGGCGACACGCTGGCCGCCTCCAACATATTCAGCGTGACGCTGCAGTCCTTCGCCCTGAGCGGCGAGCCCACCGCCGCGGTCTGCCACGCCATATCCGGCGAGAAGTACGGCAACGTCTATTTCGACAAGGACGCACGTATCACAAAGTTCATCGAGAAACCGATGAAGGAAAAAGGGCTCGGCAACTATGTTTTCGCCGGGGTGTTCGCCCTGCCTGTCCGGTTCTTCAATTATCTAGAGAAAGCCGGCGGGAACATGGAAAAAGCCCTCGGGGCGCTCATCCGCAAGGAGACCCTCCACGCCTCCATATGGGAGGACGACTGGCTCGACATGGCCTATCCATGGGACATACTGACCGCCAACAGGACCATCATGGGCATGTGGAAGAGCGCCGTCGTCCACGAGAGCGTCGAGGCGCCTCCGGGCGTTCTGTTGAGGGGCCCGGTGGTCATATCCAAAGGGGTGGAGATAATGCCCGGCGCCGTTCTCCAGGGCCCGGCCTACATCGGCCCCGGCAGCTTCATAGGCCACAACGCGCTGATACGCCCCTTCTCCTGCGTCGGGGAGAGAGCCGTTGTGGGACAGGGGGCGGAGCTGAAAAACTGCGTGATATTTCCCGGCGCCGTCGTTGGGAGGCTCTCCTTCATCGGTGACTCCGTCATAGGGGAGAACGTGGATGTCGGGGCGGACACCATGACGCTGAACCGCTACGTTTCCCAGAAGCCGGTATCCGTCAGGATAAAGAACAGGAAAGTGGACACCGGCATCGACAAGCTGGGCGCCTTCATAGGCGACGGCGCCGTGGTGGGCGCGTCGAATACCCTCGCGCCCGGCGTGATACTCGAGGCCGGCTCCATGATAGAGCACAACTATTCCAACCCCAAAAGGACATAGCCTCAAACTGGCGTCATGTGCGGTATCGCTGGCATAGTCTCGCTGGATAACATATCCGACAGGCTCGTCGAGTCCATCAAGCTTCTGGAGTACCGCGGCTACGACTCGTGCGGGGTCGCCCTGATGAACGGATCGCTGAAGACCATGGTCCGCAAGAACATAGGCTCCGTGGAAGAGGTCCGGCATAAGGAAAGGCTCTCCGAGCTGACCGGCAACGTCGGCATCGCTCACACCCGGTGGGCTACGCACGGCGGCGTGACCAAGGCCAACGCCCATCCCCACACCTCCTGCGACGGGATGTTTTCTCTAACCCACAACGGGATAATCTCGAACTACTCGCGGCTGCGCTCCCTGCTGGAAAAGAAAAAACACAAGTTCCTCTCCGAGACCGATACGGAGGTCATCGTGCACCTCCTGGAGGAGAGCTACAAGAAGACGAAGTCCGTCGAGAAGGCGTTCGTGGCGGCCGTCAACGACCTTGAAGGGACATACGCCATCGCCATGATATCGGCCCACGAGCCGGACAGGATATACTGCGCCAGGAAGGAGAGCCCGCTTATCATCGGCCTCGGGGCGGACGCGAACTACATCGGGTCGGATTTCAACGCTTTCATCAACCACACGAAACGCGCGGTGATAATGGACGACGACGAGTACGCCGTCATCACCTCCGACAACTACTCGCTGAAGAGCCTGGCTACCGGCGAGACGATCTCCAGGGCCGCCCAGGACATTCTGTGGGACTCCGAGATGGCCCAGAAGGGCGGGTTTCCCCACTACATGCTCAAAGAAATTCACGAGCAGCCGCAGGTGGTGAAAAACGCCATGGACCTCGGCGTGGAGAAGATCCGCGAAATCGCCGGGGAGATCGTGAGGAGAAAGGAGATATACCTCACCGGCGTGGGGACGACGTTCTATGTCTCCCAATTCGGCCAGTACTACTTCAGCAGATACGCCGGGATCGCGCCCAACATAGTCTCCTCTGACGAGTTTACCTTCCTGGCTCACACCGGCGCGGACACGATGGTGCTGGCCTGCTCCCAGTCCGGCGAGACCTACGACACCATCACCGCGCTGCGCCACGCGAAGAGACAAGGCGCCGCCACCGCCGCCATTGTGAACGTCATGGGCTCGTCCATAGCAAGGATGGTGGACCACCTGATCCTGCAGGGCTCCGGTCCGGAGATATGCGTCATAAGCACGAAGGCGGCGCTATCGCAGATGGTCATCCTTTCACGGATCGCCCTGGAAGCGGGCCTGATGACGGGGACTCTGACAAAGCGGGACTACAACGCCCACAACCGGGAGCTGCGCTCGATGCCTAAGGCCATCGAAAAACTGTTGAACGAAAAGTCCGGATTCATCCATAACATAGCCAGGGAGCACAGCCATATCCGCCACTGGCTGCTGCTCGGCAAGGGGCGCTATTATCCCATCGCCATGGAGTCGGCCCTCAAGATGAAGGAGGTGGCCTATGTCCATGCGGAGGGGATGCCGAGCGGATTCCTGAAGCACGGGACGATAGCCTTGATCGATGATGACCTGAACTCCGTGGTTTTCATGCCTCCCCGGGAGAACAAGAAGCTTTACGATCTGACCCTCTCCTCCGCGGAGGAGATCAGGGCCAGGGGCGGCTATGTCCTCGGCATCACCTTCGAGCCGGCGAAGTCCAAAAGGCTGCCCTTCTCCGACCAGATAGCCCTGCCGAAAACTCCCATGTTCACGGCCCCCTTCCTGGAGATGGTGGTGGCGCAGCTTCTTTCGTACTATATCGCCACCACGCTGAAACGAAACATAGACAGGCCCAGGTCGCTGGCCAAGTCCGTGACCGTGGCCTGACCACCGGCCGATGACAAGGCTCCAGGGAACCGACGGCGTCCGCCGAAAGACGTCCCTGTCCAGCGATCCGGCCCTCGCGGGGATGACGCCTCAACGCGCTTTTCTGGAAAAAGATGTCATCACCGAAGAGTTCATGGAGCTTTACACCTATTGCCGCGCGCGGCAGATGATCGAGGCCGGCCTCATGGAAAAGGGCGGGACGGTGGTCATCGGCTGGGACCCAAGGGACCCCGAGGGGATTTTCACGGACGCGGCGGTCCGGGGCCTTCTGAAGGCGGGAGCGGACGCCGCGGTGATCGGCGTGGCGCCCACGCCCGCGGCGCCTGTGTACATGAGGGCCATCGGCGCCGCCGGGAGCGTCGCCGTCACCGCCTCGCACAATCCGCCCGAATACAACGGTATCAAGATTTTTACGCGGCGGGGCCTCAAGCTCCTCCCGGGGGACGATGTGGAGCTTTCCCGCCGTGTCCTGCAGACGGATTACGAAACCGTGGTCAGCGCGCGGACGGAGGGGAAGGCGATCGACAGAAGCGCCGAGGCGGGGGAGGTATTTACGAGATACGTTCTCGACGCGCGCAACAGCTGGATAGAAAGCCCTGAGACACTAAAAAACATCGTTCTCATAGCCGATCTCGCCAACGGCGCGCTGGGGCCTTTAGCGGGCGATATCCTCCGCAAGGCCGGTTTCGGTGAAGTCGTCATAGTGAACGACGGCCTCGACGGCTCCGTCAATGAGCGCTCCGGCGTGGCGGAGCTGGAGGGGCTGCGGGAGATCACGCCCGACATGATCGAAAAAGGCGGACGGCTCTCCGGCGCCAAGGCCATGGCCGCCTTATTTGAGAAAGGCAGGGAGAACGCCGAACGGATAAAGACCGGCGAGACCATTGTCTCCGCCGCCGTGTTCGACGGGGACGGAGACAGGCTCTTCAGGGTGGACTACGACCCATTCACGGACTCCGCCTTCATCGGGACGGGAGACGAGACCGCTGTCATCCTTGCCGGGAGAAGCAGCGGCGGCGGAAAAATGTTCGTCAATACCGTGGAAAGCGACCTTTCCGCCTCCGCGGAGGCGGAAAGGCTTGGATACACCACCGGGCTGACGGCGGTGGGTGACAAATGGATATTGCTGAAGGCTGTAGTCTCCGCCGTGGAACGCGCCGCGCCGCCGGAGGTTCTCGGCAAAATCGGGGAGATCGTCCGAGACAAAAACCCTTCCGCCGATGCCATCGAAAGACTGCTGGATGATGAGGGGGTCGAGCTTGTGAGCGCCCTGGGCGCGGGGTTCGCCATCGGCGCCGAAGAGAGCGGCCATATCGTTGTCCCCTCAGTCATCGACACGAAAGAAGGCCCGCGCGCGGTTTTCGCGGGCGACGGACTCAAAAGCCTGCTCAACTCCTACGCTGTCCTCTCTGGCCCGCTCATGGGGCCGCTTTCCCCGGCGGAAAGGATCGGGAGGTTGAGACACCCCTTCCCCGGAGGGTATAAAAGGACTATATATATTTACTATGTCGACAAAAGCCTCTGGTCTGAGGGATCGGAGCTTTGGAGGAAGGTGTCCGGCGTCGTGGAAGAATCCGTACGCGCTGAATGGGAAGGCGCCGGGATAGAGATCATGACCCTGCCGGAGGATCGGGAGACTCTGTACATGAAAATAACGGAGTCCGGCTCCCACGCCGCCTCTGTCTTCGTCCGCAACTCCGGGACGGAGGACAAGACCGGTGTCAGCCTGCGCGGCCCGATGGCGGCCAGGGAGCTGCTGGACAGGACCGGCGAGGCGGCGGCGCGTGTCCTGCTGGCCGGAATGAAGGATATGACAAGCCCGATGGCGCGGGCCGAGGCGGCGCTTCTGGAAGCCGTCGAGGCGGGGGAGGATTTTTCGCAGCGTCTTAAAAGCCTCTCAGAGACAGAGCGCGAAAGGCTTCTTTTGGAAGCGGGTTTCCGCCAGGGCCTTGTTGAGGCGGACGGCGGCGCTTACACCCTCACGGAGCTAGGCCTCTGGCGCCTGGCCCGTCTCAGGGAGGCGGTCTTATGAATATTACCGATTATTTCTCCCCGGACTCCGGCTTTTTTCTGATTGACGAAATATTCTCCGGCCCCAGGCCGTGGGACGCCCTCACGCGGATGGACGAGATGATAAAAGACTTTATATCCAACAGGGAGGGCGCTGGGGTGGACAGCCTGGGGGCCAGCGCCAGGCTGGATATCGTCCGGCGGCCCCGCAGCGGCGGCAGGGAGGCCATGTTGGTCGTGGACAGCCCCATGATCCTGGAGGAGGAGATCGTCATCCCTGAGCACAGGATACGGATCGGAGCGGGAACGCTTCTCGAGCCGACGGCGATAATCAAGCCGGGCTGCGTGATCGGCGAGGACTGCGAGATACGGCAGGGGGCGTACCTGCGGGGAGGGGTGATCGTGGGGGACGGCTGCGTCATAGGGCACGTTACGGAGGTGAAAAACTCCATCTTCATGAACAGGTCAAACGCGGGCCACTTCGCCTACGTGGGCGACGCCATTATCGGGAGCAGGGTCAACCTCGGCGCAGGAACCATCCTCGCCAATCTTCAGTTCAGAACGAGGGGCGAAATAGACGAGGAGAGAATAAACGAGGTGGTGATTCAAACCGGAGGGAAGCAGGTGAGAACCGGGAGATCAAAGTTCGGCGCGGTCATAGGCGACTACACCGAGATCGGTTGCAACACCGTGACATCGCCGGGGACTCTCATAGGCGCCCAGAGCTGGGTCTACCCCAACACGACCGTGCCCAAAGGATTCTACGCCCCCGGCAGCGTCCTGAAAAATCCCGGCGGGGACACCGTGGAGTCATCCCGGAAACCCGTAACCTGACAGCGGTCTCAACCGCTGCTCTTTTGAACCTTATGACCAGGCAAAAACGGCTTTCACTCATCCTTGCTCCGGCCGCGGCCGTGCTTTTCGCCGCCTTTCCCGGTCCGGCGCAAGGCGCGTCGGGCCCCCCGCCCGGAAAAACCCTGTTTGAGCAAAAAGGCGAGCGCGGGTCCGTCTCCGTCGTGGAGATCAAGCGGGGACGGGTATACAGTCTCCGGTTGAACGGGAATGAGATCGGCTGGACAGGCGACGGGACGGCGCGCAGGGCCAATTATCCGCTCATTATTTCCTCCTCCCCTTCGCCAGGCAGAGTCCTTGTCCCGGGTCCTTCGACCGGCGCCGGCGCCGCGGCCGCCCTGGCCCACGGCGCGGCCCGCGTGGACGTCGTCCTCGAAAACCCGGTCCTCGCGACGGCATGGGAATTTTTCACGGTTGACAACCGCGGCGCGTGGAAGGAAGACGCTGTCTTCATACACGCCGCCTCCGCCGTGGAGTGGGCGAGAAAGGCCGAAAGCGGTTACGACGTCATAATCGCCGGGCTGGACTCGCTCGCCGGGGCGAAAGAAAAGGCCGACGATCTGACCCTGGAGAACTTCCAGAATCTCTCAAAACTGCTCGGCGAAGGCGGCGTGATGGCCCAGTGGGTATCCCTCGCCTCTTTTTCGAGGGATGAGATAAGGACGATCATCGCCACGTTCCTGCGCGCCTTTCCCAATGTGACCGCCTGGAGCGGTGACATAAACCCCGTCCGGGCCTGGCTTCTGCTGCTCGGCTCGAAGGAGCCGTTTCGCCTCGACCCGGCCCTCATCCATCGCCGTCTCGAGCGCGTCAGGCTCCACGACGCCATGGCGGAGGGCGTCAACACGTACAGCTTCCTATCCTTCTATATCAACGATGGCGAGGGGCTTTCGGACCTTGTGTCCGGCGTGTCCATCAACAAGGCCGAAAACCCGGTCATCGGCGCAAACGGGGCGCATGAGAAGACCTCCCCTTCCCTGTTGTCCGCTGACAATTTTTTCCTGTTGAGTCTTTACAGAACGCCGTCGCCGATCCGCTTAACGACGGACGAGGCCGTCTCGGAAAAGGTCGAATCATATTTCAGGGCGCGGTCGAAAATAATAGAAGGCAGGAAAGCGGGAATGACAAAGACCGTGGACGACGAACTGGTCTGGTACGACAAAGCCCTCCGTGACACGCCGGGGGACCCGCACCTGGCCCTGTCGTACTTCGCCATAGGAAGAGCGCGCTACACAAACGGGCTTTTAACGCAGGCGGCCGTAATCCTCGAGAAGGCGAAAAAGATAAGCCCCGGTGAGCCGATAATACGTTTCTACCTCGGAAAGACTTACGAAAAGATGAAGCGCTACTCCGAGGCGGCAAAGGAATTCAAAAAGCTCAACGAGCTGGCCCCCGGGTATTATCAGCGGCCGCGCGCGGCTCCGGGCGGGCCTTAAAACCTGGCGAGGGTTCCCCTGCGGCCCGGCGTAGGCTAGAATTTTAGATCTGGTGGAATCCGAAGTCTGGAAAACCTTGCAAGGAGAGAAGACAGCCATGCGTAAAGTTTTTGTGGCGGCGGCCATCGTGTTCGTAGCGTTTCACGGCCCGGCAGAGGCGGACGCCACGAGAAGAGAGGCCGCGAAAAACTCGAAGAAGATGATAAAGGAGCTCGGGATGGAGCTGAAGTCGAACCTGAAGAGCGCCATAAAGAACTCCGGTTTTGGAGCGGCCATAGGCGTATGCAGGTCCATCGCCCCACAAGCGGCCATGGATATCGGCGAAAAACATGGCGCCACGATCCGCCGCGTGAGCCTCAAGCTGCGGAACAAAGGCAATGCCCCCGACAAGGTTGAAATGAAGATGTTGGAGAGAATGGAGGCCGACCACGCCGCGGGAATGCTCCGATCGTTCTACACGGCGATGGAGACAGTCCCGGGCGAAGGGAAAAGGCTCAGGCTCATGAAACCGATAATGACACAGAGGTTGTGCCTTAACTGTCACGGACATGAGGCGGACCTGAACCCGGAGGCGGAGGCCGCCATAAGAACGAACTATCCCGACGACGACGCCACGGGATATGACGTGAACCAGGTGCGTGGCGCGTTCTCGGTGATCTATCCCTTGAACTGAGCTGCCGACAAAATCTTCGTGGAGCAAACGATGAAGCGTTTTCCGGCGCGTCTTGCGCTAGTGATGTTTTCCCTGTTCATGGCCTGGGCCCATCCCGCGATGGCTGACCTTTCGGCGATGGTGGGCAAACCCGCTCCGCCGATGTCTCTTAAAACCGTGGACGGCGCTGATCTCAGCCTGGGGAGCCTCAAGGGCAAGGGAGTGATCCTGAACTTCTGGGCCACTTGGTGCCCCCCTTGCAAGGTGGAGATGCCCGAGCTTGAGAAGACCCATCGCGATGGCGCGGACGACGGCATCGTGGTGGTCGGCGTGAACTACCAGGAGGGGCCGGAAACCGTGAAAAGATATGTCGAGCAGACGTCCCTGTCCCTGCCCATCGTGTTGGACACAGGGGGGGAAGTCTCCAGAAGATACAGAGTGACCGCCCTGCCGACCACGTTTTTCATCGACCGGGATGGTGTCGTGGCCGGTTTCTTCGTTGGCCCGCTCACGGCCGAGACTCTCGATGAGTGGGAATCCAAGCTCAAGGGCGACTGACGCTTGCGGCGCCAACTGACGTTCAACCGCTTTGAGGCGAGGCCATGATAAGGGTCGGCCACGGATTCGACGCGCATCGTCTTGTGAAGGGGCGCAGGCTCATTCTCGGCGGTGTGGAAGTCGAACACGAGGCGGGCCTTTTCGGCCATTCCGACGCGGACGCGTTGACCCACGCCGTCATAGACGCTCTCCTTGGCGCCGCGGCGATGGGTGACATCGGCGCTTTCTTCCCGGATAGCGATGAAAAATACAAGGACGTCTCCAGCGTCATCCTGCTTGAAAAAACGGTGGCGATGCTGGGGGAGAAGGGATACAGGGTCGGGGCCATCGACGCCACCATCGCCGCCGAAGCGCCGCGCCTTGCGCCATATGTGAAGCGAATGCGGGAAAAAATCGCCGCCGCCGCGGGGGTTGATCCGGCCATGGTCTCCGTCAAAGCCACCACCACCGAAGGGCTCGGCTTCACCGGGCGTGGGGAGGGGATCGCCGCATGGGCGGTCGCGACCATAACAACCGGCGGCGAACGATCATGACCGCCCCGAGGACACGCTTCGCCCCCAGCCCCACGGGATCCTTGCACGTGGGGAACCTGCGCACGGCCCTTTTCAACTGGCTCTACGCTAAAGGGCGCGGAGGGTCTTTCATACTCAGGATAGAGGACACCGACCGCGAGCGGTCCGACCCGGAGGCGGAGCAGGGGATCATCGCGACCCTGAAAAGGCTCGGGCTCGATTGGGACGAAGGGCCGGATATCGGCGGCCCCCATGGCCCCTACAGACAGAGCGGGCGGCGGGAAAAATATGAAAACGCCGCGCGGACACTGCTGGACCGCGGCGCGGCGTATCCATGCTACTGCTCCGTGGAGGAGCTTGAGAAACTTCGATTAGCACAAATCGCCGCAGGTCAGCCGCCACGCTATACCGGCGAATGCGCGCGCCTTACGGAAAAAGAGCGGGATGAGCTTTCAAGGAAAAAGGGTCCGCCAGCCTGGAGGTTCAGGGCCGGGACGGGGAGCGTGGAGTTTCATGACGGCGTGCGGGGGTATGTCTCGTTTGAAGCGGAAGACATGGGCGATTTCATCATCGCCAGGTCGGACGGCTCCGCGGCCTACTACCTGGCTTCCATAGTCGATGATCTTGACATGGGTGTGACCGATGTCATCCGCGGCGAAGACCACCTCGCCAACACCCCCAAGCAGATTTTGATCGCCCGCGCCCTGGGAGGCGAGCCTCCTCGCTACCACCACCTTTCCCTTGTGCTGGACGAGAAAGGCCGCAAGTTTTCAAAACGCGTCGAATCGCTGAACATAGCGCGCCTGCTGGACTCCGGCTATCTTCCCTCCGCGATAAACACGGCCGTGGCCATGCTGGGCTGGTCCGGCGTGGAGGGCGACGGGCCGGAGTCCCTCGAAGAGATGGCCGCCAGGTTCGACATCGCGAAAGTCTCCAGGGCCCCCTGCCATTTCGACATGGCCCGGCTGGACCATATAAACTCCAGGGCGCTGAAGACGCTCGACGCCGCCGGTTTTCTTGAAGCCTTGAGGCCGCCGCTTGAGAAGGCCGGGTTCCCTTTCGAAAAGTTTTCGGATAACGATCTGTTGAAAATGGCCGAAGCCCTGCGCGACTCCGTCCATGAGCCTAAACAGGCTGTGGACTACGCCTCCCAGTTCGCGGGCTCCGGAGCGCCGGACAGCGGCGCGGCGAAGGCTCTCTCTGGCGCGCTGGAAATCATCGAAGCCGCGCGGGAGGCCGTAGGCCGCGTCCCGGCGCTCGATGAAGACTCGTTCGACGGTGTGATAGAATTCATCTTTTCGGCAACGGCAGCGCCGAAAGGAAAAATCTACAAACCGCTGCGGGCGGCGGTGACCGGCAGGACGAAAGGCCCGGCGCTGGCGGACATTTTTTCAGCCTTGGGCCGGGATGAGGTTTTAAGAAGGTTGGACGAACGGATTTCGGGTCTTCGTTGACATGTCTTTGGTTGTCTACAATACGCTGACCGGGAAAAAAGAGGAGTTTTCCCCCCTGAACCCGCCAAAGGTGGGGATGTACGTCTGCGGCGTCACCGTCTACGACCTGTGCCACATAGGCCACGCCCGGGCGAACATTGTCTTCGACGTCATCTACCGCTATCTGAAATTCCGAGGCTACGAGGTGACCTACGTTCGCAACATTACGGACATAGACGACAAGATCATAAAGAAAGCCTCCGAACTCGGCTCAGCCTGGGACGAAGTGGCGGGCAGATATACGGATGAGTTCCACGCCGACATGAGCGCGCTGGGGCTCGCTTCGCCTGACGCGGAGCCGAAGGCCACCGAATGCATCGTCGAGATGATCGAGATAATCCGAAAACTCGTAGACGAAGGCAAGGCATACGAACTGGACGGCTCTGTCTATTTCTCCGTGAGAGATTTCCCGGAGTACGGCGCATTGTCGAAGAAAAACATAGAGGAGCTGGAGGCCGGCGCGCGCGTGGAGGTGGACGCCAGGAAACGGGACCCGCTGGACTTCGCCCTTTGGAAGGCGTCCAAGCCCGGCGAACCCTCCTGGGACTCCCCCTGGGGCCCGGGGCGGCCCGGCTGGCACATAGAGTGCTCCGCCATGGGGCGCAAGTTCCTCGGCGTCACCTTCGATATCCACGGCGGGGGCAAGGACCTTGTCTTCCCTCATCACGAAAACGAGATCGCCCAGTCCCAAGGCTCCTCGGGCCTGCCTCCGGTGAGATACTGGATACACAACGGCTTCGTCACCATCAACGCCGAGAAGATGTCAAAATCCCTTGGGAACATCTTCACGATAAAGGACCTGCTGAAAGAGAGCGACCCGGAAGCGCTTCGCCTTTTCCTGCTGTCCAGCCATTACCGCAGCCCTATAGATTTCGCCGACAGCTACCTGGCCGATGCCCATAAAAACCTCGGCAGGTTCTACGAGTTTCTGGCCTTCGCGGACGATATCGCCGGAGAAAGCGCGGGAAAGGCGCCGGAAGCGCTAAAGGAAAAGTTCATGGAACACATGGACGACGACTTCAACACCGCCGCGGCGCTGGCGGACCTGAACAACGAGCTTCGCCGCCTGAACCAGACCCGGATGGAAAGAGGGCGCATGAAGAAAAAATCTGACGATTACAAAAAAGCGCGCGAGTCGATACTGGACGGCGCCGCGGGCATACGAGAGCTTGGCGGCGTTCTGGGCCTTTTCCAGCGGAACCCGGCGGAGTTTTTGGAATCGGCCAAAGCCGAAAGGCTCAGGAAGGCGGGTTTTTCCAGAGAGAAGATAGAGGAGCGGATCAAGGCCCGCGCCGAGGCCCGCGCCAAGAAGAACTTTGAGACAGCCGACGGAATCCGCGCGGAACTTGAGGAAAAGGGAATACTCCTGCATGACGCCCCAGGCGGTGTGACCACGTGGTCCGTGAAGTTCGACTGACAGCCACCCTCCGATGAAACGAGGCCGTCGGGAAACGAAGGAGCTGGAGGCCCTGTACGGCGTGAACCCCGTCATGGAGGCCATCACGGCCGGCAGGCGCAAGGTACACAAACTGCTGGTCAAGAAGGGCGCGGCCGGATCGAAAGCCGTCCGGCGTATTCTCGACCTTGCTGGCAGACGTAAAATCCCCGTGGAGTTTGTCGGCATGGACGCCGTGGCGAAGGCAGCGGGGGCCGAGGGAAGCCAGGGCGTCGCAGCCATCGTGACGCCATACGCCTACGCGAATTTCGAAAACCTCCTCGAACGATCCATCGAAAAGCCGCGCTCTGGCAGGCCGCTCCTGGCTGTTCTCGACGGTGTGATGGATCCGCGCAACCTGGGGGCGATCATACGGTCCGCCGCCGCCTTCGGCTTCGACGGCGTGATAATCCCGCGCCACAGGGCCGCCTCGTACACCCCTGCCGCCGCCAAGGCCTCAGCGGGGATGGGCGAGCGTTTCAGCATATGCCGCGTCACGAACATCGCCGGGGCGGTCGACAGGCTCCGGGCCGAGGGTTTCTGGACCACGGCCTTGGACAATGGCGCTGATGATGAGTTTTCGAGCGCGCCCACCGGGCCTGTGGGCGTGGTCCTCGGCGGCGAGGGAACAGGCGTCCGCCCTCTGGTGAAGAGAAAATGCGGCGCGTCCGCCCGCATCCCGATGAGCCCCGGCGTCGACTCCCTCAACGTCGCCTCCGCGGCGGCTGTGGCCTTCTACATCGTCTCCCGCGGAGCGTAACGTTTCACTCCCTTGACGCCGCCGGTCAGGCCGTGGCGTCAATCCGCATCAGCTGTCCTCTTCAGGACTTCCACTTTTACGCCCAGTGTTTTTACTAGTTTTTCGACACCGGCTCCCGTCACGGCGCTTATGGGGTAGACTTCGCGCCCGGTCTTCTCTTCCAACTCTTGCTTGATCGCGGAGAGCCTCTCTTCGGTGATGGCGTCGATCTTGTTTATGACCACCACCTCCGGCTTTGCCGCGAGATCGTGGGAGAACTTGTCCAGCTCGCTCCTTATAATCTCGTAGTCCGGGACGGCGCCCCGGCCCTCCCCCTCGGCCGCCGGGTCGATCATGTGGACGATCAGCCGCGCCCGCTCCACGTGTTTCAGGAACCTGTCGCCAAGCCCCCTGCCCTCCGCCGCGCCCTCGATGAGGCCGGGGACGTCGGCGGCGACGAAGGTCTTTTCCTCCGCCCACTCCACCACACCCAGGTTGGGAGTCATGGTGGTGAAGGGATAATCGGCGATCTTGGGCCGGGCGGCGGATATCCTGGAGATGAGGGTGGACTTGCCTGCGTTCGGGAAGCCCACGATCCCCACGTCCGCCAGCAGCTTCAACTCCAGGCGGATCGTCCTCTCCTCCCCCGGCGTCCCCTTGTTCGCACGGCGCGGGGCCTGGCTGACGCTGGATTTGAACCGCGTGTTGCCCCAGCCGCCGGAGCCGCCCTTGGCCACAACGGCGGACTTGCCGTCCTCGTCCAGGTCGGCGATCAGCCCGGAAGTGTCGAGGTCATAGATCACCGTCCCCACGGGGACCCTGAGGAAAAGGTCCTCGCCGCTTTTGCCGGTCCTCCTGCTCGGCCCGCCGGGCTGGCCGCTCGAAGCCTTGTAATGGCGATGGTAGCGGAAATCTATGAGCGTGCCGAGGTTGTGGTCCGCGACGAAGACGACGGAGCCGCCGTCACCCCCATCGCCCCCGTCCGGCCCCCCTTTCGGGATGAACCTCTCCCGGCGGAAACTCACAAGACCGTCCCCGCCCTTACCGGCCTTGACCTCTATCCTGGCGTTGTCTATGAACCTGCTCATGAGGCGAAAAGCATCCAGACGCCCGGACAAAAAAACCCGCCCCACCTTGTGAGAAGGGGTGAGGCGGGCTCGTCTGGCTTGAATGTTTTCAGGAGTCGCCGGGGATTATGGATATGTAGCGCCTGTCCTTCTTCCCCTTCCTGGTGAAGACAACGGAGCCGCCGGCCTTGGCAAAGAGCGTGTGGTCGTTGCCCATGCCGACGTAGTCGCCGGGATAGAACCTCGTCCCTCTCTGCCGGACGAGGATGTTCCCCGCCTTCACCACCTCGCCGGAGAACCGCTTGACGCCGAGGCGCCGCCCGGCCGAGTCCCTCCCGTTGGAGGTGCTTCCCTGTCCCTTTTTATGAGCCATCCTTCAACCCGCCTCCCGTCTTGCGCGTCTCTTTTATGTCCGTTATCTTCAGGCTCGTAAGGAGCTGGCGATGTCCCATCTTCTCGCGGGAATGCTTCCTGCGCCGGCTTTTTATTATGGTGATCTTCCTCCCCTTGCCGTGGGAAAGTATTTCCGCTGTCACCTTCACGCCCGCAAGCTCCGGCGTTCCAGCCTGGACACCCTTTTTCCCGCCTCCGGCCATCAGCACAGGCCCAAGCTCAACCGAGGCGCCCACCTCGCCCGTCATCCTCTCAACGGTGATGACGTCTCCTTTCTCGACCTTTTGCTGCTTGCCTCCGGATTTAACAACAGCGAACATCGCCGCTTTTCCTCCTTCCGTCAATGATACGCGGCCAGCATGACTGGCCACGATGAATTATTATCACGAAAGTTAAAAATTATGTCAAAAGACAAAGATTTTTGCAAATCAAAAAAACCCTTCCACGGCGGCGGGGCGGTCTTATCTCAAAAAACCTCCCTGTCCAGCGAGCGGTACTGCACAGCCTCGGCGACGTGTTCCGGGCGGACGGAGGGTTCCCCTGCAAGGTCTGCTATGGTGCGGGAGACCTTCAATATCTTCTCGTGCGCCCTGGCGGAGAGCTTCAGCCTTTCCACGGCGGCTTTCAATATCGCTTTCGACGCCGAGTCGAGGGGGACGTGCTTTTTGACCATTTTCGATGTCATCGAGGCGTTGGAGTATATCCCCTCCCCCGCCAGCCTCTCCGCCTGCCGCCGCCGCGCCGCGTTCACCCTCTCCCTGATGGCCGCGGAGGGCTCCCCCTCGGCGCCGGACATCATCTCCTGGTATTTCACCGCCGGGGCCTCTATGTGTATGTCGATCCTGTCCATCAGAGGGCCTGATATCCTGCTCTTGTATTTGCGGATCATCAGCCCGGTGCACAGGCATTCCTTCTCCGGGTCGGTGTAGTATCCGCAGGGGCAGGGGTTCATGGCGGCGGCCAGGGTGAAACGGCTGGGGAACGTGACCGACATGGCCGAGCGGGATATCGTGACGCTCCCGTCCTCCAGCGGCTGGCGCATCGCCTCCAGCACGTTGCGCCGGAACTCCGGCAGCTCGTCCAGGAAAAGCACACCGTTATGGGCAAGCGACACCTCCCCCGGCGCAGGGACGGCCCCGCCGCCGATCAGGCCCGCGTCGGATATGGTATGGTGCGGCGAACGGAATGGACGGCGGGTCACCAGCGCCTCGCCGCCCGGCAACTTGCCGGAGACCGAGTGTATCCTGGTGGTCTCGATCGCTTCATCGAATGAAATATCCGGCAGGATCGTCACCATCCGCCTGGCCATCATCGACTTGCCAGACCCCGGCGGGCCGATCATGATGACGTTGTGCCCACCCGCGGCGGCGACCTCCAGCGCCCGCTTGACTCCCGCCTGCCCCTTCACCTCGGAAAAGTCGAACCCGTAGCTGCCGTCCATCCGGAAAAGCTCGCCTATATCCACCCTGGCGGGCTCTATCTCCTCCTCGCCGCGCAGGTATTGGACGACTTGGGGAAGGGACTCCACGCCGATGACATCCACCCCCTCCACGACCGCCGCCTCGCCAACGTTCGCCCGGGGGACGATCAGGCGCTTTACCTTGCGCTCCTTCGCCAGCATGGCAAGCGGCAGGACGCCGCGGATCGGCTTCACCCGCCCGTCCAGGGCAAGCTCGCCGCATATCATGACGTCATCGAGGGAGGCGCTCAATACCTCCTCGGCCTTCAGGATGGCCACGGCGATCGGCAGGTCGAACGCGGACCCTTCCTTGCGAAGGTCCGCCGGGGCCAGGTTGACGGTTATCCTCTTGATCGGCGGCTCGAAGCCGGCGTTCTCCAGCGCGGCGAGAACCCTGTTCTGCGACTCGCGCACAGCCGTGTCCGGCAGGCCGACGGTGGAGTAGGAGACCACCCCAGGCCGCAGGTCCGCCTCCACCTCCACGAGGTAGGCGTTTACGCCGTATACGGCCCCGCTCGCCGCCCTGGACACTGCCATCTTTTCCGGCCCCTTTCAGAGGATAAATCCTAGGCCCAGCCGCCCGCGCTGTCAAGGCGTGATGGAGGAGCGGCGCAAGCAAGGAGATAAATATACGAGATGATATATTTTATATTACCATCAGCTCGCCCGGACATTCGACGTTTTCTTGAGAAAACGATGTTTAATGTCTATAATAAGTTTAGGTTGTACTTTTAAGAGGGGGGGCATCTTCAGAATGGCCCAATATAATCCATGATAAACAGTAAATCCAGCTTGTCCGGAACATCGAACCACAAGAGCTTCCACTCCATCATCAAGCGCAACTACCTGTTCGCCCTCGTTTTGATCGCTGTAATATCCTGTGCCGGCTACGCCGGTCTCTACATGGTGATAAAAATTCAAACCGCCAATGCCGCGATGGTGAACGTGAGCGGACGCCAGCGGATGCTGTCTCAGCGCGCGGCCTTTTACGCCCACAACCTCGCGGAGGCGGAAAGCGCCGGGGAGAGAAAAGAGTTTCGCGCCAAGCTTCTGGAGACAGCCGACGAGATGGAGACATCCCACGCGAAGCTGATAATGGGCGACCCTGAGCTTGGCCTGCCTGGATCGCCGTCGCGGGCCGTTCGGCGGATATTTTTCGAAAAGCCCGTTCAACTGGAGAAAAACGTGCGGCAGTTCATCGCGGACCTGCGGGCGCTGGCGCGGGAGCCGGACAGTCTTTTAACACCGGAGAACACGCATCTGAAAAGCGTCCTGAAAGCGGCGGACGCGGAGCTGCTGGAGGCGCTGGAGACCCTCACGGCCCAGTACCAGGGGGAGAACGAGGAGAAGGTTTACAGGATGAGGCTCCTTGGGATGGGGGCGCTGGGTGTCATCATCTTCGTGCTGATCGGCGAAGACCTGTTCATTTTCAGGCCCATGTCGCGCCGGGTGGAGGAAAAGGCGCGCAAACTGGTTGAAAACGAAAAAAGGCTTCGTGACATAACCGCCGCCCTGGGCGAGGGGGTGTACGTCACGGACAAGGCCGGGCGGCTGGTCTTCATGAACCCGGAGGCGGAGCGGCTGACCGGCTGGAGCGAGGATGAGTTCCTGGGCAAGAGCGTCCACGACGTGGTTCACTTCCAGAAACCCGACGGCTCCGAAAACCCTTTCGAGAACTGCGCGATATACAAGACCCTTAAAACCGGCGAGGTTCAGCGCGTCGTCGAGGACATCTACACGAAAAAGGACGGGACCCTATTCCCCATATCGCTCACCTGCTCGCCGATCGTGGCGGAAGACGTGGAGATAACCGGGACTGTGGTGGCGTTCCACGACATAACCGGCCGCAAGAAGGCCGAGGACGAGCTTCGCCGGAGAGCGGAGCTTATCCATCTGCAGCAGGAGATCACCATCGCCGCCAACGAGTCGCCCACCGTCGACGACGCGATGCGCGCCTGCCTGGACAGGATATGCCGGTATACCGGCTGGGAGGTGGGGCACGTCTACATTGTCACCCCAGAGAATACGCTGGCCCCGGCGGGGCTTTGGTGTGTCAAGGATCAGGAGAGGTTCGGCGTCTTCATCGACGTGACGATGGAGACCGTCTTCCAGCCAGGCGAAGGGCTGCCCGGCAGGGTCTTTGAAAGCGGCCGGGTGGAATGGATCACCGACGTGCTGAAGGATTCGAACTTCCCCCGGGCCCGGAAGGTCTGGGAGCTCGGCGTGAAGGGCGGGTTCGCCTTCCCGGTGCTGGAGGGCGACAAGGTGACGGCGGTGCTGGAGTTTTTCACCACAGTGGAGGCGGCTCCTGACCAGTCGCTTCTCGACGCTCTCGCGGGCGTCGCCACGCAGCTTGGCCGCGCCACGGAGCGCAAGAGGGCGCAGGACGCCCTGCGCGAGGCAAAGGAAAAGGCCGAAAAGGCCACGGAGCTGAAGGACAAGTTCGTCTCGCTGGTTACCCATGACCTGCGCTCTCCCATGGCGACGGTCATAGGCTTTCTGGACGCCGTCACGGCGGACGGGACGGACCCCTTGAGCGAAAAACACAAAAAAGAGCTGGCCGCCGCCCGGCGCAACCTCGAAGGTCTGCTGAACCTGATCGACCGCCTGTTGAACATAACCAGGCTCCGGACCGGCAGGATCCGGCTGGACAAAAAGTTCATCGACGGGCGCGGCATAGCCTATTTCGTCGTCAGGAACCTTTCCCACGCCGCTGAGAAGAAGGGGATAACGCTGGAGAACAACGTCCCGAAGGGCCTGCGGCTCTGCGCCGACCCGGACCTTTTCGGCGAGGTGATCCTGAACCTTGCCGCCAACGCCATAAAGTTCTGCCGCAACGGGGACAGGATCACCCTCTTCACCCCGCCGGACAACGACTTCGCCATAGCCGTGAAGGACACCGGCGTGGGAATAGCTCAGGAGATGATGCCGGACATCTTCAAGCACGAGGTCAAGACCAGCGGCCGCGGCACCGCCGGTGAGAAGGGGACGGGGCTGGGGCTTCCTTTCTGCCACGACATAATGGAGGCCCACGGCGGGTCTTTGAAGGTGGAGTCGAAGGAGGGAGAGGGCTGCCTGTTCATAGCGGAGCTTCCCCCGGCGCGCCCGGTCGTCCTGGTGGTGGACGACGACGAGACCATCCGCCACACCCTCAAGGGGCTGCTGGAGAAGATGGACATGGAAGTGCTGGAGGCGGAGAACGGGAAAAAGGCCGCGGCCATCCTGAACGAGAAAAAGCCTCATATCATACTGCTGGACATCATAATGCCGGTCATGGACGGGTTCGAGCTTCTGCGCAGGCTGAAGGAGAACCCGGAGATGAGGTCCATACCCGTGGTGGTGGTCACCATAGACAACGAGGAGGAGACAAGCGAGAAGGCTTTCAGGATGGGGGTGAACGACGTTCTCTACAAGCCTCTTTCGATCAACACCTTCATCCCCAAGGTGAGAAGGCTGTTGCTGGAGGCGCCGCGCTTCATCTGACGGCTTCGATCCCGGCTCTGTCGTCCTGAATTCGTTTCAGGGCCTCACGCGCAACCGCCGATGTCATGCTGAGCGCCAGCGAAGCATCCCGTGCGCCCCATATCGAGCCCAGCGGGATTCTTCGGCTTCGCCTCAGAATGACAACAGGCGAGAGGATTTTTGAGGTTGTCAGCGTCGGGGAGGCAATCCTTACGACGACGCGGCGGCCCATGTCTTACGCCAGGACCCTTTTCGGCTTGATCAGCGAGAAGGGAAACCCGGCGAGCGGCGGCCCTTCCATGGCCCCCACGGCAAGGAGCGCGCCGTCCTTGCCGACGACGCGGACCAGGTCCGTCCCCTCCGCCCTGTCGAAGTCGATAACATCCGCCACGCCGATGGACATCCCGTTTTTCAGCCTCTCCGCGGCGTGGGGGATGATGACGGCCCGCGAAAGGTGGGAAAGACCCTCCGCCAGGGGGATGAGGCTGGCCTTAACCTTGTCGATGTTCTCTCTCGTGATATCGTCGAGGGGGATTGAACCCTCTATCCTGAATCCTCCCGAGCGCGTCCTGACAAGCTCCGCCATATGGGCGTGAACGCCCAGCCGCTCGCCCATGTCGTGGCACAGGGTGCGGACGTAGGCCCCCGTGGAGAGCCTCACCCTGAAACGGACGTTCGGCCCCTCCTTGCCCTCGAACTCCATCCTGTAGATGGTGGCTTTTATCGGCTCGCGCTCCACCTCTATCCCCTGCCGGGCAAGGTCGTAAAGCCTCTCGCCTCCTATCTTCTTGGCGGAGAACATGGGGGGGATCTGCTCTATCTCGCCCACAAAGCCGGACATGACCTCCTTCACCATATCCGCCGTGACGGCGGAAGGGTCCGCCTCCTCGGTCACCCGGCCCGTTCTGTCCTGCGTATCCGTGGAAGCGCCGAGTGTCATTACGACGTCATACTCTTTATCCTGCCCCTCCATGAAATGGAACAGCCTCGTGGCCCTGCCAAGGCCGACCGGCAGCACCCCCGTCGCGATGGGGTCCAGCGTGCCGAGGTAGCCGATCTTGCCGGGCCTTATGGCTCTTTTTATCTCGCGGATGACCTCGGCGGAGGTAATCCCATCCGGCTTGTTTACGTTCAAAAATCCTTCCATGGGCCTCAATCTTGAATATAGACGTTAAACGGGATATCGCAAAAACAATCGACCGGGATTCTTCGGCTCCGCCTCAGAATGACAACGCGCGGCCAGCGCCAACGCGCCTTGCGATGTCATGCTGAACGAAGTGAAGCATCCCGATTTTTCCCGCGACACCACCTCAAAAAGGAAAGGGAAGGATTGTATAGCATCGGGCCGCCCGATGGAAGCTTTAATCCGAAAAACGCGCAGGTCACGAGTCCTCGTCCTCTTCCGCGTCTTTTGCGGGCGGCTCGTCCGCGCCGACTTTTTTGAGTATCTCGTTTATCCTCGCGCTGCGCTCTATGGAGTCATCGGCCTTGAATATCAGCTCCGGCGGCGCCTTGAGCCTCATTCGCCTGCCGATAAGCTTTCGTATAAAACCCGTCCCGTTGCGCAGGACGCTCATGGACGAGTCCCGCTCCTCCCCGGAGCCGAGGACGGATATGAACACCTTGGCGTGGCGCAGATCCCGGGAAAGCTCCACCCTGGTGATGGAGACCATCCCCAGGCGCGGGTCTTTCATGTCGTCGCGGATTATGTTCGAGACCTCCTTCATGATCTCCTCGGAGACCCTGTCGGCCCGGTGGAAGCTTTTTCGCATGATCCCCTCCGAAAATGAGCCGCGCCGCTCTTGCGCGCTGACGGTGAAAAACCGGACGCCTCAGCTGTTGAAAAGCTCCATGTCGGCGCTGAGGACCTCGGCCCTCTCCGCGACGAGGCGCAGAGCCTGCTGGAGCTGGCTGTCGGCGTGGGGCGCGTCGACGGCCACCACGCTTATTCCCAAAAGAGCGCGCTGGTGGGCGTCATGCCCGTCGACCTCCGCTATGGAGACGTTGAACCGGCTTTTTACCCGATCCTTGATGCTTCGGACAACCTGCCTCTTGCCTTTCAGGGAGCGGTTGCCGCGCAACGCCAGATGTACTCTCAAAACGCCTACGACCATTATCTTTCAGATTTTACCATATGCCGGTGGCCCTCCATCCGGGCCAACGCCTCCGGCTTCAGAAGGATGAAATAAAGCTCCCCCGGATGCTTCATAACCCCCGCAGCCGTTCCAGCATCCCCGCCCGCGCCGAAGAAAAGGTCCATCCGCCCCGGCCCCTTTATGGCCCCGCCGGTGTCGTGGTTGATAACGAACCGCCTCGCCATCCGCCAGCCCGCCACGGCCCCGTTTTCCACGACCGGCGCCTGTACCGATACGCTCGCCAGAGCATGCGGGGGAAAGAGGGACTTGTCGAACGCGGCGCTCCTTCCCGACACGAGCTTCACGCCCGTCGCGCCGAAAGGGCCGTCGGCCATCTCCCTGAAAAATACGTAGCTGGGATTGGAGTAGAGAATATCCCATGCCATCGAAGGGTTCTCCTCCAGCCAGCGCCTTATGGCGTCAAGAGACATCGCCTCGCGCGATATCTCGCCTTTTTCAATCAGGAGCTTCCCGATGGATCGGTAATCATGCCCGTTGGAGGCGGCATAGTTCAGGAATATCTCTTCCCCGTTCTCGAGACGGGCTATCCCGGAGCCCTGGATCTGGAGGAAAAAGACGTCGACGGGATCGTCGGCCCAGACGACCTCAAGCCCCCTGCCGGAGAGCGCGCCTTCCTGGTCTATCGCCTCCCTGTCGAAGTAGGGGACGAGCTTCCCATCCTCCACCCTGCCGGTTATGCGCCGCCCCTGCAGGTCGCCGGAAAAAAGGCCGAGGTCGGCCGTGATAAGGTCGTTCGGCCGCCGGTACACGGGCCAGCGAAACCTGCCGTCCTGCTCTCTGCGGGCGGCTATGACGGGCTGGAAATAACCTGTCACGAGGACGTTCCCCCCGTCCGTCCGGCCGGTTCCCCTGTACACGTCAAAATCGCGCCTTATCAACCGGGAGCGCTCCGCCGGGTCGTCCGTCTCCTCGAAAATCTCAACGAGCCGCCTCAACGACGCCGCAAGCGCATCCGGTCCGGCCTTGCGCCCGCCGAAGTCGAAGACGGTTTCAGGGTCAAGCCTGGACAGGCGCTCTATCGACCTTTCGGCGGCGATCCGGAGCGAGGCGGCGTCCATGTCGTCGTCCAGGAAGCCGTCAAATCCTTCTACCTTCACCAGAGGGTGGGACGGTGGTTTTTCCAGGAAGGCGCGCCACACCTCGCACCCCGCCAGAAATATCGCGGCGAGGGCGAAAAGGCTAGTAAAAACGCGTTTCCACACTGTCGCCGACGGAGATGTTGTAGATATGCGCCGCGTTCTGGTTCATGACAAAAAGCTCGATGGTGTCCCAACTTCCGAAAACCGCCGACAGCCCCCTTTCTCTTTCGGCAGCGCTGTAGCACGCGGCCAGGCTTTCCACGACCTGTCCGTTGACCTGTATCTCCATGGTCGTCGTGTCCAGCTCTTTCTGGATTTTCTCAACCAGCGTTCGGGTAATATTCGTTATGGCGTTGCCGAAGTGGTCCACGTGGATCACTTCGCCTTCTATCATGTTCGGAGCCGACCTCACCGGCTCCGGCAGGTCGAGGATCACCGGCTCCGGGGTTATCGGCCCGAAAGACGAAGGCGGCGCGCCGCGGGCCAGCCATCCTGCCGCGGGGGCGAAGATGTCCCGTCCGTGGAAAGTGCCGGAGACGGGGGAGAGCATGTAATCGGGGTTTATTATCTCGTACACGGCGGCGGGATGGAGCCTTTTGATTATCTCGGTGAAAATCCCGTTGTCCGGTCCGGTGAAGTAATGCCCCCCCGCCTCGAAGACGATCGGCCTGCGCTCCGAGCCGACGCCAGGGTCCACCACGGCCAGATGAATGGAGCCCTTCGGGAAAAAAGCGACCGCCGATGAGATGACGTAGGCCGCCTGCCGTATGTTCTGGGGCGATATCTCGTGGGTGATGTCCACGCAGGTCATGGAGGGCTCCACGCCGAGGGCCACGCCCTTCATTATCCCCACGAAAGGGTCCGACGTCCCGAAATCGGTTGTGAAGGTGACGATAGGCATCTTCGCAGGCTCAGGCGGCCTCGCCTGCCAGGTGATCGCCAGCGGAGCCGGTGATCCTCACGGACACTATCTCGTTCATCAATCCGTCCGGCCCTGGAAGGCGGACGGGATGGTAGTTGTCCGTAAAACCTTTCAGGAGACCGTCGGCGCCGCGGCTGTTCTCCACCAGTACGTCATACACACCGCCAACCATGCCCCGGCGGACAGCGGCGCCCTTCTCCCGCGCCAGCGCCTTCAGGGCAAGCGACCGTTGCTTTTTCACGGCCTTCGGCACGGTGTCGCCCATTCCGTAAGCCTCGGTCCCTTTTCGCGGCGAATAGGTGAAGACGTGCAGGGCCGCCAGCGGAGAGCGCCGGACAAGCTCGAAGGTCTCCGAAAACTCCTCGTCCGTCTCGCCGGGGAAGCCGACAAGGACATCCGCGGCCAGGCCGATCTCCGGAACGCGGGTGGCTATCCTGCCCAGAAGCTCCTCGTACATGGCGCCATCGTAGGGCCTGCGCATCCGCCGCAGGACGGAGTCCGATCCGCTTTGGAGGGGGATGTGAAGGCTCCTGAGAACCCTTGGCGACTCGGCTATCAGCCCTATCAGCCTGTCGTCTATATCCGTCGGGTTTATGCTGGAGAAACGGATTCTCGGCATGTCCGTCTCTAAAAGTATCCCCTCCACCAGGCCGGCAAGAGTCTCGCCGCGGTTTTTTCCGTATTCGCCCAGGTTTATGCCGGTGAGCACTACCTCCTTCACCCCCGCGCCGGAAAGCCGTCTTACCTGCTCAACGATGTTGTCCGTCCTCGCGCTGCGGCTTTCGCCCCTTGCAAGCCTTATCACGCAGAAGGAGCAGACCTCCCCGCAGCCCGCCTGCACTTTGAGATAGGCGTTGGTGCGCCCCTCCATCCGCGTCACGGGGCGTATCTCCAGGTCTCGTGGCGCGGACGGGCCGGCCTTGTCCAGCCCGTCCAGCGCGGCCGCTATGTCCAGCTTTTTCCCCGAGCCAAGCACGATATCGACACCGCCGATGGCGGCGACGGCGTTGGGGGCTGTCTCCGAGTAGCAGCCAGTGACGACGAGGGTGGCCTCCGGGTTTTCGGCCCTGGCCCGGCGGATGGCGTTCCTGCACTTGGCGTCGCTTTTCGCCGTGACGGTGCAGGTGTTCACCACCACAATGTCCGCCCGCTCCCCCCGTTCAGCAGGCGCAAAACCCGCCCGCTCAAGCTCGTAGGCCATCTCGGCGCTCTCCAGCCTGTTGTAACGGCACCCCAGAGTCTCGATAGATACCTTGCGCTTCATCGGTCTATTATGAGAATTTTCACGCCCAATGTCGACAGCGGTGAAATCCTACGCCGCGCCCTCCCCTTTTTCGAAAAGCTCCCGCGCGGTCTCGTAGAAGCTAGGAGCGTCCTCCCTTCCTGACAGCCGCAGGTAGCGCGCCATGTCGGAGGCGAAAAAGCTCAAGGGCGACTCCGCGACAACCTTGTACAGCAGACTCGCGAAGCTTTCGCCCCACTCCGCGCTTTTATCGAAGGAGTCCTGCTCCTCTCCCTTTTCCCATTTCTCGAAGTTCGTCATCTCCAGGCAGTAGAACCCCGCGCAGACCCTCGGCCTTTTCTCCCATACGGCGCATTCAAAAAAAGCGCCCTTGGAAAGGAACATACACCTGCCGCCGTAGCGCGATACCTCTATTGAATGGGCTGGGGCGGCAGTGTCGGGGTCTTTCAGGAAAAGCGCCGCGAACTCCCTTTCGCCTATCGCCTCCCCCAGCCTCTTGTGGAACCTCTCGAAATCGTCCCACATTATGGGGATCACGTCCGAGCAGCAACAGGCGCCGCACGTCATGCAGGCGATGGAGCGCCAGTTTTTCCGCAGTATCTCATCCTCCGTCTGGGCGGCGTTTTCCCGGAACTTGCCGATGAGACCACCCGCGAGTTTTCCTGAAAGTTTTTCAGTCATGCGCCTATTTTACCAGCCTTGGAAATTGGTGTTGTAAAGACCGCGCAGACCAGCCAGAATTGTCTGAAACCCTGCAAACAGCACAAGCGAGGATGACAAAGCACAACGGCTTCGACACATACGAGACGAAAAGACGCAGGATGGTGGAGGCCCTCGCCGCCCGGGGAATAAGTGACGAAAAGGTTCTCGGCGCCATGTCGCGCATACCCCGCCATCTTTTCGTGGACCCCGCCCTCGCAGGCAGGGCCTACGACGACTACGCCGCGCCGATAGGCGACGGCCAGACCATAAGCAAGCCTTACACCGTGGCGCTGATGACCCAGCTCGCGGCGTTATCGGGAAGCGAAAAAGTCCTGGAGATAGGCACAGGCTCCGGGTACCAGACGGCCATCCTCTCCCGGCTTGCCGAGCGGGTCTACACCGTCGAACGGATAAACTCCCTTTCCAACCGCGCAAGGAAGATTCTCAACAGCATTCACGTGAGCAACGTCGTCTGCCTCGTGGGGGACGGGACGCGTGGCGCGGTGAAGAACGCCCCTTACGATGTCATAATCGTCACCGCCGGGGCGCCTTCCATCCCCGAGCCGCTGGCCCGGCAGCTTGCCGACGGGGGGCGGATGGTGATCCCCACGGGCCGCGGGGCGGACCAGAAGATGCTTCTCGTCCGCAGGGAGGGCAACAGGTTCCTGATCGCGAGGAAGGAGAGCTGCTCGTTCGTGCCTCTGCTGGGAGCGCACGGCCACAAGGGCAAACCGGCCAGCGCCTGAAGGAGCCCCCTGCCCCTATCGCCTCTCCTTCGACCTGGAAGGGGCCATCACCGACACCACACCGAACGTGGTCAGGACGGCGGCGATGAACATCAGCGAATGCGTCGCCGGAATGTGGTAGAAATCGGACAGCAGCATCTTGACGCCAAGGAAGATGAGGATGACCGACAGCCCGTAATGTAAATACCGGAACATCTTCATCACCCCCGCCAGCGCGAAGAAAAGCGACCGCAGCCCCAGTATGGCGAATATGTTCGACGTGTAGACAATGAACGGATCCAGCGTTATGGCCAGGATGGCGGGGATGGAGTCTAAAGCGAAGATCACGTCTGAGGTCTCGATTAAAATAAGCGCCACGAAAAGGGAAGTGGCGTAGGTCCTTCCCCCATGCTTTACGAAAAACGAGCCGCCGTGGAAGCTGTGGTCCAACGGCATGACCTTTCTGAACAGCTTCAGGACAATGCTCTTCTCGGGGTCCATCTTCACGGCCTTGCTCATGGCCAGCTTGCCGCCGGTGAAGACGAGGAACGCCCCGAAGACGTATATCACCCAGTGGAACGTGTTGATGAGCGCGATGCCGCCGAAGATGAAGACCAGGCGCATGACTATGGCCCCCAGAATCCCCCAGAAAAGCACCTTGTGCTGGAAGATCGGCGGCACGCCGAAATGGGTGAATATCAGGACGAACACGAAAAGGTTGTCCACGCTCAGTGATTTTTCTATCAGGTAGCCGGTGAGGAACTGGAGCGCTGGCTCGCCGCCGCGAACGAAGTATATCCCGGCGCAAAAGACCAGGGCCGCGGCTATCCAGACGGCGGTAAAGAAAAGCGAGTTCTTTATCGAGACCTCCTTGTCTTCCCGGTGGAAGTAGACAAGGTCCACGAAAAGCGCGGCTATGACGAAGAGGGTGAACAGAACCCAGGGGATGATCGCAGCGATCATTCGCCGCTCCAGCTATGGCGGATATTTTCGTCCATCACGGGGGAGTCAGGGCAAAGCGCCGTCCTAGGAGCCCATCGCCAGTTTCCTGATCGGCTTCTTGAGATGGTCGAAGACCCTGATAAGCTTCTCGCCGTGGCGGGAGTAGTAGGCCTTGTACATTAGCGCCTTGGTTCTGGACTTTTCCTTGTAGACGTTGTAGGCGAAGTTTCTGTAGCAGTCCAGTATCCTCTCGCGGGGAAAGTCCGGCATGACAAGAGGGGTGTCCGTCCGGGAGATGAACTCCTGCTCCAGGAAATCGGCCGGCAGGAACCCGGCCTTGATCGAAAGGTCGTAAAGATAGGTGCCGGGGTACGGGTTGAATATGTAACAGACCAGGCTGTCCGGCTCTATCCTCCTGTTCAGCTCCACCGTCTCCATGTGAAGCTCTTCCGTCTCGTGGGGGAAGCCGACGATGTTGTAGGACTTCGTCTTCAGCCCGGCCCTCTTCGCGTCCCGGAAGGCCTCGAGGATCTTCTTGTTCGTCATCTTCCGGTTCAGAGTCTTCCGGCGGAATTCTTCGCTGCCGGATTCTATCCCCATGGCCACCCGCGTGCAGCCAGCGTCGGCGAGGTTCTTGAAAGTCTCGTAATTCGAGCTTTCCACCCGCGTGGTGACCTCGAACGGCAGGCCGATCTCCTTCGAGTACATCTCGCAGAACTTCTTTACGTATTTTCTGTCTATGGTGAAAACGTCGTCCACGAAGAAGATGTGTTTGACATCGTAGCGCGAGATGACCTCCTTTATCTCCGCGATGCCGTTCTCCACGCTTCTGAAGCGGACGTATTTGCCGTCGCTCAGCTCCCCCATCGCGGGAGCGCCGCAGTAGCTGCACTTGTAAGGGCAGCCGCGGGACATCATGAAGGTGGCGCGGTCGTAGTCGGAGTCCACCACCTGCTGGTAGTTGAATATCTCCCGGTCACCGAAGGGGATGGAGTCCAGGTCGTCCACGAACCCGCCGCGCGGGTTCGTTATGACGCGGCCGTCCTGTTTAAACCAGAGGCTTGGGATGTCGTGGCGCGGCTCCCCCTTCTCCATGGCGTCGACAAGCCTCGAAAAGGCCCGCTCGCCCTCGCCGACGCATATGGCGTCGAGACCGTCGATCATCTCCAGCGTCCTGGGATAAAGGGAAGGATGCACGCCGCCCGCGATCTGGAAAATCCCCCGGCCCCTCATCCTCTCCACGAGCTTCGCCACGTGGCGGACTTGGGAAGAGTCGGTGGTATAGGCTATGATATCCGGGGCGAAGCGCGTCACGTGATCCTCGAAGCCATCCGGGTCCCACTTGTCGAACATGTAATGCAGCTCGGTCTCGTGGCCCGCCAGCTTCAACGTCGCGGAGAGGACGGCCACGCCGAAATGGTAGCTGCGCGCGCCTCCCTTGACGTCGATGTCGGTGTATACGAACAGGACTTTCATCTCGACATCAAGTTTGTCCCATCCGCGGCGGGTTCCGCAAGGGTTTTTTAAGAAGGAGGCGGCGGGTTGCCTGAAGAGATGCTCCGGGGCTCGGGGAAAGCCGGGGCTGGACCGCCGCCCCCCTCACACACTTGCGCGCGTTACTTCATGCGCTCCTTCATCATCTCGCGGCGCTGTTCCATCATGGAGTCATGCCTTTCCATCATCTCTTCCATGAGCTCCTTCATCTCCCCCAGTTTCCGGCGCGACTCCTTGTCCTTGGTCATCCCGCCCATCTCGTCCATCATCTGGCGCATCTGGCGCATCATCTCCCCCATCTCCTCATGCTGGCCCATCCCCATCTCCATGCCCATTCCCATCCCGGCGCCGCCTTTCATCCCTCCGCCCATCTTCTGGGATGAGGCGGCGGGGGAGGCGAAAAGGGCCAGCGCCAGCGCGGCCGCCACAAAGATCCTGGTGTTCATTTTTCGCCTCCTTTCCCGGCGTACCTTTCAGGCTCCTTGTCGAACCTCTCCTTGCACACAGACGAGCAGAAGTGATAGGTCTTCCCTTCGTGCTCGCTTTTCCCTTTGGCCTCGGCCTCTTCCACGTTCATTCCACAAACCGGATCCTTAGCCATCTTCAAACCTCCTCTTTTTGTTAACGTCCATCAGCGTCAAAGCCGCGCGCCGCGCAGCCTGAGCGCGTTTCCTATCACCGACACGGAGCTGAAGCTCATGGCGGCGCTGGCTATCACGGGGCTGAGCAGCAGCCCGAAGAACGGATACAGGACGCCCGCCGCCACGGGCACACCGAGCGAGTTGTATATGAAAGCGAAAAAAAGGTTCTGCCGGATGTTGCGCATCGTGGCGCGGCTCAACGCCACGGCCTTCGCTATGCCCCGCAGGTCGCCTTTCACCAGCGTTATCCCGGCGCTCTCCATGGCCACGTCCGCCCCCGCGCCCATGGCGACCCCGACATGGGCGGCGGCAAGCGCCGGAGCGTCGTTCACGCCGTCGCCCGCCATCGCCACGATTCGCCCCTCGTCCTTCAGCCGCGCCACGTGGTCCGCCTTCTGATCGGGCAGGACACCGGCTATGACCTCGGAAAGGCCAAGACGGCGGGCCACGGCGTGGGCGGTCGTCTCGTTGTCGCCGGTGAGAACGACTATCCTGATCTTCTCGCCCTGAATCTGCCGTATCGCTTCCACCGTCGTCTCCTTGACCGGGTCGGCAACGCCCAGCAACCCGGTCGCCTGTCCGTCCACGACGAGGTAGACGACAGTCTGCCCGTCCTCCCGGAGCCTGCCAGCCTCTTTCAACAAATCCCCCGGACGGACCCCGAGCTCCTCCAGCATCCTGTCGTTCCCCAGCGCCACGGAGCGGCCGTCCACGGCCCCGCGGACACCCTTGCCGGTGAGGGAGGCGAAATCCTTCACGTCCGAAAGCGGCGCGCCCCTCTCCTTAGCCCCCTCCACGATCGCCTCGGCGAGGGGATGCTCGCTGCCTCTCTCCAGACTCGCCGCCAAGCTCAGGATATCTTTCTCTTCCCAGCCCGGCGCGGCCAGAGCCGTCTTGAGGCGCGGCCTGCCCTCGGTGAGGGTCCCCGTCTTGTCCACCACCAATGTATCGACCTTCTCCATCGTCTCCAGCGCCTCGGCGTTTTTTATGAGCACCCCCTCCGTGGCCCCCCGTCCCACGCCGACCATGATCGACATGGGGGTAGCCAGCCCAAGGGCGCAGGGGCACGCGATGATGAGCACAGCCACGGCGTTGACCAGCGCGTGGGCCATCCTCGGCTCCGGCCCCACGAGGCCCCACACAACGAACGTCACCGCCGCCGTCCCAATCACCGCCGGGATGAAGTAGGCCGACACCGTGTCGGCCAGCCTCTGGATGGGGGCGCGGCTTCTCTGCGCCTCGCTGACCATCTTCACGATCTGGGCGAGCAGCGTCTCGCCCCCCACCCTCTCGGCGCGCATGATGAAGCTCCCGCCGCCGTTGACCGTGGCTCCGGTGACCTGGTTCCCTTTCGTTTTCTCCACGGGAATGGGCTCGCCTGTTATCATCGACTCGTCCACGGAGCTGGCCCCATCGACGACAACGCCGTCCACGGGGACCTTCTCGCCGGGCCGGACGCGGATCTTGTCGCCGATCTTTATCGTCTCTATGGGAACGTCCTCCTCGGAGCCGTCCTCCCGGACGATCCGGGCCGTCTTCGGCGCCATCCCGAGGAGGGCTTTTATGGCGCCGCTGGTCCTGCTCCGCGCTTTCAGCTCAAGGACCTGCCCCAGCAGCACGAGGGTCGTTATCACCGCCGCCGCCTCGAAGTAGACTCCAACGGCGCCGCTCTCGTCCCGGAAGGAGGGCGGGAAGATATCAGGAAACAACGCCGCGACGAGGCTGTAGGAATACGCCACCCCAACGCCCATGGCAATCAGGGTGAACATGTTCAGGGAGCGGTGGACCAGTGAAAGGTATCCCCGCTCGAAAAATGGCTTGCCGCCCCACAACACCACCGGCGTGGCGAGGAGCAGCTGTATCCAAGCGACGGGGAAGCCCTCGAGAAGCTTTTTCACCGGCTCGCCGGGGATCATCTCCGACATGGCGATCACGACGAGCGGGGCGCTGAGGACAAGACTCACCCAGAACCTGCGGGTCATGTCCACAAGCTCGGGGTTTTCCTCCTCCTCCACCGAGACCTCGACGGGCTCGAGCGCCATGCCGCACTTGGGGCATGAGCCGGGCTTGTCCGACCTGACCTCCGGGTGCATGGGGCAGGTGTACTCGACAGCTCCGTCCGGCGGCGGCTCCTCGGCGGCCTCCTCCTTCCCCAGGAATCTTTTCGGGTTTGCCGAAAACTTGTCGAGGCAGGCGCGGCTGCAGAAATGGTACGTGACGCCGCCATGTTCGACCTCGCCCGCGCTCTCTTTCGCGGAGACGGTCATCCCGCAAACAGGGTCTGTGAATTTTCTGTCCTCGTCTGTCTGGTGTTCGCTATTTTCCAAGACCGCCCTCCCCCGCTCCGGCCGTCTCGGCCTCCGCGCGGCGTTCGTTGTTGAAAATTTCCCAGCGCGTCCGGGTCTCAAGTATCAGGCAGTAGAGCGCGGGCAGGGCGACCATGGAAAAGATGGTCACGCTCACCATTCCCCCGACCATCGGCGCGGCGATGCGTTTCATGACGTCCGCGCCGGTACCCTCGCCGTACATGATCGGGGCGAGGCCGCCGACTATGGCGAAGACGGTCATCATGATCGGCCTGGCCCGCTCCGACACGCCCTCGAGGACAGCGGCGCGAACGTCCGCCACGGTTTCCCACCGTCCTTCGTTTTTTCGCTTCTCCACGGCGTGGTCTATGTAAAGCAGGATGAGAACGCCGATCTCCGCGGCCACCCCGGCAAGGGCTATGAAGCCTATCCCCACGGCCACGCTCATGTTGTAGCCCAGCCAGTCGATCAAAAACAGCCCCCCCACGGCGGAGAGGGGGACGGTAAGCATGACCAGCAGGCTCTCGGTGGCGTTCTTGAAGTTCATGAACAGCAGGACGAAGATGACCCCCAGCGTCACGGGAACCACCAGCGCCAGCCTCTTTTTAGCCCTTTGCATATACTCGTACTGCCCGCTCCATGCGACGGAGTAGCCTGGGGGTATATCCACCGAGTTGCGGACCGTCTCCTTTGCGTTCTTTACATACGTTGAGACGTCTATGTCCTGTATGTCAACATAGATCCAGCCGTTCGGCCTGGAATTCTCGGTCTTGATGACGGCGGCGCCTTTCCTGATTTTTATATCCGCCACCTGGCTTATGGGTATCTGCTGGCCCGTGGGCGTGGGGATGAGCACCCTTTTGAGCTTCTCGATGTTGTCGCGCAGCTCCCGGCCGTAGCGCACGTTCACTGGGTAGCGCTCCAGCCCCTCCACGGTATGGGTCACGTTCATGCCGCCGATGGCGCTTTTAATGATGTCCTGGACGTCTCCCGTGTTGAGGCCGTAGCGGGCGGCCTTGCGGCGGTCGATCTCGAAGTCCAGGAAATTGCCCCCCACCACCCTTTCCGCGTAGACGCTGCGCGTGCCCGGCAGGACGCGCAACGCGGCTTCTATCTCGCTGGCCACGTCGTTTATGACGTTGAGGTCGGGGCCGGCCACCTTCACCCCGACGGGGGTCTTGATCCCGGTGGAGAGCATGTCGATCCTGGTCTTTATCGGCATGGTCCAGGCGTTGGTCAGGCCGGGAAACTTTATGGCCGCGTCCATCTCGTTCATCAGCGACTCCATGGTCACCCCCGGCCGCCACTTCTCCCGCGGCTTGAGCTTGACGATCGTCTCGATCATGCTCAGGGGGGCGGGGTCCGTGGCGGTCTCGGCCCGGCCGATCTTGCCGAAGACTCGCTCCACCTCGGGGAACTTCGTCAAGATCTTGTCCGTCTGCTGGAGTATCTCCTTTGCTTTGGTTATGGATATCCCCGGCAGCGTCGTGGGCATGTAGAGTATGTCGCCCTCGTCCATCGGCGGCATGAACTCACCGCCGATCCTCGATATGGGGCCAAGGGTGAAAAGACACGCCACGGCCACGAGCACCAGGGTCGCCACCTTGAACCGCAACGCGAGGGAGACCAGCGGACGGGCAATCGCCTGGATCAGCAGGTTGACCGGGTTTTTCCCTTCCGGGGTTATTTTCCCCCGGACGAAGTAAAGCATCAGGACGGGTACCAGCGTGATAGAGAGGAACGCCGCGGCGGCCATGGCGAAGGTTTTTGTGAAGGCCAGGGGCTTGAAGAGCCTGCCCTCCTGCGCCTCCAGGGCGAAAACGGGGACGAAAGACAGGGTTATTATGAGCAGGCAGAAGAAAAGCGCCGGGCCCACCTCGGAAGCCGAGTCCAGGATCATGGCGCCATGGGATTTTTTGCCCGCATCGCGCTCGAGATGCTTGTGGGCGTTTTCTATCATCACCACCGCCGCGTCGATCATGGCGCCTATGGCGATGGCGATGCCGCCGAGGGACATGATGTTCGCGTTTATCCCTAGCCAGCTCATCACGATCATGGAGGCGAGTATCCCGATAGGCAGCGTCACGATGGCCACGAGGGCCGAGCGCAGATGCATCAGGAACACTATGCACACAAGCGCCACGATAACGCTCTCCTCGATAAGCTTCTCCTTCAGGAAATCGATGGCCCTGTGAATGAGGCTCGACCGGTCGTAGGTCTCAACTATCTCCACGCCTTCGGGAAGGCTTTTTGAGAGGGCCTCCAACTTCTTTTTCACAAGCTCGATGGTCTTGAGGGCGTTTTCGCCATAGCGCATCACCACGATGCCTCCAACCACCTCCCCCTCGCCGTCCAGCTCCGCCAGGCCCCGCCGAAGCTCCGGGCCGAGGGTAACGTTGGCGACGTCCCGGATGGTGACGGGCGTGCCGTTTTCGTCCACGCCTAGGGCTATGTTCCTTATGTCCTCCAGCGATTCGATGTAGCCGAAGCCGCGGACCATGTACTCCGTTTCCGCCATCTCGATCAGACGCCCCCCGACGTCGTTGTTGCTTGAGCGCATGGCCATGATGACGTGGCTCAGGGGGATGTTGAAGGCCAGCAGCTTGTTGGGGTCCACCTCCACCTGGTACTGCTTGACGAACCCGCCCACGGAGGCCACCTCCGCCACGCCGGGCGTGGTCTGCAGCTCGTAGCGCAGGAACCAGTCCTGTATGCTCCGCAGCTCGGCCAGGTCATGGGCGCCCGTCCTGTCCACCAAGGCGTACTCGTACACCCATCCCACGCCCGTCGCGTCGGGGCCGAGGGAGGGGGTGACGCCCGGCGGCAGGCGTTTTGCGGCGTAATTCAGGTATTCCAGGACGCGGCTTCTTGCCCAATATAGATCCGTGCCGTCTTCGAAGATTATGTATACGAAGCTCAGACCGAAAAAGGAGTACCCCCTCACCGTTTTCGCGCCGGGGACGGAGAGCATGGCCGTGGTGAGGGGATAGGTCACCTGATCCTCCACCACCTGCGGCGCCTGGCCGGGAAACTCCGTGAAGACTATCACCTGGACGTCAGAGAGGTCCGGGATAGCGTCCAGGGGGATGCTCCTGGCCGCGTAGATCCCTCCCAAGGTGAGAAAGGCAGCCGCGAGCAGGACGAGAACCCTGTTGCGGGCGGAGGCTTCTATTATCGCTTTCAGCATGGCGTATCCGAGGGGCGCTTTCGCTCAGTGATTCATCTTCGAACGGTCCATGCCTTCATGGTTCATGGAGCCGTGATCCATCCCGGGTTGACTCATCTTCCCACTCTCCATCGCGCCGTGATCCATGGGCATGGCCTCCTCCGGGGTCTTCATTTCCTCCCCTGCCGGAATCATCTTCCTCGTGGCCTCCCGGAGGCGCGATTCCGAGTCGAGCAGGAACTGGGCTGACGTGACGACCATCTCGCCAGGCTTGACGCCGTCCAGGATCGCCACCATCCCCTCGCTCTCCATCCCCATGTTCACTTCCCTCGGCTCGAACATCCCTTCGCCCCTGTCGATGAAGACAAGCGTCCGCTCCCCCGTCCTTATCACCGCCTCGCTGGGGACGGCCACGGCGTTTTTCCTCCCCTCGGCGTGGATCGTCACGTCACCGTACATGTCCGGCTTGAGATGGGTCCCGGGGTTCCTGAATTCGAGCCGCGCCTTGATGGAACGGGTGCGCTTGTCCAGGAATGGATATATATAGGTGATCTTGCCCTTGAACACCCGGCCGGGGAAGGCTGTCAGGGTCATCTCAGCGCTCTGGCCCTCCTTCACGTAGGGAATCTCGTACTCGTAAACGTCCACGTAGACCCAGACCGTGGAGAGATCGGCAAGCTCATAGAGCGTGTCGCCGGGCTTTACGTACATGCCTTCTATCACCTTCTTGCTGACGACCACCCCGTCCGCCGGGGAGTGGATGTGCAGGGTCTTTTTTACCTCCCGGCTCTCTTCAAGCTCCATGATCTGGTGCTGCGGTACGTCGAAAAGCTCCAGCCTGCGCCTCGCGGACTCCAGCAGCCTCTCGCCGCTTCCGGCGGCGGCCTCGTGCCCGCCTTCGCGCAGGGAGTCCCTGTAGTTCAACGCCAGCAGGTACTCCTCCTGCGTGGCGACGAGGTCGGGGCTGTATATTTCCAAAAGATATTCGTCCTTTTTCAGCTCCATGCCGGTAGCGTCCACGTAAAGTTTTTCGACCCAGCCGGGGACCTTGCTGTGAACCTGATTGAGCTTCGTCTCGTCATAGGCGATAACGCCTATGGCGCGGATGGTCTTCACCATGTCCATCCGCCGCGCCGAAGCCGTCCTGACGCCGATGTTCTGGACGACGGCGGGGTTTATCCTTATGACGTCCGCGTCCTCCCCTTCGTCCTCGTATACAGGGATGAGATCCATCCCCATGGGAGACTTGCCGGGCTCGTCGCTTATGTAGCTCGGGTCCATCGGAGCCCGCCAGTACTTTATCTTCCGCCCCTTTTCCGCCGCCGGCGCTGGGGCGGCCTTCTCCACTTTCTCTCTTCCCGGCAGGCTGAACGCGGGGTCTTTAAACCACTCCAGGACAGCCTCCCTGTTGAAATAGCCATAAACCACAAGGAGAGCCAGTATCAGCGTCCAGGCGAATTTTAAAGCGTAGACCCAGCCGGGCCGCTGCCTCTCCGCCTCTTTTTCCAGTTCCGTCATTGTCGTTCCTTCAGATAAACACCCGTGCCCGCCAGGCGCCCGATCCTGGCGGAGAGTTTTCTCTTTCTCAAAAGGGCCATCTCGAGGTCCAGTTCGTATCGCAGAAGAGTAAGCTCGTTGGTAAGCATGGACAAAAAGTCCGCCTTGTCCAGTTGGTAAGCCGCCTGGGAGGCCAGGAGGGCCTGCCTGGCCTGGGGGATGATTCCATTCTCGTAGAGGCGTATTGTCTCCACATCCTTTTGGTAGCTGGCCAGCGCCTGGCCAAGGGCGGCCCTCGTCTCCTGCGCGGCGTTCTCCACCTCCACCGCCGCCTCCGACACCTTCAGCCGGGCGCTGGCGATAAGCCTGTCCTGTTTCCTTTCCCGCCAAAGCGGGATGGAGACGGCGGCCCCCGCGGAGAGAAAATCCGCCCGCTCCGAGGGCGCATCGTCCCTCTGGCCGTACCTCATGGACAGGACAACGTCCATCCCCACGGACGCCTCGGCCTTCTCAAGCCCGCTTTCCGAAAGCTCAAGAAACGCCCTGGCCAGCGTCATTTCCGGCGATTTACGCTCCGCCTTCTCCCAAAGCCCCGCGAAATCCCCGGCGACCTCTTGATCCAGGGGAAGGCCGCCGATCTCGAAAGGAGCCTCGACGTCCCTTCCCAGAGTCCTGTTGAGCCGTATCACCGCCAGCTTCCGCCTCTCCTCGAGATCGAGCCTCCTGTCGAATATCTTGCTTTTCTCCACCTGGGCCTGGATGACGTCGGCCTGCACTCCCTTGCCGGTGGCGTACTTGGCGTTGGATATGGTGATGAACTCGTCGAGGACCCTCTCGTTCCTCGCGAGGATGCGCAGCGCCCTGTCCGCGTAGGCGATCTCGTAGACGGCGTTTTTCATCATCTCCACGAGCGAGGCGGCCAGAAGCCGCGTCCGCGCCTTTTCCACCCGGACGTTCTCCTCGGCGAGCCCCTTCTCGGCCAGTCTTTTCGAGAGGCTCGGTATCCTCTGCGACACCCCCACCGTCTTCTGGGTCATCGGCTCACGGGAAAAGTCGAAGCTGTCCACGGGGACGTTGGACAGGCCCGCGCTGATCATCGGATCGTCCCACGCCATCCGCGCCTCGGGAATCTCTTCAAGGGACTCAACGAGCAGACGCTTCGCCTCGAGACCGGGATGGTTCTCCATGAGCTCCTCCGTCAGCGCCTCCCACGAGGGAGCCGTCCCGGCGAAAGACTGGACGGCTAAAAGAAAAGCCGCGGCCAGCGGCGTCATGTATTTCATGCCATCTTTCGACAGCGTTCTTTTTCTGTCTTTCATCTCTGTAATTTAAACACGATTGGCGGGAAAAAAGTTCCATCGCCGCCGTTTTCAAGGTGGTTTTGTGGGGAACTCGGGCTTGTTACGCCGGGGAGGGGATCATGGCTAAAGCTCGTCAGGCGGGACCTCGCGCCGGTCGCGGACCCTGAACAGTCTTTCGACGGGGAGGATCGCCACTATCCCGTCACCGCAAGTTCCCACGCAGGCGGCGTCCATGATCGCCTCCGCCAGCGGTCCGGCCTTCTCCGAGGTGGTGAAAATCTCCAGCCTGGCGTGGGTGGTCAGCCAGTCGCTCCTGAAAAGGTCGGCGTATTCGCCGTATCCTTTCACCTTCGTGACGCTGACGCCCGGCGCGCCCATCTCCCGGAGCCTTTTCTCCACGTTCTCAAGCGTCTCTTTTCTTATGATGGCGGTGATCTTGCCGTACTTCATCCTTTCACGCTCCTTAAACGAAAGACCGCCCGGCCGGACATCCGCGCCGGGCGGCCTCTCCATGTCATCCCTTTTTCAGAAGGCGAACGCCACAACCCCGTATATGGTGTTGGTGGTGTAGTCTTCGCCAGCGTGGTCCGTGTCGACACGGCTTGCGTACTCGGCCTGCAGCTTGAGGTTGGGCCTGGCATACCAGATCAGGCTCCCCACTATCTGCGATATCTTCTCGTCCGAGTCCTGCGTGTCGTTGAAGTCATAGCGCCCCACGAGGTAGAGCTCCGGCAATACCGGATAGCCCGCCTCCACCAGGCCGCTGTTGATCTTCACGTCCGAGGCTCCGGTGACCGTCTTCTTGAACCAGAAGTAGGCGGCGGTCAGGTAAAGGTCGGCGAAATTCATGTCCGCCGCCACGCCGTAGCCGTCGGCGTCCTCCTTGTCGTCGTCGGTCTCTCCGAGCCTGTCGTGCTTGTAGATGAAGCCGAGGCTTTGGCCGCTCCAGTTCAGGGTGACGAACCCGTGATAAGCTCCGACGTTGTTGTCGGAGGACTCCACGTTGTCGTTGCCCACGCCGAGGGCGTACTCAAGCTCCGCCTCCTCGCCCAGGCCGAATATGCCGTTGAGTTCGACTCCCTCGTTGACCAGGGTGGCCCCGGTCGTGGCCGCCGCGCCGCCGTGGCCGTGGCCCGCGGCCTGCGAGATCTGCGTCAGGTAGTCTGTCTTCGTCATCTTGCGGGAGCTGGAGAGATAGGGCAGGTCAACAGCCATCTTCCCCGCCCTGACGTTCAGCGCCGCCTTCGGCAGGATGTCCAGAAACGACACGTGAGCGAGCGAAAGAGTCGTCGCCTCCCCCGTGGCCATCAGGTGGGCGAAGTAGGAGGCGCGGGGCGCGAGCGTCCCGGCGGAATATATGAGCAGGTTCTCGAAATCGAACTTAGCCGACTTGTGTTTCTCCTTGCTGGAGGACGAGGACTCCGCCTCATCGTGGTCTCCATCCTCCTGGGCGGCTGTAAGCATACCGGGCATCGCCTCGTCGTGGTCGGCCTCCTCGGTCCCGGCCTCGTCGTGGCCCGCCTCCTCGGCGGCGGCGACCTCCTGGTCAACGTTGGTATAGGCGAACTCGCCCACGAATCCCAGGCTCACGGGCTGATCCCAAAGATATTTGCCCTCTTCCCCTTCCAGCCGGTAGCCGTTGGCCCGGAACTTTATCCCGAACTCGTTCAGCTTGGGATAGGCCACGTGGCATAACGTGCATTCGGTCTGGTAGATCCTCGCGAAGGCGGGCACGGCGGACGCCTCGGGCGGCGCCATGGCCAGGGAAACCCCTATGAAAAACAGCAATCCCGCTAAAACTCCCGTCTTTTTCATAACTTGGCTCCTCTGTTGATGTCTCCACACAAAAAAACGCCTTCCCCCTCAAAAAGCGGCAAGACGCTGCCTGGACGGGAATCGACGCGATGAAAATTTCCGCCCCTGGCGCCTCGATCCCTTACAACATAAACACCGGGGAAATGGAGAAAGTTCCATGCGGCGAAAAAAAATCCGAACGGCGCGGGGGCCAGCCGGCGAGAAGGGAAAAAGGCTGTACGGGCGTAAATTACGGTGTTAGACTGTATAAATCCAGGTATAAGCGTGTGGTTAGGGTGGGAAAACCTTGAAAGTGCTCCGTTTTTTTCCGATAGCCCTGCTTTGGGCCTCTTTTTCTTTCGCCGGAGGGCCAAGCCATGTCAAGGTCACGTTCAAAACACTCTCCTGCGGCGGCGAGACCGGCCTGGCATCCGTCGACGCGGACAGCATCGTGAAGATACAGAGCGTCAAGTGCGATGAGGGGGATCCGGTGGGCAAGGTGTACCAGATCCTGGCGAAAGGCGAGCCGGGGTCGGGCGTCACGTATCGCGCCTTCACCACTTCCGAGGAGGAGGCGTCCAGGCTGATGGAGGAGGTTGAGGCCTTCCAGAAGGAAAAGCGGGAGAGAATACGCGAAGGCGACAGGATAATAATCGAAAAAAAGGATTAGGCCCGGATTCAACCAGCAATGTCCTCTAAATCACAGGCCAAAGCGGGGGGGGCGCAGAACATACAGCGGCCAGTGGTGGCCAAGATCGTCAAGAATTTCATCGCCGCCGCCGAGAACGTCATGTCATCGACCGGCCAGACAAGGGTGACAAGCCGCACCAAGGCCGCCACCATCACCAAACACGCCGTCATCGACGGCGACGCGGCGGGCGCGATCTCCTTCGAGGGGGACTACGGCGGACAGTTCATCATCACCTTCTCCAAGGCCGCCATACTGGAGATCACAACCAACATGCTTTTCGCCGATCCGCCGTACAAAAACCACCGCGACCCGGACGTGGAAGGCGCCATCGGAGAAATCACCAACCAGGTCGGAGGCGCGGCGCGGCTCAAGATCAACGAACTCACGGGCTGGAAGGCGACGAACGGCATCCCCAGCGTGATCGTGGGGGAAAACATCCGCTGGACCCTCTACGGCTCCGGGGCTCTCATCGTGCACGTCCCCTTCACCACGCCCGATAGAAACGACCTCTACGTGGAGGTGGCCGTGACGCACCACCCCATGATCGGGGAGATAAAACTATAGGCCACAGGCGAGCCCGAGGAGACGCTGGTAATAATTGGCGTACTTGTGGGTTATAAAACATCCCGGGCAAGCGACCGGCCCGGAGCGGTAAAATCGTAACACGTCATACCATAAAAACGCGGCTTCGTTACAGGATATCTTCTTGATATTTATTGTGTTATAAAAAACGCATCTTTTTTATGGATTATTCAATTTTAGCACTGTTTCGCTCTTTACATCGGGTACAATAAATCTTAAATTAGAATGAAGAGTATAGCTTAAGTGTACGAGGTAGTAAAAAATGAGCGCCAAAAAGACAACCCGGAAAAAGCCGGCCAAGCTGAAAACCTTCAAAGACAGGCTGAGGTTCCTGATCGGCGATGACAAGCCCTACGCCTGGTGCAAGAAGGTCGGGATAGAGAAGGGTCTTTTCCAGTATTACTGGCAGAAGGAGAAGATCCCGAAATACGAGAACCTCATCAAGATCAGGAACTACACCAGGTGTTCTCTGGACTGGCTTATGACCGGCGAGGGCGAGCCTTTCCCCGACAGGGTGGAGGACATCGACGACGCCGTAAAGAATCTTCTCGGCCGGGTGGACGAGCAGATAGGCAAGCTGGAGAAGCAGGCCGCCCGCCTGAGAAATATCCGGCGCGAGCTCAAGTCCGGCAAGGCCGACTGAGTTGGCCACTCGCTGGATTTTTCCCGCCTCCGCCCGCGAGTCATCGGTGAGGCGGGATCATCCTGTCCCGCCCGCATGGCTCCAGCCCTCACAGGCGCAGGATGCCCAGCGACACTTCCGCCACCACACGGTCGTAATCACCCTCCCCTGCCGGTTTTATCACTAAATCGTCAACCATGGTCCCCGGAGCGAGGACGCTACCGGCCCTGCCCTCCCCGGCGGTGAGTATGACGAAATGGACGGGGGGATATCCGGCCCCGCCTTTCACCTCCCGAGCCAGTTCCAGGCCCGACATGCCGGGAAGCTCCAGGTCCGACACGACGATATCCGGTTTGAAGTTTTTTATTTCGCGGAGGGCGTTCTCCGCGCTGTCCGTCCCAATCACCTGGAAACCGGCCCTGGCGAACCGCTCCTCGATCAGGCCGCGCTGGTAGGCGGAGTCCGACACGAAGAGGGTTTTGATCGTCTTCGGCCTGAAACTCCTGTCGGAAAGCAGAAAATAGCATAACCGCTCCATCTCCCCCGCCCTGCCTTCGAGTCTGGATATTTTTTTCTCCTTCTCCTCCAGTTCCATTCTCAGGGTCTCGTTGGAGCGTTTCAGCTCCTCCTTCAGGCCCGCCTCGTCCAGGCTCCACCGGGATTTCTTGATGGCCTGTTTCACGAGCCTGGCCGCCGAGGACTCCGAGAGCGGCTCGCTGAGCGCCCCGTAGGCCCCCTCGTTGAACATGAGCGTCAGGACCGACGCCGGGATGTCCCTGTCGGAGATGAATATGAAGCTCAGGAACGGCCTGTCGATCCTGATCGACTGCATCGCCTTTATGGAGGCCAGGTCGCCTTCGTGAAACCTGGAGATGATGACCCCGAACCGCCGATTCCCCAGCCTGCCGGCGAACGCCGGGTCCGTTATCTCCATCTCGACACGCTCCACGGCCTCGCCCGCCCCCTCGAGGATGCGCCCTATTCCCCCCAGCTGTTCGTCCGGTTCGCCCGCCAGCACGATATCAGCCATCGCGAAAACCACCGCTAGGCGGATTTGAGTATCTCGTAGTCATCGACGTCGTAATACCTCACAAGGGTGTCCTGTATGTATTTTTCCAGCTCCTCCCGGGAAAGCTCCGAGGAAAACATCACCTTCAACTGGGATTCTATCCTCTGGTTCTCTATTTCCTCCACCGTGGGCACGGACCCGAAGACGTGCCCTACCCTCGTTATCCTCTTCAGAATGAGAAGCGCCACCAGAAAAGGGCTCTGGTACTTCGGCTTGAAAGAAAGATAGACCTGGTAGACATTCTGGCCCGAGTACCGGAGAGCCATCAGGTTGAACCGCTCCAGGGAGCCGATGTGGAAAGTCCTCTGGGTCACGTCCACCGGCGCTTTCTCCTTCTCCCGCTCCGGCTTTTTATACCCTTCCAGTCTTTCCAGGAGAGCCTTGTCTATCTTCGGCGCCCCGCCCTTGGTCATGGAGTCCAGGGCCACCTTGACCGCGTCGGCGGAGTCGAGCAGGAGGTCTATCACCCCCGAGTCCACCGCGGCCTCCCCGCTCCGGGCCTGGTCCAGTACCGCCTCCACCTCGTGGATGAACCCGCCGAGCTCCGAGAGACCCACCATCATGAGGTTGCCCTTCATGGAGTGGAACGCGCGGAAAATCCGGTTCAAAAGCTCCGTGTCGCCGGGGCTGTTCTCCAGGGTCAACAGGTCCTGGTCCACTTCTTTCAGGATATCCTCAAGCTCCGCGAAAAACTCCTCGCGGTGCGATATCTCCCCCTCCGCCACAGCCTCATCCTCCACGCCCGGCTCCTCCGCCTCCTCCACGGCCCGCGCCATGGCCGGCTCGACAGCCTCGGCGGGCTCCTCCGCCTCCTCCGGCCTGTCCTCCTCCCTCGCCCATTCCGGCAGCAGGCCCCTGGAGCGGTTCACAAGCTCCTCGACGTGGACGACAAGGCCCATCCTCTCCCCCGAAAACGACGCCGTCCCGGAGACGCCCTGGACCCTGAAAATGTCCGCCAGCGGCGAGAAGACGAGCTTCTCCGGGCTCAGAAGCTCCGACACCCGCAGGGCTATCCGCCCGTTCTTGGCCTCCACAATGACCACGGTCAACTCCTTTTCCGGGGGCAGCGGCTCCTCGCCCAGCAGCTCGGCCATGTCGAAAAGGCTGACCAGCGAGCCAAGGTACATTATCGTCCTGCCCCTGCCGAGGGCGGAGTTGACCTTCTCCGCCGGGACGGCCAGCGTCGCCACGACGTTGAGGATCGGCAGGGCGTAATAGCCCACCCCGGCGCGGATGGTCAGGCAGTCGAGTATATTCACGGCGGTGACCTGCGGGATGCGGTAGATGAATGTCGTCCCGCGCCCGGGTTTGGTGTCGATGATGATCTCTCCGCCGAGCTGTTCTATGTTGTTTTTCACCACGTCCATCCCCACGCCGCGGCCGGATATCCTGCTGGCGGTGGACCTTGTGGAGAAGCCGGGATGGAAGATGAACCCGAGCTTCTGGTCGCCGGTCATCCTGGAAAGCTCGTCCTCCTCCACAAGCCCCCTCTCCACAGCCGCCTTCGCGACGGCCTCCGGGTCAACCCCCCTGCCGTCATCGGCCACCTCGATGAAGACGTCGTTCTCCCTCTGATACGCCCTGAGCGTGAGGGACGCCTTCTCCGGCTTGCCGGCGCGGCGGCGCTCCAGGGGATCTTCTATCCCGTGGTCCACGGCGTTGCGAATCTGGTGGTTCAGCGGATCATAAAGCTTCTCGGCGATGGTTTTGTCCACGAGCGTATCCTCCCCGCTCGTGACCAGCTCGACCTGTTTACCCCCTTCCTTGGCCACGTCGCGGACGACGCGCCTGAAACGCTGGAAGGTGGAGCGCACCTCCACCATGCGGATGGCCATCACCAGGCTGTGAAGGTCGGAGGATATCCTGTTGCTTATGAGCTCCGAGGACCGGATCATGTCCATCGACAGCTTGTCCAGCGGCTCCTTGCGATCGTAGAACTCCTGAACTCGCCGATTGGTGGTGGCGATGTTGTTGGAGGTGATGATGACCTCGCCGACAAGATTCAGGAGCGTGTCAAGGTGCTCGATCCTGACCATCATGCGGTCGAGCTTCTGGCTCTCCCGCTTCCTAGAGGTCTCCATCCGCGAGCCTTGCGATCACTTTTTCGAGCAGGGGCGTCTGTATCGGCTTTGGGACATAATCGTCGGCGCCCATGTCTATGGCCTTTATGAGGTACGAGGCGTCGGTATGGGTGGACAGGGCCACAACGGGAATGCGGTAAAGCTCCCGGTCGGTCTTGACCTCCTGGCAGAACTCCAGCCCGTCCATCACCGGCATCACGATGTCCGTGAACACCATGTCGAAAGGCTCCGCGCGCAACTTCTCCAGCCCCTCCAGGCCGTTCTCCGCCTCTGTGACCGAGAAACCGTACCCTTCCAGGGTCTCCCTCAGCATGGTTCTCATGCTGCGGTAATCGTCTATCACCAGGGCTTTTTTGCCTTTCACGCCGAGGGTCATGGCCACCCGCCCCCTTTCGGTTTCGATAGCGTTGAAGACTTTCGGACTGCGCCGGACCGGCGCCCGGCTGCGCCTCTTTAAGATAACATACATTCCATGCGTAAAGCGGCGCGCGACAAGGCGGACGCATGGCGGGCGGGGTTAAAAAGCTCGACGGGCGGCCGCTTTTCTGGCAAGATACTCTGGATTCCGAGCGTTTTTGCGCCAATGCCGTTCTCGTCACATCGAAAAAGTGAAAAGACTCAAGGTCAACCGGCTGTGGACGCATGAGCACGGCCGCGCCGTGGAGTTTTTGTCCCTTGCCGAAAACACCGGAGAGACAACCGTTCTCGACCGCCGCGAGAGAATAGTTCTGCTCGACCGGACAGGGAACATCTTGTGGGACCAGAAACTTTCCCGCGGCCCCCTCGCCGCCCGCGTCACCCGCGACGGGGAGAGCGTCTTCATCCTTACCTGTGACGGGCGGCTCATGCGCGTGACCCGCGACGCGGAGCTGGAGTGGGAAAAATGGGTGGACAGGCAGCCCGTGACCCTGGCCATAAAATCGAGAGGCCAGGCCGCCGTGGTCGTCTGCCAGCGGGGCAGACTGCATATCATAAACTCCCAGGGCGAACGGGCGCGCATCCTCCACACCCCCCAGCCCGTCGCCCACGCGCGCATAACCTCGCGGGCGGGGACGCTGTACGTGGCAAGCGCTCATGGGTGGCTCGCCCGCTACGACAACAGATTCAACCCCATGGGCGAAACGAGCCTGGACACGCTGGTCAGCGGGTTGCAGGTCACGGAGCGGGGGGAGAGGATATTCCTGCCAGCGAGGGAGGCGGGTTTCAACGTCATCGACCTCGCCGACGGGCAGATGACGACCTTCAACCCTGGGTTCCCGGTCATCAAAATGGGGGTAGACGCGAAGGGGGACAGGGTCGCCGCCGTGAGCCTGAACGGGCACATCGCCGTCATGAACACCGCCGGTGACGTGTTGTGGAGAACGAAGACGGATCACTCCTGGACGCTGGTGGAAATGAGCGGGAAGGGGGACAGGTTCGTGGCCGCGGATGGCAAGGGGTTCGTGGCGTGCTACACCGTAGGCGAAAGGAAGGCGGAAAAACCGGCGGGCCACTTCGACTTTCTGGAGGTCTGAACTCAAAAAATGCCGATAGCGAAAACAGCCGAGGAGCTCAAGCTCCTTATAAGATCGAGGTACCCCGTTATTTACCTGCTCACCTTCGAGGAGGACAGGGCCGAGAAGCTTTTAAAGGAGATCGCCTCAGACCTCAAGAAAAAGTTCGAGACATGGTCTGTGACGTCCGGCAAGATCAGCAACCCTCCGCGCAATAACGCCATCGACGGGCTGGAGCGGGCCATAGCTGGCGCGGACCCGGCGATAGTCATGTTTCGCGACTTCCACCACTACATGGAAGACGACGTGGTGATCCGCCTCATGCGGGACGTCGTGGATGACTTCGCCAAGTCCAGCAAAACGATGGTCATAGTCTCCCCGTCTCAGAAGATACCGCCGGAGCTGGAGAAAGATATCACCATTGTCGACCTGCCCCTGCCTGGCCGGGCGGAGATACGCGCCATGCTCGACGAGGCCCTGGCCTTCGCCCAGAGAAACCCGAAGCTCTCCGCCTCCCTCGACGAGGACGGCAAGGAGGCCATGGTGGACGCCACGCTCGGGCTGACCATCACCGAGGCGCGCAGGATCTTTTCGAAGGCGATGCTCAACGACCATGTTTTCGACGAGCGTGACATAGAGCTCGTCCTGTTCGAGAAAAAACAGCTCATAAGAAAATCCGCCTCCCTCGACTATTACGACGCCTCCGAGACCATCTCCGACGTGGGCGGGATGAGCGCGCTTAAAAAATGGCTGACGGCCAGGAGGGAGTCTTTCACTCAGCGGGCCCGCGAATACGGCCTGCCGCTGCCCAAAGGCGTCCTGTTGCTCGGCGTCCAGGGCTGCGGCAAGAGCCTCACCGCCAAGGCCGTCGCAAACCTCTGGAACCAGCCGCTGCTGCGGCTCGACATGGGGCGAATATTCTCGTCGTTCATCGGCTCGTCCGAGGAGAACATGCGCAAAGCCATCGCCACGGCCGAGTCCCTCGCGCCGGTGATCCTTTGGATTGACGAAATAGAAAAGGGCTTTTCGGGGATAAAATCCTCCGGCGCGACCGACGCGGGCGTCACCTCCCGCATCTTCGGGACGTTTCTGACCTGGATGCAGGAGAAGACAAAACCCGTCTTCGTCATCGCGACCGCCAACTCCATCTCAGACCTGCCGCCGGAGCTTCTGCGCAAGGGGCGGTTCGACGAGATTTTTTTTATCGACCTGCCGCGTGAGCGGGAACGGACGGAGATTTTCAGGATTCATATCGAGAAACGAAAGCGCGCCGCGCAAAACTTCCGTGTCCCGGAGCTTGCCGCCACCGCGGAGGGCTACTCCGGGGCGGAGATAGAGATGGCCGTCGTGGAGGCGATGTACAGCGGGTTCGACGCGAAGAGGGAGTTCACCACCGAGGACATATTGATAGCCCTGCGCTCATCCGTGCCGCTTTCAAAAACCATGGCCGAGGATATAGACGCCCTCCGCCGCTGGGCTCACGAACGCGCCCGCATGGCCTCGGACGGCGAGGAGACGTGAAGTTTTTCAGACCTTCCTTATCGCAAGATCCGGATCGGCGTATTCCGGCTCGATATCCTTCAACGCCGCTCCCGTTCCCGGAACCACGACGCCGGGGGCGATATCCATCATCGGCAGGTAGACAAATTGCTGCGTCAGAAGCTGCGGATGCGGCAGCCTGCCGCCCTCGTCGTCCAACACAAGATCGTCGTACAGCAAAAGGTCTATGTCCAGCGTGCGGGGGGCGAACCTGTCCAGCGTCCGCCTGCGCCCCAGAAGCTCTTCGATCCAGCGTATCTCCGCCCGGACGCCGAAAAGGTCCTTGCCGGTTTCGGCCATCACCGCGAGGTTTAAATAGTCCGGCTGCTCATCCTTTACCCCCCAGGCGGTGGAACGGTACATTGGGGATGCTGCTTTAACGTTGAACCTGCTTTTCAGCATTTCCAGGCCGGCCTTGATATTTTTCTCCGGCTCGATGTTGCCTCCGACGCCGAGATAGATAACATGATCCCCCGAAGGGCGCGTTATCCGCACCGCCACGTTTTTCGAGCCGCGCACCGCTCCCGGCTTGGACACCTTCACCGTGGCGCTCTTCACCCCCTCGCTCGAAAGGCATATTTCGGCCACCGTCTCGGCCACCGTCTCCACAAGGTAAAACTCGCTTGGCTCAAGGCGGACGATTATGGACTTGGCGATCGACTTGTAATCGACGGCCTGCTCTATGGAGTCCGTCCTGGCCGCAGGCTCCGTGTCCACCTCCAACTCGAGGTCTATGAGCACCGGCTGCCTGGTCTTGCGCTCCCAGTCAAAGACACCTATTATCATCTCCAGCTCGAGCTGTTCGAGGATGATGCTGTCGCTCACTTAAAAAACCTCCCGATGATTCGCTGCGGGGTTTGGATAGCGTGTTAATGTTTGCTGAGCCAGGCGGCCCAGAATGACGAACTCTCCACCATCCAAGTTCCGAGACTACCACAAAAAGCCCCTCCGCCGATGTTAGAATAACGCCGATGAAAATCAACGGCGTGTTCATAGAAAACGCGCGCGCGGAGGCTTTCAGAATGCCCTTCGCCCGCGTTCTCGTCACCGCGGAGAACGACTACTGGCTGGCCGCCGCCACAAGCGCCTCCACCGGCTTCGCCACGTCCATTATAGGATGCGGCGCCGAGGCGGGCCTCGAGGGCCGGGCCAAAAAGACCCCCGACGGGCGGCCGGGGGTATACCTCCTGTTCTTCTCGAGGACGGAGGGCAAGCTCAAGGAGCAGCTCATCGCCCGAGCCGGACAGGCGATCCTAACCTGCCCCACCACGGTCCTTTTCGATGGCGGGGGCGGGCGCAAAAGCGGAGAAAAGCTCGACGTCGGCGCGCGGTTGCGCTATTTCGGCGACGGGCATGAGCGGCCTCGAAAAGTCCATGGCAGAAAGATGTGGTCGATACCTGTCACCGAGGGGGAGTTTTTCGTCGAGGAGAGTCTTTCGATTCGACAAGGCGTGGCCGGGGGGGCGTTTCTCATCATGGCGAGGGATAGAAAATCCGCGGCGGACGCCGCCATTCGCGCCGTGGGAGCCATAGACCACATGCCGGGCGTCATCCTCCCCTTCCCCGGCGGCGTGTGCAGATCAGCTTCTAAAGTCGGCTCGAAATACAAGTTCCTCGGCGCGTCCACGAACGAAAAATTTTGTCCTTCCCTGCGCGACGAGGCGGGGAACGTTCCGCCGAAGGGGGTGGGCTCCGTGCTGGAAATAATCATAAACGGCGTCGACCTTCGATCCGTGAAGGCGGCCATGGGCGAGGGCGTCCGGGCCGCCTGCGGGGCGGAAGGGGTCGTGTCGATATCCGCCCCGGAGTTCGGCGGGGCGCTGGGCGATGTTTTTATAGGCCTGCGGGACGTCCTTGCTTAACGTTGATATCAGCGGCCGAAGACAAAAAAAGCGCGGGCCTTAGAACAAAGACCCGCGCTTGAAAAAAGCTTCCTGGCGCGCCAGCCCTTACTTCATCTTCTCCATGCCAGCCGGCTGCTTTGTCACCTGCTGAGCGATGAGCTTTTCAGAGCCGGTGTTATGCAGGTCGTGCCACACGTTCGCCGGCGCCAGGAAGACCGAGCCGGGCTTCACGGTGATGGTCTCTTCCTGCTCGTCCTTGAGATAAAAGGCGCCCTCGCCCTCTATGACTGTGAAAATCTGGTCGCCCTCGGGATGGCGATGGTAGCCGAGCCTCTGGCCCGGGTTGAAATAATAGACGTCAAGGCTGAGCTTGTCGGTCTTCACAAGGGTGACCTTGGGCACACTGTCGTCTTTCCATTCCGCGCTGGCGTGGATGTCGCCGCTTTGGATTGTCTGGGTAGTCATACTCTCAAAACTCCTCCAAAAACAGGTTCTAGCAAAGCCCCCTCCGCGAGCCGCGCCCGAAACATCCCCCCGGCGCGCCCGTTGATTTTTATATTCAGTCTAAATATTATACGCATCCGCCCGTCGTGTCAACGGCTTTCGGGACGTGATAGAATCCGGCGGAGAACCGGTATGAGCCAGGCTATTTTGGACACTCTCGGGTAATGATCCAGCGATTCTCCCTCGTCCTTTACCCCACCGCCCAACGCCTCTCCATGGCCGTGGACGAGCTATTGGACAGCGGCGGGAACGCGGCGGCGGTCACGCCGTACATGATGACCTTTGGCGCTTTCGAGCGCCGCCTCCAGGCGGAGATACTCGGCCCCTCGAGGCCCCTGGGCGGATTCGGCAGGTCGCTGCTGCTCGCCGAGGTGATCGGCGATTATTACAGGCGGCGCGGCGGCGCGCTCAGACCGGCCATGACGAGGGCCGGGTTCAACGCCGCCCTGCTTTCCTTCTTCGACGAGCTTGGCGCGGGTCTTGTCGCGCCGGAGGGGCTGGCGGCGATCAGGGATTACGCCCCTTCCAAGGAGGATGAGATCGCCGGACTTTATGAACGTTACAGGGGCAGGCTGAAAGAGCGCGGGTTTGTGGACGAGGGAATCCTGCGCCAGCGGCTCATCGAGGCGCTGGACGGCGAAGACGCCTTTAACGCCCCCACCCTGCGGCGGTTCGACGCCATCGCCCTGCGCGACATATACCAGTTCACCCCGTACAGGTTCGAGCTCTTCCGCCGCATAGCGAGGAAAATTCCCGTAACCATCGTCGTCCCCCTGCCGGATGAGAGGGCGAAAGCTTTTGGATTCATCGTATCCAACATAGAGAAGTTCGAGGATCTCGCGGACGCCGAAGGGGGGCTTTCGATACATTACGAGGAGGCTTCCGGCGGGCCGCTCGGGCCCTTGCGCAAGAGGATATTCAGCCTTTCGCCGGAGCCGGCCCCGCCGGACGAGGCTCTCATCGAAAGGGTGGAGATACTGAGACTGTCCAGCAGGTACCGGGAGATAGAGGAAGTCGGCGCCAGGATCGTCTCCACGAGGGAGAAGACCGGCTCCCGGTGGGCGGACTTCGGCCTTGTCCTGCGGGACGTGAGGCCATACGGGGCCATAGTGGAGGATGTCTTCAGACGCTACCGGATACCCTTCAGGATGAGGCGCGGCCTGAGCCTCGGCCAGAGTCCGGCGGCCCGGGCGCTTTTTTCTCTGTTCGAGGCGATCGACGGCGGGTTCGAAAGGGAAAGCGTCCTGCGCGTCCTCTCTTCGCCATATTTCCACAGGTTCGAAAATCTCGACCCCGACGCGGCGCGCGGCCTTTTCCTGAAAGCAGGGATCATGGGTGGTCCTTCGCGCAAATGGAGCGCCCTTTTCAAAAAACTTCCCCGGAAACAAAAACCGCCCGGAAGCGGGAAAATCGCGGCTGAGACCATCGGCCTGATAAAGAGGCTGGAGAGTTTCGGCGGCAAAAACAGGCCGCCGGACTTTTTCGCCGCCCTGAAAGAACTCCTGGATTTTCTCGATTTCGGGCCCGGAGAAACGGTCGAGGGCCCGATGGCGGAGACGGCAGGGTTCCGCGACAACAGCTCCCTCGCCCTCCTGTCGGACACCATCACAGAGGCGGCCCGCTCGGCCGAGAGTCTCGGGGCGCGCGGCGGCGGCGCGGGTTTCGACGGCCTGCGCGGCCTGCTGGAGAACCAGATAAACGCAGGGGACATCCCCGACCAGGCCGCGGCGGACGAAAACAGGGCCGCCGTCCTCGGCGTGCACGACGCCGTGGGGGCCGCTTTCCGGTTCCTGTTCATCGCGGGCTTGAGCGAAGGCGAGTTCCCGAGACGGATCGAAACGGGCTCCATACTCAACGACACGGAAAAGGAGAGGTTCAACCAGGCTTGGGCGACGGAGGCTGCGGAAGATGACCCAGGCATCGCGAAGGGGCGAAAAGTCTTCGACAAGGCGGCGGACAAGTGGCGGGAGGAGTCCCTCCTTTTCTTCCAGGCCCTGAAAACCGCCGGAGAGCGCGTCACGCTGACCTACAGCGATATGGAGCTGGACGGCTCCCCCTTGATGCGCTCCCAGTTCGTAGACGACGTTCTGGACGCCCTCGCGCCCGGCGCCGCGGGGAAAGAGCGCGAGGCGATGGTGAAGGAGGGGCCGAGGCTCGCCATCCAGAAGAGATACGAGGAGCTTATAGACCCGGAAGAGAAAAAGACAAAGCTTCTGCTGGAGCTTTTCAGGGGACAGCCGGAAAAAGCCGAACTGGAGAAAATGATAGCCGACGCGGCCGGGGGACGCGGCGGGTGGAGCAGGTTCGTCAGGCTGCTTGGCCTCTCCGCGATGGAGCGTGGCAGGGACGCCTTCTTCCACGAGACAGACCCGCAAAAGAAGCGACGGATGACATCACCCCACAACGGGCTCCTGGCCGGGGCCGAAGACCTCGCAAAGCGCGTCCGGCTGGAGAACGAGAAAGCGCGCCACTCTCCCACCGATCTCGAAAAGCTCGGCCAGTGCCTTTTCCGCTATTTTGCCGCGAAGCTCCTTAAGCTCGAGCCCCCGGCCGAGCCGGAGCCGCAGCTTGATGCCAGGCAGACCGGCTCCCTCCAGCACGAGATACTGGAGGATTTCTACGGGCGGCTTATCGAAAAGAGCGAGGCGGCGCGCCTGGACGGGCCCATGATGACGCGCGAGATCGCGGAGTCGGCCCGCCGCGTGTTCGAAAAATACGAGAAGGAAGGCAGGCAGGGTGACCCGGCGGTCTGGAAAACGCAAAAGGAGCGAACCCTGGCGAGACTCGCCATCGTAGTGAAAAAAGAGATCGAGGAAAGATCGGAAAGCGGTTTCGTCCCCGTGGCCGTGGAGGCCAGGTTCGATCTGCCGGAGTTCTATAAAAACGCGAAGAACCCGCCACACAGGATCAGGGGCAGGGACGGCGTGGACAGGCTCCTTGTTGGCTCCATCGACAGGATCGACGTCAACCCTGAGAAAAAAGAAATCCGCGTGATCGACTACAAGCTCGGCGCCAACACCACCCGCTACAGGAAATTCGTCCGGCGCGAGAACATGGGCAAAACCTCGTTCCAACTCCCGGCGTACATGATCCTTGCCAGGGATTACGTCCTCGGCGGGGGGCTCCTTGACGAGGCGAAAAGGCTCTCCGGCGGATACCGCCTGCTGGGCGCGATAAAGAAGGGGGATATCCTGATCCGGACGGACGCGGGGAGAAACCGAACGCCGGTGGACGACGGCCTGTTTCTCTCCCCCCTCGGCGCCGAGCCCCCGAAGGACGCAAACGCCTTGTTCGAAGCCGTCCTCCTGGGCGCCATGGAGCGGGCGGAAGGGGGAGTTTACCCGCCCGATCCCGAATCGTGCGACTACTGCGATTTCCCCTCGCTGTGCAGGCTCCTGGCCGCTCCGGGCACGGAGACGGGAGGGGACAGTTGAACACGCCCACGCCCGTGGAAAAGAAAAGAGCCTGCGATGCGGACATGCTCTTCCACGCGGGCGCAGGAACCGGCAAGACCCACGCGCTGGTCTCGAAATACGTAAGCGAGCTTCTCCGCCACGGAGACGAAGGCTACACCCGCGTGGACCAGCTCGTGGCCATCACCTTCACGGAGAAGGCAGCCGCGGAGATGAAACAACGCGTCCGGGACAGGCTGACTGGCAAGATAGAAAAACTGAGGAGAGCGGCGAAGGTCGAGGTCTCCACGGCCAACCTCCCCGAAGACGCGCCGGGCTGGGGGGAAAAGGAAAAGGCGCTCGCCCACCTCGTCCGCCAGCGGCAGGCCCTGCAGGGGGCGTATATCTCCACCATCCACTCGTTTTGCGCCCGATTGCTCAGAGAGAACCCCATAGCCGCCGGGGTGGACCCGGCCTTCTCCGTCATGGACGAGATGGATGCGGCCGAGCTCCTGGAAAAAACGGCCGTGAACACCGTCCTGAGGCTGCTGCGGGACGGACACGGCGGCGCGGCCCGGCTGACGCGCGACCTGGGGTTCAAGTCGCCGGGGCTGGTCAACCACATCGTGGACATGATCCCGCTGGTGAGAGCGGCGAACAAAACGCCGCTAACCCTGCTTTCGGACTATGAGCGTTTCCTGGGGACTTTGGACAACGCCGACGCTGAGGCTGCCCGCAAGGAGCTTTCCGCCCTGATCCCGGAGATGCGCAAAGCCAGGAAAAACACAAGAATCTTCAAGCTCACGGAGACGATGAATGAGCGGCCGGAGCTTTTTGAGTCTCCAGACCCCTCTCTGGCCCATGCCGTGGAGCTTCACAAGCTCTCCGCAAGCCTGAAAAGCGCCGCGGGCGGGGAGGAGGCGGGCGAGCTGCTGGCCCGGATGGCGGCCCCAGCGCTTGAATGGGAGGCGGCGGCGAACACGCGAGCGTTCCTGGAGGTCATGGAAGAGGTGATAAGGGACTACTCCCGCGTCAAAGACAAAAAATCCCTGCTCGACTACGACGACCTGCAGGAGAAGGCCCGCGACCTTTTAAGGAAAGACCCGGAGACGGGCCGCATTCTCTCCGGCAAGTTCAGGCGCGCGCTGGTGGACGAATTCCAGGACATCAACGACCTGCAACAGGAGATCATAGCCCTGCTCGCGCCCCCCGGCTCCGGCAGGCTGTTCGTCGTCGGGGACGTGAAACAGTCCATATATGGATTCCGTGGGGCCGATGTCACCGTCTTCGGAAAGGTGGCGGAGATGATACGAAGCAGCGGGGGGCGCGAATACTCCCTGACCAAGAACTTCCGCTCCACGCCGGGGCTCATCCGTTTCACCAACGGCTTCTTCCCGGCGCTCATGAAGGGTAGTGGTCCGGAAGACGCGCGGTTCGACCCCGAAAGGGACAGCCTCAGGCCAAGGTTCAGGGACGACGGCCCTGAAAGACCGGTGACCAGGCTCTCCTTCAACATCGACAACGGCAGGGCGGAAGACTACCGGGCGCTGGAGGCGGCCACCATCGCAAGCTTCGTGGCGAAGGATATCGCCAGCGGCGGGATCATGGTACGACATGCGAACGGCTCCGGCGTCCGCCCCGCGGGGCTCGGCGACGTGGCGCTTTTGCTGAGAAAGTTCACCAACCTCCACCTGTATGAAAACGCCTTCCGGTTCGCCGGTGTCCCTTTCCAGGTGGCGCGGGGCAAGGGGTTTTACCACGCCCAGGAGATACGGGACTTCATCAGCCTGCTGAAGGCCCTGGACTATTCACGGGACAGGCTCGCGCTCATGAGCGTCCTGCGCTCGCCCCTGGCGGGGTTGAGCGACGCGGCGATCCTGAGAATCGTCCGCGGAGAAGACGGCGCGACCCGCAAGGCGCCGGAGGATTTCATCCTGAAAAAAAAGACCCCGCCGGGGCTCGACAAAGAGGACAGGGAAAAGCTCAAAACATTCGCCGAAATGTTCCGCCGATGGAAAAAGACGCGGGACAGGATGATGATATCCGAGCTTCTGGAGACGGTCCTCGCGGAGACGGGCTACGGCGCGGTGATGATAGGCAGGTTCCACGGCGAGCAGCGGCTGGCCAACCTGTTCAAGCTGATCGAGATGGCCAGGCGGTTCGAGTCGGACGAGGGGAAGGGGCTGAAAAACTTTATACAGAGGCTCTCCCGGATGGAAGGCGAGGATATCTCCAGGGAGGCGCAGGCGGAGATAAACGCGGGCGGCGACGCCGTGACGATAATGACCACGCACCAGAGCAAGGGGCTGGAGTTCCCCATCGTGATAGTGGGCGACCTCGGCGCTGGCGAGACAGCGGGTGGAGGCAGGACGGCCTTCCATCACAGCGCGGGAATCGGGATGAAGGTCCACGACCCGGAAAGCGGCGAATGGGCCGCCGGGCCGATGTTCGAAAAAGTCCGCGCCGCCGAGAACGCCGCCGGGGAGGCCGAGCTTGCGCGTCTGCTCTACGTCGCCATGACGAGGGCGAAGGACAGGCTCATCCTGAGCGGGTCTTCGGGCAGGAAGGGGAAGTGGGAAAAATGGGTCGATGACATCATCGCCGAGGCTGGGCTGGAAGTCGAGGCCATCGAGGCCGCGGCCTGCACGGCGTCCCCGGAGACCGCGCGGAGGGAAGCTCCCCTTGAGGCGGAGGCCATCGCGAAACGAAGGCCCCCGTCGCCTGCCGCCGCGAAGAAACGAAAACCCTCCAGGCCGGAGATAAAGATCACCGCGACCGGCCTTGCCACCCTGCGCCGCTGTCCGAGGCTCTACTACTACCAGGGGGTGATGAAGCTGCCCCCCTCCCGCCCGGGGGCCGTCTATCCGGCCGGCCTGGCGCCGGAGACGTCGCCTGTCAGCCTCGGCTCTCGCATCCACACCCTGCTGGAGAAGGCGCCGCTGGGGCTGGGAGCGCCGGAGGACGCGCTGGAAAAAGCCGTGGCGGAGGAGTTTTCCGGCCTGGACGTGGAGGGACGCGAAGAAATACTTCACAGCCTGGAGCGGGCCTTCTCCTCTCCGCCGCTGTCGGAGCTTTCCTCCACTCCACAAGAGGCGATTTTAAGAGAGATACCGATGGCCCTGCGGCTCGTGGGGCCAGGCATGACGGTGACGGTGGCTGGGGCGGCGGACATCGCGTGGTTCAACGGGGAAGAATGGAGGGTCGCCGACTACAAATACTCCGAAAAACCGGCCGACGAGCCCCGGTACATCCTCCAGCTCAAGCTATACGCCTACACGCTGATGGAGCGGATGGGGATGGACACGCTGGACCTGGCGCTCGTCTACCTGAAGGAGAAGGAGTCGCCGGTCTCGCCCATCCGCGTTATGAGGGCCGACCTGAAAGGAATCCGCAAGACGATCCTCGACGCCGCCTCGCTGATAGCCCGCCTCGACGGGAAGCCGGAGAGCGAATGGATGACCATCGACGAGGCTTTCTGCGAGGCTGGACGCTGCCCTTATATCGAACGATGCCACTCCCGGTGAGAGGCCGTGCGAGACGAGGAACTTGTTGAGTTTTTGAGGTGGGCTCTGCCGAGGCTTTCCATGCGGTGGCCTGGTTTTCGCAAAGTCCGCGGCCAGGTCCGCAAAAGACTGGCCCGCCGGCTGAAGGAGCTGGGGCTATCCTCCCCTGCCGCCTACCGTTCCCTGCTGCTCGAAAATCCCTCGGAATGGACGGAGCTGGACTCGATGTTACGAATCACCATATCCAGGTTCTACCGCGACCGGGAGGTTTTCAGTTTCCTGGGCGAGGCTGTCCTGCCGGAGCTCGCCACCCGCGCCCTGGCGAGAGGCCAAAGACTTGTCCGGGCGTGGAGCGCGGGCTGCGGCCGTGGCGAGGAGCCATACACTTTGAATATCGTCTGGAAGCTCAAGGCCCGACCGAACGCGCCGCCCGGAGCCGATCTTGAGATCATCGCCACGGATGCCGGCATCGGCCTGCTGGCCAGCGCCCGGGAAGCGGCCTACCCAAAAAGCTCGCTTAAGGAACTGCCGGAAGAGTGGGCCGATAAGGCTTTTGAGAAAAGGGGTAATATATACGTTCTCCGCCCCCGGTTCCGCCGGAACGTGAAGTTTCTGGCGCAGGACATACGCAGCGAGACGCCGGAGGGGAGATTTCATCTCGTTCTGCTGAGAAACCTCGTGTTCACGTATTACGATGACGCCGCGCAGGAGAAGGCGTCCCGCGCGATCGCGAAGATACTCTACCCCGGCGGCGCGCTTGTCATCGGAAAACACGAGCGCCTGCCGGAAGGAGCGCAAGGGTTCGAGCCGTGGCGGGAGAGCCTGCGCGTCTACAGGAAAAAAGGGGCCTGACCGTTTTTCCGGACGCCGCCGCGTCAGGCGGAGACATCCAGCGTCCTGACCGATCCGGTGTCGATCTCGCCGCTGAAGACCGCTCCCGCGACGCTGTCACCGCTCTCCTTTCCGCCGCTCTTTGCCCTCTGGGCCTTGAAAGCCTCCTCCGCTGACATCCCGACAGGCTTTTTCAGCGCCTTCGGCTCCGGGCCGAGGAACATATCCTCCGGCTCCAGCTTTTTCATGTCGTCCTCGAAAGACGAGGTGGAACCGAATATCGGTATCTCCGGGGATTTTTCCTTTTGCCCCGCGGCCTTCTGATCCTCCTCCCCTCCGGCGCCGTTGAGCAGGTATTTGTCGAAGTTTTCCCGCGTCTCTGAGATATTTTTCTGGAACGCGACCTGGCTGGTTATCGACATATACTTCGTCGCGGCGAAATCGTAAGGCTCCCGGGAGAAGCCTATGCGCGGCCTGCCGTAGGTGTCGTACTGCTGGGTGAAGTGGACCTGGCCGTGGTTGACCTGCCTTCCCTCCTCCTGGGTGGCGATGACGTGGTGCTGTTTTTGGGGAGACAGGTCCACCTCCATCTTCACGTAACCTGCGGGGCTGCCGGACCAGGCATTCCTGCCGAATCTGGCGGTCAGCCCGTTCTGCCCCAGTTCGCCGCGGGTCATGCTGTCGGCGACCTTCGCCTCCGCTGTTTTACCCGATCCCGGAAGGGGTATGGGATCTCCTCCGCCGGGGACGTTCATCTTGAAATCGACACGCTTGCGCGGTTTGGGGATAAATATGGCCTGCTCCGCGATGGACGGCGCCACCTTGTGCCTGCGGGAGGCGAGACCCGGCCGCTGGACCAGCTGTCCACCGCCGATCTTCGTGTTTGGCAATCCTATGCTCATGGCTTCATCCTCCAACATCCTTGTTGAAACCTTCGCGCCCGCCATAAAATGGCGCGAGGCCCGCTCATACGCTGCTCCCTGAGCGGCTATTAACAGGCCCATCCGGGGCCTTTGGTTATATTTACGGACAGGGGGGCGGGAAACTTTAGCGTCCCGGCGCCAGATATTCCAGGAAGGGGTTGGCGGGCGACAGGATGATCCTGTCCTTTTCCAGGATCGACTGCTCGTAGGCCTCCAGCGAACGCATAAAGGCGTAGAACTCCGGGTCCCTGCCGAAAGACTCCGCGGTGATCTTTATGGCTTTCGCGTCGCCCTCCCCGTGGATCTCCTGCGCCTTCTTGCGCGCCTCGGCGAGGATTATCACCTTCTCCTTGTCGGTTTTGGCGCGTATCTTCTGCGCCTCCTCCTTGCCCTCGGAGCGGAACTTGTTGGCGATCCTCTTGCGCTCCGCCCTCATGCGGTTGAAGACGTTCGGCTGGTTGTCGGGATGCAGGTCGGCCCGCTTTATTCTGACGTCGATTATCTCCACGCCCATGTTGAGGTTGAGCGCCTTTTCGCTGGAGCGCTCGGTCACCTCCCGCATCAGGTCCGCCCGGTGGGTGGTGACTATCTCTTCCAGGTCGTGCCCGCCGAAATCGAGCCTCAGCTCGGAGTATATGATGTCCCGCAGCCGCGCCCGGGCCACCGCCAGCGTCTTCACGCGCTTGTAGAACTGCTCCGGGTCGGTGATCCTCCACTTGGCGAAGTTGTCTATCACCAGCGTGCGCTTGTCCTTGGTGATGATCTCCGTCGGCTCCACGTCGTGGGCCAGGAGCCTGTTGTCGTACTTGACCACATTCTGGATGAAGGGCTTCTTGAAGCTCAGGCCGGGCTCGTGGATGGTCCGCACGAACTTTCCGAACTCCACCACAACGGCCTGCTCGTTCTGGTAGATAATGAAGGCGGAGTCGATCAGCACGTACAGGGCGGCCAGGGCGACTATGGGGACAGCCACGGACAACGCCCGGATCATTTCGTCCCCTCCCCTGCTCCAAGGCCCGCCCCGGCGCCAAGGTTCAACAAAGGCAGGGCGCGCCTGGCGACCTCGTCATCGATTATCACCTTGTCAACCCTGGCCATGACTTTCTCCATCGTCTCAAGGTAGAGCCTCTTTTTGGTGATCTCCGGGGCCTTGATGTACTCGGCGAGCTGGGCGTTGAAGCGAAGCGCGTCGCCCTCGGCCTCCTTTATCTTCTGTTCCCGGTACGCCTCGGACTCGGCCACCATCTGGGCCGCCTCGCCGCGGGCTTCAGGTATGACGCTGTTATAATACCCTTCCGCCTCGCGGATCAGCCTGTTCCTGTCCTCCTCGGCGTTGTTGACGTCGCGGAAGGCGTCGCGCACCTGGTCGGGGGGATTGACGTCCTGAAGCTGCACCAGCAACACCGAGACGCCGGCGCCGTACCTGTCCAGGACTTCCTGCATCAGGTCGTGTATATCCTGCTGGATCACGGCTTTGCCCACGGTGAGGATGTCGTCGATCTTGTTTTTGCCCACAACCTCGCGCAGGGCCGCCTCGGCCACGCCCTTGACGGTCTCGAACAGGTCGTTGTCCCTCAGGATGCGGTATTCGTCCGCCACTCCGAAGATATACTGGAAGGGATCGCGCACCTGGTACTGGACGGACATGTGGATATCGATCATGTTCGCCCCCTCCGTGAGCATGAGCGACTCTTTCTGAAGCACCAGGGAAGAGGCGCCGCCCTCGCTTCTGAAACCGATCTCCACCCTCTTTATCTCCTCGGTGTAGACTTTCACCACCCTCCCTATGGGAGGCGGAAAGTTCCAGTGAAGCCCCGGCGCGGTGGTGGAGACATGCTCTCCGAAAACCAGCACCAGGCCCTGCTGCTGTTGCTCAACCCTGTAAAGCCCGCCGAGGACTCCCCACAGGATGGCTATGGCGAAGATAACACCGACAATGTATGTGGGCTTGAAGGGCGGCGGCTTGAACTTGTTGAGGTCTATCTCCGGCAACTTGTCGAACCCGCCGGACCCGCCTCCGCGGGACCCCTTGCCGCCTATATTGTCCCAGGGCATATGGACTACCTTGAATTCAAAATGAACGACAAGTATATCCAAACGTCATGGATGCGTCAACAGCGAGGGCCACAAGCGGGCCAGAAGAGGCTCTTCCAGCCGGCCCGTGATTTGTTATACTTACGCAGGTTTATGGGACAATAGCTGCTATGCCGATCAACTACCTGGATTTCGAAGAGCCGATAGTCCTCCTCGAAAACAAGATCGAGGAGCTCAAGGAGCTGTCGAAAAGGGACGAGAACGTGGACTTCTCGTCCGAGATAAAAAAGCTCCACAGAAAAGTCAACAGGCAGCGAAGGGAGGTTTTCTCCAACCTCACCCGCTGGCAGAGGGCGCGTCTTGCCCGCCATCCGAACCGCCCGCTGCTCCTGGATTACATCGAGAGCATGACGACGGACTTCATCGAGCTGCACGGCGACAGGGTTTTCGGCGACGGGGTCTCCATAGTCGGCGGGTTCGCAAGGCTCGACGGGCGGAAGATCATAATAATGGGTCACCAGAAGGGCAAGGACACCAAAGAGCGCGTCCACAGGAACTTCGGCATGTCACAGCCGGAAGGATACAGAAAAGCGCTCCGGCTCATGAAACTCGCCGAGAAGTTCGGGCTCCCGGTCGTCACGCTGCTGGACACGCCCGGCGCCTACCCCGGCGTGGGGGCCGAGGAGCGCGGCCAGGCGGAGGCGATCGCCCGCAACCTGAAAGAGATGGCCTCGCTCAGGATACCGGTGATTTCCGTGGTGATCGGCGAGGGAGGCTCCGGCGGGGCGCTGGCCCTCGGCGTGGGGAACAGGACGTTGATGATGGAAAACGCCGTCTATTCCGTCATCAGCCCGGAAGGATGCGCGGCGATCCTGTGGCATGACTGCGACAAGGTGGAGGAGGCGGCCGAGGCGCTGGCCCTCACCGCCCAGGATCTTGTGAAATTCGGCGTCATCGACGAGATCGTTAAAGAGCCGGTCGGCGGCGCGCACAGAAACCCGAAAGCCGCGGCGTCGATCCTGCGCAGGGTCCTGAGAAGGAACATAGACCAACTCTCGCCTCTCTCGGGCGATGAGCTGGTGAGAAGCCGGCGGGAGAAGTTCAGGAAAATCGGGTCTTTCACCGGCTGAGACCAGGCCTTTTTTCGCAAAGGAGCCAGCGAATGGGGAAATGACGAAAAGCCCCGGCGCGGGCCGGTCCCTGGCGAATTCCCCTTTCGCTCTCGCCGCTTTTTTCCTGGCGGCGGGGATAGCTTTCGGCAGGGTTTCCGAGGCCGATCCCGCGATCCTCCTCCTCGCCGCCGCGGGGGCGCTCTTCGCCCTGGCGAGGGCCGGGAACGCCCTCAGGCTCGTACTGACCCTCTCCTTTCTCGCAGGGGCCGCGCTGATATGGCGCCACGACCACGCCCCTCTCCCGCCCCACCACCTCTCAAACCTCGCCCCGGCCGGGGACTCGCTCCTTTTGGGAAAAGTCGTGATGACCGACTCCGTGCGCGACGGCTACACAAGGTACCTGTTGCGCGCCGAATCGCTGAACGGAAAGCCGGTCGCGGGCCTTGTCCGCTGGTACGCAAGCGGGCTCGATTTCAACCCCCTGCCAGGCGACAGGGTTCTCCTGACCGGCGCGAGGATAAGGGAAATCAGGGGATACAGGAACATCGGCGGATGGGACTATGAGCGCTACATGAAGGACAGGGGCATAGCCGCGACGGTCTCAACCCGCGGCGGCTCCAAGGTATTTTTAGCGGGATCGGAGTTTTCCATCCGCAGGCCTATCGAAGAGCAAAGACACAGGATGCTTGCGCGCCTGACCTTCGAAAACAAGACCGTGACGGCCGTCGCCCGCGCCATGACCGTCGGCGACCGCGGCCTTGTGACGCCGAGGCTGCGCGACACCTTCTCCCGGGCCGGGACGGCCCATCTGCTGGCGATATCCGGCCTGCACGTGGGGTTCATAGCCTTCGCCGTCTACCACGCTGCGAGGGTCCTCCTTTTCCTCGTTGTCTATCCTTTGAGATACAGATGGGCGTCGGCGGGCGTCCCGATGAAGGTGGCGGCCGCGGCGGCCCTCCTGGCCGTAGGCTGGTACGCGGCGCTCGTCTATCCCATGTTCTCGGCCCGCAGGGCGGCGGTGATGGTGTCGATCTATCTCGTGGCGGTCATGATCGGCAGGGGGAGGGATTTTTACGGCGCGTTCGCCGCGGCGCTGTTCGCCATACTTCTCACAACGCCATGGGGGCTCTTCGACGCCGGGTTCCAGTTGTCGTTCGTGACGGTCTTTTTCCTGGTCGTCCTGCTGGAGCGGATATTGAACGATGAGCGGGAGCCTCTCGACAGGCTCTCCGGCCCGTCCCTTAAAGGCCTCGCGTGGAAATATCCGGTCATCTCCGGGTACCTGCTCGCCTCCGTCATGGCCTCCATCGCCTCCGCCCCGCTTGCGGCGTATCACTTCAACACGGTTCCCGTGTATGGGTTCATGATCAATTTCGCCCTCGTGCCTTTCGCCTCCGTGGCGGCGCCGTGGACGCTCTTTTCCGCGATAACGGGATCTGAGTCCATGCTCTTGATAGCGGAGAAGATGATGATGGTCTTCGTGGCTGTCTCCAGGGCGGCTGAGTCCGCGCCGGGGTCATATCATCATATCCCCTCCGTTCCCCCCGCGGCGGCGGGTCTTTTTTACGTCATCATGGCTCTTTTCGTTTTCATGCGGGCCGGCGCGGCGCGGAGGATGGCGACGGCCGGGGCCGTCCCGGTCTTCCTGGCGGCGCTCGCGTTCCGGCCGCTGGGGGACAGGCTGGACAACGAGCTGGTAGTAAAATTCCTGGACGTGGGACAGGGGGACTGCTCGATCGCCGTCTGGCCGGAGGGCGCGCTGGTGATCGACGGAGGAAACAGCTACAAAACCTTCGACATCGGCCGCTCCATCGCCGCGCCAGCCCTCTGGCGGGAGGGAAGGACAGCCCTCTCGGCCATGTTCGCCACCCACGGCGACGCGGACCATATCCGCGGCCTGCCGGGCCTTGCGGACAGGGCGCCGCCCGCGCTGATCGCGGACAACGGGCTGATACCATACGACGGCGGCGAGTACGGAAAACTCCGGGCGAAAGCCCTGATGAACGGCGCCTACAGGACGCTGCGGCGAGGTGAAGCGCTGACGTTCCCCGGAGGCGTGAAAGTGGTGGCGCTGAATCCTCCAGGCGAAGGCGCGGCGATTTCGGACGGATCGAACAACAACTCCCTCGCCCTCATGCTCGTTTATGGAAACATAAAAATACTCTTCGCCGCGGACATGGGGCAGGAGGCGGAGGACAGGCTCCTGCGCTCAGGGATGGACATCAAGGCCGATGTCCTGAGAGTCGGACACCACGGGGCAAGGACGAGCGCCTCGACGGAGTTCCTGAACGCCGTGGCCCCAAAGGCGGCGGTGATAAGCGCGGGATACGGCAACCACTTCGGCCATCCCGCCCGGGAGACATTGAACAGATTGAAAGACAAGGGGTTAAAAGTTTTCAGGACGGATCTGGACGGCGAGGTGAGAATGGCCACGGACGGAAAGAGTATCCGCTGGACCACCTACGCGGATTCAGCCGGTTGACCTGAAAATTCACCAGCCACGTCAAAAATCTGGCCCTGGCGATCCGGGAAACTTCAAAATACGACAAAAAAACGACGCTCAGCGTTGCCAGAGCGCCCCGGCAATTATCCGTTTCGCCTCTGACGCAGGAGGCTTGGCGGCAATTTTTGTCTTTTAATATCAATACGATATCCCCATGATCCGGCGTTCGCCGCCTTATGGGCGGATATTGGTATCTATATTGAATGTAACCGAGGCAGGGCGCGGCGCACAGCCTTGCTCGTACGATGCTTATGATGGTTTAGCGTGATAAAATAGGTTTTTAACGCTCGAAGCTTAAGATTTTACTTGAAGTCAGGGCGTTTTCGTTGTATAAACCACGGGTATGTTGAATTAGCGAAAAGCGGTTCGAGGGTGTATGACAATAGAACTTGCCGAGCCTGAAAAGGCGATATCCGCTCCTGATTTTTCGCGTTTCATCGGCGAAAGCCCCGTCATGAAAGAGGTGTACGACACCATCACCCGCCTTCTCGACAACGACTCCACCGTCCTTGTGATAGGCGAGTCGGGTACCGGCAAAGAGTTGATAGCAAACGATATACACAGAAACTCCGATCGGCGCGACGGCCCCCTGGTGACGGTGAACTGCGGCGCCATCCCCGAGGAGCTTTTGGAGTCGGAGCTTTTCGGCCACGAGAAGGGGGCGTTCACCGGGGCCATCCGGACGAGGATCGGCAAGTTCGAGCTGGCGGACAAGGGGACAATCTTCCTCGACGAGATCGGCGATATGAGCCCTTCGTTGCAGGTGAAGCTTTTGAGGGTTTTGCAGGAGCGCAGTTTCGAGCGCGTCGGCGGCGCGAAGACGATTCACGTCGACGCCCGCGTCATAGCCGCCACCAACCAGGACCTCGAAAAGGCCATAGCCAACGGACGCTTCCGGGAGGACCTGTTCTACAGGCTGAACGTAATCCCGATAGAGCTTCCCCCCTTGCGCGATCGCGGCGACGATATCGCCCTCCTGATAGGCCATTTCCTCAAGACTTTCAACAGGGATAAAAACCGTTCCGTCCGCGGCGTGAGCCCGGAGGCGCTTGGCATATTGAAAAGCTACGGCTGGCCCGGCAACGTTCGTGAACTCAAGCACATGATAGAGCGCCTCGTGGTGCTGAAGGGCGAGAGTTTCATCGAAAAGGCCGACCTGCCGCCGAAGCTTCGTGAGATCAAGTCTGCCGACGACGAGGGGTTGATACGCGACATGCTTCTCGTGGGCGAACCGGAAGAGATTGAAAAATCAGCCATCAGGGCGCCTTCCCCCGGCGCGGGGACTTCGGAAAACGGCCCCCAAGCCCCCTCCCCCGCCGCCGAGGAGCGGCCGGAGCCCCTGTCGCCCGATTCCCATGAATGGGAGGAGACAGGCGTCGCGCCGCCGATCCTTCCGGAGGACGGGATAGACCTGCGGGACGCCGTTGAAAAGTATGAGAACGCCCTGATCCTCGCCGCCCTGAAAAGGGCCGACGGAGTGAAAAACAAAGCCGCCAGGATGCTGGGGCTCAACCGCACGACGCTGGTCGAAAAGCTCAAGAAAAAGAACCTGTTAAGCCACGAGCAGGACCAGAACGCCGCCTGACGTTCCGCCGTTTCTTTTCCGCATCCCGCGAGGCCATCCCAGCGCCGCCGGGCCGTAAAACCGCGTTACACAAAAGAAGTGTCCTTTTTATCCGGTGGCGCCATTTACACGAAAGTGGATTTTCCGTATTTTGGAGCTAACTGGATACGCTTGCGGCAACCGTTAGTTGCTGGGTCAAACAGAATATTTCAGGGTTCCCGCCCGCGTCGGTTCATAATCTATTTACAACGCCACCGCGAAAAATTATAATTAAATTTATCCACCTTCGAGGGGGCAAAGCGGCAGAAGGGGGAAAAAGGGGGCCTGAGGCATGACTGAAAAACCCGGCGTTATTGTCATAATCGAGGATGACTTCACCAGCCGCGGCGAGCTTTCCGAAAAGCTTGAAAACGAAGGGTGGAAGGTGAGCCTCGTGAGCCGTGGGGAAGGAATGCTCGACAGCATAGCGGCGGCGGCCCCGGATATCATAATCACCGACATAGACCGGGACGACCTCCTGGACCCTTACAAAACCCTCTCTTCGCTCAAGGGCGACGAAAGGCTCTCCGGGGCGGAGATATTCGTCTACACCGACCAGGTCGACGTCCAGACCGAGGTGGCCATAAAAAGGCTCAAAATATTCTCCTGTTTTGAAAAATCCAAGGACCCGGCCTACCTGGTGGACGCCGTGACCGGCTACTTCGAGCAGAAGGAACGGGAGGAGCAGGAGGACGGCTTTGAAAGCGAAGTGGGGGAGATGGACCTGGCCGAAAAGGGCTTTGATGTCTCGGAGGAGGACTTCGCCCCCGCCGATGGCCGCGGCGTTGATTTCACGGAGATACTGGGCGAGTTCCAACAGGGGGTGGAAAAGAGCATGGAGAGCGCCGGCGAGGGCGGGGCCGGAACGCGCTACGAGCTGGGGCTTTCGTACCTTGAGATGGGGCTTCTGGAGCAGGCCCTGGCCGAATTCGAAAAACTCAGGGACATCCCCCATCTCGCCGAGAAAAGCGCCCACATGACGGGCGTCACCCTGCGCAAAATGGGCAGGTACGACAAGGCCGTCGAGGCGTTCAAGAAGGGACACGAGATCGCCGCGGACGACTTTTCCAGGCTCAGCTTCCGTTATGAGTTGGCGGACTCTTTGGAGATGGGCGGCAGGCCGCGCGAGGCTTTCAAGGTTTTCGCTTCAATCTACAAGGCGGACAAGGGTTTCAAGGACGTGAAGTCACGCCTGCTCGCCCTCAAAAGCTCCATGGAGATAAAAAACAGCATCTGATGGTAGTATTCAACTACGCGAACCGGGAGATCACCGCCAAGATCGTCTACTACGGCCCGGGCCTTTGCGGAAAGACCACCAACCTTGAGCATATCCACAAAAAGGTGGACCCGAAAGGGCGCGGCCAGATGCTCTCCCTTGCGACGGAGACGGATCGCACCCTCTTTTTCGACCTGCTGCCCGTCGACCTCGGGACCATAAGCGGGTTCAACGTCCGTATCCAGCTTTTCACCGTGCCCGGCCAGACCTACTACAACGCCACGCGCAAGATCGTACTCCGAGGCGCCGACGGCGTGGTCTTCGTCGCCGACAGCCAGGAAAGGCAGTTCGAAGGCAACGTGGAAAGCTGGAACAACCTCGAGGAGAACCTCGCCATCAACGGGCTGGACATAAACGCCATTCCCATGGTCCTGCAGTTCAACAAGCAGGACCTGCCGCCCCTTACGCCCCACGAAAAGCTGAACGAGGCCCTCAACCCATTGAACGCGCCGGTGGTGAAGGCCGTGGCCGTCACCGGCGAAGGGGTGCTGGAGACCTTCAAGGTCATCTCCCGAAAGGTGCTGGAGGGCCTTAAAGGCCAGATAGGCCGGAGCGTAACGCCCGCCGCCCCTCGCCCAGCCCCGCCTCCGGCCTCCGGCCCTTCGCGCATCAAGGTCACCAGTGAAAAAAGCCGCGCCGCGCCGGATTCCGCCGCCGGGGGCGTGGACAAGGAGGCCAGCCTCGCCCATCACAACGTGAAATCCCCCACCAGGGCGGTGGAGTCGTGGTCGAACCTCGGGCAAAACCACGGCGGCCTCGCAGGCTCGAACGGGGCGGAGACGGTCGAGCTGATAACCACCATCAAGAAAAACCTTGTGAGCATAATAGAGGCCAACAGGAACCTCAACATGCAGTACGAGGACCTGAGCCGTCTCATGGACAAGCTCGCCAACAAGCTCAACTCCGGCGAGGAAGGCTGAAAAACTTTTCCGGCGCCGTCAGGCCATTGGCGCTCCCCTCGCGGGGCCGCAAATCTTCCTTTGAAAACGAGACCTTTGCATAACCTGTCCGGTTTTGCTGCTTTGTCGTCCTGAGCGCAGGCGAATTTTTTATTTAAGCAATAAAATCAAGGTCCTTCACGTTGCGGCGAAGACGCCGCTTGTTCAGGAGAACAAGACAGCCAACCCGCCGGCTATGCAAAGCTTTCGTTTAAAAACAAAGCCTTGCGGCAAGCGCTGCCGGGGCCTTGTCGGCATGGTCCTTGCTTTAAAAATGTTGATATCACAATTGCGCGCAACTGTGGAAGGACAGGCTGGGAGATGAGCGCCGGGAAAGTTCTGTATCGCGTGACCACCGCCGTGGTGGCCGTTGTCTTTTTCCACCTGGGGTTCACCGCCGCCTCGGGCTCTCCCGCGGCCGTGCGCGACGTGATGTTCACCAGCGTGGACGGCGCGACGCGCATGACGGTCCTGACCGACGAAAAGCCACGGCTCGGCGTCTCTATCAGCGAAGACCGCCGGACGCTCACCCTGCGTTTTGAGTCCGCCGCCATGGGCGGCGCGCTGAAGGAGCTGGAGCACGGCGACGATCTCATCGAGTCCGTCTCCACAACCGAAGACGCCTCCGGAGCGGCGTTGACCATAAGGTTCAAGGAGCCGGACGTTACCTTTTACAAAAGCGAGGTTCCCGTGGGCCACGGCGTGGTTTTCGACTTCCGCCCCACGAAACGCAAGCTTGCTCTAAGCGGCGTGACGCCGGAGAAAATCATCGGGAAGCGCCGTGACGGCGGGCAGGCGGAGCCAGCCGCCCCTGCCCCGGAAAAGAAGGAGCCCTCGAAAGAGGAGATCGAGGCGCGTTTCGCCGAAATCGACGACGCGTACTCCATGATGGAGGCGCGCTCGGGACGCGAGGCCTTCATCGAAATCATGAAACAGCTCCAAAAGCAGATGTTCGACGAAGCGGCGCGGCTCTCCAACCGTTTCATCGTAAACTACCCCGAGTCGATATACCTCGAAAATGTCTACTTCGCCCGGGCCGACGCTTTTTACCAGAAAGCCAAGCGCGACCCGGCCTATGTCCAGGCGGCCATGGACGCCTATAACACCGCCGCGGCGCGGTTCCCGGACTCCCGTCTCGTTCAGCAGGCGATGATGCGGCGGGCCGACCTTTACGCCATGGAGGAGTTTTACATCGAGGCGCTGTCGGAGTATGGCGGCCTTCTCAAAAGGTATCCCAAGGGCAAATACACCATCGCCGCCATGCTGGGCCGGGCCGAGATATACCTGAAGCGCAAAAAGTACCAGCAGGCCTACAACGAGCTTGAGAAGATACTCATCCTCTACCCCGCGAGACGCGAGGTCCGCGACGCCAAGTACATGGTGGCGGAGTCGTACTACGAGCGCGGCATGTATAAGGAGGCGGACATAATCTTCCACGAAGCCATGGAGCTTTGGCCAACATACCCCAAGGAGCGCCCGGAGACCTTCATGAAAATAGCCGACACCAGCTACAGGCTGGGCAAGGTCGCCAAGGCCGTCCGCGACTGGTCGGTCATCGTCAACCTCTTCCCGGAGGCGCCGCAGGGAAGGGAGGCGCTCTTGCGGATCGGCGAGGCCTACGTCCTGATGGGAAAAAAACGCGAGGGAGCGGAGATATTCGAAGCCGCCGCTCGTGGTTTCGCGGACGTGGACGAGGGAATAAAGGCCCGGCTCGCGCTGGCGTCGCTGGGGGCGGAGGACCCGGAGATCCTGAAAAAGAGCGCCGTTTTCGACTACTCGGCCTTCCAGCGCCCGCTCGCGACTTTCGACGAGATAATAGCCAAATACCCCGAAAAACACGGCCAGGAAGCGCTGATGCGCAAAGGGAAGGCGCTGTCTGCGAGGAAACGCTACGTCTCCGCCATCCTGGCCTACAAGCAGCTTCTTAGCGACTATCCGAGCGCGAAGATGTCCGAGGAGATATTCAGCCTCGTCCGGGAGAACCTGCTGCGGCTCATAGAGACGTTCCACGGGCAGGAGGGCTTTTTCACCGTCCTGATGACCTACTACGAGAATTTCGACCCGTTCCTGCGGGGCATAAAAGAGCCGGGGATACTTTACAGCATAGCCGAGAGCTACGAAATCATGACCCTCTACGGCCGCGCCGGTGAGTACTACAGGCTGGTCAAGGCCGCCGACGCCGAGGGGCGGTACGGTGAAGCGGCCTCCTTCAACATGGCGAGGGCGGCGCTGAGCAAGGGTGAGGATCCCGCGCTGGCCGAGCGCCTGCTCCGCGAGTTCCTGCAAGACTATCGCGGAAGCGAAAGGGCCAACAGCGCCAGGATATTCCTGGGTGACGCGCTCTTCGCCCAGGGAAAGACGGCCCCGGCCGCCACGGAATGGCGCCTTGCCCTGGAGGCCGCCCCGGAAGACTCCAAAGTCTCCGAAGTGGCCTACAGGCTGGGGGAGGTATACAAGAGCATGGGACGGCATTCTCTCGCCATAGATTCCTACAACAGGGCCGTCGCCGCCTACAGGCCGCTTTCCAAAACGCGCCCGGAGCCATCCTACATCAAGGACAGCTACTACAAGATCGCCGAGTCCCACTACCTGCGGCGGGACTTCCCCTCCGCCATCCGTGAGGCGGCGCGGTTCATCGACCGCTATCCCGATGACGGAAGGAAGGGGTGGATGGATTACATAATCTCCGCGTCCCTCGAGAAGATAGACCGGGAAGACATGGCCCTGCCGCGCCTGAAGCAGCTTGCGGAGCGGGAAAAGGACACGATGATCGGAAAGGTCGTCAGAGCCAGGCTCGACACGCTCGAGTGGAAAAGCGAGAACCCGGACCTTTTCCTCGACTGACAACACCCCTCCGCCCATCCCACGACCTGTCATATAATGGATGAATGTCGTCATTTGACCAATCAGGCGGCGTCATGCGACATTAAAAATCCACCGCTCCCGGAGGAGAAGGTGGATGACAGGAAAAGACGGAAGGGAGAGAGAGCCATCGAGCCGAAGAATATCCTGGTCGCCGACGGCGAGGAGGAGATACGCATAGCCCTGGCGGACGTCCTGACCCGCGCCGGGCACAACGTCGTTACAGCATCCGATGGCGAGGAGGCTTTCGGGGTTTTGGAAAAAGGCTCCGTTGACCTTGTAATCTGCGATGCCGGGACGCCCAAGGCCGGCGGCATGGAGCTTTTAAACAGGATGAAGCGGAAAGGCTCCGCCATCCCCTTCGTTCTCATGGCCGCCCACGGCTCCGTGGAGGACGCCGTCGCCGCCATGAGGGAGGGCGCGGCGGACTATCTCTCAAAGCCCTTCACATCGGAGAGGCTGAAGGGGGTCATGAGCCGCCTGTTCGAGGACGGCGCCTCGCTCAACAAGGGAAGCGTCGCCCAGCCCAGCCGCGGCGTCTCCGAGCGCAGGAGAGAGGCGCGGCGGGTTATCGTAACCGAAAACCCGGCCATGAAAGCAGCCTTGGACATAGCCGCGCGCGTCGCCCCCAGCAGATCCACGGTGCTGATCCACGGCGAGTCCGGCACGGGAAAAGAGCTTATCGCAAGGTTCATACACGAGGCCTCCGACAGGCGCGAGAAACCTTTCGTGGCCGTCAACTGCGCGGCGCTGCCGGAGACTCTGCTTGAGTCGGAGCTTTTCGGCCACGAGAAGGGGTCGTTCACCGGCGCCGTGGCGCGCAAGACCGGCAAGTTCGAACTGGCCGACCATGGTTCCATCCTCCTCGACGAGGTGACGGAGATGGCGCCTCAGCTTCAGGCCAAGCTTCTGAGGGTCCTGCAGGAGGGGGAGATAGACCGCGTGGGGGGGCGTGAGCCGATCCCGCTGGACATCCGCGTCATCGCCACGACCAACCGCGATATAGTCAAAGCCGTCGAGGACGGCTCCTTTCGCGAGGACCTCTACTTCCGCCTGAACGTTATCCCCCTCACTCTGCCACCCCTGCGCGAGCGCAGGGAGGACATCCCCCTTCTTGTCCGCCACTTCATCGGCAAATATAACGCCATGATGGGAAAGTCCGTCACGGGCATAGACGGCGACGCGCTCGAAGCGCTGAAGAACAGCGCATGGCGGGGCAACATAAGGGAGATTGAAAACGTCATGGAGAGGGCCGTTCTGCTGGCCATGGATGACAACATAACGATGAAGGACCTGATGATCGGGCCGCAGGCGCAGGAAGCCGGGCGGGCCGGCGACGCGGCCCGCCCCGGCGTCACCGTCGCCGAGATGGAAAAAAAGCTCATCATGCGCACCCTCGACGAGGTGGGGTGGAACAGGACGAAGGCGGCCAGGATGCTGGGTGTCTCCATCCGCACGCTGCGCAACAAGCTCAACGAGTACAAGGCGAAAAACGGCGGGAAATAGACCTTCCATCCCCGCCGGAAAATCCGCGATGAACATACAGGACTTCGACTACCATCTGCCCCCGGAGCTTGTCGCCCAGCGCCCCGTGGAAAGGCGTGGCGCAAGCAGGCTGATGGTCATGGAAAGGGACGGCGGCAACCTGGTTCACTCCCGGTTCGAACGTTTCCCCGATTTTCTGCGCGAAGGCGACGCGCTGGTGATAAACACCACGAAGGTGTTTCCCGCGAGGCTCTCCGGCAGGCGCGCCACCGGAGGCGCTGTCGAAATACTGCTCACAAGGCGCGACGGCCCCGCGGAATGGACGGCGATGACGCGGGGCCTGGGGAAAGCCAGGCCCGGCGAGGCGTTGACGATAGGCGACGGGCTGGTGGTCCTGGCCAAAAAGCTCGGTGATGGCATGGCCGCGCTGAGGTTCTCTTCCGCCGGAGAGGCGGACAGGATCATAAAAACTTTCGGCGATGTCCCCCTCCCCCCTTACATCAGGAGGCCGGAGGGGCGCGCCGACGAGACGGACAGGGAAAGATACCAGACCATCTTCGCCGAGGCGCAAGGCTCCTGCGCCGCGCCGACGGCGGGTCTGCACTTCACGGAGAATATACTGGCCGCCGTCAAGGACAAAGGCGGCGCCGTCGAAAAGATCGTCCTCCATGTCGGCCCCGGCACGTTCCGGCCAGTCAGGACGGAGCGGATCGAAGACCATGTCATGGACCCCGAGTGTTACGAGATTTCAGAGCAGGCCGCGGACTCCATAAACCGGGCCAGGGAAGCGGGCGGAAGGATAGTCGCCGTCGGCAGCACGGTGACGCGGGCGCTCGAGTCCGCCGCGGACGAGGAGGGGCGGATAAGGCCCGGCGCAGGGGAGACTTCGCTTTTCATCGCCCCAGGCTGCCGGTTCAGGGCCGTGGACGCGCTGCTGACCAATTTTCACCTGCCAAAATCGACCCTGCTGATACTCGTCTGCGCTTTCGCCGGGCGCGAGGCCGTGTTGAGGGCCTACGAAGAGGCGGCGGCAAAGGGGTACCGCTTCTACTCCTACGGCGACGCCATGCTCATCGTATAGCGCCTGGGCTGCTGGTTCCGGAAGTCAGGGGGCTCCGCCCTTTTTAGCCCTCTTGAAGGTGAGCCGGGCCGTCGTGCCCTCCCCCGGCTTCGAGTCTATGTCGAACCCGCCACCGTGAAGCAGGATTATCTCCTGGCATATCGAAAGACCAAGCCCAGTGCCCCTTTCCCCGTCGGTGCCCGGCGTGGAGGCGCCTTCGGTGATATCGAAAACCCTGTCCAGCCGCTCAGGCTCTATCCCCACCCCCGTATCGCTGATCTGTATGGTCACCTCGCCTTCATGTATCCGGCTGGAGAGGGTGATCCTGCCGCCCCTGCGCGTGAACTTCACGGAGTTGCTCACCAGGTTGTTCACGACCTGTATTATCTTTTCCCTGTCCACCTCCACCCACGCCTCCACGCCCGGCTCCTCGACAAGCTCCACCCCCTTGGCCCTGGCCGCCTGGCCGAGGATGGACGCGCTGGTTTTCAGGATGTCCGCCACCCGGACGGGAGCGGGGCTTATCTTGATCTTCTTTCGGCGTATACGGGAAAGCTCCGCGAGATTCTCGACGAGGTTGAGCTGGTGGAGGGCGGAGCTTTTCATCGTGCTCAGGATCTTGCGCTGCCGCTCCGTCAGTTCGCCTGATCCCGGCTTGAGCAGAAGCTCCATCAGGCCGATGACTGACGTCAGCGGCGAGCGCAGGTCGTGGGAGATGATGGAGAGCATCTTGTCCTTGAAAGCGCCCATCTCCCGCAGGCTCTCCGCCTTTTCGTGAAGCTCCCGCTCCATCCTCTTGCGCCCGGTTATGTCCCTGATCGCGGCGGTGAAGAACCTGTCCCCGTCCGGCGTCTTCGTCTCCTGCACCCGTAGCTCCAGCGGGAACACCGTCCCGTCTTTTCTAAGCCCCTCCAGCTCCACGCGCCTGCCCAGGATTATCGGCGCGCCGCCGTTGAGGTATCTTTTCATCCCCGCCTCGTGGGCGGCCCTGTATTTCTCCGGCATCAGGGTTTTCACCTGGCGGCCCGCAAGCTCCCTTTCGCCGTAGCCGAATATCTCAAGAAGCTCCTGGTTCACGAAGCGTATCCGGGAGTCCGCGCCTATCACGATGATCCCCTCCCCCACCGTGTTTATGATCGCGCTGATTCTCTGCTCCGACACCCTGAGAGCCTCCTCGGCCCTCTTGCGGTCGGATATGTTCCTTTTCACCGCCACGTAGCTTACGATCCCCCCCTGCTCGTTCTTGACCGGGGCGATGGAGGCCTGGTCGTGATAGAGCGCGCCGTCCTTGCGCCTGTTCACAAGCTCCCCGCTCCAGGTCCTCCCGGAGGTGATGGTCTTCCACATCTTCTCGTAAAACTCCGGCGGGTGAACGCCGCTTTTCAATATCCTTGGGTTTCGCCCCACAGCCTCATCCCGCGAGTAGCCGGTGATCTTCTCAAAGGCGGGATTAACGTATTGTATTATTCCGTCCACGTCGGTGATGACGATGGCCTCACCGGCGTGCTCGATGGCCGTGGCGAGCCAGTCCTTCTCCACCGTTGGCTTCCCGCCTTCTCCAGCGCGCGGCGTCCTGTCGGTCAGGACTATCACGTACTTCGCGCCCCCCGGCAGGCCCCGGGGGGCAAGCGCGGCCTTGTAGCGTATCAACCGCCTGCGGCCGCCGATCCGGAGCGTTGCGGCCCCGTGACGCTCCGTCAGGCCCTTGAGCAGGGAGGAGATATCTTCAAGATCCTCCGACCCCTCCTCAAGCAAGGGGCTTATGATATCCGGCCAGCTTATGCCCGCGCCTGGCCAGCCGGGCTCGACCTCCAGGAACACCCGGGCGGCGGGGTTTATCGCCAGGATCCTCAGCCTCCCGTTCGTTACAATTACGGGATCGTTGACAAGGCTGAAGACGGAATACATGATATGGCCCCGACGCTATGACCGGAATAAAGAATTGTTGCCTCAGTCTATCACAACGAGGGCGCGAAGCCGCCGCGAGGAGCCGTCTTCTCCGGCGCGCGGGAAAGCATGGGAAACGGGCTTCAGACCTTAAGCTGGGCCATCGACTCGCGAACGGATTCGGCGGATTTTCGCAGGGCCGCGCTCTCTTCCCCGGTCAGCTTCAGCTCCATGACTTTTCCCACCCCGGACCAGTTCAGCTTCACCGGCACGCCCATGAAAACGCCTTCTATGCCGTACTCGCCCTCCAGGTAGGCGGCCGCGGGGACGATCCTGTTCTTGTCCAGCACGATGGACTCGACCATGTTCACCACCGACGACGCCGGGGCGTAGTAGGCTGAGCCGGTCTTGAGAAGCGAGACTATCTCCCCTCCCCCCTTGCGGGTCCTGTCCACCATCCCGTCGATCTTTTCCTTTGGCAGAAGCTCGGTGACAGGTATGCCGGCCACCGACGAGTATCTCGGCATCGGCACCATGTCGTCGCCGTGCAGGCCGAGGACCGTGGCATGGACGTCCTCGCTGGAGACGCCGAGCTCCATCGCGATGAACGACCGGAACCGCGTCGAGTCCAGCACTCCGGCCATGCCGAGGATCCTGCTCCTGTCCAGCCCTGTGTATTTTTTCGCCACCCAGGCCATCGTGTCCAGGGGGTTTGTAACCACTATCATGAAACAGCCCGGCGAGTGTTTTATCAACTGCTCGCTGACGGATTTTATGATCTCGGCGTTCTTGTCCCGCAGGTCCTCCCTGCTCATGCCAGGCTTGCGGGCGAGCCCGGCCGTAACAACCACGATGTCCGATCCCGCCGTATCCTCGTAGGAGTTGGTCCCGATTATCTTCGAGTCGAAATCCTCCAGCGGGGACGACTCCATGAGGTCTAACGCCTTTCCCTGGGGCACGCCCTCGACTATGTCTATCAGGGTGACGTGACCCAGTCTTTTGTAAGCGATAAGCTGGGCGCAGGTGGCCCCAACGTGCCCCGCGCCGACGATCGTGATTTTCTTCTTAGCCATAAACACGCCCTTTTAAATAAATCTTCAACAGGAGTCCGCCCGAAACCCGCGGCGGGCTCTAACTTTATATCAAAAAAGCCGCGCGAACCGGGAAATATTCCCCGCGGCTTGTTGAGTTGACGCTCCTTCGTCATGCCAGGGCAAAACCCTTTGCGAGAGGGCGGGGCTGGTGAAAGCAGCCCATTCGCCGCCTTGAAAGTGTCATGCTGAGCCAACGGCGAAGCATCTCGTATCGCCCTTGCGGCAGATGGATCTCTGGCGCCGTTCAGGATGACAACATGGCGCGCCGCAGGGTATGACTCTCTGGAACGCTCATCAGAATAACACCGGCTGCCCGGGCCTGTTTATCCGGGCTCCTTAAGCCGCGCTCCAGAAGCAAACAGCCCGCGCCCGCCCCCGGCCGTCAGGAGGCAGCCCTGGCCGCGTAGCCGAGCTTGCCGCCCGCCGCGATGATCTCCAGGTCCATCGGGCCCATCGCATGGGTGACGGGGATGTCAATCTTTTTGGTCTTGTTCCGCAGCGCGAGCTTGCCCGTTATGTCCGAGGTGTCGATCTCGAGTTCATCGCCCTGATCGATCCTGTTATAGTCGGACGCTTTCTTGAACAGCAGGGGCAGGATGCCGAAGTTTATGAGATTCGCCTGGTGGATGCGGGCGAACGACTTGGCTATCACCGCCTTCACGCCCAGGTACTTCGGCGCTATGGCCGCGTGCTCGCGGGAGGAGCCCTGGCCGTAGTTGGCCCCGCCTATTATGAAGCCGCCCTTCTCGGACATGGCCCTGTCGTAAAAAGAGGTGTCCACCCGCTCGAAGACGAACTTGGATATCTCCGGGACGTTGGAGCGCAGCGGCAGTATCTTCGCCCCGGCGGGGAGAATGTCATCGGTGGTTATGTTGTCGCCCGTCTTGAGCAACACCTTGCCCGACAGCGACTTGGGGAGGGCGTCGAACTTCGGCAGCGGCGCTATGTTCGGCCCCCGCTCTATCTCCACCTTCCTGGCCCTGGCAGGCGAAAGCGGGAAGATTATCATGTTGTCGTTGACGTCGAACTTCTTTGGCATGGCCAGCCGCGGCGGCTTGAGCTTGAGCCCGCGCGGGTCCGTCATCTTGCCCGTCAGCGCGCAGGCGGCCGCCGTCTCCGGGCTGACCAAATAGATGCCGGCGTCGGCGGTGCCGGAGCGCCCCTTGAAGTTCCTGTTGAACGTGCGGACGGATATCCCCTCGCTGTTGGGGGCGGCCCCCATGCCGATGCAGGGCCCGCAGGCGGACTCGAGCACCCGGGCGCCGGCGTCGATAAGATCGCTCAACGCGCCGTTTTCAGAGATCATGGAGTAGACCTGTTTTGAGCCGGGCGCGATGAAAAGCGACAGCCCCGGGGCCACAGTCCGGCCCTTGAGCATCTTCGCGACGACCATCAGGTCGCGGTACGACGAGTTCGTGCAGGAGCCGATGGCCACCTGGGTGACCTTCATCCCCTTCAGCTTTCTGACCTCCGTCACGTTGTCCGGCATGTGCGGCTGGGCTACCATCGGGACGAGCTTGTCGAGGTTAATGGTTATCGTTTCATCATACTTCGCGTCTCTGTCGGGTTTCAGCTCCCGCCAGTCCTTCGCCCTGCCCTGCGCTTTCAAAAAGTCACGGGTCTTGTTGTCACTCGGGAAGACCGACGTGGTCGCGCCGAGTTCCGCGCCCATGTTCGTGATCGTCGCCCGGTCGGGGACGCTCAGGGTCCGCAGGGCGGGGCCTGTGTATTCTATGACCTTGCCCACGCCGCCCTTGACGGAGAGCCTCCTCAAAACCTCGAGGATGATGTCCTTGGCGGAGACGAAGGGCTGGAGCTTGCCCTCGAGCCGGACGTTCAGGACCTTTGGGCATGTAAGCTCGAAGGGCCTGCCGGCCATGGCCATGGCCACGTCCAGGCCGCCCGCGCCGATGGATATCATCCCCAGGCCGCCCTGGGTGGGGGTGTGGCTGTCCGAGCCCAGGAGAGTCTGCCCCGGAACGCCGAACCGCTCAAGGTGCACCTGGTGGCAGATGCCGTTGCCGGGCCGGGAGAAGTGTATGCCGTATTTGGCGGCGACGGACTGCAGGTAGCGATGGTCGTCGGCGTTCTTGAAATCGGTCTGCAATGTATTGTGATCCACGTATGAGACCGACGTTTTCGTCTTGACCCTCGGTATCTGCAGCGCCTCGAACTCAAGGTACGCCATGGTCCCGGTGGCGTCCTGGGTCAGGGTCTGGTCTATCTTGATGGAAATCTTCTCCCCCGGCTCAAGCTCCCCTTCAACCAGGTGTTCGGACAGTATCTTCTGCGTGAGGTTGAGTCCCATAACTCTCTCCAAGCCCTTCAATTCAAGTTTTTAATGACCGCCCGCGGCTTCCGGAACAGGAAGGGAAGCCGCGCCCCCTTAAACTTCCCAGCGCGTACCACCGCCGCGCCTTTCAGATGACGGGCGGCAAGATAGGATTCTGTTGATTTTCACGTTAAATGTCAAGACCGGCGCCAAGCTCCCGGCCAATGGACCCGCCGCCTTCCGAGGTCCTTCGCTTCGCTCGAGAGCGGACTCCGGCCGGAGGGGCCAATGCGCCCCCCGACACTGTGTCATGCTGAATTTATTTCAGCACCTCGAATCGGCGCGAAGGCGTGAGACCCTGAAACAAGTTCAGGGGGCCAGAGGAGCTTCAAGGCGCGCGGGCGGCGTCAACCAAGGGGCGGCAGATACTTTTCCGGGTCGACGGGTTTTCTGCTTATCCTCAACTCGAAGTGCAGGTGGTAACCGCTGGCCCTCCCCGAGCGGCCGACGGTGGCTATTTTTTCCCCCCGCGAGACGCGCTGCCCCTCGCTCACGAGGTTCTTTTCGTTGTGGGCGTAGACGGTGATGGCTCCGCTGTCGTGCTTTATGATAACGATCCTTCCATAGCCCGAGGGCCCCCAGCCGGAGAAGATAACCCTGCCGTCGGCGGCGGCCAGGATGGGTGTTCCCTTCCTCGCGGCCAGGTCCATGCCATCGTGCCTGCTGGAGTGGCGCACGCCGAACCTCGAGGATACCCTGAACTTTTTGAGGGGCCAGATGAACTTCGCGCTTACGCGCCTCGACGGAACGTGCGTCCTGGCGGTCTTGCGTGAAGGGGGCGCCGCCGCTACCGCCCCCTCGTCCGGCTCAGGGATTTTGAGCCTTGTCCCGACCTTCAGGTCCCGCGCGTCTGTGATCTCGTTTTCGCTGATGAGGTCCTGGACGGAGACGCCGTGGAGCCTGGCGATGCGGTACAGGGTCTCCCCTTTCCTGACGACATGGTAACGTTCACCCGTCTTTTCATCGTAGGATGGTTTTTCGTATACATGTTTCCTGATCGCCTCCCTGGGGGCGCAGGAGAACAGCCCCGCCGCGAGCGATACGGCGAGCAGTATCCGGACGGCAAGGCTAGCGCGGGCTGACAAGGCTGAAAACCTTCTCAACGGCCCGTTCCGGCTCCGTCTCCGGGATGACCCCCCGGATATCGCCCCATCCACCAAGCGCCACCACCGGCTTGCCCGTTTTCAGGGCCACGGCGATCTCCGAGAGCGTGCCGTATTCACCGGCCACGGCCACGAGCGCCTGGGCGGTATGTACTATGATGACGTTCCTTGCGTGCCCCATGCCCGTGACGATGGGGATTTTTATGTATGGGTTGGCGGCCGTCCTGTCGTCTCCCGGCAGAACGCCGATGGTGAGCCCTCCCCTGTTGAAAGCCCCCCTGGCCGCGGCCTCCATCACTCCGCCCAGGCCGCCGAGTACAAGCGCCGCGCCGCGTTCGGCTATCAGTTCCCCCACCCTCTCGGCGTCAGCGGCGGTCTTCTCATCGCAGGCGCCGGCGCCGATCACCCCTATGATGGTCGCGGGACCCTCGGCCCTGCCGGTCATTTATCCTTCATTACCTTGAGGCCCAGCCTTTTCTTGATCTGGTAATAACGCTCCTTCAGCGCCTGCTCGTGGGCGAGTTCGTCTTTCACCAGCCGCTCCAGAAGAGAACGGGCCTGCTCGTCCCTGGCGTATTTCAGGGCGCGCCGGTAGCGGTCGGCGGACGCCGCCTCTTCGGCTATAGCCTCCTCCAGTATCTCGAGGAGCTTTCGCTCTATCGGTTCATTTTCATCCGTCATGGCGTCATGAAAAAATCGGGCGGGTCACGGCCAGACCTTGGCCATGGGGTCGAAAAGCTTCCTGTGCTCCTCCATGGCGAACCTGTCCGTCATTCCGGCGATGTAGTCGCATATCAGTCTTCGCTTGTCCTCTTCGTCGAACCGGCGCTGGACATGGGTGGGGAGCAACTCCTTTCTGTTGTCATAGGCCCGGAAAAGGTCGCTCACCACATTATACGCCTTCTCCTCCATGCGTATCACGCGGTAGTGCTGGTACATGTTCTCTCTCAAAAAGCTTTTCAGCTCGTTGTGCTCCCTTCGCATGTCGGCGGAGAAGTCGGCCACCTTCTCCGGGATCGCCCTCGCGTCGTCGGGAGAGGCGATCCTGAACCTTTTCGTGTTGTTCTCCGCCTGCCGCACGGCATCGCCGACCTGGGCGTTTATGACCTTGCGAATGACGTGATGGTTGACAAGTTTTCTGGTCATGTTGGCGCTGGAGGCGGCGGAGGTGTAGAACCTTTTGAAAAGCGACGCTTTGCAAAGCTGCTCCACGCCAAGCAGGCCGGACTCCAGCCCGTCGTCGAGGTCGTGGCTGTTGTAGGCGATGGCGTCGGCCAGGTCCACCACCTGCGCCTCCAGCGACGGGCTGGGGGTGTCCATGAACTCCTGCACCGTGGGATGGTCCTTCCACTTGGAGTGTTTGGCGATGGCCTCGCGGGTCTCCCAGGAGAGGTTGATGCCCCTGAAGTCAGGGTAGCGATGCTCTATATGATCGACGATCCTGAGCGTGTGCAGGTTGTGCTCGAACCCGCCGTCGGCTGTCATCAAATCGTTCAGGGCCCTCTCGCCGGAATGGCCGAAGGGAGGGTGGCCCATGTCGTGCGACAGGGCTATCGCCTCACACAGGTCCTCGTTGAGACGCAAAGCTCTGGCCATGGAGCGGGCGATCTGGGCCACCTCCAGGGTATGGGTCAGCCGCGTGCGGTAATGGTCGCCCTCGTGGTAGACGAAAACCTGTGTCTTGTACTCCAACCGCCTGAAGGCCTGGCTGTGAATGACCCTGTCCCTGTCGCGCATGTATATCGTGCGATAGGGATGCTCCTCCTCGCGGTGGACCCTGCCGCGCGACATCCCGCTCCTGCTGGCGCAGGGGGAGAGGTTTTCCTCCTCCCCCCTCTCGCCTTCGAGCCGGTCTCTCATAAAAAGCTCACACGAACGCCTCTTCCGGGATCATGAGCCTGTCCACGGGCTTGCCGCCCGCAAGGTGGCTTTCGAATATCTCCTCCACGTCCGCCTCGGTGACGGGGCCGTACCAGACGTTGTCCGGATGGACCACGACCACGGGACCCGCGCCGCAGGGGCCGAGGCACGAGCGGACGCCGGAGACCAGGACGGTGTCGAACATCTGCCGCTGGTTCAGGACGTCGGCGAATTTCTGCCATATATTCATGGAGTTTTTCTGAAGACAGCTCCCCTTGGGATGGCCCTCGGGGCGCTGGTTTGTGCAGACAAGGACATGATACTTCGGCTTCGGCATCTTCAATCTCTCCTGCTGTTGTTCACTTTCCACACCGCGCCTTCCGGCCGGTTTTCATGCGGCCGGGGCTCCGAGTCTAAAAGTATATTCAACGCGGCGTTGGATGTATAGGCGCCGGGCGGAATTTTAGCGACGGATAAGGAAGCGCCGGGGAGCCTTGGCGCCTTCCGTGATGTGAGTTATATTAGAGAAATAGCCATAACACGGGCGGACATGACTTCCGCCGCACGCTCAGAGGTTTTTTCCGATGACGAATCGCCCGCCTTCCGGGGCTGAAAAATCCACCGCGCCGGGCTTTGCCTTCATCGTCCTGGGGTTAGCCTTTTTCCTGCTGGCCAATGGACAGGCCAGCGCCGCCCCGTTCCATCCTGAAGACGATCGGGGACAGTCGCGGCAGGGGCCCCAGACAAAGGAGAAAAACCACAGCGGCCTGAAAAAGGGCGTCTTTCTGGTGGCCGAACGGAAGCTGAAGGATCCGAACTTCGAGAAGACTGTCGTCCTGCTTACCCATTACGGCCCGACGGGGACGGTGGGGGTCATTATCAACAGGCCGACTGAAACCAGCCTTTCGGAGGCGCTGCCGGAGATAAAAGAGTTTGAGAACAGCCGGGAGCGGCTCTTTTTCGGCGGGCCGGTCCTCAGAAAAGGCATGGTGTTGCTCATCAGGAGCGCCGAGGATGTGGCCGAGTCTTACCACGTGTTCGGGAACGTCTATTTCAGCGGCAGCGTCAAGGCCCTCACCAAGGCCCTGTCCGATGAGGACTCGTCGGCCAGGGTATACGCGGGATACACGGGCTGGGCGCCGGGGCAGCTGGAGTTCGAGATCAACAGGGGCGACTGGCGGGTGATCGACGCGGACGAAATGTCCATTTTCGAGCGGGACCCCGCCACGCTGTGGGACAGCCTGATGCGGCCCGAGGATCAACTCTGGATAAAAATTATCGGGGCGCCGGCCGCCTGGCGGCTTTAAAAGTCAAAAAAACGCCCCGAGCCGATATGGGCTCCGGGGCGCTCTTAGCGTCATGAATCCGGAAAAATCTAAGCCGTCACATCCACCACGCTTCCGGCTTTTTTAATCATATCCGCAACCATCTCTCCCTCGGCCTTCTGGGTGTCCAGCGCTTTCCTGGCGACGGCCACGTCCACTTTCGTTGGCTTTTCGGCTGAAAGCGCCTCGTTTACGGCAAGCGAGGCCGCGCCTGCTTCAGACACGTTCATGAGCGGCTCCTTTCAAAACTCGAAGTTCTCCTTTTCCGTTTATCGGAGCAAAAGAAGAAAACTTTAGCCCCGTTCGCCAATGCTCGCCCTCGCCTTGGCCGCGGCGAGATTCTTCGGCGGTTGCCGCCTCAGAATGACAATGTGTGAGCCTCAGTGTGACGCCGGCGCCAGGCGGCTGCGTCAGGCCCAGGATATCTCTTTTTCGATGCTTGGGGAGACACGGGGATGCGTGATGTATTTGCCGACATCCTCCCGATTGTCCACCGCCTTCAGCTTTTTGAAAAGAAAATCGAACTTGCCCTCAAGCTCTCCGGCGATGGCGTTCCGCGTCTTCTCCGGGAGGGTCCATATCTCTTCCTTGGCAAGGCCAAAACCCTTCTTGCGGGTTTTATAGATGAACTGCTCCTCCGTCTGGCCCTCCTTGCGCTCGGCGGCGAAGCTCTCATGCAGCCCCTTGTAGATTTCCTCCCTCAGATCGGCAGGGAAACTTTCCGAGTCGTAGATGATGTTCTGGAACCCGGTGGCCAGGTGTATCTCCGCCGTCGTGGTCTCCGGGAAATGGTGGAAGGCGTCGTCCGGCAGGGTCGACGCGCCGTGCTGGACGGCGCCCGCCAGGCCGTATTTTTCCCTGGCCCTGTGGCTTAGCTTGTCCAGGGTGTCGAAATCGAGCGCGACCTCCGCTATGGAACCGTCCGGCAGCGGAACGCCGCCGTGGGACGTGCCAGTCTGGACGGAGACCTTGCTGATGCCCTTTATTCCGCCCAGCTTGTCCATCTCCCGCCGGTATCCTTCCATGTAGGCGTCCAGCTCCTCGACGGTGGAGTTCTTCTCGCCGACCTCGCCTATCTCGCCGCCTACGGAGACCGTCACGCCGGAGGGCTCCAGCTCGCGGACATAGGCGTTGAGCCGCGCGCCGATCTCGTAATTGAGCTTCTGCTGCTCGTCGAGTGTCGGTTTCGAAAGGTCCACCAGCGTGGAGGTGTCTATGTCTATGTTGTAAAACCCGGCCTCTATGGCCTCTTTTATGAGGTCCTTGGCGCCCTGGACCTCTTTTTCCGGGTCTTCCTGGTGTTTTTTCGCGTTCACCTGGAAATGATCGCCCTGGATGAAGACAGGGCCTTCCCATCCCTCCTTGACCGCGGCGGCGATAACCACGGCGGCGTACTCGCCGGGCCTCTGCTTCGTGTAGCCTACCTCCGACCTTGCTATCTCGAAGATGAACGGGCCGGTGTTGTTCTTCAACGCCGTCCGGATCAGGGCCCTGGCGGCGTCATAAGTCATGCCGCGCAGGTTCACCGCCGGGACGGTATATCCGCTCGCTTCGCCCCGGCCCATCGCCTCGTAAAGGCCCTGGATGGAGGCGGGCCATATCCCGAGGCTCTCCGCGGCGCCTCTTATCATCCACCTGGCCATTCCCCGGATTTCAGGCGTGGGGCCGAACACGGCGTTGTAGACAAGCTTGTCGATCGGCCCTGAGCGCAAGGCGCCGGGGTCCGTGACCTCCACGGAATCGCCCACTTTCGCGCAGCCTTCCACTATCTTTTTGAGTTCTTCTGAGGAGTTGACTTTCATGGCGTATCCCCGATCAAGCGTTCCAGGTTTGACGATCTACCATTGGCGTCCCGCGCCCAACGGGCAACGTGGACATTGTAAAGATAACACAGCGGGCGGCGGCTTCTCTATAACCCCGGGCCGCCATTTCCGAAAAAATCCCGGCGAACCCGCGCGGCATCCAGGACATGAGACCCGCTCCTTGCGCTCGTTTGTATCGTTTGTTAACATACCAGGCCATGCGTCATTCAAAACTTTTTAAGCACGCCAGGATGTTTGTCACCGGAATCTTTCCGGAGCCAAAGCCGTTCGGGGCGCCTCTTTTCCCGGGCGCCGGCGCGGTTTGCGTCCTGCCTGACGCTTTCTAACATATCGGCGGCCATCAGGCCGCTCTTGTCTTCTCCCCGTTTAGCTCTCAGGGTCCGTGCCCCGCGGGGATTCTTTTCCAGCTACTTTCCCTATTACGAAAAGGAGGATCATGTGAGCAGATGGTTAATTAACTCTTTTGTTTTTCTCTCCGCTTTGACCGTGGCGGCCTGCGGAGGCGGCGGCGGTGGCGGAGGCGCATCCACGGGTGGCGGATCTCTTTGCGGAGACTATGATCTTAAAGGTGTCTACAGGCTGGCATGCCCCATCCGAGGCAACAGCGTCTGGCACACCACGTACCTGGCCGATGAGTGCACAAGCCAAACGACCGGCGAAGGCTATCCCGTCCACTCCGGCGAGTATATCCGGACCGACGTGGCTGTTACCCAAAGCTTCGAGCTTTATCCCTCTCAGGACAGCCTGCTCGCCATAGATAACGTGGCAAACATCGCGGATTACGACTACGCCTACGTCCTCAACGCCACCTGGATTACCGGAAACGGCGGCGGGGCGGCCACCTCCAAGGAGACATACGCCTTCGTCGTTGACGGGGACGGGACGATCCACGGGCAATGCTGGGTGACGTTCATCGGCGATGGAAACGCCGTGGAGATGGCCGGCGGCGCGAGCATCGACTCCGGCCAGTCAAATTTCTCCACCCTCGCCGAGGCGGGCTTCGCCAGGAACTAGACTTTGCTTTTTTCGACTTTTCCAGGGAGGACGAATGAGAAAACATCTGGCGTTGATTCTGGTCTTTCTCCTCGTCATGACGGTCGCCTGCGGAAGTGGCGGCGGCTCATCCACGAACACCACAACGCAGAACGGCGGAACAGGCGGCGAAGAAGGCGGCGCCTCGACCCCGTGGGTGGGCCAATGGCGGGCCGTGAGCCAGGACGGCGACGCGCTCTCGCCGGACAACAACTGCCTCATAACCTACACGGCGGACACGATGACCTGGAACCACTGCGGCGTGTGCGAGACCTCCGGGGAGCTGGAGGTCAACGAAAAAATCTCGGACACGAGATACGACATGACCATGACCTACACCTCAACCACCTGCCCCACTCTCGACGGCAGGGTCTACATGTACACGATGACCTTCAGCGACAATTACAACACCCTTGAGGAGAACTACTACCAGCGCGATGGCGTCCCCCACGACCAGACCAACGTCTGGCGGAAGGTGGAGTGAGACCAGGGCCGACGGGGCCGGTCAATCCAGGGTGAACGACAGGCTCAGATTGACCTCGTATCCTCCGATCGACTCGGTGTATGACCCGGAGCCGGTGACGAGCTTGTAGTAGTTGGAGGTGATCTTGTACGTCTCGAAGGTGAGGGCCGTCTCGGCTTCCGTCCCGTCGGTGGTGACCGTGAGAGTCCCGCCGACGACCGACTCCACCGTGGATTTGGCCTCGCCGCATCCCAGCCTGCGCGGGTTCATCCCCAGGCTGGGATACGAGCTGAGGTCCTTGTCCAGGCTCTGGGATTTTATGACCTCGCCGTTTACCAGGGTGTAGCCCGTCGACGTCGAGCCCCGGGCGTATATCCAGGTATCTATGCGGACGAAGCCGCTCTGCGCCTCCCACACGCCGGTATCGGCGTTGTATTTGTAGCGCATGCATTCTATGGAAAAAATCGTGGGAGGGCCGAGCCCGGAGATGAGATCAGCGGAGGAGGAGAGAGATGACGGGCTCGAGCCGCCGCCTTCCTCGGAGCCGCCGCCGCAGGAGAAGGCTATGATGAGAGCCGGAAGCAGTAAAAACCACCTGAAAGGTTTTGGCATCTTAAATCGTCCGTTTCCGCCATGTTCACATATGCGTTTGCTTTAGTATAAACCCGCTTTCGCTCTCTTCGCCAAAAAAAGTCATAAACAACGATACTTTTTTTAGAGGCTCTCGTAAAAGACTTCAGGGAGGACGTTTTTTGTTCTTCGCGGCGCCAGATTTGTGTAAAATCATGATTCGGAGTGATTCTCCAGTGTTATAACCAATTACATTAATTTGGGGGGATTAAATGATGCGAACGTTAGTTGCCACCGCGTTCTCTCTGGCCTTGATGGCCGGTGCCGCTCTTGCCGGAGACGCGCCCGCGGCGTACAAGAAATGCAAAACCTGCCATGGCGACGTCGGAGCGGGCAAGGGCAAGATCGGGCCTGATCTGGTCAAAAGCTCCATGAGCCTCGAGCAGTTCACCAACCAGGTGAAAAAAGGCTCCAAGTGGGACGGCAAGCCCGCGCCCATAGCCGGTTTCGAGAAAAAGAAGATGCCTCCGCAGAAAAAACTTTCCGACGAGGACATCAAGACTTTGTACGACTACGTCCAGTCCGCCAAATAAGCGGATATTCCGTAGACGATACAACCGGGCCGCTTGCGCTCAAGCGGTCCGGTTTTTTTACGCCTCGCCTTTTCAGCCCCTGCCCCTGTACGCGGCCAAATCGCCGATCTTCTTGCGGGTGAGCTTGCCGGTGAGGTGCAGCCCCTCCAGGACGAACTCGACGCAGGAGGCGCGCGCCTGGTCGGAGGCGTCCCCGCCGAGGGCGTGGACAGACTCCCAGAGTTGGGGAACCCTGGAGACGACCTCCTTGTAGTCCGGCGACGGCGTCATGTCGCCTATTTCCACCGCCACGTCGCCCGTGATGGCCCCAGCCAGCTCGTCCAGGGCTCCTGGCTCGAACCTCTCCTCGAACACTTTGCGGATCGCCGCGTCCATTATCCTGCCCAGCGTCTGGAACTCCGTCAACGACTCCTCGCGGAAAGGGTCCAACTCTATCTTGCCCCCCGACGACGCGCCGAGGTAGTTGAGGTCCGAGACGCGCGGCGTCACGACCCGCTCGCCGAGGGTGATGGCGCGCCTTCTTGCGTTGGCGATCATCGTCTCGTAATTGGCGATGGAGAGGCGGGCGGAGACGCCGGAGGCCTGGTTGACGTATGGCGACCTGCGCGCCTCGATGGTGATCTGCTCTATTATGTCCTTCATGAAATCCGGGACGAAAAGCTCGTAGCCGCCGCCCGTGGCCGCCTTCGCCTCCTGCTCGATGATCTTTATCCCCACGTCGCGGGAAAGGGGATAGTGCGTCCTGATCTCCGCGCCGATCCTGTCCTTTAGCTGGGAGATTATCTTGCCAGAGCGGGAGTACTCCTCCGGGTTCGCCGAGAAGACTAAAACGACGTCCAGCGGGAAGCGGATCGGGTAGCCGCGTATCTGGATGTCGCGCTCCTCGAGGATGTTGAAAAGCGACACCTGGATGAGATAGTCGAGGTCGGGAAGCTCGTTTATGGCGAATATCCCCCGGTTCATGCGCGGGATGAGGCCGAAGCTTATGGCGTCCTCGGAGGCCAGCGGCGCGCCCCCCGCCACCCTCGCCGGGTCGAGGTCGCCTATGAGGTCGGCGATCTTCGTCCCCGGCGACAGGCGCTCGCCGTAGCGGCTGTCTTGCGGGATCCAGTCGATCTCCACGATGTCGCCATGCTCTTCTATCTTCCTTCTGCACGAGGCGCAGATGGGGTCGAAAGGGTTGTCGTTTATCTCGCAGCCCGCAATGGAGGGGACCTCGTCGTCCAGAAACCTTGTCAGGGCGCGCATGACCCTGGTCTTCGCCTGGCCCTTCTCGCCTAGCAGGACCATGTCGTGGTGGGAGAGGACGGCGTTTACTATCTGGGGTATGACGGTTGTCTCGTAGCCCTGTATCCCCGGAAAAAGCTCCTCGCCGGACTCCATGGCCCTTATGAGGTTGCGCTCCATCTCCTCTTTCACCGTGACGGGCCGATATCCCGCTTCCCGAAGCTCGCCTATGGTTCTTGGCTTTTGCGTCATGGAAACACCGCTTCAAAGATGCCGGTCAGCATTTTAAGAGAATCTTCCCACCTTTGAAAAGACAGGGAGCCGGAAAAAGCGGACGCGCCTTACGCCACCGGCGCCGGGACGGGCTCGCCGTGGCGCAGACGGCTCATAAGCTCCCGGACGGATAGGATCTCCTTTGCGACCCCGGGCTTGCCGATGTTCGACCCGGCGAAGAAAAGCCCCTCCTCCAGGTTGTCGCGCAACGCCTCGGTGAGATGGCTCAATATGCAATAGATAGACTTTTGCTTCTCGCAAGAGCTGAGACAGGCGAAGGGGCATTTGTGCGGCTCCTTCTCGATCTCGGCGTCCGATATCTCAAACCTCCTGGAAAAGGGCGTGCTGATGGCCCTCCCCGGCAGGCCCGCGGGGCTGTTCTCCAGGATTGTCGGCTCGTTGTTTTCCAGGTAAAGCTTCTTGAAAAGTTTTATCCCGCCGAACTCCGCCCCCGCCTCGCTGGTGAGCAGAAAACGCGAGGCCATCTGCACACCCTGGGCGCCCCAGGATAGGACACGCAATATGTCCATCCTGTCCCATACGCCACCGGCGGCTATGACCGGCACGTCGTGGAGCCCGTTTTCGTCCAGGATCTCCCTCGCCGCGGCTATCACGTCCTGCGGCTGGTTGTCGCCGGCCATGATCTCCTCCGCCGAGGCGCCCTGGTGGCCCCCGGAATGGTGGATCGACTCGAATATCAGCGCGTCCGGCGGGCGGTCTCGCGACATCCAGCGGCGGACCATCACCCGCGCGGCCTTCACCGACGAGATGATCGGGGCGATCATCGTGTCCGGGAACTTGTGGACGATCTCCGGCAGCGCCATGGGAAGCCCAGCGCCGGCCACGATAAAGTCCACGCCCGATTTGGCGGCGGTATAGGCAAGCTCCTTGAAGTCGTACACGGCCACCATGATGTTCACGCCGACGAACCCCCCGTCGCATTTTTCCTTGGTGTCGCGTATCCACTCCGACAGGGCCAGCGCGTTCGCCTCGTAAGGCTTCCTGTCCACGTACTTGTTCAGTATTTTCTGGAACGGATAGCCCAGCGCCACGCCCGTCAGAACGCCGCCGCCGCCCTCGTTCGTCACCGCCGCGGCAAGCTCAGGGCCCGTCACGCCGACACCCATGCCGCCGTTTATTATGGGCAGCTCGAAAGTTATCTCCTTTTTCGAGGCGGGATGATGGCTTCTCAACGTCAGGGAGGGAAGCTCATCCCTTTTCGGGGCGGCGGTCATCTGGCTTTTGATATTCGTCTATGGTGATTAAAGCGGTTATTCTTATGATTTCAGCTTACATTTTATATATAGGTTTGGCAATGAAATAATGTCAAAGCTTTTGTCGCGGCATGAAAAAGCGCCGATCTCCCCTCCCCCTGTGCCTCCGGCGCCTTAAACGCGAACAACGGTAAAAGCGGCCGCCGCGGCCATCCCTTTCTCGTGGGTGAGCGACACGTCCACATCGCCGACGCCCAGGCTGTCCGCCAGCCTCCGCGCCCCGCCGCGCAAAGTCACGCGGGGCCTGCCGCCGGGATCGGCGGTTATCTCTATCTCCGTGAACGCGACGCTCCCCATCCCGCGCCCCAAAAGCTTCATCACCGCCTCCTTGGCGGCGAACCTCGCGGCGTAGGAGGGATAAGGGTTTTTCAGGCGCGACAGGGATTCTATCTCCGCCGGGGTGAACACGCGGTCAAGGAACCTGGCGCCGTGCCGCGCCACGGCTTTTTTTATCCTCTCCGGGTCACAAAGATCTATCCCGACCCTGGGAACGAGACGGTCACGCTCTCTTTTGTCCATTGTGGGATGATACCAGAGCGCGCCGCTTTTTCTCCCCCCCTCTTTCCCCGAGATCTCAGGGGTACGGCCACGCCCCTGAGCTTTCGTCTGTTTTCATGGCCATGTCCGCCTCGGCCCGGGCAAGAACGTTCTTCGCCGACTGTGAAAGTTCCACCGCCGGCTTGAGCCTCCGGGAAAAGTTTTCATATTCCGCCAGAAGCTCGCGCTCCCGTTCCAGCGTTACGCCCAACTCCCGCTCATGGCTGTAACACTCGCTTTTATATATCTTAAGCTTTTTGAACAGGATGCCCCGCTTTTGTTCAAGCTCCGTCATCCTTTTCCCGCCAGCCTCCACCTTCGAGACAAGGGAATCTCTCTCCTCCCTGATCTTAGCGAGCCCTGCGTCCAGCTCGTCGAAAGACTCCCTGGCCTTTCGCAAAAACTTTTCTCTGCGCCTCGGCAGGTCCTCCTCCTCCACGCCGCCGGAAGACGCCGGAAGACGCCCGGACAGAAACTCGTTGTACCTGCCCTTGAGGACAGCCTCCCCGCGCTTCAGCTCCCTGAGCCTCTCTTTATCCCGCCCGATCTGCTTTTTGATGGCGTCGGTCTTCATGACGATCGCTTTCAGGGCGCTGACTGTCTCTTTTTTAAGGGCGGTCACCTTGCGGGACGAGTCCGCGAGGCGCTCTCGCTTGTCGCGCCTGAACTTCAGTCCTTCGCGAAACCTGGACAGGCTCTTCTCCAGGGAGTCGACGGCGGACGCCACCTCCCGCTCCACCCGAAGGCGCGATGATTCGATGTCAGCAGGCTCCAAGGCCACACCAGTCTCCTGTCAAGACGTTGACATAGTACCTCTCACTAATATAAAAAACCACAAAGCGTGCCAAACTGGTACGCCGCAAGATAAAGGACTTTCCGATGAAAGTGTTCGTGACCGGGGCGACGGGATTCGTCGGGGGTCATGTTCTGCTGTCGCTCAGGAAGTCGGGCCATTCCATCAGCGCCCTGGTCCGCCCCGGTTCCGAGGGCAAGCTCCCCTTCATGGAGGGGCTGGAGATCGTCCACGGCGACGCCGAGGACCCAGCGCCATGGAAGGACAGGCTCAAGGGCGTGGACGCTGTCATCCACCTGGTCGGAATAATACGCGAGTTCCCGAAGCGCGGCGTGACCTTCGAAAAAGCCCATTACGAGGCCACCATGTCCGTCCTGGAGGCCGCCTCCGCCGCCGGGGCGCGAAGGTTCATCCATATGAGCGCCAACGGCGCCGCCGATGACGGCCCGACGGCCTACCAGGAGACCAAGCGCAGGGCTGAGCGGCTGGTGGAGGCTTCGGGGCTGTCATGGACAATCTTTCGCCCCTCGGTGATATTCGGCGACCCCATGGGGAAGATGGACTTCGTCACCCAGCTCGCGTCTGTAATCGCCAAGGCGCCGGTGGTCCCCGTCTTCGGGAACGGTGAATACAGGCTCCAGCCGATCCACGCGGGCGACGTGGCCTCCTGTTTCGTGAAGGCGCTGGTCAACCCCGCCGCCGAGGGGCAGATTTTCCACCTTTGCGGCGCCGATGCCGTCTCTTTCCACGATATAATCCAGATCGTCGGCAAGGCGATGGGGCGCGTGCGGACGAGAACGATGAGCGCCCCTTTCTGGTTGGTAAAACCGGCGGCGGCCCTGCTTGGCGGGTTCGAGTGGTTCCCCGTCACGGCGGACCAGCTCACCCTGCTTCGGATGGGCAACATGTGCCCGGAGAGTCATTACCGCGAGACTTTCAACATGGAGCCGGTCAGGTTCAGCTACCAGAACCTCGACTACGTGACAAGGATGTTCAAGGAGAGAAGGAGACGGTGATGGACTTCGTCTGGGACGCGCTCGCCTATTCGCCAAGGGTTCTTTTCGGGCTGGCCATCGCGGCGGCGGGGTACTTCATCGCCATGCTCGCCCGGACGAGCGCGACGAAGGCCATCCACAGGTTCCCGTGGGCTCCGGCCCTGGAGTCGATGATAACGACCACGCTGTTCTACGTCATCTTCGCGACAGGCGTGATCGCCGGCGTGGGGACGATGGGGGTGAACATCTCCCCCATAATAGCCGGGCTCGGCCTTGGCGGGTTCGCCGTCGGGTTCGCCCTGAGAGACGCGGTCAGCAACTTCCTGGCCGGCGCGCTTATCCTCGTCTACAGGCCCTTCAACATCGGCGACACGCTCACCGTCTCCGGTCTCACCGGCCGGGTGACGGAGGTGAATCTCCGATACACCGTCATGGCCGGCGGCGAGGAGACCTATATGGTTCCGAATTCGCTTATTTTCTCGAATCCCATAAAGATAAAAAAACCCGAGGGCGGGGAAGGCGGCCAAAGAGCCGGGTGAAGCGCGCCGCTCCGGCCATAACGATGTCCGCCAGAGGGAGGGGCGAAGAATCTCGTTTCGTGTACAACAGCCACATCCTTTGTATGATGAATACGGCGCGCTGACGTATTGGAGGACTCGATGACACTGTTGGCGATCAGCGCCATCGCGGCGTTTGGCCTGTCGCTTCTGCTCACGGAGGCGCTGCGCCGCTATGCGCTGCGCCGCTCCATGGTGGACACTCCGAACCACAGGACCTCCCACGCGGCGCCCACCCCCCGCGGAGGGGGGATGTCCTTCGTGATAGTGTGGCTGGCTCTTTGCGCCGCGGCCTGGGGGGCGGGATACGTGACCGGCGACTTCGCGGCAGCGGTCCTTCCCGGCGCGATCCTCGTGGCGGGGGCCGGTTTCATGGATGACCATGGGGGGCTTTCCGCTTCGGTGAGGCTTTTCATACAACTGGCGGGGGCCGCGCTTTTAATCTACGCCATCGGGGGATGGCCGGGCTTGGACGCGGGCGCGTTCACGCTCCACTGGGGCGCGGCGGGGGCCGTGGCGGCGGCGCTGGCGATCGTGTGGTCGGTGAACCTGTTCAACTTCATGGACGGGATAGACTCCATCGCCTCGATGGAGGCGATATCCGTCCTGGCCCCGGGAGGGATCATGCTGATCCTTTCGGGAGGGGCCGCCGAGGGCGCGCTGGCCCTGCTGCTCGCGATCTGCGTGGCGGGCTTTCTCGTCCTGAACCTGCCGCCCGCCAGGATATTCATGGGCGACGGGGGGAGCTATTTCCTCGGCTTCATGATAGCCGCCTTCGCCATCATCGGGGAGGTCAAGAGCGGCGTCCCGGCGCTGCTTTGGGCGACGCTCTACGCCGCTTTCTGGATAGACGCCACGCTGACGCTTATCCGCAGGCTGGCCCGGAAAGACGCGTGGAGCAAGCCCCACAGGCTCCATGCCTACCAGAGGCTCCACCAATCCGGCCTGAGCCACGGGAAGGTCACCCTCGCCACGCTGGCTCTGAACGTTACACTAATCGCCCTGACGGCCCTGGCTTACCTGAACCCGTCCTTGACGCCGTTTTCATTTATCCTGGCCATCGCCATCACGGGCATGGCTTATGCCGCCGTGGAGAAAATACGCCCCATACCGCCGGAATTTTGACTGGGTTTACCGATTAAACATTTTATTGAATAAATACTTTGAAAAATCCGGCGTAGGCTGTATCATACCGAGCCACAGGGGGGAAAACATGAGGAGAAGGAGAAGTGACTTATGGATATCGACACAACCAAGCCCGTAGAGGTGGCTGACGGGATATACTGGGTCGGGTTCGACGACAAGGAGTCCGGCCTGCGCTGCAACCCGTATCTGATGCTGGACGGCGACGAGGCCGTCCTGTTCGATCCCGGCTCCGTGCCGCATTATCCGCAGGTGCTCTCCAAGGTAACGCGGCTGGTCCCCTTCGAGCGTATATCACACGTTATAGTCACCCACCAGGACCCCGACCTGTGCGGTGCCATCCCCCGGTTCGAGGAGCTGGTGTACGGCGTAGGCGGCTCCATGCGGATCGTCACAAGCTCGAGGGCCAGCGTGCTGATCGCCCATTACGGGACAAGGTCGAAGTTCTACAACGTGGATATGGAGGGCTGGTCCCTTACACTGCGGTCCGGTAGGCGGCTGCGTTTCATCTTCACGCCGTATCTTCATTTTCCCGGCGCGTTCATGACATGGGACGAGAAAAGCGGCGTCCTCTTCTCCGGCGACATCTTCGGCGCTTTCTCGTTCGACTGGAGTTTTTACGCCAACGAGACCTACGCCGACGCCATGACCGCCTTCCACGAAAATTATATGCCGAGCAACGACATCCTGCGCCGGGCCATGGAAAAGCTCGACGGGCTGGATATAAAGCTGATAGCCCCTCAGCACGGGTCCATCATAAAAGAGAATCCCCGGCGCTACATCGACATCCTAAAGAAACTTGAATGCGGGGACTACATGACCTCCGAAGGGGTATGAACGGGGTAAAATGAGCTCCTACAGGGATTTGATAGAGTTTATCGCCCACCGCCAGATCGCCCTCCTGGGGAGGTCGAACACGTACCGCGTCTTCGGGGAGGCTGGTCTTGAGCTCGACGATGACCTTGCGTTGAGGGACTCCCGCTCCTATGGCGTCGAGGACCTGGAAAAACTGGCCAGCGCCCTCTACGACGCATACGGCCCCGTCGCCATAATGGGCTGCAAGATACCCGTGAAGCGAAAGGCGAGGCAGGAGAACCTGAAGCTTCCCGATATCCTCAGCTAGAAGGCCGCCACGGCCGTCATCCCGGCCCGGCGGTTTTTTTTCAGCCCCTGCTTTCTTTCCGCTCATCCACGGCGGCGTTCACGGCCTCCACGGTTTTCGCGAATATGGGGGCGTTTTCTCTCAAAAGCCTTCGCATCCTGAGGCTGATGGCCGGGCAGGCGGCGATAGACGCCCAGGCGAAGGCCGTATGAAACCATAACGGGGCTTTCCGGGCGTCGTAGGCGGCTCCCAGGACGGGCATTACTATGAAAAGCGCTATCACCAGCATGAGCGGCGGGAAAAGAGATTTTTTGAAAGCTTTTGTCATGGAATATAGCTCGAAATCGAGGAGCCCCCGCCGCGCCGCGTCCTTGGCCGCCGAGCCCGTGCCGATGAAATAGAACATCGCCGTCGAAAGCCACAGTATGACAACCAGCGCCGAGACAAGACCCGCCGCCATGTGCGCCCCGCGCCCCATCAGGCCGCCCGAGGCCGCATAGCCCATCGCGAACGCGAGCAGAGCGCCGCCGCAGGAGAGAAACCCCAGAAAGTTCAGTATCCAGATCATGGCAAAGCTTGGATTATAACCGATAAACGCGCAGGCCGCGCGTCCGCCGCTTTCATTCCATGTTGAACTTTGCGCCCCCATTGGTTACGATGCGCATGTCTCTAACCGCGAAAGCTCCTGAAATGAAAGACCTGGAAAAAATCCGAAAGAAGATCGACCGAGTCGACGAGAGGATCATAGACCTTCTGAACCAGCGCGCCTCCCTGGCCAAAGAGATAGCAAGGCTCAAGCGCAAGACAGGCTCGCCCGTCTACCTGCCCGCCAGAGAGAACGACATACTCAGGAAGGTGGAGAAAAAAAACAGCGGCCCCCTGCCGAGCGAGGCTCTCCAGAACGTCTTCCGGGAGATATTCTCCGCCACCCGCTCCGTGGAGAAGGAGATAAAAGTGGCAAGCCTCGGCCCGGCGGGCTCGTTCAGCCACCTTGCCGCCGTCCGCCTGTTCGGCTCATCCCTGCAGCACGTGCTGGAGCCGGGCATAGACATCGTCTTCAGCGACGTGGTGAAGGGGAAAACGGATTTCGGCGTCGCTCCCGTGGAGAATTCCATAGAGGGCGAGGTGGGGCAGACGCTGGACCTGCTGATGGACAGCCCCGTGAACATCTACGGCGAGCTTTTTTACCGGGTGAGCCAGAACCTTCTGTCGAAATCGCGTAGCCTGAAAGGGATAAAAACCCTCTACAGCCACGACATGCCGCTGCGCCAATGCCGCCAGTGGGTGGCGCGGGAGCTGCCCGGCGTGAAGATCGTCGAGACAAGTTCGTCTTCCGAAGCCGCCATGCGCGCCGCAAAGTCAAAAACCGCCGCGGCCATCGGCGCGGCGGAGGCGGCGAGGATATACGGTCTTCCCATCCTCGCGGAGAAGATAGAGGACAGGCCCGGCAACCAGACACGCTTTTTCATCATCTCCCGGACGAAGGCGCCGAGAAGCGGGAATGACAAAACGTCCATAATCCTTTCCATAAAGGATGAGCCGGGCGCCCTCGGCCGAATTCTGCGCCCCTTCGCGGCCCGGGAGCTGAACCTTTCCAAGATACAGTCCCGCCTGAGCAGGGAGCGCAAGTGGAAATACGTCTTCTTCATAGACTTCGAAGGACACGAGGATGACAAGAAGACGCGGGACGTCCTCAAAAAGCTCGAGAGCCAGGCGATCTTCCTGAAGGTCCTCGGCTCCTATCCCAAAGCAAGAGCCTGAGGTTGAAACCGCTTTTCCAACGCGCCGTCATAGCCGGGGTCGGCCTGATCGGCGGATCGCTTGCCCTGGCTGGCAAACGGGCCGGCCTTTTCGGGTCGGTGACGGGTGTTTCGAGAAACCCGGCGACGGTGGACGCAGCCGTAAAGCTCGGGATCATCGACGAGGGGTTCACGGACGTCGAAAAAGCCGCCGCCGGGGCGGACCTTTTTTTCGCCGCCGTTCCCGTGGAGTCGATAGTCCCTCTTTGCAAGAGCGCCGCGCCTTATCTTGAGCCCGGCGCGGTAGTCACCGACGGCGGCTCGGTGAAGACGAGGATAGTGGAACAGCTCGACGCCGCCCTCCCCTCCTCCGTCCGGTTCGTAGGGGGCCACCCTATCGCCGGGACGGAAAAATCCGGCCCCCGCGCCGCGTTCGCGGAGCTTTTCGAGGGCAGGTACACAATTCTCGCTCCCACAGGGAAGACGGACCCCGGCGCGCTGGCAAAAGTGAAAACGATGTGGGAGGGCGTGGGGTCAACGGTCGTGGAGATGAGCCCGGAGGAACACGACAGGGCCCTGGCCGTCATAAGCCACCTGCCCCACCTGGCCGCCTACGCCTTGGTGGACACCCTGGACAGGCTCGACGCGGACGGGACAATTCGCCGATTCATCGCGGGAGGGTTCAAGGACACCACCAGGATAGCCATGAGCGACGCCGCCATGTGGCGCGACATTTTCTCGATGAACAAGGATCAGACCTTGAAAGCCCTGGAGGAATACGAAAAAGCCCTCGCCGCCCTCAGGGGCGCCATCGTGGAGGAGCGTTTCGGCGAGCTGGGGGACGCGCTGGAAAAGATACGCCGCGCGCGCCTAGGCATGGAGGAGATGGAGCAATGAAGCTAGGCGCCGGCGGCCTTCCCAAGAACTTCGTGGTGGCCATAGACGGCCCCGCCGGCTCCGGCAAATCCACGATGGCAAGGCTGCTGGCGGCCAGAATCGGAGGCGTGTATATCGACACAGGCGCCATGTACCGCGCCGTCACGGCGAGAGCGCTGGACACCGGGGCCGACCCCGCCGACGAGGAGGCGGCCGCCAGGATCGCGCGCTCCATCAGGATAGAGTTTTTGAGAGAGGAGAACGGGCAGAAGACCATCGTGGACGGGGAGAACCTCACGGAAAGGATACGCCGCCCGGACGTCAACGACAACGTATCCATCGTGTCCGCCCACCCTGGCGTCCGCCAGTCGATGGCCGCCCTGCAACGGCGCATGGGCGAAAGCGGCAGGGTTGTCATGGAAGGCAGGGACATCGGCAGCAACGTCTTCCCCGGAGCGATGTTCAAGTTCTTTCTCGTCGCCGACGACGCCGTCCGGGCCGAGAGACGGCTGAAGGATTTCAAAAAGGCGGGTGTGAAAACGACCCGCGGGCGCGTACTGAAAAACATACAAACCAGGGACAGGATCGACAGCGGCAGGGCCGCGGCTCCGCTGGTCAAACCACAAGACGCCGTCGAGATCAACACCACCCGTTTGGGTGTTGACGAGGTATTGAATATAATGATAGAAAGAATGTTTTCCAAAACGGAAAGCCCGTGCCGCGCGGGCGAGGCGCCGGAAGGCGCGCGGAACAACAACGGAGAGGACCTTAATTAGAACATGACAGGAAGTGACAAAAGCGCCATCAGCAGAGTCAGGGAGGACGACTACGTAACCGGGGATTTCGAGGAGCCCCTGGACCAGGAGGAGATCGCGCCAAGCAGCGGGGATATTTCCGCCGACGAGTTCGAAAAACTCGTTAACGAGAACATGGGCGAGTTCCGCGAGGGGGAGACGATAACCGGCAGGATAGTTGACAAGACCCCCAACCACGTCGTTGTGGACGTCGGATTCAAAAGCGAGGGGCTGATCCCCATCCAGGAGTTCGGCGTAGAGGCGGAGAGCTTAGAGGTGGGCGACGAGGTGGAGGTGTACCTCGAAAGCGCCGAGGACTCGGACGGGATGCTGGTCCTCTCCAAGGAGAAGGCGAACAAGATCCGCGTCTGGGAGGAGATAGCGGAGAAATACGAGAAAAACGAGGTGGTCGAGGGTGTCGTCACCTCCAAGATCAAGGGCGGGCTCACCGTGGACATCGGCCTTAAGGCTTTCCTGCCGGGGTCGCAGATCGACCTTCGCCCCATAAAGCATCTGGACAAGCTCATCGGCGAACGGTTCGAGTTCAGGATAATCAAGATGAACAAGAAACGCGGCAACATCGTCCTTTCGCGCCGCGTGCTCCTGGAAGAGGAGAGAAAGATCACTAAGGAAGCCACCCTTTCCAAGCTCGAGGAGGGCAAGATCATCGAAGGGGTGGTGAAGAACATCACCGAGTATGGCGCGTTCATAGACCTCGGCGGCATCGACGGCCTTCTGCACATCACGGACATGTCCTGGGGCAGGGTCAGCCACCCTTCAGAGATGTTCTCAATCGGCGACACGGTGAAGGTGATGGTGCTGAAGTTCGACAAGGAGACGGAAAGGGTCTCCCTGGGATACAAGCAGACCACACCCGACCCGTGGGAAAACGCCGAGGAGAAATACAAGCCCGGCTCCCGGGTCAAAGGCAGGGTCGTCTCCCTGGCCGACTACGGCGCCTTTGTGGAGCTGGAGGAGGGCGTGGAAGGCCTCGTGCATATCTCGGAGATGAGCTGGAACAAGCACATCCGCCATCCCGCCAAGCTGGTTAACATCGGCGACGAGGTGGAGGCTGTCGTCCTGTCCATCGACATTGAGCGCAAGCGGATATCCCTGGGGATCAAGCAGACCGAACCGAACCCCTGGGACAACATCGAGGAGAAGTATCCCGTCAACTCCGCCGTCGAGGGCGTGGTAAGAAACCTGGCCGACTTCGGCGCCTTCGTGGAGCTGGAGGAGGGCGTGGACGGGCTGATCCACATCTCGGACATGAGCTGGTCGCAAAAGATAAAACACCCCTCCGAGGTCCTCAAAAAGCGAGACAAGGTAAAATGCGTTGTCCTGAGCGTGGACAGGGAGAGCGAGCGTGTCTCCCTGGGGCTCAAGCAGCTGGAGCAGGACCCGTGGGAGAACGTGGAGGAGCGCTACCCCGTCGGCGAGGAAGTCAAGTGCGTGATCGTGAAGGTCACCAACTTCGGCGCCTTCGCGGAGATCGAGGGGGGCATTGAGGGCCTCATACACGTCTCGCAGCTTTCCACCAACCGCGTCGCCAACCCCCGGAAGGCCGTCCGCGTCGGCCAGGAGGTGACGGCCAAGGTGATAAAGGTGGACTTGCAGAACCGCAAGATTGGCCTTTCCATAAAGGCTTTCCTGGAGGGCCTCTCCCCCGAGGACGTGGAAAAGGAGCTGAAGGCCATGGAGGAGGCCGCGGCCCAGGTCGACGAAGAGGAAGAAGAGACGAAGGGGGAAGAGGACGGCGACAGCCAGCCTGAAGAGCAAGAGCAGGAGGCGGAAAGCCAGACCCAGGCCGAGGACAACCAGGATTAAAGCGCCGAGGCGCCTCCGTGGCGCCCCCTTCTTTGATCGGGAAAAGAGGGCATAACAAGTGGAGGCCGCTGGAAAGAAAAAAAGCTCCTTCTGGGGCGTAGTCCTTTTCCTTGCCGCGCTGGGCGCCCTGTTCGTGGCTGGCGTCAACATGCTGGTCAAGCCTTCCGCTTCCGGCGACGGTATTCTCTCCAAAACATCCTTCGCTAAAAACAAGGTCGCCTTGGTGCGCCTCGAAGGGGTCATCATGGACTCGCGCAAGGTCGTGGACCAACTCGACCGGTGGGCGGATGACGGCTCCGCCAAAGCCATCGTCCTGAGGATAGACAGCCCCGGCGGCGGGGTGGCCCCCTCCCAGGAGATATACAACGCCCTGAAACGGGCCGACGCGAAAAAACCCGTCATAGCCTCCATGGGGACAGTCGCCGCGTCCGGCGGATACTACGCCGCCGCGGCCTGCAGGAAGGTCATGGCCGAGCCGGGGACCATCACGGGGTCCATCGGCGTCATCATGTTCTTCTCCGACATGAGAGAGCTCATGGACAAGATCGGCCTCGGGACCGTCGTGATAAAAAGCGGCAGGTTCAAGGACACCGGCAGCCCATACCGTCCCTTTACCGACGCGGACAGGGAGCTGATGCAGGGCGTGGTGGACGACATCTACAACCAGTTCATCACCGACGTGTCCGAAGGGAGGAGCATGGAGCTTGCGAAGGTGAAGGAGTTGGCCGATGGCAGAATATACACCGGCAGGCAGGCGCTGGAACTCGGGCTCGTGGACGAGTTGGGAGGGCTGAAGGAGGCCATTGACCTGGCCGGGAAGATGGCCGGGATCGAGGGAGAGCCGGAAGTGATGGAGAAAAAGAAGAAACCGGGGATGCTGGAATGGCTGATGGGCGAGGACTTCGAGATCAGGGCCATCACGAGGCTCGCCATGCCCACGGGCCTTTATTACCTCTGGCCCGCCTGGTGAGGCCTTGAGCGCGCGGGCGGCATTTTTCTCCCTCGTCGTTTTTCTCACCCTCTTCCGGGTTGTCTATACAGGCTGGTTCGAGCTTTCCCTGGACGAGGCCTACTACTGGCTCTGGTCGCTCCATCCATCCTTAAGCTACTACGACCATCCGCCCATGGTAGCGTACATGATCGCCGCGACGAATTTCCTGGAGGATTCCGAGCGGCTGGTCCGGCTGTCGGCGGTGATGGCGCTTTCGGCCATCACGTGGATCGTCTACACTGTCTGCTCGGAGGTCTTCGACGATGAGAGAACCGGCCTGGCCGCGGCGGCTCTCATGAACATCATTCCCCTGTTCAGCGTGGGAGGTCTTTTCATCACCCCGGATATTCCTTTATGCCTTTTCTGGGCTCTGTCGCTTTATTTCGGATACAGGATAGTGGAGACGCAGCGGCCGGGATGGTGGTACGCCCTTGGCGCCTCCTTCGGCCTTGCCATGCTGTCCAAGTACAACGCCGCGCTGTTCGCCCCGGCTTTCCTGCTGTTCCTCGTCTTCTCGCCGGAGAACAGGCACTGGCTTTTCAGAAGGGAGCCGTATCTGGCCTTCGCTTTGTCCCTCCTTGTCTTCTCCCCGGTCATTTTCTGGAATCACGGCCATGACTGGGTCTCCTTCAGGTTCCAGCTCGCCCACGGCTTTGAGGAGGGAGGTGGCGGGCTGGCCGGATTCGCCGAGTTCTGGGCGGGCCAGGCGGGGCTTGCCGGGGGTCTTCTCTTTTTCTTCATTATCGCCGCCGCGTTCGCCGCCGGGCGGATGGGGATAAGGGAGAGACGGGACGATTACCTCTACCTTTCATTCATGTCCGCGCCGATCCTGCTTTTCTTCCTGGTGAACAGCATGCGAACCCACATGGAAGGCAACTGGCCCGCCCCGGCCTACATCGCCGCTATAATAGCCGTCCCCGGCGCCGCCGCCTATTACAGAGAAAGACCCCACGGAGGAGCCCTTAAAGCGCTCTCCTTAAGCTACACGGCGGCGATAGCGCTATGCGCCGGGCTCGTGGTCTACGCTCACGTACAGATAGTGGAGCCGGTCCTGCCGATGCCTCAAAAACACGAGGTAAGCAGGAGAATATACGGCTGGAAGCTGCTGGGGCAGGAGTCGGCGGCGAGGCTGAAAGACCTTGGCGAGGGCGCCTTCATAATATCAAACCGGTACCAGATAATGAGCCTGCTGCGCTACTATACCCCCGACAGGCCGGACGCTTACATAACGGATGGCGAAGGCCGCTTCAGCTACCTTGGCGCCGTGGATCACCTGCCGGGCAAGGGCGCCCTTTACGTCACGGAGAAGGGACGGGCGATCGTTGAGCGGCTCGGGGAGTATTTCGACCGGGTGGAGCCCGCGGGGAGTATAAAAATAGAGCGCGGCGGGCTGCTGATCCGCGAATTCGAGTTTTATAAGTGCTACAATTATCAAGGCGGGCTGATTAAAATCTGACCCATATTCGCCCCTGATTTGAATGAAAACCTCCGGCCCCGTAATCGTCATAGGCTTCAAGGGATGCGGCAAGTCCACCGTCGGCGCGGCGCTGGCGGAGAAGCTGGGCCGGAAGTTTATCGACACGGACGATATAATCGAACGGTTGCATGAAGAGAGAACCGGCGAGGTCAAAAACTTTCGCGAGATTTTCAAATCGCTTGGCCGCGAGCGTTTCAGGGAGCTTGAGGACGAGGCGGCGCGGATCGCCCTTAAGGAGCGTGGCGCCGTGATATCCCTCGGCGGCGGGACACTGATGGGCGGCGGGATAGAGAAGACGGAGAACGCGGTCTTCATTCATATAAAGGTGGATGAGCGGAGACTTTTTGAGAGAATCATGAAAGGCGGCCTCCCGGCTTTTCTTGATGAGAACGACCCGGAAGGATCCTTCAGAAAAGTTTTCAGGGAGCGCGCGGCGATGTATGAAAAATACGCCGATATCGCCGTCGACAACACGGACAGACGGCCCGAGGACGCGGCGGAGGAGATAGTGAAGCTGATATCTAGAAACGCTAATTGTTGAATGTCAATACTATCAAACGACGAGATAGAAGAGTTTTACTCCGAGTTAGAGAAAGATGGTGTAGAAACGGTACACCGAAAGCTGGCTAACCGTGTTTACGGCGGACCGCCGCACGAACCTCTTGCCAAAAAATGGCTAGAACGAAAGAGAAAAAAAGAGAATGAAGAGCGGCAACAACTTGAAGACAAAATAAAAGAGCGTGAAATATCAATTAATCAGAAAGCCGCGGATGCCGCTGATAGATCGGCAAATCACGCTAGGGTGAGTAATATTATCGCGGTTGGCGCGCTTATTGTCTCGTTTATTGCTTTGCATAACAGTTGCGAATCTAAAAACACGGAGCAAACACAGAAAGTTGAGCAGAACAAATCCACCGTTCCCCTCCCTTGACGGGAGGGAGCGGGGGGAGGGTGAATAAAGATTTTTTTAACACCCCCACCTCGATCCTCCCCCGTCAAGGGGGAGGATGAGGAAAACCGAATCTTTAACAAAGACAACGACAGTTAATCATCATGGCGGAAAACAGCTTCGGAGCGATGTTCAGGATAACAACCTGGGGCGAGTCCCACGGCCCGGCGATCGGCGTGGTCATAGACGGCTGCCCGGCGGGGCTTGAGCTGTCCGAAGAGATCATTCAAAAAGACCTCGACCGCCGCCGCCCCGGCCAAAGCTCCGTGAGCACGAAGCGCAGGGAGCCGGACGCCGCGAAGATTCTCTCCGGCGTCTTCGAGGGACGGTCGACCGGCGCGCCGATACACATTGAGATACAGAACAAGGACAAAAACTCCGCCGCCTACGACAAGATCAGAAACGTCTACCGCCCCGGCCACGCCGACTACACCTGGACGATGAAGTACGGCCATCGCGACCATCGCGGCGGCGGCCGCTCCTCGGCGAGGGAGACCGCCTGCCGCGTCGCCGCCGGGGCCGTCGCCCGAGCGCTGCTCGCCCGTGACGGGATAGACGTCTTCGCCCACACGGTCCAGGTCCACGACATCATCGCCGAAAAGTTCGACCGCGCCGTCATCGCCGAAAACGAAATCCGCTGCGCCGACACCGAGGCGGCGGCGCAAATGGTGGAAAGAATAAAAACCGTCCGCAAGGAAGGGGACTCCGTCGGCGGCGTCATAGAGGTCCGCGCCATCGGCGTCCCGGCGGGTTTGGGCGAGCCGGTCTACGGCAAGCTCAACGCCGATCTGGCCCGCGCGCTCATGTCCATCAACGCCGTCAAGGGGGTGGAGGTCGGCGCCGGGTTCGCCTCGGCATCGCTGAAAGGCTCCCAGAACAACGACCGGATGAGAATGAAGGACGGCCGGATAGTCTTCGAGACGAACAACAGCGGAGGTATAGACGGCGGCATATCCAACGGGAACGAGATCGTGGCGCGGATAGCCGTCAAGCCCACGCCGTCGATCCTGAAAAAGCAGCGGACGGTGGACGCCGACGGGAACGAGGCGACGGTCAGCGTCGAGGGGCGGCACGACCCGTGCGTCGTCCCCCGCGCCGTCCCGGTGGCCGAGGCGATGACGCTTGTAACCCTGGCCGATCATTACCTGCGAAACCGCCTCTCCCGGCTGTAAACCGTGGCAGTCGAAGTCTCCGTCTTCATCGACGAGATCAAAAAACGCCGCGACCTTGGCGCGAACGTTGTCCACCACCACCGGCTCGAAGCCAAAGAGGCGAAACTCGCGCCGATCCCCCCCGGCGTTCATCCAACCATAGCCGAAAGCCTTGAGAAGCGCGGCCTCGAAAAACTCTACTCCCACCAGGCCGAGGCCGTCGAGGCGGCGATGCGCGGCGAGAACGTCATCGTGGCGACGCCCACGGCGTCCGGCAAGACGCTCTGCTACACCATCCCCACCCTCGACGCCATGCTGGCCGACCCGGAGGCGACGGCGCTTTACATCTTCCCGCTAAAAGCCCTCGCCCGCGACCAACTCAAAAACTTCAACGAGATGAAGGACGACGTCGCCTTCAACCTCCGCGCGGAGGTCTTCGACGGCGACACCAGCCCCCACGTCCGGCGCAAGATCCTGGCCAGCGGCCCGCGCGTGATCTTCACCAACCCGGACATGTTGCATCTTTCCATCCTCCCCTACCACGCCAAGTGGGAGGAGTTTTTAAGCAAGCTCAAGTACGTAGTGGTCGACGAGACGCACACCTACAGGGGCGTCTTCGGCTCCCACGTGGCGCAGGTCTTCCGCCGCCTGGCAAGAATAGCGAAACGGTACGGCGCGGACCCTGTCTTCATTTCTTGCTCGGCGACGATAAGCAACCCCGGCAAGTTCGCCGGGAAGCTGATGGGCAGGCCCTTTACCGTCGTGGAGGAATCCGGCGCGCCGCGCCCGGGCGGCCATTTTGTTTTCTACAACACCGAAGGCAGCCCCTACACGGAATCCTCGAAGATCATCCGCGCGGCGATGAAGGCGGGGCTGAAAACGATAGCCTTCACCAAGGCGCGCAAGATAACGGAGCTTATCTACACCTGGACGATCCAGGCCGAGCCGGACCTCGCGGAAAAGCTCAGCGCCTACAGGGCCGGGTTCCTCCCCGGGGAAAGGCGGAAGATAGAGAGCGCCCTATTCTCCGGCAAGCTCGACGGGGTGATATCCACATCGGCTCTTGAGATGGGAGTGGACATCGGCGGGCTGGACGTATGCGTCCTGGTCGGCTACCCCGGCACGGTCATAAATACCTGGCAGCGCGGCGGCCGTGTGGGGCGCGGCGAAAGGGAGTTCGCCATCATCATGGTCGCCCTGCCGGACGCGCTGGACCAGCATTTCATCAGGAACCCGGAGGATTTCTTCACCCGTGGATACGAGGCCGCCATCATCGACCCGGGCAACGAGAACATACTGAAAGCCCACCTGCCGCTGGCCGCCGCGGAGCTGCCGCTTGAGATGGACGACGAAAGTTTCCGGCCGGAAAGGATCAAGCCGATGATGGACGAGCTTGAGCGCTCCCGCGATATCATCTTCACACTGGAGGAGAAGCGCTGGGTCTGCCCGCGCAAGTATCCTCATAGAAACGTGGACATCCGCTCCGCCGGGGAGGGCTTCACGATCTTCACCGAAGGCGGAAAAAAAGTGATCGGCAGCCTTTCAGGATCGCGGGTCTATACCGAGGGGCACGAGGGGGCGGTCTACATGCACATGGGCAGGCAGTACATCGTAAAAAGACTCGACCTTGAAAAAAGGGCCGTCCACGTCGAGCAGATGGAGGAGCGATACTACACCCGCCCCCGGACTGAAAAGGAGACGGAGATCCTCGGCGTCATCACCGAAAAGAAGGTGAACGGCTTCCCCGTCAAGCTCGGCAGGCTGAAGGTGACGGAGCAGGTCACAGGCTACGAGCGGCGCTCCATATTCGGCCAGGAGACCCTCGGCGTCTTCGATCTTGACATGCCCAGGACAGAGTTCGAGACGGTCGGCTTCTGGATCGAGATAGACGACGATACGAGGCTTGAGATAGAGACCCGGGGGTTGAAATACATGGGCGGCATCCATGCTTTCGAGCACGCCTCGATATCCCTCTTCCCCCTCTTCGCCCTGTGCGACAGGGACGACATCGGCGGGATATCCTACCCTCACTACCCCGGCCTCGACAAGTCCGCCGTCTTCTTTTACGACGGCTACCCCGGCGGCGTGGGGCTCTGCGAGGCGGGGTACGAAAAAGTTGAAGATCTCTGGGAGACGGCGCTGGAGCTTGTCGCCGGCTGCGAGTGCGATGAGGGCTGCCCGTCGTGCGTCCACTCGCCCAAGTGCGGCTCCGGAAACAAACCTCTCGACAAGGCGGCCGCGGTGATGCTGATGATGATCGTCCTCGGTAAAAGGGAGCGGCGCGGACCCAGGGCGGAGGCTCCAAGGCCGCGCGTCATCCCGCCCGTGGAGACGGCGCGGGAAGAGGAGGCGCCGGAGCCGCGCCTCGTGGAGTATTACGACCCCGCGCCGGACCGCAAAATCGTCTTCTTCGACCTGGAGACGCAACTCGGCGCGAACGAGGTGGGGGGCTGGGACAGGGCGGACCTGATGCGAATGTCCGTGGGCGTGGTCTACGACTCGCGGGAGAAAAAGTACATCCACTATTGGGAGGAGGACGTCCCGACGCTGATAGACGAGCTTCTGGCCGCCGACCTCGTGGTGGGGTTCAACCAGGTGAGGTTCGACTACGCCGTCCTCTCAGGCTACACCGAGCGGGACCTCGCCGCCGAGATAAAATCGTTCGACATCCTGCTGGACATATGGAACAGGCTTGGCCACCGCTTGAGCCTCGACAACCTCGCCCGGGGGACGCTCAACGCCGGGAAGACCGCCGACGGCCTGGCGGCTCTGCGATGGTGGAAGGAGGGTAAGCGCGGCCTGCTCGCCGAGTACTGCGAGGCGGACGTGAAGATCACGAAGGAGATATTCGAGTACGGGCTGGAAAACCAGCATCTAGTATACAAGCTTAAAAAAGGCGAGTCCGCCCGCCTGCCGCTTGAGTGGGACCTGGAGCGGATCATCGAGAAGGCCGCCAGGCCGCGGCCCGCCGTCAAGCGTAAACCTCGTTTCTGACCGATACAGGAGAGTGGATTGAGAACTTACGCCATCGTCCCCGCCGCCGGTTTCGGCGCCCGCATGGGAACGGACAAGAAGAAGCAGTTTTTCACCATAGGGGGCGAGCCGATCCTGGCCCACACCTTGAGGCGGCTGGCGTCCTCACCCATGGTGGAGGGGATCATCCTCGCCGCCCCGGCCGACGAGAGGGAGGCCTGCGGGAAGATAGTCAGGGACGGGCATATCAAAAAGGTCGTAAAGATCGTCGACGGGGGGATCACCAGGCAGGAGTCTGTCTCCAACGGTTTTTACAGCCTGCCGGACGAGGCGAACCTTGTCCTCGTCCACGACGGGGTGCGTCCCTTCGTCACGGCGAGGCTGATCGAGGACACCATCGTGGCGGCGGCGCGGTACGGCGCGGCGGTGGCGGCGATACGGGTGAAGGACACCCTGAAGAGGATCGACGGCGGGGCGATCATAGGATCGCTCTCCCGAGACGATATCGCCCGGGCGCAGACGCCGCAGTGTTTCCAGAGGGAGGCGCTGCGGCAGGGGCTTACGAGCGCCGAGCGGGACGGGTTCATGGCGACGGACGAGTCGTCGCTGGTGGAGCGGCTGGGCGCTCTGGTTCGCGTGGTCGAGGGGGAGGAGACGAACATCAAGATCACCACGCCCGATGACCTGAAGATGGCCGAGGCGCTTTTGAAGCTGGCCGAAGAGAAGAAGCGCTGAAAAAAAAGACCGCGCCGCGTCAACAGCAGGCGGCCGGCCCGCAGCCGCAGGAGGGCTCGTCCTCCCCTTTCACCGCGCTCCACATGATCGCCCAGGCGCACCCAACGCCGCTTTCAACCTCCAGGGCATCCGTGGGACAGTTCACCTGGCACGCGCCGCACTCCATACACGCTTCGGGGCGGGAGAGGACGACGGCATTTTCGCCCGGCTCGAAGACCTCGTGCGGGCAGACGTCTATGCACAGGCCGCAGTTGACGCATTTTTCCGGGTAATACTCAAGCGTGTTGGAAAGGGAGACATCGAACATCACACCGCTCCGAAAAACCGCGCCGCGGGCAGGGCGACCGCCAGGGCCGCGGACACAAGGAACATCCAGAACATCAACGGAAAATATCGAAAAACCTCGCGCTGGACACCGGTCTGCGACGTGAAGGTGGTGGAGCCCGTAAAGTTGAGCGAGAAATAGGCCGCGACCGACGTTATGAAAAGGACGAAAAAAGCCGCCCAGCCGAACCTGTAAAAGGTGCCCTCATAAGCCGCGACGGCCCACGCGGCGAAAGGCGCTGACACCGCCGCCCCGATCAGAAAACCCTTGACGGAAAAATCGTTGAACGGGATAACCGGCAACAGCATGGGGAAAAGAACAAGCCCCGCCAGCGCCGCCGCCAGCGCGGAGGACGCCGCCACCCATCCCCCGGCGAAATAAAGAAAAAAAGCCGCCGCCAGAACATACGGAGCGGCGATGACAAGCTCCACCGGTATCAGGGCCGCGCGGTCTCGCAATGGAAATCTCACCCTTCGCATCCTGGCCGTGGCCTTTCCTGCCTTCAAAAACTCCGGCAGGTCCCGGGCGAAAACGGGGCCGTATTCGACCTTGAACCCGGAGCGTTTCTTGACCACGTGGGCGGCGACGCCGGGAGCGCCAAGCTGCGGGAGGATGAGCCTGCGGTGGAAGACGAAGTCGCGCAGACCCACTGACTCGATTCGTTTTACAAGCTCATCGGTTCCGAACGTCCCCTTCCCCGCCGCGCACCAGACGTTCACCCCCTTGGTGTCGAGGACAAGGATCCAGGCGTCCATGCCGGCAATGACCGAACGCAGGGCGTCGAAACTTGGTTTGTAGTTGGCCGTGACGAGGACGGAGGAGTTTTCAGACGGCGAACCCAAGGCGTAAAGGCCGGGCTCAACACGATGGCCGAACCGGTCGATACCCAGGCTGGCCTTGATGTGAACCCACCTGTCCGAAAGGCTGATTTCGCCGGTCGCGCATCTCACGGGCGCCGGGGAGCATGGAGCGCTTTCCCGCGCCGAGGCGGCGCAACGGCATCCCGCCGCTTGTGTGTCCATAGTCTTGCCCGTCACAACATGCTAGAACTTTCGCAAAAGCCCGATCACGACCCCCTGGACGGCGACGCGCTCCGCGGGGAGGATGATCGGCTCCATGGAGGAGTTCGCAGGCTGCAGACGGACGTGGCCGTTCTCCCGGTAATATTTCTTGAGCGTCACGCTTTCGTTGTCTATCAGCGCGACGACCGTGTCCCCGTTGTCGGCCTGTTCGCGCTCGTCGACTATGACGTAGTCCCCGTCGCGTATCTGCTCCTCGATCATCGACTCCCCCCGCACTTTGAGAACATATGTCCTATTCCTGCCTATCATGTCCTCCGGAACGCAGATACACTCCTCGTTCTCAAAAACCTCCATCGGAGCCCCGGCGGCTATCATGCCAAGCAACGGAACCGGCGCCGAGGCGGCCTCCCCTTTCTCCCGCGGGAGCATCTCTATGGCTCTGCTCATGTTCCTGCGCCGCCGGAGAAGACCCTTCGCCTCAAGGTTCGCCAGGTGTTTATGGATGGTGGCTGGAGAGGATAGACCGAAGTTCTCCCCTATCTCCATGATGCTGGGGGCGTATCCGTTCTCCTCGATGAAGGATACGATGAAATCGTAGATCAGCTTCTGCTTCCTGGTCAGGATCATTTATCTACCTCCGAGAAGCAGAGTAAGCGAAAACAAAACGAAAGTCAACGCTTTTCGCCAAATTTTCACTTTCCACGCCTGGGGCTGAAACGCCGCGCAACAACCCACGAGGCGTATGGCGTGTCCCTGCGGGCCTTACCTGACGGGCGTGAAGGTCACCACGTCACCGGCGACGATGACGTTTTCGCTGGTGAATATGTAGGCCGTGGAGACGCCGCTCCGGGCGGACAATATCCTCGCCCGTCCTATCACCTTCGGCAGGCCCTTCACGATTTCCCCGCCTCGGCGCACCACCTCAGAGGTGTCCAGGATGTCGAAAACGTCCCCCGGGGCCACGCCGGACTCCTCGCCGACATCGAAGTAGACGATATCTCCCATGCCGTAATGGCTTTTCTCGCGGCGGCTTTCAACTATGTACCCTTCTATGTCCTTATCGGTGACGGGCTTATCCGGGTCCACGGCGGGCGGCTGCGGCTCCCTGTATGGCAGTATCTTGTCGCCGCGCTCAATGACGTCGAACGAGCTTGTAATTACGGCCTTCGACACGTCCGGCGTTGTCTCCACCACTTTTATGACGCCATCCATCAGGATCTTCCGCCCCATGACCTCGCCCGTAACGGGATGTTCAACCTCCTCGCTCTCGGCGTGGCCGACGAAAAACCTGTCGCCTTCGCGGACCCCGTGATCCGATCCCTTGTCGATATAAACGACATCCGGATAGCTGAAGGAGACCCTCTGGCTGTCCCCGCCGTCGATCACCTCGCCGTAATAGTCGAACTCATCGGCTATATACCCCGCCGTCTCGTAAAGCTTCGGATGCGCCACAGGCTCGGTTTTCGTGAAGAAATCCTCCGTCAGCTCCTCTCCCGCCGAGATATCCATGGTCTTTTCCGCAGGCTCGGGCGCGGCGGCTTCCTCCGGCTCTTCCGCCGGGGCTCCGAAAAGCTCCCGCGCAGCTTTTTCAAGGTCCTTCTGAACCTCCTCGGTTGTCGTCTCCTTCTCGCCCTTACGCGCGCGGTCGTCGGCGTATCCGCCGCTCACGACGATCCCAAACACCTTTCCGTCAAAAGCCGGCGCGGAACCGGCGCCGGAAAAGAAGACTGCCAGCGCGCTCAGCGCGTACACCAAGGCTTGTTTTCTCATCGCCGAAAAACCCCTTTATTCAAACCCGCTATTGTTGTTCCACGATGCCCGGCGCCTCCGAAAGGAGCTTTCCGGCCGTGGAGGCCGCCGCGCTGTTCGGATACTCCTCGATGACTCTTTTCAAAAACTTTTCCCCTTCATCCCTCTTGCCGATCTCGAACTTGCACAGGCCTATCTTCAAAAGAGCGTCGGGGGTCTTCGGGCTCCGGGGATAACGGCTCAGGATCATCCTGAACTCCTCGACCGCCCGCGCGTAGCGCTTAAGGCTGTAGAAAGACTCCCCGACCCAGTACTGGGCGCTGGACGCCAGACCGGAGCCGGGATACCGCCGGACCATGTAGTTGAAGCCGGATATGGCAGAGTCGTAGTCTCCTTCGTTGAAGCGCTCCATCGCCCTTTTATACATGTTCTCCGCGTCCAGGTCCTTGAAATCAGACCCCAGGGCGTCCGCGGCCTCCCCGGCCATCATCGACGGCGCGGGCTCCGGGACGGACGTCTGCTCTTGCGAGCCAGGCTCACCCTCCGGGGCGGGCGGCTGCGCGGGCTCCGGGGAGGCGGCCCCGCTTTTGCTCAGGGAATTTAACGTCTTCTCGATCATCTCGAGCCTCTCCGAGAGCAATGCCAGCTCATCGCTGTTGTAGGATATTTTGAGCCCCAGCTCGGATGTCTGTTTTTGCAAGGACCAAACCTGCGACTTCAAAGCCGCCATGTCGTCCTCCAGCTTGGGCTCGCTCGAGGCGCACCCTTGGGTTGTGAACACCACCACCAAAAGCGCCGCCGACGCAAACGCCTTCACAAGTTCCCTCATGGATACGGCGCTATAATTCATAAAACTAACGTATAATTTCAATTAATTTTAGTCAATTAACAGCCATTGGTCAAACTTTTTTTAGCCTCTGAAAAAGCCCCAGGCCTGTCATTGAGGTCCCTCGAAAAGCTCGGGATAAACTCCGCGAAGCAATCTCACGACGCGATGTTTCAGTATCTTGAGATTGCCGCGTCGCCTTCGGCTCCTTGAGATGACGGGAAAAGAGAGCTTTTTCAGAGGTTGCTTTTTCTTCAACTGGCGATTGGCCGTCATCCCGGAAGCTCTATACCGGTCATGAACCTTCCGGTGACCAGCCCATCGCCGCGGTATGAGAAAAACCGTTCATTTTCGCAGGATACGCATATCCCGCAATCCAGGATATTTTCGCCGCGGACGCCTGCCTGTTCGAGTTGGCGAACAACGGCCTCCGCCAGGTCGAGCTTCCTGCCCCCCGATCCGCCACAACAGCCATGGAACCTGCGCGCGGTTTCTTCGTCCACCTCGTAGCAACACTTGCCGATGCGCGGCCCCAACGCGGCGATGATGTCCTCCGGGCCGATCGAAAAGCGCTCGATCATCATCCGCGCCGTCTTGCGCGGAAGATGGGCCTCGACGCTTCGACGCCCGGCGTGTATGGCCGCGGCGGCGCGACCCGCCCTGTCGGAGAAGAGGACCGGCAGGCAGTCGGCGGTTTTTACCCCCACGGCGGCGCCGGGGACGGTCACAACCACGGCGTCGGCCTCCGTGTCGCCGGAAGGAAGCGCCGCGGCGGAGTCTATGACAGCCACGCCGTCGCCATGGACCTGGCGCGGAGTCCAAAGGGTTTCCATCTCCACCGCCTCCATGATCCTGCGGATGTTCTCTTCGACGTTCTCCACGCTGTCGCCGCCGGACGAGGCTGTGTTAAGCGAGTCGAAAGGGGCGGGACTGACGCCTCCCCTCCTGCCGCTGACGAAGGCCCGAAAACCCAGCTTTTCCAGGGCCGGAAAACGATAAACCTCCGCCCCCGAAGGGCTCACGAGAGCAAGGGCGCCGCTTTGCTCACCGGGCATTTTCCATACCCCCGAAACCGGAGCAGACCCCCTCGAAGACGCCGCACCGGGAGCACTCCTCGCCCGGCGGCGGACATGGAGGGATTGTCTTTCCCCTGCCGCTTCGTTCGTATTCTTTTTCCAGGTAGCCCGCTCGCAGGCCATGATCGATAAAATCCCAGGGGAGCGGCTCGCCAGGCTCCTTGCGGCGGGCGGCGAAAAACTCCGGGTCCATCTCCCATTCGGCGAAAGCGCGGCGCCAGTCTCCCCCCAGCCTGAAGGCTTTTTCGAGCAAATCCCCCGCCCGCCTGTCCCCCATCGACAGGACGGCGTGGATATACGCCTTCCGCGCGGAGCCAGAATGAACGGAGACGTTCGGGATCTTTTTGAGTTCGCGCGCCACGCGGTTTATCTTATCGCCCACCTCTTTCACCCCCCCGAAAGGGGCCCACTGAAAAGGCGTTCCCGCCTTGGGGACGAACCCGTCGACGCCGACGGTGATGGAGCTTGTCCTTCCCCGTCTTCTCCACTCCACGTCCATGGCCCCATGCATTCTCCTGACAAGCTCCTGTATCCCGTCCACGTCCTCCATCGTCTCCCCCGGCAGGCCCACGAGAAAATAGAGCTTCAGCCTGAAATCGCCCGCCACGGCGATCCTCCGGGCCGTGTCCAGGATAACCTCGTCGCTGATATCCTTGTTTATGATATTCCGCAGCCGCTCCGTCCCGGCCTCGGGCGCGAGGGTGAGGGTGTGGACTTTTCCCCTGGTGAGGTTTTTCAGCATGGAGTCCGTCAGCCTGTCTAGCCGCAGGGAGGAAACCGAAAAATCCCCTCCCCTCTCCACGATGCGGGCGAATATCCTTTCGATATCCGGGTGGTCGCAGACGGCGCTCGAGACAAGCCCCACCTTGCCCCTCCGGTCGAGGGCCGAGTCGACGGCGGCGAGGACGGGGCTCATTTCCGCGTGGCGCGTAGGCCTGTAGATATAGCCCGCGGCGCAGAAGCGGCAATGCCTGCCGCAGCCTTTGCCTATCTCGACAAGCGCCATGTCGCCGAAGACGGTCTCCGGCGTGTCGATGACGGTGGCGCTCGGCGACGCGGCGTAACCCTTGTCCCACACCCTTGGCGTCTTCTCGGGAAAACCTTCGGCAGGCTCCAGCTTTTCAAACCGTTCATCGGCGCCATACGATGCCGTGTAGCCGGATGGGACATATACGCCGTCGAGGGCGGCGAAGGCTGAAAGGTCTGAAAATCCTTTCTCCTCCACCGCGTCCATCAGGGGGCCGATTATCCCCTCCCCCTCCCCTATCGCCGCGATATCGATAAACGGCGCGAGCGGCTCCGGGTTCAAGGTCACGGCGATTCCTCCCGCCATGACCAGGGGAGCGCCGCCTCCGTCCCCACGACGCAGGGGGAGGCCCGCAAGGTCGAGAACCCGCAAAACGTTCAGATAATCCGCCTCGAAGGTTATGGAGAAGGCGATAATGTCAAAATCCCTGATCGGCCGGCCGGTTTCCATCGAGGTGAGCGTTTTTTTGTTTTTCTTCAAAAATTCTATCCCGGCCTCAGAGGGTAAAAAAGCCCGCTCGCAGACCACGCCGTCGCGCCGGTTGAGCAGGTGGTATATCTTGTGGTACCCCAGGTTGCTCATCCCGATCTCGTAGACGTTCGGGTAGACCAGCGCGACGGATATTTTCCCGCCGGGGTCTTTTACGGCATAGCCCGTCTCCAACGCGAGCCTGCGCCTTGCCGCCGCGGTTGGGTCGTCCGCCGCGCGCGGGTCTTGTTTCTTTACCGTCATTGCCCGTTGTGTTATTTTTTAGCGTTTACCTGCTAGTTTAGATCATCGAAGGGCGCAGATGTTAAAACCGGTCGAGGAACAGCTTTCGGTCATCCGCCGCGGCGCGCTGGAAATACTCAGCGAAGAGGAGCTCGAGAAAAAGCTCGCCCGCTCCGTAAAGGAAAAAAAACCGCTGCGGGTGAAGGCAGGGTTTGATCCGACGGCGCCTGACCTGCACCTCGGGCACACCGTGCTCATCCAGAAGATGCGGCAGATGCAGGACCTTGGCCACCACGTCCTTTTCCTGATAGGCGACTTCACCGGGATGATCGGCGACCCCTCCGGCAGGTCCGAGACGCGCCCGGCGCTGACCCCCGAGGATGTGGCCGCCAACGCGGAGACTTACAAGGAGCAGATATTTAAAATTCTCGACCCCGAACGGACGGAAATCGTCTTCAACAGCGAGTGGCTCGACGGCCTCACGCCAAAGGAGATCATAAAAATATCGGCGAGCTACACGGTGGCCCGGATGCTGGAGCGGGACGATTTTTCGAAGCGCTACGCCGAGGGGCGCTCCATATCCATCCACGAGTTCCTTTACCCCCTCCTGCAGGGGTATGACTCCGTCGCCCTCCGGGCGGACGTGGAGCTTGGCGGCGGCGACCAGAAGTTCAACCTGCTCGTGGGGCGCGACCTTCAGCGCCACTACGGTCAGCCGCCGCAGGTCTGCATAACCATGCCGCTTTTGGAGGGGACCGGCGGCGTCCGGAAGATGAGCAAGTCCTACGGCAACTACATAGGGATCGACGAGCCGCCGAAGGAGATTTTCGGCAAAGTCATGTCGATATCCGACGAGCTGATGCTCCGCTACTACGAGCTTCTGTCGGACATATCCAACGAGGAGCTGGAGCGGCTGAAGGCGGACATCGGGTCCGGCGCCGTGAACCCGAGAGATGCCAAGGCGAGGCTGGGCAAAGAGATCGCCGCCCGCTACCACGGGAAAGACGCGGCGGAGGAGGCCGCAAGCCAGTTCGAGCTGGTCTTTCGCCGCAAACAGACGCCGGAGGATGTCCCTTTGCGCGAGGTGGCCTGGGACGAGTCCGGCGAGGCGTGGCTGCCCGGTGTGTTGCGCGAGGCGGAGCTGGTAAAAAGCGCCTCCGAGGGGCGCAGGCTCATACAACAGGGGGCCGTGTCCATAGACGGGAAGAAGGTGACAGACCCCGACCACAAGCTCAAAAAGAACGGAGAAAGACTAGTCAAGGTCGGCAAACGCCGGTTCGCAAGGCTCGCCTGAAAGACGCCGGGGCGGCCTTCTTAAAGATCCGCCTGGCGGTAGAACTGGTCGAGCTTGGAAGATGTCATCCGCAGCTTGGACGACAATATGCTGGCGAGGTTTCTGTATATCTTCCCGGCGGTGTTGTCGTCGCAGCGCAGCAGGGAAACCTGGTGCAGCACAAGCAGCTGGCAGTCCGTCTCCGCCGTCGCCGAGGCCGAGCGGGGGCCGCCGTCGATTATCCCCATCTCCCCGAGGATATCCCCGCGCTTGAGGATCAGGATCACGATTGAGTCCGCCCCGGCCTTGCCCTTCATGATTCTCACCTGGCCGGACATTATCAGGTACATCTCCCGCGCCACCTCCCCCTCGTCGAATATCATCTCGCCCTTTTTGTATCTTCTGACCTTGCACACCTGCAGCAGCTGGTATATCTGGGAGTTGTCCAGGTCGAAAAAGAAGGTGAAGCTTTCGCGGTACCTGCGGAGGATGTCCAGCGTTTCCCTGGTTATCGTCTCGCCGCCGGCGGCGAAAAAGCTTTCGTTCAGTATCTCGTCGAGCTGGTCGGCGAACGACTTGAGAGACGCCGGGCGAAGCTCCGGGTCCTTGTTCAGGCACAGCGTGACGAGGGCTTCAACCTTGTCCGGAACGACGGGATTGATCTCCTGCATGGGCGCAGGCGCCGAGCGCAGTATCCTCTCGTACAGCGCGAACATGGTGTCGCCCGTAAAAGGTTTTTTGCCGGTCAGAAGCTCGTAGGCGACGACCGCCAGCGAGAACAGGTCGCTTTTCGCGTCCACCGGTTTTTTGTTTATCTGCTCCGGCGACATGTAATAAGGCGTCCCGCCCGCCGCCGCGGGGCGGCTTTCTTCCGGGACTTTTATGGCCGACCCTTCCGAGACGTGGGCGACGCCGAAATCCATCAGCTTGGCCTGGCCGTTCTTCAGGACCATGATGTTCGAGGGTTTTATGTCGCGGTGGGTGATACCCCTCTGGTGGGCGTGATGCAACGCCCGGGCAACCTGGATCAGGACGTCGAGCTTCTGCCTCATCTCCATCTTCGGCTCCTGCCCCTTGATGATCCTGTCCAGGGGCGCGCCGTCCATCAGCTCCATCACCAGGTAGCAAAGCGGGCCCGTCTGGCCCGCGTCGTAGACGGTGACGAAGTTGTGGTGCGAAAGCTGGCCCGATATCCTCACCTCCATGTTGAACTGGCGCATCACCGTGTCGCTGTCCATCTTCCCCCAGGAGGCGTCGGACGTATCGGTCACCTTCACGGCCACGTCGCGGCCGATGAGGTCGTCGGTGGCGTGATATATCTTCGCCATGCCGCCCTTGGCGATCATCTCGCCTATCCTGTAACGGCCTATGTATTCGGGAATCTCCACCTGGCGGAAAGCTCCATTCCAAAACGTAAATTTTAATTATAATGCAAAACGCCTTTGCGCCCCACGAAGAGCGCCGCGTCATGCCGGGCAAGGGGAGGAGCGCTCCCCGCGTCCCGGCCTTTGGCGAGGATGGTAAACTATCCTCTCGCAAGGGCAACGGACAGCGAGAAAGACGCAGGAAAATGATACCCGTAGGGGACTCGATACCAAGCCGCGGACCGTCGGTGGCGCTGTGGCTTGTCATAGCCGTCAACGTTTTCGTGTTCATGCTGGAAGTGTCGCTGCCGCCGGATGTCCGCAAGGCATTCTTCCACGCCTTCGGCCTGATCCCGGCCGTCTACGGCGGCGACCTTTCGGCCTCTTGGTTTCACCGCCCCTGGCCTTTTTTCACGAACATGTTCCTGCACGCAGGCTGGGCGCACATCTTCGCCAACATGTGGACATTGTGGATTTTCGGAGACAACGTGGAGGACAGGATGGGCCCGGCGCGGTTCACCGCCTTTTACATCCTGTGCGGCGTCGCGGCGAGCGCGGCCCACGCCGTCGCCAACCCATCGTCCACCGTCCCCGCCGTCGGCGCTTCTGGCGCGGTGGCGGGGGTGATGGGGGCCTATCTCCTCCTCTTCCCGAGTTCGAGGATCATCCTGCTGGTCCCTGTTCTTTTCCTGCCGCTTTTCGTCCAGGTCCCGGCGGTGTTCTACATCGCGCTCTGGAGCATGAGCCAGGTGTTCAGCGGGATACTCGCCCTCGGCTCCCCGGCGGAGGCGGGCGGCGTGGCCTGGTGGGCGCACGTGGGGGGCTTCGCGGCGGGGCTTCTCCTGTTCCGCTTCTTTTTGCTCCCGAAAAAGACTCGAAGAGACCTTATGGACGACGAGCTGGATATCGGCTGCGCCCTCTGCGGCGCGGGAAAACCTCGGAGGGGAAAACGATGAGCATGATAGACGTTCTGTGGATAGTTATTCTCATCAGCATGTTGCAGCCCGCGCTGAAGCAGCGGCTGCTGGAGGCGGCGCGCCAGAGGCTTATCGCCCAGATCGAGAAAAATCGCGGATCCCGCGTCATCGTCCTCGTCCACAGGCAGGAGACGATGAGCTTCCTCGGCTTCCCGCTGGTAAGGTACATCAACATCAACGACTCCGAGGAGATCATGCGGGCGATCCACATGACCGGCCCCGATATGCCCGTGGACCTCATCATGCACACGCCGGGAGGGGTTGTCCTCGCATCGGTGCAGATCGCCAAGGCGATACACCGGCACAAGGGGAAGGTGACGGTCTTTGTCCCTTTCTACGCCATGTCGGGCGGGACGCTCATCGGCCTGGCCGCCGACGAGATCGTGATGTGCCCCTACGCGCTCCTGGGGCCGGTGGACCCGCAGGTGGGCAATTTCCCCGCCGCGTCGCTGCTGAAGGTGGTCAAGAGAAAGTCGATCGACGAGGTGGACGACACCACCCTGATCCTCGCCGACCAGGCGGAGAAGGCTATCGAGCAACTGCAACAGGCCCTGAAAGAGCTTCTGGCGGACAAGATGGCGCCGGAGGAGGCCGAAAACCTCGCCCGGACACTGACCGAGGGCAGGTGGACCCATGACTACCCCATAACCTTCGAGGAAGCGAAAAAACTCGGGTTCAACGTCAGCGATGACATGCCCGAGGATGTGCTGAAAATGATGGCGCTTTATCCCCAGCCGATCCGGCGCCAGCAGGCGGTGGAGTATACACCTTCACCCAGGAGAACCCCGCCGAGCGGAGGGGAGAAGACGGCGGGCTGACAGGCCTTTCGCCCTCTTTTCCATTCGTGAAGAAACCTTTGCGGCGAAAGAGCCGCCTAAGAGACATCATCGGGGATGACGCGCCCGGTTGAGAACGGCCGGGCGAGCCGGGCCGCGTTTAATGTTAAGATACGGAAGGATTTTTCAGAAGAAAGTTTTTCAACCTGCTGGAAGGGAGGAGATTCGAGGATGGCTGGTCATTCCAAGTGGGCCGGCATAAAGCACAAAAAAGCCGCCGTGGACGCCAAGCGCGGCAAGGTTTTCACCAAGCTGATACGGGAAATAACCGTCGCCGCGAGGATGGGCGGGGGCGATCCGGAGGCCAACCCTCGCCTTCGGACGGCCGTAGCCAACGCCAAGGCGGCGAACATGCCGAACGAGAACATTGACCGCGCCATTAAGAAAGGGACCGGCGACCTTCCGGGTGAGTCCTACGAGGCGGTCGTCTACGAAGGCTACGGCCCCGGCGGCGTGGCGGTGATGATGGAGGTTCTCACGGACAACAAGAACCGCACGGTGGCCGAGATCCGCTCCGTCTTCACCAAGGCCGGCGGCCAGCTGGGAGAAAACGGCTGCGTGGCCTGGATGTTCCAGAAAAAGGGTTTTATCGTCGTGGCGCCAAAGAGCGCCGTCGTCGAAGACGAGCTGATGGAGGCGGCCCTGGAGGCGGGGGCGGAGGATTTCATGGCTTCGGACGACTCCTACGAGATCATCACGTCCCCCGAGGCTTTCGAGGACACCCGCTCCGCGCTGGAGGCGAAAGGCGTTTCGCTGGCCGCCGCTGAGGTCACCATGATCCCCAGCGTCACCGTGGCCGTCTCGTCGGAGGGCGAGGCGGCGAAGCTGCTGAAGATGATGAACGCCCTTGAGGACCTCGACGACGTCCAGAAGGTCTACGCGAACTTCGATATCCCCGACCAGGTCATGGAAAAGGTGGGCGGCTGAAAAGTGATCGTGATCGGCGTCGACCCCGGTACCCTGGCCACCGGCTACGGGATAGTCTCCGAGACCCGGGGCGGCGCGCCGCGCTTCCACGGCTGCGGGGTCATCAGGGCGAAAAGGGGCGCTTCCATGCCCCACAGGATGAAAACGATCGCCGACGGCTTAAGAGAGGTCATAGGAAAGACCGGGCCGGAGTTTCTGGCGCTGGAGAAGAGCTTTTTCGCCATGGACCCCCAGAGCGCCCTCAAGCTGGGCCACGCCAGGGGGGTCATCATGCTGGTGGCGGAGACGATGGGTCTTCCCGTGGCCGAATATTCCCCCAACGCCGTCAAGCAGGCCGTGGCCGGCTACGGCAAGGCGGACAAGGCGCAGGTCCGCGAAATGGTAAAGCGTCTTTTGTCCATGGACGAGCCCCCCTCCTCCTACGACGCCTCCGACGCCCTGGCCATCGCCATCACCCACCTGAGTCACGCCAGGCTGGACAGGCTGAAGGCCCGATGATCGCCTGGCTTTCCGGGAGGCTCGCCTCGAAAAAGCCGACCCGCGTCGTCGTGGAGACCGGCGGCGTGGGATACGAGGTCTACGTCTCCCTCAACACCTTCTACGCCCTGCCCGGCGAGGGCGAGATGGCGGCGCTTCACGTGTACACAAGCGTTAGAGAGGACGCGATCCAGCTTTTCGGGTTCGCCGCGGAGAGGGAGAGAGAGGTTTTCGAGATGCTCATCGGCGTCAGCAAGGTCGGGCCCCGGCTGGCCCTTGGAGTTCTCTCGGGCCTGACCTGTGAGCAGCTGGCCAGGGCCGTCATGGAAAAGGATATCGCCCGCCTGAGCGCCGCGCCGGGGATAGGGAAAAAAACGGCCGAGAGGCTGGTCATGGAGCTTCAGGACAAATTCGAGTGGATGAGCGCGGGAAAAGAGGGGCCGGAGGCCGCGGGGGATGGGCGCCTTGATCCCGTGATGGAGGCGCTGGTGTCGCTGGGATACAAAAAAGACGAGGCCAAGCGGGCGGCGGCGCGGGCTCTGCGCGAAAGCGGAGACTCAGGCGTCGAGACGGCCCTGAAAGAGGCGCTCAGGATGCTGGGATAAAAAAGCCGCTCCGCGGATTTCATCACCGTAACCCATTATGATTCCTGAAAGTTTAAAAAAGATTCAAAAAAAAATTGCCATAGTGATTTCTCTATGCTATAAAAGCCGTCAGCTTATATCCTGAACACCGCAAAGTTTAGAAGTTTTTTTTTAAACCTTTGACAGGCAGCCAGCCTTTCAGCCAGGCGCTGAAAAATTCATAAGGGGGAGAGTTAGGATGGACGATTTCGACTCCATCTCGCCCGGAACGGATCCGTCGAGGAGAAAGTTTTTCCTCGTAACGGGCTGGTCTTCGCTGTGCGTCTTCTGCGCAGGCTCCGCGGCGGGCTTCGCGAAGTTTTTCTATCCCGGCGTTCTTTACGAGCCGCAGACCACCTTCAACGCCGGCAGGCCGTCGGACTACCTTGCGCCGACCACTCCGGGCGAGGTGGTGGTGGACGAGAGGTTCAAGAAGTCGCAAAGGGTATGGCTGGTCAGGAACAACGCCGGCATATACGCCATGGTCGCCGTCTGCACGCACCTTGGTTGCACGCCGAACTGGTTCCCCGGCGAGCAGAGGTTCAAATGCCCTTGCCACGGATCGAACTACAACTTGGAGGGTGAGGTGGTCTCCGGCCCGGCGCCGCTGCCTTTGTTCAGGGCGAAGATAAAGCTCGCCCCGGACGGCTCGATGATAGTGACCACCGGCCTGCTGGGGATAAAGAGGCCGGAGCTTCAATACGCCAAGCAGACCCTGCTGCCGACCTGGACCGACAAAGAAATGAAGGACATAAGGGAGGAGCCGTACTTCCTGCGGCTCAACGCCTAGGCGGCTCATAAAACGAGGAGAGGAGCTATTCTCATGACGGACAGGCCGTCTGACAACGGAAAGAAAAACAGGGGAGCCCTGGAAAGGCTCGCCGACGCCGTCACCGAAAGCTTCGTGTGGAAATCGATTTTCAGAGTTGGGTTCCCGAACTCCCTGCTCAAGCGCATGGCCGTCATGCGCTCGAGCTTCATTATGCACATACTCCCCACCAAGGTGGGCGTCCACGGCCTCAAGCTTTATTATACGTGGTGCATGGGGGGGATCACCCTCTTCCTTTTCCTGCTGCTGACGCTGACGGGGGTGATCCTGATGTTCTATTACGTGCCGGAGGAGCACCGCGCCTTCAACGACATGAAAGACCTTTACTTCATGGTCCCCTACGGCCGCGTCCTCAGGAACATGCACCGGTGGGCGGCGCACGGGATGGTCTTCTCGGTGATATTGCACATGGCCAGGGTGTTCTACACCGGGTCCTACAAGCCCCCGCGGCAGTTCAACTGGGTGGTGGGGGTGCTGCTCCTGGTTATAACGCTCCTGCTGTCCTTCACCGGCTACCTGCTGCCGTGGGACCAGCTCGGGTTCTGGGCCGTCACCGTGGGGACCAACATGGCCTCCGCCACGCCGTTCATCGGCTATGAAGGCCCCTTCTCGGATCTGCTGGGGGTGAGGATAGACAACGACATAAGGTTCGCCATACTGGGCGGCACGAGGGTCGGCCCGAACGCGCTGATCCGCGCCTACGTGTGGCACTGCGTGGCCCTGCCGCTGGTGGCCACGGGGCTGATGGTTTTCCATTTCTGGAGAATCCGCAAAGACGGCTTCTCCGGGCCTATGTGATTGGCGTTGACATATGAGTGACGGGACTGAATTGATGTCTGAAACGGAAGTGAACCCGGCCAAGTCGGGCTACATGTTGTCCAACAAGCCGGACTATCCCAGGGTTCCCTCGTGGCCCTACTTCGTGTGGATAGTCTTCCTGTCGATGCTGTTCATAACGGTGGTCATCTGGGGCGCGGCGTTCCTTTTCGACGCGCCGCTCGAGGAGGAGGCCGCCTGGGCCAAGACGCCGAACCCGGCCAAGGCGCCGTGGTATTTCATCGGCCTGCAGGAGCTTTTGGTCTACTTCGACCCGTGGATAGCGGGCGTCCTGCTGCCGACACACATCGTCATAGGGCTGATGCTCATACCATACGTGGACATATCCCCATGGGCCCAGGGCCGCTACGGGACCAAGGACAGGAAGTTCGCCTTCGCCTTCTTCTCCTTCGGGCTTTTCCTTTGGTTCCTCCTGATTGCCGTCGGGCAGTGGTTCCGCGGGCCGAGCTGGGAGTTTTACTGGCCCTATTTCGACTACCCGATAGGGGGGAGCGAGTGGACGTATGCCGGCGTGCCCCTGAAGGTGTCGGAGGCCATGCTGGAGAACATGCCGAACTCCATCGGCCTTTTGTCCCTGGTCATCTTCTTCGGCGGCGGGATGGTCGCTCCGCTCCTTTTCGCAAGGCTCGGCGGCTCCAACAAGCTCGCCGTCATGGCGCGGGACTATTTCGAGAAGCTGGGCATGATCCGGTACGTCATCATCCAGGCGCATGTTCTACTGACCTTGTCGGTGGTGGCCAAGGTGCTGTTGCGGCTCACCTTCGGATACAAATACATAATCACCACCCCTTACTTCAACATATGAGGGGCGGAGGGCTTTAGGATATGAAGATTATAGTAGCGCTGATCCTGCTGGCCAACGTGGCGGGCGTCATAGCCCTCTGGAAGCGTGACAAGGCCGTCCTTTACGTCTTTTTGTCGTTTTCGCTGCTGGTACTTTTCGGCCTGACCACCTACGAGGACTTCACCCCGCAATGGAGGGACTACCAGCGCCAGTACCGCGACATGCTCGTCAGCATCGAGACCGACCCCGTGAAAAAGCAGGAGGCGGCCCGGTTCCCCATAGAGATCAGGCAGATATGGAACGACGAGCTGGGGATCGCCGACAGGTGCACATCGTGCCACCTGGGTGTGGACAACCCGAACATGAAGGACGCCCCCCAGCCTTTCAGCTACCACGAGGCCGCCCACATAATGGACGACGGGACGATCATCCACAGGTTCAACAATGTCGGATGCACCGTCTGCCACCAGGGGCAGGGGCGGGCCACGAACGAAAAAGAGGCCCACGCAAGGGGCATCCCCCATTGGGAGCATCCCATGTACCCCACCGGCGAGTGGAGCATGGTCCAGGCCTCCTGCTCACAGTGCCACGAGGAGCTGACCCGGCCGGAGGATTACGGGTTCCTCCCCGGCGCGGAGATGATAATGGACGCCAGGGACTTCGCCGCCGGGCAGAACGAGCTGGAGATAAGGTGCGACTTCTGCCACACGATATACGGCATCGGCGAGGTCGTCGCGCCGGACCTCTCCGGGTACGGGGAGACCACGGAGCACGAGTTCGAAGGTACCCACATGATGAAGTACGTGGAAGGGGAAAAGACCAAGTATAGCTGGACCTTCCAGCATTTCATCGATCCGAAGAAGATCACCCCGGACGATCCGGAGCACGGCATAGAGGAGACGATCATGCCGAACTTCAACATGTCCGAGGAGATGGCGCACAAGCTGACGGTGTGGGTCTATTCGATGAGGGAGAGCGACATCCCGGTCAAGTACCGCTACAGGCCCGAGGTCAAGGAGCTGGCCGAAAAGCGCGGCCAGGTGCAGCAGCAGATCGCCGGCCTCTATACGCCGGAAGAATACGCGAAACTGTCCGAGGGCGAAAAGCTCTTCCTGAAATACAACTGCTGGGTCTGCCACACCATCCACGGCAAGGGCGGCAAGATCGGGCCGGACCTGTCCAAGGTCGGCAAGCGCCGCAAGGATGAGTGGATGGTCAAGCATTTCAAGGACCCGCGGTCGGTGTCTCAGAAATCGTTCATGCCGCAGTTCAACCTGAACGAGGACCAGATAGCCGAGCTTGTGGAGTACCTGAAGACGCTGCAGTAGAGCAAGATCATCCTCCCCCTTGAAGGGGAGGATTGAGGAGGGGGTGTATAATTCAATACCCCCTCCCCTTTTGTCCTCTCCCGCTAAGGGAAGGGGGCTGGCGCCTTGAACTTGTTCCAGGGTCGCGCCTCGACGCGGCTTTAGATGCCAAAACAAGTTCAGCATGACAATCAAGGAGAGCGGAAAACCGCCGGGTGGCAGGTGGCCGGGGCGCTGGGTTATAATGGAAGCTCAACCAGCCCCTCATGAAACGGCGGCGCGGGAGGTTTTTTATGGCCGATAGAAAATACGATTTCCTGTACGACCCCAGGACATACGAGGATATCCCCTGCCAGGCATACTGTCCGGTGCACACGGACGTGCAGGGGTACATCCATCTGATCTCCGAGGGCAGATGGGCCGACGCCCACGCCCTGATACTGGAGACGAACCCCTTCCCCTCCGTCTGCGCGAGGGTCTGCCAGCACCCCTGCGAGACCGGGTGCAACCGCGGCAAGCTCGACAGGCCCGTCTCCATACGCTCGCTGAAATACGCGGCGACGGAATACTCCGGCCTGGAACTGGATCCGCCCGTCGTCGGCGCGGGGAACCTGGAGAAGGTGGCGGTGATCGGCGCGGGCCCGGCGGGGCTGACGGCGGCTTACGACCTGGCCAAGCTCGGCTACCGCGTCACGGTCTTCGAGTCGGAGGCCCATCCCGGCGGGATGCTCCGCTACGGCATCCCCGCCTACCGGCTGCCCAGGGAGGTGATCGACCGCGAGGTGGGAATGATCGAGAAAGCGGGGGTGGACATACGGTACAACACCCGCGTGGGCAAAGACATCACCCTCGAGGAGCTGAAGGAAGGATATCAGGCGATCCTTATCGCCGCGGGGGCCTGGAAAGCGGCCAGGCTCAACGTCCCCGGGGAGGAGCTCGACGGCGTCTACCACGGCGCCACCTTCATGTACAAGGTGAACAAGGGCGAGCCGCCGGACGTGGCGGGGAAGAAGGTGGTGGTCGTCGGCGGGGGATTCACCGCCATGGACGTCTCGCGCACGGCGATTCGCCTCGGCGCGCGGGAGGTGCACATCGTCTACCGCAGGACGAGGGACGAGATACCCGTCGTCCCGGAGGAGATCGAGGAGGCCGAGGACGAGGGGGTGAAGTTCCATTATCTTGTCTCGCCGCTGGAGGTCGTCGGCGGCCCGGACGGCAGGGTCACCGGGCTGAAGCTTATAAAGAACGAGTTGGGCGAGCCGGACGCCTCCGGCAGGCGCAGGCCCGTCCCCGTCGAGGGGTCGGAGTTCGTCATGGACTGCGACGTCGTGGCCCCGGCGGTGTCGCAGGCGCCCGACAACGGGGTCATAGAAAACCAGGGTCTGAAGACGAACAAGTGGGGGAACGTCGAGGTGGACGTGGACAACTGGACGACCAGCCTGCCCGGCGTCTTCTCCTGCGGAGATTTCGTCACCGGGACGCAGCACGCCATAAAGGTCATCGCCGAAGGACACGCCGCGGCGGTGGCTATCGACAAGCACCTGCGGAACGGAGAGATCGAGGACGTCGAGGTCGAACGGCAGGAATTCAAGCTGTACGACGCCGGCGAGCCGGAGGACAAGGCCGAGCAGTACGACCTTATCGAGCGTCAGCCAAACGACCACCTGGACATATACAGGCGGAAGTCGACCTTCGGCCCCGTGGACAAGGGCGTTACGAAGGAGAAGGCGATCCTGGAGGCCAAGCGTTGCTTCCAGTGCAACTACCTGTGGACTTACATCCCCGAAAACTGCATCATGTGCGCCAACTGCGTTGATGTCTGTCCGGAGTACTGCCTCTCCATCACCCCCCTCACCGAGCTTCAGCACAACCGCTGGCTCAACGAGGGGATCGGCCTCAAGGAGCAGGGAATCACGGGAATAGTCATAGACCGGGACAAGTGCATCAGGTGCGCCTTCTGCAAGGCTGTCTGCCCCTCCGACGCTATAACCTTCTCCTGCTGGGCCGGAAAGAGGGAGAAGGTCTAGCAGGCGCTCCCGGTCCCCATGCCGTGCGCGCCGTCCCAGTCAGATTTTTCCTGTTTTCTCTTCCAGCGCTTCGGGGGCGCCATAAAACTTTTCGTAGCGCCTGGCCTCGGTGACAAACGATAAAGCCGCTCCGTTCACGGCCTCCTTGAGCCCCTCGACACCCCGGAAAAGCCCACCCCGCAGGAAAAGCCCCCCCGCCAGCGCAAGAACGGGAAGGAAAACAAGCCTAAGGGCAAGAGTGATCCGGGAAGGCCGCCCCGCGCGCTCAGCCGCAGTCAAGGGCGTCTCGCCCATTCGCTTGACGGTTTCCTTCTGATCCGCCACGGGCCGGTCAATCCTCCATCTCGCGCCTTCGCTCAAGGGCCCTGGACTTGGCGGCCAAGACCCCCGCGAAACCGAGAAAAACCACCCACGCCAGGACCAGCCCGATCTTTCGGGTCCTTATCTCCACCCACATCTTGTCCACCCGGCCGCTTACCATGTCAGCGATCTGGATGATCCCCTCGGAACGCTTCTTGATATCTTCCGCGCTCATCTTATGCGTCAGGGTATGAATCTCCTTGACCTTCGCCGCGGCCTTATCCATCTCCTTTTTCAGGTCCGTCACCTCGAACCCGCCATGCGCCCCTCGTTCGAACTCATCCAGGGCCGCCTCCGCCCGTTCCACGGCGCCCGCCGTAGAGACTATGACGCTCTTCAACTCAAGCCCCGTCTTGTACGCCGCGGAGTCCTCCGGGTGGCACCATATGCAGTCCCTCTCCGTCTCGCCGGTGAATTTCCCCACCGTGGGGCGCGGGACGTCGTGATTGCCGTGGCAGGTTATGCAGACCGGCTCGCCAGCCTCCTTGTAGGCGCTCCAGTGCGCGCTGGCTTTATAGTATTCGGCGCTCTGGGCGTGGCAGTTGAAACAGACCGTCTGGACGCGCTCGGCCCTGGGGGACATGACGCCGTGGTTTCCATGGCAGTCAACGCAGGTGGGGACCAGCAGGTCGCCCTCGGCGAAAAGCTCGTAGTGCCTGCTTTTCTTGTAAAGCTCCAGCTGGTTGTGGGGCATCCTGCGCTTTTCGAAAACTTCCTTCCTGGCGTGGCAGCCGCCGCAGGTCTCCGGGACGTTCGCCCGGGCCACGGTGGACTTCGGGTCCTTGGAGGGGAGTATCCTGTGTTTGCCGTGACAGTCGACGCACGTCGCCACCTCGGCGTCCCCCTCGGCGAGCCTCCTGCCGTGGACGCTGCCCTTGTAAAGGGCGTACTGGTCCGCCCGCTGGTTGTAGACGCGCATGAGCTTCGCGTCGGCGTGGCATTTGGCGCAAAGCTTCGGGATATCCTCCCGCGAGGGGGCGCCGATGAACCCCGCCTCCGGCTCCATCGCCATGGCCTCGTCGGCCGGATCGCCGCCATGGCAGTCGTGGCACAGCACACCCGCGCGGCTGTGTACGGACTCCTTCCATCTCTCAACGGGAGGAGTGAGGATGTCATCCTCCATCATCAGGTGGCAGTTGACGCAATTGTAATCTTCCGGGATGTCCGGCTCTTCCGCCGCCGCGCCGGAGTGTGAGAGAAGGAAAGTGAAGACCAGCGCCGCGATGGCGAGCGGCATAGCGATGTTATATCTCATCCGCTTCCCAGGTTTATCTGTCCCGCGTCTTGCGCGTCCAGCGCCATGAACGAATTCCGGGGTCCAGCGAAAACGCCTCCCCTCTTTCCGAATACGAGCGCGAGGACGGCGTTCCCGGGGGAAAGGCTTTCCAAGACGCGCCGCCGAACCCGCCTCCCGCAAAAGAAGGAAACCCGGCGCCCTCGCTCTCGCCGGCTACCAGACTTTGATGATAAAATCCACCCGGCGATTCATCCTGCGGCCTTCGCGCGTCTTGTTGTCGCCCGCGGGGTTGCTCTCGCCGCGGCTCAGGATCACGATGTTGTCCGCTTCGATCCCAAGGCTCATCAGGAACTTCTTGGCGGCTATGGCGCGCCTCAGCCCAAGATTCTTGTTATACCTCTTCGGCCCGATCCAGCAGGTGTTCCCCTCGATAGTGAGCTGCGCGCCTGGGGTCTCCTTCACCTTCCCGCCGTTGCGCCGAAGGATGCCCTTCGCCTCATCGGTGAGCTCGGCGCTGTCAAACTTGAAGTGGATCGGGTCCAGCCTGATGGTGACAACCTCCGGCTCCGGCGCGGGAGCAGGCGGGGATGGAGCAGGCTCCGGCGCTGGCTTGGGAGCGGGTTTCGGCTCCGGCGCAGGGGTCGGCGGGGCGGGCGCCTCTTCTTTTTCCACGGGTTTTTCCCTGGCGGGCATCCCCAGGGTTATCCCAACCATGTACATGTAGTTCGGGCTCGACGGCCCGGAGCCGCCGCCCCAGGAGCCGTAAGCCGCGGAGACGCTGCCCCAGTCGCCCAGGTAATAGCGGACGCCGCCGGTGACCGTGGTGTTGTCGTCCATGTATCGTTCGTTGGAGGTGAAGGAAAAACCGCTCACCTCGCCGATGACGCCCAGGTTCTCGATCGGCCGCCACTCTATCCCGGCGCCGTAGAGAACCTGGTCGTTCAGATCCTCCTCCTGGCGGCCCATGAAGCCGACGTTGAAGCTCCAGGTGACGCTGTCGTACTCCTTGTCCAGGGCGAGCGCCGCGCCGAGGTTTGTCTTGCCGGAGCCAAGGCCCTTGTCCTCATCGCCCAAAGGCAGCGTCGCCATGCCGATGGCGGAAAGGCGCAGCCTGTGCCTGTCGGAGTAAAAAAAGTTCCACTTGGCGCGGGCTATGCCGTCCGATATTCCCGACTCGGCATCCCCTCCCTCGGGGTCGTATTTCCTCCATGGAGCGGAGACGGAAAACTCGAAGCTGTCCTTAAGGCCGAGGGTGAGCGAGACAGGCATCTCGTAGTCGTCTATCGCGGCGGGGCTGTCGTAATTGGAGGTCTCGTAAAAAAGGCCGCCGTAAAACCCAAGGTCACCGAGGGTCTTCGCCCTCTGGACGTGAAAAAGGCCGCTGCCGCCATCCACCGCCACCTGCGCGGCCGCCCGCGCCGGGAAAAGGGCAAGAGACAATATGAACAGCGAGGAAAGAGCAACTAGCTTGCTTTTGAGCATGTGGCCTCCGTTCCTGTTCGAACAGGTGTTTCGCGTCCCGCCTTGTATATAGTTTCGCCCCGCGCGCGCCGTGTGGCAAACATCGCGGCCGATAAGCCGATTTTTCAAGGACGTATCATATCAAACCTCTTCCCGATTGCAACACAATAAATCCCGCCCTGCCCCCCTTTCCCCCTCTCGGCTGAGCCTTTTTACATCATTCTGATCCAGCGTATTGGAGCCTTGCGGGGTTCCGGCCCGGGCGGACAACGGCATCTGGGCGTTCGCAATCTTGATCTTCTTCGCTTGCCCCCAGGACTGCGAATTACGAAAGCGCTTTATGCAACGCTCTGTTTTTCAAGGGGATGTAGCATCGAGAGGCGCCAAGTGGACAAACAGCGGAAAGGGTTGCCCGCCAGCGGTCAGATATTCTCCTTGAACAAGCTACCCCGTTTGTGTATGTTTGTGACAGTGGTAGCGCTCCATTCAACGCAAGAGAAGGGGAGCAATGACTCGCGGCGGAGAGCATGGCGCCGCAGCGCCTGAAGGCCGTATACGGCATTTTGTAACCAGCCGTCACATCCTCGCCCTGTCCATAATAGCCGTCCTCGTCGTGGCGGAGTTCGCCTCGGTTCTTTACGTGGTGGGCATCGTCAACGTGAACGCCGCGGTGATGAACATAAGCGGCCGCCAGCGGATGCTGTGCACTCGTATCGGGCTGCTGGCCCACGACCTCATCCACGAAGCGGCCGGGATAGAGGAACACAGGGGCGGGATGCCGAACCTGAGAGAAAAGCTCATCGAAACGGCGGACCTCATGGAATACTCCATGAGCAAGCTCTTCTCCGGCTCGGAGGAGCTGAACTTGCCCGGGGATCCGTCGGAGACCGTCCGGAGGATGCTTCTCGAAAAGCCGATGCGGCTGATGGAGCGGGTCGCGGAATACACGGAAGCGGCGCGCAGGTTCTCCAAGGCCCCCGTGGAAGAGCTGACCCACGCCAACCCGGCCATGCGCCTGATGGAAAGAGAGCGCGACAGCCTGATGCGCGACCTGGACGCCCTCGTCGGCCAGTACCAGCGGGAAGCCGAGCTGAGAAAGAGCGTCCCCATATACATCATACTCATCTCCCTGGCGCTGACGATGGCGGCGATGGTTTTCATAGCGAGCTTCATTTTTCTTCCGATGGCCAGGGAGATACAGAGAAGGGAAGAGCTGATGGTAATGACCCAGGAGGTGGCGCTCGCCGCCTCCGAGGCCTCCTCCCCGGAGACGGCGTTGCGGGCGGCCATCGATAGGATATGCGAGCATACAGGCTTTGACGTGGGCCACATCCACGTCGCCGAGCCCCCCGTGGGGGGGGGGGGGGGATAGAATACCTCCGCTCCACGGGCATCTGGAGCTTTCTGAGGAGCCCTTCCCTTTTCAGGATTTTCAGAAGCGTGACCGAAAACATGAAGTTTGAACCGGGTGAAGGACTGCCCGGCCGCGTGTACGAGTCCGGCAAGGCGGAATGGGTCACGGACATAACGAAGGACAGAAAAAACTATCCCCGCGCCAACGCCTACCACGACATCGGGGTGAGGACCGGCTTCGCCTTCCCGGTGATAACCGCCGGGGGCGTTTACGCCGTGCTGGAGTTTTTCAGCACGCGGATCAGGGAAAAGGACGAGCTTCTGATGACGGCGGCGGACACGATAGCGAAACAGCTTGGCCGCGTCGTGGACATCCAGCGCTCCCGGGAAGAGACCGCGCGTCTTGGCGCGGCGATCGAGAGGATCAACGACATGGTCATGATCGTCGACGGCGAGGGCGTGATCCAGTATGTGAACGCCGCTTTCGAGAAGATGACGGGCTACTCGCGCCACGAAGCCGTGGGGAGCGACTTCCATATCCTTATAAGCGGCGACCATGACAAGGCTTTCTACGAATACCTCGCGCGGACGGTGAAGAGCGGAAAGTCGTGGAAAGGCCAGTACGTCACCAGGACGAAAAGCGGCGGTCTTCTCGACATCGAGGCGTCCATAACGCCGATCCAGGACTCCTCCGGCGCCGTGACGGGCTTCATCGCCATAAAGAAGGACATCACCCGCGAGGCGATGCTGGAGCGCCACTCGCGGCGCAAGCAGAAGCTGGAGGCCATGGGGATGCTGGCGGGAGGGATCGCCCATGACTTCAACAATATCCTCACCGCCGTCATCGGCTACACGCAGCTTGTCATGGAAAACACGCCGAAAGGGACCGAGACACACTCCGACCTGGGGGAGGTTCTGACCGCGGGGAAAAGGGCGAAGGAGCTGGTGGCGGCGATGCTCTCCTTTTCCCGCCAGGCGGAGACTCGCAAAAGCCCTCTGGACCCCGCGGTGATCGTGAAGGAGACGCTGAAGATGCTGCGTGCCTCGATCCCGTCCACCGTCGAAGTCAGGGTCAGCGCCCTCTCCGGGACGGCGCAGGTTCTCGCCGACCCGACACAGCTGAGCCAGGTGGTGATGAACCTTTGCGTGAACGCATACCATGCGATGGGCGAGGCCGGCGGCGTGATGGAAGTGACCCTCGACACCGTGAGCATTGACGCGGAGGAGGCCCGCTCTCTGGACACCCGGGCCGGGGAGTACGTCAAGCTGACGGTCACCGACACCGGCGTCGGCATGGACGAAGAGACCCTGGAGCGGATATTCGATCCCTTCTTCACCACCAAGCCGCTGGGGGAGGGCACGGGCATGGGGCTTTCCACGGTCCACGGGATAGTCCGGGAGCACGGCGGCGCGATAACCGTCCGCAGCGCGAAGGGAGAGGGCTCCACGTTCGAGGTCTACATCCCGGCGGGCGGCGAGGGGCAGGCGCGCCTGGAAGACGAGGAAGAGAGAGAGGACTCGGACCCCGGCGGAGCGGGGCGGATTCTGCTCGTGGACGACGAGGAGTCCATCGCCAGGATGAACAGGAAGATACTGGAGGCGAACGGGTACGAGGTCACGCCGATGACCAGCCCCGCCGTGGCCCTGGAAACTTTCAGGGAGAATCCGGAAAGCTTTGACCTTGTGATAACGGACCAGACCATGCCCGGGATGACCGGCGACAAGCTGGCAAGTGAGATAATACAAATAAAGCCAAGCATCCCGGTAATCCTCACCACCGGTTTCAGCCGCAGGATAACACCGGAGAAGGCGCACGCGGCCGGAATATGCAAGCTGCTGATGAAGCCTTACACCGCCGGAACGCTGGCAAGGGCCGCCCGGGAGGCGCTCGCCGGGAGCAGGAAGAAAAACGAGCCCTGAGGGATTGCCGGAAAAAAGTCTCGCGCCGATCTCCGCAATGTCATGCTGAGCGACGCGAAGCATCTCGTACCGTATAAAACGACGAGATTCTTCGCCGGAGCCTGCCTGAGCGCAAGCCGAAGGGGCTTAGAATGACACCGGCGGGCGACAGCGTGGAAACAGCCGCGGACGGGGCGGTCAGGGCGCATCCTCCCACAGGAGACTGTTGTCCCTTTTGCTTTCCCGGCGGGCGGGCGGCGCGGGCGCGGCCATCCTGGCGGCAAACCCCATCTCCGGCAGGCGGGCGGCGAACTCCCTGTACACGCCGGTGGCCAGGGTCACGGCCGTGAAGTAGTCGACCCCTGAATCGCCGGGCTCCCTGCCGGCCATCACGTTGGAGATGACCACGTCCTTCAGGTTTATGGTATCCAGCGAGACCAGCATCTGCGTCTGTGCCAGCTCCTCGGTGATCGACTTGAAAAGCGGGTAGAAGGTATGGCTTTTGGAGAGGCGGAACTTTTTCAGATCCACGGAGACCAGCATAAGCTCCGGGCTGTGGGCGAAATGGTAAAGCTCCTCCAGGGCCTGGTTGGCCTCCCTTATCATCAGCATGATCCGGCGGACGTTGTCCCTCCACTCGTCCATCCCCGGCGGGGTCTTGAGCAGGCGGCGTTTGAAGGACTCCAGCGTCCCGTAGAAGGCGCAGTCGCTCAGCGATACGCCGCCCATGACTATCTGCAGGGTGCTGATGTAACGGGCCAGCGTCCGCTCCGCCCTCTGGACGCCCTCCTCCACGAGTTTTTTCAGGAACTCCACCCCACGCGCCCGATCCAGGCTTACCAGGCCGTTGAAGTCCTCCCGTTCGATCTGTATCCCTGCGACCCTTTCGCGCGCGTAGACGCTGGCGGAGCGCCTGAAGCCCGTGAAAAAGGAGTCGTCCCCCACGATGTTCGGGCCGGAGAGCTCCGCCACCTGCTCGAAGGTCTCGCCCTCCCCTTTCAGCACCCGCTTGCGCACAAAGACCTTTCCCGCGAGCAGGACCACCATCCTGTCCAGGTCGCGATCGCCTTCGTTGAAGATGAACTCGTCCGGGCCCCAGTGGCGGGTCTTGAGCCTGGCGATGCGGGCGAGCTGCGGAGGCGAAAGCTTTCGCAGACAATGGATACGCCGCAGCGTTTCGATGAGAACGCCGGGGTCGCGCGCCAAGGCCCTTGCGCGCCCCCCTTCAGAATCTCCGTGGCTCATGCGCGAACGACGCCCAAAATCTTTTTTATATAATTCTACCATGGCAAGCGCCTCTGAACGGCCTTGAAATCATTGACAGCGCGGCCCGAAGCCGATTAGAATTTCTTCTTACTGGTGGGATTTTTCAGAAGGTGGTCCTCAAAATGGCTCAAGGCCCGTCCGGCTCCCCGTCCGATCCGCTGAAAAAAGATTCAAACGCCGACAACCGCTTGTCACACCCCCCCTTCCAGAAGACACGGAAAAAAGCCGTCACCGTGGGCGTCACGGGAGTGGCCGGCGGCTCCGGCAAGTCCGTTACGGCCCTCGGCCTCGCGGCCACGCTCGCGCTTTCTGGAAAAAGGGTTGTCGTGGCCGATCTTTCCTTCGGCTCGCGGCCCATGCGTTACCTGATGGGCATGGAAAAGCCCGCCGTCACGATGCAGGACTTTCTGTCCGGGCGGGCGCGACGCATACAGGAGGCCGTCGCGCCGACGCGGTACAAGAACCTGTTCATGATCGACGGCGGCGAGGACCACCCCCTGCTGCCGGAAAAGACGGCAAGGCCCAAAAAGAGCCTTCTCAAAAAGCTGGCCGCCCTGGACGTCGACTTCGTGGTGGCCGACCTGGGGCTCATCACGGACAACGCAAGGCTCGACCTTCTGCTGTCGGCGGACGCGCCGCTGCTCGTGCTCGAGGCTGCAAGCGGCTCCGCGGAGATGGCGGAGGCGCTGATGGAGAAAGCCCTGGCCCGTTCCGTGGAGCTTGCGTTCAAAAAGCCCCCTCCCGCCATCAGGAAAGCCCTGCCCATGGCCGGCGGCGAAAAACCGCTCGCCGAGGAGATCGAGGAGTCGCTGGACGGGGACCGGCGGCGCAGAAGGAAGATACGGAAAATAAGGAACGAGGCCGTCTTCCTTTTCGCCGTCAACAGGGCGAAGGACAGCGCCAGCCTGGGGTTCGGCCACGACCTGCCGGAGCGCGTCCGTCAGCGCGTGGGGATAGAGATGAACTGCGCGGGGATCATCCCGCGGGACCCCGTGTTGAAAAACGCCTGGCTCGAACGCGAACCGGCGCCGTACCTGGAGCCGGGGTTCCCCGTCACGGAGGCGTTCAAGGCGCTGGCGAGGAGCGTCGCGCCCGGCTTGGATATCGAACTCGACGAGCAGGCTCTCCTGGACGCGCGGAAAAGGCTGGAGGACGAAAAGAGCCGCCAACTCAACCGCGTGGAGGCATACGTCGAAAATGAGCGCGAGGCGAGGATGGCCGCCATGGAGCGGGAGTTGGCCGAACACCTGGAAAGGGGCAGGAGGGCCGTCGACGAGGAGATGGAAAAGAGCCTGGGGGAAAGGATGGCCTCGATGGAAGAGGCCGTCAAAAGAGAGTTCGACATGAAAAGCGCCGAGCTGGCCGGGGAGCTCGACGCGCGCAGGAGCGCCGCCGTCGAACACATGGAAAAGGAGATTTCCGAGCTATACGACCAGCGCCTGGAGAGCGTGGAGGAGTCCGCCCGGGAGGCGGAGAAACGGCGCGAGGAAAAGATCGAGGAGGACATCACGGCCCTCCGCGAGGCGAGGCTCGCCGACCTGGCCGGGCAGATGGAAAAAGCGAAGGCGGACGCCCTCGCGGACCTCGAGGAGGAGATGTCCAGGCTGCGCCGTGAGAGCCTGGAGAAAATCGTCCAGCTGGAGGCCGAGAAAAAGGAGCGGCTGGAAAAACAGATCGCCGACACGGAGGAGCGCCTCCGCAAGGAGGTCCACGCCAAGGTGCGCAAGGAGGTGGAGAGCGTCCGCGAGATGGTGTGGCGGGAGCTGGAGGAGAGCAGGGACAAGAAGATCGCCTCCATCAGGGAGGAGACCGAAAGGCTGCGCGAGAACGAGCGGGACATAGCCTTAAGCGACATAGAAAACTTCAAGACGACCCTGCGAGAGGAGGCGGAAAACGAAGCGGGCCAGATCAGGAAAAACCTGCTGGAGGACGCCTACCGGGAGGTCATGCGCCTCTCCTCGTTCTTCGACGAGGAGAGCGCCCGCCGCGAGCAGGAGACCATCGAGCTTCTGCGCCGCAAGAGCGAGGTGGAGCGGGAGCGGCTGCTCAACAAGCTCAACAACGACCTGGCCTCCTTCCGCCAGAGAGAGACGGAAAAGATCGCCGGGGACATCGCCGCCGAACGCGCGGAGAGGCTCAGGACCCTGGAGCGGGATATCGCCTCCCTGGCAAAGGAAAGAAAGGAAGAGCTTACCCGCGCCCTGAGAAAGGAGACGGAACGAAAGCGCGAAAGGATCGAGGAAACTCTGGAAAAACTCGAGCGAGAGACGAACGAGCGGGTGGAGATAGAGCGCGAGGCGCGGCTGTTCGAGCTTGAAAAGGAAATGCTCGACTTCAAGACATCCAGCCTGAACGCCGTGAAGAAAGACGCCGAAAAGCTCTCCGCCCGGCTCCACGCGGAGATGAACGAGCGGCTGAAGACGGCCGGGCGCGAGCGGCGCGAGGAGCTTGAGAGCCTTCTCGCCTCCCTGAAGGCCGGGAAGGAACGCGCCCTGGAGGAGGCCCTTGCGGCCGAGCGCGAACGGCGCATGAATGAGCTTGAAAAACAGATAGACGACAGGCGTCAGAAGCTGATGGAGGGGCTTTCCCAGGAGATGGCCGATATCATGGGAGGCCAGGCGCGGGCCATCGAGGACGAACTCGCCAAACGCAGAATCGCCGCCATGGACGCCATGGGAAGGGAGGTGGAGAAAGAAAGGGAAAGAAGGCTTAAGGATCTCGAGAAAAGCCTGAAGGACAAAGAGATCGAAAGACATGACAGGCTGGCGGAAACGATCGCCAGGGAGGAGGAGGCCGCCCGGGAGCGCATGACCGCGCGGCTGGAAGCCGAACGCAGGGAGATAATGGCCGACTTCGAGGCCCAGGCCCGCCCCCGCGCCGTCCGGATGGAGATGGAGCTGAAAAACGAGCTGGACGAGCGCAGGACGGTTCAGATCGAAAAGCTGAAAAGAGAGGTGGACCAACTTCGCCGCCGGCATACCGAAAGGCTCGCCCAGTGGGAGCGGGAGGAAAAGAAACGCCGCGCCGCGGTTATCGAGGCCGGGCTGGAGGAGGAGTATGCCGCGAGGGTCTCCCTCATGGAGGGAAGACTGCGCTCCCGGGAAAAATTCATGACGGCGCGTATCCGCGAGGCGGTGGAAGACCACAAGCGATCCGTCATCACCACGGCCAGGGATGAGCTTGTGAAGAAAAAGGCGGAGCTTCTCAACGAGACGAGGGAGAAGATCAGGGCGGAGCGCAAGGCCGCCGAGGCCACCCTCCGCGAAGAGATCATCGCCGAGCGCGAGACGAGGCTGCGCGAGCTTTTGGAGGACGTCGCGCAGGAGAAGGCCAGGAGGCTCAAGGCCGCCGAGCGGGAGCTTGAGGCGGAGCGGATCGAGCTGCGCAGGGAGATGAGCGTGGATCTGGCCGGGGAGAGGTCCAGGATCTTCGCCGCCCTCGAAAGGGAGAAAAAGCTGGCCGAGCGGGGGATGGAGGAGGCCCTCATGGAGCGCCGCCACAGGCTGTGGCGCGGCCAGGAGGAATGGATCCGGTACGAGGCGGACAGGCTGCGGCTTGAGCTGAAGGAGAAGATGGCCGAGGAGCTCGAGGCGGAACGGGAGAGCAGGAGAAGGCGCTACGAGCAGAGCCTCTCCAAACACGCGCAAAGGGAGCGGGAGCGGCTGGAGAAGGAGGCCGCGCTGGAAAGAGGCAGGATGGAACGGAGCCTGCGCGCCGAGGAGGAGGCCAGAAGGGCCGAGACGCTGGAACGGATAAAATCCGGCCTGGACTCCGAGGCGGCGCGAATGCGCGAGGAGATATTCTCCGGCCTGGAGAAGGAACGCGCCGAGCTTCTGGCGAAGGCGGACAGGGAGATCGAGAAGGAGAAGGAGGCGAGGATCGAGCGCCTCGAAAGGGAACTCGCCCTGGAAAAGAGCAAAAAGCTGGAAATGCTTGACATGGAGCTTAAAACCGAAGAGTACAAACGCCGGCAGGAGCTTATCGCCGACATAATGAAAAAGAAGGCCGACCTGGACACATCCTTCGACAAGGAGAAGCGCTCCCTGCTCGACAGGCTGCGCGAGGAGGTTTTAAGGGACATCGGCCTTTCCCGCCAACGCTTCGAGGAGGAGATGGACAAGTCCGCCAGGAACCTCAGGCTAAACTGAGCTTCCCGGCCAAACCACGTAGAGGAGAAAGAAAAATGGAACACAAACTCCCCGACCTGCCATACGAGAAAAACGCCCTGGAGCCTCACGTATCGGCGGAGACGATCGAGTATCACTACGGCAAGCATCACAACGCCTATGTCAACAACCTGAACGGGCTCATCAAGGGGACGGAGCACGAGGACGCCCCGCTGGAGGAGATAATCAAAAAGGCGCCGGCCGGGGGTCTTTTCAACAACGCCGCGCAGGTCTGGAACCACACTTTCTACTGGAACAGCCTCTCGCCCTCGGGCGGCGGAGAGCCCTCGGGCGCGCTGGCGGAGGCGATCTCGAAGGACTTCGGATCATTCGACAAGTTCAAAGAGGAGTTTTCGAACAAGGCGGCCACCCTGTTCGGCTCCGGCTGGACGTGGCTTGTGAAAAACGCCGACGGCTCGCTTTCCATAGAGCAGACCGGCAACGCGGGCAACCCCATGACCGATGGCAAGACACCCCTTTTAACCTGCGACGTGTGGGAGCACGCCTATTATATCGACTACCGCAACGCGCGGCCGAAATACGTGGAGGCGTTCTGGAATCTCGCCAACTGGGACTTCGTGGCGAAAAACCTCGGAGGGTAAAGGCGGAGGCTGGAGACTGGTGGATGTTTAATCCTTTTCTCCCCCTTTTATAAGGGGGAGCGGCTCCAATGGAGCCGAGGGGGGTAAACCGAAAGAAAAAGGATTACCACCCCGGCGGCTTTCGCCGCCACCCCTCCTTATAAAGGAGGGGAAACTTTTGATGGCCAAGGTGTTCTTCACACCGGCGTCCCCCTTTGGACACGGTGAATAACACCTTCGAGAGTAGAAAAAAGCCTGGAACTTCAGGCCTCAGGCTGGAGGAGGATGTCTCCAACTCCTCCCTCCAGTCTCCAGTCTCCAGTCCCAGGCCTGCGGTCTCTCCCCTCCCCCGCATGTACCCAAAAAATCCAAAAATACCGTTGATTTCACCGTCGCCTTCGGTCATCATTTAGGTTTTCATTTCTGTTTGCTATAGAGGCTCTTCGCCATGGGAATGACGATAACCGAGAAGATACTCGCCGCCCACGCGGGGGCGGAGTCCGTGAAACCGGGGGAGCTTGTCACCTGCAGCGTCGACATCGCCCTGGGCAACGACATCACAGCGCCGATCGCCATCAGCGCCTTCAAAAAGGCGGGGGCGAAGGCGGTCTACGACAAGGGTAAAGTCGTGCTCGTGCCGGACCATTTCGCGCCGAACAAGGACATCGCCTCGGCCCAGCAGGCCAAGCTGATGCGCGAGTTCGCCACGGAGCAGAACATAGAGAATTACTTCGAGGTCGGGCGGATGGGCATCGAGCACGCCCTGCTGCCGGAGGAGGGCATAGTCGTCCCCGGTGACGTGATAATCGGCGCCGACAGCCACACCTGCACTTACGGCGCGCTGGGCGCCTTCTCCACCGGGATAGGCTCGACGGACCTTGCCGCGACGATGATAACGGGCAAGACATGGTTCCGTGTCCCGGAGACTATGAAGTTCGTCTTCAAAGGCAAAAAGAAGAACCGCTGGATATCCGGCAAGGACCTGATCCTCTACACCATCGGCAAGATAGGCGTCTCCGGCGCGCTGTACCGGGCGATGGAGTTCTCCGGCCCGATGATCGAGCAGGCGAGCATGGACGACCGTTTCTCGATCGCCAACATGGCCGTTGAGGCGGGCGCGAAGAACGGGATCATGAAGGCCGACGAGACGACCATAGACTTCATAAAGAAACAGGCGCGGCGCGAATGGAAGGTTTACGAGTCCGACCCGGACGCGGTCTACCACAGCGTCCACGAGTTCGACGGGGCCGACATCGACATCCAGGTCGCCTTCCCCCACCTGCCGGAGAACGCAAGGCCCATAGACGAGGCGAACGGGATAAAGGTGGACCAGGTGGTGATCGGCTCCTGCACCAACGGCCGATTGGCCGACCTGAAGATCGCCGCGGAGATAATGAAAGGGCAAAAGGTGACCAGGGGTGTTCGAATGATAATCATCCCCGCCACGCAGAGGATCTATAAACAGGCGATGGACGCGGGCTACTTCGACATCTTCATAGACGCCGGGGCCGTCGTCTCCACGCCGACCTGCGGGCCCTGCCTGGGCGGGCACATGGGGATACTGGCCGAGGGTGAAAAATGCCTGGCCACGACGAACCGCAACTTCGTCGGCAGGATGGGGCATCCGAAATCGGAGGTTTTTCTGGCGTCTCCCGCCGTGGCGGCGGCGACGGCGGTGACGGGGACGATCACCGACCCGGCCGAGGTGGCGGGGGCCTGAAGGAGAGGACGATGAAGATAACCGGAAAGAGCTGGAAGTTCGGCGACAACATAGACACCGACGCGATCATACCGGCGCGATACCTGAACACCATAGACCCCGAGGAGCTGGCCAAACACGTGATGGAGGACGCCGACCCCGAGTTTCCGAAAAAAGTCGGCGAGGGCGATATCATCGTCGCGGGGGACAATTTCGGGTGCGGCTCATCGCGCGAACACGCGCCTATCGCGATCAAGGGCGCCGGAGTGTCGCTTGTCATCGCGAAGTTTTTCGCCCGCATTTTCTACCGCAACGCCTTCAACATGGGGCTGCCGATTTTAGAGAGCGCCGAGGCGGCGGAGGACATCGAGACCGGCGACGAGCTGGAGGTGGACATCGCCACCGGCGAAATCGTCAACAAGACGAAAGGAAAAACCTACAAGGCCGTGCCTATCCCCCCCTTCATGCGCGAGCTTATCGACGCGGGCGGGCTGATGGAATACACAGCCAGGCAGCTGGCGGGAAAGTAGCCGCGAGGATCAGACGCCCCTCAACTTTTTCAAAACCACCGGCAAAAGCTCCGGCAGGTCGCCGGCTATAAGCGCCGCGGGGTCTTTCGTCTCCGCATAGACGTCGGCCAGCAGGCCGTGGATGTAGACGCCCATGACCGTTGCGTCCTCCGGCGCCGCCCCCTGGGCAAGGAAGCCGCCGATCACGCCGGAGAGGACGTCGCCCGTCCCTCCCGACGCGAGGCCGGTGTTGCCGGTGGGGTTGATGTAAACGCCGCCTCCAGGGACAGCTATGACCGTCCCCGCGCCTTTCAACACCACAACGGCGCCGGTCTTCTCGGCGTACTCGGCCGCGGCGCCGGTCCTGTCGGCCTGTATATCGGCGACGCTCATCCCCGTCAGCCTCCTCATCTCGCCCGGATGCGGCGTGACTATCGTGGGCGCCTTGCGGTTTTTTATAACCTCGAAATCCTCGCCGATGTTGTTCAGCCCGTCGGCGTCGAGAACGAGGGGGATGGAAAGCTCCGCCACGGCCCTTTTCACGAATTCGCGCGTGGACGGGTTCGTCCGCAGCCCCGGGCCTATCAGCGCGGCGGTTTTGTCCTTCGCGAACTTTAGGAAAGCGCCCGCCGCGTCCGCCGCGATAGTCCCCTCCTGCGTCCCCGGCAACGGCAGGGTCATCATCTCGCGGACGCCGACCTCGAACCCGGCCGCGATCCCCTCCGGGATTGCGGCCGTGACAAGCCCCGCGCCCGATCGCAGCGCCCCCTCCCCCGCCAGCGCCACCGCGCCGCCCATCCCCTCGGAGCCGGAGGCGATGACGAGGTGGCCGAATAAGCCTTTATGGGCGCCGCCGGTCCTTGCAGGCAGACGCTCGGCGATGTCCTCCCGCTCCGGGACATAGGCAGCGCAGGGCGCTTCATCGATGACGGCCCTGGGTATGGATATGTCCGCGACTATCAGCTCCCCCACGGACTGCCGGGCCGGGAAGGTAAAAAGCCCCACTTTGGGCGCGCCGAGGGTGACGGTGACGTCGGCATTGAAATGGTTTCCGGCGATCACGCCGCTGTCGGCGGAAAGCCCCGAGGGGATGTCCACGGCCACCTTCAGCCTCCCCTGCGAGTTCATGACGTCCAGCGCTTCGTTGTAGAAGCCGCGGGGGGCGGACTTTATGCCGGTGCCGAGCAGCGCGTCGACGACAACGGTGGTGTGAAAAAACTTCAGCTTGAAGTTCTGGATATGTTTTCTGGATGTGAACTCTTTCAGCCTGCCGCCGGAGTTGACGTAGGCATCCATGTTCACCTTCGCGTCGCCTTTTATCTCCGGCTTTTCCGCGACGAGGAAGACCGTCGGCTCGGCCCCCATGTTCAGCAGGTGGCGGCCGACGACGAACCCGTCGCCGCCGTTATTGCCCTTGCCGGCGAAGATGTTGACGCGGACTTTTTTGAGGCCGGGAATCTTTTTGCGGATGGCGCGGACGACGGCGCGGCCCGCGTTTTCCATCAGGACAAGGCTGGGGATTTTAAGGTCCTCGATAGCTTTCCGGTCCATTTCGCGGGTCTGCGCCGCGGTGAATGCCTTAATCATGGTAACAGTCAGAATCCTTCAAGCGATATGTTGTAACGCGTCATCAAGATGTCCCCTTCCCCGGCGGGAGGGGATAAAGGGGAGAGGGCATGATTAATCATGCCATTCCCACCTGCATCCTCCCCCTTCGATGGGGAAGATTTTTTGAGTTTCTCGAACATGCGTCGTGCTGAGCCCGTTTCAGAGTCTCGCCTTCCATGGATCGGGATTCCGGCCCGAAGGCCGGAAAGACAGCCCGGTGTGATGATAACGCAAAACACTTCGCCGGGAGCAAGGACACCGGCCGCGCGAAGCCGCGCTACGCCCCCTCGCCGCTTTTGAGGTTGAAGTACTCGTTGAGCTTCTTTTCTATCTCGCCGAGCAGGAATTTCAGCTCCACGATCTGCTCGCCGGCCTTCTCCACCGTGCGCTCCTCCTCTACAAGGGCGGCCACTTTCGCCTTGACGTCCTCGGCCATCAGGTTCAGGTCGTCCAGCCTGCGCTCCACCTTGGAGACGATGGCCAGTTTCGACGTGAGCCTGTCGATCTTGGCCTCCTTGTCGGCCATGGTCTCGTTTATGTCTATTATCTTGTCGGTGATGCCCTTGAAGCTTTCCTTCTCCTTCTCCAGAAGCTCCCGCTGGGCGTGGATGTCCTCCAGGGCTCCCCGCAGTCCCTCCACCTCTTCGGCGGAGGCTCTTATCATCTCCTCCTCCTCGCGGGCGGCCGATATGCGCTCGTCAATGGCGTCGTACATGGATTGCAGCTGCGTGAGCTTCTTCTCCGTCTCCACGACCCTCTCGTCCTGCTCGCGCACGCCTTCTATCCTGCTTTCCATGTCCTCCGCGCGCGCGGCCATCGCGTTGAGCTTCGACTCCATCTTCTCGCTGGCTTCCACGATTTCGCTGGCCTTTTCCAGCCTCTGGCTCATCGCTTCCATGGAGCTTTCCATCTTGCCCTGGAGGTCCTTTATCTCCCCCAGCCGCTGGTGGCTCCGCTCCACGTCTCGCAGACGGCTCGTGATATCCTCCTCCATCCCGGCCATCTTTTCGGTCATCGCCTTCATCCTCTCCTCGGTGGCGTCCAGGGCGGCCTTCTCCTTCGCCAGGTCCAGTATCCGTTCCTCCATGGCCTCCGTGACGCCCTGGAACCCTTCGATCTTTTTCTCCAGCGTCTCCATCAGCTCCATCTTCTTCGAGAGCTTGCCGATCTTCAGGTTGGCGTCCTCCACGAGGTAGTCTATCCCGTCGAGCTTTTTCTCGAGCTTCTCCACGAGACCGCGGCGCTCCAGCTGCGCCTCCATCTTGACATCGAGGTTGAGCACCATGTCGTTGATGTCGTTTATCTTCTTCTCCACCTGCTCCACCATGGCCTGGCGCTGGCCCAACTCCTCCATCTTCGCCGAGGCGGCCTCGCCCGCCTCGCGTATCCTCCCCAGGCTGGCCTCCACCTCGTCGGCGATCTTCAGGTCCTCGTGGAAGGCGCGGATCCTCTTTTCCATCTCCTCGGCCGAGGAATAGAACCGCTCCAGGCTCTCCTGGGCCATCTGGACGGCTTTCAGCTGTCCGGAGGCGGTCTGTATCCTCGACTCCACCTTCTCCTCCAGGAACGCGTTGAGATCGCTTATCCTGCGTTCTATCTCCTCCGCCCTGGCGCCCTCCTCGCGCAGGCGGGCCAGCCTGGTCTCCACGTCCGCCGCGGTCTGATCCAGCTCCGAGAGCCTGTCGGCCACTTTCCTGACCTGGCCGCTCTTGGAGAGGGCGTTCCGTGTCTCCACGCGCAGCTCGTTCATGCCGCTCAACAGGTCCGACACCTCGCCCTGGATCTCGTTCACGACGACGCGCTGCTTGACCACGTCCTCGATGGACTCCTGCATCCGCTCCACTGTCTCCCGGCCGCGCCGGGCCTCGGAGGCCAGGTTCTCCACCGTCCGCCGCTGGGACTCCAGCGAGGCCATCCTCGCCTCCACGTCGCCGAGAACCCTCTTCATCTGGGAGACGCGCTCGTCGGCCTCGGTCATCAGGCTCCTGAACTGGTCCACCTTCTCCATCCGGCTGGATATCGTCTCCAGCATGTTCTCCAGCCGGATGATGTTCTTTTCGGATTTCTTTACGAGCCTGTTTTCTTCCTGCAGCCTCTTGACTCTGGACTCCATGTCCCAGAAAAGCACGTTGAGCTTGCCGGCCTCCTCGTTGGCGCGCTCCACCACCACGCGCTGCAGGGAGAGGCTTTTTATCTTGGAGTTTATGTGCTCCACGAGGAGATTGACCGACTCCATGTCCTTCCGGCCTTTGTCCAGGACGCCCATCAGCTCGTCGATCCGGGAGCCTGTCCGGGTCAACTCTTCTTCGACGGTTCCGAACCCCCTGAGCTTCTTTTCGATATCCGCCGACAGGGCCTCCAGGCTCTGGAGCTTGTCCTCTATCTTCCTGAAAAGGGAGACCTTGTTCTCGATCGACTCCTCGTTCCTGGACAGGTACTCGACGAGAAGCTGAATGCTTTTGCGCTCCTTGGCCGCTTCGTCCAGAAGCTCCTTGAACTTTTCGATGTCCGACCTCGAGAGGCTCTCCTCTCCGGCCTCTCCAGCAGCCTTGTCATCGTCGTGTCTGGGCTCGGTCATTTGGCATACCCTCCTGGCTCTATCCTGGAAGATTCTCGGCGCTTGCTTTCAATTCGGTGATTATATCGCAACAGCGGCGATTGTGGATAGCGGGATAGTAGCGCGGCGAGGGGCTGTTCCCCATTTCGGGGAATGTGAGATTTGTGTTGAATTGGCTTTTAATCTTTGATAAAAATTCTCAACCTTAACGTTATCCGGAAAGCCTTTTGAAACACTGTTAAAGGAGATCATCATATGGCCGCGAAGAAACCCATGACCAAAGCCCAGATCGCCGACGCAATCGCGACGAAAGCGGGCATAACCAAGAAACTGGCCGCCCAGATCCTGGACGACCTCGCGAACCTGGCCTACAAGGAGGCGAAGGCGGGGTTCACGCTGCCCGGGCTGGGCAAGCTCGTGCTCGTCCAGAGGAAGGCCCGCAAAGGACGCAACCCCCAGACAGGAGAGACGATAAAAATACCGGCCAAGAAGGTCGTGAAGTTCCGCGTGGCCAAAGCCTGCAAGGACGCGGTCCTGGGCGCGAAAAAGTAAAACACGCTCCTGTTTTAAATTAACCGCCCGGGAGGGGGCCTTACAGAGGGTTGGCCCCCTCCCTTGAACGAAGGGAGGGGGTGCGGGCCGGCACGGGGTTCATCTCGGGCCAACGGCGTTTTTTCAGGCCAGCCGCTCGGGCGTGATGCCGGCGCCCAGTACGGACGCTCAGCGGATGAGTTTTGAAATGTCTGACGCGCTGCTCTCCGCCATGGGCGGATCGTCTCAGTTTTTCGCTTTCTCGGCTCCGCTCTTTCTCCTGCCCCTCCCGTCGGACACGATCTTCTCCAGCACGCCCTCGAAAAGCTCGATGTCCTTCTCGTTCTTAGAGGAGTAGAGCTTCTTGACCTTTTCCAGGGAACTGGCCCGGCGCAGGTTCATCTCACCGTAAACGGGGTTCGGCTCGCGAACCATCGGAAGATCCTCTATCTTGTCGATGGCGACAGCCTTGCCCGTAAGCAACCAATCCAGCGAACAGCCGGAATAGTTCTGAATTTTTATGAGATTCTCGTACGTCGGGATCTTGCCCTTCTGCCAGTAATACTGGAAAAGCCCCTTCTCTATCCCGACCTTCCTGGCCCACGTATACGGCCTTTCGCCCTTCATCAACAGCTTCAGCCTGTCTCTGAATGTCTGCTTCATCAATCCTCCAATCTGTACTTTTTTAGTTAGCGGCTTAATGAGTACACGACGCGACGGCTTCCCGGCGTCTCCCCCGGAAAGCAATGTAATAATTCATTACTTCAGAGGTAAAAATTAACTTACGTCTACGGGCTGTGTCTACTTATTGTTATGCAAAATATAACCAGATAATCAACGCATTAGGAGATTTTACCCTGTACTAATTTTATCACATAGAAGGAGCATAATACACAAACAGGATCAAAGCTTCAACAGAAAAATGTAATCATATGATATAAGTGAATGAGTTATGTACATTTGGGCCTGCTCTTTCGCCCTTTGAGGTAGTAAATAACATTATTCCGCCCCGCGTTTCAACATGCTGTTTATCAAATCTCTGTCAAAATAGTTGACGCCCATTCCGGCATCCACCACGACCTTTCCAGCGTTTACCCCGCTTGAGGCGCCGCTGAGGAGAAAGGCGGCCACCCGCGCCGCCTCATCCGTCTCCAGGGCGCGGCCTCTCAGAGTGAGCCGTTCGGCGTAGAGGTAGGCGTCCACGTATCCCGGTATTCCCGCTGAGGCGGAGGTTTTGAGCAGACCGGGGGCTACGGCGTTGAACCGGACTTCGGAAAAACGGCTGAAGCTTTTCGCCAGGAAGACGACGGCAGAGTCCAGCGCGGCCTTGATGGGAGCCATGTAGCCGTAGCTTTCCGAGGCCATCCTGGTTGTTGATATGGAGACGGTGACGACAGAGCCTTTTTTATCGATGATGTCCCTGAAAGCGTTGGAGACGGCGATAAGCGAAAAGAGCGATATGTCCATAGCCCTCATGAAGTCCTCGCGTCTTATTTCGTGGAAGGGTTTCATTCCTTCCGGGTAATCGGCGTGGGCGATGGAGTGGGCTATGCCGTGGATGACGCCATGGTCATCGGCCACGCTGGCGGCGAGTTTTGTTATGTCCTCGTCCCTGGAGACATCGCAGACATACACCGGGGCGCTGGGGAAGAGCTTTTGGGCCGTCTTTTTTCTCTCCTCGTTCTCCACGGAGAGGATGACCTCGCCGCCCTCCTCCCTGATAATGCCGGAGATGTGGCTGGCGACGCTCCTTTTGTTCGCCACCCCGAACACGAGATATTTTTTTCCCTCAAACCCAAGGAAGCTCACAGCCTTGTCATCCCCCATAGATTCTGCGATCTCCGCGGCTCCGGGAAAATACCCGGGCCGCGGCGCTTTTCAGTCCTCCCCCACCAGCGCCAGGGCGCAAGTGAAAGACACGGAAGCGGCAAGCTCTCCATCAACACGGGCCCTGCCTTTCATGTAAAAGGCCGATCCCAGGGTGTCTTCGAGCTCCACCTCGATCTCGAGGACGTCTCCGGGCCTCACCATTTTTCTGAACTTGGCGTCCTTTATTCTCGCGACTACGGGGACGCCCCGTCCCGGATCCGGCGCCATCCCGGAAACGAGGATGGCCCCGGCCTGAAAAATGCTCTCCAGTATCAGCGCGCCGGGCGCCACTGGAAAATGAGGATAGTGCCCCTTGAAAAATTCGAGATCCGCCCCGAAGACCTTTTCCGCCCGGATTTTCTTTTCGCCTGCTTCCGTCACCTTGTCCACGAAAAGAAACGGCGGACGATGGGGTATGGCGCCGTAAATGTCCAAAATAGAACCAGCCCCTACTAAAAAGTCCAGCCTTGCCGCCTTAAAGCCGGAGATTCTACCACAAAGGAGGGTCAATGGCCCTATCAAAACAAAAAAATCGGGAAAGGCAAAGCGCGCGGTTGCGCGAAGAGCCCACGGCCGTCAGAGTCCGCCGGTTACCTCGTAAACGGCGCCCGTGATATACGACGACTCCCTGGCGGCCAGAAAGCCGACCAGGCGGGCGACCTCCTCGGCCGTTCCGAACCTGCCAGCCGGAACGCGCTCCAGGTAGTCCTTTCGGTTTTTTTCCGGCAGGTCGGCGATGAACTCTGTGTCGATGAACCCCGGAGATACGCAGTTCACCGTCACCCCCCGGCTCGCCACCTCCTTCGCCATGGCTTTGGTGAAGCCGACCTGTCCCGCCTTGCTGGCGGCGTAGTTGGCCTGTCCCGGCAGGCCGCGTTCGCCCACGGGGCTTGTTATGTTTATGATCCTGCCGTAGCGCCGCCTGGACATCAGGCGCACGGCGTGCTTGGACATGTTGAACGTTCCCGTAAGGTTGACGTTGATGACGGCGCGCCAGTCCTTTTCGGCCATGAGCCCCACCACGGAATCGCGCCTTATCCCGGCGCTATTCACGAGGATGTCCAGCGCCCCGCCGGCGTCCTGGAACTCCCTGAAGAAATCCTCCACAGCGGCGTGGTCCGACACGTTCAGGCGCCGCGTCCGGAGCGCGTCGCCGCTGGCGGCATGGGCTTTGGCGAAACTCGAGGCTGCGTCCTCGTCGGACGAGTAGACAGCGACCACCTTCGCCCCCTCCCTCAAAAAAAGCTCGCAGACGGCCAGTCCTATGCCCTTCGTGCCTCCCGTCACGACCGCCGTCTGGCCCTCGAAGTCTCTCATCATCGCCGCCCCAGGTATTTGTCCACCTCGTTGGCCACTATCACGCCGTAGTTGGCCGCGCCCAGCCAGCCGGACATTATGATGGCCACGGAGCCGGTGTGGAAAACCCCCGGCGCCTCCTTCGACAGGTTCTGGCTCACCTCCAGCCCCTCGAACTTCGTCCCGAACGACGCGCCCCCTTCGTGAAGGGTATACCTTTTGAACGTGCGGGGGGTGGCCACCTCAACATGGTCGGCTTTCCTCCGTATGTCCGGGACATATCTTTCGAGACAGTCGAGGGTCTCCTCGGCCAGTTTTTCCTTGTCCTCCTTGTAACTCTCCTCGGGCAGATCCGCCCAGTCCTCGTACCTTGCGTTGGATGAGGACACGATCGTGTATCGGCCGTGGCCTGGGCGAAGCTCGGGGTAGTAGACAGAAAACGTCCTGCTCGTCACGTCTTTAGACAGCATCATGCCGGTGTCGAACCTCTCAGCCGTGGAGGTAAATATGAGATCGCCTATGTAGTCTATAGTCTCACCCTCCCGTATGCCAATATAGACTTGGCAGGAGCTGTTGTTCATCCGCACCGCGCCGGCCTTTCTCCTGAAATCTTCCGAGATGACATCCTCGTCAACCATGTCCAGGACCGTCCTGCGCAGGTTGCCGTTGGAGACGACGGCCCGCGTCCTGACCAGCCGGCCGTTGGCGATGACTCCCGCCACCCTTCCCCGCTCAAACACGATCCTCTCCGCCAGCGTCTTCGTCCGCGCGTCCACGCCGTTTTTCTCAAGCTCGCCCTCGAGAAGGCGGATGAAAAGGTCCGTGCCGCCGCGGAAGGTATACACCCCCCGGCTCATGAAGTTCGAGAAAACAATCCCGTAGCTTATGGCGGGGTCTTCCAGCGTGGAGCCGTTGGCGTAGGTTATCGGCTCCATGAGCAGCCGGACGACGTCGTCGCGGCCGGGGAAAAACTCCTCGAAAAACTCCCCGACGCTCCTCCCGTCATCGTCGTAGAAGTTCATCCCCCTCGCGGCGGCGAAAAAGCCCTCCACGTTCTCCCCGGGGACGCCGAACCGCTCGACCAGTATCCTCGTGAAATCCTCTTCGTCGTAGGTGGTCTCTAGCTGGAACTGGGGGTTGTCGAACCTTATTCCCTTGAGCTGGACGATGCGATCCGCTATCTCCCGGCTCCAGTACTTGCGGCAGGTTTTAACCATACCGTAGGGGAAGCCGTGGAGCGCCACGTCGAATACGTGTTTTTTGCGCCTGAACCAGGCCGCCAGCCCCCCGAGCTGCGTGTGCTGCTCCACCAGGAGGACAGAGCGGCCCGCCCTCGCCAGCCGGTTGGCGCAGGTGAGCCCGCCGAGGCCGCCGCCTATGACAACGCAGTCGTATTCGTCTTTTATGCCCTTCAGCCCCCTCTCCACCATGACGGGTCAACCCCTCCGCGCCGATGACATCATGTGGATGTTGGCCACCGTCACGCCGCTGAGCATGGCGCCGACGATCCCGAGGAACCCCTGGTCCGTCCCGGTGATGTAGAGGTTTTCGACGGGGGTCCTTCCGTTCTTCATTTTCATCGGCGCGCCGTACAACGCGCCGTTGATATGGCCCGTGTAGCGGTGGATCGTGCGCGGGGTGAAAACGTCGCTGAAAGTTATCCTGCCCCGGATGTCCGGACCCGCCGACGTAGCGGCGGCCAGGGAGCGGGAGTGCCACTCTTTTTTGGCCTCCCTGTACTCCATCTCCTCCGCGCCCATCCAGAACCCGTAATCGGCCAGGTTGCTGATCCTCACCATCCCCTCTTTCAAAGGCTCGCCGTAATCGAAGTTTTCAGGATAGCAGATGACCCCGCTGTCGACATCCGCTGGCCCGTCCGGCCTCCTGTAGCGCAGCGTGGGGGTGTTGCTATAAAATACCACGCTTTCCTCCGCCCCCAGCGCCGCCGCTGGGGCGTCCAGGGCGTTTATCGACTCCATGAGCGATATCCTGCCAGGCGCAAGACCGGGGACGTCCGGCCTGGCCTCGGGGCATACCGCCGCCGTCTCCATCAGGCCCGCCGACGAAAGGACCGCGCCGCACTCTATCCTCTCCCCATCATCGGTGACAACCCCCGCCACGCGCCCGTTCTCGACGGTTATTTTCTCAACGCCGGTTCTCAGCCTCATCCGCCCCCCGGCGGCCTCGTACCGCGCCGCCAGGGCATCCAGTATCCTCCTGATCCCCCCCTCGGGCCGCGCGAGCCCCTCCAGAAAGACCCCTTTGAACACGACGGCGAACTGGCCCAGCTCCATGTCGTCCTCCTGGGAGGAGCCGTAGAACATGACCGGCATCATTATCATGTCCGCCAGCAGGGGGTCGCCGATGATGGAGCGGACGGCCTCCCGGCCGCTCTCCGGCTTTTTTTCAAGGTCGAGGTCATCGTACTCCCTGATCGTCCTGACCAGCCTCTGGAAATTGTCCGCCTCCCGGGGAAAGACCCGCGCCACGCTCTCCGAGAGCCGTTCGAAGTCGTTGTCGAACTCAAGCTCGGCCCCGGGGAAGACTATCCTGCCCATCCTCTGCGGCGCCAGGGCGAAATCCTCCGGCCGCAGCCTCAGCTGCCTGAAGAGCCGCGCCATCGGCGCGTTCCTGGGGCCGTGGGGAGAATAGTTCGTGATGGCGTGCAGTCCCGTGTCAAGAAAGCGCCCCGCCATCCTGTACCACGAGTTCAATCCGCCTGTCCTGTAATGCCGCTCCAGGATCAGCGTATTGTGGCCGAAATGCGCCAGCCTGATGCCCGCCGCCAGGCCGGACATACCGGCCCCTATGATAATGGCGTCGTATCGCAAGAGCCTTGACTGTGTAAAATCCGTCGGGAGGGAGAAGAGTCTATCAGGCGCCGGTCATCTTCGGCAGGAGATAGTCAACGGTGCTGTTCATCGTCACAAGCTTCCCGTAGTCACTCTCCGGCACCTCGATGCCGTACCTTTTCCGCAGCTCCATGACGATGTCCAGAAAATCCATGGAGTCGAGATCGAGCTGCTCGCGCAAGGGTTTGTCCGGGTCTATATCCGCAAGATCCTCGTCCGGCAATATCTCGCTCATTATGTCAACAACAGCCTGACGTATTCCCTCTTCTGTCATTTGCCCTTTCCCTGATGAACACGAATGAGATCACCTTCGCGTAACCATTATGGCCAAAGACGGCCTAACTTACAAATCTTTTAACAACCACCACGGAGTTTATGCCGAGCATCCCGAAGGAGTTGTTCATTATAGCGCTTACCCCTTCCCTGCGCACCGGTCCGCCCGTCACCATGTTGGGGATATCACACTCCGGGTCGGGGTTCTCCAGGTTTATCGTGGGATGGACCATCCCGTCCTCGAAGGCGGGCAGGTTCCCAGCCAGCTCCAGCGCTCCGGCCGCTCCCATGGCGTGGCCTATGAGGCTCTTGGTGTTGTTGACATGCGCCGCCGCCCCCCCGAAGACCTCCCGGAGGGCGGCGCTCTCGTACTGGTCCCCCTGCGTGGTGCCTGTGCCGTGGGTATTGATGATGTCGATATCGGCGGGGCTCATCCCGGCCCGTTTCAACGCAAGCCTCATGCACTCCGCCTGGCGCGGCGGGCTGGGAAGGACGAAATCCACGGCGTCGGAATTGTAGGCGTAGCCCGCCAGCTCGCCGTAAATCCTGGCCCCGCGGGCGAGGGCGTCTTCCATCCGCTCGAGTATGAAAAAGCATCCCCCCTCGGCCACCACTATACCGTTCCTGTCCCGGTCGAAGGGGCGGCTGGCCTTCGCCGGGTCTTCGTGATGGGCCAGGGCGTTCTGCGCCTTGAAGCTGGCGAAGATGCCGAAGGTGCGGATGCTCTCGGAGACGCCTCCCGCTATGGCCACGTCCACCTCGCCGAGCCGGAGCATCTGCGCCCCGTACACCAGCCCGATGTTCCCCGCCGCGCAGGCCGCGCCGAGGCAGAGGTGCGGGCCCGTTATCCCCATGTTCAGCGTCACCTCGCCCGCGGGGTTGTTCGCCACGGTGCGGGGGTTGTGATGATGCGTCCAGAACCGGATGTCGTAGTTATACTTGCTGATGTTGTATATCTCGTTTTCCGTCTCGACGTTGCCGTGCTCGGTGATACCGGCGAAAACGCCCACCCGTCCGCGCTCCACGGAGTCCAGGTCGAAGCCGGAGTCTGCGACGGCCTCGTTGGCGCAATAGATGGATATGGCCCCCGCGCGCGTCCCCCGCCGCGCCGCCTTCCCGGTCTGGTGTTTCGTGACGTCAAAATCGCAGACACCGGCGGGGACGGGCGGCATGTACCGCGTCTCGAACATCTCCACTCCGGATTCGCCCGCAAGCAGCGCCCGGCGGTATTCGGACAGGTTGTCGCCGTTGGGGGCGGTCAGCCCCACGCCGGTTATCACTATCCTCGAGTCTGTCGCCAACGGACTCTCCATGCTGGTGTTTTCCGGTTGTTCCAGTGCCCTGGCGGAGCGCGGAGGATCGTTCTCCGCCCGTTATTCCCGCGCCCTGGGCAAATGGAAATTCTACGTTCTAATCCAGCTTGAGACAAGTTTTATGTACGCAAAGCGCAGGCCGGGGCGCCATGAAAAGAGAAAAACGGCGGCCGGCCGGACCATCCTGAAAGGCCCGGCCGACCCCGTGATTTACGGCTGGCTAGTTGCCCGCCTTGCTGGTAAGCTGCTCGATGATGAAATCGGCCGCCTCCTCGCAGGTGACCTTGTTCCTGCCGCCGTCGGGCGCCTTGCCCGCGGCGTTCAGCGCATCCACGGCGTTGAGAATGTTGACCTGATGATCCGGGTATCCGATGAACCCGAGCATCTCCGCCAACGCTTTTATCACGGAGACGGGGTTGGCGTACTTGCCCCGGCCCTCCTGCATCATCCTGGTGCCGGTGCCGCCGCCGGCCTCGAACATCCCCTGGCTGAAGGAGACGTTCGCCGAGCCGACGCCGCCGATGCCGCCGACGTACATGCCCCCTTCGTCGCCGGCCATGTCGCCCACGATGTTGTTGCAGACCATCGTGGTGAAGGGGCGGTTCTCGCCTGTCTTCTCGCCCTTCATCGAGGCCAGCTTGTCCGGCTGGGTGATGGTGTAGGAGAAATCGTCGGGCTTCACGGACAGGTAGTCGATATCCGGGAAGTTGGCGTCGATGTACTCCTTCGCCCAGTTGAGCGCCGCGGCGTCGGGCTTGATTACGTTGTCCTTGAAGTTCAGCACGACGAAGTTCGAACCGGCGCCGGCGGCGTGCAGGCAGGCCAGGTGGGTGAGCCGCTCTATGTCCACCCGCGCCTGCGGCCAGAAGCACATCGCGTACTCGTCCTTGCCGTTCATCTGCATGACACCGGCGGACTTGGCGTCCTGGTACGGCGTGCCGAGGTTGCAGCGGAAGATGGTGAAGTCAAGCTTGTGCTCGTCGTTCTTGATCCGCCTCATGCAGGCGAAAAGGTCCATGTGCTGGCGCATCCAGACGTTCGCGCTGGAGACGTTCGGATACTTGGAGCTGTCCGGCGTCTCGAGGGGCATCTTCAGAACGACGTCGCAGCTGTCGATGACCTTGATGGAGGTCTCCGGCGCGGTAACGTCCAGCTCCAGGCGCTTCTCGATCGTCAGGTCGGGGATGTCAACGATCTCGATCTGGCCGGACTCGACCTCCGAGCCGAGCAGCTGCTTGAGGATCGACTGGGACGCCACGGCGACGATCGGGCCGATCCCGTCGCCCGGGGCGAAGCCGATTTTCAGCGGGCGCTTTTTGCTCAGGTCCACGGGCTCCCAGGAGCCGCGTCCGGTGATCGCCTTTGTCACCCGGACGCCTTCCTTCTCCAGAAGCGTGAGAAGCGCGCTGGTGGGGTCATACGCTCCTTCAAATGGGATTTTCTGGTCAGACATGTCGCTGTCTCCTTCCTCCTTAGTCAGTTGGTTTCATATTCCTCGTTGTTCTCATGCCTATCATGGAAAGCGCGAGCTTTCCTTCTTCACGTCCGTCGAGAAACACGTAAACAAAAAAAGGCCGAGATCGCCCCCGCAAAAGAGCGACTCTCGACCCTCATCTCCCAAAACCCCACCCGAAGGCCGCCAGGGCCGGGCCGGACCTAAAAGTCGAAAAACGGCGCCACGCGTCCGCGGGATGCCGTCGAACGGCCTATCCATCGGCAGGCGCTCTTCTGGCGCCCCCCGCGTATCTGCCGGATCGAAGGCGCATTTTATACCAGACCCGCCGATCCAGTCAACAAAACCGGCTCGCTTGAATTTTTCCCGAAAGCCAAGGCCCCTCGCCGCGGGACGCCGGGGGCCCCGTGGCGCCCCCCCCTGTCGTCTGACGGCGTGACGTTGTAATATATCCATCATGGTATTCAGCTTATTCGGAAAAAAGAAAAAGGATAAGGCCGAAGAGGCCGCAAAAAGCGACGAAGAGAGCCAGCAGCCCGCCGAGCCTCGAGCGGAGGATAAGACCGGCGTCTTCTCGCGTCTTGCCAGGGGCCTATCCAAGACCCGCAAAAACCTCAACGAGGGGTTCGAGCGGCTGATCGGCGCGCACGCAAAGCTTGATGACGGGTTCATGGAGGAGCTGGAGGAGGTGCTGCTGTCGGCGGATATCGGCGTGGAGCTTGCCATGCGGATCGTGGACGACCTGCGCCGGGACGTTAAGCGAAAGCTTTTGAAGGATACGTCCCAGGTGGTCGACTATATCAAAAAAGAGCTTGTCGCCATCATCGAACAGGACGTGGAGGACAAGGGCTCCGAGTCCGGGGACAAACCGCGCGTGATCCTCGTCGTCGGCGTCAACGGCTCCGGCAAAACAACAACGATAGGCAAACTCGCCGCGCAGATGAAAGGCGAGGGAAAGTCAGTTTTGATAGCCGCGGCGGACACTTTCAGGGCCGCGGCCATCGAACAGCTGGAGGAATGGACAAAACGCTCCGGGGCGGACTTTGTGAAGCACAAACCGGGGGCCGACCCCTCCGCCGTGGTCTTCGACGCGATGAAAGCCGCCGTCGCCCGCGGCCATGACGTGATGATCGCCGACACCGCCGGACGGCTTCAGAACAAGGCGAACCTTATGGCCGAGCTTGAGAAGATCAACAGGGTCATAGGGCGCGAGATGCCCGGCGCGCCCCACGAGGTTCTTTTGGTGCTCGACGCCACCACGGGCCAGAACGCCGTCAGCCAGGCGAAGGTTTTCCAGGAGGCCGTCGGCGTCACCGGCATAGCGCTGACCAAGCTCGACGGCACCGCCAAGGGGGGAGTGGTGATAAACATCATGGACAAGCTGAAGATACCCGTAAAGTTGATCGGCGTGGGCGAGAAGATAGAGGACTTAAGACCCTTCGACCCGAAGGAGTTCGTGGAGGCGATTTTCACTGAAGCGTCGTTCGTGGAATAGAGTTCAAGAAAAATCACCCACATGCCATTGCCAAGTATAATTCAGCCATGATATTAATACGCTAATATCGCACAATATGCTTCGGAGGGCGACATGGCGAACATCCCCAAAAGAATCGTTGAAAGGTTATCAAAAAACGTCAAAAAATTTCAGCCAATCCTAAAATCGGCCCGATCCAGAGATGTAAATGAAGCGGATACTGTAACCATTGTCACGGACATTCTTTCCAATGTCTTTGGTTACAACAAATATACAGAGATAACATCCGAACACACCATCCGCGGAACCTTCTGTGATCTTGCTATTGAAATTGATGGCTCAATTTTGCTTCTCATAGAGGTTAAAGCTATTGGCCTCGATTTAAAGGAAAACCATACTCGTCAGGCCGTGAATTACGCGGCAAATCAGGGAGTCGAGTGGATCGCGCTTACGAATGGAGTAGTTTGGAAAATCTTCCGTGTCACTTTCTCAAAACCCATTAATAAAGAACTCGTGCTCGAATTTGACTTCCTTGAGTTGGATCATAAATCTTCTGATGATCTAGAGTGTTTATATCTTCTGACTCGGAAAGGGAGGGATAAATCAGCATTAAAGGAATACTTTATCCAACGACAGGCCATGAGCCGTTATTCTCTTGGGGCTATCATACTCAGCGACCCTGTTTTAACAGTAATTCGCCGTGAGTTAAAAAGAGTCTCCCCGGAGGTGAAACTCCAAATCCCGGAAATCAAAAATGTAATCATGCAGGAAGTATTAAAGAGGGAGGTTATTGAAGGGGAAAAGGCTGACGAAGCTCATAAAAAAATAAAGCGCGCAATTAAAAAGAAATTAAAAACGAAAAAAAGAAAAGCTCCAAGAAAAACAAATTCTCGAAAAAAGCAGCAAGACTATGAGAAATCCCCTCCCCCGGCGAGAGGGGACAAAGGGGAGGGGGCATTATTAAATTCACCACCCCCACCTTTATCCTCCCCCTTCGAGGGGGAGGATGAGGCTAGAAAATCCCCCGTTAAGGGGGAGGATGAAATTTGAATCACGATTAAAGAGAGAAACCATTATGGTCCTTACTCCTTCCACGATGAGCCTGCCGCTGGGCGCGCAGGCGCCGGATTTTAACCTGCCTGACCCGGAAGGCAAAACGTATTCGCTGGACGATTTTCCGGGCGCGAAGTCGTATCTCGTCATCTTCATGTGCAACCATTGCCCATACGTAAAACACGTCCGCCACGAGCTGGCAGCGCTTGCCCGCGACTACCAGGCAAAGGGCGTGGCCGTGATCGGTATAAACTCGAACGACGCGGCGAACTACCCCGACGACAGCCCGGCGAAGATGAAAGAGGAGACCGAAAAGACCGGCTACACCTTCCCCTACCTCTACGACGAGACGCAGGAGACGGCCAAGGCCTACCGCGCTGCCTGCACGCCGGATTTTTATGTTTTCGACAGCGCAAAAAAACTCGTCTATCGCGGCCAGATGGACGACAGCCGCCCTGGTAACGGCAAGCCGGTGACGGGCGCGGATTTGCGCGCCGCCCTCGACGCGGTTCTGGAAGCCCGCCCAATCCCGGCCGATCAGACGCCGTCCGTCGGCTGCAACATAAAATGGAAACGCGGGAACGAGCCGGACTATTTCAAGTGATCCGCCCGCCTTACCCGCCCCCTCGAAAGGGGATCAAGCTGGAGGTGTAATTTATAATACCCCCTTCCCTATATCCCTTCCCGCCGGTGAGGAGGGGATACCCTTGTCATGCCGAGCGCAAGCCAAGCATCCCGCGCGGTCATGCCATGCTCAGCGGGATTCTTCCGGCCGGAGCCCGCCCTCGAGCAAAGCGAAGGGGCCTCAGAATGACAATGTAGGGCGAAGGGGTAAGGACGGCGCGAAGTCATGGCCTTCGAGCTTCAACATCTCGCGCTTGAGCTCCACGCCCGCGGGCGTCGTGAAGCCTCCCAGCCCGCCGTCCGCCCGAACGACGCGATGGCAGGGGACGATGAGGGGGACGGGATTTTTCGCCATGGCGCGCCCAACCGCCCTCGCCGCGCCGGGCGCGCCCGCGCGTTCGGCCAACTCGCCATAGGTCAGCGCCTCGTCCCACCCCACATTGCGAAGCTCTTTTAAAACGCGGAGCGTGAAGCCGGAGAGACGCCCGAAATCGACCGGCTCGTCGAAATCGACCCTCCCGCCTTCGAAATATCTCTGGAGTTTGGCGGAAAATTCCGGAGCCTCGATCATCGCCCCTCGCCCCACCCACTCCTGGATGATTTTTTCAAGGCCGCGGCGGGCAAGGCCCGGCAGCCACACCCTGGCCACCCCGCCGCCGGTGAATCCCGCGCCCATGGGCCCGAAGGCGGTATCGACGATCATGGCCGATCTTGCGCCCCCGCGCGCGAAAACGCTCAACCGGTCTCTCCGTCTCCCTTTTCGGAGAGCAAAAGATCTATCAACTTGTTAAAATAATCCAGGTCCATCGCGCCCTCGACGCGAACACCGTTGACGAAAAAGGTAGGCGTGGCGCGGGCGCCGAGCTTTTTGGCAAGCTCCATGTCCTTTTCGATGCGTTCCCGGTATTCGTCTTTCGAAAGGTCGGCCCTGAACTTTTCGGCGTCAAGCCCAAGCTCGCCGGCGTACTCCACGAATTTTTTTTCGGCCTCCCCGCTCGCCCATTGGTTCTGCCGTTCGAAGAGGATGTCCCGATATTCCCAAAACCTGCCCTGCTCCCCCGCCGCCATGGCGGCCATGGCCGCGGGCCGGGCCTGGGGATGGACGGAATCCAGCGGCAGATGTTTGAAGACCATCCTTATGTCGCCCTCCTTCTCGCCTTTAAGGCGGCGCAAGGTCTTGTCCGCCCGCGCGCAGTAAGGACACTGGAAGTCCGAGAACTCCACGATGGTCACCGCCGCTGCCTCCGGGCCCGTGGCGGGCGAGCCGTCCAGGGGGACGTCGAACCTGTTCCGCAGCGCCTGCTTGATCCTTTCTTTCTCCTTCCTCGCGCGCTGGGCCATGGCGTGCTTTGTCAGGGAGTCGGCAATCTCCTCCGGGTGGGAGCGGATGTATTCGCGGACTACCGCCTCTATCCTCTTTTTCTCCTCGACGGGGTCCTGGGCGGGGGCGCAGGCGGCGAAGAGGGCCGCAAGGGCCAGCGGGATGGCAAGTCTTGTCATCTTTTTTCATCCTCGAAACGCAAGTTCATGGCATAAAAGGATATCATTTTTTCTCCCGCCGCTTCGCGATCCAGTATCCAACGCCAAAAACGCCCCCGAGCCGGGGTTTGTTGACCGCTCTCTTTCCCGCCGCCTATAATCAGAAAATGAACGAGCCAGGCGTTAAAGAAGAGAAGCTCGACAGCGACAAAAAGCTCGTCTCGGACATTCTCTCGGGCTCCGGGAGAGCGTGGGAGGAGTTCGTGGAGCGCTACACGGACTGGGCGCTCTACAAGGCCAAGGAATGGTGCGTCGACCATTGCCGGTACCCGGCGGGGCTCTATTTCTGCGGGCTGATGTCCGTCTCCCTCCAGCGCGAAGGTAGGAGGCCGAAAAGCGACCTTCCCGAGTGCGACGAGGGGCTGGACACCTACATATGGATATTCGGCCAGCTTAAAAAACGGATAGGAAAATACACCGGCAAAAACGACTGCCTGCTGTCCACCTTCGTCTGGACCATACTGAACTCCAGGGAGCTTTATATCGACTGGCTCCGCTGGAAATACGGCAGGGCTTTTTGAGACGGCGTATGTCAAAATTTCTGAGCCCCAGCTCCATAAAACGCCTCCCCGCCGCGATCCGCAAACTGCCGAAAATGGAGCAGTCCGTCTTCGTCCTCCTGAGGATGCGGCGCGATGAGGTCAGGATCGCAAGGGAGCTGGACATCACCGTCGCCAAGGCGAGGGAGATGATCCGCTCCGTCCAGGAGGCCCTCGTCAAGGAGGGCGCGCTGGACCTTGTACAAGACCCCGTCTTTTTCCCCATCGCCCATTCTGAAAGCGGCGACGGCGGAGGGGGCGGAGCCTTTTACGAACCGGCCGAGAAGGGGCTCGGCGCGGAGGAGCGGCTCGCCCTCGACAGGTTCTATAAGACCCTCGCCGAGTCGGTGGAAAAAATGCCAAAAGAGGGGCGCAGGCTCCTTTCCCTCTGGTTCAACGACGAAATGAGGGCTAAGGATATCCTCAATTTTTACAGAAACCTGGGCCTGCCCGTTTCAAGTGGAAAATCAATACACGAAACGACGGAGCAGGACGTCTTCTACGCAATCGAAAAAAACGTTCGAAATCTGCTGGAGATTGTCCGTTCAAATATGAGTGAAGAGGATATAAAGCTCACCCCCGCCGGGCTTCGGGCCATCCTGGAGGAGACGGGGGTATGAACGAAAGGTTGGATTTTCATAGATGGCGGACATGAGACACCTCAAAACGGTCGAGTTGCTGGCCTTCGCAGACCCGTCGTTCAAAGATAAAGAGCGCGCCGGGGCAAGAGAACACCTGGAGCAGTGCGAAAAGTGCCGCTCGGCCTACATATCGCTGATGACGCTGCGTTCGGCCATGCGGGCGTTGCCTGAGAGCGTGGAACGCTTCGAGCCCTCCGAGGGATGCGTCCCCGTGGAGTTGATGGGCGACTTTTTGGGCGGCCGTCTGCCAGCGGCCAGCGGCGAGGCTTTCTCCAGCCACGTGGCCGAATGCGACGCCTGTTTCGAGCGGGCGGCCTGGTTCACCCGCTCCACGGTGAGGATGACCGAAGGCGTCCTGCGGATGAGCCCGACACCGGAGAGATTCAAAAGAGCCGTGGCCCCGGACGCGGCGGCGGCCACGTCAGCAGCGGAGGCGGCTTCTCTTTCATGGCGCGGCGCCGTCCTGCGATGGGTCCGCTCCCCCATCCCGGCCTACGCATTCGCCGCCTCGCTGATCCTGTTTCTGCTGTTCTGGCCCGGCGGGCAGAAAGGCGTGGTGGACATCGGCTCCGACGCCGTATACTCCATCTACGAACGCCCGGAGCGGATCGGCCCGGCCTTCGGTTTCGCCGACTCTGGACGCAAGATAGACGAAGCTCCGGCGGGGCTGATGGTCAACGAATCTTTGACGGGGCTTTCATTCCGCTGGGCGCCTGTCGAGGGGGCGGAGGAATACAGCCTCGTCCTGACGGAGCTTGGCGGCGAGGCGGAGAAGGTCTACAAGACAAAAACGGCCTTGCCTGAAGCGTCGATCCCCACCGGGGCCATTTCGGCCAACAGGGCGTATACCTGGAAAGTCACCGCTGAGACGGACGGCGGAATATACATCACCTCCGGCCGGTTCGTCTACTTGGACTGACGCCGCGGCGCTCCCCCTCGTTTTCCTCTCGCCCGCGCCGGCTATCCCGTGGAGAGCATGACGTCGGCCACTCTCTTCGCTCCCAACCCGTCGACAAGCTCCGTCCCTTTTCTCGACATTCTTTGCAGACGCTCTGGATCGTCGATGAGCTTGAATACGGCCTTCGCGATATCCCCGGCGCTGATCTCCGCGGCCTCCCCCAGGTAGACGGCGAGCCCGTCATCGGCCAGCGCGGCCGCGAGCGGCGCCTGCTCCGGCGTGACGGACGCCATAAGCGACGGCGCGCCAAGGAGCATCCTCTCCCAGGTGGAGACGCCGTAAGCTCCGATGACAATGTCCGCCGCCAGCGTGATCTTGGCCATGTCCCGCCGCGGCGGCGCGACTTTTATGATGGGCGAGAGCCCCTCGAGCCCGCCTATTCTCTCATCGGCGGCGTCCGGCTCGCTGACGACGAACATGGCCGACTCCACGGCGCCTCCAAGAGCCCTGACGGCCTCGGCGGTTTTCAGGATCATTTCCGCCTGGGCGCTGCCTCCAAAGGAGACAAGAATCCGCCGCGGCGGCCCGGAGCGCTCCTTCGTTTCCGCTCTTGCGTCCTGGAACTCGCGCCTTATGAGGGCGAAGGTGGGGCCCGTGAGCCTTACGCATTCTTTAGGCGTCAGGTAGTGGTACTTTTCCCGCGCCCCCGGCAGGTGGTTCGGGTTCAGCAGCAGGTCGCAGTCGCGGACGTCCCCGGCCAGGTCGTCGATGGAGAGTATCCGCCGCGCCGCGGGCCGCAGGGCCTTCTCCCACCGGGAGTCTATCCCGCGCCGGTCGGCCACGAGCCAGTCCACGCCGCCGATTCTCTCGACGGCTCCGCGGGCCGCCCTGGCGTCCGCGTCCCTGTCCCAGTCCCGGCCATCGCCGGAGAGGCCGATGATCTCCACGCCGGCCTCGTCCGCCATGGCAGAAAGCGCCCCGGAAATCCCGTGGGTAATCAGAAAAGTCTTCGCGCCGCGCCTGGCAAGCTCCTCGGCCAGAGCCAGAAGCCGCGCCACGTGCCCAGCGCCGATCTCCGGGGAAGCGTCGGCCCTGAAGGCGGCTTTCATCGCAGGATGCGCTCTCCGCGCGAACCGGTCATATAACCGTCCCTGGGGGGATGATGGTGTTCTTTGGAATGATGACTATCCCGTCGCGGATATGGTAAAGCTCGCCGTCGGCCTCCTGGAGCCCGCGCTCGTTGACTATCCGCGCCCCGTCCCCCACAACAACGTTCTTGTCCAGGATGGCGCGGCGTATGGCGCCGTTGTCGCCTATCCCAAGCTCCGGCAAGCCGTCCTCCCCGGCGGGGCGTTCGTAGTAGTCCGCGCCCATGATGACCGCCTCGCTTATGTCCGCGTTCCGCCCGATCCTGGAGCGGATGCCGATCACAGACCTTTCTATCCTGGCCCCCTCGTCGAAAAAGCACCCGTCGCTTATGACGGATTTCGAGACGCTGGCGTCCAGCAGGCGGGAGGCCATCAGGAACCGCTGCTCGGTGAAAATCTTGTTCTCCTCGCGGCCGTGGAAGTCGAACAGAGGCTCTTTGCGCTCCCCCAGGGCGATGTTCGCGTCAAAGAAGGATTTTATGGTGCCGATGTCCTCCCAGTATCCTTCGAAAAGGTGGGCCATCGTCCTGTGGCGTGAAAGCGAGGAGGGGATCACGTCCTTTCCGAAGTCTATCTGGCTTTCGTCCCTCAGGATGTCCAGCAGCACGGGAACGTCGAAGACGTATATCCCCATGCTGGCGAGCCACCTCCTGTCCCGGTCCTGAACGCCTTTCTCCCGCGCGAAGGCGTCGCTTATCCTGTACTTCTCTATCACCTCGTCATCCTTCGGCTTCTCCACGAAATCGACGATGCGCCCCTCGCCATCGATCCGCATCACGCCGAACCCGCTTACGCTTTCCCGGCCCACCGGCAGCACGCTTATGGTTATGTCCGCCCCGCTCTCCTCGTGGGTGGCCAGGAGGCGCCTGTAATCCATCTTGTAAAGCTGGTCGCCGCTCAAGATGACCACCCGCCTGTACCTCGGCAGGTGCGCCATCTCCAGGCATTTGCGCACCGCGTCCGCCGTCCCCTGGAACCAGTCCTCCGCCCTCTTGTGGGTCTGCGTGGCGGCAAGGATGCCCACGAACCCGCCGCTGAAGGCGTCCAACTGGTACGTCCGCGACACATGCCGGTTGAGCGAGGCGCTCATGAACTGGGAGAGGATGTATATGTTGCGCAGACCGCTGTTTATGCAGTTGCTGATGGGAACGTCTATGAGCCGGTACTTGCCGCCGAGGGGCACGGCGGGCTTGCAGCGCTCCTTGGTCAGCGGATAGAGCCTTGCGCCCCTGCCGCCCCCAAGGATTATCGCCAGCGTCTCACCCCTGGACTTGCCGTTCATGTCAGACAAACGTTTCCCCGGCTCCGTGTTTTAGCCATCTTGCCTATGGTAGCAAAAACAAACGCCTTTGGGCGCGCGGAGGGCGAAAGTCCTGAAAAAGGACACGGTTTCCCCGGTGCTGTCCGGTTTCAATACACTGGGCGCGGACGGTTGCTTGGCGGGCGCCGCCGGCGCTTGGGCGAAACCGCCTGATCCAAAAGAGATATGGAGCGGGCAACCGGCGTGAAAGAGACGGGGGCATAAATGTTGCTTACCGAGGATGCGTGTTTCTTCTGAAAATTTCTGGGACATAACGAAAACGCGCAGGGGAGTCTTCGTACATGACCAACAAATTTATGAACAAGGCGGCGGGTGGATTTCTGACATTGTTGCTTGGCGCGTCCCTTCTGGCCTGCGGGGAAGAAGAGGGGCCGAATGTAAGCTCGGCGGGCAAATCATCCCACAACGCCGGGCGGGACTGTATCGAATGCCACAACCTGAAATACGCGGGCACGGTCTACACGGACGCCACGGCAAGCGCCGCCGCCGCCGGCGAGGTCATAGTGATCAACCAGGACAACGGCATGACCCTGGAGATCACCGCGGACGCAAGCGGCAACTTCTACACAACCGAGGGCGACCCTTCGGTCGGATATACCGCCACTGTCAAAGGCAACTCCACCGGCATGGTGGCAAAACAGACAAACGGCGCCTGCTCGTCCTCCGGCTGCCACGACGGCGCGGCCACGCCGAGGGTGTACAAGAACTAGCCGCGCCGGGGACAGGACGAAAGCGCGGGAAGAAAATCAGCCTCCAGAGGCTTTTCTCATCTTGTTGAGGAACGCCTCGGCGTCCACGAACCCAACGAAGCGCAGATCCTCGCGCCTCTGGCCCGCGGGGTCTATGAGCACGACGGTGGGGACGCCCGCGACGGCGTATTTTTCCTTCAGCCTCTCCGTCTCCGGGTCGCCGGATTTTGTGACGTCCGCCTCGAGCATGACGAACTTCTCCGAGAGCTCGATGACCCGCGGGTCGGAGAATGTGTAATGCTCAAGCTCCTTGCAGGGCAGGCACCAGTCCGCCGTGAAGTCGATGATAACCGGCCTGCCGGCCGAAGCCGCCTCCGCGACGGCTTCCTCTGTCGCCTTTTTCCATTCGATTTTCGGCCCGGCGTCGGGCGCTGAAGGGTAGAGCATGAAAGCGCCGCCCGCGACGAAAGCCGCGCCCACGATCCACCGGGCCGCCGTAAACCCCGCGCCGGGCGCTTTCACCCCCGAGAGCCATCCCAGGAAAACGCCCCCGCCGACTAAGAATAATCCGAATATGGGAAGGTACCAGCCTTCCGGTATCAACGGCTCAAGGAAATATATCGCCATGGCAAGGAGCACCACGCCGAAGACCTGCCGCACCCACAGCATCCACACCCCCGACCTCGGCAGTATGGATACGGCGCCGGAGAATATCGCCAGGATCATGAACGGTGTCCCCAGCCCCAGGGCCAGGGCGAAGAACATCGTGAAACCAAGCATGGGGTCGCCCTTCTCACCCACGAAGGTCAGCAGCCCCAGAACGAAAGGCCCGATGCAGGGCGCGGCGATGATACCGACGGTGACGCCCATCAGGAATGTGCCGAAAAACCCGCCCCTGTTCTTTCCCCCGATTTCCGCCAGCGAGGCGGGGACGCGGATCTCGTAGAGCCCGAACATGGAAAGCGACAGCCCCACCAGCACAGCCACGATAAGCAGTATCACAGCCCAGTGCTGCAACAGCGCCCCGAAAAGGCCGCCCGTAAGCGCCGCGAAGACGCCGAGGGCCGAGTACATCACCGCCATCCCGAGGACGTACAGGACGGAATGGACGATGAGCCCGCCCTTTTTCTCCTCGCTCTTGCCGCCGAAGTAGGAGACGGTTATCGGGATCAGCGGGTAGACGCAGGGGGTAAGATTCAAGGCCAGGCCGCCCACGAATATGAATATGTACGTAAGCAGCAGGCCGTGACTGGTGAGATAGCCCCCGATCTCGCCTGCGTCCGCGCCCGCCCCGCCTGGAGGCGGCTTCGCGGAGAAGAGCGAGGCGTTGGCGGAATGTATATCCTGGTTGATGCGGTTCACGGGCTCCCCAGCCGCGGCCACCTTCACGGTGACCGTCAGCGGCATGTCCGACGGCATGAGGCAGGAGTCATCGTCGCAGGCCTGGATCCGCAAGTCCGCCCTTACGGCGTAGTCGCCCGGCTCCACCTGCGGAGCTATGGCGGCGGTCGCCCCGATATAGACCGTCCCGTCATATACGGCCAACTCCTTCTCGGCGAACTCGAACTTCTCCATCTTGTCGGGAGGATAGAAGACCCTTCCCAGGCTGATCCCCTCGTCCGCCGTAAGCGTCAAGACGGTGGGGATAAGCCCCTCCATCGTCGGCTCGTGGGACTGGCCATGCCACCCCTCTTTAAACTCAAGCTCGAAAAGGAGGCGGAAAGACTCGCCCGCGTGGAACCTGTCCTGCGGGAGGACGGCGCGGAGGCTCACAACGTCCGCGCTGGGAACAAGCTGGGCGGAAGCTCCGCCCGCGATAATCACCAGAAGCCCCAGGGCCGCAAGAAATGTCCGTCGCATACCCAGAAATCGCGAAAAAATGAAATTATATCAGACAGGGAGCCGGAACGTTGACAACACCAGGATAGAAATGTATTTATCTATGGTGTCCGGCGTGTTTTAAATCAGCCAAACGACAGAAAGGAAGCCATGCCTCAGGATATCAAGAAGGTCATAAGGGAGATACCGAATTTCCCCAAAGAGGGGATATTATTTTACGACATAACCACGCTTTTCTCCGATGCCCGGTCGTTCCGCCGCGCCGTGGACCTCCTGGCCCACCGATACATCGACAAAAGGCCCGACATCTTCGTGGGAGTCGAGGCCCGGGGGTTCATAGTCGCCTCCGCGTTGGCCTACGCCCTCGGCGCGGGCGTCGTCATAATCCGCAAACCGGGGAAACTCCCCCACAAGACGCACAAGATATCCTATGACCTGGAGTATGGCTCGAACGAGATCGAAATACACCAGGACGCTATCGAGCCGGGTCAAAAGGTGGTGCTGGTGGATGACCTTCTGGCCACCGGGGGGACGATGGAGGCGTCGGCGGGTCTTGTCCGCAGGCTGGGCGGCGAGATACAGGAGATTGCCTTCATGGTGGAGCTTGTCTCGCTCAAGGGCAGGGAGAAGCTGAAGGAATACGATATCCATTCGCTCATCAAGTACGACTGACTCGGGGAGGAGCCGCCCCATGCCCGCCATGACGAGGCGCTCTCTGGCGCTGGCCCTGGTTTTCTTCACGTCGGCGGCCTTTCCGGCCTCCGCGGGGTTTTTCAACTTTTCCGGATGGGACGGGCTCCTGAAAGACCACGTCAGCCGCGGCGAGAAGGACGGGGCGCCGCTGAGCCTTGTCGATTACAAAGCTCTCGCCGCCGACCCAAGATTCAGGAAAACCATCGCCGCGCTGGAGGAATGGACGCCCCGCTTTGAAAACCAGAATGAACAGAAAGCCTTCTGGATAAACGTCTACAACATTTTCGCGGCGAAGATGATAACAGACCACCCCGGCGTGGAGAGCATCCGCGATATCGGAAGCTTGTTCAGCCCGGTGTGGGGAAAGCCGGCTGGCTACGTCGGAGGCAGGGTTTACACTCTCGATGAAATAGAACACGACATCCTCAGAAAACTCGGCGACCCGAGGATACACATGGCGATAGTCTGCGCCTCCGTCTCCTGCCCGGACCTTCGGAGGAAGGCCTACGACCCCTCGCGGCTGGACGAACAGCTCGACGACCAGGTCAAAGCTTTCCTGGCCAACGAGGCCAAGGGATTGAGGATCGACATAACGTCGGGGACCTTGCGCCTGTCCTCGATCTTCAAATGGTTCGCCGGAGATTTTGAGTCGAGAGGCGGCGTCAGAGGGTTCATCGCAGGCTACCTCTCCCCCGCCAGGGCGGCGTTCGTCAGGGACGAAAACAACCCGGTCGTCTACATGGGCTACAACTGGAAAGTCAACGGGCGCTAACCGCCGCCCCCGCCTGTTCGCCGAGCCCCAAAAGCTCCGTCACGGGGGATATCTCCACCCCCATGGCCCGCGCCACGGGGATAGTCCGTTCCAGCGCCTCGATCGTCTCCGGATAGGGGTGGCCTATGCCGATGGCCGACCCTTTTTCCAGCGCTTCCTCGGCCAGGGCTATTATCTGTCCGGAAATCTTGTCCACGTCCCTTTCGTTGTCGAGGAAAACGTCGCGGGATGCCGCCCTGGCGCCATATTCCACGGCGACGTCGTAGGCCACCGTTCCGGCGGTCGTCCTGCTGTCGATGAAGAAGAGCCCGCGCCTTTTTATCTCCCGCATCACGATGGACATCCTCTCCCTGTCTTCGGTGAAAAGCGAGCCCATGTGGTTGTTCACGCCCAGGGCTCCGGGGACCGCGTCCATGTCGGCTTTCAGCGTTCTGAGTATCATATCCGCGTCCTGCGAGACGGTGAGCGCCCCCGGGCCGGGGTCGGTCTCGCTGGATTTTGGCTGCATGGGCAGATGCGCCATCACCACCACGCCGCGCTTTGCGGCGTTCTCGGCGATGGATTTCGAGAACCTCTGGCCGGGCAGTATGGACAGCGCCAGAGGCGCGTCGATAGCCATCAGCCGTTCGGCCGCCTCCGGCTCCGCGCCGAGGTCGTCTATTATGAAGGCTATCCGGGGTTTCTCCGGGAACGCGGGAAGCGGCGGCGTTTCAACGCCCTTCTCCGGCGGGATGGCGGCCAGCTTCTCCTCGACTATCATCTCCGGCCGCCGGACCTCGTCCACTTCCGATTCTATGTGCTGGTCCTCCTGCCGCGCCTCGTCGCCGGGCAGAAGCAGCCAAACACCGGCAGCCAGGGCGAAAAGCGCAACGCCGAGGATGATCTCGAAACCGTATTTCGATAGGAAGGAAAACGGGCCGGAACCGCGCCCCCTTCCGGCGCCTTCCCGCCCTGTTCTGGAGCCTTTCATAAAGGCCGCCCGTTTCTATTCCCGCCGGGTTGGACGTTCAGTTCGTCACGGCCCGCTGATGCTCGCGGATCTGGTCGATTTTGTTCCAGCTTTCCAGGATGGCAAGGGCGCGCCGAAGCTGGACGTCCTTCTCCAGGTCAACGACCTTCCGGCTGGACGGCTCTTTCGCCTCCGGCTCAGCCTCCTTCTCCTTCTTCTTCTCCGGCGGCGCCCCCCTCAGGTGGTTCAGAAGGTCCTCCTCCTTCATCGGCTCTGGTTTACTCGACGGAGCGGGCGGCGGAGCCTGCTCCACCACGACGTCCGGCTCTATGCCCACCTCCTGGATCTGTCGTCCGGAGGGGGTGTAGTACCTGGACGTGGTGAGCCGCAGCGCGGCGTCGCCCTTAAGGGGAATGATGGTCTGCACAGAGCCTTTGCCGAAGGTGGCGATGCCCACCACAAGCGCCCTCTTCAGGTCCTGCAGGGCTCCGGCGACGATCTCCGACGCCGAGGCCGACCCATGGTTGACCAGGACGACCACGGGGTAATAGGGCTCCTCGTGCTCCGTCTTAGCGGTGAAGCGCATGTTCTGGTTGGGAAGCCTGCCCTTGGTGTAGACGATCAACTCGCCCTTGTCCAGGAACTGGTCCGCCACCTCGACGGCCTGGCTCAAAAGACCGCCCGGATTGTTGCGAAGGTCGAGCAGGAGGCCCTGCATCCCCTTTTCTTTGAACTCGTCGAGGGCCTCGTCGAGCTCATCGGCGGTGTCCTTGGAAAAGTTTCTTATCCTCACGTAGCCCCACCTGTCTTCGAGCATATCGCTTCTTACGCTTTTCACGTGGATGATCCGGCGGGTCACGGTAAAATCTTTCGGCTCCTCGAAGCCTTCGCGCATGATGGTGATGGTGACGTCCGTCCCGGTCTTGCCCCTGATCTTGCGCACGGCCTCCATAAGGGTCATATCGTGGGTCGACTCTCCCTCCACCCTGATTATCTTGTCGCCCGGCTCGATCCCGGCCTCCCACGCCGGGGTGTCCTCCATGGGGGAGACCACCGTCAGCCATCCGTCCTGAATGGTTATCTCTATACCCAGGCCGCCGAACTCGCCCTCGGTCTCCACCTGCATTTCCTTGTACATCTCCGGCGTCATGTAGCTGGAGTGCGGGTCAAGGGCCCGCAACATGCCGTTTATGGCCCCCTCGATCAGTTTGTTCGGCTCCACCTCCTCCACGTAGTTCGTCTCGATCAGCGAGAGTACGTCGGCGAAGACCTCCAACTCGTCGTAGGTCTTCACAACAGCGAGGACGGTGTTGGATTTCACCGCGCCTGCGGCTATTCCGAGGAAGAACGCGAGGAAAAACGCCACCAGGGCGTGACGGACGGGTATCCTGAAAGCGCCGCCTTTGGACGCCTCGGCGGCGCCCGGGCTGGTTTTTTCGGTCTCTTTGTTTTCAGTCATGGGCTATGTGAAGCGAGGCTCCTCTCCTTTAATCATCAGTGTCTACCAAGGTCCCGCAACGGCGGCGCCTTGAGCGAAATCGCCTTGCCCGCGGCCTCCACTATGGCATCCGCGTTCATCCCGAAAAAGCTCAAAAGCTCGCCCGGTTTGCCGGACTTGCCGAAGCCGTCCTTCATCCCGACCCGCACCACCGGCGCGGGCCCGCTCTCACACACGACCTCCGCCACGGCGCTTCCCAGCCCGCCGATGACGGAATGCTCTTCGGCCGTCACGATGGCCCCGGCGGTGGAGGCCATCTGGATTATCAGCTCCCTGTCTATGGGCTTTATGCTGGACATGTTCACCACCGACGCCTCGACACCCCTTTCGGCCAGCCGCTGGGCCGCCTCCAGGGCGTGGTGGACCATCAATCCGCAGGCTATTATCGCCACGTCCGCCCCGTGGCGCAGAAGGTCGCCCTTGCCGATGCTGAACTTTTTGTCTTCCCCGAACAGGACGGGGAACTTCTCCCGCGCGGTGCGGACGTAGAACGGGCCGTGGGTGTCCGCCAGCTTGCGGATCACCGCCGCGGTCTCGTGGGCGTCGGCGGGGACTATGACGGACATGTTCGGCATCACCCGCATCAGGGCTATGTCCTCCAGAGCCTGATGGGTGGGGCCGTCCTCGCCGACGGTTATGCCGCCGTGGGAGGCTACGATCTTGACGTTCAGGTTGGAGAGGCAGATCGACTGCCGAACCTGGTCCCACGCCCTGCCGCTGGCAAAGATGGCGAAGGTGGAGGCGAAGGGTATCTTGCCGGAGACGGCCAGGCCGGCGGCCGTGGACATCATGTCCTGCTCGGATACGCCCATGTTGAAAAACCTGCCGGGGTGTTTTTTCGCAAAGATCGACGTCCTCGTCGAGCTGGAAAGATCCGCGTCCAGGACGACTATGTCCGGGTTGGAGCCGCCAAGCTCCGCCAGGGTCTGCCCGTAGGCGTCCCTCAGGGATTTTTTGACCGCTTCGTCTTTTTTGGCCTGCATTTCCTTCGTCTTCATGCCGCCGCAAGCTCCTCCAGCGCGCGCTCTAGCTCCTCGCTCGATGGCGCCACGCCGTGGTAGCCGGCCTTGCCTTCCATGAAGGAAACTCCCTTGCCCTTCACCGTGTGCGCCCAGATGAACGAGGGCTTCCCGCGGGACGCCGCGGCCAGGTCGATCGCGTCGAGGACGGACCTCATGTCGTGTCCGTCTATCTCCGTGACGTTCCAGCCGAAGGCTCTCCACTTGTCGCCGATCGGCTCTATGCTCTTGATATCCTTCACGGCTCCGTCTATCTGCAGTTCGTTATGGTCCAGGATGGCGGTCACGTTGTCCAGCCCGTAGTGGGAGGCCGTCATCGCCGCTTCCCATATCTGTCCCTCCTGGCTCTCGCCGTCGCCGATCATGCAGTACACCCTTCCATTCCAGCCATTGAGCCGGGCGGCGATGGCCATGCCGTTGGCTATGGAAAGCCCCTGGCCCAGCGAGCCGGTGGAGACTTCCACGCCAGGCGTTGAGGGGGCGTAAGGGTGGCCGGAGAGCATCCCGCTCATCTTCCTCAGCGAGCGCAGGTGTGACCTGTCGAAATAACCGAGCCGCGCCAGGACGGCGTAGAGGGCCGGGGCGCCGTGACCCTTGGACAGCACGAATCTGTCCCTGTCCTCATCGCCGCCCAGCTTCGGGCTATGCTTCATTCGGCCAAAGTAGAGGGCCGTGAGTATGTCTATAGCGGAAAGGGAGCCGCCGGTGTGCCCGGAGCCGGCCTCGGCCAGCATGGTCAGGATGTCGATCCTGAGCTCCCTGGCTATCTCTTTGAGCTTCTCGGTGTCGTCGGTCAGCGTCATTCGTCAAAAAATCCCGGCGATGATCGTTGAAAAAACAGCCGCGCCTCAAAGCCCGGCCCCGTCATCAAAAGCGCCCCCTGCTTTTTCGAACTCCTCGGATGGGAAACTCGCGGTTTCGAGAGGGCTTTAAAACCTTGCTCCGGGCTCACCGGTGAACCCGGGTACGGGAAAGTCTAACATTTCCACCCCGCGTTTGGAAGATCATTCCTTTTCGCCGTTGTTTTTTACGGCGGATTCTCCCGAAAAACTCTTTACACTTATGATACCAATTCACCGTTCAAGTCTTCGTGAAAATAATTTTTTCGAAAGCGGACTTTTGCCTATTGACTTCATCCGGCGTTCTGATGCATTCTTTCGATGGGCTGGTCAGGGCAATTATTTTTCACACCATTTTCAATGCGGCGCCATGGGTAACTTGACACGGGGCGAGGCGAAGAAGATAAAAACCTGTTTCGAGGAAGCGCTAAGGACCGACCTGTCGAAGTTCATCGGCCGGATGAAAAACATGGAAAACGGCGGCGGGCTTTATCCAATGGTCATGGCGCTGGTCGAAAAACCATTGATAACAATGGCCTTGGACGAAACCCAGGGAAACCAGACGGAGGCGGCGCGCCTTCTGGGGCTGAACAGGAACACCCTGCGGCGCAAAATGACGGAATACAAGATCAAGGCCGGAAAAACCAACGGAGGAGGCTGAGTCTCTCCTATCCTCCGGGCGGCGGCTTCGACAGCAGCCCCGTGTAATCCCTTCCGATCCAGATGGTAAACTTTCTTACCACCTCCCCTCCCCTCTCGACCCTTATGTCCTCCACCTTCTCCACGTCGTTGAGCCTGTAGAGTTCCTGGGGTATCTCGTCGAACCTCAGGTCGGTCACAACGACGGCGGTCTTGCCTACAAGTTCATTCTCGTCGTCCCAGAAGTCGAACTGGTCCGTCCGCTCGTTCATGCAATGGACGGGTATCCTCCCGCCGGTGGAGAACATCATCTGCGAGCAGAGAACCCAGTGATGCGCAAGGGCAAAGGCGGGCTCTTTCTGCTCCTCCGTAATTTTCCTATAGATATCCTCCAGCCTCGACCCCACCCTGTCCCAGCCGTACAGCTCGTTGGTGATGTCGTACTTGGGCTTGATTGGCAGGATAGGATGGTAGACATGTATGAAAAAGAGCGCGAACGCCGCCGCCGCCAGAGCCGTGGCGGCGATGTACCATCCCCGAAGCCTCGCGGCCGCCTCGGGCCGCCATCGCTCCCAGGCGTCTATCCCCAGCGCGCTCATCATCACTATCGCCGTTATGTAGCCGAACGCGGGCCAGTGGGGCTCGGACTCGTTCGTCCAGGCGCACACGGCGTAGAAAAACAGCAGAACCGGGCCCGAAAAGGCGGCAAGGATGGCGTATCGCCTGTCCCCTTCGGCGATGGCGCGCCACGTCCCGGCGAAGACGGCCCATAAAAGACCGGCGAGGTACAGGGGGTTTACGTACAGAAGCTGCCCCCCCGCTAGCTGCCCGAGATTTTTGAGGTTGAAACCCGCGCCGCCGTGCCGCTCGGCAAGGTGAAACCTGAACGAGGGCCATTCGTTCTGATAGTTCCATATAAGCACGGGCGAAAAGACGAAAAGGGCTATGACTCCCATGATGTAAGGCTCCGGCCGCCTGAACCAGAACCTGTACTCCGGAACGAGGGCCGCCAGGATAACAGTCCCCGGGACGAGCATGATGGCGAAGTATTTCGAAAGCGTCCCCAGGCCGAGCAGAACGCCCAGGATGTACCACAGCCAGCCGGGACCGCCGTTTCTGAGGAGCCTGTTCAGAATGAGGATGTACGCCGTAAAGCAGACCGCCGAGGGTATGTCCGGCACCATCTGGATCGCGCCTATGGCGAATACGGGGATCAGGTTGAACGTGAGGATGGAGTAAAACCCCACTCGCGCGTCCCGGAAAAGGTCGTATGAAAGCCTGTAAAGCAGCCACCCCATAGCCGTGAACAGGATCACCGACGGCAGGCGTACCAGGAAGGGCGTGTGGCCGCCGAGGCTCGTGGACAGCCATATGAGCCAGGCGACCATCGGCGGGTGGTCATAGTAGCTCAACGCTGGACGCTGTGACCATGCCCAGTAATAGCTCTCCGAGTCCCCCAGGCCAGTCGTCCCCATCACGGCGGCGCGGAAGAGTGCGAACCCCACCACGGCCAGAAAACTCAGGTACGCCCAGCGGCGCTCATCGATCATAGGATTTTTCTCAAACCTGTACGGAGACGAAGGCTATCCCCTTCCGGGCGCAGAGCCGGACCGTCTCCTCCATGCCGGCCACCACCGTCGCGCCAGCCTCGATGGCCAGGACGGAAGCCCGAACCTTCACCATAGCCTCGATGGTCTTCACCCCCACTGTGGGGACGTCGAAACGCGGGTCCTGGCTGGGTTTGCTCACTTTGCAGACCACCGCGCCCTTGCCGGCTATGCCGCCGCCGCGTCCGATCGCCTCGTCGGTCCCCTCTATCGCCTCCACGGCCAGAACGGCCCCATCCCGGACGACAACGGTCTGCCCGATATCAAGCCCGGCTATCCCCCTGGCCATTTTCATCCCGAACCTTATGTCTCCCCATTCCTTCTCCCTCGGCTCCCGCCTGGACAGCGTCCCCGGGCCGGGCATCAGCTTCTTCAGGATATCCGCCTGGCTTATGACTTTGAACCCCTCCCTTTCAAGCTCGCCGGCTATCCCTATCATTATGTCGTCGTCAGCGCCCCCCTTCAGCTTTCTCATAATGGAGACGGCTTTCAGGTCCAGCCTGGGGTTTTTGAAAAGGACGCGCTTGTCCACCTTCCCCACGAAAACCACTTCCACGGCGCCCGAGCGCTTGAGGGTGTCTATCGCCCTGCCCGCCTGCCCCAGGCCCACCACGTTCGTCTCATCCGCCAACCCCAAAAGCGCAGCGCCGGAGTCTTTGTCGAAAGCGATGGCGGCGACCTTTCTCCCGGCCGACTTCGCTTCGCGGACCAAAAGGCGGGGGAGGTCTCCTTTCCCGGCGATGACTCCCAGGGGGGAGGGCATTGTCTAAAACGCCGCGGCGGCCTTGCCGGAAGGCTTCAGCTTGTCCAGCACCGTAAGCGCCACCTTCAGCGACTTCAGCTCGTCCCGCACGGCCGTTTTCCGCCTGGCTCCGTTGGTGGCGCAGTCGAGGAGATGCTGTATCTCCAGCTTGAGGGGGTTTTCACGGTGGACGAAGATGCGCTCCATGAAAGACTCCTGCCTGTAGCGCAGCTCGCGGCGGCGCAATTCGTGCTCGGAGGAAGCGCGGCGGTGGACGAGTATGTCCTGGTGGGTATAGTCGAGGAATATATACTCTTTCTTCTGCGTCACGGCCAGCGTCCTTATCTTCTCCTGTGTGGCGCGGGAGGCTATGATGTTGGCCATGCAGCCGTTCTCGAATTTGATCTGCACGTTGACCAGGTCCTCCATGCCGGAAAAGACGGACGCGCCCATGACGTTCATGTCCGCCACGGGCGACTCCACGAGGTTCAGGATTATGTCTATGTCGTGGATCATCAGGTCGAGCACCACGCCATCGTCCTTGATCCTGGGGTCGTAGGGGCCCAGCCGCCGGGACTCAATGAAAATGGGGTCCACGACAACTTTCCTGAGCTCCTGCACCGCCCCGTTGAACCTTTCCACGTGGCCCACGTGCAGGGCGAGGTTTTTCTCCTCGGCGATCCTGAAAAGCTCTTCGGCCTTTTCCATGTCGTTGCTTATGGGCTTTTCCACCAGGCAGTGGACACCGGCTTCCAGGCAGTCCCTGGCCACATCGAAATGCCGGGAGGTTGGGACGGCTATGGAGACCACGTCCACCTTGCCGAAAAGGTCGCGATAATCGGTGTAAAACTTTGTCCTGTACTTGTCCGCAATGGGGCTTTTGCCCTCGTCCACGTCCACGACCCCCACAAGATCCACCCCGGCTATCTCGGAATAGACCCCGACGTGGTACTGGCCCATGCGGCCGACACCTATGACCCCTGCCTTTACTACACTATCCATTCTCTTCCTTTCGCCAACGGTGTCCAAAACCGTGCATATATATCAAAACTCTTCGCAAGCGCCCGCCGCGGCCGGGCGCGCCAATCCTTCCCTGACCAATACGATATTACGAAAAGCGCCGTCCGATCAATCATTTCCTTGTCCTGCGGTGGACAAACCTAGAGCGTAAGGCCCCTCTCGGAGCTTTTGACAAAATCGATGAGCGAGGCCACGGGGCCCTCCGCCGGAACCTCACTCTCCAAGGCCCGCACAGCATCTGGCAACGGCAACCCCCGCCTGGCCAGGATGTTGAACGCCTTTTTGAGGGCGGCCCTCTCCTTCGGACGGACGCCTCTTTTTTTGAGAGCGTAGGTGTTAAGCCCCCTCGCCTCGGCAGGGACGCCGGAGACCATAAAATACGGCGGAACATCCTGGACCAGCCTTGTCATGCCGCCCACCATCGCCATCGCGCCTATCCTCACGAACTGGTGAACCCCCACGGCGCCGCCGATGACGGCGTAATCGCCAACCACCACGTGACCGGACAGGCCCGCCAGCGTGGTCACGGTCACCTCTTTGCCGAGCTGGCAGTCATGCCCGATATGGCTTTGGCTCATTATGTAGCAGCCGGGGCCTATCCGCGTGGCGCCGCCCTCGTACATAGACCGGTGCACGGCGGTAAGCTCGTTTATCAGGCTGCCCTCCCCCACCTCCACCCAGGACTCCACGCTCTTCCAGCCGTAGATTTGCGGATCGCCTCCCACGATGGAGTTCGCCCCTATCCTGGCGCCAGCCCCCAGCCGGGCCCAGTCCACCTGCGCCCCGGCGCCTATCCTCGCGCCCGCGCCGATCTTAACGTTCGGGCCGATGACGCAGAAGGGGCCTATCTCCACTCCATCCCCTATCACGGCGGCGGGGTCCACGGCCGCTGTCTCGTGCATGGCGGCGGCCATCACCCCCTGTCCGTCACCATGGCGGTCAGATCCGCTTCGCACACAGGCTCGCCCTCCACGAGGGCTCTGGCTTTTACCTTCCACATCCTGCTCCGCGCTTTCTCCACGTCCACCTCGAGCCGCAGGGTGTCGCCGGGCCTGACCAGTCTTTTGAACCTGGCGTTGTCTATGGCGGCGAAATAGACGAGCTTTCCCTGATCCTTTTCGCTTGAGTACATGGCAAGGACGGCGGCGGTCTGCGCCAGGGCTTCTATTATCAGCACACCCGGCATCACCGGCTGGCCGGGGAAGTGACCGGGGAAAAAGTTCTCCGTCCCGGTGACGTTCTTTATCCCCACCGCCCTTTCGCCGGACTCGATCTCTATTATCCTGTCCACCAGCAGGAAGGGGCTCCTGTGGGGGATGTATTTTTCCAGCTCGTGGTGTTCTATCGTCACTTTTCCTTCCCTTTCAGCGTTTTCAGCTCGTCCTCCAGCTGTTTTACCTTCTTTTTCAGGCTGGCCACCGCCTTCCCCGAAAGGAGAAACCTTTTATATTCCATGTTCTTCATGGCCATGGGGCCCGCGTACACACCGGGCTCCTTAATGTCTCCGTGCACACCGGTCTTCCCGGCGATCAGCGTCCCGGGGGCTATGTGGACGTGGTCGCTGATAGCGGCCATGCCGCCGATCATCACATTCTCTCCTATGACAACCGATCCGGCCACCCCGGAGCAGCCGGCGATGACCACGTTCTCTCCTATCACGCAGTTGTGGCCTACCTGGACCTGGTTGTCTATCTTTACTCCGTTTTTTATAACCGTCTCCCCCAGGGTGGCGCGGTCGATGGAGGAGTTGGCCCCCACCTCCACGTCGTCCTCGATTCGGACAATCCCGCGCTGGGGGATTTTCACGCTCCCCCCGTCCGCGAGCCGGGCGTACCCGAAGCCGTCCGCGCCGATGGTCGAGTTCGCGTGGATGCGGCACCTGGCCCCGATCTGGCAATGGTCATAGACGACAACGTTCTCGAAGATCACGCTTCCCGGCCCCACAACGGCTCCCGCGCCTATCCTCGCCCCGGCCCGCAGGCATGCGCCGGCGCCTATCCTGGCGCCAGCGCCGACCGAGACGTGGGGACCCGCGTGGACGTCCCGTCCCATCTCCGCCGAGTCTTCAATGACGGCCGTGGGATGGACTCCGGGCGGGGGAGCGGGCTCGGGGCTCAAAAGCTCCAGAGTCCCGGCCATCGCGGCCAGGGGGTTGGCGGAGACTATGGCCGGCCTGTCAGGCCTGACCGTGGGAGGCAAGATGAACGCCGAAGCCCTGGATGCGCCCATGCCCGCGGCGGCGGCCTCGTCGCGGACAAAGACGATATCTCCCGGCCCCGCGGTCCCCAGCTGGGCCATGCGTTCTATTTCGACCGACCCGTCGCCGTGGACCTCGAGGCCGAGCGCCGAGGCGATCTCGCCCAGCTTCATGCTCAACCGCCGGACTTGAGCGCGCCCGATTTTTTCTTCTCGTCGTATATCCTGATAATCTCGGGGGTAAGATCCACGGCCTCGTCCATGTACAGGACGAACCCGCCCATCACGTTGGCCGCCTCGCCCTTCTCCAGGATCATGGTGTAGCCGTGTTTCTCACCATATTCTTTTATGATGGTCATGACGTCGTCCAGAAGCTTTCGCATGACCCTTGCCTGCGCCGTCTGCAAAAGCTCCTGGATGTCGTCCCTGTAAAGCTCCAGCTCGCGCTGCATCCTGCGGAGCCTTCTCTCCTTTTCCATAATGGCCGCGGTGGAGAGCATCAGGCGCTGCTGGTCGATCTCCTTTTTCAGCTTCTGGACGGCCTCCTGCTTGTTCTGGAGGGCCTTCCTCTCCTTCTCGGCCTGCTCCTTGAGCTCGGCGAGGGCCTCCTGCCCCGCCTTGGAGCCGTCGAGGATATCCTGCAGGTTCACCCCTCCAATCTTCGGCGCGTCCGCCGCCCGGGATGGGCCGGGGAACGCCGTGAGCGCGAGCATGGCGGCCAAAGCCAGTGTCAGCGGTATCCTGGTAATCCGTCTCATAGCGATCAGAAAGCGCCTCCTATGGTGAAGTGGAATTCGTTGGGAGTCTCGCCCGAACGCTGGTCGAGCTTGAAACCGTAGGCTATCGTGATGGGGCCGATCGGCGAGAAAAAGCGAATCCCCGCCCCCCAGCTGTGTCTCATGTCCTCCAAGTCGTAATACCGGTCCGTGGTGTTCCCTCTCGCGTCGTTGGATCCATACACGTTTCCGCGGTCGTAGAAGACAAACCCCCGGAAATATCTGGTGAAGCCGTATTGTAGTTCAACATTGAGCAGGAGTAAAGCTTCACCCCCTATCGCCTCGCCGTCCACGTCAAGCGGCCCCACGTTCCTGTAGGTGAACCCCCGCAGGCTCCGCGGGCCGCCCATGAAATACCGTTTCGAGATCGGCAGACCCTGCCCGGAATAGTCGTCGGCGAACCCTACCTTGGCGTGGAGCATGGTCACGAAATCGAGCCACAGCGATTTGTAGACCGTGTATTCGCCGGTCGTCCTGTAAAACCTCTCCTCGCCTCCGGCCCCGGCGATCTCCAGAGAGCCGTACATCCTCTGCCCGGCGCTGGGGTTGAAGGGATCGTTGCGCGTGTCATAGGTGACAGATGGCAGAAACGATCCTATGGTGGTCACCCCCTCCTGCTCAAGCAGGTAGGAGCTGGCCCTCTCTCTGTCCCTCACGGTTATCTCGTTCTTCTCGTAGGTGTAGCCCAGCCTGGCCCACAGGTACTCGCCGAAGCTGCGCCCCACCCGGAACGAGCCGCCTACGTCCCGGGAGTCGTAGGAGTCCCATATGAAAAGCTTGTTATAGGCGTCCACGCCGCCCATCAGCTCCCGGTCGAACAGCCGGGGCTCGGTGAAACTCGCGTTGAAATCGGTCCTCCGCGCGGAGCTGTCCAGGCTTAAGGAGAGCGTCTGTCCCTTGCCCATGAAATTGGGCCATTTCACCTGCCCCTGCAACAGCAGGTTCTCCACGGAGCTGTACCCGGCGCCAAAGGATATCTGGCCGGTGCTGCGCTCCACGACCTGGACCTCCAGGTCCACCATGTCCAGCTCGCGCCTGCTCCGCTGCTCTATCTCCACGTTCTCGAAATAGGCCAGGTTGTTTATCCGCTCGCGCGACCGCCGCAGCTTCGCGCTGTTGAAAAGCTCGCCTTCGTGGAGGCGGAATTCGCGGCGGATGACCCTGTCCCGCGTCTTCTCGTTGCCGGTGATGGTTATCTTCCCCACGTAGACCTTGCGCCCCTTTTCCGTCCGGACGCTTATATCCACGGTGTTCTTCTCGTCGTTCACCTCCAGTTCGGGAACCACGTTGGCGAAGGCGTAGCCCTTTTGCGAGTACATGTCGCTTATCTCGAATATGTCCCGGCGGAAACGGCTCCTGTCGAAGACGTCGCCGGGGGCGAGGTCCACCTTCTCCGAAAGCTCCTCCTTCGTGTAAACGTCGTCCCCCTGGATCTCGATCGACCCCACGTGGTACTGGTCCCCCTCGGAGACGGGGATGCTGACGTATATCTTTCTCTTCTCCCTGTCGATCTCCACCTCCGGGTCGTAGACTTTCACCTTTATGTAACCGTGGTCGTGGTAGAACGACTCCAGGCGAAGGAGGTCCGTCTTCAGCACCTCCTTCTTGTACGCCCCGGCGTCGGAAAAAAGGGACATCCAGTCCGCCTCCTCGGTCTGGATCACGCCCTGAAGCGTTCGGGGGGGGAAAGCCTTCGCGCCGCGGAAGTCTATCCTGCTGATGGTGATCTTCCGCCCCTCGTCTATTATGAACTCTACGTCGACCTGGTTGCCGCCGAGTTTTTTCACCACGGTCCTGACGCCAGTGAAGTAATACCCCTTGCTCCTGTAGAGGCGCTGTATCCGCTCCTGGTCCCAGGGTATCTGGTCCTGACGGAAGAAGGCGCCTTTCTTCGTCTTGAGCCGGACGCTGATATGCTGTTGCTCCACCTCCTCGGCGTCCGTGATGATGACGTCCCGCACGAAGGGCTTTTCCTTGAAGATGAAAGTGAGGATAAGCCCGTCCGGCTCCTCGGCCACGTCCAGCTTTATATCGTCGAAAAAGCCGAGCTTGTAGATTCTTTTTATGTCGCTGGCGGCGACGGAGGGGTCGTATTCTCCCCCCACCCGGCTGTGTATGTAGTAGCGGATGGTGTTCTGGTCGGCGCGCTCCGTCCCCTTGATCCTTATGCTCTTTATGGGCTTGGCGAAGTCAACGGCCAGGGCGGTGACAGGAGCTAGGGTCAAGGCCAGCAACAACAGGCCCGCGCGCCGTAAACCCTTTTTCATCTAGCGGAGGTCGGGCCTTTTAGATGCTCTCGGCTACCGAATTTTTCTCTATGAACTCCAGCCGGCCGCCTTCCAGCTTCACGAGAACGACGGAGCCGCGCTTGAACCGGCCGAAAAGCATCTCCTCGGACAGGGGATCCTCGATGAGCCGCTGGATCGAGCGCTTCAGCGGCCTGGCCCCGTAGACCGGGTCGTATCCCTCGTCGATGATGTGCTCCCGGGCCTCCGGAGTGATCTCCATTCCGATGCCCTCCTCGGCGAGGCGCACCTTGAGCTCCTCGAGCTGCAGGTCCACTATCTTCGACAGGTTCTCCCTGTCGAGCTTGCGGAAGGTGACGGTCTCGTCGATCCGGTTCAGGAACTCCGGGTTGAACGTCCTGCGCAACTCGGCCTTGATGCCGTCGCTCATCTTCTTCTGGGCCTGTTCCTCGTCGCTCGGCTGGAAGCCGATGGTGGCGCCCTTCTCGACGATCCTGGCCGACAGGTTGGAGGTCATTATCAGGATGGCGTTCTTGAAGCTGACGCTCCTGCCGTAGCTGTCCGTCAGCCTGCCGTCATCCATGATCTGCAACAGCATATGGAAAATGTCCGTGTGGGCTTTCTCGATCTCGTCGAGCAGAACCACGGCGTAGGGGCGGCGCCTGATCCGCTCCGTCAACTGGCCGCCCTCCTCGTATCCCACGTAGCCAGGAGGCGCGCCGACGAGCTTGGACGCGGCGAACTTCTCCATGTACTCGCTCATGTCCAGCCGTATCAGCGCCTGCCGCTCGCCGAACAGGTACTCCGCCAGGACGTTGGCAAGCTCCGTCTTGCCCACGCCGGTGGGGCCGAGGAACAGGAAGACGCCCATCGGCCTGTTCAGCTCTTTCAGCCCCATGCGCGACCGCCGGATCGCCTTGCATACGGCTTCGATCGCCTCGTCCTGGCCGAATATTTTCTTTTTCAGCTCGCCGGCCATCGCCTGCAACTTCTGCGACTCCTCCTTTTCGATCCGGTTCAGCGGTATCCCGGTGATGGAGGAGACAACGTAGGCTATGTCGTCCTCGCCGACGATTGGGCGGGCCTTGTCCTGCTTCTCCTCCCACTCGTCGCGCATCCTGTCCAGCTCCAGCCGCAACGCCTCCTCCTTGTCGCGAAGCTCCACGGCCATCTCGAACTCCTGTTTCTCTATCTTCTCCTTCTTCTCCGCCACGATCTCGTCGATCTTCTGCTGAAGCTCGCGGATATCCGGCGGGAAGGTCACCTTACGCAGGTGGACGCGGCTGCCCGCCTCGTCGATCACGTCGATCGCTTTGTCGGGCAGGTACCTGTCCGGTATGTACCTGTCGGACATGCGGACGGCGGCCAGGATGGCCTCGTCGGTGATTATGGCCTTGTGGTGCGACTCGTACTCCGGCTTCAGCCCGCGGATGATGGAGATGGTCTCATCAACGCCCGGAGGCTGCACTATGATCGGCTGGAACCTGCGCTCCAGGGCTCCGTTTTTCTCTATGTACTTGCGGTACTCGTCCAGCGTGGTGGCCCCGATGCACTGTATCTCGCCCCGGGACAGGGCGGGCTTAAGCATGTTGGAGGCGTCCACGCTCCCTTCGGCCGCCCCGGCGCCGACGAGGGTGTGAATCTCGTCTATGAAAAGGATCACGTTCGAGGCCTGGGTGATCTCCTTCATGATGGCCTTTATCCGCTGCTCGAACTGGCCGCGGTATTTCGTCCCAGCGATCACCGCGCCGAGGTCCAGGCTGATGACTCTCTTGTCGTAAAGGAGCTGGGGCACCTCGCGGGTGACGATCCGCTGGGCCATCCCCTCAACGATGGCGGTCTTGCCCACGCCGGGCTCGCCTATCAGCACGGGGTTGTTCTTCGTCCTGCGGGCCAGTATCTGGATGACCCGCTCGATCTCCTTGTCGCGGCCGATCACCGGGTCGAGCTTGTCCTTGATGGCCATCTCGGTGAGGTCGCGCCCGAATTCGTCCAGGGCGGGGGTCTTGCTCTGCTGTTTCTCCTGGGCCGCCGCGGGCTCTCGCAACAGATTTATCGTCTGCTCGCGGATGTCTGCGTAGGTGATCCCAAGGTTGTTCAGCACCCTCGCGCCGACGCCGTCCTTCTCGCGCACAAGGCCGAGCAGCAGGTGCTCCGTGCCGATGTAGCTGTGGCCCATGGAGCGGGCCTCCTCCACGGAGTACTCCAGCACCTTCTTGGCCCTGCTGGTGAAGGGGATGTCGCCTATGATGAGGGTGTTGGAGCTTGCCGGCAGGTTGCGCTCCACCTCCAGGCGGACCTGCTTAAGGTCCACCCCCAGGCGCTGGAGCACGGCTATGGCCACGCCGCCCGCGTCTTTCAGCACGCCGAGGAGCAGATGCTCCGTGCCAAGATACTCGTGCTGGTTTTTCTCCGCCTCCTCGCGGGCGAGGATTATTACCTTCCTGGCTCTTTCAGTAAACCGTTTAAACATGAGCCAACTCCCTCTATCCTCCACGGCCCGCGCCGGACGAGACGCGCGCCTTGATAAGTCTTTTCAAAAACAGGCCGCCGGGCGCCATGATGAGCAAACAAAACGCCATGCGTCCTTCGAATTCATTCTAGCACATCATCGCGAGAGTCAACAAATTTGCCGTCCCTGATCCTGACAACCCTCGACAGCCTCTTCACGAGGGAGGGGTTGTGGGTCACTATCAGCGACGTCTGCCCCCGCTCCCTGTTCAGGTCCAGCAACAGGTCGAAGACCTCGTCTCCGGTCTTCGTGTCGAGGTTGCCCGTCGGTTCGTCCGCCAGTATAAGGTCCGGCTCGTTGACAAGCGCCCTGGCGATGGCCACCCGTTGCTGCTCCCCGCCGGAGAGCTTCCCCGGGCGGTGGGAAAGCCGCTCCGAGAGCCCCACCCTGCCCAGGAAAAACCTGGCCCTGTCCATGGCCTCGGCCCTCTTCGCGCCCGCTATCATCGCCGCCAGCGCCACGTTCTCCTCGGCGTTGAACTCCGGCATCAGGTAATGCGCCTGGAAGACGAACCCTATCCTTTTCGCCCTGAAGGAGGCCAGCTTCCTCTCGTTCATGGCGAAGATGTCCACGCCGTTGTGGTGAACCCTGCCGGAGGTGGGCCTGTCCAGGGCGCCAACCACGCTGAGAAATGTGCTCTTGCCCGCGCCGGACGCGCCGACTATGCCCAGAGTCTCGCCACGGCTAACGGAGAGGTCTATCCCGTCCAGCACCACGATGCGGCGGTGATCGATGAAAAACTCCCGCTTGAGACCCTCAACCTTCAGAAGCTCCGGGGCCTCCTTTTTCATTTCCCCGCTCATGACAAAGACATCAACGCCGCCCCGGAAAAGATGGGGACGGTCAGGTTGTCGTCCACGGGACCGGCGTAAAGCTCCGTCAGCGCCGCCACCAGCGCCGCTACCGACGCCACTGGCCACCCGGCCCCGGCGAAATAGTATCCAAGCGGAAGGCATACCGCGAACATGGCGGCGCTGCCCTCCAGCGTCCTGCCCCGGTATATCCGGGTCCTGCCCACGGACCGGCCCACTATCGCCGCCGCCGGGTCGCCCAGGGAGATGAAAAATAGCACGGTCACCGCCACCGGCTGGCTGAACAGGATCATGGCGATAACGGCGCCGGCGAGCATGTGGGTCGCTCCGGTGTAAGAGCTCATCTCCTTTTTTTTCATCAACGCCGAAAAACGGCGTCCGAAAAAGGCGTTCAGCGCGGGGCTGTAGAGCCTGGCCGTATCGAAAGATATCCACACCCCCGCCACCGCGGCGACCCCCCACACCACCACGGGCGCGGGCAGGACATCAATATAATAGACAGCCGGTATCACGGAGCCCGCGAGGGCGTGGAAAATCTTCCGCGGTATGTGCGAATCCTCGGCGGGGCGCGTCATGGCCCGGCTCCCGTCTTCATGCGCCGGCTCATTCGTATCTCAACGCCTCCACGGGATCCAGCCGGGAGGCGCTCCACGAAGGGTATATCGCCGCCAGTATCGTTATCATCAAGGCCGCGCCGGAGACCATCACAATGTCCGCCAGCCTCATCTTGACGGGGAGGGTCTCCAGGTTGTAGACGTCCTGGGGCAGGCGGATAAAGTGATACCTTTCGAGAAGCTCGCACAGAACCACCCCCCCGATGTCGCCTATGACTATGCCCGCCAGTCCGATTATAAGCCCCTCCAGGAAGAATATGCGCATTATGCTCCATCGTGGGGCGCCCATGGCCTTGAGGATGGCTATCTCCTTGTTCTTCTCCATCACCACCATTATCAGGGTGGAGACTATGTTGAAGGCCGCCACGCAGACTATCAGGGCCAGGATGACGCCGAGGGCGGTCTTCTCGAGCTCCAGGGCGAAAAAGAGGTTCTGGTTGAGTTCTTTCCAGTCCTTCACTACGTAGCGGTAGCCGAGCTTTTCCTGGATTTTCTCCGCCACCTCCGGCGCTCCGTAGACGTCCTCCACCCTGACCTCTATCCCGCTCACCCTGTCGCCCATGTTGAAAAGGGACTGCGCCTGGGCCAGGGAGATGAGAGCCAGGGCGGAGTCGTACTCGTACATCCCGGAGCGGAAAATCCCCGCGACGTAAAACTCCCTCGACACAGGCGCCGCCCCCACGGGCGTCACGTGGCCCGCGGGGCTCACCACCGTGACCACGTCGTCCATGTCCACCCGCAGATTGTAGGCAAGCTCCGAACCGAGGATTATTCCCGGCCTGCGTTTCTCCACCTCTATCCCCAGGTCGTCCGGCTCGACGGTGACGCGGATGTGCTCCCTGCCAAGACGCGCGACCTTCCCCTTCACCATGTAATCGCCGAGGTCGGACGATTTCAACGAGCGCTTCACGTCCACCCCCCGCAACACCACGCCGGAGACTTTCGTCCGGGATGTGAGCATCACCTGGTTCATCACGAAAGGGGACGCCGCCACCACGCCTTCCACGCCCTCCACCCTGTCCAGGAGAGAGGAGGCGCGCCCGATGCCGGAATCCACGGCGGGGCTTATGGTGATGTGGGAGTTGGCGCCCAGTATCTTTTTCCTTATGTCCTCCTGGGCGCCGGTCATCACCGCCAGCACGACGATCAGCGCCGTCACCCCCACCGCCACGCCGCCCACGGATATCCACGTGATGAGCGAGATGAAGGTCTGCCGGCGCTTCGCCTTGAGGTACCGCAGGCTTATGAACCATTCGTATGACATGATTTTTGAAGTATATCGCAACATCCATCAGCGCGCATGGATATCCCCCTGTTTTCCACCATGATCCCCGGACGGCGTAGCGGCGCGGGGCTAGAAGCTGTACTTGACGCTTGCGAACACGCGGTCCGCGCCGTCGATGTTACGGAAGAAGAGCGATTCCCCGGAGTGGTAGGCCATGACCCCCAGGGTGGCGGAGAGGGCGTCCTGGATGTCGTACTCCACCGAAAACCTCTCGAACGCCCCATCCTCAGCTTCCCTCCCGAGGATGGAGACGAGGGCGACGACGTGGAGAGTGTCCCGCCAGAAATCCCCCTGGTACCTGAAGGCGGCCTGGAACGTGTCCTCCTTGACCATGTCGGGGATTTTATAGAGCTTCGGGTCGTAATCGAGAAGACGCCTGTTGACGATGTCCAGCCCCAGCATCGTCTCGCTGAAGCCCGCGTACTCAACGCCGAGCAGCATGTCCAGCCTGGATCTTTTCTCGCCGGGCGCGTTGTAGAATTCCAGCCCGTCGACAAACGCCGCCTCGGCCTTCAAAAGCCACGGCCCCGTCACGAAGTTGCCCGCGGCGCCGTACATCGTGAGTAGGCTGTGCGTCCTGATAAGCGGCGGCAGGCCCATGGGGCCGGGCCCTGGGGGGGCGGACTCATCCCGCTCTATCGTCGGCTGATCCTCGAAATACCGCGCCCAGTAGAAGGAGACATCCCACCCCGGAAAAACCCCCGTAAGCTCGGCGGCGTACTGGGTGTTCCCGAGACTTTCGACGGGCGTCTCCTCCGGCGGCCAGGGGAAGGGAAAGGAATAAAAATCCGACCCGTAAGCGGGGAGCTTGTCGAACCTGATCTCGTGGACGGCGATGAGCGCCAGGTTCCATGGCCCGGCGTAGTAGTCCAGCTTCGTCATGTTCACCGGCAGGCGCAGGTCCTCTATGTCCACCATCCCCGGCTCGCGGCTGTCCATGGGGTTTAGAACGTCGGTGACGCGGATGTTGTCGGACCTGCCCCAGACGACAATCTGTCTGCCGATCTTTATGTCCAGGCTCTTCATAAGCGAGCCCTGGATGTAGACGTCGCGAAGCTCCCCTTCCTTCTCATACGTCCTCAGGACATCGCCGGTGTAGTTATCCACTCCCCGCAGGGAATACACGGCGTCGTGGAATACCCTGCCGCTGATAAAAGCGCGCCACTCCGGAGCGATGTCCACGTCCAGGTCGAGCTGTATCTCGGAGCGCAGGCGGGACAGCCCCCGCCAGTCCGTCTCCCCTTCCGATGGCGCGCCGTGGGAGTAGTTATAAGACGACGAGAAGGTCATGGCGCCGCCAAGGTCAAAGGCTGACCTGGCCGCTGCCTCTTCAGCCTCCCCGGCCGTCTCCGGGGCCAGCGCGCCCTCGTCGAACCCGCCAAGAACGTCCTCCAACCCGGGCGGAGTCTTTTCGGACGGCTCGGGTTTGTCTTCTTCAAAACCCTCCAGGACGGCGTCCAGACTCTTTTCGTTCTGCGCCATGGCCCCGGGCGCGGCGATCAGGATAAGCGCGGCGAACGCCGCGGGCAGCGCTTTTGGGAAGCCGCGGAGAATCCCGCGGCCGTCATCCGTTGTCATTCTGAGGCCAAAGGCCGAAGAATCCCGCACGGCCTTGGCATGGACGAACGGGATACTTCGCCTTCGGCTCAGCATGACATCGCTGGCCCGTAACGGGGTTCTTCGGCCCCTCGAAAAACCCTTCCGCGGCGAAAGGCGCCTGGATGGCTCCAACACCCCTTTACAGCCCTTTCTCCAGCCTGCGGATGGTGAAGATGTCCTCGTCCAGGCTCTGGTTGAACTTCACGTCATTGTTTCTGAGGATGGTCTTATGGATGGTTGTTTTCCCCATCTTCGTGGTCATGGTCATCTCCATCGCCACCCATATGCCGTCGATCAACTCAAGCTCCTTGACGTCGAAATACTTCAGCTTGTTGTCCTCCGTCCAGTGGACGGCGCGGACGACGACGTGGTTGTCCTGCCGGATGAAGACGACGGATTTTTCATAGCCGGTCTCGTCGATGACCTTCTTGGACCGCGGCGTGGACTGGATGAGCCACACCTTGTGCCCCTTCACCTCGTCCTCCTTCAGGAGCTTGAAGTCGTAGTCCTCTATGTCGCGCGAGGACATGTCCGAATAGGTGAAATCCGACCCCATGAAGCTGCCGCTCTTGTCGGAGGTGGCGATCCTTTTCGTCTTGCGCAGGGCGGGCAGGTATAGCCACTGGTCGTCGTCCTTGTCCGGGTCGTCGTAATCGTATGTCAGAAAACCCGTGTTCTTGACGTCGGCGGGCTCCAGGAAGAAAAGGAGCCTGTAGGTGTCCTCCCCGAAGTCTTTAATGAAGGAGCGTAGCTTGCGCGTCCTCGTCTCTCCGTTCTTGTCGATGAGGATCATCTCCATCCCGGAGGTCATGTTGTCGCCGTCGTCGCGGGCATCCACTTTTTCCATGATCGCCCTGGCTTTCGGGTCGTCGTCCGCCATCGCGGGCCCCGCGCCCGCCGCCAGGATGACGGCGCCGAGAGCGGCCGCCCGGAAAGCCGCCGTGTAAACTTTTTCAAGCGTCATAAGAGCCTCCTCGCGCATCTCAATCCTCTCCCTTGTCGATGTAGGCCAGGACCGTCCCCCGGCTCCTGGCCATCAGCGTCATCAGGGCCGGCGCGAGCAGAAAGTCCGCCAGCAGCGCAGTTACGATCGCCAGCCCCGTCAGCAGTCCGAAGTTGAAAAGGTTGTTCATGGTGGCGAACATGAATATGAAAAACCCGGTCGAGAGCACCACGGTGGTGGCCAGCATGGCCCTGCCGGTGGTGGTCAGGGTCCTTCGCGTCGCCTCACGGGCATCGTGGGTCTCGTGGTAGTAGCGGCGGAAGTTGTGCATGAAGTGGACCGTGTCGTCCACGGCCAGGCCGATGGCGATGGAGCCTATGAGCATGGTGAACATGTCCATCGGCATGTTGAAGACTCCCATGACGCCGATGGCCATGATTATCGGCAGAAGGTTCGGGATCATGCTCAAAAGCCCCACCCGGACGCTTCCTATCAGTATCATCATCATGAAGGTTATCACCGCGCCGGCGATGACGTAGCTTACCGCCGCGCTTTTCATGGCGGCGAAGAGGGTCTTGGAGAGTATGGGGATCATGCCGGTGATGGTGATCTTCTCCACGTCCTGCCCCAGCCTCTCGTCGAACCGGGATTTTACGTCGTCTATGAACTCCGCGTACTCGATGGCGTCCAGCCACGGCGCCTTGACGGTGAACCGCGACAACGAGAACTGGCTGTCCACCACGTCCTCCAGGTCGTCGGAGCCGGAGTTTTCGAACAACAAAAACTCCTGGGCGATAAGCCGCCTGTCGTCGGGAATCCTGTAAAACTCCTGGCGGTTCTCGTTAAGCGCCCTGTTAATCTCTTTTAAAATATCCGCCACCGAGAAGGCTTTCCCCACGAAAAGCCCATCCGTCTTTATCTTTTCTATCTCCGTGGCCAGCCCGTCCAGGCCCTTGAGGATCTCGGGCTCGTAGAGCCTGTTCTCCCCTCCCGTGTCCGTTATGACCTCCAGCGTCACGGTCCCCTTCATCTTGTGATCGATAAGGGTGGTGGTCTGCCTGACCTGGCTCTCTTCCGGGAACCACTTGAGGGGATTGTGGGAGAAACGGACCGTGGAAGCGAAGGCCAGCAACGCGACAATGAGAACCGCGCTCACGGCCGTTATGGAGACAGGATGCCCCGTGGAAAAGTCCGCCACCCTCGTCAACATCCCGTCCATCTTTTCCCTCTTGGCCTCGTGGGCGGGCGTCTCCTTTTTCACGAAGGGGGTGAAGGCGATAAGCGCCGGGAGAAGAACAATCGTGTAGACAAGCCCGAGCAGCACTCCCAGGCTCGCGAATTTTCCCAGGTCGGCGATAGGCGCCACCTCCGCCGTGGAAAATGAGGCCAGGCCCGCCGCGGTCGTCAGGCTGGTCATGACGATCGGCAGGCCGGAATGGCCCATGGCGTAGACGATGGAATCCTCCTTGCTGTATCCGTTATGCAGCCGGTAGTAGAAAATTGCCATAACGTGCACCGTCGCTCCCACGCACACGGCCATGAGGAAGGAGGGAAGTATCTGCGTGGGCATCTTCAGGGGAACGCCGAAGAAGCCCATCGCCCCGATGGCGGAAAAAAGCGTCAGGAGCACCACCACCAGCGGCAGGACCACGCCCGATATCCGGCGGAACATGATGTACAGGAAGATCGCTATTGTGGTAACGGCCATCAGCATGAAGCGGCGCATGTCCTTTTGCATGGAGCGCTTCAGGTCGTTGGACACCACCGGGGAGCCTGCTATGTAGGCGGGGAAGTCCGGCCCCTCGTACTTCTCCACGATCTCGCGGACGGCCTCCACCACTTCGCTGTTTTCCTCGTCGGTCAAAAACTTCCGCTCGGCCGGGGCCTTTTCCTCCTCCGCGCCGCCCTCGAAATCCTCGAACCCGGAGAGGGCGTCCTCCACGGCCCCGGCGGAGGAATAGGCGTTCGTCTTTATGGCGATGGTGGTGAAGGTCCCATCCTCGGATATGAGCATGTTCTCGTAGATGGGGTTGGATAGCACACGCTCCCTGAGAACCGCCAGGTCCTCCCCGGTTTCAGGGAAATTCTCCAGCAGGTCCTCGACGATAAGCTCGTTCCCTTTCCCTAACGTGTTCCGGGCGTTGACCATGCTGGTGATGTCGTCCAGGTGGGGGACCTTTTCCTTGAGCTCATAGTGCAGATCGCGAAGCTTTTTCAAAAAAGCGATGTCGAAGACGTTCTCCGGGTTGAGGGCGACTATGACCATCTCGTCCCGGCCGAACTGGTCGCGGAACTCGTTGTAAACCACCAGGGCGGGGTCGCTCTCATGCAAAAAGCCCTCGGTGGAGGTGTCTATGGTGATCTTCGACAGGTTGGAGACGATGGCGGCGACAAAAAGAGCTATGATCAAAACCGTCTTCCACCTGTTCCGGAACACCAGCCTTGTAAAGGACTCGAACCCTTTTTCTATCCTCTTTCTTACGTCGGTCATCAGCCACACTCCAATGTTTGGGAAACTCGAAGACCGCGGTCAGCCTTTTCGCCTCACGCCGTCCAGTATGATATCCGCGACGCTCTGGGCGATCGCTCCGGCGGACTGCTCCACGGGAAGATCGCCCTCCATGAACCCCTCGGACTTTATCTTTCTGAACACGTGGGAACGCGCCGCCAGGAAGTTCAGCCCCCCCACGATCATAAGATGCGTAACAAGTGGATCCACGCGGCGGAAACGCCCCTCCGCCTCCCCCTCCGCAAGAACGGAGCGCACGGAGGAAATTATCTTCCCCATCAGCTCCAGGATATCCTTGGGGGCGCTGGCCCCGCCGCTTGCTATCTCCCGCAGGATTATCGGGGAAAAAAACTCCGACGACAGGATGTTCTCCGCGATGACACCGATGAGGGCGCGCAGCTTCTCGTCCGCCGCGCCTCCTTCCTGCCGCAGCCTGCCCACCCTCTCCGCGATGGGCCCGGCCACCCGCTTGAGAGCGGCCTTGTAAAGAGCCTCCTTGTCGCCGACGTGGTAATAGATGGCCGCCTTGTTGACGCCCGCCAGGCGGGCTATCTCGTCCACCCGCGCCCCGGCGAACCCCTTCGCCGCGAACTCCCCCGCCGCGGCCTCGATGATATGGTCCGCCACGGCGATCGCTTTTTCGGCGCCCGGCTCCCTGTTCTCCGCCTTTTTCATTGTTCCGCTGCCCAATAACCAACCAGTCGGTTTAACCATATGGTTAATAACCCGGCAAGCTGCCTTTGTCAATATAAAATATGGCCGAATTCCCCATCCTCTAAACGAACACAGCGTGCAAACAACATTAATTGACGCTATATATACATATGATTTTTATGTCATTATGCTTCCACAACAATGATCTACCGCACGCCAAAAAAGCGCTCCTCCGTGCGATTTTTTCCCCGAAGCGTCCCCGGCGGCTTGATATTAGAAGTAGGAAGAGATGAGGGAATCGCCAGGGAGCATAGCCATGAACAAGAAGAATTTCATGACAGGCTACATACAACGCGCCAGGACAGGCCAGACCTATGAAGAGCGCCTCACGGACCCATACAAAATGACCGGCAAACCAAAAGAGCCGGCGGCCTGTCCCGAGTGCCACGCCGTCTTCCGCGACGGGCGATGGACGTGGAACGAGGCGCCCGAAAGAGCAAACGAGGTGCTGTGCCCCGCCTGCATGAGGATGCGCGACAAGTTCCCGGCGGGGACGCTGACCTTGAAAGGCGGCTTTTTCGCCGCGCGCGAAAACGAGATCATGAGCCTGATAAAAAACACCGAGGCCGACGCGAAGGCGGAGCGCCCCGTGGAGAGGATCATGTCCATCGACAAAAAGGGGGGCGAGACGGTTATCACCTTCACCGACGCCCACCTGGCCCACGGCGTGGGCGTGGCGCTCAACAACGCATACCGCGGCGACCTCGACGCCAGGTACACCGACGAGGACGGCCTGTTGCGGATAACCTGGTCGAGGGAGTTTTAGCAGGGGGCCGGCGAACCGCTTTCGATCGGCGCCCTGAGCGTCTTTCGCCCAGCCCTTCATCCGGCGACCCGGGACGCAAGCCCAGAGTCACATCACAAGGGGGTGTCATCCTGAGCCGTCAGGCGAAGGATCCCATTGTCTCATCCTCCGCGGCCGTCTCCAGCGGCCACGGGAATCAGATCACCTCACCCTCGCGGACAGACCCTTCCCCGACGGCGGAGCCGGGCAGGACGACGCAATCCCGCAACGCGGCCCCTTCGCCCACGCGGGCGCCCTTGTGGACGGCGACATTCGGGCCGAGTCTCGCCCCCGGCGCCACGGCGGCCCCCGTCTCGATATAAACCGGCTGGTCGATGCCGACGCCATGCAGGTCGCCCCACATGACCGCCGGGGTGACCTCCCCCGAGCGCAACGCTTCCATCACGGCGCGATGGTAATCCGCCGCCGTCCCGGCATCGGCCCATCTCCATGAGGTCTTGACGCCGTAGAGCCCCGCCCCTTCACGGACCATCGGGACATAGACATCCCGGGCCATGTCCGCCACGCCGGGTGGTATCCGCCCGAAAACGGTGGGGGACAGAACGGACACCCCGGTGAACATCATCGGCTCCATATCGCCGGCATGTCCCGGCCCGGTGGCTGCGCCGAGCTTTGTCACCATGCCCCCGGCGTCCAGGCATACCGGGCTGTAACGCTCCGGGGCTGGCACGGCGCGCAGAGCGAGGGTCGCCATGGCCCCCCTGGCCCTGTGAGCCTCGATCAGCTCCCCCCAATCCGGCTCGGGGATGATGTCGGAGTTGATAACCAGAAAATCATCGCCGCTCAGCCATTTTTCCGCGTTCTTTATCCCCCCCGCCGTGCCGAGTATCTTTTCCTCCCGGAGGATGATTATCTCCACGCCGAAATCGCGGGAGCGCAAAAAACTTTCCACCTGGTCCGCCAGGTGATGGACGTTCACCACTATCCGCCGGACATCCGTCCTCAGAACCGCTTCTATCGCGATTTCGATCAGCCTTTTGTCCAGGATCGGGAAAAGCGGCTTCGGCAGCCTTTCGGTATACGGCAGAAGGCGCGTGCCGAGACCCGCGGCGAGAATCATCGCGTTCATCAAAAAAGCTCCCTTGGCGCGAATGAGCAGGATGTTACAATGCCTGCTATTTTATTCAGAGCGGACAAAGATTGTCGAACGGGAGATGATATGGGGTTCAACTGCGGTGTCGTGGGCCTGCCGAACGTGGGCAAGTCGACGATCTTCAACGCGCTGACCGCCGCCGGGGCGAAGTCGGACAACTTCCCCTTCTGCACCATAGAGCCGAACGTGGGAGTGGCCCCCGTGCCGGACCCGCGCCTTGCCCGCCTGGCGGAGATATCCGGGTCTGCCAGGGTGACCCCCACCACGCTGGAGGTGGTGGACATCGCCGGGCTCGTCAAGGGCGCAAGCCGCGGCGAGGGGCTCGGCGCGCAGTTCCTGGGCCACATAAGGCAGGTGGACGCCATAGCCCACGTCGTCAGGTGTTTCGAGGACCCCAACGTCACCCATGTTTCCGGGGCCGTGAACCCAGCCTCCGATATCGACGTGATAAAGACGGAGCTGATCCTGGCCGACATGGAGACGCTGGACAGGCGGATCGCGGCGGTGGAGAAAGGCGGAAAGACCGGCGACAGGAAAGCCGCCGACGTCCTGCCAAGGTACAAGGCTCTCCGTGAAAAGCTCAACGGAGGCGTCACGGCCCGCGCCGCCTTCGGCGAGGGGGACGCGGAGTTTTTCCGGGAGCTGTTCCTGATAACCGCGAAACCCGTGGTGTATGTCCTGAACGTCACCGAGGAAGACCTTGGCAGGGAGACGGAGCCGAAGGCCGCAGCCCGCGCCGTGGCCGAGGCGGAGGGGGCGGAGGTGGTGGAGATATGCGGAAAGGTGGAGGCGGAGATAGCCGAGCTGGACCCCGCGGACAGGGAGGCTTTCCTTGCGGACCTCGGCCTGGCCGAGTCCGGTCTGGATCACTTCATCCGCGCGGGATACGCCGCCCTCAACCTCATAACCTTTTTCACCACCGGTCCCAAGGAGACCAGGGCATGGACGGCCCCAAAAGGCGCCAAGGCTCCGCAGGCGGCCGGCGTGATACACACCGACTTCGAGCGAGGCTTCATCAGGGCAGAGATTTTTTCGTTCGAGGACATAGACAGGCTCGGCGCCGAGCAGGCGGTGAAAGAAGCGGGGCTTTTGAGGGTCGAGGGCCGGGACTACGTCATGCGCGACGGCGACGTCGCCCATTTCCGGTTCAATGTGTAAAGGGCGCAAGGCTACCCCAGGGCGGAGGCGAGCGCCTCGTCCAGGGCTTTTTCACCGCTGGTGATCCTCATCTCGTAAACGGCCAGCAGAAGCTCCGGCCCAAGCCGTCCGGCGCTCCTTAACAGGCGGACGCCGTCCTTTTCCGTGGTGACGATGAACTCCGCTCCCGTCCTCTCCTTCTCCCGGACGATCCTGTCAACGTCCTCCCGCGTGAACATGTGATGGTCCGGAAAAGAAAGACTTCCCGCGATTCTGACGCCCGCGCCAGACAGCGACCTTGCGAACCGGCCGGGGTCCGCCACGCCGGAGAAGACGAAAGCGCTCCCGCCGGGTTTTTCCCGCAACTCGCCATCCAAGCTGGCAAAGCCCGTGATGGAGCCGGAGACGGCGGCTATGGTTTTCTCCCCGCCCACGGTGCGTCTGATCGCCTCCGCAAGCTCCGCGAAGCCGTCGTCGTTATCCGTGCTCACGCCTGTGACGACGATGACATCGGCGCGCCCCGCCGCGCTCAGAGGCTCGCGCAACGGCCCGAGCGGCAGCAGCCTCACGCCCCGGCGCAGGAGCCCGGCGTCGAGCAGAAGGATGTCGAGGTCCCTGTGGATGGCGCGATGCTGGAAGCCGTCGTCCAGGATTATCGTTTCGACACCGAGCTTCTCGGCCATCAGCCGCGCGCCCTCTATCCTCCTCGGCGCCAGGACGACGGGGACGCCGGGCAGCTTCAAGGCCAGCATGTAGGGCTCATCGGCGGAGACCGGCGGCGGATCGCCGGTCACGCGGCGGCCGTCGGAGACGACGTAGACACTCCCGGGAAAACGGCCCCCGTAGCCGCGGGAGAGCACCCCCGGTTTTTTGGCCATCAGTTTGCGAGCGAGCAGGGCGGCGAAGGGCGTCTTGCCAGCCCCTCCCACGGTCAGCGCCCCGGCGCTTATCACCTTGACAGGCGCCCTCCCCGGCCTGAGAACTCCGGCTTTGTAAAATCCGTTCCTCGCCGCCGCGGCGAGCGAGTAAAAAGCCTCCGCGGCGGCGAGGGGGATATACAGAGCGCCGGGCGCGGCGTCGCCCCGGATTATGCGCTCGACCCTTTCGCGAAGGGCGCCTGGAAGAAAGCTCATCGGTCAGGCGGATTCCATGATTTCCCTGGCCAGCGGAGGCAGGTAGACCGTCTCCGTCTCCATGTTGCGCAGGACACGCGCCATCGCCTTCACCCGCAGGGCGGCGGGCAGGCGGCTGTCGACTATCAGCAGCCGCCTATCCTTCACGCGGCACGCGCCCGAGGCGACGTCGATCTCGTCGTCGCCGAGGCTTTTGTACTCCACCTCCAGCCCCAGCTTGCGCGCCGCCTCCTCCATCGCGCGCAGGGCGGCTTCGTCATCTGTTTTTCCACGGCGGGGAGCGTCGGTCATCGTGGGCGCATTATACCGCGCCACAGGGGATTATTTCACGGCGGGGCTCAGGCGCAGGACGCGCCCCTGGGTCTCGGTCAGCGTCTCCTGCGGATAGGAGGCGGCGGCCCAGAACATCAGGTTCGGCCCGTCCACGCCCCGGCATTCGAGGGGGGAGACCCGCCCGTCGCCGTTTTTGTCGTATTCACTCCTTGCGCACGCGGGCGTGTCGGATATCGGGTCGAACTCGGCGCCGCTCCTCTCGGTGGTGTGAAAAAGCCCCAGGTAGTGACCCACTTCGTGGGCGATGGTCGCGCCCTGCATCTTGAGGTCTGCCCGCGTCATGTTCGAAAACCCGCCGAGGGTGGAGACGATCACGCCGGAGTGAGCCGTCCCCTGGATCAGCGGCGGGCCGGGGATGCCCCCTGAGTAGCCTATGACGCCCTGGCCGATATAGCGGACGAAGAAGATGTTCACGTAATCGTTGTCCGCGGAGGCCGACAACCTGAAAAGCTCGTCCATGCCGTCCGGCTGGCCGTTGTAGTTGGAGTCCGAGTCCAGGTCTATGTAGGTCAGGCGCTCGCCGGCCTCACCGGTGATGAAATGGCGCTTCGTCCCGCCTATTTGCGCCCCCGCCGCCGCCATAAGCCTTTCCGCCTCGTCCATTATGGTCTCGAGGGCGGCCTCGTCCACGCTGGATAAGTCTCCCATCCCCACCAGCCACAGGTTCAGGCCCAGCTCGTCTCCCTCCGCGTCCTTGACCATCGCGTAAACGGATACGTCCCTGCCGCCGCCGGGGCTTGCGTAATGGGTCACGTCGAAAGACCACCGGCCCGGCGTGAAGGCGTAGCCCCCGCCGTGGGGTATGGTTATCGCCACAACACTCTGGCCGGACGCCTGCGCCGTGTTCCTTCCCATGGGGTCGTCCAGACCGTCGGTTATCATCCGCCTGCCTGTGGGATCGACAAGGCTTGAGATATCCATGTCCGACGTGTCGCCTCCGTCGGCGATTATGGTGAACGACGCCGCGCCTTCCGGAACGTCCACGGTGAAAGGCCCCTCCGTCGATCCCGGCTCCATGTATCGCGCCGCCGAAAGGTATTGAGAGCCCGGCTCGCCCGCGCCGCCGCCGCTGGAGCCGCCACCACCTTTACCACACCCCGAAGCGATAAGGGCGGCGGCGAGCCAGGCTGCGAAAGCTCGATCCCTCGACCAGCGTTTCATGGCCGCGGTGTCAGGCGAAGGCGCCGATGAGGAAAGGGTTGCTCTTTTTCTCGAAGCCGACGGTCGTCGCCTCGCCGTGGCCGGGATAGACCGAGACATCATCGGGGAGAGCAAGGATCTTCCGCTTTATCGACCGCATGAGCTCCGCCTGGTCGCCCCCCGGCAGGTCGGACCTGCCGATGGACATCTTGAAAAGCGTGTCCCCGGTGAAAAGAACGTCTCCCGCGCGCAGGCACACCCCGCCCGGCGAATGGCCCGGCGTGTGGATCACCTCGAAGCTTGCGCACGGGCAAAGCTCGATGACATCGCCGTCCTCGATGAGCCTGTCCGGCTCCGGCGGCGCCCCCACGCCAAGGTAGGCCGCCATGTCGCGCATCTCGGCGCTCGTGGCCATGGCGGCGTCGTCCTTGTGGATGAGGACGGGCGCGCCCGCGGCCTCCTTGATCTTCGCGTTGGCGCCCATGTGGTCGGCGTGGCCGTGGGTGTTGATTATGTACTTCACGTCCCAGCCGCGGCTCTCCACTTCGGCGAGAACTCTCTTGGAAGAATCGCCCGGATCGATCACCGCGCACACCTTGTGCTCCGGGCATCCGGCGACGTAGCAGTTAACCTCCAGCGGGCCGACGGTGACCCGCGCTATCTCCAGCGTCATGTATGGCTCTTTCGAAGTTTTTTTAAGGTAAGGATAACACACGCCGGGGGGCGATCGCGCGATGGCCGCATGACGGCCTCGCGCCATGCGGCCGCTACCCGCGCCGCCTCACGGGTTCGTGCAGTTCACGCCGGGCTGCGCCGTGTCGGAATTGCCCGCGTTGCCGTCCGTGTCGACCGGAGGCGAGCCGAGGGCGTTTATCAGCGTGGTCAGCTCCGCGCATGACATGCCGGTATTGGCCTGAAGCTGAAACGGCGCCCAAACGTTGACAAGCGTAACGAGACTGTCCACGTTCCCCACGCCCTGCCCGCCGATATCGTTGTACGCAAGATACAGGTAATTCAATCCGGTGAGTCCGGAGAGGGGCGACACGTCCACGATGTTGTTGTGGTCAAGGCTCAGATACCAAAGATTCACAAGGCCGGAGAGCGGCGATACATCCACGATGCTGTTGTACCTAAGACCTAGATCCTCCAGGCCCGTGAGGCCGGCGAGGGGCGATACGTCCACTATCTGATAGTTGTTGCTCAAATTCAGCGACGTCAAACTGGTAAGGCCCGAAAGAGGCGATAAGTCCACGATGTCATTGAACTTCAACTGCAGCGACTGCAGGCTAGTGAGGCCGGAGAGCGGCGACACGTCCACAATGTCGTTGTTGTCCAGGTAGAGGGTTTCAAGGCTGGTGAGGCCGGTGAGGGGCGACACGTCAGAGATGTTGTTATTGTCCAAAAAGAGCGTCTGCATATTCGTGAAGCTTTCAAGGCCGGAAATATCGCTAATCCCCTTGGACCGGCTATTTCGCAGTTCCGTCATCTCGCTGGCGCAAGTCCAGCCCTTGCCGACGGCGGTGGCGACCACGCTGTTTCCCAGAGCCGAATCAGGAAATGTTATGTCGGCGATAGTAACGCAGGCGTCGCAGACGTCCCCCGTCCCGTCGTTGTCGGCGTCCGTCTGATCCGCGTTAGCCATGGCCGGGCAGTTGTCGGAGATGTCGAAGACGCCGTCGGTGTCGGAGTCCTCGCAGGCGTCGCCGTCTGGGCCGCCGTAGTTATCTTCCTGGCCGGGGTTCGACGTGTTCGGGCAGTTGTCGGAGCCGTCCGGTATCCCGTCGTTGTCGGCGTCAGGGTCGCAGGCGTCACCAATACCGTCGCCGTCGGTGTCGGCCTGCGAGGGGTTGGAGTCGTTCGGGCAGTTATCGGAGCCATCCGGTATCCCGTCGCCGTCGGCGTCCGCGTCGCAGGCGTCGCCCGTCCCGTCACCATCGGTGTCAGTCTGCGATGGATTGGCGGCGAGGGGGCAATTGTCGGATCCGTCGTCCACGCCGTCGCCATCGTCGTCGGAGTCACAGGCGTCGCCCGTTCCGTCGCCGTCGGTGTCGGCCTGGCTGGCGTTGGATGTGTTCGGGCAGTTGTCGAAGTCGTCTGGTATCCCGTCGCCGTCGGTGTCGGAATCACAGGCGTCGCCTGTCCCGTCGCCATCGCTGTCCGTCTGTGATGGGTTGACGATAAGGGGACAGTTGTCGGAGCCGTCGAGTATACCATCACCGTCATCGTCCGCGTCGCAGGCGTCTCCCGCGCCGTCACCATCGGTGTCGGTCTGCGAGGCGTTGGGCGCGCTCGGGCAGTTGTCGGAGTCGTCCGGTATCCCGTCGCCGTCGGTGTCGGAATCACAGGCGTCGCCCGTCCCGTCGCCATCGCTGTCCGTCTGTGATGGGTTGACGATAAGGGGACAGTTGTCGGAGCCGTCGAGTATACCATCACCGTCATCGTCCGCGTCGCAGGCGTCTCCCGTCCCGTCGCTGTCGGTATCGGTCTGGCTGGCGTTGGGCGCGCTCGGGCAGTTGTCGGAGTCGTCGTAGACACCGTCACCGTCGGTGTCGGCCGGCCCTTGATCCGTGTTTTCCGACCCGTCATCCGTGTTTTCTGACCCGTCATCGTCAGTGTTTTGCGCGCCGGGGTCATGCCCGGAGCCGGGAAGGGATGGATCAGGCGTTATAACCACTCCGCCCGGCCCCACTCCGCTCAAGTTGAACGGCGACGTGAGAAAATCCTCCGCCCGATGGCCGAGTCCGGCGATCATGGCCGCGCTCGCAGGGTCGTCGAGAGCGCCGTCCGCCATGTCCGCGGCGATGCCTTCTATCATGGCGAGCGTCTGGTCCGGCGGCAGGCCGTTCGCCATGGCGCATTGAGAGAGCGCCGCGAGGACAAGCCCGTATCGCACCCCCGCGTCCGTGGCCCCTTCCGCGCCATCCGGAGCCGAAAGGTCGGCGGGCGTGGTATGGAGTATGTCAATCCCCTCAAGCCCCACCTGCCGGGCCACGTCCGCGGCGGCGTTTTCAGCCGCCTCACCCACCTCTTCTCCGTTGGATATCCTGTGCCGCGCCTGTCTTGCGGCCATGGCCGTCACGGGGCTTACCGTCACTGTATCGCCTTTTCGCAGACCCGCGGGGAGAAAGGCGTTCATCTCCATCCCGGTCATGTCCACGATGACGCCCGTCGCCTCGTCCACGTAGCTTCCGCCGGTGACGACCGCCTCCACTGGGAAGGGGAAATCCTCATCCAACGAAAAGACGCCGCCCGCGCCCGTCACTACCTCCGCCAGAACCTCCAATCTCCCGCCGTCCGCGCCCAGGCTGTAGACAAGGACAGAGCCTCCCTCCACGGGGCCTTTCACCACCCGTCCTGACACAGCGCCGGACTCCTCCAAAGAGGCCCCGCCGTCCGCCGACGGATCCGAGCCGCAACCCATGGACGCAAAAAGCATGAAAAACAGGAAGGGAAAAGAGGCGATTACAGCCGCGGGCACACACCTGGAGTGAAAAAACAAGTTACAACCCCCTCATTGCTAGTGGCGCTCCAGCTATCTCCCGATTCCCCCCTCAACCAGAAGATGTAACAAATCATATCTTATCCAGAAGCCCTTGTCAATAATGTATCGTTATATTTCATATTTTAGATTGAGTATAAAGAGGGGGCGAACGAACCAAGGCTGGATATGGATGGAGACTGTACCGCCGACGGGAAAGGGAGAGTAACGTCTCGCGCCGCTCAGCGCGTAGTTTTTTTCAGCGGCTGTCCGCCAAGGCTTTTGACGTATGCGGCGACGTCGACGATCTCCATGTCGCTCAATATCCCTGCCCAGGAAGGCATGTATTCGCCCTTGCCCTGGCTGATGGACCTGACCAGCGCCTTACCGCTGACGGCTTTCATTTTTTCCCCGTCGGTGAAATCGACCATGGGGATGCCTATGAGGACCGCCAGGACACCGTCGCCCTCGCCTCTCGTCCCGTGGCACGCGACGCACGATTTGTTGAAGGTGTCCCGTCCCCGCCTGACGTCCCCCCTCGTGAGGATATCCTCTCTGTCGATCTGGAGGATATAGGCGGCCAAGTGCTCGATGTTCGCCTCCGGCAGCGCCTCGCCCCATTTCGGCATTTTCGAGTCTTTGTCCCTTGAGTAGCCCGCGATAAGGCCCGCCAGCTTCCCGACGCTCATCCGCTGGTATCGCTTCGACGTCAGGTCCGCCGGCCCCAGGCCCATCTTGCGGGCAAGGGGGCCGGAGTTTCTCCCCTCCGGGCCGTGGCAGACGTAGCAGTACGAGCGGTACAGATGGTGTCCTATTCTCGGGTCCGGCCCCGCCTGGGCCTGGGATGGAGCCGTCATGTACAAGACGGCGAACGCCAGCGCGGACAAGACCGGCGCCGCGAGAGAGCGCCGGAAAAATAGCCGATAGCAGACCGGAAACCTCATGATCCTCACCCTCCCGACTGTATGGAGTCTTGTTGCAGTTTTCTCACGAACGCCGTTATCTCCCATGCCTCCCCGTCGGAAAGCTCGTTCCTGTAGTTGGGCATGAGCGTGTCACTTTCCAGTATCTTCACGAAAATTTCACCGTCGGTGAGCGCCATGGCGCTCTCCTCGACAAGCGAAAAGGGCCGGGCGTCCATCTTGTCCGCCACCTGAGTGCGGGACGTCCCGTCCTCGCCGTGGCAGACGGCGCAATACGTTCCGTAAAGCTTTTCGCCTTTCGCCGCCGCTTTGCCGTCCAGGGGGAAGGGCGCGGCGAGCGTCGCCCCGTCGACGCCGCTGTAGTCGGCCGGCAAGCCCGAGACTGGCACGGCCCCCTCGGGGATAGTCCTGCGCGGCGCCTCCTGGACCCTGTAGGAGGGCTGGTCGTGCATATCCCTATCCACGTTCTCACACCCGGCGGCGGCGAAGACGATCGCCATGAGCGCGGCGGCGATGGCTTTCCGTCTCAAAGCTCCTCCTCGCCTTTCTTGACCCTGACGGCGCCATGCTCTTTCATGATCGCCTCCACGCGCTCCGCCTGCTCCTCGTCGCGGCAGCATACCAGCAGGCCCACCTTGCCGCGGCTGATCTCCGGGTCGTAGACGTGATCCGTCCAGTCCGGCAGGCCCGTCATCCACAGCATCCCGATGAAAACCCCCAGGACGACGCCAAGCAGGGTCGTCTCGTAGCAAATCACCCCCATCACCGGGAAGGAGACCGGCGGCTTGCCGCCGACATCGAGGTTCATCAGCGCCTGCGTCCCCCCGGCGAGGGCCACGCCCAGCAAAAAACCCAGAACTCCCCCGATCAGCGCGAAAAGCCACAGCCACCCCCCCGCCTCGTCCTCGAAAAGAGTCCCGTTGGGATAGGGCGCGACGGAGACGAGGTTTATGCTCTCGCGGGAGACCGGTATCTCTTCCAGCGGGGCGACGGTCCTGGCGGTCTCCTCTATATGCTCGAACAGGCCGAATATAACCTGGCTCATCGGCTATTCCTCCACCGCCGCGCGCACGCGGACGTAGGCGTTGCCTATCCTCATGTCGCCGGTTATCACCTTCCCCTCCCTTATGTCCGCGACGGTCACTATCGGCAGGAGTTTTGAGAATATGGCGTAGAGCAAAAGGAAATAGGCCAGCGCCCCGAAGGCTATCGATATCTCCACCACCGACGGGAAATAATCCGTCCATGTGAAGGGATTGTCACGGTGGGAGAGCGGCGGGACAACGATCAGGTAGCGCTCTATGTACATGGCGACATTAATGTATATGGAGACGATGAAGAGCATCAGCGGGCTCCTCCTGGCCCTGGAAAACGACAGGACGACGATGGCGAAGACCGGCGACAGCAACATGGTAAGCATCAGGCTCAAAAACCGCTCCCCCTGGTACTCCCAGACGCCGAACTCCACCGGGTTGTGGGCGTACCAGGCCGTCAGGAACTCGGTGAAGTAAAAGTAGCTCCATATCAGCGACATCAGAAGAAGCATCTTCGCAAGGTTCGAAAGGTGCACCCACCTTATGATCTCGTCCAGGTCGAAGACCCAGCGCAGGATCACCATCAGGGTTATCACGCCAGCCACGCCGGAGTAGATGGCCCCCACGACGAAGTAGGGGCCGAATATCGACGTGTGCCAGCCGGGCGTTATGCTCATGGCGAAGTCCCAGGAGACGATGGTATGCACCGACGGCGCGATCATCAGGACGAAGATCGCAAGAAAGATAGACGCCTTCTCGTAGACCATCCACTGCCTGTGCGTCCCACGCCAGCCGAGCGACAGGAAGTTGAGATAGCCTTTCTTCCAGTAGTTTTTCGGGCAAAGGTCGCGGGCCAGGGCTATGTCCGGCAAAAGACCCACGTAGAGGAATATCATCGACGCCGTCAGGTAGACGAATATCGCCGTCATGTCCCAGGCCAGCGGGCTGCGGAAGTTCGGCCAAAGCTCCCGCTGGTTCGGCAGGGGAAACATGTAGTAGACCCGCCATATCCGCCCGATGTGTATCAGCGGGAAGAGCCCCGCCACCATCAGCGAGAAGGCCGTCATGGCCTCCGCGCCGCGCAGGATGGGCCTGCGCCAGTTCGCCTTGACGAGTCTTAGAATGCTGGAGACCATCGTCCCTGAATGGCTCAGCCCCACCCAGAAGACGAAGGTGGCTATATACATCCCCCAGAAGACAGGGCTTTTAAGGTCCGTGACGCCCATGCCGTAGACTATCTGGTAGCCCCAGCAGACAAGCCCCCACGCCGCCACCGAGGCGAGCGCTATCGTGAATATGAAATAGGCTGGCGTGGTGTAGAACATCGGGCTCAAGGCGTACTGGTTGAGCCACGTCTCGGGCATGGTCAGGTCTATGTCCTGCCCCGCCTCGATCTTGCGCCGGGCGGCGGCCTCCCGCAGTTGCTCGAAGCTCGGCAGGCTGTCGCCGCCCTTTTTCCTATCCTCGTCGCCCGCGGCCATTCTTTACGCTCCTCCCTTCAGGTAGATCACGGAGGGGTGTGTCCCATGCTCCTCTAGTAGCCTGTGCCTCCTTTTGCTTTTGGAGAGGAGGGCCACCCTGCTTTCGGGGTCGTTGACGTCGCCGAAGGCTATCGCGTTCGTGGGGCAGGTCTGGGCGCAGGCGGGGGTCGCCTCGCCGTCTTTTACCTTCCTCCCTTCATCCTTTGCCCTGTCCTTGGCCCTCCTGATCCTCTGCATACAGAAGGTGCACTTCTCCATCACCCCCTTCTCGCGGACGGAGACGTCGGGGTTGAGCTGCTCCTCCAGGGGTTTCTCGATCGGGTATTCGAGCCAGTTGAACTTGCGGACGCCATAGGGGCAGTTGTTGCCGCAGAACCTTGTGCCGATGCACCGGTTGTAGATCATGGCGTTCAGCCCCTCGGGGTTGTGGTACGTGGCGAAAGTAGGGCAGACGGGCTCACAGGGGGCGTGATCGCACTGCTGGCAGAGCATCGGCAGGAAGACGACCCGCAGGTCCGGCCACTCCCCCTCGAAGTAGCGCTCTATCCGCAGCCACGACATGGAGCGATCCTGTTTCACAAGCTCATCGCCCACCACGGCGACGTTGTTCTCCGCCTGGCAGGCGACGACGCACGCGCCGCAACCGTCGCAGCGGTCGAGGTCTATGACCATGACCCACTTGTGGTCGTTGTCGTGTTTAAAGTTGAAAGACTTCACCCTCGTACTCTCCCTCGGGATGACCCTCCCGCGCCAGGCCGATCTTCCCGCCGGTCCTGGTGATCTTCACCTTCACCCCGCGCCAGGCGGGCGTCCTCGAGCCTTCGACGAAAAAATCACCCAGAAGCCGCATTGCGTTCGCGCCCCGGCCGCTTGCGTATTTCCCGTAGGACTCGTGCCCGTAGCCAAACGGCAGGGCCGCGGCTTCGGGCGCGATGCCGGGATAGATATAAACCGGCGCCTCGATAAAGCCGTGGGGCGACTCCACCCTCACCACGTCGCCGTTGTCCACGCCGAGCCGCGCGGCGGTCTTCGGGTTGATCTCCACCCACGAGCCCCACATCAGCGTCGTCATCGGGTCGGGCTTTTCAAGGATCCACGGCAGGTTCGCCGCGCCGCCGCCGCCCACGGCTATGGTGTGGTACGGGATCAGGTGGAACTCCCCGCCGCCGGAGAACGCGGGGGCCTCGATCTCTATCCGCTCCGGCGGCTTTGCGTCCCCGCCCGGGCCTTCGTCCCAGCGCTGGCGCCAGCCGCCGTCCTGGAGCATGCGCTCCCATATTTTCTTGTCGCTCATGGACGCAAGCTCCACCGGCAGGCGGGGCCTGAGGCTTCGTACCATACTCCGAACCGCCTCCTCCTGCCCTTCGCCCGCGTCCAGCCCGGCCACGGCCGCCGCCCTGGCGATGATGTCCCCCGCGGCCATCGTGTCGTAAAGGGGCCGCATGACCGGCTGGCGGGTGGTTATCCCCTCCTCGCCCTGGGGCGACCGGAAGATCGACGCCGACCACGACTCCAGGAAATGACTCTCCGGGAAAACAAGATCGGCGTAGCGGGTCGTGTCGTTCAGGAACAGCCCCGTCGCCGCCATGAAACCGGTCTTCGAAAGCGCCTCGGCCATCTTCAGAGAAGGGGGGAGGCCGTGGACCGGGTTCGCGCCCATCACGATCCCAAGCTCCATCCCGCCGTCCATCATTTTCCCAATGACAGCGCGCAGCTTCCCAGGGTCCTGCGCGTCCGGCGGTACGCCGAGGAATTTTTTGAGGTCTTCATACAGTCCTCCGTCACGCGGAGGCGCGGCCACGGCGCGCCTTCTCGCCCCGCCCAGCCGTGACAGCAGCAAGTCCAGAGCCTCCACAGCCCTCACCGACGCGAGGCCGTTTGAATGAAAGGCGACGTCGTCGCCCGGTATGGCGAAGGCCGGCGGGTTCTCCACCAGAAGACGCGCGGCCTCTTTTATCCTCTCAGCGGGGACACCCGTCTTCGCGGCCGCCTCAAGCGCCGTCATGCCAAGCCGCCCGTAAAGGGCAACATCATCGGCGTCCAGCACCCCCCTCCGCCCGGCCTCCCCCGCCGCCTCGCCAAGAACGCCGAGCGCCAGCGTCCCCAGCGTCCCCGGACGCGCCGCGATGAAACGGTCAGCCGACGCGGCGGTCATCGACATCCTCGGCCCGGCGTAGATCATCATTCCACGGCGAACCGGGCTGCCTCTCCTCATCGCGCCGAACTGGAACCCGTAGTTGACGCTGGGGAAGCCGCTTTCCAGGATATCCGCGCCGAAAAGCATCGCCACGGCGGCGTCCGATATGTCCGGTGTGGGGAAAGAGACACCGCCGCGCATGTCCGGGACTATGAAATCCCGCGACCCGGCGCTCTCCAGAAACCGCGAAGCGACGGCGGCTGGAGCGCCGGAGCCATCATCGGCGATCACGAAAACCTTCCCTCCCGCAGCCTTTTTCATCTTCTCGGCGAGGATGGAGAACGCGTCGTCCCACGATATCGGCTCGAAGCTGTTCATCCCTTTGCCGCCCTTGCGCCTGAGGGGTTTCTGTATCCTTTCGGGATGGTATACCTGCTGGACGGCGGCCTGGCCCATGGCGCAGACGCCGCCCCTGTTCATCGGGTGAGCCGGGTTTCCCTCCACCTTCTTCGCCCTCCCCTCCACCACGCGGATCATGACCCCGCACCCCTGGCCGCACATTCCGCAGGCGGTGTTGAAGTACCACCCCTCCACGGGGTTTATCCCCTCGTCGGGGGGAATGACGTAAGGGATTATCTTTTGCGCAACCTGGCCGCAGGAGCCTGTAAGCCCAGCCGCCGCCGCGGCCCCGCCGAATTTCAGAAACGTTCGTCTATCCATTCTTCAACATCGTCCCCGATCTTCCCGCAAACTCACGTGTGGCACGTCCAGCAGTCCGTCGGCGCGCCCTCTGCCTGGTGGCAGTCCAGGCAAAAACCCATCTTGAAATCGTTCACCCGCGCGTTCACCTCCAGCGTCTCGACGGCGCCATGGCACTTCTGGCACTCTATGTCTTTCTTTACGTGCCTCTTGTGATTGAACCAGACGTGGTCCGGGAGGTTGTAGACCCTCGTCCAGGCCACCGGCGTCCCTTTTTCGAAATGATCCGTCAACCTCGCGATCGCCTCCGTATCGGAGGTGATGTTCGAATGGCAGTTCATGCACTTGGCCACCGACGGCACGCCGGCCATCTCCGACCTCCTGGCGTAGGTGTGGCAGTACTGGCACGGTATGCCAAGATCGCCCGCGTGCAGCTTGTGCGAGTATGGTATCGGCTGCTCCGGAGCGTAGGCGGTGAGAGAGTATACGGGCCCGAAATAAAAGAACGTGACGAAAGCGGCGAACAGCACAAAAAGACCCGCCAGCGCGCGCGCCAGCGCCCTGGCTACGCCTGACCGCGGCTTGAGGGCGCCGAGGCTCTCGCAATATCTCACGCCAGTCCCCCGCCGAGGCCGGAAAGAGGCCGCGGATATCCGGGCGGGAAGATATCCGTCATCGCGTGGAGCCGCCGCGCCGCGTTCTCAACCACGGTTGTCCCCCCGTCATATAACAGCGAACGCCCCTTGCTGTTAAAAAAACTCATGCCCTCTGTTTTACGGCAGGGCCGAAGAATCAAAGCCCCTCTTCGGCTCTCCGCTTTTAGATGCGGCGTCGTCCGGGAAGATTTCCAAATTTTCATATTCCGATCATAGTTAAATCGAATATAGCCATAAAGGATAAGGATTGAAACCGGCCGCCGCGCCTTTCACATGTCCTCCGGGAAGGGGACGACGGCGGGGCATAGCCGCCGGATCTGTCCGTAGGCCTGTTCGACGCGATCTTCATACCGTTTCGAGAAATGAAAGGGGACGAGGCGCTCCACCCCCGCCGCGAGGGCGATCTCGGCGCAGGCTTTTGTGGTGAGATGCCCTGTGGCCCTCGCCTGGTCCGCGTCCTCCTCCAGAAAGGCCGCCTCCAGGAAAAGGACGCTCGCGCCCCGCGCAAGCGCCACGAGCCGCTCGCGGTTCTCCGGGGTGTCGGCCAGGTCGGCGGCGTAGACGAGCTTTCTGCCGGGGGAGCGGATCAGAAGCTTTTCTGCCAGCGCCCCGGCCGGGGCTTCCCCGCCGCCGGGAAGGGCTATCGGGGACTTCTCGTCCTTCGCCGCGATCCTTCTTTTAAGCTCGCTGAGCCATGGCCCCGGCGGCTGGCCCATGGCCGCCAGGGCGTCCTTGCGGACGTTCAACTCCAGGGAGCTTTCAAAGGAGAAGGCAAGCGACGGCGTCCCATCGTGGTCAAGGGCGGCGGCGCGAATACTGAACTCTGGTTCGTCCAGCAGCGTCCCGTCCCGCGCCGTTTTGTCATCAAGCCTTTCGGCGGCCTGAGCCCCGGCGATGATAAGGCTTCTTTCGATTCTTTCGCCGTCGAACTGGCCTACTTCGAACCTTGGTCCCCTGCCGCCGATCCTGTCCCAGAGTACGCCGTTTATCATGCCCATGATGTTCCCTGATATTCCCGGCGGGCCGAAGATCCTTACCGTGGGGAAAAAGCCTATCCGCGAGCGCAACAGCCAGAGGAAGCCGCCGATGTGGTCTATGTGGGCGTGTGTTATGAAAACATCGGTGACCTGGTGGGTTGCCCTGGCCGGCAGCCGCTCCGCCCCGCCCATGTCGAAAAGGATATGGCGCTTGCGCAGCCTGGGGCGCAGGGTCAGGAGAGGGTCGCCGAACACGCCGTTCACCAGGCTGGCCGTCACCGCCCCGGCGCGGACGATGGGGCGGGGTCCCACGACGCGGCTGTATCCCGGGCTGGTTGGCGTCTTTGGCGGCGGAGCATGGCGGAGGCCGTTTTCGGAGCGCCTCGGCGCCGTCCTCAAAAGCCCGTCCGCCACCCGCTTCGCGTCGCGGACGAGGATGGCGCGCGCGCCTTCCGTCTCTCCGCGGAGCCTCACGGCGACGGCTGCGCCGTCCATGGCGGTTATCTCCCCCATGCCAAGCGTCCTTCCATCGCCGGAAAGCAGCGCGGCCTGGCGGCCGATCCACTCCTCGCGGACGCTGACCGGGGGAGGAGTCCCGATAACCGCGTAATCGTCCAGAACAAGCTCGCGTTCTTCGGCGCTGGACAGGAACTCGTCCCACAGCAACGTCCTGCGGCGGGCAAGCTCGCCCTTGCCGGGGCGGCGGGCAAGGGGTGAGGCGGACGCGAGGAACACCTCCGCGGCGAGCGCGGAAAGCTCGTCTGAAAGCGGCGGGTCCTCCCCCTCCCGTGAGAGGGCAAGGATGGCCCCAGCCCCCGCGGCTTCGACGAGCCCGGCCAGAAGCTCCGCGCCGCCGACGCCTCTTGTTACACCCGGCGCGTCGATGATGGTCTGCCCGGCGGAAGAGCGTTGTATGAGCCTTCGGACGGCCTGGATCAGGGGAAGACGGAAACGGGCCGCGTTCAGGGAGAGCAGCGCCTCGTAGTCCAGAAGTCTCCACGTTTCACCGCCCCACTCGCCAAGGCTCACGGCCCCGGGCGCTCCGAAGGCGGGGGAGCCGGGGTCGGCGCTTATGAGCCGCGCGCGCATCCCCTTTTTGCACAACGCGCGGGCGATGTCGGAGGCGAGGGTCGATTTGCCCGATCCCGGCTCACCGAAAATCAGGAGGCGTTCATAAGCCCCCGGAATTGTGTCCGGGATTATGTCGGGAAGCCGCCTGATTTTTTCCATCTTGTCCCGCCGCCTCCATACCGGACGCCCGTTTAAGAGTGGAGATGACCGCCTCGTAGAGGCTGTCCTTGCCAAACGGTTTTTCGAGGATGATCCTGCCTTCCGTTTCGGCGAAACGCGCCGCCTCCCGCTCCACCATGCCGGAGGTGAATATCGTCCTTTCCGCCGTCTCCGGCCAGCGCTCCCGAATAATCCCGTAAAGCTCAAACCCGTTCATGCCGGGCATCATGAGGTCGATTATAATTATATCCGCCCTTTCCTTTTCCATCCTTTCAAGGGCCTGCCTCCCCTCTCCGGCCAGGGCCACTTCGAACCCTCTTTTCCCCAGATAGCGGGAAAGAACGCTCCTGACGGAAGGCTCGTCGTCGACGATGAGAGCCTTTTTGTTCGCCCCGTCGGGAAGCTCACCATCCCCCGGCGGCTCCGGCCCGCATTCGCCTCTCTCGCAGGCCGGCAGCTCGACGGTAAACAATACGCCATCCGCCGTGTTCCGCGCCGAGAGCCGCCCCCCGTGCTCCTCCACGATGCCATGGCATATGGCAAGCCCCAACCCGGAGCCGCGCCCGGCCTCTTTCGTGGTGTAGAAAAACTCGAATATCCTTTCGATCTCTACGGCGCGGATCGGCGGGCCGGAGTTTTCGAACTCCAGCAAAAGCATCCCGTCCCGCGCCCGGCCTCTTACGGCTATCCAGCCGGGCACTCCGGTCTCCTGTATGGCGTCGTGGGCGTTCTGGACGAGATTCAGGAAGACCTGCTGTATCTGCCCCTCGTCCGCCATGACGCAGGGGAGGCCGCCGACGAGGTCCGTCTGAATCTCTATGTTGTCCAGCCTCAGCTGGTACGCTTTCAACGAAAGGACCTTCATCACGAGCCCGCCGATCTCCACCCGCGTTTTGCTCGCCGGCCTTTTCCTGACGAAGTTCAGGAGACCTCGAACTATCCCTGAGCTTCTGCGGGATTCGTTCAGAACCATTTCGATGTCCCGGCGCAGCGGCTCCGGCAGGCCATCGTGGCCCAGGGCCGCCTCACTGTATCCCATTATCGCCGTGAGAGGGTTGTTGAGCTCGTGCGCTATCCCCGAAAGGAGCCTCCCCACGGCGCCGAGGCTCTCCGCACGGATGAGGGCCTCGCGGTTCCGCTTCTGCTCGGTGAGGTCCCGGAGTATCCCGGTGAACCGGCGCTCCCCTTCGCCGCCGGTCATGGAGACAAGAAGCTCCACGGGGGGCCTGGCCCCGTTCTTCCTGAGCCCCATGACCTCGACGGGACTGGCCGGATATCCGCCGCGCGCGTTCTCCTCCGCTTTTTTCAACAACATCTCGTGGTCTTTACGGAGCTCCGGCGGGATCACCATGGTGATGTTTTCGCCGATGGCCTCCGCGGCGGTGTACCCGAATATCCGCTCCGCCGCCTTGTTCCAGATGGTTATCACGCCCTCGCCGTTGATCTCTATGATCGCCTCGGCGATGTTCTCTATTATGTCTATGTACCTTCGGCGGCTGTCTCTCAGTTCCCTGTCCGCCATCTCGCGGCCGGTTACGTCCATGGTGTACTCGATCATCCGCCGAACGGCGCCGCTCTCGTCCAGCACGGGATAGCCGAACACCTCAACGTACCGCGCCCTTCCCTCCCTGTCGTAATGGATATGCTTGACGCTGGCCGGCTGTTTCGTCCTCTTCACCATCTCCAGGGGGCACTCGTTGTCAGGGTCGTCGCAGGGGGAGCTTCTGTGGTGCGTCAGCTCGTAGCACTTCTCCCGCCCCGAGAGCTTGCCGAAACCCGCGGCGGAATTGGCCATGACTATCGTGTAGTCGGCGGCGTCTATCACGTAGAGAGGATGGGTCAGCGCCTCCAGGGTGTCGGCCAGAAAATCCCTCTGCCTGTTTTTCTCCTCTTCGGCCCTGGCTATCTCCGTTATGTCCTTGCCGATCATGATGACGCCGTTCATGTCGCCGAGTGGGCCGAAGCTCCAGGATACGATCCTGGAGCCGCCGGTCTTCGAGATGATCCGGCATTGCAAGCCCTCGGGGGCGGCCTCGTCCCCGCGCAGGATGAGATCGAGGTTTTTCCTGACCCTTTCGCGCTCCGCCCTCTCCGGGACAAAAAACTCCAGCCAGCTTTCGCCGGTCAGGACCTCGCGGGACCATCCGGTCGTCTCGGCGGTGAAGTCGTTGGCGGAGACTATTTTCCCGTCATGGTCCACAATGAGCGCGAGAAGCTGGATTTTACCCAACGCGGCGTCAAACCATCGCTGGATATGCTCGATGCTCATCTTCGATCGCATACCGGGGTTGGCTGGTTCCCATTCATTCCACGGGACGAGTTTTTCATTACAATCTTATCGCCGCGGAGCGAACGATTTCAACCGGAGCGAGTTCATGACCACCGTGACCGACGAGAAAGCCATCGCCGCCGCCGCCAGGACGGGTTTCAACGTTATCCCCCAGACAGGATACAGACCCCCCGCCGCCACGGGTATCAACGTGACGTTGTAAGCGAAGGCCCAGAACAGGTTCTGCCTGATGACCCGCATCACCGCCGCGCCAAGAGAGAGCGCCGCCGCCGCGGTCCGTGGGTCGCCTGTCATCAGCGCCATGTCGCCGGACTCCATGGCGATGTCGGTCCCCTGCCCCATGGCGATACCGGCGTCCGCCCTGGCAAGGGCCGGGGCGTCGTTTATCCCGTCGCCGACCATGGCCACTTTCCGCCCCTCGGCCTGGAGCTTTTCAACTTCCCGGGCCTTCTCCTCCGGCAGAACGCCGGCCAGAAACTTTTTTATCCCCGTCTCCCGGGCAACGGCCTCCGCGGCGGCGCTGGTGTCCCCGGTAATCATTATGACGGAAATCCCCATTCTCTCAAGCTCCGCCACGGCCTCGGCGGCCTCGGGCTTTATGGTGTCCTCGACGCTTATCGCCCCCACCATCCGCCCTCCACGCATGGCGAAAAGGAGGGTGGCCCCGCCATCCGCCATGGCTTTTCGCGCCTCCTCCAGCGCCTGGGAGCCGCCGAGCTTCTCCATCAGCCTGAGGGAGCCGACGGCCACCCGCTCCCCGTCCACCACCGCTTCGACGCCGGCCCCGGCGGTGTGCCTGAAATCCCCGCCGGCCGGGGCGGAGAGCCCCCGCTCCTCGGCGGCGCGGAGAACGGCGGCGCCCAGCGGGTGCTCCGACCGGCTCTCCACCGCCGCGGCGAGGGCCAGAACATCCTCCTCGGGAACGCCGTCCAGGGGAATCACGTTTTTCACCCTTGGGACGCCTTTCGTTATGGTTCCCGTCTTGTCGAAGATCACCGTATCCACCGTGGCCGCCTTCTCCAGGGCCTCGCCGCTTTTCACGAGTATCCCAAGCTCCGCGCCCCGGCCCGTCCCTACCATGACAGCCACCGGAGTGGCCAGCCCCAGGGCGCAGGGGCAGGCTATGATGAGCACGGAGACGAATATCACCAGCGCCCGGACGAACCGCGGCTCCGGGCCGAGGCTGTGCCAGACGATAAAGGAGGCCACCCCCACCCCTATCACCGCCGGGACGAACCAGGAGGCTACGATGTCGGCCAGTTTCTGGACGGGCGCTTTGCTGCCCTGGGCCTCGCGGACGAGTCTTATGATCCTCGCGAGAACGGTCTGGGCCCCAATCTTCGTCGCAGTGAAGGTGAACGACCCCGTTTTATTCACCGTCCCCCCGGTCACCGTGTCCCCCGGCGCCTTGGAGGCGGGGATGTACTCTCCGGTTATCATCGATTCGTCGACCGACGACGATCCCTCCAGTACCGTCCCGTCGACAGGTATCGCCTCGCCCGGCCTGACGACAACGACGTCTCCGGCCGCCACCGCCTCGGCCGGTATCTCAAGCTCCGCCCCGCCGCGGATCACCCTCGCCCTCCGGGGCGCAAGGCTCATCAGTTTGCGGATGGCGTCCGAGGCGCGGCCCTTCGCCCTGGCCTCCAGGAATTTGCCCATCAGGATGAGGGTTATTATCATCGCGGCGGTTTCGAAATAGACCGGCGGGGCGGCGCCGTCCACGGCCACCAGGCCCGGAGCGAAGGCGCTCACCGTCGAGTAGCCGTAGGCCGAGAGCGTCCCCACCGCTATTAGCGTGTTCATGTCGGACGTTTTCTGTCTTGCGGCCTTGACGGCCCCAACCATGAAAGGCGCTCCGGCCCAGAACATTACCGGCGTACTGAGGGCGAACATGAGCGCCTTGTCCAGCCCGGCGGGGATGAGCCCGGCGAGGCCGAAATGGTCTTTCATGGAAAGGAGCATGACCGGCGCCGTAAGCAGGGCGGAGACGGCGAGCCTTTTCAGGGCGGCCCTTGTCTCATCGCTCCGGCGTTTTTCATCCTCCGGACCGATGGCCCCGGAGGTTATGTCGTATGGCTTGTAACCGGATCCTGATATCCATTCTTTTATGGACTCCACGTCCGCCGCACGCGGGTCGAAACGTATCGTGGCGGACTCCGTGGCGAGGTTGACCGAGGCGTCGAGGACGCCTTCCCGTTTTTTCAGGCTGTTCTCCACCCTGCGCACGCAGGCGGCGCAGGTCATCCCCCCAACGCCGACTTCCACTTTCCTTTCCATCGTAAGCTCCCGGCGGAGTCGCGTATTCTGATATTCTACTCCGAACGCGGCCCCGGGCCAACGCGGGGGTTATAATGGCGAGGATGGAAAGAGGGCGGCCAGCGGAGGCGTGAAATGAGAATAGGGATACTGACCGGCGGGGGAGACTGCCCCGGCCTCAACGCCGTCATACGGGCGGTCGTGAAAACCGCCAGCCACCAGTACAACGACGAGGTGGTGGGAGTCCGCGACGGCTTCTCCGGCCTCATAAAGAACAGGACGCATCCTCTCGACCTGAAGAGGATATCCGGCCTGCTACCCCGGGGCGGGACCATCCTGGGCTCGTCCAACAGGGACAACCCCTTCGAATACGCCGAGTACATAAACGGCGCCCTGACAAAAAGAGACGTCTCCGACGTCGTGGTGGACAACTATCACAGGAACCGCCTGGACTGCCTGCTGGTCATCGGCGGCGACGGGACGCTGGACATCGCCCACCGTCTCTCCGCCAAGGGGTTGAACATAGTCGGCATCCCCAAGACCATAGACAACGACCTCTCCGCGACCGACGTCACCTTCGGCTTCGACACGGCCATAACGACGGTGATGGACGCGCTGGACAAGATACATACGACGGCGGAGTCGCACCACCGGGTGATGGTGGTGGAGGTGATGGGCCGGTACGCGGGATGGATCGCCGTGGCGGCGGGCCTGGCCGGCGGGGCGCACATCATCCTGATACCGGAGATCCCCTTCGATATCGAGAAGATCGCGGAGAAGATATACGAGAGGAAGGGACGGAGCAAGCATTTCACCGTCGTCGTGGTGGCGGAGGGGGCCGCGCCCCGGGGTGGGGAGAAGATCGTGAAACGAGCGGTGGAGGGAGCGCCGGAGACGATCCGCCTGGGCGGGATAGGGGGATGGGTGGCCAATGAGATAGAAAAGATCACGCGGCTTGAGTCCCGCGCGACGGTGCTTGGCCACATACAAAGAGGCGGCAGCCCCTCGGCGTTCGACAGGATCCTGGCCACCCGTTACGGCAGCGAGGCGGTGGCCATGGCCCACGAGGGCAAGTTCGACCACATGGTGGCCCTTCGCACCCCGCGGATAATCGCCGTGCCCATGACCGAAGCGCTGCACCAGATGAAGAAGGTGGAGCTGGACGGCTCCCACGTGGTGACGGCCAGGCGGATCGGCGTAAGCTTTGGTGATTGACCTCGTCCCCGCCATCAGGCCGTGAGAATAGTACGCGGACTTAGAAACCTTGAGCCGGGGCTTGAGAAGCCGGTCGTCACCCTGGGCAACTTCGACGGGGTTCACATCGGCCACCAGACCATCTTCAAGAAGGTCATCCAGCGCGTCCGGGAGGTCGGCGGAACCGCCGTCGTCTACACCTTCGAGCCGCATCCCCTGAAAATACTGGCCCCGGACAGCGGCTTCAGCCTCCTTACCACTTTCAAGAAGAAGATGGAGCTTATCGCCGCCCGCGGGATCGACGTGACCATTCTCGCTGATTTCGACCGGGCCTTCGCCGCCATGCACCCACGCGACTTCGCCCGGAAGCTCAAGGAGGGGCTGGGGATGGAGACGGTCTTCGTGGGGCACGACTACTCCTTCGGCAAAGGCAAGCTGGGGACCATAGACTACCTGCGGAAAATGGGGGCGGAGCTTGGCTTCGGCGTGGAGGTCGTGGAGCCCGTGATGGTGGATGGGACGAGGGTTTCATCCACCTGCGTCAGGGACTACCTGCTGGAAGGGGAGATCGGCGAAGCGACGAAAAGACTCGGGAGGTATTACTCCATTGCCGGCAGGGTCGTCTCCGGCTACATGAGGGGCAGGGCCATAGGCTTCCCCACGGCCAACCTGGAGACGCCATACGAGGTGATACCCGCCGTGGGAGTGTACGCCGTCTTCGCGCGGGTCGGGCCGGGCGAGTGGCATGAGGGGGTCTTGAACATCGGGTTCAACCCCACTTTCAACCGCGATGACTTCATCGTGGAGGTCCACCTGCTGGACATGGAGGGGGAGCTTTATGGCACGGAGGTGGAGGTCTTTTTCGTGGAGAGGCTGAGGGACGAGAAGGCTTTCGGCTCCGTGGAGGAGCTGAAAGACCAGATCGACACGGACATAAAATGGGCCAGGAGGATACTGGCCGAGGCCCGCGACAGCGGCCTTATAAGCGAATTTATCTGACAACCCGGGCGCCAAAACGCCCCGCCGCTCAAGCCTCCCTTTCCCCGAGATGCTCCCGCAGTATCTCCACGGCCTTGTCCACGCCGATCAACGTGATGAAGCTGCCGATCCTGGGGCCGGAGGACTGGCGCAGGAATATGCGATAGAGGGTGGTGAACCAGTCCTTCGGCTTCACGCCGTGATCTTTGGCGATCTGGAAAGCAAGGCTCTGGACAGCCTCGGGCTCTACTTGGTCGAGCTTTTCCAGCCCGCCGGCGAAAGCCGCCGCCGCCTCGTCCATCTCTCTTCCCGGCGCCTCTTCTTTCCTCGACGGCAGATAGACCTCGCGGTAATACAGCATGGCGTGCTCGATCAACTCGTCGTAGTACTCCATGTTCTCCGCTATCTCGGGCTGGTACCGCAGCAGGTATTCCCGGACGATGTCGTGGCTGGGGGCGTTCAGCGTGATGATGAGGTCGTATATCATGGAGTAGTTCACGATCTTCTCGCCGTGTATGGCGCCAGCGTGCGCGCCCTTGGCCAGCCTGTCCACGAAGAACGCCGGGGAGTCCTCCGAACCGTCGCTCCTGGCGATTGTCTCTATGTACTGGTCGATGATCTTCGGCAGTATGGGCAGCCCCATGCGTTTGGTCTGCTGGGGCTTTGTGTACATGAAGTACAAAAGCGAGTCCACGGGCCCGTAGGCCAGCCACTGGTCAATGGATACACCGTTGCCGAGTTTCTTGGATATCTTCCGCCCCTGCTCGTCTAAAAACAGCTCGTACTTGAAAAGCTCCGGCGGCGCCCCCCCAAGCGTCCTGACGATCTTCGAGGAGAGCCTGGCGGACTCCAGCAGGTCCTCCCCGTGCATTTCATAGTCCACGCCCAGCGAGAACCAGCGCAAAGCCCAGTCCACCTTCCACCCCACCTTGAGGGTCCCGTCGAATATGCCGACTTCGCCCTTGTGGCCGCACGCCTCGAACCTGCCCCCCTGCGAAACCTCGCAGGAGTAGGCCACGGTGTTCTTCTCCTTGTCATAGTCCGTCACGAGGGTGGAGTATATCCTCCCGCAGTTTTCGCATATAGGAAAGAACGGGCTCCAGGAGGCGCGCTTCTCCTCGGCTATCGTGCCGGTGAAAAGCTCCCTGATCCTCTCGTAGTTGGCCATCACCCGCGAAAGCCCCTCGTTGAACGCGCCGGACCTGTATTTATCAGTGGCGGAGGCGAACTCGTACTCGAACCCGAAAGAGTCCAGAAACTCCCGCAGCTTCCTGTTCATGTAATGGGCGTAGGAGGGCTCCTCCCCGAAAGGGTCCGGCACGGCGGTCAGGGGCTTGCCCAGGTGTTCTTTGACCATGTCCCTGTTCGGTATGTTCGCCGGCGCCTCCCGCAGCCCGTCCATGTCGTCGGAAAAAGCGATGAGGCTGGAGCTTATCTCCGGGACGATGACCTTCAGGGCCTGGAGGACGAAAGACGTGCGCGCCACTTCGCCGAAGGTGCCTATGTGCGGAAGGCCGGACGGGCCGTATCCCGTCTGCGCCACGGCGGTTTCTCGCCCCAATCGCTCAAGCCTTTTTGCGATCCTCGCGGCCTCTTTGTAGGGCCACTGTCTGTATTCCATCCTTCTCGCCTGTCTTCGTGTTGAAAAAGTGAAGATTCTATCACGACACGCGTCCGGGAACGGGAGAGACTCCCGGGTTCACCCGGCGCCGGGAAAAGAGCCGGGGTCAAGGTCGGCTTCGTTGCTGTAAATCCTGATGTAGTCGATCTCCACCACGCTGTCTTCTATGGCGCGAACGCCGATGGCGCCCGACCGCAACAGCCCCTCCATGGAGCCGAGATATATAATCCCCACCGGCTCCGGGTAATGTTCCGAGCCGCGCCCGGAAATTTCCTCCCTGCCAAGGTAGACGGAGGCGCGATCCTTGTAAACGTAGATGTAGACCGTTCTCCACCCCGCCGTCCATCCGCCGCTTCTCCATCTCCAGCCGTTCAGGAAATCGAGCCCCGTCCTGTTCTCCGGGCAGAAGAATGGCCAGGAGTTCTCCGGCGGCGATGGGTTCCGGGCCGTGAAAAGGGAGCACCCGGGCCCGCAGGTCTCGCTTCCTTTCTCTATCCTCCTGGTAAAAAACATCCCCTCGCCGTCGCTTCCCGCCACGGCGGTCATCATGTCGCAGGGGGCCAGGTAGCCCATCCCCGCGTCGTATTGCCAGGCGTAGGAGGTGAGGCCGCCGAAGTCCACCCGTCCGCTTTCGTCCCGTGGATACGACGCGCGGAAATAGAGCCCGAACCCCTTGCCGGAAAGGAGCCTTGCGCGGATCCTTATGAAATAGTTCTGGTACCCCTCATCGTCCACGGGGGCGCCGATCCCCCGTCTCGCCTGGCACGGGCCGGAGGCGGAGCATTCCGCGCCGCCGCAGGGTACGGCGGGATCGCGGCTCCATTTGAAACAGGAGCCGGTATGGATGGTGAGCCTGGCCTCTTCCTTTCCGCCCATGACGAGGACGCCCCTTCGCCCTCCCGGCTCGGATGCGTGGGTGAAGACCTCCTCGGTGTCCCCGCCGGGGCCGCCCGTCACCGCAAGGTATGGGTCCATCGCCGAATGCGGCCCGTCCGCCAGGCCGAAAACGTAGATGTCCTCGAAAAACGGCGCGTCTTCGGCCCGGAAATCGTCGGAGAAAAGCTCGATGGCGGTGGAAGGGGAAGGGACAGGCGCCGTCATCTCAAGGGTCCTTTCCGCGCCGCTGGAAAACCCCGTCGAAGCGACGGTCACGATGTCGTCCGTCATGGGGTCCTCGTCCGGGTCGGAATATCTCACGGCGATCACGAAAGCCGGCCCGCCCGGCCCTGCGTATTCCACCCTCGTCCCGTCGAGACCGAGCCATTTATTCTTGTCGGCGGTGGTGTAGCCCGCGGTTTTCAGTTTCACCCATTCGATCCCCGACCTCGCCGCGTAAAGGCTCTCCGCGGCGCTGTGAAAATCGGGCGATGATACGGCCCCGCCCCCCGTGATCGCCGCCGCGGCAAGGCCCAGCGCCGCCAGCGACGCGATGACAAACAGGACATAGACGGCGCTGACGCCGCATCTCCATCCCGACCTACTCACCGGACGATCTCCACCCATCCATCGCCCGCCGAAGGCGGGAAAACCCCCATCTCCAGCGTGACGCCGCGCCCCTCCGCGCGCATGGTCAGGCTGATCGTATAGACCGTTATCCCGGGGCCGTTTTCCTCCGCCGTCACGGCGAACGCGGCGACGTTTCCCGCCAGCGCCCTGCGGCCGGCGGGGGCCGTCTCCCGCCATAGCGTGTTGTCCTCCGGCGTGTGGACAAAGGTTACGAAGGTGGAGTTGTCCACGCACGCCTCACACGCGCCGGGGGCGGCGGAGGGACGGTTGAAGGATATCCTCCCGCCCGTGATCTTCGGCGTCCCCGCGCTGGCGCGAAGCTCGCTTGCGATCCTTTCAAGGGCCATAAACCCCTCGAGTGAAAGCTCCGTCTCCAGCGCGGCGGTCCTGTACATCCCGGCGGCGTCCGAGAGGCTCACGGCCGCTCCCGCTCCGATGATGGCCATGATGGAGATCACCACCACCAACTCCACCAGCGTGAACCCCAGCAGCTTTCGTTCAGCCCGCATCGGACGCGCCTCCATTTTTCGACGACAGAAACACGAGACGGCTGGGTTCCAGCCCCTCTGTCCGGACGGTTACCGTGACGAGGACAAGCCCGGCGGCGCAGTCGGGGTCCGCGGTGATATTCTCCGTCACGCAGGTGTAAAATCTTTCCATCTCGAAAACGTCGTCGTCCAGCGCCTTCGCGGGCATGATTATGGGGGATGACGCCTGCAGGGCGGAAAGGGTGTTTTTCCACTCGTCCCCGCCGACGCCCGCAAGCTCCGCCGCGGCAAGCGCCGCCTGCCCGCGCGCGAGGCCGGCCGCCTTCGCCGAAAGCGACGGACGGACGGCGCCAAACCCGGGGGCGGAGGACACGAGCGGCAGAACTATCACCACGCCAGCGATGGAGAGGACGGCGATCAGGACAACAAGCTCCACGAGCGTGAAACCGTAACCCGAGCCAAAGCGCCGACTCATCTGACGGACACCCTCCCGGTGTACGGCTCTATGGCGACCGATACGGATTCGCCCGCCAGGGCAAGCTCGAAGGTGAGGCTCCCGCCGGAAGGCTCGCCCAGGCTGTTGAACGAGACCGTCCCGCCTTTTCTGATGGATATCCCCGGCGCCAGGCCGGCAAGACCGCGTCTCCGCCCGCTATCCACCTCCCCCTCGCCGTATACGTAATAGGCGGCGCCCTCGTTCAGAGTTATCCGGCGCGGCGCGCCTTTCGTCATGGCGAGCAGTCTTGTCCTGTTTATGTCCGTTTTCAACACCTCGGCGGCGGCGTTGATGGAGATTTGCCTTGGGCCGGAAACGGCGGGCCAGGCGGCTATAGCCAAAATGGAGAGGACGAGCAGGACGACGACCAGCTCGACAAGCGTGCAGCCGCGCCGTGTGACGACCATGGAGCGAGAAAAATAGCCTGTGCGTTAAAAATTCCCGATTTTCCCGGAAACACTATATCATCAAAATCATCAAAGGAAATCCCGGCGCGGGCGATTTTTCAGGTTGAAAACGATGACGAACGAACTTTTATTCGCCGTGGGCCTTTTCGTGATCGGTTTCACGCTTCTTTTCCTCATGCCGGAGTCGATGAAGCGCAACTGGGTGGAATTGGAATACAAGCCCCCCGCCGCCGACACCGTCGTCCTGATGCTTCGTTTCCTGGGGCTGCTCCTGATAATTTTCGGCGTGGCCGTCCTCGCAGGCGCCGTCGAGATATTCCCGGCGGCCGGCGGCCCCGGAGGCGGCGATGATGAAAATGTGCGGCGATGGGTTGATTAATCCGTGACTTGAATATAAACTTATTTGCTAATTGAAGTTCAAAAAGCTTAAGGGAGAGCGTCTCAAATGGCTGAAAACGTGGATGAATTTACCGACACAAACTTCGATGAAAAGGTTCTGGGCGCCGACAAGCTGACGGTTGTGGACTTCTGGGCGGAGTGGTGCGCCCCGTGCCGCATGATAGCGCCCGCCCTGGAGGAGCTGGCCAATGAATACCAGGGCAAGATAAACGTCGGCAAGCTCAACGTGGACGAGAACAGCCAGACCGCCACGAAATACGGCATCCGCTCCATTCCTACTCTCCTGTTTTTCAAGAACGGCGAGATCGCCAAGCAGGTGGTCGGGGTGCGCTCCAAGGCGGAGCTGCAGGAGATCATAGACGAGAACCTTTAAGCCGCCCGGCGGCGCCCGCCGGGGTTTTCAATCCCTCCCCGGCGGCGCCTTGGCGAGGTATCTGTCGCTTATCTCCTCGGGATCCAGCCCCAGAGCCTTGGCGTAGGCCTTCAGGAAACCTTTCATGAAGATCGGCGCGGGGAAGCTTTTTATGTCCTCATTTTCGATCGCCTCCAGGTAGGATTTTTTCACTTTCGTGATCTGCGCTATCTCGTCGAGAGAGGCGCCCCGGGCGTTCCTGATATTCCTGAGATGGGAGCCTGTCACTCTCGCCGGGATGGAAGCGGGCGCGGCGTTTTTTTTCCGCGAACGGTCCCGCTCCGCGCCGCCGCTGGGGGGCTGCGCTTTCGCCGGGGCGTCCATCAGGCGGATCGCCTTCAGCTCATGGGTCTTTTCCATGTCCAGCTTTTCCTTCTCCTGCTCGCTCAGTCCCAGCTCTTTTTCGTCGTACTCCCTGCGGGTCTGTTCTTTCCTGAGGGTCTCGCAGGCCCGCTGGATCCTGTTCAGCATCCAGCGCCTCTCCTCGTCCGCCAGGGCGCCATACCAGGCCATGGAGCTGTCGCCGTAGACATAGGTCAGCTGCAGGTAGGCTTCCTCCACCTCCCGTTCCGAGACGGTAAATGGCAGGTTCAGTATCTCGTAATGGGTCATGTCCTGGGGCTTTTTTCGTTTCATGACCGGATCAAGCTCAGTTGCGCCCCGGCGTGACGCCTCCCGGTGTTTTTCAGGAGTTCCCTGAAAACCAGGTTGAAACACGCCGCAGCGTCGCTGGCCCCGTATTCGACGATGAACGGCTTCCCGGGCGCCCCGGCCCTGGCCGCCCGCCCGTCGTAGGGGACATATCCGCTGTAATTCATGGACAGGCCGTAGAATTTGTCCGCGATCTCGCAGATGGAGGGCCCGAGGAGGCGGTCGTGGTCATCCCGGGCCATGTTGACGGCGAGGTTGAACTCCAGTCCCAGAAACTCCTTTTCGATCAACTGCGCGGCTGACGGGTCTTCGCAGGAGACGCGCCCCAAAACGCGCTCCACAAGGGCCACGAGGTTTCCGGACCCCGTGTCGGCGAACTCTTCATCGATGATCCCGCCGTACCGGGCCGCCCCTTTCGCGCTTTTCAGGGAGCGGCGCAGAACCTGCCGCAAAAGGCCGTAGACAAGCTCCACGGAGGCCGGCTCCGGTGTCGTGACTATCAATCCCGTGTCGGCGGCCAAGAGCAGGTCGGAAGACGCGGCGCCCGTCCCCGGCCCGAGATCCAGCAAAACCGCGTCGAGCTTCATCTGGCGGAGGGCGTTCTTGAGCCGGACGAACCCCGTGTTCTTTACGTTCGACGGGACAGGCGCGCCGGTCATGCCGGGTATAAGGAAAAGGTTTTCCACGGGTGAGGGCGTCATGATCTCATCCAGCGTCTCCACCCTGCCAAGGAAAAAGTCAGAAAGACCCCTTTCCGGTCTTTTCATTCCCATGGCGGTATGGAGCCCGGGAGCGTCCAGGCTCGCGTCCAGCACGGCGGCCCGCCTGCCCTCCCCTGCCATGATGACGCCCAGGGCGGCGGCCGTCTGTGTTTTGCCCACGCCCCCTTTGGCGCCGCCGATGGCCCAGACGAGACAGGATCTGTCGGCGTTTGTTCCCACTGCCTTATCCATCCCGCTCGAAAAAAACCGGCCCGTCTTGCGCGCGCCCGGTGTTTTTGAATATGAGCCCAGCGTTAAGATATTCTATGCCAACAGCAGCGCTGACGCAAACGCGCCCCTTTTTTCAGGCAGGAGACAATAAGCGCTCCGAAGGGAGCCTTGGCCTCACACCCTCTCAAGCTTGGACTTCTCCACCCACCCGCTCAGGCCGGAAGGAAGGGTAAACAGGACAAAACCGTCCCGCGTTTCGCCTGTAATCCCTTCCGTCCCCTCGTGGAGGGCGAACACCTTTTTCGCCGCCTTCGAAGGCTCCGCCAGGGCGGCGGCCTCGTCCGCCAGCACAACCGCCAGGGCGCCTCTTTCGAACTGAACGGCCCTGAACGCCGTCACCGCCCCACAGGCCGCGAGAAGCGCCAGGGAGACGGCCAGCGCTCTTGAAAACCGTCTCCCGCGGGAAGGCCGCCGGGCGAGCATCAGACCCGCGGCCAATGCGGAAGACAACAGGCAAAGCCCCGCGGCGGCCCACTCCAGGGCGAACAACGAGGGAGCGTACAACAACCCGGCCGCGGCGGCCAGCGCCGAACCGCCGCTTTTCGGCTCTCTGTCCCGCTTGACGGACCGGACATACTCGAGGGCCGCGGTGGTCTGTTCGTCGCCGGGGCGGAGCCTCTTGGCCCTGTTGAAGTGGACCATCGCCCTGCCGATATCGCCCGACCTGAGCCATGCCATGGCACGGTTGTGCTCGACATCGGGGTTCACCACGCCAATAGAATTATAAAGCTTCAGCGCCTGGTCATACTCGCCCTGCCTGTACAGCCTGTTGGCCTCGTTGTACGTCCCGGCGGTGGTTTTCGCTGAGACGCTCGCCAGGAGAACGAAGACGCCAAGCCCCGCGGCGGCCAGAGATTTCATTCCACGGCCTCCATCCGATCTATGATCCTTCTTGCGGCTCTCAACCCTTCTTCCTTGTCCCCGTCCATGGAAGGGGCATAGCGGGCGCGCTCCACCATGTCGAAAAATTCCGTCACCAAATCCCGCAGACCGTCGCCGTTTTCGGCGATCCGCCCTTTTACTATATCTTTCGTTATGGACGGGGCGGACATGTTCCATTTATCCGCAAGGTACGAGCGGGCCGCCACGTCGAGAGCGGCGAAAAACTCCCGCGTGTTCTCCACCCTCTCCGCCTCCGCCAGCGCCCGGCGCGCCCGGGTGGCCGCGCTGGATCGCCTTGCGCGGACAGGGTCTTTCAGAAGGCCGTCTCTGCGCCTTGCCACGGCCCACGCGGCGCCGATCACGGCGGCGGGGATGACGACCGCGATCAGCCACAGGCCCCATCGTCTGTGCGGAGGCGCGCTCCAGTCCGGCAGGGCGGTCCGGTCCGGCTTTATGTCAAAAAGCCCCTCCGCCGCCTTCACGTGGTCCGGCGCGGCGCCATGGTCTCCAGCGGACGGCGTGTCCCCCGCGGGCAGAACCTTCACATCCAAAGGCTCTGTCCGCCGCGTGACATACCGCCCCGCTTCGGGGTCGTACCAGGCGAAGGTTGTCGGCGGGATGGTCCTCGTCCCCTGTTCCCGCGCCACGATGGGGTACTCGATAACCCTCTTTGAGAGGATGACGCCGCCGGACTTGTCCACGGTGTCGGCTATTTTGGGATCGAAAATATCAAGACCATCGGCGGCGGGGGGCGCTGGCGCTGGGGCGGGCTTTAAGTATCCCTCGCCCGAAACCGTGATCTTCAGCGTTGCGCCGTCGTTCACACGGATACTTTCAGCCCCCAGATCGCTTTCGGTCTCGAACCTTCCGACCATGTTGTCGAAGGCTTCGGGCGCTCCCCGCGGGAAGGGACGAACATTCACGAGTATGGGCGCGGTGGCCCGCTCCACCCTGTCCGACCAAGGGTCCACCTGCGCTGAGACCACGGCGGAGTCCACCAGCTTCTCCCCCTCGCTTATGGGAAACAGGGCGTAGCGCATCCTGTTCACGTGGTAGGTCTTGCCGTCCACCTCCTCCACTACGGTCTTTTCCTTTTCACCGCCGGGGAAGGGCAGCTGCTCCACCCAGAAGCCCTCAAAGTCCGGCTTCTGATATCCCGGCTTGTCCCAGATATCCACGGCGCGGTAGAAGCTGAACGTGGCCGTAATCATCTCGAAGGGGACAACCTCCGTCTTGTCCACCTCCATGGTGGCGAAAAGGTCGTCCTTCTCAAGCTTCATCGTCCTGTGTGGGAAAGGGTCCCTGCGGAAAAACCCTCCGAAATCGGGGAAGATCGAACCGGGTCCGCGCCTCGCCGTCGATGGCCCTTTCGGAGCGGGCGCGCCGGGATCCACGACGACCTCCACCGGATCGGACTTGTACGTCTTCCCGTCCGCCTCCAGGGTGACGGGGGGTATTTCGAACTTCCCTTCCCTGGGGGCGCGAAGCCGGTACACCGTCGTTTTCGTCACTTTCGTCTCCAGGTTGACTATGGAGTACCTCTGGCTGGTGGACTTGCCGACGATCTCGAAGTTTTTAAGGCGCGGCAGTGAAGGCTCCGGGGTGTCCGCCGCGCCCTTTCCCTCCACGGTGATGACAAGGCGCAGCTCGGCTCCTGGCGGAAGGCGGTCCGGCTCCGCTTTCGCGGACAGTTTCAAGCCCTCCCCCGCGTATGACGTAGAGGCCAGCGCCACGGTGAGAAAGAGAAGAATGACACTTCGCATACGTCTAGAATTTATCCGTTTCGCTGGCGGGTTTCAACATCATCGGGGGGCGGGGGAGCGGCGGAAAGCTTTTCGTGGAAACAGAGTTCCGGGCGTGCTAGGCTTTGTGGCGATGCTGCGGTTTGAGAATAAAGCCAAAAGGCTGGGGCATTCCGTCATAGCCGGGGTGGACGAGGCAGGCAGGGGGCCTCTTGCCGGCCCCGTGGTGGCGGCGGCGGTCGTCCTGCCGGATGGTTTTTCCCTGCCGGGGCTGACGGACTCCAAGAAGCTTTCCGCCAACCAGCGCGAACAATTTTACAGCGTTATCCACGAAAAGGCGGTCTGCGCGGCAAGCTTCATCGTCGAGCCCGAGGTCATAGATTCCATGAACATACTGAGAGCGTCCCTCATGGCGATGGAGGGCGCTCTGTCAAAACTTTCGCCGCGGCCCGATTACGTGATAGTGGACGGGAACCGTCCCGTGAAATGGGCCGGGGCGCAGCGGACGCTCGTCAAGGGCGATTCGCTCTCCCTGTCCGTGGCGGCGGCGTCGGTGGTGGCCAAGGTGGAGCGGGACATGATCATGCGAAAGCTCGCGCTGGCCTGGCCGGAATACGGCTTCGACCGGCACAAGGGCTACGCCGTGGCAGAGCACCTCGAAGCGATCGTAAAGCATGGCCCGTGCCCCGCCCACCGAAAAACCTTCAGGGGCGTGCGGGAAAGGCTGCCCGCGAAGGAGCGGGAGGCGATGGACGGGCAGATGGAGCTTACCTGGAAGGGTTGACGGAAGGGGCGCCGGGCTCGTGTTTGGCTATTTCGCGGACAGGCTGCGCAGGCTTTTGACCGCTGGGCGGGAAGGCGGCGCGGAACACCTGAGGCTCGGCAGGCGCGGGGAGGATATCGCCGCGAAATCCCTGGCCTCCCAGGGGTATAAAATCATCGAGCGGAACGCGAAAATCTCCCGCCGGGAGGTGGATATCATCGCCAGGGAAGGAAACTTCCTGGTGTTCGTCGAGGTGAAGACAAGGTCCGATCACTCCTTCGGCAGGCCGCTTGAGGCCGTCGGCCCCAAGCGCGCGGAGAGGCTGCGCCAGGCGGCGCGTATATATTCGGCCAGGAACGGTCTGCGCGGCGTGTCGATCCGATTCGACATCGTGACCGTCGACTTCGCCGGCGCCAATAGCCCCGAGGTGGAGATCATAAGGAACGCTTTCTAGCGATATCTTTGATCCCGGCGGGCGGCGAGCGCCGTCATCACGGCAGGGCGAGAGTCTCCAGCATGGCGGAGTGCACGAGGCCGTTGGAGGCGACGATATCCTGACGGAACGGGTCGAACGCCGATCCGCTGGAGGAGGTCACCTCTCCGCCCGCCTCTTCGACGATCAGCGCTCCCGCCGCCATGTCCCATGGCTTGAGATGAAACTCCCAGAACCCCTCCAGCCTGCCGCAGGCGACATAGCAAAGGTCGATGGCGGCCGCGCCGGGGCGGCGCAGGGCCTGCGCCCGCATGGCGAAATCCGCGAACTCTTTCAGATTGTTCTTCTCCGTCGTCCTTATCGTGTAGGGAAACCCCGTGGCCAGGAGCGCGTCGGTGAGCCTCGACACGCCGGAGACTTTTATCCTCTCCCCATTCAAAAAGGCCCCGCCGCCCCTCGCCGCGGTGAACATCTCGTCCCGCTCCGGATCATAGACCGCGCCCGCGACGGGCCCCCTCCCGCCGGCCAGAGCCACCGACGCGCAGTATATGGGGAACCCGTGGGCGTAGTTTACCGTCCCGTCGAGAGGGTCGATGAGCCAGGTGTAACGCGAGCCGCGCTCCGTCGCCTCCTCCTCCTCGGCGAGGATGTCATGGTCAGGAAAGGCGCGCCGGATGACGCGGACGATCTCCTCTTCGCAGGCGATATCCACCCCCGTAACGAGGTCTATCTCCCCCTTGTGGCGGACTGAGAAGTTTTTGGAGCGATATTCCCTCTGGATGCTCCCCGCCCGCCGCGCGGCGTCCTGGGCGACGGCCAGCGCCGCCGCAAGATTCACATCCCCGCCCATGTCAGGAGAGCCGCCTTTCGATCCATCCTCCCCCGACGAGGACGTCGCCATGATAGAAGACGACCGCCTGTCCAGGCGTGATGGCGAATACCGGCTCGGAGAACTCCACCACCGCCCCGTTCCGTCCCCGAGGCTCGATCATGGCGGGGGTGTCTTCGCCCCTGCTTCGTATCCTGGCGGCAAGATCGAGCCCCGCGGCCTCCTCCGGCGGGATGCTCCAGGTCACGTCCTCCGCCAGCAGGGCGGAGCCGTAGACCTCCTCCCGGGAGCCGACCACCACGCGGTTTTCACGGGGGTCTATCGCCGTGACGTAGACGGGCTCCCCCACGGCGACGCCGAGACCCCGCCTCTGGCCGACGGTGTAATAGGGGTATCCGCGGCTTTGCCCGAGGATGTCGCCCCTGGTGTTCACGATCTCCCCATCCCCCACCGCCCCCCCGCCGGGCGCGGCGGCGATCAGGGAGGTGTAATCGTCATCGGGGACAAAGCATATCTCCTGGCTCTCCGGCTTTTCCGAAACGCCGAGGCCCCGCTCCGCCGCCAGCGCGCGGACGGCGCCCTTCGTGAGCCCGCCGAGCGGGAACAGGATGCTCGAAAGCTTCTCAGGCGGAGTGGAGAACAGAAAATAACTCTGATCCTTGCCGGGGTCGGCCCCGCGCATGATGACCTTCCGTCCGCCAAACTCGCCGATCCGGGCGTAATGGCCCGTGGCGACGGTGTCCGCGCCGAACTTTGCGCCCTGCCGGAAAAGCCAGTCGAACTTCATCGACTGGTTGCAAAGGACGCACGGGTTCGGCGTCCGCCCGGTCATGTATTCCCCGATGAAATAGTCCACCACGCGGCTTTTGAACTCCGCCTTCACGTTCAGGGTGTAATGGGGGATTTTCAGCCTGTCCGCCACGCGCCTTGCGTCGTCGGCGTCGTCGATGGAGCAGCAGGAGCCCGGCCGCGCCTCGGCGCCGGGTGGCGGATCCCACACCCTCATGGTTATACCCACGAGGTCGTGCCCGCTCTCCTTCAACAGCGCCGCGGCAAGAGAGCTGTCCACCCCGCCGCTCATGGCGATGATCGTCTTCCTTTTTCTCATGGTTCTATCTTAACATTCGCCCGGCGCGCCGCAGGCCCAAGGCTCCGCGGGGTCTTCTTCAGCCTGAGGACTGGGGGAAAATGCCTGGGTGAATGACACCCCGGCGAGCAAAAAAGTCTCGCGGCGAGCGAAGCATTGTCACTCTGAGCGCAGCGAAAAGTCTCGTATGGGATGGAACAATGGGATCCTTCGCCTTCGGCTCAAGATGACATCGCGGGGCGGTTCAGGATGTTCCAGCCTGTCGTCCTGAAATTGTTTCAGGGCCTCGGGCCAACGAGGCTCTAAATGTAGAAACAAGTTCATCATAACATTTCGCTCCTCCCGGCCTGTCATTCCGGCCCCCGAGCCGGAATCTCGATCCGCGTAAAGCGAAATGCTGAAATAAATTCAGCATGACACTGAAAGGACGGGGGTTGGGATTCTTCAGCGGGAGTTTACCCTGAGCCGAAGGGCCTCAGAATGACACCGAGGGGCGGCTCAGATGACATTGACCGTGGTTTTTCAGCATATCTAGTTCACTTGTCATGACAGGTGAGGCAAAGTGACGAGGCGTTGTTGTTATTGACGCGCAGAAACGACGGGATGAACTCGCTTCCCGGCCCGGCGGACTCGACACCGTGGGGGTCGTGACACGATGCGCACTCGACCTCGTAGCCGCCGCCGGTGTCATAGAACCGGACCTCGTTGTTGTCCGCCCTGCTGTCGCCGTCCAGGTCAAAAAACTGAAGCGTTCCGTCAGTCGCCGTCGGCGCCTTGAAGTCGTAAACGTTCGTGTCTGGAAGTTCCACGCCGACGGGATGGTCGTCGCGAAGGTCTGTGCCAATTGTGAATATCTCGAAAGCGGGGATGTCCCACGGGTTGCCTCCATAGTGACACCTGTTGCAGTTGTAAGGGCCGGAGCCTGGGCCGGAGTCGGAGCTCCATATCTTGCCATGGTCTTCGGTGTCTACACCGCTGCCCGTCTGGTTCGTCCAGGCGTCCAGAAAAGCTTCGTTGTGGCTCGTCTCCTGCGCGGCAAGGTAATTGCCGGTGTACCCGGTGCTCTGCGTCGTGGGCATGTTTATGATCGAATCGATGGCCACCGTCCCGTCGTGGCAGGAAAGGCACGTAAGCGAGTTCACCCCCGGCTGGGTGGGAGACTGACCTGAGGTGAGCGGTATATTATATAGGTTGTATGAGTTGCCCGGGCTCGTGCGGTTCCACAGCGGCGCGTCGATCTGGCTGTTCGCCCCGTGGGGCGTGTGGCAATAGACGCACACCTCGCCGTAATTGTTCCGGGCGTAGTCCATCCAGTTGCCCCAGCCGCCGGGTATGTAGCTCATGGTCATGTTGTGGCGCGTGTTGACTATGCTGCCCGTGTTGGACGCCTTGGTGTTGGAGGCCCATCCATCGGCAAAAGCAAACCCTGCCCAGGCGAGCAACATTAGAGGTGTGGCAAACGCTGCGACTTTGCCCATTTTCAGAAAAATCGCCCCACTCCGTCTCATCATAAATAATGATCTATCTAAGGATATAAATTACTGCAAGCAATTCTCGCGCCATAGCGCATCGAACGGTTGCATGCTTTTAACGATTTGATTTTTATTGCATTACCAGGTATTGGCGAAAAGACATCAGCGTTTATTCGGTACAATTTTCTCAAGTTAGAGAACCGGGTTCCCGAATTCGAGAAAAGGAGCAAAAGAGAAAGGCGGGGAGGGATCAGGCGATCCTGTATCTGGCCTGCCCCATCTCGTAAAGATCGGCGCCGTGGACGTCGTTTATCACCACCGCCTGGAAATCCTCCACCACCATGCGGCGGACAGCCTCCGGGCCGAGGTCTTCGTAGGCGATGATCTCCACGCTCTTTATCGACCGGGCGATGAGGGCCGCCGCGCCGCCTATGGCCGCGAAGTAGACCGCCTTGCTCTTGACCATGGCGTCGACGACATCCTTCGAGCGCTTGCCCTTGCCGATCATCCCCCTCATCCCGGCTTCCATCAGTCGCGGGGCGTAGGCGTCCATCCGGTAGCTGGTCGTCGGCCCGGCGGAGCCGACCACCTTCCCCGGCTTCGCGGGTGAAGGCCCGACGTAGTAGATCACCGCGCCGCTGATATCGAAGGGCAGCTCCTTGCCCTCGTCGAGCAGCGCGACGAGCCTTTTATGGGCCGCGTCGCGGGCGGTGTAAAGCTCGCCCGATATGCTCACCTGGTCCCCCGCCTTCAGGCCCTCAACAACATCGTCCGCCAGCGGGGTGGTTATTTTTATTACCCCTTCGCTCACAGGACGATCTCCTTGTGGCGGCTGGCGTGGCAGCAGATGTTCACCGCCAGCGGCAGGGTGGCTATGTGGCACGGGTGTTTTTCAAGATGAACGGCCAGCGCGAAGACCCGCCCGCCGAGCCCCTGCGGCCCCATGCCGAGGTTGTTTATCCTCGTCAGAAGCTCCCGCTCCATCGAGGCGAGCTCCGGGTCGGGGCTAGGCTCCCCGGCGGGGCGCAGCAGCGCCTTCTTGGCGAGGATCGCCGCTTTCTCCGGCGTCCCCCCTATGCACGCGCCGACTATCACCGGCGGGCAGGGGTTCGATCCGGCCTCCTGGCACCGCTGAACGATGAAATCCATCACCGCCTGCTTGCCGCCGGACGGGGTCAGCATCGTCACGCGGGCCATGTTCTCCGACCCTCCCCCCTTCGGCGCGACGGTTATTTTGAGTTTGTCGCCTTCAACTATATCGGTAATTATGACGGCGGGGGTATTGTCCCCCGTGTTCTGGCGGGTGAAGGGATCGCAGATCGATTTGCGCAGGTAACCCTGCTCGTATCCCTGCCGGACGCCTTCGTTTATGGCGTCGGCCAGCGACCCGCCGACGACGTGCGCGTCCTGCCCGATCTCGACGAATATCACGGCGAAGCCCGTGTCCTGACACATGGGGACTTTTTCGGTTCTGGCTATCTCGGCGTTTTTCAAAAGAGCGTCGAAAACAGCCTTGCCGGTGAGGGACTCTTCGGTCTCAAGCCCGCGTTCGAAGGCTTTTATGACGTCCTCGCCGAGGTCGTAGTTCGCGTCCATGCACATGTCGCGGACCGCCTCGGTGATCCGTGACGTCTCTATCTGTCTCACCTTCTCCTCAAGCTCCGCGTGTTTTCTTCCCGCGCCGGGGGCTGTCCGTTCTTTAGGAAATGAAGGAGACGCTGGCCGGGCGGCGCGTCCTTCTGCGCCTGTCCATCCCCGGTTTTTCGGCCGCGAAGTCATCGTAGTCGTCCGGCCAATAGGCGTCCGGGTTGCTTTTCAGGATCAGGAACCTGCCCTCCCCTCCATCGTCCGCGGCGCGGTGGTAGCGCAGGAAAATCCTCCCCTCGGCCCTGCCGACGATCTCTATCTTCCCAGTGGCGTGGGATATGACGAACCTGGCCCTTTTGGCAAGACCAGACCCCATGGCGCGGGCTCTCTCGAATATCTCGTAGGACTTCTCCATCGGCAGGAAGAACATCTTGTTTCCCGCCGTGGGACGGCACTGGAAAACGTAGTAAGGCGTCACGCCGATGTAAGAGAGCCTGTTGAAAAGCTCCCCCAGGACAGACGGGTTGCTGTTTATCCCTCTCAGAAGCGGCGTCTGGTTCACCACCACGACGCCCGCCCGGCGCAGCATGTTCATGGCCTTCACGGCCTCGGCGGTAAGCTCCCTGGGATGGTTGAAATGGGCCATGAGATATATCTTCCTGTCGTCATGGCTGTGCCTTGCGAACATCTCCAGCAGCTCGCCGTCGTTGATTATCCTGAAAGGATTGAAGGCCGGGATTTTCGAGCCTATCCTTATGATCTTCACGTGGTCTATGCGCCTGAGTTTTTCTATTATGCCTTCGAGCTTGGCCGTGGACATGACCAGCGGGTCGCCCCCGGTAAGCAGGACGTTGTTTATCTCCCCGTTTCTCTTTATATACTCAAGCCCCTCGGAGACATCCCGCGTCACCTCGTCATTGATATCCATGAACAACCGCTTTCTGAAGCAGAACCTGCAGTATCCGCCGCAGACGTCGTTCACCAGCAGCAGGGCGGTGTACCTGTACTTGTGCTGGAGGCCGGGAGCTTTTGTGTAGGCCTCCTCGTTGGAAGGGTCCAGGCCGCCCCACGCGTCCAGTTCGCCCGCCTGGGGCATTATTATCCTGCGGATGGGGTCGGCCGGGTCGTTCCAGTCTATAAGGGAGTTATAATAGTCATTGGCGCGGAACGCGTATCTTTCAGCCACCGGCTCAAGCTCCCGCCTCTCGTCGGCGCAAAGCTCCGGAACCCTCTCAAGCTTCGTTATGTACTTGGGCTTTTTAAGGCTCATCCAACTCCCTCTCGGTTATTTTCGACAAAGCGAGTCCTGAGTCCCCGGGAGGAGACACGCCAACACATTCAGTTGGGAGGACCTGGATTTAGTTTCGAAAACCGGGCGGGCCGCCTCTGCCTCTTTTTCTAAAAGCCTTCGCCGCGCCCGGATGTGTTTCATGACCGTGAAACGCACGACTAGTATGGGCGCCGGTGGCGCCGTTGTCAAGGCCGCGGAAGGGGCGCATATGGAGGCGGCGCATATAACTCTTTTGTTTTCCAGAGGATAAAATTTCTCAGCCGTCAGGGCCCGGCGGACGGGTGGGGCGCTTCGGCGCGGCTCTCCGGATGGCTCGATCCTTCATGCTGTAGACGCAGCCGCAGTAGTCCTGCCTTTCGAAGCCGAGTTCGCGGCTCATCCGGGAGGTTATCTTGAACCCCTCTTTTTTCTTCCAGTCCGACACCAGGTACTCGACGCCCTCTTTCACCCCCGCTTTCGCGCCTACGCTGTTTATCACCGCCGCTTCCTTGTGGGGGGAGACGGTCAGCACTGTCCCAAAAGCGTCGAATCCCAGCTCCGAGGCCTTCGCGGCGGCGCGGGAGAGGCGAAGCTCGAAGCAGACCCCGCAACGCGCGCCCCGTTCCGGCTCGTTCTCCAGGCCCCGGACGGCCTCGAACCAGTCCCCGGCGCCGTACTCTTCGGCGACAAGCGGCAGACCCTCGCGCTCCGCCCAACTGCGAAGCTGCTCGAACCGAAGAAAATACTCGTCCACGGGATGGATGTTCGGGTTGTAAAAATAGAGGGTTATGGCGTAGTCTCCCCTGAGCCTGTCCACCACGTATGGCGAGCAGGGAGCGCAGCAGACGTGCAACAGCAGTTTGTTCATAAGGACGCCATCTTTTTTATAGCATCTTCGGCTCTCTCCTGCCCATACGTTTATGTTAACAGCAAACCCGCGCAACCCGGCGGATCGTCACCGCAGGCGATGCGGGGATGTCCCATACACCCCGATTGCCCCGCAGCGCCAGTAAAGAATCTCGCTCCGGGCTCAGCAATGTCATGCAACGCAAAGTATCCCGGTTAACGCCACGTCGGGCGGCTCCAACGTATGTCCCTGATAAACAAAGCTTTGCCGCAGACGATAGGCCGGGAAGAATTTTTTTGAAAAATTTTGATGATTTCTGTTGACAGGGGTTTTTGGTTTTGATATTCATTATCATTAATGGCGCGCGGGGGCGCGTGTCGTACTTTTAGTAGAGGGGTGCACAATGACCGGAAGTCTTCTGATAACGTTGAGGGAGGGGCTGGAAGCCTTCCTGGTGGTGGGGATCATCCTTTCATACCTTTCGCGAGTTGGCCTCCGGCGCCATTTCAAGTGGGTCTTTACGGGAGTGGGCCTCGGTCTGGTCACGGCGTTCCTCCTGGCGCTAGTCTTCCAGTTGCTGCTCACCGGCTTTTCGAGCGCGGCTTCCCAGCTTTATATAAAGATAGGGATCATGGGTTTCGCGGTCCCGGTCCTTTCCTACATGGTTGTCTGGATGAGCAGGAACGCCCGCGCCATCAAGGGCGATGTCGAGAGAAAGCTCGACAGGGCCGTCGGCTCCGGCAGCGTCCTGACGCTCACCTTCATGGCCTACCTGGCCATTCTGCGGGAGGGGTTCGAGACGGTCCTTTTCCTCGGCGCCCTCTATGGCGGGATGATGGGATCTGATGTCCTCTACGGCGGACTCCTTGGCCTGGCGCTCGCTCTTGGCGTGACATACATAATCTTTACCGGCATGAGGAGGCTGCCCATCAGCCTTTTCTTCAAGATAACCGGGGGCCTGGTTGTCCTCATCGCCGCGGGGCTGCTTACGAACATGACCGGGATAATGCAGGACATAAACCTCCTGCCTGTCATGAAGGACACCCTTTTCGACATAAGCTGGCTGATGGAGGACTCCTCGGAGGTGGGGATATTCTTCAAGGCGCTGTTCGGCTATACATCCTCCCCCACCCTGCTGCAGGTGGCGGTCTATGTCGGATACCTGCTCGCTATCTCCCTTTTCCTTTTCAGCGACGATCTTTTCGGAGGGAAGAAAAAATATGCGTAACTCGCTGATGGACGGGCTGATCTTCGCGGCCGTATACGCCGTCCTGGTGATGGGGTCTCTTTCCGCCTCCCCTGCCCTCGGCTATTCATACGCCCAGAAGGAAGACCCGATGGCCGCGCTGTTCAAGAACACCGTCGCGGCGGCAAGGGGGGGAGACTGGGGCGTTGTCGAAAAGAACGTAAACGAGGGGATCGCCCTCCAGAAAGGGCATATCTTCGAGGCGGATTTTCTAAGGCCGCGCTTCGACAAGGCCATCGAAAGCAGGAGCGTCGAGAAAACAGCGGAGCTTTTTGCGAATCTCGTTTATCTTTCGATAAGAGAAAAACTTCACCGGAACGTCAAGGAGGGCTTCACAAACCATAAAAGCCTGCGGGCCAGGCTGCAAATGGCGCGCACAAGCTATATGGACACACTCGACGCCAACGTGAAGAAACAGGACCCGGCCCGGAGCGCAGCGATACTCGAGAGGTTCGACAAGGCCCTCGCGGCGCTCGGAAACCCCGGCCTTTTCGGCGTCGGGGCGAGGCCGCCGGACCCTGCCGCCTACAAGGAGGCGGTCGAAAAAATAGAGGGGCTGATCGAAAAATCGTTCCCCGGCTTCAAGCGGTGAAGGCCGCCGCGCCGGGGACGCTTGGGATTCTCTTTTAAACGTTATTCACTGACAGGAGGAAAGATGATTCGCAATAGCATGATGAGAATGACATTCATATTCATATCAGCCGCCGCCTTCCTCACAGGCGGCGCGAACGCGCAGGAGCCGGCCTTCGACGTCTCCCTCGTGGCGCCGCCGACGGACGAAAAGGTCCAGTGGCACGGCTACTACGAGTTCGAGTACTGGGACGCGGAAGACGCGAACACAACCTTCGACGCCCACAAGATAACCGTATGGATGGGCATAAAACTAAGCGACAAGGCGTTCCTGTCGTCCGAAATCGAGTACGAGCACGCCCCGGGCCTGGGCTCCGGAGAGATCAAGCTAGATTCCGCCCAGCTGCGCCTGACCCCGATCGACAAGACCACGCTCTACATGGGCGCCTTCTATGTCCCCTTCGGGATAGAGTATCTCAGCTACCCCGGACACAAGAACAAGCTCGTCACCCGCCCGAAGGCGTTCAAGAGCGGCGGGATCATCCCCGGCACATGGTCGGACGTCGGCGTGGGGATAAACCAGGTCTTCTCAGGCTTCGGCCAGGCGGATCTCTACTACGTAAACGGCGACGCCTATGGCGGCGGCATCTCCCGCGACAACAAGTCCGGCGGCAACGACTCCAAGAGCGCCGGGGCGCGGCTGATGATCGACGGCATCGTGGAGGGGCTCAACGCGGGGTTCTCCATCGTCACGGGAGAATGGGACGAAAACTCCGAGAACGAGTCGACCCGCTACGGCGCGCATATTAGAATGGACTCCGACAGGATTTTCGGCGCAACCTGGGCGCCGGTCCTGATCGCCGAGTACACAGCCGGCGCCGACAAGGCCGCCTCCGCCGTGGAGGGGGAGGACAGGGACGTGGAGGGTTTCTATGTCCAGGCAAGCTCCATGGTCATAGGCGGCGTGGAGATCGTCGCCCGCTACGGGGAATATGACAACGACAAGGAGGCCCAGGACAACAAGAGGACGGAGACCTCCGCGGGGGTCGTGTGGCATGCTCTCGAAAACGTCCAGGTGAAGGCGGAGTACCAGTGGAACACCGAGGAGGGGGAGGAAATAGACAACAACGCCGCCGCCGTCCAGGTGGTGGCCCATTGGTAAGGCGGCCATGAGCGTCCTGATCCTTGGCGCGGGCCCCTGCGGGCTGACGGCGGCGTGGGAGTTTTTGAGAAGAGGCGTCCACGCCACGGTCGTTGAAAAAGACAGCGCCGTCGGCGGCCTTTGCAAAACGATAAAGCGCGGAGGATACCAGTTCGACCTTGGCGGCCATCGCTTCATCTCCGCCGACCGGCGGCTGGTGGAGGACGTGAAGGCGCTCATGGGCGATCGGCTGCTCGTCCGCGACCGCAAAAGCGTCATACGCTTCGCCGACAGGGAGTACTGCTACCCGATAAACATCGGGGATGTCCTCTCCAAGTCCGGCCCGTGGATGAGCGCAAGGTTCGCCGCGGGCTACCTCGCCTCCGCCACAGGGTTGTATCACTCCCCCGCGCCGGAAGAGTCGTTCGAGGCGTGGATAGACCGCCGGTTCGGCAGACCGCTGAACGAGTTATTCTTCAAGCCGTACACGGAGAAGCTGTGGGGCATCCCCGCCTCGCGCCTCTCCGCGGACTGGGCGGGCAGGAGGATATCCCTGCTCAACGCGAAAGACGCCGTCCTCAAGGCGCTTAAAATCTCCGGGAAAAGGCCGAGGACCTACGCCGCCAAGTACCTCTATCCCAGGGGCGGCATAGGCGAGATATTCGAGATAATGGCGGGCGAGATCGAAAGGCTCGGCGGGCGGGTCGTGACCTGTGCGGAGGCCGTGTCGCTTAAAACGCGCGATGGACGGATCGAGGAGGTCGTGATCCGCCACAAGGACGGCGCGATGGAGCCCTTCGGCGCCCGGAATGTTCTCTCGACCATCCCGCTGGACAGGCTCGCCTCCATGATAGACCCCGGCGCGCCCGCCCTCCCCTGGCGCGCCCTGCGATTTTTGAACGTCACCCTCTCCGGCGTCGAGGACCTCTCCCCCAACACGTGGATGTACACGCCGGAGCCGGACGTTATCATGACCCGCGTGCAGGAGCCCAAGCGCAGGAGCCCGGAGAGCGCCCCACCGGGGCGGACCTCCGTCATGCTGGAGATACCATGCCAGGCAGGGGACAAGACGTGGTCCATGCCGGATGAGGCGCTGCTCGATATCGCGCTGAAGGACCTGAAAAAACTTGGTCTCGACATGGCCTGGCATGTGACGGGCTTTTTCTCGACATACGCCGAAAACGCTTATCCCAGGTACGAGCTTGGATACAAAGAGCGGGTGGAGAGCCTCCTCGGCGCCGTCCGGAGGATGAAAAACCTCGACACGCTGGGGCGGCAGGGGTTTTTTCGCTATATATTCATGGACGAGGCGATGACGATGGGCCGCCGCCTGGCGCGGCGCGCCTTAGGCGAAGAGGAGGAGACGGATGAGCCTGGCGGCGGAGAAGGCGTCATCGAGGCGGGTTCCGTGGCGGTCTGACCCGCGCCGGCCGGCCCGCGGAGAGAAAGGAAGCGAAAAGACGGACAAACCCCAGCTTCTTTACATCCTGCCTCCTCTATTCGTTTTCGTATCGGTGTCGTTTTACACCGCCTCCCCCTGGCCCGGCGGACAGGACGGGGTGAACCTCGTCCTTGGCGTGGCCGATTACGATGTCGCCTTCCACCAGCCCCATTTCCCCGGCTATCCCGTATACATGGCCGCGGGCAAGCTCCTGAACAGGCTCACGGCCTCGCCCGAGGCGGCGCTTGCAGCGCTGTCCATAATCTCCGGCGCGGCGGCGCTGGCGCTTGTTTTCCTCATGGCCGGGGCGCGGCTCGGCGCGGCGGCGCTGGCCCTCTCACTTGCGGCGAACCCTGTATTTTTCGAGCTGTCGCACAAGATTTACACAGAGGCTTTCGGCGGCGCTCTTTTGCTGGCGGCGGCTTTCACCCTCGGGGGCGAAGCGGGAAAAAACGGCCGGGGCCGGTGGAGCGCCTTCGGCCTTGCGCTCGGCCTTACCCTCGGCGTCCGGCTTTCATGGTGGCCTTACGCAATGGCGGGCGGCGTGTTCGCCTGGCGCCATGGCGGAGCCCGGTTTTTCATAGCGGGTCTTTCGGGCGGGGTCTTCGCCTGGCTTGCGCCGCAGCTTCTGATAACCGGCCCCGGCGGATTTTTCGAGGCCGGGCTGGCTCACGTCGCCGGGCATTTCACAACGTGGGGCGGGGCGGCGACGTCGGTCAACGGCGCCGAGGGGCGCATCCACGCGCTTGGCGAAAGGCTCCTTGAGGTCTTTGGGTATACGGGGAACGGAAGCCTGGCCCTCCGCCTCCCGTGGATGATCGCCGCCTTGTCGGCAGCGGCCCTCGCGTGGAGAGACAGAAACGAATATCCCGATTCCACGAGGTTTTTCGCCGCCGCGTCGCTCTTTTACCTTGCCTGGGCGGCGGTGGGGCAGAACGTGGAGAAGGCGCGGCATTTCCTCCCGCTCGTCTTTGCGGCGGTGATGCTCTTCGCTCCCCTCGCAAGGCGGCGCCCCGGCACGGCCGCGCTCCTCGCCGCGGGAATGTGGCTAGCCCTCGGGGTGGACTACACGGCGCGGACAACACAGGAGCCGCCCTCGGCCAGGCTGTTCGAATGGGTGGACACGCGGGGCCGGGACGCCGTATTCTACATGGGCTCGTCGGAGCGGCTTTTCGACCTGTATCGGGCCGGAGCGCCTGTCGTCAGCGTCGAAAACGCGGACGGACTGGAAAACACCGTCAAAAGCGCATGGCCCCGTTTCCGGCGAGAGTTCGTCCTGGACGACATCGGCGGCCTGAAAATGGGCTCCGCCCACCCGGTCGCGGTTTTTGCGGCGAGGCGGGGCGACCCCATCGAAAAAACGCTCAGGTTGTATGAGATCAGAAAAACTCACGCCCGCTGAGGCGGTGAAGATACAAAAGAAGCTCAGCCGCCGCGTGATAACGGCGGCCACTTTCGGAAAAGTGGAGACAATCGCCGGAGTGGACGTGAGCGTGAGAGGCGCCGCCGCCCGCGCGGCCGTGGTGATGCTCTCCTTTCCCGGCATGGCGCCGATCGAAGAGGCGGCCGCCGAGAGCCCGGTGGAGTTTCCGTACATCCCGGGTCTTCTGGGTTTTCGGGAGGTCCCCGTCATCATGGAGGCTTTCGAAAAGCTTGAGGCGAGGCCGGATATCATAATCGTCGATGGGCAGGGTCTTGCCCATCCCAGGCGGTTCGGGTTGGCCTGCCACCTGGGGGTGGAGCTTGACCTGCCCACTATAGGATGCGCCAAATCACGCCTCGTCGGGGAGTACCGCGAACCGGGAAGGCGGCGGGGATGCAAAACGGCGCTAAAATATAACGGAGAGACGATTGGCGCCGTTCTGCGGACCAGAGAGGGCGTGAAACCTGTTTTCGTGTCGGTGGGACACAGGGTGGACCTTGGCGCCGCCGTCCGCCTCACGCTGCGGGCGGCAAAAGGCTTCCGTCTCCCGGAGCCGATCCGGGCCGCGCACAAGGCCGCGGGGCAATGGCGGCGTCAACCATGAAGGAGCTTCGCATGATCGAATCCTACGGTTTCGGGAAAATCATCATTGATGGGCAGGAGCACACCGCCGACGTCATAGTTTTCCCGGACAGGGTGCAGGGGAACTGGCGCAGAAAAGACGGGCACAGCCTGGCCATGGAGGACCTCGGAGGCGTCCTGGACTACAAGCCGGAGACGCTGGTGGTGGGAACGGGCTACTCCGGAGGGATGAAGGTGGGCGAAAAGACAAAGGCCCTGCTCGAATCCAGGGGTATAAAGGTTATCGCGAGGAAAACAAAGGACGCCTGCGCGGAGTTCAACCGGCTGCTGTCGGGATCGAGGAAGGTGGTGGGGGCATTTCACCTTACGTGCTGAGAAGACGCGCCCGCCGGGGTGTCAGTCGAACTTCTCCAGCGCCGTCCTGATTCTCAGAACCTCCTCCTTAACAGCGGCGGGGTCTATCCTTCCCTCCCTTCCGGCGATCTCCGAAAGGCGCCCCGAGGCGGAAGCGACCTCCGAAAAACTCTCGTTGAGCGATCCGACCATGCTGTCGAACTCTTCCATCATGTTCCTTATCGCCTCGCCTCTTTCAAACCGGCCCGCCTCGACGAGATAGAGCGCTCCGATCCTGCCCATGTCCCGCCGCAGAAGGCGCAGGGACCTGTTCATCCTGAAGACCACCCAGGCGATGATCGCGGCCGAGACGGCCATGATGGCCACAACGGCCCACGTGTTCACCCGAAACACGATCGGGGTAATAAGCTCCCCCAGCGTCCTGAGCTTGATGTGGGATGAGAACATCGCGTTCTCGATCTCCCGCCGCAAGAGGTTATACAACAGGGTCAGCGACGTCACGTTCACCACCGCCGCGGAGGCGGCCAGCGCCGCCACCAGCTTGAGCTGCGCCGGCTTGTGGATCAGGAACTTGCGCCTCATGAAAGGCGGCCTCGATGTCCGTTCTGCCTCCTTCGCGCTCATAGGCTCATACCACCTTCATTTCCTGTGGCACGCGGCGCACAGCTGGCTTTTTTCATTTCCCATAACAAGTTCCCCGGTATCCATCCCCCGCTCCGTATGGCACGTTATACACCCCACCAGGCCGCCGGGAAGATGAAGCCTGGCAGGCAGGCTCTCCGGCGGGTTGTATGACGACGGGTCCTTTTCCACCGCCTGCCGGTAGCTCACCCCCACGGGGTGGGACTCGCTCCCCGCCGCCACGGACGCCGCCAACGCCAGCGCGAAGGCCACCGCGAGGACAGCCGGCGTCCTGTGGACTGATCTTTTTTGCGGGCCGTTATTTCTCATACCGACAGAGTCCTTTCATTTCCTGTGGCAGATCAGGCACAGACCGGTAACCCTGCCCTTCACCACGATGGACCCGTGCTTTTCCCTGTATGGCGCGTGGCAGGAGACGCATCCGAGCTTGCCCCCGGGAAGGTGTATCTCCGGCGGGAGCTGAGACACGGGCGTGTAGGAATCGTCCCCCCCGGCTTTGGCCTCATAGTCCGCCCCTATCGGGTGCGACGCGCCCTTCATATGGCTCACGTATCCGCCGCCGGAATTCAGCGTCCGCACCATGTCCACGGAAACCGTCCCGTCGTGGCAGGAGAGGCATGCTATGGAGACCTCGTCGACGATGTCGAACCGTTTCGGCTCCGCCGCCCTCGCCTCCAGGTGCGCGCCGCTGAGGGCTTCGCCGCGGTCCTTCATGCCGTAGAAAAACTCCATGTCGTGGCACATCAGGCAAAGCTCCTTGCGGATCTTGTTCACCCTGAGATAGTACGGGTTCTCGTCATCGTGGAAGAAGTGACAGGTCACGCAGGTCATCTGCCCCTTCCAGTCCAGCGGGAAGACGGACGGGGCGCCCTTCATGCCCGGCATACCCACGGGATGCGAGAGCGCCTTCGCGCCGGGGTGGCACGAGTCGCACATGAACGAAAAGTCCTTGACGTAGATCAGCTCACCACGGCTGCGCTTCTTTTGAGGATCATTGAGATGACACGAGCCGCAGTCGCCCGCGTCCTCGTGCCCCGTGGCGGGCCTCATGACTGCGTAAGCCAGCAACGAGACCGCCAGAAAGGCGGCCAGCGCCATCATGGCGCGCGCGGCGTTAGTTTTAGTGAAAATCACGGCTTCCCGAGCTTCAGCCTCTCGACGCTTCTGGCCAGGGAGGCGATTTCTTTTCTTGTCTCGAAATCCATCGCCGCCCGCTCGGGCTCCGGCGCGCCATCGAGGGAGTCCGCCATCTTCTCCAGTTTTCCGGCCTTCTCCCTGGTCTCGTCCACGAAATCCCGCAACCCCGCCTTCATCTCGTTGATGGACACGGTCATGGCCTGGAGCTGGTCCGTTTTCCTGATCCTCGTGTTCTCCCTTATTTTCCCGTCGCCGGTATCCTTGAAAACAAAGGTGAACCTGTAAAGCGGGCCCACCACCTTGTGCGAGTAGAATATGGCCGCCAGGGATATGCCCGAGACGGCGGCGAAGAGCTGAAACAGGCCGGAATAGGCGATCGTTGGCAGGAGCGAGGCTCCGGCGTGGGATATGCCCGCGACGGCCTGAGCGTAGCCGTTGGTGAGATCGCGGTCAAGCTTGTAGACGATAAAGCCCGCCCCTATGACAGAGACGGCCATGACGATGAAAAGAACGCGGACGACGTTGAAGGCGCCGAAAAGACCGGAGATGTTCTTTTCGCGGGGTTTCTCGGCCGCCGCCATGCGCCCTCTCCTCTCCTGATGGAAGTATTTTTATTGCCCGCCGCGCCGTGGCGGGATTTTTTACTGTTTCATTATACCTCCCAGCCCGCGCGGGGCGAAGACCCGGGACTTTTTTTATTGTTCCGCCGCCACGGCTTCCTTTTCATCCCCTATTATCACCCAGCGCCCTTTTATCTTGGCGAGGGTGAGGCTCCTGCTCTCGACGGTCTCCTCCTTCTTGTCTGACGACAATTTCAGCGTAAGGCTGGCGCGCGCCTGGCGCGGCCCGAGCATTTCGATGTCTATGTCCTCGACCTTCGCCTTGATCCACTCTCTGCCTTTTATGCTCTGGCGGGTCTTTTCCCTCCAGTTCTCCGGCGTATCGCCGGAGACCGCGTAATCCTCACCGTAAAAGGAAAGGAAGCGGTCCGCCTCCATCTTTGTCCAGGCCCTCGCCCAGTTTTCCAATACCATTGTCACATCCTCCTCCGGGGGCGTCTGGTCGAAGGGAACGATCACAAGCGGGCCGGGCTCCGCCACCACTGTCTTCTTCTCCGTGGACTCCCCAGCCTCTTCGGGTGGCGCGGTTTCCCCCTCCGGCTCAACCTTTCCTGCCAGCTCCCCCGTAAAAGTGATATATTCCGCGACCCCGAGGATGGCCTTCAGTTTCCGTCTGGATGTCTCCGACTCCTCGCCGAGTTCCTTTAGCTTGCCGTACTCGGCGACGGCCAGGGCGGCGTAGACGTCGCCGAGGTTCTCGTGGGCGACGGCGAGGCTGGGATGGGAGTTCGTGACAGTCTCCAGCAGGTTCCTGGCTTCGACAAGCCTTCCCTCGGAGGCGTAGAGGGCGGCGAGGTTGTTGTATGGCTCGGGGATGTTGGGATAATCGCTTATGAGCCCCTCGTACAGGGCCTTGGCCTCTTCGATCCTGTTCATGCCCGCCAGCAGGACGGCTTTCTCAAAAACCGCCTGGAGGTCGTTCGGATCTTCTCTTATCCTGTCCTCCAGCGCCTCCAGCCTCTCGCCCGCTTCCCGGGAGGCGGGTTTATCCGCCGCGGCGGCGGAGGCGGGCTGGAAGGGCGGAGCCGCCGCCGCGAGGAAAAACGCCGCGGCGACAAGCGCCCTCGCCGACGTCATCGGCAGACGCAAGGGGAGCCGAACACGACGGAGATCAAAGCAAACGCAAGTCATAGCATACGCCCTCCGGCGCAAAGAACACGGCGATGGCGTTTTTCACTGTCCGGCGCGAAGGCTCAAAAAGACCCCCTCCCGCGCGCGCCGGGCCCCTTCGGCCTTTGGCCCTCCGGCGCCACGGGCTTACTCCAGAACACCCTCCGCCAGACGCGCCACGCCGCCGAAGCTGCCGACCCATACCGAGCCGTCGCCGGCGAAGGCCATGGAGAAGACGTTGTCGCTGAACAGCCCGTCTTTCCTGGTGTAGACCGTGAACTCGCCCTTGGCGTCCATTCGCGCGAGGCCGTTGTTCGTCCCGGCCCATACTCTGCCTTCGGCGTCCTGGCGCAGCATGAAGATGTGATTGCCGGGCAGTCCCTCGTCCACGGTATAGTTTTTCCAGCTCGTCCCGTCGAACCTGCCGATGCCTCCGCCCCACGTTCCGGCCCAGACGACGCCGTCGCGCCTGTCGACGGTCATGGAGACTATGTAGTTGGGGTTGTAGGCTATATCGACCCCCTCCAGCCCCTGCTCCTCCTTCTGCCTGCGGTGGTGCTCCGACATGCTGCCGGGATCGTTCTTGAACTTTATGTCGTCGCGGACTTTCTCATACGGCGCGCCGAGGCCGTCGCTATGCTGCCAGTTCTCCCACTCGCCTTCCTTGAACCGCGCCAGCCCGCCTTCGGTCCCCAGCCATATCTCACCGTTGGAGCCTTCGCCGAGGCAATAGACCCAGTCGTTGGGCAGGCCGCCGCCGGTGTTCTCCACGGTGAAAAGATCCCACGCCCCGCGGTTGCGCAGCTGCCCGCCCCGGACCCTGTTGACGCCGGACCAGGTGGCTATCCAGACATCGCCCGACGAGGTTTTCAGAACATCGTAGACGAACTGGTCGCCAAGCCCGTCGGGGATGTTTATGTTGTCCCACTGGTCGGCCTGCTTGTCGTAAAGGGACATCCCGCCGCCGTAAGTGCCGACTACTATCCTGTCGCCGAGCTTGCTGACGTGAAACACGCCGTTCGAAAGGAGCCCGCTGCGGTTGTCGAACAGGCGGTAATCCCCTGTCCTGGTGTCGTAGCGAATCACGCCGCCGGAAAAGCCGACCCAGACCAGCGGGCCGTCGGCGTATATGTCCTTGACGTTCCTGTTGCCCACGCGGAAGTGGGTGTAGTCATCTCCCGGCCTGGCCGGTGTGACGCCCCTTTGAGGCGCGCCGGTCTCGCGGCCGCGCTGGATCGGCGGATGCGCCTGTCCCGGGCTTCTTTTACCCGGCTCCACGGCGGGGGAAGGGTGGGTTTTCGCCGTCCGCTCGGCGGCTTCCTCCGGCGCGGACACCCGATCCTCGCGCCCCTGTTCTCTGCCTATCGTATAGGCGGCCGCCGCCAGGATAACCATGGCCACCGCCGCCACCGCCCATTTAATGTCTATCTTCAATGCGCTTCTCCGTTCCTATTTTGTCTCCCCGATGATGCTGACGCCGTGCTTCGTCCCGGCCCACACATCGCCGTCCGGCGCTGCGGCCAGGGCGTAAACGTCGCTGTCGAACAGCCCTTCGCGGACGCCGAAGCTTGTCCACGTCTTGCCGTCGTATCTAGTAACCCCCCCATTGGTCCCGAACCACAACGCCCCGTCCTTGCCCCTTGCGATACTGTAAACGATATTTCCCGCCAGCCCGTCGCTTTTTGTGTAGTTCGTCCACTTCTTCCCGTCGAAGCGGCTGACGCCACCGCCCCATGTCCCGGCCCACACGGTGTCGTCCGGCTCTATTATCAGCGAGAAGACATAGTTCGGGTTATAGGTGGGCCTGCCTCCGGACAGGACGCCGAGGTCGTGGCGGGAGCGGGTGCCGAGGCCGGTGTTCGAGCTTCGTTTGAGCCCGTCCCGGTTGGGAGCGCCCAGGCCGTCCTCGTGCGTCCACACGGCCCAATTCTCTCCGTCGAACCTGTTTATCCCGCCTTCCGTGCCGAACCAGACGCGGTCCTTCGAGTCCACCGCCAGGGCGTAAACCCACTCGTTGACCAGCTCCTCCAGGTACGTCGTCCATTCCCCCGTCTCAGGGTCCACCCTGTTGGCCCCCGCCCATGTGCCGATCCACAGGGTTCCGTTCCTCTGCGTGGTGAAGCTGTAGACCCAGTAGTCGGCCAGGCCGTGCATGGGGAAAAAGGTTTTCCACGATCCGTCTTTATACCTTGTGGCGCCTCCCGCGTTCGTGCCGAACCATTTATATCCCTCTCTGTCCACCCCTATGGCGAAGACGTACTCGTTGGCCAGGCCGTCTTTCCTTGTGAATGTGTGGAGCATGGAGCGGCTGGCCAGGTCTATCTCCAGGACTCCCACGGAGCTGCCTATCCAGATGGAGTTTCTGTCCTTGTCCACAGTGATGGCCCGGACGTATACGTTTTCCCCGACCTTGAAAGTCTCCCTGACGCCCCATTCGCCGTTTGACGCCGCGCTGGGTGGCGGAAAAGCGGCGGACGCCGCCCCCGTCATCAGCAAGGCGAAGAGCCAGGCCCGCATCAGTAGAACATCCTGATATATGAGATCACGCTTAAAGCCTCGTCCTCCGTGAGGATACCCCTGTAGGCCGGCATGGCGAATTTCCCGTTCATTATCGTGTCGAATATCACCCTCTCCGGCTTCAGCAGCCCCTCGCCGCGCCTCATGTCCGGCGCGCCCGGCATCCTGGGCTCGCCGTTTTTTCCATGGCACGACAGGCAGTGGCGCTCGTAGAGCTTTTTTCCCTCGTCGATCTTCAGAGAGCGCGTCTGCCCCGATGACGCCTCCGGGAAAAGCGAAAAAGCGAAAACCAAAGCGGCCAAAAGTTGAATTTTACTACAACTGTTCCCGGTCATTCCCTGTTCTTTTCATCGTTTTGTTTTTCTTCCCCGTCCTTCTCCGCCGCGCGGGCCGCCTCCCGCTCCCGCCTCTTCTTCTCCTGGATGGCTTCGTGCTTCTTCTTCCAATAGGCGCTCTTTTCCGGGTCCACGGGCTGGCCCAGCTCACCGCTTTCGTACACGCTCACCATCTTCAGGACGGCCCTGTAATAGCCCTTTTCCGCCGCGGACTTTACCAGGTGGAAAGCCTTTTTCTCGTCCCGCTCGACGCCCTCCCCTTTGGCGTACATGGTCCCCAGGCCGTATTCGCCCTCCGCGCTTCCCTGGGCGGCGGCTTTCTCGTACATCTTCACCGCCTCCTCGTCCATCTCGGAGTAATCGTAAAGATACCCCAAAAGCGCCTGGGCCCCGGCGTGTCCCGCGTCCGCGGCTTTTTTAAGGTACTCCATGGCGGCGATGACATCGGCTTTCTCGTCGTACAGCTCGAACCCCTTCTGGTAATCCTCCTCCGGCCCGGCGGCGGAATAGGGCGCCGGCAGCGTAAAAAAGACCGCCGCGGCGCCGAGCGCGGCCACCGTTATCCAGGCGTGTGACATCTCGTATATCCGCAAATTTTATAAAGGAGCGTGGAAAATGCTGAAATTTATAGTACCGTTATCCGCGTTGTCAAGCGCCATACCGGGCTTTTCTCAATTCAATGACCCGCTTTTTTCAATTTCCTCGATCTTGCGGTACAGGCTGGAGAGCCCTATCCCCAGCCTCTGGGCGGCCAGTTTCCTGTCCCCGTCGGTCTCATCCAGCGTCTGCTGTATAAGGTTCGCCTCGAACAGCCTCACCTGTTCCCGCAGATTTTTTCCTTGCCCCCCGGCGCCGCTTTCGGGCTCCTGCCTCAAGGTCGTCCTCATGACGTTCGGGGGCAGGTCGGATATCGTTATCCGGTCGCCGTCGGCCATGGTGAAGGCCCTGGTTACGATGTTTTCCAGCTCGCGCACGTTGCCGGGCCAGTCATGACCAAGCAGGGCCTCCTCCGCGTCCGGATCCAGGCCGCAGCTTTTGCCTGGCGTGAGCTTCGCCGTCTCCCTGTCCAGGAAAAATTTCACGAGGGCCATTATGTCCTCCGGGCGCTCCCTCAACGGGGGAATGTGTATATGGAAAACGTTTATCCTGAAATAAAGGTCCTCGCGCAGCTCCCCTCTCTCCACCATCCTGGCGGGGTCTCTGTTGGTGGCCGCGATTATGCGCACGTCCGCGTGGCGTGTCTGCTCGCCGCCGACGGGCCTTATCTCTTTGTCCTCTATGGCGTGGAGGAGCTTCACTTGCAGGTGCAACGGCAGCTCCCCTATCTCGTCGAGGAATATCGTGCCGTTGTGGGCCTCCAGGAAGAGCCCTTTCTTGGACTTGACGGCGCCAGTGAAGGCCCCTTTCACGTGGCCGAAGAACTCGCTCTCCAGCAGGTTTTCCGGGATGGCGCCGCAATTGACCGGTATGAACGGCGCGCCGGCCCTGGGGCTGCCCTGGTGGATGGCACGGGCCACCATGCCCTTGCCGGAGCCGCTCTCCCCGGTTATCAGGACCGTATTGTCCGTGGGGGCCACCTTGTTTATCAGGTTCTCCACCTCTTTCATGGCCCTGGACTCCAGGCGGCATTGCCCCTCGCTTTGCCCCAGGACGATCCTGCGCAGGGCCTGGTTCTCGTTTCTCAGCCCGATCATCCTGTCCACCTGGGCCAGACGGTGCAGGACGTCCTCTTCGCGCATCGGTTTTATCATGTAGTCGTAAGCCCCCGCCTTCATCGCCTCTATGGCGGTGTTCACCGAGGCGTAGGCCGTCATCATCAGGAACGTGGTCTCCGGGCTCTGCGCCCGCGCCCTGCGGATCACCTCGATGCCGTCGACATCTGGCATCTTGATGTCGCAGACGGCTATGTCGAAGTCGCCGCCGGCTATCTTGCGAAGCGCCTCTTCCCCGCTCTCGGCCACGTCCACGGTGTACCCGGCTTTTCGTATATAAGAAGCAAGCACCTGCCGGATGGCAGGTTCGTCATCCACAACAAGAACGTTGGAGACTGTCATCTCACGCCTCTTCCCCCTCCTCTTTGAACCCGTTCACCGGCAGCGCCACCGTCACCTTCGCCCCCCCGCCGGGGCTGGACTCCAGCTCCATCGTCCCTGCGTGGCCCGCTATGATGGAATGGCACAGGGAAAGGCCCAGCCCCGTCCCCTTGCCAACCGGCTTGGTGGTGAAGAACGCCTCGAAGGCGTGGTCGATGGTATGCTGGCTCATGCCGTGGCCGTTGTCCGTCACGGATATCCTCACCACGCCGTCCTCCACCTCCGTCGAGAGGGTCACGGTCCCGGACCTGTCGCTCACGTCCGCCAGGGCGTCGGAGGCGTTGATAAGCAGGTTCATTATCACCTGCAAAAGCTGGTCGCCCACGCCATAGACGGCGGGCAGCTGGCTATCCAGGTTGAGCTGCAAATCCACCCTGCTGAAACGCTTGTCGTATTTCATCAGGCTGCTTGCGTTGCGGGCTATGGCGTTTATGTCAAGGAGCCGCCGGTCCTCCGGCTGGGGGGTGGAGAAGGCCGATATCTCCCTGGTTATGTTCGCCAGCCGCTCGGTGTGGTGCAGTATGAAATCCAGGTTGCCCTTGCAGGCGGAGTTGGCGCATATGCTGGAGTCTTCCCCCACCTGCTCCTTGCGGGTCTCGTTCACCAGGGCGCTTATCGCCGCTATGGGGTTGCCCACCTCGTGGGCGATCCCGGCGGCCAGCGTTCCGATGGCGGCCATCTTCTCCCTGTGGAACATCTTCTTGCGCTCTATCTCAAGCTCCCGCTCCCTCTCTTCCAGGGCGGAGGCCATCCGCTCGATCGCAAACCCCAGTTGCCCCACCTCGTCCGAACGCCGGGACACGCTGTTTTTTTCCGGGCCGCTTTTCCCCCCAGTCACTATCTCCCCGGCGCGCCTCTCCAGGGTCTTGAGGTCGTTGGTCAGGCGGGTGAAAAACAGGCCCACGAAGATCATCGTGAGAGCCATACCGGAGAGGCCCAGCGCCAGTATATTCATCGTGACGTTTTCGCTGGCGGCGCGGTAGTCGTTCACGAGGGCGTTCAGCCGATCCTGCCTCTCCATCACAAGCCTCGTCAGCTCCGCCCGGACGCCCCCCAGGGTCTTGCGCAGGGAGGCGAGGTTGTGCCTGGTGGGCTCCTTTATCGCCGCGTCCAGCCCGGCGCCAAGGGCCGTGAAGGAGGCGGCGCCTTCAGGAAAATTGCTCTCCAGCTTCTTGAACTTGGTTTTTATCACTTCCAGGTTGTCGCGGATGTGGCTGGTCCCAAAGTTCCTCGTGTTGAGCGAGTCTATATCGGTGTAGATGGTCATGAGACTGTTGAAAACGGAGAGGTCAGCCTGCCGCAGCTCCCATTCGGCCTCGTAGGCCTTGTCCATCTCCACGAACCGGGCGAAAAGTATCTCTTTCTGCCCCAGGACGTAGACGGTCAGGAAAGCCGCGTAACAGACCAGGACGCCGAGGAATATGTAACCCTTGGTCTTGAGGGGGAAAATCCGCGGCCCCCGGCCATCCGGCGGGAAGTCTCCGGCGCCTTTCCCCGATTTCGCTGAATAGGCTTCCGAGGCTTGTCTCTCCCCCGGCCCCGGGGACGATTCAATCCTTCCCGGCGGCTCCTTTTCCAGCGTGGAGCCTGGTGTCATCATCGACTTTGCCTGTCCTTCCCTCTGAAGCATGAGCCTGGACATATATCACGCAAGCCATCCAAAAAAACACACGGATACAACATCTGGTTGTGACGGAAACCTCGAACCACGCTATGACGCGGAACGCGGCCACAGTCTTATTTTAGCATCTATCTCATTGGTTGGAAAAGGCTTACACTCTCCTCTCCAGGCAATATAAATAGAGTATCACGTTTTCGGGGCTCCGGACAAGCTCAAGGCAACGCCGGGAAGCGGGGGCTTTTATAACTTTTGAGGCAGGCGGCTGGAGAAGATGGCGATTTTTTCCGGCGGCGGTCAGGTCACGGGCCTGAGCTGGCTGAAGGCCTCCTCCATCCTTTTGCGTTCCGTTATATCCGTGGCGACCTCCATCCGAGCCACACGCCCGTCGATCCACCGGATGGCGCGGTCATGGATCTCGTACCAGCGGCCGTTGGCCGTGTTCTGCAACTCCCAGACATAGACCCCCGCCGGCTCCCCGTCTTCTGTAACCAGTTTTTCGTTCGAGCAGAACGAGCACGGGCCATTCTGATCCTTCTGCAGCGCCTTCCAGCAGGTCTTTCCCACCACATCGCCGAAGACGTCCTTCAGATACCTGTTCGCGAAAAGTATCTCGTAAGTCTCCATGTCCGCGACGTAGATCGCCGCGTCGATGCCGTCCATGACCGCGGCCATCGTCTCGTGGGATTCGCGCAGGGCTTCCTCGGCGTGTTTGCGGACAAGCTCCGAGCAGGCCCGGGCGGCGAATATCCTGAGTATGGACTCCACCCCCTCGTTCTCTGCCATAGGCTTGTCGTCCAGAATGCCGATGTGCCCCAGCGCCTCGCCGGACGAGCTGAGGATGGGGACTCCGTAATAGCTCTCCGCCTCCATCTCCACGAGCATCCTGTCCCCGGGGAAAAGCGCCTGCACGTCATTGGGATAAAAGCACGGCTCCCTGGTCTCGTACACCCTCGCGCAGGGCGTCGCGTCAAGGTCGTACTCCAGGTTCTCGAGGAACTTCTCGTTCTCCCAGAAGGCGATCGTCCGGACCTTCTCCTTCTCCCTCGCCAACTCGGCGATGAAGACATAGCGGACTCCCAACGCGGCCGCCAGGGATCTCACGAAGTCGCGGAAAAAGCCCTCCCCCGTTTTTGCGGCCGACCCTTCCGACACCAGGCGCAACGCCTCCTCGGAGCTTTTCCGCTCCGTGATGTCTTCGACCATGTTGATGACGCGGCGAACCTTCCCGTCCTCGCCCGCGACGCCGGAGAAACGGGTCACTATCCACCTCGTCCCGGCGCCGCCCCGGCCGTCATCCCGCTCCACGGACAGAGGACCGCTGACGAAAACCTTCCCCGTTTCAAAGACATCGCGAACCTTTGAGGCCAGTCCGTGGCGCTCCAGCGCGGCGTCCTCGAAAACGCGGTAGCCGGAAGGAACCGGCCGGCCGAAGGTGGTGTTGTAGAAATCCTTCCAGGCGCTGTTCACCTGCTCCAGGCACCCGTCCATGTCCAGCACGGCGATGGCCATGGGCGACTGTTCTATCAGGGAGGAGAGCTCCGCCGTGCGCTCCCGGACCCTGCTCTCCAGCTCATCATGGGCGAGCTTGAGCGCCTCCTCGGCGCGGCGGCGGGCCGTTATGTCCTCGCCTATGAGCGTCACACCTATCACCCTGCCCCGGGCGTCCTTCAGGATGGTGTTGTTCCAGGATATGACCAGCCTGCCCCCGTCGCGGGTCGTCAGGCGGCCTGTGTTGTGGCTTGGGACTCTGCCATGCTCCATGTCCCTGTACAGAAAAGCCTTCAACTCCCGGCCTTCGGCGGGGTCCGTAAGCTTGGCGAAAAAGTCGCGCCCCACAAGCTCCCCCCGCTCGTAGCCCACGAGATCCAGGGTGTAGTCATTGAGATAGAATATGTTCCCGTTGAGGTCCAGTATCACCGCGGCGAGGCGAGTGTTCTCCACGATCTCCCGGAACCTGCGCTCCGACTCGCGCAGCTCCGCCTCCGTCTTCTTCTTCTCCGTGACGTCCCTGTTGCTGCCGCGGACTCCGAGGAACTGCCCGTCTTCGTCGTGTATAGGCTGGCAGAGGCTGGCGACCACTCGCGTCCGCCCGTCGCGGCTGATTATCCGAAACTCGGCCTCCTCGCCGCCGCGGCTTTCCATGGCCCGGCTCATGTACTCGCTGAATGTCTCCTGGTCGTCGGGGTGGACGATCCGCCCCATGAGGTTCTGGTTCTCCTCAAACTCCCTGGCGGTGTAGCCGGTTATTCTCTCGCACGAGGGCGAGGAGTGGAGGAAATGACCACGGGGTGATATCCAGAACTCCCAGTCGTAGTTGTTGTCGGCGATGATGCGGTATTTCATCTCGGAGACGCGCAACGCCTCCTCGGACCGCTTTCTGTCGGTTATGTCCCGGATTATCCCCCGGTAGCCAGCGAAGGCGCCGTCCTGCCCGATTATGGGAACGGCGTTCACCAGCAGGCTCGCGATGGCGCCGTTCTTCCTGACTATCCTGTACTCGAAATCCCGGAGAGGAAGGCGGGACGATCTTATCGCCTCGCATTTTTCCCGCGTCTGGCGCGCTTCGTCCTTCGGGATAAAATCAAAAACTCCCCTGCCGGCAACCTCGTCGGGATCGAGACCGAAAACGCCCCTCACGGCGCCGGTCACCTCAACGTACCTGCACTCGGAGTCCACTTCCCAGAAAACGTCCGACATCTGCTCCAGGAGGCTCTGGCTCTTCTCCTCCCGCTCCCTTAATACCTCCTCCACGCGCCGCCGCTCCGATATCTGGGAGGCCATGGGCCGGTACACGAAAAAGTAGAAGAGAGGAAGGGACAGGAAGGTCAGCGCCACGGCGTCGACCAGAACCATCGCCCCGAAGGGCAGGGACGGAAAAAACCTGATGACAAGCATGACCACCGCTTCCAGAAAGAAAACGGAAGCCACTACCACAAAAACAAGACGCAAGGGCGATGGATAGCTTCGCCCGTCCCCCAATCCGGGCTCGTGGAAAGACAAAGCTCCCGAAACGTCCCCCGATCCATTCTCACGCTTCATTACGTCACAGAATCCCTATCATGACTGAACGGGCTTTTCGGGCATTGGCTATGTACAATACATTTTCCGTGCCTGGAAAGGCGGGCGGAAGGACTTTGACAGGACATTTATGTCCAAAAGCCTCATCCATCAGGGCCAAAAAACAGCACGGTTACGCGAAGCAAGGCTATCCAGGACTGTATCTATCTGTTATCGATAAGATTACATCAACAACCAGACTCACTCGCTGCGGCCCGCCCCTCCAGCGGCTAGCTGAAAACATCTTTAACTCGAGCGAAAGGATTGTAACAAATATTTCCATGCCGAGAAAGAAAAAAGAGATATTTTTTCTCACTATCGGGATTTTGGGTTGCTCTATTCTCGATATTGAGAAAAGATGGGGCCGAGGGGGATATTTCTATTCGATCGTAACGGATCGTTCGCCCCGTTTTTCGGTCAGCTCGTTTTCCATCTCCTCCAGGCTGGCCCGGGCTTTTTCAAGGTAGGGGCTATCAGGTTTCACAAGATGAACATAGGTCCGCATCGCCCCGACGGCGCCCTCGAGATCGCCAAGCTCCCGCAGGGCAAGCGACAGGCCGTAATAGGCGTTCTCCTGGGACGGGTGGATATCTATCGCCCCCTCGAAAAAGTCCCTCGCGGCCTTGTAGTCGTCCATCCCGAGCATGGCGAAGCCCATGTTGACGTGCGCCTCGGGCATCCTGGGCCGAAGCTCGAGCACGCGATGCAGGGCCGACGCGGCGTACTCGTATTTTTTGGCGTGGAGCATCGCGACGGCCTGCCGGAACCTTTTGTCTACCTCCGCCGCGACGGCGGAGTCGACGTGCTCCTTCAGCTTTTTTTCCTTCTCCGCCTCCTCGTCCGCGAGGGATAAATAGGCGAGAAAGTCGATATCCGGCGCGAAGTGTATCGCTGTCCCCAGCGCCAGGACGCCCGCGAGCGAAAGCCCCAGCGCCAGCGCGCGCCGATCCCTTTTCCGCTTCGTCACACCACCCCCTTGTGCGGCGCCTCGGAGATGAAGGGAACGCCGAAAAAGGTCAGGAACGCCACGGCGAAGACAACGATGACCATCACCGCCCCCACGGGCGGCGCCGTCTTGAGGGTGATCCTGGTGTGCAGGGCGAAGGCCAGCAGCAGCCACGTGATAAGCGACCATGTCTCAAGCGGGTCCCACGCCCAGTAGCGCCCCCAGGCGTCCTGGGCCCACACAGCCCCGGCCACCAGCATCAGCGCGTCGAAGATGAACCCTATCGCCATGAACCGGTAGGCCAGCTCGTCGAGGCTCTCGCTGTCCGGCAGGGAGGCGAACCCGAAAACCCCCGCCCAGCGGACGAGGATGACTATCGCCATGCCCAGGGCCACCAGCGCCGCCCCCATAAAAATCTTGCCGAAACCGATGTGAATGTAAAGCCATATCGTGTCATAGGTGGGGGGGTAATGCCCCTCGGCGGGGTCGACGACGATGAGCCACCCCATCATCAGAAACATCACCGGCAGGACGACCGCCGCCACGGGCCTTATGGGGCGGAACCGCCAGTACGCCAAAGTGAAGATGAAAAGCAGGCTGAAGATATTGCTCGACAGTATGTCGAACATCGTGATGAAAGGCCCGTAGCCAAGACGCCCCCAGCGCAATCCGATGGCCAGCGCGTGCAGGCCGAGCCCCGCCGCCATCAGGCCCAGCAGGACCTTCTCCGGGCGCCTGCGCAAAATCGTCCCGATAACCGCCAGGCAGCCGGCGATCACGTAAACGGCAAGCGCCGCCCAAAGGGTTTTAAGCTCCGTCTCCAACCTTTTTCTCTGTTCTTGCCTTGGCTTTTTTATCCAAAACACCGCCCCTCCCTCGGGGGAATATTCTGGAGCCATCCCCTCCCTTGACGGGAGGGGATACAGGGGAGGGTGTATAAAGATTCTTTTAACACCCCCACCTTAATCCTCCCCCTTCAAGGGGGAGGATTTGAGAGTCCCGCGCGTGTTCCACTTTATCACGAGGCGCCGCCGGACAGACGGGCGCCCTCCTCCCTCATCCACGGCGAGGCCGCGAACTTGTCCCAGAAATACCACCCGAGGCTCACCGCCGCCACGGCGCACGCGGCGAAAAGCCACGGCAGCGTCCAGTCGCTGTATATACCATACCCCATCCACGTCCGAAGCTCGCGGTAGACCAAAGTCCCCCCGGGAAGCTCCAGCCTGTCGCCGGGCTTCATCCGTTTCGTCTCATCCCCCACGCGCGCGATGACGTGATGCTTTTCAGGTGGACGGAACCTCGAAACCTTCCCGGAGGCGATGACAGGCTCGTCCACGACAAGCATCGTGAAAACCTTCAACCCCGCCCCCGGTATCTCCCAGGGTATCGCCTGGCGTTTCTCATATCTCGGATAGCTCGGCAGGTGGACCGACCCCGTCGCGGGGGGCGAGCCGTCGGCGGGCGCCCACGTGAAGACCGGCGCGAAACCCTTGTTCGACGTTGTGTAGAACTTGTACCCGCCGATCTCCAGCGGAACCTGGTCGCCGATCAGCGCTTCCCGGCGCTCGCCCCCCGGCCCTTGGTAGACCACCCTGTTGAGCGTCTTGCCCTTCTCGCGATCCGGCCCGTATTCTATTTTAAATCCGGCGTTTACGAACTTTACTTCATCCAGTTTATAAAAGTGCAAGGGGCCGTTTTCATATCCCGCAAGGGCGGGGTTCATCGGCGTCCCCTCGGCCACCTCCACGTGGCCTTTCAGGTAGCAGAGCCTGCCGAGGGCGGCGAAGACCACCACGAACAAAAGCGCCAGATGGAAGATGAGCAGCGGCGTCTGGCGGCGGAAGACGGGGTTCGCGGCGATCGCGGCGGCGAGGTTCACGGCCAGCAGCGCCATCGGCGGCCCCACCAGCCAGCCCGCGTGGTAGACGTCATACGAGGCCAGCATGGCGCCCGCCGAGAGCAGCGCTATGAGAACGAGGGAAAACCTCAGCGAAGCCAGCGCTTCGATGATCGTCATTGTACGGCGGGAAGTTTCATGCGCGATATGTTGTCATCATGAGCGAAGCTAAGAGTCTCGTCCAAGCATCCGATGTCATGCCGGGCCCTTCGCGGTGGCTCAGGATAAACTCCGCGAAGCATACCCCCGGACCCCCGATGTCATGCTGAGCGAAGCGAAGCATCCCGTCCGCCTTTGCCATGCCCGGTCGGGATTCTTCGGCCTCCGGCCCCAGAATGACAAAGTCGGCGTCACCAAATAATATCCTCGCTCAAGTCCTTCCATTCAGGGTTCACCGACTCTATTAACACGATCTTTTTCTCGCGCAGCCATCCTTTTATCTGCTTCTCCCTGGACAACGCCTCGCGGACACTGTTGAAAACCTCGTAATAAACAAGCTTGATTGCGTTATACTTGGAAGTAAAACCGCTTATGATTTTTTCTTTGTGCTCCCGCATCCTTCTCTGGATGTTTCAGGTCACACCCGTATAAAGAACGGTATTGCGTTTGTTGGTCATGATGTAGACATAATACCTTCTCGTTCTTGCCATCACGCCCCGCCAATGTCATGCTGAGCAACAGCGAAGCATCCCGTCGCCCTCGCCAAGCCCGGCGGGATTCTTCGCCTGCGGCTCAGAATGACATTGCTCCCTCCCCCTCGGCGCTTCGCGCCACTGTCCCTCCGGCAGGGGGAGAAAATGATAGGCCTCCGGTCTCCAGCATCTTTAACCCGCAATCCGAGACTCGCAACGCCCCATCAGGGCGGCGGGGAGGCGCAGTTGTTCGGCATCCATTCGCCGCCCATGCCCCGGTCGCCGCCGCCGCAGTTGTCGTCGTCCCAGTTACCGCTCGCGGCCCAGCTGTCGATATACAGTTTCGAGTCGTAGTAATACGGAGACATCGTTGTGACGGACGAATCGCCGCCGTTCAGGTTGCCCGCGTTGGTACCGACGCCGAGTCCCACCTCCGGCCCCAGGTCTTTGCGGTTGACGAGCAGCGCCTTGTTCTTCCAGCCGTGGGGTACCATCACGTGGCACCACTTGCACCGGAAATAGCCGATCCTCCGCGCGTGGCCGATGTGGAGGTTATTGTCATAACCTAAATTGCACATCATGCAATTGCCGTTGGGGGTGGAGAAGCCGCTCTTGCCGGGAGAGCCATTATTCGGGTTGGCGTAGTTGTTATAGTCGTGGCAACGGAAGCAGAGCGCATCCTGCCCGCTGCCTCCGTTCTCCGATGAACCCACGGAGGTGTCCCACACCCCCTTCAGCAGGAAGTTGTTCTCGGAGCCATGAGGCCCCCAAACGCGCCCGGCGCTCGGCGCCACCGTCCCCAGCGCCGTGTTGGAGCCGTGGCAGTCCGTGCAGTACATCGTCTGCCCCCCGATGTTGTTGTTCCAGGGCGAGAGGAACAACGCCGGATTCATGCTGCCTCGGACGCTCGCCGTGCGGCCGGTCTCTCTCATCACCGGGTGCCAGGAGCGGTGGTTGTTGGTGTTCAGCTCCGCTCCACCGTCATTTCCCTGGCTCACCTCACCCTTGTGCGATATGGGCGAGTTGAACTCCCTGGCCTGGTTGGTGTAGTTTTGCATCCCGTTCGTTCCCGACGGCGTCCCGCCCGCGTAACCAAGGGCTGGCCTGATGGTGCTGCCGTCGGGCTGGTTGTCATCGTTGTAGCCGTAGTGGGAATGGCATTTCAGGCATATCTGGTACTCGCGGGTCACCCAGGCGTCGCCGACGTTCGACGTGCTCCCGACCCCCTGCTTTTCCTGGAAGCTTATGTTCGCGTTCACGTCGGTGTTGAAGTCGTTGTCGTTGTAAACCGGCTCGACGCCGAACGTCCCCCGCAGGACGCCGGAGGCTATGTTCGTGTGGTTGAGAGTGTCATGGTCGGTGTCGTCGCTTGCGTGGGTGGCGATGTCGCCCGCGGTGGGGGCGCTGGTGTCGGTGAAGAGCCTTTTCTTGATTATCCTGTGGGGGTTGTGGCAGTCGGTGCACTCCGCATGGCGGTTCGACAGGTTGTTATACCCCAGGGTGGCCTGGTCCTCGGTGAAGTCGGCGTCGTTTATGTCGTGCGCCTCCGGGGTCTCCGTTATCGGCATCCTTCTTGTCAGCTGGAAGTCGGAGTATATGTCCGGGACGTCGTTGCTTACGCTCTGCAGTATGGACGAGGCCGACGTGGTGTGGCACTGGTAGCAGGTCTGCTCTATGGCGGAGTTCCCCCCCTGCTTGGGGGTGTTGGTGTCGTCCGTCCCCTCCCGCAGGAGCCTGCGGGCGCCCTGGACGGTGTGGGTGTCGTGGCAGTTCATACACGCGGCCTGCCACACCTCGATCCCCGTGGGAAACTCCCGCAGGTTGGCCTCGGTGTCCTTGTATATCTCGTTGGCGTGGGTGTCATTTGCGTGGACGGAGCGGGCCCACTCCTGCCCCAATTTATCATGACAGGCCAGGCAGACAAGGTCGTTGGCGGTGTCGAAGTTCCCCCCGATGGGGTTTGACGCCTGGAACCTGTTGAGCCGCAGGAACTTTGCGCTGACCGTGTTGTTGTTGATGTTGCCCGCGGTGTCGTCGGTCTCGCGGATGTGCGGGTCGTGGCAGCTTATGCACTGGACCTTGTTGCTCTCCAGCGGCACGAGAGGCTTCACCCCGAGCGTCCTGTTGTCTATCTCGTTGTTCGTGTCCGCCGGATCGCGCAGCTCGCCGTCGGCTGTGGCCAGGGCGGTGTCGTAGGTGAAGGATATCGGGTGGTCGTTGGTCAGGTCCGTCCCGATGAATCTCGTGAACCCCGACGTCTCGCCGTAAGTCCCGCCCGGCATCTCGCCGGGAACGCTCGTGCCCACGCCTTCCATGCCTATGGGCGATGTCATGAGCTGCCCGTTCAGGACATTGACGGCGCCGATGGCTATCGTGCCGTCGTGGCAGGACAGACACAGCTTCGAGGAGCCGTCCGGCTGCAGCCCGGGGTCCGGCGGCGCCATGCCCGCGGCCTGCATCGACTTGGAGGTATAGGGCGTATAAGTCGCCGCCGAGTACTCCCTGTTCCAAAGCGGCGTGGGGGTGGGGTTGTCGGGGTCGTCGAGCTCCGCGCCGTGAGGCGTGTGGCAGAAGACGCATATCTGCGTCTCCTCGGTGGCTTTCACCGTCCCCGGCCCGGAGGTGGAAAGGTTATGCTTGGTGTTGGATACGTCGGCCACCCTGGCGCCTTCCGCGCCCCACGCGGAAAAAACGGCGAGCGCGAACGCCACAATCCACGGCAGGCCTCCCCCCCGGCGGCAGGTGTCAGTCATCCCCAATAATCCCCTGAAACGATGACAAGCGGCGATCGAACCGCGGAACGGCGGGCGGCGCGCAAGACGCTGGAATCCGCCGTTTTCAACAATAAAATTTTACCATGCCAGAGGGCTCGCCGTCATCATCTATCACCGCTTTGGCGAATGCCGGGAAGCCCCTCGTGGAGCGGGCCGGGAGTGGCGGGTCAGGAGCCGCCAAGGTACTGGAAAACAACGACACGCCGGTTGAACATGTCCGCCACGAATACCCTGTCATGCTCGTCCACCCAGACCCCCGCCGGCAGGTAGAACTTGCCCGGATCGGACCCGGCCCCTCCCATCGGCAGGAGGAACCGGCCCTGGTTGTCATATATCAGCAGGTGGTCGTAGTATGACTCCACAACGTAGATGTTGCCGTCGGAGTCCAGGGCTATGCCCTTCGGGCGGGTGAACTGCCCCTTGTAAAGACCCCGGCTGCCGAAAGTCGTTATGAACTCCCCGTCCTCGCTGAACACCTGCACGCGCGCGTTGAGGGTGTCAGTGACGTATATCCTCCCCTTGGAGAAGGCGAGATGAATGGGAAAGTTGAGGCTCCCCTTCTCGTCGCCGCGTTTTCCGATGGTCCCCACGAGTCCGCCATCATAATCGAAAACCTTGATGTCGTGGGCGTGTGTGTCGGCGACGTAAACAAAGCCCTTCTCGGGATCGGCCACTATCCCCGTGGGACGGGTCAACTCCTTGCGCCCGAATATCCCCAGCGGCTTGCCCTCCCTGTCGAGCCGGACGACGACGCCGAGCTCGGAGTCCGTCACTAGAATCTCGCCGTCCCTGCCGATGGCGACGCCTATGGGGGATACGAATCTGCCCATCCTGCTGATCATATCCCAGACCAAAAAGCCCTTCTCCTGGTGGAACACGCAGACCGCCTGGCGGCTGACGTCGGTGATGTAAATGTTTCCCTCAGCGTCCACCACGCCGGCCTGGGGGCGTTGCAAAAGCTCCGGCCCGCTCTTGCCCGCGATCACTCCCGCGATGACCTCCAGCGCCTTCCTGAATCCGCCGCCTCCCGAATCTTTCGCGAAGTTAGGCTCACCCACAAGCTCCCCTATGTACATGTAGCGGGGCACCTCCGGCGCGGGCGGCCAGACCTTCTCCACATCGCCGTTGATTCCGTAGACGTCAAGCGTCATGGAATATTTCGGCGCGGCGCAGCCGCCGAGGGCCAGGAAAACGGCGAGAACGGCCCAGGCCGTGGACGCCCTGAAAATTCCCCTGTTCGTCATTTTCAAATCAAGCGGCGCGAAAATAGAAAAGCGGGACATTCGTCATTACAAATTCTCCGGCATGACGAGGAAAATGTAAACCTTTCCCGACACGTTGTCCGAGGCGTAAAGGCGCCCGTCCTCCACGGCCAGGTCCGAAAGACCCTGGAACCTGACCCATCCGCCATCCTCTTTTCCCGCGCTCCAGACCAGCCGTCCGCCGGAGAAGACCTTGATGGAGCTGTCCGCCCCGTCGGCGACGTAGACCCTGCCGTCTTCGTCAACGTCGAGGGCCAGGGGCTCCCCAAGGTCCTTGTCTCCGAAAAAATAGAGCCGCTCCCCGTCGCCGTTGAAGACATGGACGGCGCGGGAGACCCTGTCGGCCACGTACAGCCCGTCGGGGCCCATGGCGATGGAGGCTATGTCGATGGGGCCTTCCTTTCCGGACACCCAGTCCGCCATGACGTTGACCACCTGGCCCGCGGTGTTGAACGCCACGATGTAGCCGCCCGCCCCGTCGGCGGCGTAGACCATGCCCCTTTTCTCGTCCACAGCGACGGAGGTGGGGTGGCTCAGGTAGGTTCGGTTCTTGAAAACCCACCTCAGGCTCCCGTCATGACCGAAGCGCAGCACGCGGCTGTTGAACGGATCGGTCACGACGAACGAGTGGTCGGCCAGGACTTTTATATCGGTAAGGAAATCAGCCGGCGGCCTCACCAGCCTTGCGAGGGCCATGCTGTAGCTGTTGTACCTGAAGACGCATCCGGCGCCGGAGTCGGCTATATAAACATATTCATCTCTGGCCGCCACGGCGCTCGGCGCAAGGAACGGCCGCAGGGGCGGCGCCGTATCTCTCTCCCCGCCGTTTTCCATCGACGCCACCTGACGGGATATCTCCCCCCACGGCTCGAGGAAGGACCGGCCGGTCTTTTCCCCGGCGCCAGGGCCGGAGGGGCTTTTTTCAATGGTGGAGCAGGACAGGGCGGCCACGGCGCCGACCAGCACAAGCAAAAAACGGACCGTCACCACCTCCCCGGCCCCCCGGTCTGATGCCCTCCCCTGACTCCGGTCTTGAGCCCGGCTTTGCCGGAGTGGCACATGTCGCAGTTTTCCGGTCCCCAGGCGATCTCACCGTTGTGGCAGGCGCCGCAGAACTGCCTGTCTATGATCTTGCCCATGGTTATGTCGTTGGACCCCGCGCGCATTTCGAACCCGACGTCCGTGTGGCAGACCCTGCACCTGAACCGGATGCGATGGAACCAATGGGGGAATATCACCGGGCGCATCCCGTATTCCTCGGCCTTGTTGTTGATTATGACGTCGCCGTATTCCGCCCGCGCGGGCGCGGCGAAGAGAACCAGGGCGAACACCGCTGCGGCCGCCGCGTTCCGGCGGTCACTCCATCCTGTGCTTGACACTGGCGCCTTCCCTCTCCACGCTGTGGCAGCGCAAGCATTCCGTCAATGGAAAGGCGACGGCGCCGTGGCATCTCCCGCAATGCTCCCCCATCAGGATGGTGAACATGTTCACCGGCGTGGCGCCCGCCTTGGCTTTGAATATCTTGTCGTGGCAGTTAGAGCAATCCAGCCACACGGTGTGTTTTACGTGGGGGAACAGGACCATGGGCATCTCCCGCGTCTCCTTGAACAGGATGTCCATGTCCAGAACCTGCATCTCCTTCTCGTTGTCAAAGCTGGTCCTGGGGTTTATAAAGCCATTTTCCAGCGCCTTCGGCCAGCTGACCTTGTTCCCGGCGTTTCCCGGGTCCGGCGGCAGGGCGGAGAGGGCTTCCCCGGGATCCTGCAGGGTGTGTATGGCCGGGCCTTCAGGGTCGTGCAACCCGTCGCCCTCGATCTTTTCCCATTTCCGCTCGTCGCCCCGCGCGGCTCCGGCCAGAGCCGCGAAAAAAAGGCCGGTGGCCGCGATGAGCAAAATCAGTCTTTTACCCCCGGATACGGCGAAAATCATGTGGACCTGCCCCGAAAAGTCAATGTTCATGCCTTATGTGACAACGAGTTTCCGCCCGCCGGCCGGAACGGCGTCGATCCCGTCTTGCCCGAAGCGGACATGCGGCGCCTTCATTCGAGCGGGGCGAAATTCCCTTCCCACGTTTCAGGGTATCATGAACCCGGTAGCCCTTATGGCCTGCTTGATCTGCCTTGTGGACTGCTCCAGGGCTTCTATGCCCTTTTCGAAATCACCGGCCGATGCCAGCCCGTCCGCTTCGACTCGCAACTCCTTGCCCCTTTTGAAGTATTTTTTCATCCTTTCCGCCCGGGCCGTGTCTTCGGTTTTCTTGAGGTAATCGCTCACGAACTTGTCCGCGAGGTTCAGGTAGTCGTCGTTGTAGCGTTTTACGAACTCGAACTCCTCCTCCTTCGTTTCGAACTTAAGGTCGCGCACCCGCGTCATGCCATGGCGCATCTTCCGGAGGGAGCTGGTGGCCGTCGCGTAGGCCTCGTCCAGCTTTTCCCGGCCCTTGCCCACCTCGCCCGCGTCATACAGGGCCATCGCCTCCTCAAGCAGGCTGGCGACCCTTTCGGCCAGTTCCCGGCGTCTTTCTTTTTCCCCGGTGTCCTCGATTTCGCCCCCGACGCGCCTGTTGGCCTCCAGCAGGGCCTTCACGCTCTTGAGCCTGTGTTTGAAATCCCTGCGTTTTTTCTCCCCGGCGCCGGGGCCGCCGCCCAGGAGACTGGCGGCCTGATAGACCTTTTTCTGGGCTTCGATGAGCAGCCTTCCCGCCTCGTCATCGTCGCCGCGGGCGGCGGCCTGTTCGGCCTGTTCGAGTACGGCTTCGGCCTCCAGGCGGACGTTTTCCGCCTCCACGGACCCGCTGGACCTGATCCGCAGCGCCAGGGAGGACGTCTCGACCAGCGTTGTCACGGACTGGAGCCTCCTGTCAATCCGCCCCGCCTTGAACTCCGCCCCCCTCCCCTGCGCTCCAGCCGGGGAGGCGAAGACGAGAAGCAAAACGGCCACGACCGGCGCGATCGCCTCTTTCATGCTCCGAAGAAAAAACTTTCCGTCAATCGTACACCATGAGCCCAAGCGTCCGCAGAGCCTTGGCAAGCTCGCGCGTGGCATCGTCGGCGAACTGGATGGCCTGTTCGAAGTCTCCCTGGGAGGCGAGTTTTTCGGCTTTTTCAAGTATGGACCGGCCTTCAGCCACAAACCCCTTGATCCTTTCAAGCTGCCCCTCGCCCGGTTTTTTCTCCTCTATCATGATAGAGATGAGCGATTCGTAGCTTTCGTTTCGCTTGAGGACGTATTTATATTCATCCTCCGGCGTCTCGAACTCGAGCGTCAGCAGGATCGTCTCCTTGTCCCGGAGCTTCGTGACGGCCGAGGAGGCCAGGGCGTATGCCTCGTCAATCTTGACGTTGGCCTCCTTGTACTTTTTCTCGGAGGCCTGCGCCTCGGCCTCGTCATAGAGCTTGTGGATGGGGGCCGGGTCGACGCCAAGCTCCTCTTTTTCCGGGCCGTTCTCCTTGACGACTCTGTCGATGGCGTCAAGCAGGCTCTCCACGCTCTTTTTCGTCTGGAGATATTTCTCGCGCTCGCGGGCGCTTTTCTCTTCGGGGCTTGTCGCCATGCGCGACGCCACGCCGACGAGTCTCATGGACTCCCTCATGGCGTCATCGGAGCCTTCCAGGTCGTCCTTTTCCAGGGCGGCCCGGGCGTGCTTATAAAGCTCCCTGGAGCGGGCAAGGGCGGCCATGGCCTCTTCGTTGCCGCTCTCTTCGACTTTTTTGGCGGAAGAGGATTTGTAAACCAGGCTTTCCAGGTAGCTGACACGCATTTCCAGCTTATCTTTGGAGAGCTTCGGTTTACCGCCGCGGATGGTCGCCGCCTCTTTCTTGGGCGCAGGCTCCGGAGGGGCCTCGGCGGCAACGGGAGGCTCTGGCGCCTCCTTCTCCTCCGGCGCTTTCTCAGGCTCCGCGGCCTGGCGCTCCGGCTCCGCGGCCTCCGGCTTTTCCGCTTTTACCGCGGGCTCGGGCGGCGGCGCGGCTGGCGGCTCCTCCGCCTTGGGCTCGGAGACTACCGGACCCGGAGAGGGGGCCTCTTCAGCGGGTTTCTCCTCTTCCCCCTCAGCCGCCTGCTCAGCCGAGGGTTTTTTGAGCGTTTCTTTTTTGGGCGGGCCTGGGGACTGGCAACCGGCCGCAAGGCCGATCGCCAGCATCCCAGCCGCCGCTTTAATGAAGTAACTTCTCATCTGGCTGGTTCTCTCACTGCTGTCTGGGTTTCTTTTTCACCATAGCGTCCTTTTTCTGGCTATGGCATTTTCTGCACTGGGTCGGCGGGAACGCCACCTTGCCATGACACACGCCGCATTTCTGCCCCATCAGGATAAGCGCCATGCTGATCTGGTTGGCTCCGACCTGGGGGATGAAGATGTCGTCGTGGCAGTTCTCGCAGGCCAGCCACTGGGTGTGCCTGTCGTGGGGGAAGAGGACGTTGGGCATGGAGCCGCGCACTTCCCGGAGCACGTCGAACTCGAACACGTCCGGCTCGGCCGCGGGGTCGAGCCTGTCCCAGCGCGGGTTTATGACGCCGTCGTTCAGGGCTTTCACCCAGTCCACCCTGTTGCCGGACTGGGCTTTGGGCATGTGCTTGAACACATCCATGGGGGGCTGGAGCATGTACGTCCCCTCGTTCTGGGGGTCGTGGGCCCCGTCTTCGGCTGGAGGGGGGTTGTAGACCTTGGGTTTTTTGAGCAACCTGTTGAACTGTATGCCCGCCTTGTTTCCTCCACCCTGCGGGGGATTCGCCGGCTCCTGGGCGCGGGCCGGCTCCAGCGCGATACACAGCGCGGCCACTATCACTAAAGGAGTGATTACAAGCTTGCGATTCATGACCTCTCCTCTTTTTTCTATATTCTCTTATTTTTCAAAGGTGTCCTTTTCCTCGATGGTGAACTTCTGGATGCCCACCGGCGTCACCAGCGTCTGTGCCGTGCTTCCGTGGACCTGTGTGGGAGTTCCCGGCACGCCGGAATGGCACAGGTCGCAGTTCTGCGGGGACCAGGCCACCTCGCCGTTGTGGCAGGCGCCGCAGAACTCGCCCTCGATGATCTTCGCCATCGTTATCTTGTTTCCGCCAGCCTTGAACTGGAACCCCAGGTCGGCGTGGCAGACCTTGCACCGGAACCTGATGCGATGGAACCAGTGCGGGAACACGGCCGGACGCATCCCCTGCTCGTCCGAATAGTTGTTGATCACCACGTCCGCGTACTCCGCCCGGGCCTGCCCCGGCAGGAGCATTCCCGCCACCAGGGCCGCCGCCAGCAATGGAAGGAAGGCTCTCCTGAACACTTCTTTACATTTTTTCCTTAACATAGACTCTCCCCATTATCGATTGTCCGTTGATACGACAAACAGCGCGATACGGCAAAGCGCCGACACCATGCGGATTTTCCCACAAAATCAACCAGCCGCGGCTTGCGCCGCCCCCCTTTTTAAAAGCCCGGGCCCCTCGCTTTCCGAAAAAAGCGTCCCGAGCATAGTCCTAATTACCGAAGTTGCGCGAAATCCGCAACATTAAAATGTCCCTCCGCCCGGCGACCGTCTGCACGATGCTGTACATGGCCGCGGTCTGAAGCCTGCCGATGCTGTAATCCAGGTTGTTCACCCAGGAGATCGTCTCGGATGATTCCTCTTCGCTTTCAATTCCCGGGAAATAGGACCTGCCTTCGACCCTGAACGACGATTGAAAAGAAAGCCCTCCCACGCCAAAGAGCCTGCTGTTTTTGTACTGCGCCAGGCCGTGCGATCTTACCCGTCCGCCAATCGAATCGTTGTCATTCAGGTTGCTGTCCGAGTATTGTGTGACCCAGTCGACGTAGACCAGCGAATATTTGCTCAGCCGCCTGTCCAGGCTCGCCTGGAAATAGACGAATTGTGATACGACCTCCCCCCCCTCCATCACGCCCCTGCTCCTGTTGTCGGAGCCGGACAGCCTGACGACGCCTCTGCCCCACATCCCCGACATGAGCCAGGAGATGGACGCGGCGTGAGTGATTGTCTCCCGCGTCCGCGGCTCTGGGGTCTCGTAAAAGCCGTGAGCCGCGTTGGCGTAATGGTCCAGGGAAAAGCTCTCGTCCACGCTGATGTCGATGGAGGAGGACTCGCCGATATCGAAACCCTTCTGGAGGCCGTGCCTTATGGTCTCCATGAGGCGCAGACTGTTGCTCCGGTCCGACATGCTGTGGCTCATCCCGGCCTGGTTGCCCCAGGTGTAGTCCATCTTCAGAAAATCGACCGGGTCGGCCGAATAGGTCACGCCGAACGACTGGTTCGCTATGTAGGAGTCAGTGGGGGGCTCCAGCGGCTTGGAGTAGTTGGCCGTTCCGTAGACGTTGGTGTTTTCGTTCACGGAGTAGTTGGCCCCCGCGTAGACGCTCCCGTTGGCGAGGAAGTTGGAGGGAGCGCCGCCGGTCCTTGACGACGATCTTCCAGTGTCCGTGCCGTAGTACCGGAGGCCGGCGTTGACCGTCAGCGGCTTGTCCTCCGGCCGCCAGTAGGTGTTGCTCGTCACCTGGTATATGTCCTGGTCCCAGATGAATTCCTCCGCCCCGGCCTTGTAGCCGGTCACGGCTCTTTCGTAATAGTTGTAGTAGTTCGCCTCGTTCTCGAGCGAGAAGGACCCCCGCGGGGTGTACCTGTGCCTGCCGATGACCGACAGGGTGTTGTAATCCCTGGTGATATCCACCCGTTTCGATTTGTTGTAGGTCGAGTTGAGGCCGAGGCTGTGATCCTCGATGCTTTTGGACGCGCTGAAGTCGAACGTGTCCAGCACGCTCCGTGTCGTGTTGTTTTCACTGGATCCGCCGGCTTGCAGGTTTTCCGTCTTGACGTCGGTGTGCAGGTAGCCCCCGGAGAAATTCGTGCCGCCCCTGGTCCTGTAATTCTGCCGCGCGGAGTAGCGCTCGGTTTCCGTCCGGGTGTCCCTGAGGTCGCCGCCCTGGTCGGTCCTGTTCCTGGAGTAGTTCGCCTGGAACGGGAACCTGCTGTAAGGGAAAACGGAGAGCCCCAGATCGCCGAGGAGGGTGTTCGAGGTATAGCCCGCGATATTCCGGCCCGCCGTGCGGGAGGCGTAGAGGCCGACACCGCCGTCCACGAGGGCGAACCAAGGCCGCCATATGAAGCTCTTGGTGCTGACGTTGAGCCGCAGGCCAAGCATGTTGCGCTCGAATCCTTCCCCGCCCTCCCAGGACTGCCTGTTGTAAAAATCGTAGATATACCCCCCCCAGGTCAGGTTGTACATGAGGGCGCGCGCCCATGGCTTCCACACCTTCACCACAACCCTTTTCCTCTTCAACACCCGCGGCGAGATTCGTACAAGGGGGGCAAGCTCCTCATCGGGCGCGAGCATCCTTTCGGCGACTCCCATGCTCTCCTCGGAAATCGTATCGAACGCCGTGAGGCGGATTTTTCCGAACGCCTGTTCAAGACGGGGCGCTTCCACCCCTTCCCCCTCCTCCGTGGAGATAACTTTTATGATCCTGAGCCTAACGCCCGCCCCCCGGCCGGGCGATCCTCCGTCCTCCTCATCCCCGGCCGCGGCGGGACGGGAGGAAAACGGTGAAAGAAAAACCGCCGTCATCGCCACGGCGGCCGCGGCGCCTCTCCATCCGCAACGAGGGTGAAACGCCGTCATTTATCTTCCGCCCCTCATCTCAGTCAGCCATGAAGGCGATCTTCGGCTCCCCCCTTCTCTTCTTTTTCGTCTCCATCGTCTTTAGGCGCCGGAAGATAGTATGACTCGTTGATCTCTATCGAGGCCCCCTCCCTCAGCCGCGATTTGAGATCCTCCCACGCCTTCTCGGCAAGCTCTCTTTTCAAAAGAGCCTCCGCCCGCTCCCGGACGTCCTTGAACTCGTTGAGTTTCGGCTGTTTGCGGTCGTCCAGGCGGAACACGCCAACCCCCTGCAGGATCACCACGGGGTCCGTCACGTCTCCCGCGGATATCTCGTCCAGCGCCTTGTGGACGTTTTCGGCCAACATTCCCCGGTGCAGGTAGCCCATGTCCCCGCCCTTCTCGGCGGAAGGGTCGCCGGAATGTATCCTGGCCAATTCGGCGAAATCGCCGCCGTCCTCGATCCTCTTCTTTATATCCTTCGCCTCCTCGATCGCCTTCTCCCAGACCTCCTTGGGCGAGGAAGGCTCCACCTTCAAAAGAATGGCGGAGACTTTCACCTGCTCGGGCTCGGTGAACTTGTCCGGGTTCTGCTCGTAATATTCCCGGACCTGCGCCTCGGAGGGGTCCACCGAGCCTTTCACCTGCTCTTCCAAGACCTCCACCAGGCTGTCTTCCTCCATCTGTTTTCTGAGACCCGGTATGATCCTGTCGCGTTCGGCCTTCCAGCGCTCGCTGCCGGCGTACTTGTCGTCGAACATGGTAATCTGCTTGTCCACCTTTTTACTGTCCGGCTCCAGGCCGCGCCGCCTGGCCTCTTCCACAAGCAGTATCCTGTCCACCATCTTCCGGCCGACCTCCCTCTGCAGGACGGCCATCTCTCCCTCGGGGACCTTGCCATGATAATACTTGGAACGGACGGCCTGAATCATCGCGCCCCTGAAGTCCTGGAGGGTCAACACGACGTCGTTCACTTTCGCGAACGGAGGCATAGGCTCCTTTGCGGCCTGCTCTCCGGCGGGTTTTTTCTCCTGGCCGAAAACGCCGGGGACAGCGAGGACGGACATTATCAACAGCGCGTAAGGAACCGGGCGGAGCGCCCGCGCAAAGTCTAGCATCAGCAAGTCACAAAAAGGATAAGCTGTAAAATTGAACTACCCCTCCTACCCCTGCTCCCCCTAGAGCTATACAAGTTTACGGAAATCAGTCCTGTATGTAAAGAGATTGTTGAGCGGCGGCGAATTTCGGGGCCAGGAGGACTGGCGCCCAGGCGTTATCGTGTGTAATGGAGTCAGCGCGCGCGGGGTTGGCCGCTCTCAGCCTCCCGTCCTGAGGCGCTCGACTTCCGCCCGCAACTGTTCGATCTCGGCGGCCTGGGTCTTCACCTTCTCGGCCAGCTGCTCCCTCTCCAGCAGCAGCCCCCTGTGGGCTATGGCCTGGGCGATGGTCATGACAAGCTCCATGACGTTGCACGGCTTGGAGAGAAAACGGTAGATCTGGGCCTCGTTTATGGCGCCGATGAGCTCGTCCTTATCCTGGTAGGCGCTCAGGATTATCCTCGCCGCGTTGGGCTGGCGCTCCTTGAAAACCTTCAGGAACTTCACCCCGTCCATCTCCGGCATCCGGTAGTCGGATATCACCGCGTCGAAGGTCTGCTGATCCGCCCTCTCCAGCGCCTTCAGGGGAGAGTCGAAAACCTCCACGGCGTAGTCCTTGCTCAGAAGCTTTTGCGCCAGGCCCAAAAACTCCTTCTCATCGTCCACCACCATTATCCGGTACACTTTTTTCCTCCTCGCCTGAAATTTCTCAGCCCGGCGGCGCCTTGGAGTAAATATATATTTTGCGGGCCACCGGGCTTACGATCTTGTGATAGTAGCGCAGTTTCGAGATCAGCGCCGCGCTCAGCTTGTTGTCTTTGGCGAGCAGCAGCTTTCCGTTCTCCGCGAGAAGGTCTTTCGCCAGAGTCATTCCCTCCTGCATTTCGTCAAGGGTGATCGCCGCCACGCCTTCCCTGAGTCTCATCAGGTTCTCCAGCGCGTCCTTGAGAGCCGCCACGGCCTTCTTGTCGAACCTCTTGCCCGAAAGCTCATCCAGGTAAAAAATCGCCGCTTCCTCCTCGGTCCTGCCTTCGTACAGGGCGCCGGGGAAATGGCCATGCCTGTTCTTCACCTCGTCGAAGGCGTTGACAACCGTCAGTATCCGCGACTCCAGCGGGATCTCTTCCCCCTTCAGGCCGTCCGGATACCCGGCGCCGTCCACCCGCTCCATGTGGCTTCTTATGATGATCCCGGCGCGCTTCAGCTCGTCGATGGGCTTCAGGGACTCCTGCGCCAGCACTGTCTGATTTCTCAGCAGGTCCTGCTCCCCTGGCGTCAGGTCCTCGGAGGGTTTTCTGAGCGTCTCGTCGGGTATTCCCAGCCTGCCGATATCGTGGAGCAGGCCGGCTATCTCAAGGTCTTTGAGCCGCGCCTTGTCCAAACCGAGGGCCCTGCCCGTCTCCACGGAGAAAAACGCCACCCTCCGCGAGTGCCCGCCGAGGAACGGGTCGCGCAGCTCCAGAAGCTCCACGAAAACACGGATGGAGTTGTAGAAGTTCGCCTCCAGCTGGCCGTGGAGGCGCTTGACCCCGGCGGTCTTCTCCTCCACCATCCTCTCCAGGTTCTCATGGTAGTTTTTGTTCTCGATGGAGAGACGCCGGCGCTCCAGGGCCTTCTCGATCTCCATGGTCATGTTTTCCATGTCCACGGGCTTGGTGACGTAGCCGTAGGCCCCGTTTTTCATCAAATCCACGGCCATCTCCAGATCCGAAATGGCGGTCACCATTATCACCTCCGTGTCCAGGTACTCCTTCTTTATCTTCTTCAAGGCCTCGCTGCCGTCCATCTCCGGCATCCTGATGTCCAGCAGGACGACCTCCACCGGCTGGCGGGAAAGGGCCTCCAGCGCATCCCGGCCGTTTTCGGCCTCGTAGGTGTAGTAACCCTTCCTGTTGAGAATTTTCCTGAGGTTTGAGCGAGTCTCGGCCTCATCGTCCACCACGAGTATGCGCGTCATAGGTCAGTCCCGCCGCCGGTCGTTTTCGGCCTCCAGGTAAACCTTCTCCCTTATGAAAATCTCCACAAGCTCCGGGTCGAACTGGCTTCCGGCGTTTTCCTTCAGGATGGACAGGGCCCTCTCGACGCTCATGGCCGTCCGGTAGGGTCTGTCGCTGGTCATGGCGTCGTAGGCGTCAACTATGACGGATATCTTCACAAGGTCGCTCATCCCGTCCCCTTTCAGCCCGTCCGGGTAGCCTTTTCCGTCGTAGCGCTCGTGGTGGTTTCTCACTATCATCCGGGCGCTCCTCAAAAAATCCACGCTCGCTATTATTCTATCCCCTATCTCCGAATGTTTCTTCACGTGCTCGAACTCCTCGGGGGTGAGCCTGCCGGGCTTGTTCAACACGGCGCCGCGGACGCCTATCTTGCCGATGTCATGCAACAGGCAGCCATACTCCAGCGTCTCCAGCTTCCCGTCGTCGATTCCGGCCTTCCTGGCAAGCGCCATCGACAGGTTCGTGACCCTCCGGCAATGGCCGCGGGTGTACGGGTCCTTCGCCTCGATCGCCTCGGAGAGGGAGCGGACTATCTCCAGGTTGGTCTTTTTAAGGTACTCGTTCATGGACCGCAGCTCGGCTGTCTGCTCGGCCACTTTCTTTTCGAGGTTCTCCTGGTAATCGCGGTTTTCGCGGACAAGGCGCCTTTTCTCCAGGGCGGAGGTTATGTAGTGCTCAAGCTCCGGCAACACCACAGGCTTGCGCAAAAAATCGTCCGCGCCTTCCCTTATCGTGATGAGAGCCGTCTCCACGTCGTCCAGGGCCGTCAGCATGATAACGACCATGTCCTCGTTTATTTTCCGTATGCGCTTGAGCGTCTCGATCCCGTCCATCCCGGGCATCTTGATGTCCAGCACCACGATGTCCGGAGCGGACTCCTTGACGCTCCTGACCGCCTCCTCGCCGGTGTGGACGGAGCGGGCTCCGTATCCCCTTTTTTGCAGGAACCTTTCCAGGGTCAGGCAGGCGGGCACCTCGTCGTCCACCACCAGGACGCTGAACAGGCCGTCACTCATGTGAGCCTCCCATCGAATTCATCACTTTCCTCCTCTTCCGGCGATGGGCAGGTATACGGCGAACTCCGCCCATTCCCCCGGCGCCGAGTCGGCCTCTATCCGCCCCCCGTGGTTCTCTATGATCCCGTAGGCTATCGCCATGCCGAGCCCTGTCCCCTTCCCCTCCGGCTTGGTCGTGAAAAACGGGTCGAACACCTTCTCCATGGCCTCTTTCGAAAGCCCCATCCCGCTGTCCCGAAAAGCTATCCTGACCTCTCCGTCCATCACGCGGGTGGATATTGAAAGCCGTCCCCTCCAGCCCATCTTGCTCAGCCTGTCGTAGGAGAATCTCTCCCTTTTCTCGTTCATGCTCTCCCGCGCGTTGCCTATGATGTTCAGGAAAACCTGGGCCAGCTGGTCGGGGTCGCCTTTTATCGCCATGGTCTCCGGGTCGAAGATCCTGGTTATCTCTATGCTCTCGGTGCGCATCTCGTATTCCACCAGCGCTATGGTCTTCTCCAGGAAATCGCCAAGGTCTATGTCCGTCACCTCGGGTTTGCGCTCACGGGCGAAGTCCCTCAGGTTGTCGGTGATCTTCACGGCCCTCTTCACCTGGTCCATGATCGTCCGGTAGGACTTCATCACGTCGTCGGGTATCCCCTCCTCCATCATCAGAAGCTGGACGGAGGTGGATATGATGTTGAGGGGGTTTTTTATCTCGTGGGCCACCCCGGCGGAGAGAGCGCCCATCGAGGCGAGCTTCTCCTGACGGATGAGCATGGTCTGCGCCTTGCGAAGCTCGGAGAAGGCGCTCTGGAGCCGCTCGTTGGTCTCCTGCAGCGAGGTCTCCCACTCCTTGCGCTCGGTGATGTCTATTATCACCCCCACCAGCCCGGCCACCGCTCCCTTGGCGTCGGTGTAGGTGGCCTTGCTGAAGACCGCGTCGCGCCTCTTGCCGTCCCTCCCTCTCACCCGCGTCTCGTAGGTCTGCACGCCGGGGTTTTCGAAAAGCAGCCGGTCCTTATCTTCGTATACATCGGCGAGGTCCTTCGGAGCGATGTCGTAAACGGTCTTGCCGATTATCTCGTCCCGCTCGAGGCCGAGGTACTTCGCGAAGGCTTCGTTGCAACCGATGTAGACCCCCTCGGTGTTCTTGTAAAAGAGGGGATTGGGGATGGTGTCGAGCAGCCTGCGGAGAAACTCCCCCGCCTCCTTGAGCTTGTCCTCGGCCTCCCTTCTCTCCGTCACGTCCTCGGCGACCTTCAGGTAGTTGACGATCCCGCCGTCCCTGTCCCTCACCGCGGATATGGTGGCGCGCTCCCAGTAGCGGCCTCCATCCTTTTTCCTGTTGTAGAACTCGCCCTGCCATTCCCCCCGCTCCCTCAGGGCCGCCCACATCCTCTCGCTCTCCTCCGGGGCCATCCCGCCAAGGTCGCCTGCGCTCCTGCCGATAATCTCGTCCGGCTCATAGCCGGTGACGGTGGTGAAGGAGGGGTTGACGTATTCCACGCGCCCTTCCGCGCCGGTTATCATGACGATCGTGGGGGCCGTGTCGATCGCCATGGAAAGCTTCACCAGCCAGTCCTCCATCCGCTTGCGGGCGCTCGCGTCGCGGACGACGCCGACGGCGTGCCATTTGCCCCCGAGCCTGACGGAAGCGATGGCTATCTCCACGGGAAACTCCTCGCCGCTTTTCCTGACAGCTCCTATCTCCGTAACTCTCTCGGTCAGGGGGCCCGTCCCGCTGGTCTTGAACTCATCGAAAGCCTTGCTGAAGTCATCGTAATAACGCTCCGGCGCGAGCAGCCTGTGCAGGTCCTGCCCTATGGCCTCCTCCGGCGAGTAGCCGAACATCCTCTCCGCCGCCTTGTTCCAGAATGTTATGCGTCCCTCGTCGTCCATCTGGATGATGGAGTCTATGGCCGTGTCGGTTATCACCCGCAGGCGCGACTCGCTCTCGGAGAGGGCCTCCTCGGCCCGCTTCAGGGCGGTTATGTCGCTTATGAAGCCTTCCAGCTCCTCCACGTCCCCGTCGCCGGAGCGGACCGCCGCCCCCTTCTCCCAGACCCACCGCAGTTGGCCGTCCGCGGTCGTGATCCTGTACATCAGGGTGTAGGACTCGCCCTTCCTGATCGCCTCCTGGACCTCTTTCCAGACCATCTCCCGGTCGTCGGGATGGATGAGGTCGGCGTAAGAGACAATCCGGTTCCCCAGCATGTCGCTGACCTTGTATCCCGTGAGGTCCAGGCATCCCTCGCTCACGAACTCCATCGTCCAGTCCCTGTCGTTCAGGCAGCGGTAGGCCATGCCGGGCAGATTGCCCATCAGGGCCGCCAGGGCCCGCTCCGACTCCATCAGCGCCTCCTCGGCGGCCTTGCGCCCGGAGATGTCGCGCACGAAACCCTGGATGGCCTTTCGGCCGTCGTAATCGACCAGCTTCGCGCTCACCTCGGCGTGAAGGATGGAGCCGTTCTTGCGCCTGTGGCGCCGCTCAAAGATGACGCTCTTGCCCTCCCTCAGGTCTTTCAGGGGGATGTCCCTCGCCGGGTCGTAGCCGGGCGGGTTGATGTCGTTCACGGTCAGCTTCAAAAACTCCTCGCGGGTGTAGCCGAGCCGGGAGGCGGCCACCTCGTTGGCTTCGATGATCCTGAAGGTCTCCGGGTCGACCATCATGATCCCCTCGTTGGCATACTCGAACAGGTTCCGGTATTTCTCCTCGGAGGCCTTGATGGCCCTCGCGGCGCGGCCCTCCTCCACGGCCCTGCCGATGACGTCGGCGAGGGCGTTTATAAGGTCCCTCTCCTCCTTCAAAAACGGCCCCTCGTCCATCTCCGGCATGGCCTCGAGATACCGAACCTCCAGCTCGCCTATCTTCTCCCCCATCGCCGTGATATCGGCGGACTGCCGCCAGCGCGTGGCGGAGTAGTTCGCGGTCTTGTACTCCCTGCCCTCCAGGACGATCCTGGCGCAGGTGATGTCCGGATACTGCCAGCCCGGCGGCAGAAGCTCCACGACGCGGGGCATGACCTTCTCCGGGTCCGTCTCCGCGGAGCGGACGAGGCTGGAGACGCCGTACAGACACCGCATCTCCTTGACCCGCTCGCCGAGCTCCTGAGTGCGCCTGCGAAGCTCCTCCTCGTTTTTCTTCTGCTCCGTGATATCCCGGACAACGCCGACGGCGTTCCACCTGCCGTTGAGCTGGATCGCCGAGACGGACAGGGTGATGGGAAACTCGGAGCCGTCCCTTCTCTGTCCCGTGAACTCCACCGTATTGCCGACGATGGGCCCCTTGCCTTCTTTTATGAAACCCTCGAAGCCCCGCCTGTGCCTTTCCCGGTATTTCTCGGGGACTGTCAGGCCGGTTATATCCTCGCCGTTGACCTCCGCCCAGGTGTAGCCGAACATCCGCTCCGCGGCGGGGTTCCAGAACCTTATCTTCCCCTCGTCGTCCAGCATGACGATGGCGTCCTGGGCGGCGGAGGTGATGGCGTCCAGCCTGGCCTCGCTTTCGAAGACCATCCTCCTGGCGGCCTCGCTCTCCTCGCGCGCCTTGATCGCCGTCACGGCCCCGGCGAGGTCCGTGGCGATCTTCTGCAACAACTCGATCTCATCGTCGTCGAAAACGCCGGCCTCCTCCGAGTAGACGTTCAGCGCGCCCAGCGTCTTCCCATCCACGAGGAGCGGGATCGCCGCCGAGGAGGCGTAGCCGCGCTTTTCCGCCTGCGCCCGCCAGGGCGTGTAGCGGGGGTCGGCTCGGATATCGCGGATTATGGACGGCTCGCCGGTCCTGATCGCCGTGCCCGTCGGGCCGCGGCCGCTCTCGTCGTCCGCCCAGCTTATCCTGACGGTCTCCAGGTAGCCGTCCTCGAAGCCGCAATGGGCGACGGGATAGACGGTTTTATCCTCGTCGTCCCCGGCGTAGCCCACCCACGCGAGCTTGTACCCGCCGGTCTCCACGACTATGCGGCAGGCCTCGCTGAGCAGGGCCGCCTCGCTCTTCACCTTCAGCACCGCCTCGTTCACCTCGCTCAAGGCCCGCAGCTCCCTGTTCACCTTCCCCGCCGTCCGCTCGGTCTCGCGGATGGACCGGAAAAAGGGGGCCACCAGGAAAAGGCCGGACACCATGAAAATGGATATGAAAAGCGCCACGATCTCCGCCTGCAGGTCCGGCGGGTGGGCCATGTCGCCTCTGACCAGGCGGACGAAGGTTATGCTCCTGCGGGCGGCCATGAGGAACACCGCGGCCGCGATCAGCGCCCAGCCGACCCGGTGGCCGGTGACCCTGACGAGCCTCAAGGCGAGGACGGCGGCATAGAGCTGGAGCAGGATGGAAAAACCAAGTACACCCGTAACCAGCATCTACAGCCACCTTTCCTGGGAAAGCCGGCGGACCGCCGGGAATCCCGCCGCCTCCGGCGCCACGTCAAAAAACAAACCCATGACGGCAGCCTCTCGGACTCCTGAAGGCTGCTGATATTAACTTATAACCTTCCCGTAAAAAGAACAAGCACTCCCTTGGACGCCGGCGCAAGGCGGCGCGGGCCTCGCTTGCGCTTTTTTCAGGGGCCCAGGGGGCGCTGTTGACGCTTCATGCGGCGCCATTGCTTTTTTCATTCCAATTATTATCCCAGTTTATCAGAATATTTTGACCGTAAAGCGGAAACGCTTACTGGTCCGTGGGCCGCGCGGGCTGGCATTCCGGGCAAAACCATGACGTTCTCCCCGCCGCCTTCAGGGTCGCGAGCGGTGAGGAGCATCTCGGGCACCGGCCCCCGCCTTTCCGATGACGCATAAGCCACGAGCGGGGCATGGCCTCCGGGTCCGCCCCGGCGTCCGACGCGGTTTTCAGAACGCTGCGCGTCTTCCGGAACAGGCGCTTTCCCGCCGTCTCGTCGAGCGAGCCGGTCTTTCTCAGCGGATGGACGCGGGCCTGGAACAGAATTTCGTCGGAATATATGTTGCCGATCCCCGCGATGTTACCCTGGTTCATGAGCCACGGCTTGACGCCGCCCCTGCCTTTGCCCAGACGCTGGAGGAACGGGGCTCGGCCTATCGTCATGGCATCGGGGCCGAGGCCGCGTTCTTTTATGAACGAGCCGCCGCTCCCGGCGAGGAACACCCTGCCGAGCTTGCGCTGGAGGATGTAGGCGAGGTTGAAACCGTTCTCGAAGGAGAGAAGAAGCCGCGTGTGGCGCGGCGGGCTGTGAGTCCCCTTGAAATATTTCAGGCGCCCGGTCATGCCGAAATGCATGACAAGCCAGCCGCCTCCGCTTATCCGCGCGAAAAGATACTTGCCGTGGCGGCGGGTCTGATCCAGGCTCTTCCCCTCGAGGGCGTTCCTCAGCCTCCGGCCCGAGACTCCTTCAAGCACGTCCGGGGCGTATACTTTCACTCTCCCGATGGTCTTGTGAAGGGACGTGGCGTTCAGGTATCTCTTGAACGCCTCCACGTCCGGCAGCTCCGGCATGACCTCCACCAAAAAAAATTCACGGCCCCGGTGAAGGCTCCATTCTACCAAGCCCCGGCGGGGGTGTTGAGAGCGGCGGCGGCCTGATTTAATATCATAGTCAGGTGGTTCCGCATGGAGAGGCGCGCCGATGAGGATGACCATGCCGTTTGCCCTGCCGCTTGCCGTCCTGGCGTGGGCGGGGGCCGCTCTTTCGTCCAGCCCGTACCAGGAGGAGCGGGAGCGCCTTGTCCGCCAGATCGAGCGCGACGTCCAGGAGACCAGCTCATGGGTCGGCAAAGACAGGCTCGACGAAAAGGTCATGAAGTCCATCGCCGGGGCGAAGCGTCATCTTTTCGTCCCCGAAAAACACAGGGACATGGCGTACCTGAACCGCCCCCTCCCCATAGGCCATGGCCAGACGATCTCCCAGCCTTACATAGTCGCGCTGATGACCGACCTTCTGGACGTGGACGGGGACGACGTGGTCCTGGAGGTTGGGACAGGCTCGGGCTACCAGGCGGCGGTGCTCTCCCCTCTCGTGAAGGAGGTGCACACCATCGAGATAATCCCCGAGCTGGGGCGAAGCGCCAGGGAGAGGCTCGAGCGCCTGGGGTATGATAACGTCACGGTAAAGGTAGGGGACGGCTACTACGGCTGGCCCGAGCGCGCCCCCTTCGACGCTATAGTTGTGACTGCCGCCGCCGATCACGTTCCCCCGCCGCTCGTCCGGCAGCTCAAGCCCGGCGGGCGCATGGTTATCCCCGTGGGGGGGAGGTTCATGGCTCAGCAGCTGACCTTCGTCGAGAAGGCCGGGGACGGGACGGTCACCACCAGGCAGGTGCTGCCCGTCCGGTTCGTGCCCCTCACTGGCAGGCGTTGATGCCGACTCTTTACCCGCTCGTCTTCATCATCTCCGCCGCCGTCATCGGCCTGGAGATACTCCTGATGCGGATGTTCTCCATCTCCCAGTGGAGCCATTTCGCCTGGATGATAATCAGCCTCGCGCTGCTGGGGTTCGGGATGAGCGGCACGTTCCTGGCGCTGGCCCGGCGGCTGCTCGAAAGGGATTTCCCCGCCGCTTTTTTCCTCAACGCCGCTCTCTTCGGCGTCTCGACCCCCGCCTGCCACGCCGCGGCCCAGCGAATACCCTTCAACCCGCTCGAAATCGCCTGGGACGCGCGGCAGGCGCTCTACATGGCGGCCATATACCTTGTCCTCTCCATCCCCTTTTTCTTCGCGGCGAACGTGATAGGGCTGGCGTTCATTTACAAAAAAAGAAGCGCCGGGGCCATATACCGGGCCGACCTTGCCGGGGCGGGGGCGGGGGCTTTTCTGATTACGGTGGCGATGTTCTGGTTTTACCCGGAAACGCTCATGAAAGCAGCGTCCACCGCGGCGCTGACAGCCGCTGCTTTCGCCGCCGCGCTGGAGACGGAGAGGAGGCGCAGGACGGCGATGGCGGGCATGGCGCTTCTGGCGGCCTCGGCGTCTCTGCTTCTTCCGGCGGCGTGGCTTGAGCCGAAAATCAGCGAGTACAAGCAGCTTAGCCAGGCCCTCCTCGCGCCGGGGGCGAAAGTGATAAAGAAAAGGACAAGCCCGCTCGGGCTCCTGACCGTCGTCAAAAGCCCGCTGATACCCTTCCGCCACGCGCCGGGCCTCAGCCTGAACAGCCCCGCCTGGCCGCCGGAGCAGCTCGGCGTCTTCACCGACGCCGGGGCCATGACGGCGATCACCCGCTACAGCGGCGGCAAACAGCCGATAGAATACCTCGACTACACCCTCTCCGCCCTGCCCTACCACCTGCTGACCCGCCCGAAAGTCCTGGCGCTTGGCGCGGGCGGTGGATCGGGCGTCCTTCTCGCCCTCTACCACGGCGCGGACGCGGTAGACGCCGTGGAGCCGAACCCGGACATGGCAAGGCTCGTCCGGGACGACTTTTCCGGTTTCGCGGGCGGGATATATGGCCGGGATAACATCCGCGTCCACGTGGCGGAGGCGAGGGGATATATCGCGTCCACGGAGAAAAGATACGACCTGATCCAGCTCCACGCCGGGAGAAGCGCGGGGGACGCGGCGGGCGCCGGGGCGTTGAACGAGGGCTTCGCCTACACAGTGGAGGCTTTCCGGGGCTACCTGCGCCGCCTGACCCCCGGCGGGATGCTGGCGGTGACGGGGAGGCTGAAGCTTCCGCCAAGGGACACGCTGAAAATACTGGCCACGGCCGTGGAGGCCATGGAGCGAAACGGCGAAACAGCGCCGGGCAAAAGGATGGCCCTCGTCCGAGGCTGGAGCCATATCCTCCTGCTTGTGAAGAACGGGGAGTTTTCGCGGGAGGACATAAAATCCATCAAGGCTTTCTGCGGCAGGCGATCCTTCGACACGGCCTATCACCCCGGCGTCCGGCCCGGGGAGGTCAACACCAGGAACATATTGCAGGCGCCATACTTTTATGAAGGCGCGTTGAAAATACTGGGCGGCGGGCGGGCGGAGTTCATGGAGCGCTACAAGTTCGACATATCCCCCGCCACCGACGACAGGCCGTATTTTTTCAACTTTTTCAAGTGGAGATCAGCGCCCGAGTTTTTCGGCCTGATAAGCCGCGGCGGCGCGCCGCTGGTCGAGTGGGGGTACGTGATCCTGTCCGCGGCGCTCGTCCAGGCGGCTGTGTTAAGCGCGGCGCTAGTCCTGGCGCCGTTGCGGGCGCTTGGCGGGGGGCCGCTGGCGAAGGGCGGCGCGGGAGTTGTTGTCTATTTCACTTGCCTGGGGCTCGGTTTCATGTTCATCGAGATGTCCTTCATCCAGAAGTTCACCCTTTACCTGAGCCACCCGATATACGCGGCGGCGGTCATCCTCAGCTCGTTTCTCGTCTTCGCGGGGCTGGGAAGCGGTTTCTCGGCGAGGCTCGGGGAGCGCGTGGCGGGAAGTTTCCGTCCGGTTGATATCGCCGCCGGGGCCGTCATAACCATCGCCGGGGCGTATCTTTTCCTCCTGCCGCCGGTGTTCGGTATGACCGCGGGTTTCCCCGAGCCGCAGAAGGCCGCGCTCTCAGTCGCCCTCCTTGCGCCTCTCGGGTTTTTCATGGGGATGCCCTTCCCGCTGGGTTTGAGCCTCGTCGCAAAGAAGGCCCCCTCCCTCGTCCCATGGGCATGGGGGATAAACGGCTGCGCGTCGGTCATGAGCGCCGTCCTCGCGGTCCTGCTGGCGATACATTTCGGATTCATGGCGGTGGTGGCCGCCGCGGCGTGTCTTTACGCCATGGCGGCGGCCTCGTTGCGGCTCATCCAACGCTGAGCGCGCGGGTCATCTCCATGGCATGTTATGTTTTTCATACCTTCCCTCCCCGGCGTGGATTTGTGATAAATTTGACCCATGGAAAGAAGGCTCAATGACAGACAGAAAAAGCTGGTTATAGCCAAGCTGCGCGCCCTGAAGTCCAAACCCACCCTGCTCGCGAAATACGACAGGGACGGCGACGGGGTGATCTCCGACGAGGACTGGGAGGCGGCTCGCCGCGACGTTATAAGACAGGTGCTGCGCGAGGACTCCAGCCGCGTCTTCGAGGTGGCGCCGATAATGAGCGGCCGGACGCGCCAATCCCCTCTCCTGGTCTGGATGAGCGGGCACAGGGACCTGGTGGGGCTTGTCTGCGTCATCGCGGGCGGCCTGATGATTTTGACCGATCCGGGCACCTTCGCTCCTCGCGGGGCTCCCCCCTACGAGCTGGGGGAAGGCGGGGTATATGAGCATATGAAGCTTTTGCAATTCTGGCTGAACTGGTCGTCCTCCGGCTGGGCGGGGCTTGTGCTGATTCTCTTCGGCCTTTCGTGGGACAGGCTTTCGCATTACATGATCGACTGACCCTGAGAGAGAACGCCATCCGTTTCGCCAATTATCGGAGGTTTTTTTCATGAAAATTTTTCACATTACGCTGGCGGCTCTGGCGCTGGCGGCGGCCCTCCCGGACGAAGCCGCCGCCAGGCGATACCTCACCATCGGGGCTGGAGGCGTTACCGGAATTTATTATCCCGCCGCCGGGGCCATCGCGAAGATAGTGAACGAAAAAAGCGATGAGAACGGAATCCGCGCCACCGTGGAGAGCACCGGCGGCTCGACTTACAACGTAAACTCCATGTCCGTGGGCGAGCTGGACATGGGCCTCGTCCAGTCCGACGTGGCCCACAGGGCCTACCATGGCGCCGGGGAATACAAGGGCCGGAAGGTTGAAAACCTGCGGTCGCTCTTCAGCCTGCACGAGGAGCCTTTTCACATCGTGGCCAGGAAGGACGCCGGGATCGAGACGCTCGCCGGCCTCAAGGGAAAACGGGTGAACATAGGCAACCCCGGCTCCGGCCAGCGATCGAGCGCCGCGGCGCTGTTCAGCGTGGCGCCCCTGGGGCTCGGCGACATCAGCGCCCAGAATCTGAACGCCACCGAGGCGCCGAACTACCTTCGCGACGGCAGGATCGACGCCTACTGCTACACCGTCGGCGTGGGATCGGCCAACATCATGGACGTGGCCTCCTCCGCCTCCATAACCCTTGTCCCCGTGGATGGAGCGACCCTCGAAGCGTTGACGGCGGGCAGGCCCTATTACGTCCGGACGCGGATACCCGGCGGCGTCTACCCGGGCGTCGCCGAGCCCGTGGAGACCTTCGCCGTGAGGGCCACGCTCCTTGCCACCACGGCCCTTCCCGGTGATGTCGTCTACAACGTCGTGAAAGCCGTCTTCGAGAATTTCGATAAGTTCAGAAAAACCCATTCCGCCCTTGGGGGCCTGGAGCCGCAAAAGATGCTGGAAGGGCTCTCCGCCCCGCTCCACCCCGGCGCCGAAAAGTATTACAGGGAGCGCGGATGGCTGAAGTGACGCGCCGCCGCGCCTGACGCCGTGTCTCTTCTAAGCTGCGTCATAGGCGCCGCCGGGCACATCGACCACGGCAAGACGAGGCTCATCGAAGCCCTCGCCGGGGCCAGCCTGGACAGACTCAAGGAGGAAAAGCGCCGCGGCATCACCATCGATATCGGCTTCGCGAAACTGGAACTCCCCGGCGGCGCGAGCGTCGGCGTGGTGGACGTCCCGGGCCATCAGCGGTTCGTCCACAACATGGTGGCCGGGGCGGCGGGGATAGACGTGGCCCTGCTCGTCGTGGCCGCCGACGACGGGGTCATGCCGCAGACGGTGGAGCATCTTGCGATCATGGAGACACTGGGGGCGCCAAGGGGCGTCGTCGCCCTGACGAAGATCGACCTCGTGGACGAGGAGACGCTGGAGCTTGCCCTCGTGGATGTGGCGGAGCTTATCGAAAAATCCTCCCTGAAAGGCGCCAGGATAATCCCCTGCTCGTCCGTCACGGGGGAGGGGCTCGAAGAGCTGGCCGCGGAGCTTGAAAGGCTCGCCCTGGCCACGCCGCCGAAAAACACCGACGCCTTCTTCAGGCTGCCGATCGACCGCGTCTTCACCATAAAGGGTCACGGCGTCGTGGTGACGGGGACGGTCTTAAGCGGCAGGGCGAAAGTGGACGACAGGCTGGTGATAGTCCCCGGCGGCCTTAAGGGGCGCGTCCGGGGGATACAGAACCACGGCGAGCCGGCCCAAAACGCCGCGGCGGGGGTCAGGACCGCCCTGAACCTCGCCGGGCCGGAGAAGGCGCGGATCAGCCGCGGGATGACGGTGGTCGACGCGGCCATCGCCACGGAGAGCGCCATCTTCACCGCCAGCCTTTCCTGTCACCGCTCGTCGCCTTTCACCATAGCCCACGGCAGGACGTACATGCTGCATATCAACACGGCCGAAACGCTCTGCCGCGTCTACCTGGCCTCCGACAAAAGCCTGAAGCCGGGAGAGAGCGCCGTGGCCCAGGTCCGCTTCGGCGAGCCCCTGAACATCCTCCACGGCGACAGGTTCATCCTGCGCTCCTCCTCGGCCAGCCACACCCTGGGAGGCGGGGTTGTCCTGGAGCCTGGCGGAGGGCCGATGGGGCGGCGGGGGCTTAAGTCGAAGATGAAAAAATGGGAGGAGCTGAAAAACCTGGAGACCGGCGTCGCGGCGTTCGTCGGTCAAAAGCCATGGGGCAGGCCGCTGAAGGAAATCACCGCCGTCTTCAACCTCCCCGAGATGCGGATCGACTCCATCCTCGAAAAGAACGGAGGGATAAGGACTTTCGAGCTGAAGGGGGAACGCCTCGCCTATACCATCGCCGAGGAGAAAAGGCTCGTGGAGCTTGTCGCCGGGGAGGTGAAAATGTTTCACGGGAAACATCCTTCCCTCGCCGGAGTGGAGGAGTCCTACCTCGTGAAAACCGCCATGAGAGGCATGGACGAGGCCGTCGCGGCCCGATGGGTCCGCCGGGTTGAGGGGCTGGGGCGGATCGAGCGTGAAGGCTCCATCGTGAAACTGCCCGGCAGGGCCGCCGCGTTCATCGGCGCCGACGAGGAGGCCAGGCGTAAAATCCTCGCCATTTTCGAGGAAAACGGGCTCAACCCTCCCAAAACCGGCGCGCTGGAAAAACTCACCGGGATGAAGAGGGACGAGACGGCGAAGATGATCCGGGCACTCGTCCAGGCGGGAGACCTCGTCTACATCGCGCCGGGCTTCGCCCTGAGCAGGGAGACGCTGGAGAAGGCGAAAAAAGCGCTCATGGACGAAATCGAAAGAGCCGGACACGTGGAGACGGGAAGGTACCGCGACCTGCTTGGCGCCGGCAGGAAGACCGCCATCGAGCTGCTGGAGCACTTCGACGCGCAGGGGCTTACGAAAAGAACAGACGACAAGGGCAGGCGCGTGCTTGCCGGCCGCCCGAGGCGCGGATAAACTTTATTAACACACGGACAAATCCCACTTTACCCCCGAAAATGTCTCACGCCTGACATTTTTGTCTGATACTCCCCGGCGGGCTTTATATATATCTTTATTTTTCAAGCAATTAGTTTGGCGCAAGGATTGCTTTAGAATGAGTATAGAAATCGAGAAAACCTTACGACAGCTGCCTGGATTCAAACAGGAGCGGGAGGTGGTTATGGAGACCTTGATATTCATCGTGGCGGCGATTGTTTTTGCCGCCTGGCTTGCTTATTTCGTGACGAGCGTTCCGGCTCCGGGCGCCAGGGAGAAACTCATCGAAGCGGCGCCGGCCGAGGCTCCCGAGTGGAGGAAGGCCGCCTGACGGAGGCCCTCTTCCGCTCCTTCGGGAGCGGCCCTGGCCGGGGGATTCCGGAGAACAACTTTATATTCGGGGACAACATCATGCTAGTAAAAACCATATCGGCCATATCCAAATCGTCCATGGCTTTCCTTGCCCTGCTTGGAGCCCTGGCCGTCGGAGGGGCCTTGTCGCCCACATGGGCCGAGGCGGGCTCACGCGAGTATCCATACGTATTTTTCGATCAGAAGTCCAAGGACTTGGTTGGCGAGAAGGTGGCCGGGAAGCTGATCGATTTTTTCCATAAAGCCGAGCAGTCCATCCGGGACAAGGACATCGACGCCCTGATGAGCCTCTACTCCGAAAGTTACGCCAACGGCCCCCACACGAAAGAATCCATCGAGCGCGTGTGGAGATCGGTCTTCGAACGGTTCGACAGGCTTTACACCAAGCATAACATGCGGTTTCTGACCTCGTCGAACGAGAGCCCGGCGGTGATCATCCGCTGCAGCGGGATTCTCATGGGCACGCCGAAAGGCGAGAGCGACGCCTATTCCATAGCGCTGGACCACTGGATAAACAACGACCACGTGCTGGCGCGGGAAAACGGAGCGTGGCGGCTTATCGGAACGGCCGGGAAGGAGATGAAAAGGTTCGGGTTCGATAAACCCATACATCCTCTTTTCTGATCAAGCCCCTTCCAGCCGCTCAAGCGGGCCGGATATCTTTCATGTCCGGCCCGTTTTTTTTGACCGCGCCTGGGGCGTATGCCGAAAAATCCCCGCCTGAAGTACTATCATGATCCCATGAGCTTGCGGATAGAAAACGGCGAGGTGATCGACCCCGCCGCGGGAGAGGACGGCGCCCGGCGGACGGTCCACGTCCGGGAAGGGAAAATCGCCGCGAACGCGGGGGACGGCGCCGAGGTGATAGACGCGCGCGGCCACGTGGTCATGCCAGCGGGCGTGGATATTCACACCCACCTCGTGGCGCCACCTGTGGCCGCCATGGCGCGGGGGGCGGGCCTTTCATATGGCGCCATGGGCTACACGACGGTGGTGGATCCCGCCGTTCATCCAGCGCTCGCCCGCCGCGCCCACGAGACGGCCTCGCTGATTCCCCAGGTGGACAAGGCGCTGCTGGCTATTCTCCCTGACGCCCCGTTCGCCCTGAAGGCGCTGGAGGAGGATGGACGGCGCGAGGCGGCCGAACTGGCGTCGCTGATCGTCGCCGCGTCAGGAGCCCTTTCCCTGAAGCTTTCGAACCCCGGCGGGGAGTACCTGCCCGGCGGCGTCCACGCCTTCCACGGCCTGGACGAGCCTTTGAGCGGGTTCGGCCTGTCTCCGAGGAGGATCATCACGGGCGCGGCGGAAGCCGTGGCGGAGGCCGGGCTGCCCCACCCTCTCCACCTGCACATGAACAACATCGGCCTGCCGGGAAATTTCAAGACCGCCCTGGACACCATAAAAGCTCTCGAAGGCCGCCATGCGCACCTTGCCCACCTGCAGTTCTACCTCTATGGGGAGGATTTTTCCTCCGAGGCGGCGCAGGTGGCGCGGGCGGTGAACGACAACCCGAGCGTGACATTCGACATCGGGCAGGTCGTCTTCGAGCCGGCCAGCACGGTCACCACCGACGAGAGGCTGGCCCGGCGGCTGCGGGGAATAACCGGCCTGGCGGATAAGGAGAATGGCGCGGAGCCGGGGGAGATGTTCTATTTCACCACGCCATACCATTACAGGCGCGAGTCCCGGGTGAACAGCGTCCAGTGGGCCGCCGGGCTGGAGCTTGCGCTGCTGACGGAGAACCCGTGGCAAGTGACCCTTTCGACCGATCATCCCAACGGCGGGCCGTTTACGGCGTACCCCTACATCGTGCGGTTGCTGATGGACGCAGCCTTCCGGCGCGAGGAGCTTGCGAGGATACACCCGGAGGCGATGGAACACTCGGCGTTGCGGGAGATAAGCAGGGAATACACCCTGTACGAGATCACCGTCATAACACGAGCCGCCCCCGCGCGCAGGCTGGGCCTCTCTGGCAAGGGGACGCTGGCCGTTGGAGCGGACGCGGACGTCGCCATATACAAAAAGGATGATGACTACGAGCGGATGTTCTCCCGCCCCGCGTGGGTGATCAAAAATGGGGAGCTTATCGCAAAGGATGGAAAGGTGGTAAAAGAGACGCCCGGCAGGACCCTTTACACCGCGTTCACCCCCGGCCTTGCCGCCGGAGCTTCCGGGCGCGCCCTGCTCGAGAGGATCGGCGCCGGATCAGTCCCGCCGCTCGCGCCTTCGGACATCCCCTTTGGAGTGGGCATTCACAAGCTGGGATGAGACGTTAAGCCGCATTCCCTTAGAACTTCGTCAAGCGTTCCCCTCTCGCAGCGGGATATGAAAAAAAATGATTCTTTTCTTTCTTTACAGCAGATGGAGGATTGACTTCGAAGACCACCTGCATGTATTTCACTCCTTTTCTCTTTTGTCAGCGTTTCGGATCAAATCCGCTCATCCATATCAAAGATCGCATAACGAAAAGAACATATGCGCAGGCAATCGTCCTGAGCGCTGCGCAGGATTTATCTGAAACGTTCGCCCCCAAATCAACGGAGGTCTGATCCGGGTGTTTTTCCGTGACGGGCTGATATCATGTCCGCGGCGCCGGGCGCCTTGCGCTCTCCACGAAGCCCAATAGCTCCGGGAACGCCATGCGGGAGGTGTAGACGGAATATACGCCGCCGTCTTCTTTCACTATTATCATCTCGTGCCCCCTGGAGGAGTACCTCCACGCGCCCGCCCCGATCTTTTTCACGGCCTCGCCTTTCATCAGCCCTCCCGAGGCGTCTTTGAACTGGAAATAGGAGACTATATCACCGTCCGCGTCGAACAGGGCGTGGGCGGCGTTTGTGCTGTCTATCCTGCACATGTCGCCCTTTATGAAGGAGCCGGGAACCGCGCTGAAGGGAACCGGCGCGGCGCCGATCTCGGCCAGGGCCATCTCCACAAACTCCGCTTCGGTGTCGCACTCGTAGTTGGCGTGGTGGCCCTTGATGATGCAGACCAGGTGCTGGGATATCATCGCGTCCAGGCCGACGGCCGCCGTCCGCCCGGGCCATACGGCGATGATCGCCAGGGCAAGGACCGCCGCGGCGGCGAACGCCCCCACAAGCGGCTTGAAGACCGGAAAGCCCGAAAAAGCCCAGGCTCCGGCGGCCCGCCTTTCGTCTTCTTCTATCCTCGCGCGCGCTCTGGCAAGGGCGCGGTGGGCGCCCTCCCGCGCCTCGGCGCCCGGGGAGACGGCAAGATTCGACCTCATCTCCCCTACGAACTCAAGCTCCCCGGCGCAGGAGGGACAGCCAGAGACATGCTCCTCCACCCGCCGGGCCTCGTCCCCCGGAAGCGCCCCGGAGGAGAAATCCCACAATAGCTCCCTGAATTCCACGCAACTCATTTTTCAATGCCCTTTTGCACTATAAAACACCCCAAGCAGGCGAAAAGTTCCGCTGTCAGCCCCTTTTTTTCGCCGTCTCCAGCCAGATTTCCCGCAGCTTCTCCCGCGCTCTCTTGATCCTGCTTTTCACCGTGCCGAGGGGCAGGCCAAAACTTTCGGCTATCTCATTATAATCAAGCCCTTGAACCTCCCGCGCCACGAGTATCGCCCTTGCCTCATCGGGCAGGGCTCCCAGCGCGTCCGACATCTCGTCCACGGGGTCCCCAGCGGCGGTGTCAGGTATCATCGCCACCCGCTCCTCGTTGTAAAGTGGCGCCTCGCGGCGGCGGCTCGCCCTGATATCGTTCAGATGGACGTTTTTCATTATCGTGAAAAGCCAGCCCGCGGGATTGACGGGGTCTTTGAGCTTGTCGATGTTCTTGTAGGCCCTGTACAGGGTATCCTGCATCAGGTCCTCCGCGTCAAAACTGTTCCCGGTAAGGCGCAGGGCGGACAGGAAAAGCCTTTCGGAATGCGGCGCCACGTATCGCTCGAATCTGTCTTTCCGGCTCATCTCTTCAGGCTGCAATTGCTCGAAGTGGAGACAACACATTATCAGATTTCCACCAACTTTGCGGAGGCGCCAGACGCGAAACCACGGCGGCGGGCGTGAGGAACAAAGCTGTGCGTCAGTTTGAAATTATTCGCCGACGCCTTCAGGCCCCCCCCACTCTCGTCATCCTGAACGAGCGGAGCGCACTGAAGGATCTTGATTTGTTTTTTCCAAACCGGCGCGTTGCCAGGAACACGAGGCAGCCGTCTTTCAGACGTCCAGCTTATAGAGCTTCTTCTCTATAAAAAGCTCCACGAGCTCCGGGTCGAACTGCGCCCCGCTCTCCTCCCTCAGGACAGACAACGCCCTCTCCGTGGACATCCCGCCGCGGTACGGGCGGGGGCTTGTCATGGCGTCGAAAGCGTCGGTTATGACCAATATCTTCGGCAGGGCGCTGAGCTTGGATCCGTCCAGCCCGTCGGGATACCCCTTCCCGTCGTATCGCTCGTGGTGATTCCTGATGACGCTTGCGGCGAGCTTCAAATAGTCTATACCTCCGACTATGCTGTCGCCTATGACGGGGTGTTGCTTGATGTGCTCGTACTCCTCCTCGGTCAGCCTCCCCGGCTTGCCCAGGACGGAGTCCCGCACGCCGATCTTGCCGATATCGTGGAGCAGCGCGCCGTACTCCAGCGCCTCCATCTCCTCGGCGGAAAGGCCGATCTGTCCGCCAAGGCGCAGCGAAAGCTCCGTGACCCTGCGGCAATGGCCCTTCGTATAAGGGTCCTTGGCCTCTATCGCCTCCGACAGCGCGCGCACGATTTTTACGCACGACTCTTTCAGGTAGACGTTCATCTCCCGCAGCTCGGAGGTCTGCTCGGCCACCTTGTCCTCGAGCCGTTTCTGGTACTCCTGGTTCTCCCGCCGCAGCCTCTTTTTCTCCATGGCGGTTGTTATGGCGCGCTTCAGGTCCGGCAGCATCAGCGGTTTTCTCAGGTACTCGTCCGCGCCCTCCCGCACGGTCTCCAGGGCGGTGTCCACGTCGTCTACCGCCGTCAGCATGATGACCACGACCTCCTCGTCGATGCTCCTTATCACCTTCAGCGCCTCGACGCCGCTCAGGCCGGGCATACGGATATCCAGCAGGACCACGTCCACGCCGCCTTCCTTTACCCGCTCCACGGCGGCGACGCCGTCGTTGACCACTTCGGCCTCGTAGCCTTCCTTCCTGAGGTACCGCGACAGGAGGTCGCAGGTTATCACCTCGTCGTCCACAACCAGCGCTTTGACGGGCGTGGCGGCGTTTTCGATATCGCTCACTTTGAACTCGATAGACTTGTTGAACCCGGTCAACCCGGAGGGGCACAGTTTAATAAAACATCATTTCTTTTGCCAGCTTTTATAACATCAGCGCCCCGCGGCGGTGCGAGCGGCGGGACGGCGAAGCCTTCCCGAAAGGAATATCCATCCCTGGCCGAGGATAAAGGGCAGGGCGGAAAAACCCATCACGGCAAGCCAGCCCACGGCGTCCGGCGGGGGGGCGGACAACGCGGCGGACAGCCGCGGGACGTATACGGCGGCGGCCAGCAGCGCGGCGCAGAGCCCCAGCGCGCCCCATACCCACGGATTGCGGGTGATGTCGTTTAAAAAGAGGCCGGACTCTTTCGACCGCATGTTGAACACGTTCCAGAGCTGCGAAAACGCCAGCGTGAGAAACGCCACCGTCACGGCGCCGGACTCATCCATCCCAGGCCGAGCCAGCGCGAAAGCGAACGCGCCGAGCGTGGCGGCGGTTATGAGCGCCCCGTAACCCATGATGGCGGCCCAATGGCCGCGGGTCAGTATGTCCTCCCCCGCCGGGCGGGGAGGGCGGCGCATGATAGCCGGGTCGCCCGGGCCCACGCCGAGGGCCAGCGCGGGGAAGACGTCCGTCACGAGGTTCAGAAATAGAATCTGCAACGGCAGAATGGGCAGCGGAGCGTTCATCACCGTGGCGATCGCCACGACGAACACCTCGCTTACGTTGCAGGAGAGCAGGTAGAGGACGAATTTGCGTATGTTGTCGAATATGACGCGCCCCTGCTCGATGGCGGCGACGATGCTTTCGAACGCGTCGTCTTTCAACGTCATGTCCGCCGCCTCCCGGGCCACCTGCGTGCCCCGCAACCCCATGGCTATGCCGATGTCCGCCTTCTTCAGCGCCGGGGCGTCGTTCACCCCGTCGCCGGTCATGGCGACGGTGGCCCCGCCCCGCTGGTGGATGTCAACCAGGTCGAGCTTCTGCTCCGGGCTGACTCGCGCCAGGATCGAGGCGGCGCGCAGGCGCTCGCGCTCCTTCTCCGAAAGGTTTTCAAGAGGCCGGATATCCCGGCCGGAGATTACCGCGGCGTCCTCCATGTCCGTCAGCCCCACGGCACGGGCTATATGGCGGGCCGTCTCCGGCTGGTCCCCCGTCGCCATCACGACGCGGACGCCGGCCGTCCCGCACTTTTCAAGCGCGTCCCGGACGCCTTTTCGAGGCGGATCCGCAAGCCCCACAAGCCCCAGGAACACAAGATCGTCGTATGGCCCGGCGTTGACATCGTCCACGTTCTTCGCGGCCAGGGCAAGCACCCGCAGCCCACCCCGCGCCATCGCCTCGTTGCGCTCCAGCCATTCCCTTCGCTCGTCCTCACCGAGGGCCCTTTCGCCTTCTCCGTCGCGGATCCTCGCGCTAGCGGCCAGGACCTCCTCCGGCCCGCCCTTGACGGCGACGCGGAACGCCCCCTCCGCCCGGTGGAACGTCGCCATCATCCTCGCCGCCGTGTCGAAAGCCTCCTCCCGCTCCTCAGGCATGGCGCGGATGAGCCCGGCGCGGTCTATCCCGGCCCAGGAGGCCGCCTCCAGCAGGGCCGCCTCCAGGGGGTCTCCCACCACCCGGGGCCGTCCGCCTTCCTCCTGCGCGCCCCACTCGGCATTGTTGCAAAGCGCCCCGATCTCCAGCGCCTCACGCAGAGCCGCGCCTTCGGAGGTATCCACGGTCTCACCGCCTTTTTCGAATTTTCCATCCTTCGCCTCGTATTCCCCGGATGGCAGCGACAACCGGGCCACGGACATCCGGTTTTCCGTAAGGGTGCCTGTCTTGTCCACGAGGATCACCTCCACCCCGCCGAGGGTCTCGACGGCGGAGAGACGGTTGATGAGAGCGTTCCTGCGGGCCATGCGCCACATCCCGCGCGCCAGGGCTATCGTCGCCACGACAGGCAGCCCCTCCGGCACGGCGGCGACGGCCAGAGCTATCACCGTCTCCAGCATCAGCCCCGTCTCGCGCCCCGCCGCCACGCCGATAACGGCCAGGGCGGCCGCCAGCCCCAAGGCGACCCAGATAAGCTTTTTACCGAAGCTCTCCAACCTTCGCTCAAGCGGCGTGGCGGTCTCGCCGGTCTTCTCCACCAGCGATGATATCTTCCCGAGCTCGGAGGCAAGCCCCGTCGCCGTCACGACTCCCTCGCCGGAGCCGCGGGTTACGGCGGTCCCTTTGTAGAGTATGCAGGACCGCTCGGCCAGGGGCGCCCCCTCCTCCACGGGCTCTATGGACTTGCCGACGGGGACCGACTCTCCTGTCAAGGCGGACTCGTCGGCCTGGAGCCTCGACGCCTGGAAAAGCCGCATATCCGCCGTGACGACGTCTCCCCCCTCGACTATCACGATGTCTCCAGGAACCAGCCGTTCCGCCGGTATTTCAAGTATCCGGCCGCCGCGGCGGACGCGCGCCATCGCCTTCCCAAGGCTGTACAGGGCCTCCATGGAGCGGGTGGCCTTCAGCTCGGTGAAAAATCCTATAGCAGAGTTTATGACTATGACCACGAGGATGGCGGCCGCCTCGGCCAGGTCCACCATCAGCAGGGCGACCCCGGCCGCCGCGGCGAGCAGCATGGTCATCGGGCTTTCAACCTGGTCCAGCAGGATGCGAAAAGCCGACCTGCGGGGTTTGCGGCGCAGGCTGTTCGGGCCGTGGCGCGACAGTCGGCGGCGGGCCTCCTTGCCGGAGAGGCCGCGCCCGGGCTCGACACCGTGTTCGGTTAGGACGCTCTCCGCCTGCGCAAGGTACGGCTCAGTCATAATCCTCCAGCCCCCTTCCGCGGGAACGCACATAGATTATGCGCCGCGCGCGCAGGTCCAGCGCCCGCCTCGAAGCTCATGGCGCACATGTTATCACGCCCGGCGCGCCGGGTTGGCGCTCCCCGCCGGGTTCACTGTAAAATCTCACTATGCGACCTGGGCCATGCGGCCAGGCGCGCTTAAACGGCAAACGAACGGGAGACATCTATATGCGATCCGTATGGAACATACTGCTGAAGGGCCTGGCCGCCATCCTGCCGGTCGGGCTGACCTTTTACCTCATCTACTGGCTTGGGGTTTCGCTCGAGAGGATCCTGCGGCCCGTGATCTCCTTCACCGTCCCCGACGAATACTATGTCCCCGGCATGGGGCTGCTGGCCGGGATGGCGGCGCTGTTCGCGGCGGGGCTGATGGTCAACGCATGGATCGTCCGCCGGGTGATCGAAACGGGCGAGGCCATGCTGGAGAGGATCCCGCTGGTCAAATCCATCTACGGCGCGTTGCGGGATTTCATGGACTACTTTTCCGTCTCCCAGGAGGGCGGCCTGGAGAACGTCGTCATGGTCTCCATCGGCGAGGCGCGCATGATCGGCTTCCTGACCCGCGAGAAGGTGGATTCTCCAAAGGAGCTGGCCGGTGAGGGCGACACCGTGGCGGTCTACCTTCCCATGAGCTACCAGGTCGGGGGGTACACGCTGTACCTGCCGCGTTCCAGCACTCAACCGGTGGACATCCCCGTGGAGGACGCCATGCGGCTTGCGCTGACGGCGGGCCTGTCCAAGCGCGGCCCCAGGGTGGGCTGAGCGAAAGGAGAGGGTCGATTCCATAATAGCCACGACGGCTTCATGAAGGTGGAGGAGAACGACTGTTCCAGTTTTTCGCGGAATCGCGAACAGGCGGTCTTTGTAAAATTGGCGCGCCCGACAGGACTCGAACCTGTGACCTTCAGAACCGCAATCTGACGCTCTATCCGGGCTGAGCTACGGGCGCGGCTTTAATACACAAGAGTTTACACTACACAAGATAAAGGTTTCTGTAAACGGGATTCTTGTCCTCACTTGTCCTCAAGCTACGCGCAGGCGACGGAGGGTGAGTGATGGGCAGTAAAACCAGGAAAGAAAAACCTCTTTTCGCCTGCGGACTCCTCTTTGGCGCAAGCGCCAGGTCTCGCGTAGCGAACCGGCGTGTTGTTTGGCGCGGGCGTCCGGCGCGTGTTATCTTTGTTGTTACAGGACTTTCAATCAAGTGAAATTTTTGACAAAAGTTAAATTTATATAGTATCTAATGTTACAGGGCTTGGGGACAAACGTGAATCTTGCTTTTAAGCCGATACCTCGGCGCCGGAAGGAATGGGCGGCTGGCAGCGCTCCGCCACCGGAATGACGTGTCGCCTTCCCATGGCGATCCGCTATAAAAACAGGCTGCTGGAGATTTTCAAATAAAACCGGATTCGGGGAAAGAAAAAAAGGCCTTCTTGCGGGCTGTTGGCGTCTTGTGGACGATCGCGGGGCTGGTTGCGCTCCTTTTCGTTCCACCAGCTTCCGCGGCTGGCCCCAGTGTCGCTTTTTATTACACGTCCAACCCGCCCTCCGATATCCTGGCCCAGTACGATTGGGTGGTACTGAACGCCGACAACATCACGGCGGAGGAGCTTGAAAGGATAAAAGCGTCCGGCGCCAGCGTGTTCGCTTACCTGAGCGTGGGCGAGGCCGACCGCTCCAAGGAGTGGAGCGACGAGGTGGACCCGTCCGTTTTCATCGGCTCGAACGAGGCATGGAACAGCGACATCCCCGACCTGGCCAGCGCGGCCTGGATAGAGCTTGTCACGAACCGGGCCGAGAAAATAAAAAACCGCGGGTTCGACGGTCTTTTCCTTGACACCCTGGACAGCTACACGGCCCTGCCCCTGGAGCCGGAACAGATCGCCGCGCAACGGGAGGCGCTGGCGGAGCTTGTCGAGCGGATCCACGCCGTCTTCCCCGGCGGCAAGCTCATATTCAACAGGGGCTTCGAGATTCTCGACAAGGCCGGCAAACACGCCGCCGCCGTGGCCGCCGAATCCCTGCTTTACGGCTGGGACCAGGTGAACAGGGTCTACAGGGAAGTCCCGGAGGAGGATTTCAAGTGGCTGAAGGCCAGGCTGGACGAGGTAAGGGAAGCTTACGGAATCCCGGCGATAGTCATAGACTACCTTCCGCCTTCGAGGCGCGAGCTTGCCCGGGAGGCGGCGAAGCGTGTCATGTCCTACGGTTTCATCCCCTGGATAGCCACGCCGGGCCTGGATTACGCCGGTGTGGGCGCAATCGAGCCGCGCCCGAGGCGCGTCCTGGTCCTATACAACGGGCGGGAAGCCCAGAGTCTCGCAAGCAGCTCCGCCCACAGGCTGCTGGCCATGCCTCTTGAGAGCATGGGCTATGTCGTGGAATATCTCGACGTCGAGGACAGTCTGCCTGAGTATGAGCTCAAAGGGCGGTACGCGGGCGTTGTCTCATGGTTCCACTCTCCCGGCCTTCCCGACGCGGCGAGGTACCACGACTGGTTCCGGCGGCAGGTTGAATCCGGGGTGAAGGTGGCGGCGCTGGGGGCGCTCGGTTTCGAGCCGGACTACGATCTGCTCAAAAGCCTCGGGGTCACCCCCGTGAATTCGAAACCAGTGAAGCCGGTCACGGTCGCCCACAACGGCGGCATGGCCGGGTTCGAAGCGCCGATCATCCCCAGGACGAGAGAGCTTGCCGGGTACCGGGTGTCCGGTGAGCGGACGGCAAGCCATTTTTCCACCCGGGACGCCGAAGGGAGGGTTTTTGATGTTGTGTTCACCGGGCCATGGGGCGGCGCGGCGCTGAACCCATACGTCCTGATGCCGACCCTCGAGAGAGCGTCGAGATGGATAATAGACCCCTTCCGGTTCCTGTCTCTGGCCCTTCCGCCCCCTCCCCTCGCCCCCGACGTCACCACCGAAAACGGGCGCCGGCTGCTTTTCACCCATATCGACGGCGACGGCGCGGTGACCGCCTCCGAGGCGCCGGGCGGCCCTCTCGCGATAGAGGTGATCCGGGACAGGATATTGAGCAGATACGACTATCCCGCCACGGTCTCCGTAATCGAGGGCGAGACGGCCCCATATGGCTTGTATCCCGCGGCGTCCGGCCGCGCCGAAGCGGCGGCGAGGGATATCTTCGCCATGCCCCACGTGGAGATCGCCAGCCACTCATACAGCCATCCTTTCATATGGCCCGGCTCGGGCGGCGGCGAAAGGGAAGAGGACAAAACGTATAACCTGTACATCCCCGGCTACTCCCTTGACATCGAAAGGGAGATAAAAGGCTCCGTCGGCTACATAAACTCCCGGCTGGCGCCGCCGGGAAAAAAGGTCAGGGTTTTTCTCTGGACTGGCGCCGCCCTGCCCGGCGAGCGCGCCGTAGCACTCGCCGACGAACTCGGCCTCGCCAACATCAACGGCGGGAGCACGACGATAACCAGGAACCGGGACACCTTCACCAGGGTCTCCGCGATAGGCAGGCCCGTGGGGGAGCGTTTCCAGACCTACGCGCCGATCATGAACGAAAACGTCTACACGAACCTCTGGACGGGCCCGTTCTATGGCTTCGAAAAGGTTATAGAAACGCTGGAGCTGACCGGCTCGCCGCGCCGCCTGAAACCCATTGATATCTACTATCACTTCTATTCAGGCGCGAAGACGGCCAGCCTCAAGGCGCTTGTCAAGGTTTACGAGTGGGTGGAAAAACAGGAGACCTTCCCAGTCTGGGCGAGCGAGTACGTGGAGAAAGTGAAAGGGTTCTTGACCACCGGCGTGGCCGAGACGCCGGACGGCGGATGGAGGATAACCGGCATCGGGAGCCTTCGAACTATCCGCGTGGACAAGAACGCCGGATGGCCGGACTTCGCCCGCTCGACGGGGATAGCCGGGTTCCGCGACATTCCCCAGGGCCGGTACGTCCACCTCACGGGAAAGAGCCCGGCTTACCTTTACCTGGTGGATAAGAAACCTAACGGAGTCCCGTATCTTCACTCCTCCAACGCCGGGATCGCCGAATGGGAAAAAAGAGGGAACGTTGTCGATTTCCGGCTCAGGGGACATTCACCGGTAAAGATGACCATAGCCGGCGCTTCGGGAGGCTGCGTGGTCTCGTGGCGCGGCGGAGAGTTGGCGTCCAGCGGGGCGGATGGGATCCAGTCCTTCAGTTTTCCCGTCAGCGACACGGGCGAGGCGAGGCTTGAATGCCGGTGAAGCAAAGAGGGCTAACGCAGACAAAATGATTATCAAACAGGCGGCAAGGCGCGTCAGGTGGCCGGGAAACGCGTTCAGCTCCTGAAGCCCCTGCCGCTGGCAGTTTTCCTCGTGGCGCTCGGCGTGGCTTTGTACCTGGTTTTTCCGCATCGGGGCGCGATCGAAAAGATCAGGTCCTCCGGGGAGAGGGACAGGGCCGCGACGGAATACCTGAGGCTGTGGGTGGAGACGAGACCGGAGGAGCGGGGGCTGCGTTTCGTCCTCGCCAAACAGCTCGTGGCCCTGGGCGAGCGCAGGGAGGCCGTCCGGGCCCTTGCGCCCCTCGTGGATAAGGAGGGGGAGCATTTCCTGGAGGCGGCGCTGATGTCCGCGGACCTGCTGGCGGCCCTGCTCGAGGAAACGGGGGAGGAAAGAGAAGAAGTGTTCAAGACAAGGCAGAAACTGCGAAGCGTCCTCCACAAACTTCCCGTGGAGAGCCTGGGCCCGGAGAGGCTTGACAGGATGGCGCGCCACGCCATAGGGGTCAAGGACGCCGTAGCGGCTGAAAAACTCCTCTCAGCGCTCGCCCGCTCGGCGGAATGGAGCGCCGCGGTCAGGTGGCGCGTCCTGGACGGCGCCGCCGCTTTGCTGCGGGAAGGCATGAGCGAAGAAGCCTACCGCGTCCTCGCCATAGCCGTTGAAAGGGATCCCGGGGACCAGGAGATGGCGGCCCTGGCCTTCCGGGCGGCGGGCACTCACGACGATCCCGGAACCGCCAGGGACAGGAGGCTGAAAATCCTCTCCATGGTTCCCGACGACCCGCGGCTGATGGACTTCAAGATCGGCGCTTCGCTGCGGGGCCGGCTCCACGACGAGACCTTCCGCCTTCTCGAGCTCGCCGCGCGAAGAGACCCGGAGAACCGGCCCCTGGTCATCATGGCCATGGAGGAGGCGGCGGCCGGCGAGAAGCCGGAGACGGTTAAGGAGCGCAGGGAGCGGATATTCGCCCTCATCCCGAGAACCCCCGGAACGGCCCGGACGCGGCTGGACGTGGCGCTCCGCTACGGTATGTTGAAGGAGGCCTACAACGCCGCGAATAGCCTGGTCGAACAGAACCCCGGTGACCGATGGGCCAGGGAGAGGCTCGCCGAGATATCGAGATGGATCGAAAAACCCCGCGAGGCGCTGGAGCATTACGCATGGCTTGCGGCCCGCGGCGGGGAGGAGGACAACGTGGAGACCATGCTCGCCCTGGGCCGGTGGTTTACGGACTGGGAGACCATCGCCCGGACTCTCGACGCCGTCGCCGAGATCAGGACTCTTTCCAAAGAGGAGCTTGGCGCCCTCGGCGCGGCCTGGGAAAACACGGGGGAGGCCGAAAAGGCCGCCGGGGCCCTCTCCGCCTATATCCGGCGCTACCCCGGCGAACGCGGCGCCCGGGAGGTCCTGGCGTCGGTCCTGAAGCATATGGGGTCGCTTGAGAGGGCCCTTTCGGTGTGGGAGGGAATAGAAGAAAGGTTCGGCGCCTCCGCCGTGACGGCGGCGAAGAGAGCGGAGCTTCTCTGGCGGATGAACAGGCCGGGGGAGGCCTTCGGCCTTCTGAAAAACGTGGACGAGGAGATCAAAACCGGGGAGCGCTACTGGGCGCTCACGGCGGAGCTTTCCTGGATATTCGAGGACAACGAGCAGGCCGCCAGGGCCTACAGCGAGCTTCTGGCGCTGCGGCCGGACGATCTCAACGCCATGAACCGCCTCGTTTTTATAAAAAGGGAGCAGGGCGATCACTGGAAGGCCATCGCTCTTGGCAAGGAGTTCTGGCGCAAAACGTCGAAGCCGCGCTTTCTGCTCGGCGCGATGAATACCGCGAACGAGATCAGCGCCAACGACGATCTCGAGAAGATGCTGGAGGAGGCGGTGAGACACGAGGAGATGTTCGCCTCCTCGGAGCTTTACTGGATATTGAAGGCCTCTGCGCTCAAGCGCAAGGGGCGATATGACGAGGCTCTGGCAAGCCATAAACGGGCCATCGAGGTCAACCCATACTCGTCGAGGGCGCGCCGGGCCATGCTAAGCTTCCTCGTGGAGACCGAGGACACCGCACGGCTGCGCGAATACCTCGCCCGCTGGCGGCGGGACGCCTCCATCGACCCGTCGCTGTGGAAACTCTACGCCAGCGGCTACCAGCTCCTGGGCGAGGCGGACGAGGCGCTGCGCTGGAGATGGCTCTACGCGCGCAGGCATTTCGACGACTATTTCTGGCTCCTGTCGCTGGCCGAGGACATGGACAAGGCCGGTATGCAGGAGGAAGCCCACCGCCTGAGGGAGTTCGTGGCCTTCAGGATGCGCGAGAAAGTCCCCACGGCCCTTTCGGACCTTTCCAGGACCGAAAACCGGGAAACCGCCAAGGCTTTCGCGTACCTGGTCAATACGCTCCACAGCGCGCGGCTGGGAGAGCAGGTCACCTCTTTCATCCTGGCCCATTCGGAAAAGGATGACGACCTCGACAACTTCGCCGTGACGTGGTTCCTTGGCCACGACAGGTTCGACACGGCCAGGGTGTGGATCAAGGACAGGAGCATCCCGAGAGACCGCGTCCCGGACTGGCAGAGGTTCGTCCTGGCCCTCCAGGGCGCCGACCTTCCGGAGCTTGGCCGCGTCTATGAGACCGGCGAGGACATCTCCCTGTTCGACCGCGTGGAGGCGGACAGGCTGATGGCCCGGCAGGGGATGGCGATCCGCGTCGCGAGAAAGGCTTTCCTCGACACGCCCCACTCCTGGAGAAACGAACCTCTGCTTTCTCAGACGGCGGGGCTCTCCGCCGAACAGGCCCCAAAGGCGTCAGCGGCGGCGGAGAGCGAGACACTGGGAGAGTTGCGCCTCGCAAAACGGGAGGCGGTCGCCCAGAGATCCCGGGGTGATGCGATCCAGACCCTGACGGTAAAAGACACAACCCTCTCGGCTGACCGGAAGGAGATGAACCTTGAAGGCGAAAACGAGGAGAGGGAGATATCATTCTCCGCCTACAGAAGGCTAAAGAGAACAAGCGTCCGCGCCCAACTGGGAGTGAACACGAGAAACGGCGACAGCCTGCCGAAAGCTAAGCTGTGGGGCCAATACGTTTTCGTGGAGAGGCTCCGCGGCGAGGCGGCCGTATCCGTAAACGAGGTCTCCTCCGAATCGCCGGCGCTGAGAGCCGCCGGGCTGAAGGACAGCGTCGATCTTTACCTGTTCAACGACATCACCCGCTGGGACTACGCCCTGGCGCGGCTGACTCTCCACCGTTACCATGACAGGGAAGGCGGCAGGATCGGCGAGGGGATGACGGCGGACGTCGGCGTGGGAACGCGCCTCAAGCGGGAAAACCCGGAGCTTGCGCTGCGCCTCCACGGCTTCGCGACGCGCAACAGCCTCGCGGCGCGCCTACCCGAATACGCGGCGGCGATCCTGCCGGATGGTTACCCGATTGAGTCGGTTGTCCCGGCGGATTTTTATTCGATCGGTTTCGGAGTATCGGCGAGAAAAGGCGATCCCGGAGCCGTGAGCGCGGCCAACGGGACCATGTCTTATCTTCTCGATGTATATTTCGGGATGTCGTGGCCCAGCGAGGCCGCGTTCTACAGCCTGCGGGGCTCCGTGGGGGTGAAGATACTGGGGGACGACGAGCTGAGCCTCTCCGTCTGGCGGTCCAACAACACGAACGGGATAGTGGATGAGCCCTACCAGGGCATTGGTTTGAGGTACACATATCGTTTCGGCGGATGAAAGGATAACCGGATGCGAAATGAAAGATCATCACTTGGAAGATGGATGACAGGCCGATGGGCCGGGGCGGCGCTGGCCTGGGCCGGGGCGGCGCTTTTGCTGGCAGGATGCTCGGTCGTGGAGGTCGGCGCTGGCAAGACTCCCCCAACGGCCGCCCAGTGGGTTCTGCTGCCGATGATGAACTACTCCGTGACGCCCCGCGCCGGGGAGAAGGTGGAGGCGGTGCTCGCCACGGCGCTCCGGGCCAGGGGCGCGCGGATAGCCACCAGGCCGCCCGGCAAGGCGGCGGAAACCCTGGCGGAGATGGATGACCGCGCCCGCTTTGAAGAGGCGCTCGAATGGGCCAGGAGGAGCGGGTTTCAATACGGCGTCACCGGCAGCGTGGAGGAGTATCGCTACAAGATAGGGCTGGACGGCGAGCCCGTGGCCGGGATAACGGTCCAGGTGATCGACGTGAAGACCGGCGAGACGCTCTGGTCCGCCTCCGGCTCCCGCTCAGGATGGGGCCGGGGAGCCTTGAGCGGCGCGGCGCAGAAGCTGGTCCGGGACATCGTGGGCAAGATGGAGCTTGAATGATGGTCAGCCCCGCCCGAGGTGGGAGTCCGCTGGACAGGGCCGAGCCGATACCCGGTTCGACAGCCGTTCTGGAGTCGGCCGCGATAACGGCGGCGGCGTTCCTCCTGGGGCTGTGGCTGCGGCCGGGCGACCCCTTTTTCGTGGACGCGGATTTCCCCTGGGTCGTCCTGGCCCCCACTCTCGCCGGGCTGCGGTTCGGGTTCGCCTACGGTTTCGGCTCCGCGCTGGCGTTTATTACAGCCATTTCGGTCTCGTGGCGGCTCGGCTGGTTTCCCATGGAGACGTACCCCGACGAGCTGGTCCTGGGCCTGCTTCTCGTGGGCATGATCTGCGGTGAGTTCACGGACATGTGGACGAGGAAGCTTGCGCGGATATCGATGGTGAGCGAGAGCAACAGCCGGAGGCTGGACGAGTTCACGAGGGCGTACCATCTGCTGAAAATATCCCACGACGGGCTGGAAAGGAGACTGGCGGGAAGCGCCCAGAGCCTGCGGGAGGCCCTGCTCAACGTCCGCCGCGCAATCATGGAGGCGGAGAAAAAAGACGAGCCCTTTTTCGGCCTTGGCGGGCTGATCCTCGATCTTCTGGCGGCGTTCGGCGGGATACAGGCCGCCGCTCTCCACGATGTGAACGAGGAGGGCGGAATACGCCCGGAGCCGGCGGCCACGCTCGGCCGTGTGGAGCAGCTTTACACCGTGGATCCGCTGGCCTCCGAGGCGGTGTCGTCGGGGGAGTTTTTGAGCGTCCGCCCCGAGATGCTGGAAAACGGCGCCGGAATGCGGAAGTTCTCCTCGGTAGCCGCCTTGCCCCTCGTGGACGTGGACGGGAAGGTGTGGGGGGTGGCGCCTGTGTACAAAATGCCCTTCATGGCGTTCCACGAGGACAACTTCCGCCTGCTCGCCGTGCTGGGCGGACATATCGGCGATCTGCTCGCGGCGGGCGCCGCCGAGGCCGGGACGCCGGAGGCCGGATTCCGCCGCCTCCTGGCCAGGGCGATAGAAAACCAGAAGCGCTACAGGCTCCCCTCGACGGTGGCGGCCGTCTCGGTGGATGAGAGCGAGGACAGGGAGGAGATAGAAAACTTCGTCGTCGGGCAGCGCCGCGGGCTCGACCAGCCCCTGACCGTGGACGGCGACAGCGGCCGCCGTGTGATTCTCATGCTCATGCCGTTCACCAGCGACACGGGCTTTGAGGGCTACCGGGCGAGGATCGGGAACATGATAAAAGAAAATTTCGGCAAAACGCTGGATGAGGCGGGCGTCCATATCCGCTCCCACGCGGTCAGAAAAAGGGACGACGTGTCCACGGTTATCGAAAGCCTGCTGGAGGCGCCGCGGAGATGAGAGTCCTGGAGCGCGCCTCCGCCGCCGCGGCCATGGCGCTTGGCGTGGCCTTCCAGGGGGCGAGCCTTCTTGCGTTGCTTATGCCATGGCCGTTCGACGTCGAGGCGCCCGTATTCGCCGGGCTCCACGGGCTGGCGAGCGCATCCCTGGCCTGGTTTTTCCTGGCCATCACGCCGAAGCGGTATTCAGAGCGCAGAGGCGCTGGGTTTCTTCTCTTCTTCTCGCTCGCCTTTTTCATGCCTTTTCTCGGCGCGCTGGGGGTGGCGGCGGGGGTCATGACGGCCTTCCATTTCCCGAAAAAACAGAAAACGCGGTACTGGAGGAGCGTCGGGGCCCCGGAGCTGCCTTACAGCCCGATCAGGGTGAGCCCCACGCCGGAGTACGGCGAGGGGGGTGTCGCCGCCATACTGCGCAATACCCGCGACTCGGCCAAGAAGATCAAGGCCGTAATGGCGGCGGACAGGATGCGGGACGAGCGGATGGCCGTCTCCATCCTGCGGCAGGCGCTCAAGGACAGCGATGACGACGTGCGCCTGCTGGCTTATTCGAGCCTGAGCAGGCGGGAGAAGATCATCGACAAGCGGATCAGGGACAGGCTTCACGAGATCGAACAGCCGGGACACGACACCGCCCAGGCCAGGATGGCCGCGGCGATGGATTACTGGGAGCTGGCCTACCTGGGGCTTGCCCAGGGCGACACGCTGAGCCACGCCCTGGGCGAGGCGCTGCGCCACCTGGACGCGGCGGCCAGGATGGCCCCGGCCGACCCGGCGATCCACTTCCAGGCGGGGAGGATACTGCTGGCCATGGACCGGGAGGAGGAGGCGAAATCCAGGTTCAAGAAAGCGCTCGATCTTGGGTTCCCCCCGTCCGGCGCGGCGGCGTACCTTGCGGAGATAGCTTTCCGGGAGCGCCGGTTCGACCAGGTAAAAAAATACATGAGACAGCTTGACACCGTGAAAAGGCGCCAGGCGCCTCTCTCGTCCGTGGCGGAATACTGGACATGAAAGCGAAAGACGGCGGCGGCCCGGCTGACATAGCCCTGTTGCTGGAGGGGACGTATCCATACGTTCGCGGCGGCGTGTCGAGCTGGACACACGACATCATACAGGGGCTGCCGGAATACACCTTCACCCTCGTATTCCTCGGGGGCGCGAGGGAGAACTACGACGGGATCAGGTACGAGCTCCCGCCGAACGTGGTGGGGCTCCAGTCCCATTACCTGATGGAGCCGGAAGAGATACCCCCGCCCTCGCCGAGGAAAGGGAGCCGCGAGGCGTTCGCCCAGTTCGAACGGCTCCATGAATATTTCAGAAAGCCCGGGCCGGAGGCCCCCAGGGAGTTGATAAGGCGCGCCGCGGAGCTTCTGGGCGAACCCGGCGGCGTCACGGCGCCGGATTTTCTGTACAGCCGGGAAGCGTGGGAGCGGATAAAGCGCGACTACGAGAAATTCTGCTACGACCCGTCCTTCGTCGATTATTTCTGGACGGTCCGCTCCATGCACGCGCCGCTTTTCAAGCTCGCCCGGATCGCCCGCCACGCTCCGGACGCGAAGGCGTTCCACTCCATCTCCACGGGTTACGCGGGCTTCCTGGGGTCGCTCCTGAAAAGCGAGAGAGGGGCGCCTTTCATCCTCACGGAGCACGGCAACTACACGAAGGAGCGAAGGATCGACCTCGTCGGCGCGGAGTGGATAAAAAACCCCGAAAGCGCCTTCTCCGGCGAGGCGGAGTACGACGTAAGCTACATCCTGCGGTTGTGGATACGTTTCTACGAGGGGCTGGGCCGCCTGGCCTATGACGCGGCGGACCCCATCATCGCCATCTACGATGGCAACCGCAGGCGGCAGATCGAGGACGGCGCGGACCCGGCCAGAACCATGGTGGTGAGAAACGGGATCGACCTCGCGCGGTTCGAGCCCGCCCTGGCGAGGCGGCCGGACAGGATCCCGCCCGTCCTCGGCCTGATCGGCAGAGTGGTGGCGATAAAGGACGTGAAAACCTTCATCCGCGCCATGCGGACGGTGATCAGCCACATCCCCGAGGCGCAGGGGTGGATCATCGGCCCCCACGAGGAGGATCCCGAATACGTGGAGGAATGCATGGATCTCATGGCCAGCATGGGCCTCTCGGAGAAAATCAAGTTCCTCGGGTTCCGGAAGGTGGAGGAGGTTCTTCCCGAGCTGGGGCTGGTTGTCCTCACCTCCATAAGCGAGGCGATGCCGCTCGTCCTGCTGGAGGGTTTCGCGGGCGGCGTTCCGGCGGTGGCCACCGACGTCGGGTCGTGCAGGGAGATCATCGAGGGCTCCGGCCCTGAAGACAAGGCCATCGGCGCCGCCGGGGCGGTCACCCCCATAGCGAACGCGGAGGCGACGGCGAACGCGGCGATATCCCTGCTGACCAACGAGGACGAGTGGCGCGCGGCCCAGGCGGCGGGGCTTGAAAGGGTCCGCAGGTTTTACACGAAAGAGATACTGATGGACAGCTACCGCGGAATTTACGGGCGGGCGATAAAGAGGATCGAATGGCCGGGATAGGATTCGAGCTGAGAAAGCTTCTCAGAAGAGACAGCTACCTGGGTCTTCTCCGGGCGTATGGATACGCCGGGATCATAAGCTCCGGGCCGTGGATTCTCTCTATCATCGGCGTGATGATAATCGGCGTGCTCAGCATCGGCGTGGTGTTCCCCACGTCGCTCATCGTCAAGTTCCTGGTCTCCGTGACGTACCTGATGGCGCTTTCGATGATTTTCACCGGGGGGCTCCAGTTGCTTTTCACCCGGTTCATGGCGGACAGGCTTTTCGAGGGGGCGGAGCAGGAGATCGCGCCGAACTTCCTTGGGGCGGTTACCGTGACCACCGTGTCCGGGGGCCTGGCGGCGGGGGCGGGGCTTTATTTTCTGTTCGAGGAGCCGATCGAGTACCGGCTCCTGATGCTGGGGAACTTCGCGGCTCTCTGCGGAATATGGATCTCGGTCATTCTCCTCACCAGCCTGAAGGAGTACAGGATGGTGCTGGGGATATTTTTCGCGGGCTACTCCATCACCGTGGCCGCCGGGCTCGCCCTTCGCCCTTACAAGGTGGAAGGGCTGCTGGGCGGCTTTTTCATCGGGCAGGCGGCCATCCTCTTCATCATGATATGGCTGGTGCTGCGCTCGTATCCGGCGGAGCGGCTGGTCTCGTTCAGCTTCTTCCGTCCGGGCAAGGTCTATTACAGCCTGGCGGCGATAGGGCTTTTCTACAACATCGGCGTCTGGGCGGACAAGTTCGTCTTCTGGGCGAACCCTCTGACCTCGGAGCGGATAATAGGCCCGCTGCGGGCGTCGCTCATATACGACCTGCCGATATTCCTGGCCTACCTTTCCATAATGCCCGGCATGGCCGTGTTCCTCACGCGCATCGAGACCGACTTCGCAGAAAGGTACGACGCCTTCTATGCCGCGGTGAGGGAGGGGGACACCCTCGCCCACATAGAGCGCGCGAGGGACGAGATGGTGTTCACCCTCCGCCAGGGCATATACGAGATTTTCAAGGTCCAGGGCTTCACTGTGGTGGCTCTGCTGCTGGCCGGCCCGGCGATCCTGCGGTCCATCGGGATATCCCCGTACTACATCCATCTCTTCTACGTGGACGTGACGGGGGTGGGGGTGCAGGTGCTGCTCCTTGCTACGCTGAACGTCTTTTACTACCTAGACGAGCGGGGCAGCTCGCTTTTCATAACGGCTCTCTTCGCCGTCCTGAACACCCTGCTGACGGCCGCCACCCAATGGCTCGACCCGGCGTTCTACGGCTACGGGTTCGCGGGGGCCGTCACCATTTCGAGCCTGGCGGGGCTTTTCCTGCTTGCGCGCAAGCTCGACAGGCTGGAATATATAACCTTCATGCTGAAACGGTACAAGTAACAACGCGAACGGGAGACGCGATGCCGAAAAAAAGCAGGGGCCAGATGGAGGCCGCCGTCAGCGAGGCGCTGATAAAGTTCGAAAAAGAGTACATGGGGCGTGGCCCGCTGGAGGCGAAAACCTATATAATCGAGGACATCGTCCTGGTGAGGCTGAAGGGCGTCCTCACACCCGCGGAACGCCAGCTGGTCAAAGCGGAGGACGCGCCCCAGGGACTGGAGCTGATAAAACAGATGCGGATCGCCCTGCTGGAGAAAGGCAGGCCGTTGCTGGAGGCTATCGTGAAGGACATAGTGGAAAAAAAAGTCGTGAGCCTGCACACCGACCTGAGCACCGTGACGGGCGAGCGGGTCATTATTTTCACATTAGACGGGGAGCCGCGGCCGGAGCGGGGGCGGCGGAGCGGGGAGCGGGAATGAGAACCGCGCAAACCTCCATCCCCGGCGTTATCCTGCTGGAGCCGAAGCGGTTCGGCGACGCGCGCGGCTGGTTCATGGAGACGTGGAGACGCAACCGCTACGAAGAGCTTGGGATCACCGTCCCCTTCGTGCAGGACAACGTCTCCATGTCGCGTCGCGGCGTTCTCCGTGGGCTGCACTACCAGTGGCCCAACCCGCAGGCCAAGCTGGTCTCCGTCCTCCAGGGGGAGGTCGACGACGTGGCGGTGGACATACGCGCCGGGTCTCTCACCTTCGGGCGGTTCGTGAAGGCGCGGCTCTCCAGCGAAAACGGGAAGCAGCTTTTCATCCCCGCCGGGTTCGCCCACGGGTTCGTCGTCCGCTCCGAGTCCGCCGTCATGAGCTACAAGTGCTCCGACTACTACAACCAGGATGCGGAGGGAACGGTGCTGTGGAGCGATCCTGGCGTCGGGATACCGTGGGAGATCGACGATCCGATCATCTCGGAAAAGGACCGGAAGGGTCTGCCCCTCGACAAGATACCACCGGAGTCGCTTCCCCGGATGGAAGTGGAACGCTAGGCTCCCGCGCCGCCCGTGTCCGTTTTCTCCCCTCCCGTCTACCGCCGCGGGACCGACATTTCCTCGGGGAAGCTCGTGGAGAAGGTGTAGCTTTTCACAACGCTGTTGTCGTCGAAGATTATGTAGAGAGTCTTCGTCAGGGTCTGGCCGGAGGCGGACACCTTCGTGAAGTTGTAGGTCCACGCCTCGTCGCCGTCGTCCACGCCGGTCATGTATGGATAGCCGAACCACAACTGTATATGCGACTGCGTGGTCTTGTTCCTCTCGATCCGGGAGACCTGCGCCACGTTGAAGTCGCGCCCCGTGGAGACGCACCCCGCGGCGAGGGCAAAAGTCAGCCCCGCGATAATCACTGAATTTCTCATACCCCCTCCACCGTAAAATCCTCTATCGTGTTTTCGGCGAGCTTTTTTTCACTATCCGTCAGTCCGCCCTCCCCGAACTCTATACCATACATCCTCTCAAAGGCGCTTGTCACGGCGCGGCGGATCGCGTCCACGCTCACCCCGGCTCCGTTGTCATTGATCCCACCCAGGGCCGCAAGGGTTCTCTCCCTGTCGTCCATCCCGTCCCATTTCAAAAGCGAAACGAGACGCTCCGCGTCCTGGGACAGGACGATGGAGCCATGCTGCAGGGCGGCTCTTTTGAGTCTTCGCTGCGCGCTGCCCACAACCTTCCTGCCGCGGCTCGATATCTCGTAGGGCGTCCGGGAGGCGAAGCAGCAAGGGTTTCTGAAGCCGCCTCGACGGCCCGCCGCAGGATCCAACGGCGTCCCCAGGCTCTCCAGCGCCTCCCGCAAAGCCGCCGAGACGGCGCTGTACACGCTCCGGAGCGGGCCGTAAAAAGATGACGACACGGGCAGGATCACGGCGTAGGTCACCTCGTCATGGTGGAGGATGGCCCTCCCCCCCGTTGGGCGGCGGACGACCGAGACGCCGCTTTGCCGGATGCGGCTCATGTCAAGGTCCCTGCGCGCGTCCTGCCTGAAGCCGATGGACAGGGTTGAGCGGCTCCACCCGTAAAACCTCAAGGTCGGCGGCGCGGCGTCTTCCTCGGCGGCGCGCAGGATGGCGAAGTCGGCGGCCATGTTCCAGCCGCCGGGCAGGGGCTCATCGCCGATCAGCCGCCAGGTCTCCGCCATCAATAGAGGGAGTCTGCGCCGGTCTGCCCCGTGCGGACCCTGATGGACTCGTCCACGGTCAGTATGAATATCTTGCCGTCGCCAAACCGGCCAGTCCTGAGCTCATCCGCCAGGGCGCGGGCTATCTCGTCGGCGTCGGCGTCGGCGGCCACCACCTCCACAAGGAGCCTGTCACGGAACTGGGGGATGGGCCTCGGCTCTCCTCCCTCCTCCGTGGTCATCTGGCTGAGGGGTTTGCCGATTCCCCTGGCCTCCATGACCGACAGACCGGGAGCGCCTATCTCGAAAAGTTTTTCGCGAACCTTGTCCAGGCTCTCCGGCCTGATAAAACACCTGACCAGTTTCATGGGGAACAGCCGCCGGGTTGACACAGGTTATGCTGTGATTATACCAGAGAAAGAGGTTTCATCCAGCGCCATCCTCTCCCGGCCTTGCGTCCTCGCCCGCCGCTTTCTGGATCCAGTCCGCCGCGGCCCTGAAAACGGCGCCGTCGAAGTAAAAGCCCGAATGCCCGGGCGCGGCGATCTCCACGTTCTCATCGGCGCGGGGATGATGGCTGTTCGTGTATGGCAGGACGAACTGGTCATACCTTGAATATATGGAAACAAAGGGCGCGTTGACCTTCGTCCTGATGATCTCCGGGAATATCGGGTTGTCCGGCCCCAGGGAGCGGCCAAGGGAGGTGACGGCCAGCGCCGAGAGCCTTGACCCGCGGAAAGGCGCGGCCATCGCCACCACGGCCTTCACGTCCCCGCCGGCGCCGTGCTTTTTGGCGTACTCGTGGGCGATCAGCCCGCCCAGGCTGTGGCCCACGAGGATCACCTCGTTGATCCCGGTCTCAGCGCGGACTTTCAGCATAAAATCGCGGAGCTTCTCGGCCAGCTCGCCCGGCCCGGCGCCGCGGGAGCGGTAGCCGAAGGTCACCACGTTGGGGACGCCCCTGAGGCGCAGCCGTAGCCGCATCAGCCAGAACATCCACGGCCTGGCCATGTAGCCGTGGATGAGGACGGTCACCGGGCGCCCGGCCTCGACCCGTGAAAGATCGGGCGAAGGTTTTCTGAAAAGAAAAGGCGGCGCGAGGTATCCGGCTATATACGTAAAAATGTACAGGATGGAATAAAGATACTCCTTGACGAAGGAGCGTAGAGGACGTGCTTTTTCGGCCCAGACGGCTTTTGTCCAGAGCGCGTCCGGCCCCCCTCCCCTGCTTTGTATCTCGTACCAGCGGAGGGCGTATAGAAAAAGCTGCGCCGCAAGCAGCGTCAGGAGAAAAGCCGTCACAAAACAGCCGGCCCATGACATCATGCCCGCGTGACCGCGACGATGACAAGACCGAGGACCATCAGCGAAAGGCCGATGATCCTTAAAACCCGCGGCTCGGCGTCCATGATGAACGCCGCGACCTGTTTGACCCTCTCCGGCATGGTGAAGTAGGGGATTCCCTCGACTATCATCACAACGCCCAGCACGGTCAGCAGAAACTTCATCCTTTGTCCCCCGCTCGATATTTCGCGGATCATTATACAACCCCGGGGCGGCCCGTCCATCGCGGGAGCTTGCGGCCCATCGCCGAGATGGGGTATGGTAATTCGAAACAAGGGATCATCGGCCACGACGAATATGCTGAAAAAAGGAAATTCACCCCATAGGCTGTTGCTGATGTGGATGATGATCTATTCGTCCGTCCTCGTGGGCTCGGGAGGGATGGAAGGGGCCGTGATCTGTTTCGAAAACGGTGGCGCCGTGGCTCTTGAGACGGCGAGAAACGGTTTATGCGAGCGCCCCGCTCCCAGCGAGTCATACTCCTCCACCGCCGATCATCCCGGCCATGGGCCGTGCCTGGACATCCCCGTTTTCATCAGCCCTTCCGGACTTTTTCCCTCAAGCTCCAGGCCGGAGCGCCAGCTTGCGGACACGGAGCGCCTCTCCGGAGCGGCTCCTTCCGCCAGGGCGATAGAACAACCCGCCGCCCGCCGGACCGTCCCGCCCGCGCCCGCTAAACCCGTCCGTCAATTCCCAGAGTCCCTTCGCTCCGTAGTCCTTCTCATCTGAACGCCACGGCCTGAGATTCCGGCGCCTCCGGGCCCTGGGCCATGGCGCCATGTTTTTGTTCTACAACGATTGATCCGTGACAGGTGACAGATGAACTTTATTCGTACCGGAAGCTTGCTCATGTTTTGCGCCCTGGCGGCCGCCGGTTGCGCGTCCCCCGGAGCGCGGACAGCGAGCCCGCCCGAAATGGCGCTTGGAAGGGATATTCCCGCGTACACGGCCCCCGCTCGCCCGCCGGAAGAGACAGGCGCCGCGGAGGACGCCGGGTCCGTGGAAAACCCAGCGGGCGTCATAACCCTGCGGGACGCGCTCTCCCTCGCCCTGACAGGGAACCCAGAGCTCCGCGCTTTCGCCTGGGACATCCGCGCCAAAGAGGCGCATGCGCTGCAAGCGGGTCTTTTGCCCAACCCCGAGGCATCGGCCGAGGTGGAGAACATCGGCGGGAGCGGCCCGTTTCGTGAATCGGGGAGCGCGGAGACGACACTGCGGCTGAGCCAGCTGATAGAGCTGGCCGGGAAGCGCCAGAAGCGGGCCAGGCTGGCCGCTTTCGAGCGTGGGGTCGCCATGTGGGACTACGAAGCGGCGCGTATAGAGACACTCGCGAAGGTGACCAGAGCCTTCGTGGACACCCTCGCCGCCCAGGAGCGGCTGGCGCTTGCGAAGAGAGCGCGGCGGATCGCGGAGCAGGCGTTTGAAGCCGCGTCGGAGCGCGTCGCCGCCGGGAAGGCGCCGCCGGTGGACAGGATCAAGGCGCGGGTGGAGCTTTCCATAAGCGAAAAAAACCTGGGCGCGGCGGAGAAAGCTCTCGCCGCCTCGCGAACACGCCTGGCTTCGATGTGGGGAGGCGCGAAGGCGCTTTTCGGAAAGGTAGAAGGGAGCCTGCGCGCCGTAAGGAGCATACCATCCGAGGATCTGCTGGCGAAGATCATCCACCGCAACCCGGCGATAGCCAGGTGGGACGTGGAGATGGAGCGCCATAAGGCGGCGGTCGACCTCGCCGAGGCGAAAAGAATACCCGACTTGACACTGGAGGGCGGCGCCAGGCGTTTCGAGGAGACGGGCGATTCCGCCTTCGTCGCCGGGGTGTCCATGCCGATACCAATTTTCGACCGCAACCAGGGGGGATACCTGGAAGCCAGGTTCAACCTTTCCAGGGCGAAAGAGGAGAAAGCCGCGGCCGTGGCGGGCGTCCGGGCGGCGCTGGCGTCGGCGTACCGCGATCTTGCGGCGGCTTTCGAGGAGGCGAAGGCATACAAGGATGAAATCATTCCCGGCGCCGAGGCGGCCTTCGACGCTGCCAGCGAAGGCTATCGCCAGGGGAAGTTCGGCTACCTGGGGGTCCTGAACGCGCAACGCACGCTGTTCGACGTGCGGAAAGATTACATAAACGCCCTCGCGGTGTATCACAAGGCCGCGGCGGAGGTGGAACGGCTGACGGCGTCGCCTCTCGATGAGGCGGCGCCCGCGGACATGGAAAAGCAAGGAGAGCTTCGATGATCAAATCTTTCAGCGTGAAAATCATCGCCCCCTTCATGGCGGCCGCGATGATGGTTGGCTCGGTTTCCTGCGAGAAGGCGGGAGATTACCTGTCCGGCATGGTGGAAAAAGACCATGAGCCGGAAGAACACCAGGGACACGAAGACCACGGCGGGCATGATGAAGGCAAGGCCGCCAGGGTCGAGGGCGGCGGACACGGCGAAGAGGTGGTCCTCTTGACACGGGAGCAGATAAAACGATTCGGGATCGAGGTCTCCATCGCGGGCCCCGGGAAGATTGAGAAACACGTGTCGCTGCCGGGCGAGATCAGGGTGAACGCGGACCGGCTGGCCCACGTCGTCCCGCGTGTGGCAGGTGTCGTCCGCAAAGTCAGAAAAAGCCTGGGGGACAGGGTAGAGACCGGCGAGGTGATGGCGGTAATAGAAAGCCGCGAGCTTTCCGACGCGAACGCGGCCTGCCTCGCGGCCCGGGAGAAGCTTGCCCTGGCGGAGGCGAATTACGCCAGGGAGGAGGGGCTGTGGAAGAAAAAAGTCACCTCGGAGCAGGACTACCTGAACGCGAAGCAGGCCCTGGCGGAGGCGAGGATCGAGCTGCGGTCGGCGGAGAGGAAGCTTCGCGCCCTCGGCTTTTCGGAGGAATACACACAACGCCTTCCTTCCCTGCCCGAAAGAAGCCTCACCCGCTACGAGATAACCGCCCCTTTCGGTGGAGTGGTGATACACAAACACGTGGCCGTCGGCGAGGCGGTGAAAAGCGACGCGGACATCTTCGTTGTCGCGGACCTGAGCCGCGTATGGGTTGACTTAAGTGTTTACCAGAGAGACCTCCCGTATGTACGTGAGGGGGCGAAGGTGGTCATCTCCGCAGGCGCCGGCGTCCCGGACAGGGAAGGGATAATCTCCTACGTCGGCCCCGTGGTGGGGGAGAAGACCCGAACGGCCCTGGCCCGCGTCGTTCTGCCCAACGAGGATGGCGACCTGCGGCCGGGGCTGTTCATAAGCGGCAAAATAGCCGCAAGCGAGGCGGATGTTCCAGTCCTCGTTCCAAAGACGGCCCTCCAGACCTTCGAGGGGAAGACGGTCGTGTTCGTCGAGACGCCGGAAGGTTTTGAGCCAAGGCCGGTTGTCATGGGGCGCGAGGACAAAAAGAACGTGGAGATAGAATCCGGCCTCGCCGCGGGGGAAAGGTACGCCGCGAAAGGCTCGTTCACCATCAAGGCCCAGCTCTCCAAGGGAGGGTTCGAATCCGGGCACCATCATTAAGGGAGGACGAGCGATGGAGCGGATAATACATTTCACGCTGCGCAACCGCCTTCTCGTGACCGTCCTGGCGGCGATGGTCATGGGCGCCGGATACCACGGCTACACAAAGCTTCCAATCGACGCCTTCCCGGACGTCTCCCCCAACCTTGTCCAGATATTCACCGTGACGGAAGGTCTGGCGCCGGAGGAGGTGGAAAAATACGTGACCTATCCCGTGGAGACGGCCATGAACGGCCTGCCGGGAGTGGAACGGATACGCTCCGTCTCCAACTTCGGCCTGTCGGTGGTGAGCGTCTATTTCGAGGAGGGGATGGATATATACTTCGCCCGCCAGCTCGTCAACGAGCGGCTCCAGGAAGCCCGCGGGGAGATACCCCCCGGCTTCGGGGAGCCGCGGATGGGGCCGATATCAACCGGCATGGGGCTTGTTCTTTTTTACTACCTCGACGACACTACCGGCGAATACTCCCTCACGGAGCTGCGGACCATGCAGGACTGGATCGTCAAGTTCAACCTGCAGACCGTGCCGGGCGTCACGGAGGTCCTCGGCATCGGCGGATGGGAGAAGCAGTTCCACGCGGTGGTGGACCCCGGCGCGCTTCTTCGATACGACGTGACCCTGGGGGAGGTGATCGGCAGGATACGCGAGAACAACCTCAACGTCGGCGCGCAGTTCATCGAGAAGAACGCCGAGGAGTTCATCGTGCGTTCCGTTGGCCTGGCCTCGTCCATCGGGGACATCGAAAACATCGTCATCAAGACCGTGGACGGAACGCCGGTGTTCCTGAAAGATGTCGCGGACATCCGGATCGGCGGGGCTGTCCGGCGGGGCGCTCAGACCCGCGACGGGATCGAGGAGGTCGTCGCGGGGATGGTGATAAAACTTTTCGGGACGAACTCCTCCACGGTGATAGGGCGCGTGGAGAAAAAACTCGCCGAGATAAACAAGATGTTGCCCGACGGCGTCCGCGTCGTCCCGTACTATGAGCAGAAAGCCCTGGTGGAGGCGTGCGTCAGTACCGTCAGAGACGCGTTGCTGGAGGGAATCGCGCTCGTGGTGATCGTCCTCATGGTCTTTTTCGGGGCGTTCCGGCCGGGGCTCGTGGTGGCGGTATCAATCCCCTTCTCCGTCCTTTTCGCCATGGAGGGGATGTATATTTTCGGGATATCGGCCAACCTCATGTCCTTCGGCGGGCTGGCGATCGCCATCGGCATGATGGTGGACGGGACGATCGTCATCGTGGAGAACGTGGAGCGCATGTTGAGGGAGGCCCGCCCCGGCGAGCCGCGGATACACGTGATCGCGCGGGCTTGCGTGGAGGTAGCAAGGCCGGTCGTTTTCGCGATTTCCATAATCATCATCGTGTTCCTGCCGCTGTTCACGCTCCAGGGAGTGGAGGGCAAGACGTTCCGTCCCCTCGCCTACACCATAGCCCTGGCGATGCTGGGCTCGCTCCTGTTCGCGCTTGTCGTGGCGCCCGTGCTCTCCCAGCTGCTCATGAGAAGACCGGGCGGGGAGGGAGACGAGGAGGCGCGGGATACTTTCCTGGTCCGCTGGCTCAAACGGCCGTATGAGCCTGTGATCCGCTTCCTCGTCCGGCGGCGCCTCGCCTCCGTGGCCGTCGCTCTGGCGCTCCTTGCCGCGGGGGCCATGGTCTTCCCGCGGCTGGGGTCGGAGTTCACCCCCACGCTGCAGGAGGGGACGCTGGTGCTGCGGCTCACCATGGCCCCCTCCATCGCGCTTTCGGAAAGCGCCGAAACGGCCATGCGGGTGGAAAAGATCCTCATGAACGTTCCCGAGGTCACGGGGGTTGTGTCGAGGATCGGCCGCGGCGAGGTGGGGGCGCATACCGACCCCGTGAACAGCGCGGAGATGTTCGTCCTGCTGAAGCCGAAAGATAAATGGCGCTATCCGAACAACCAGGAGAAAGTGGAGGAAGCCATCCGCGATGAGCTGGGCGATGTCCCCGGCGTCCTGACCAATTTCACGCAGCCGATCGCCATGACCGTGGACGAGCTTCTGTCGGGCATAAAAGCCGAGCTTGCCATCAAGCTTTTCGGCGACGATCTTGACACCCTGAAGGAGAAGGCCGGCGAGATAGCCAACGTGGTCAGGGGAGTCTCCGGCGCCGCGGACGTTCAGCCGGACCAGGTGGCCGGCAAGCCGCAGCTTCTGATAAAAGCGGACCGCCAGGCCATAGCCCGCTACGGCCTGAACATCTCGGACGTCCAGTCCGTCATCCGCGCCGCCGTGGGCGGGGAAACGGCGGGAGAGGTCTTCGAGGGCATACGCCGCTTCGACATACTGGTCAGGTACGCCGCGCCCTACCGGGAGACGGCGGAGGCGATAAAGGGGATACTCGTCCGCGCGCCGGACGGCGCGCCCGTGCCGCTTGCGCAGATCGCGGACGTGGAGGAGATAACCGGCCCGCGCCAGATCACGAGGGAGAACAACCAGCGCTTCATAACCATCCAGCTGAACGTGACAGGCAGGGACATCGGCTCATTCGTCGAGGAGGCGAAAAAAGTGATAGACGAAAAGATCTCACTGCCGCCGGGATACTTCGCAACCTGGGGCGGACAATTCCGCCTCCAGCAGGAAGCGAACAGGCGCCTGGCCATCGTCATCCCCGTCACGCTGGCTATCGTCTTCATGTTGCTGTTCTCCAGCTTCCAGTCGCTCAAAAACGCGTTCCTCATCATGCTCAACATACCGCTGGCGCTGGTGGGGGGAGTCGTGGCGCTGTGGATTTCCGGCCAGAACCTCTCCGTCCCGTCGTCGGTGGGTTTCATCGCGCTGTTCGGGATCGCGCTGGAGAACGGGATGGTGCTGGTGACGCTCCTGAACCAGCTTCTGCGCGACGGCGTCCCCGTGGACGAGGCTTCCGTCCGCGGCGCGCTGATGCGGATGAGGCCGGTGCTCATGACGGCGCTGACCACGGCGCTGGGGCTGATCCCGCTTCTTTTCTCCACCGGGACGGGAAGCGAAGTTCAAAGGCCGCTGGCCACGGTGGTGACCGGGGGACTCGTGACCTCCACGATCCTGACGCTGCTGGTCATCCCGGCGATCTACAAGTGGTTCGCCATCGATCCCGACGATGAAACCATATCGAACTGAAGGAGGAGATAAAGTGAAAGAGATCAAGGCGTATATCAAGCCTCACAAGCTCTCTTCCGTGACGCTGGCCCTGCGCAAGGTGGAAGGTCTCACCGGAATGAGCGTGGTTGATGTCAGGGGTTTCGGCAGGTCACGGGGGAAGGGGGAGCGTCACGGGATCGCGGACGATCTGGAGGACTTTGTCCCCCACGTGAAGATAGAGATAGTCTGCCGCGGCGACATGGCCGAGGAAGTTGTCTCGGTCATAAGCGAAGCGGCGCATACCGGCCTTCGCGGTGATGGTAAAATCTATGTGTCAAGCGTCGAGGAGGCCGTCCGCATAGAGAACGGCGAGAGAGGCGGGGCCGCCGTATAGCAGGTTCTTCGGGAGGCTGTCAAAATGCCGTTCCGGCAAAGATCCGGGATTTTTCGCACCCGGCTCAGAATGACAATCGAAAACCGCTTTTTGAAAAACCCGCCGCAAAAAGACGGCCAAGGCGGCGGCATATCCGCAAGGACGGTTTGATGAGCGAGATACATTTCAAGATACACGGCATGGACTGCGCCGAGGAGGTGGACGCGCTGAAACGCGAGGCCGGCCCTGTCGTGGGAGGAGAGGAGAACCTTTCTTTCGACCTGCTGCGCGGGAAGATGACCGTTACGGTCACGTCGCCGGACGTGACGGGGGAAGCCGTCATGGAGGCCGTCCGCCGCGCCGGTCTGGAGGCGGCCCCATGGGGCGGCGCCGCGGGACGGAGCGAGTCTTTCTGGAAACGGCGCGGCAGGCTGGTCATGACCTGCTCAAGCGGCGGGGCGCTGGCCGCCGGTTTCATAACCCACTGGGTCCTGCATGGAAGCGTTCTCGACGCCCTCGCGGCAGGCGACGGCGCCCGTGGTCACGTCTTCCCTCTCTCCTCCATCCTTTTTTACTCGGCGTCGATCGTAACCGGAGCCTGGTTCATCGCTCCAAAGGCCTGGCGCGCGGCGTTGAGCCTGCGGCCGGACATGAACCTGCTCATGACTATCGCCGTGGCGGGCGCCGTGGGGATCGGCGAGTGGCTGGAGGCGGCCACGGTCACTTTCCTGTTCGCCGTATCCCTGCTGCTGGAGTCATGGAGCGTGGGCCGCGCCCGAAAGGCCGTCGAGACGCTGATGGACCTGAGCCCGCTCACCGCCCGCGTCGTCGCGGAGGACGGTTCCATGCGGAGGATCGCGCCGGAGAAGGTCGCCGTGGGCGCCATGATCCTTGTGAAACCGGACGAAAAAATCCCGTTGGACGGAACCGTCGTCCACGGAGGCAGCCGCGTGAACCAGGCGCCCATAACGGGGGAGAGCGCGCCGGTCTCCAAAAAGCGGGGAGACACCGTTTTCGCGGGGACCATCAACGGAGACGGCGCCCTGCGGATCAGGTGTGAAAAGACGGCGGATGACACCACCCTCGCGCACATCATCCGCCTGGTGAACGACGCCTTCGCCAGGCGGTCGCGGGCGGAGAGATGGGTCGAGAAATTCGCCAGGGTGTATACCCCATCCGTCATGGGCCTGGCGGTGGCTTTCCTGGTTATCCCTCCCCTCTTTTTCGGCGGGGCGTGGGGGGAGTGGTTTTACAGGGCGCTCGTTCTGCTCGTCATCGCCTGCCCTTGCGCGCTCGTCATCTCCACCCCAGTCAGCGTCGTGGCGGCGCTCACCTCGTCGGCCCGGCAGGGTGTCCTCGTGAAGGGCGGAGCGTTCATGGAGGCCCCCGCGCGCCTGAGGGCCGTGGCCCTGGACAAAACGGGCACACTCAGCGAGGGGAAAGCGTCGGTGGTCGAGGTGATACCCCTTTCCGGCCACGGCGAAGAGGAACTGATCGGGCGCGCCGCGGCCATAGAGGCCCATTCCAGCCATCCGCTGGCCAGGGCGATCGTGGAATACGCCAGGAAAAAAGGCGTCGTCGTCCAGCCCGCAAAGGAGCACCAGGCCATCCGCGGCAAAGGGGCGACGGGGAGCTTCAACGGCAAACAGTACTGGCTAGGCTCCCACAGGTTTCTGGAGGAGCGGGGGCAGGAGACGGACGAGACGCATTCGAAGCTGGAGGCGATGACCGGGGAAGGACGCACGGTGGTTGTCGTGGGGGACGAGACACACGTGTGCGGCCTCATCGCCATCGCCGACTCGGTAAGGCCGGAGGCCGGACAGGCGATCCGCGATATGCGCGCGGCCGGGGTGGAGCGGATCATCATGCTGACGGGAGACAACGAGGGGACAGCCCGCGCCATCGCAAGGGAACTGGCCATCGACGAGGCGCTGGCGGAGCTTCTGCCGGAGGACAAGATAGCCGCCGTGGAAAGACTGGTGGCCCGTTACGGCTCCGTCGCCATGGTCGGCGACGGCGTGAACGACGCGCCCGCCCTGGCGCGCGCCACCGTGGGGATAGCGATGGGGGCGGCTGGCAGCGACGCGGCGATAGAGACCGCCGACATCGTCCTGATGTCCGACGACCTCTCAAGGCTGCCGTGGCTCGTCCGGCATTCCCGGCGCACCATGGCGGTCATCCGCCAGAACATAGGATTCGCGCTTTCCGTGAAGGCGCTGTTCGTCGTCCTGGCCTTCATGGGGGCGGCGTCCCTCTGGGCCGCCATCGCCGCCGACATGGGCGCCTCCCTGCTGGTGATCTTCAACGGGTTGCGGCTTCTGCGGGCCGCCTGACAACCTCCCCGCGGTCCTGCCGCAGTGGATCGGAGCCAGGCTCGTTACCGCGCCCCTCCGGCGGTCCCGGCTTCGCGTTTTCTTTTTACCAGCTCCTCGGAAAGGCTGGAGGCCACCTCCGGCGGGGCGGCGGCCAGGATCTTGCCCGCGGCGCGCTCCTTCATGGACTCGATCACGCGGACGGCGATGGAACGGTCGATCTGCTGGATGAGGACAGCGGCGTTCTCCGGCGGCATGGAGGCGTATGTCTTGGCGAGCTTGTTCACCGCCTTTTTCTCCAGATCGCCCCGCAGGGATATGCTCTCCTCTATCTTCGCCTGTATGGCCCTGAGCTCGGCTATCTGCCGGTCGAGGTCCTCCCGCATCGCCTCCAGCCGCGCCTCGCGGCGTTTGAGCTCCTCCTCGCGGCTGTCCAGCTCCTTCGCGCGTTTTTCCACGTCCTCTATGATCTCGAGGTCGAGTCCGCCGGGCTCTATCTCCCTGACCGGCATCTCGTCGCGAGCCGGTATCTCGTCGGGCGACGTGGCCTCCTGGGCGGCCGCGGGCACGGCGATCTCTCCTTTGCCGTCCTTCCCTCCCGCGATGAGGGCGGCCCCCAGCTTGACGAGAAGAAGCGCCACGAGGAGGTAGACCGCCCTCCTTCCGAACGATCCTCTATTCTTGCGTCTTGCTAACGGCTCTTTCACGTATGAACCTCATGAGAGCGATTTCGTCGAACATGGCCCGTTCCCTGCGGGCCTGCTCGATGTCATAGCGCCGCTCCAGCGCGGACTTGTGAGCCTCGATGATCCGGCGCTCTTTGACCTTCTCCAGCAGCCTCTCGCGCTCCATCTCCATGATCTGGCGCGTCCCCTGCGCCTTCCCGCCGGCTTTCCCTATATCCTCGGCGGCGCCTTTCAGGTAGTTGTCGTAGACGATCATCTCGCCCGCGCCGGTCAGCCCGCCGATCCTGCCGCCCATCTTTTTTATGGCCGATTCGCGTTCCTTTTTCAGCCGCTCCACCTCCGCCTCGTCCTCCAGGTACCGGCGGTTGGCCATGGAGAAGGAGCGGCGGCGCTCTTCCTCTTTCATCTTCCGGTATCTCAACACCGGCTCAAGCCTGTATCTGAACATCGGCGACTATCCTTCTCAGGCCCTCGATGGAGTCCGCCAGGCTCGACGACTCGCCTATCCTCTGCCTCAGGTAGGTGTTCATGGCGTCTATTTTCGCTATGGCGTCGTCTATTCTTTTGCTGGAGCCGGGCACATAGGCCCCTATGTTTATGAGGTCCTCGGCCTCCCGGTAGGTGGCGTAGAGCGCCTTGAACTTTCGCGCGAGCTCCTGGTGCTCCGGATCGGCCACTTCCACCATCACGCGGCTGATGGAGCCGAGAAGATCCACCGCCGGGTAGTGTCCAAGGTCCGCCAGCCTCCGGGAAAGCAGGATATGTCCGTCCAGGATGGCCCTGGAGGCGTCGGAGATCGGCTCGGTTATGTCGTCGCCCTCGATGAGGACTGTGTAAAGCCCCGTGATAGAGCCCGGCCCGTCCGTGGCCCCGGCCCGCTCCAGCAGCTTGGGCATGGTGGCGAAGACGGAGGGGGTATATCCTTTCGTGGCCGGCGGCTCACCCACGGAAAGGCCGATCTCCCTTTGCGCCATGGAGAACCTGGTGAGCGAGTCCATGAGCAAAAGCACGTTCTTGCCCTGCTCCCTGAAATACTCCGCGATCGCGGTGGCCGTGAAGGCGCCGCGCATCCTTATGAGGGGGGAGTTGTCGGAAGTGGCGACGACCACCGCCGATTTTTTCATCCCCTCCTCGCCGAGGTTGTCCTCGATGAACTCGCGGGCCTCACGGCCGCGCTCGCCTATCAGGGCGATGACGTTGACGTCGGCGTCGGTGTACCGCGCCATCATCCCCAGCAGGACGGACTTGCCCACTCCCGTTCCGGCCAGGATCCCCAGCCTTTGCCCCCGGCCCACCGTCAACAGCCCGTTCACGCCGCGCACTCCCAGGTCCAGCGGCTCCGTGATCCGCCTGCGGGTGAGTGGGTCGGGAGGGTTCGAGTATATCGGCCTGTGGGTTTTGCAAAGGAGCGGCCCCTTGCCGTCGGCGGGCCTTCCCAGCCCGTCGACCACGCGCCCCAGGATGGTGTCGTCCACCCTGATGGATGCCGCCTCCGACCGGGCGGAGATGTGGCATCCCGGCGAGACCCCGCGCAGGTCCCCCAGCGGCATCATAAGTATCCTGGCGCCGGAGAATCCGACCACCTCCGCGCCTATGGGACCGTGAGAGTTCTTGGGGTGAATGTCGCAGACGCCGCCGATGGAAAGGTCCGGCCCGATACCCTCCACGACCAGGCCCACCACGCGGGCGACCTTGCCGGATATCTTTATTGTTCCGCTTCCCCGGAGCGCCGTCTCGTACTTGGAGAAGTCGATATCAACCCTGCTCATCGGCGCCGCTCCCGTCTTTTTTCTCCGTCCCGCCGCCGCCGGCGGCTTTCGCCCTGCTCTCCTCCAGGGCTCTTGTGAAAGACTCCCGCACGGCGTCGAGCTGCGTCTGGAGCCGGGCGTCTATGGAGCCTATGTTGGATTCCACCATGGCCCCGCCGCGTGTTATCAGGGGGTCGCCACGGAAGGTCACCCTGTCTATGTCCTCCACCTCCCTGGCCAGCTCCGGCCGATACCCTTCGGCCTCCTCCAGGTCGCGGGGGTTCACCTTTATGTTCAGCTCCTCGCGGGACTTCAGCTGTTCCACGGCGTTCCTGATGACGTTCCGGACGAGGGAGGGGTCGCGCTCCAGCCCCTCGCCTATGATCTCCCTGGCGACGTTCACGACAAGGTGGATCATCTCCTCCTCGGCTATCCTGTAAAAATCCTCCCGGACCGCTGTAAGCTCGCGGACGAGCATCGAGAAGGTCTCGATCAGCGGGGCGGCCTCCTTGACGCCCTTGTCGTATCCCTCCTTGAAGCCGTCCTCGTACCCGTTTTTCCGGGCCGTTTCGATGACGCTCTCCGCCTCTTTTCTCGCCCTGCTCAGTATCTCCTCCGCCTCGTCCATCGACTTTTTGAGTATCTCGTCACGCCGCAGGCCGCCCTTGTAGTCGAAGTCGAACCCGCCCGGGATGAACTCCGCGCGCCTCTCCCCCTCCGGGACGTCGGGCTTGAACTCGGTCTTCCTGTCCCGCCGCGGGGCGGGCGCCTCGGCGGTCATGTCCCTGAGCGTGTATTCGCGGACACCGCCGGCCCCGTCCTGTTTGCGAATGATCTTAGACAAGCTCCTCACCTCCTCCGGCGAGCACGACCTTGCCCTCCTCCTCAAGCCGCTTCACGGTGCGGAGGATTGTCTGCTGGGCCTGCTCCACGTCCGACAGGCGGACCGGGCCCATGGCCTCCAGGTCCTCTTTCATCATGAGGGCGGCGCGCTCGGACATGTTGGCGAATATCTTTTCCTTGAGAGGCTCGCTGCAGGTCTTGAGGGCCATGAGCAGGTCGTTGGAGTTGATCTCCTTGAGGATGGTCTGCATCCCCCTGTCGTCGATCTTGACGAGGTCCTCGAAGACGAACATCAGCTGTCTTATGTTCTCCGCCAACTCCGGGTTTATGGACTCTATCTCGGAGAGGACGTTGGTCTCCGTCGCGCGGTCCAGGTTGTTGATTATCTCCGCGACGGACTCGACGCCGCCGATCTGGCTCCCCTCCATCGCGCCCGTGGTGCGGAATTCGTGGGCAAGGGCCTGGTCGAGCTCCTTTATCACGCCGGGGGGTATCCTCTCCAGCGTGGCCAGACGCAGCGCCACCTCCGGCTGGAACCTCTCCGGCAACTCCTTGAGGACGACGGAGGCGTGGGGCGGGTCGAGATGCGCGAGAATTATGGCGCAGGTCTGGGGATGCTCGTTTCTGAGGAAGCTGGCTATGGTCTTGGCGTCGAGGTGGCGGATGGCCTCCAGGCCGCCGCCGAGCTCCTCCTCCTCGGCGGGGGAGGCTATCTTGTCAAGAATCTCATTGACCTTGTTAGGGTCCAGGGAGCGCTCCAGCAGCTTGCGCAGGTAGTCGCGCCCGCCGGTCACATAGCCCGCCTCGCCGGACTCGGCCATCTCCACGAACTCCTCGATGACGTTGTTCACCACCTCGTTGGAGATGGTGCCCATCGTGTTCATGTAGGTGGATATCTTGTGTATCTCCGCCTCTTCGAGCTCCGCCAGCACCTTCCCGGCCAGTTCGTCGCCCACCGCGATAAGCATCAGCGCGGCCTTCTCAGGGCCCGAGAGCGATTTTTTGCCTCCAGCCGCCATTGTCTACGCCTTCACCTTCCCGTTTGTCTTGAAACCGCGTCCTTTCATTATATTTTACCTCCTGGAGCGGAGCCATTCACGGATCATTTCAGCGACCCCTTTCGGGTTCTCCTGAATCAGCTGGTTGATCCTGGACCGATAGTCCACCTCCTCCTCGCCCCTGGCCACGCCCATGCTGGCCTCCATCTGCTCTATCGTCGCCGGGAACCGGCGCAGAGCCTCGACCTCCGCGCTGGAGGCGGTGATCCAGTTTATCAGCGGCCTTATCACGAACAGGAACAGCGCCGCGGCCAGGACCACCATCCCTATGTACCTGGCGATCATCGCGTAAAGCTCCCACCGCGCCGCGGCCTCCACCTCCTCGGCCCCGGCCATGTACGGGGCCGTCTCGAAGGGCGCGGACATCACGGTGACGACATCGCCCCTGTCCGCGTCGAACCCGGCGGCGGTCCTCACTATGTTCGTGAGCCGCTGGATATCCTCCTCGCTCCGGGGGGTATATACCCTTTCGCCGTCCTCCGTCTCGTATTCACCGTCCACCATGACGGCTATGGACATCTTTTTGACCGTCCCCACCGGCTCCACCATGTGCGAGACCACCTCGTTTATCTCGTAGTTTATGGTCTCCTGGGTCTCGGAGCTGGTGGCGGGTTTTCCCGCCGTGGCCGCGGCCGCCTGGCCGCCGGGGAGGTTGCTTGCCACGCCGGCCGCCCCATAGGGCGACTCCGCCCCGGTGGATTTCGACTCCGAGCGCTGCTCGGACCGGATAACCTGGCTCTCGGGGTCGAATTTCTTCTCCGTGCGCTCCACCCGCCTGAAGTCTATTTCCGCGTTGACGCGGGTGACAACCTTGCCCGTCCCCACCATGCTCTCCAGCATGCTGGTGATCCGCTGCTCCATCTCGCGCTCCACGGAGCCTCTGTATTCAAGCTGCGTGGCGGAGAGCAGGGCCACCTCGTCGTGGGGTTCGCCGCCGAACAGGACGTTCCCGTTAACGTCCACGATCGTGACCTTGTCCGGCTCCAGCCCGTCGACGCCTGCGGCCACCAGGTGGGCTATACCCCTCACCTTCTCCTTGCCCAGGCGGTTTCCATACGCCACCTTGAGAACCACCGACGCGGTGGCGCCCTCCTGTTCGCCTCTCGTGAAGAGCTTGCGCTCCGGCTTGGCTATGTGCACCCGGCAGGACTGTATCTCGCGGAACTGGCTTATGGTGCGGGCCAGCTCCCCTTCCAGGGCGCGGCGGAAGTTCAGCTTCTGCACGAATTCCGTCATGCCGAAGGTCCCTTCGTCGAATATCTCGAACCCGACCACGCCGCCGGTGGGCAGCCCCGCGGTGGCGAGCTTGAGCCGCATCTGGTGCACCTTGTCCGCGGGGACGAGCACCGCCGCCCCGTCCTGCGACAGCTTGTACTCCACCCCCTCCTCGGTGAGGAGCTGGGTTATGGCGGAGGTGTCGCCGGGGGTGAGCTTGGTGAAAAGCGGATGGTAATCCGGCTTGCCGGAAAGATAGGCCACGCCGAGTATCCCCATCATGACGATGAGGCCGACCGCTCCTATGGCTACCCTCTTGGAAGGAGGCAGACTCCCCGCCGCCTCCTGGACCTGTGACCAGACCTTCTTCAGAAACTCAAGCATTATCTTCTCCCATCACAAGCTCAGCGCGCGCTCCCCCGGAAAGGCGGCCTAGCGCCGTCCCATATCCAGCGCCCTCTGGGCCATCGACTTGGCGGCGTTGGCCGCGGTGGCGTTGGCCTCGTAGGCGCGGGAGGCGTTTATCATGTCCAGCATCTCCTCCAGTATGTTCACGTTCGGCATGGCGACGTAGCCGTTCTCGTCTGCGTCGGGGTGGGATGGGTCGTAGACCATCCTGGGCGCCGACTGGTCTTCCCTGATCTCCACCACCCTGGCCTCCCGGAGGGCGTCGCCGAGGGTCTTGTCGAAGGAGCCGTTCTTCAGGGGCGAAGCCTCCACGATCACGGACTTTTTGCGGTACGGCCCTCCCTCGGGCGTCCTGGTGGTGTTGACGTTGGCCATGTTGCTCGATATGACGTTCATCCTGGCGCGCTGCAGGGCCAGCCCGCTCGCGCTCACCTTCATCGCCGTGAAGATATCCATTCCTTACCTCCCTCCCACACTGTCCTCGAACGAGGACAGCAGGTTCTTCATATGCTTCTCCAGCGCCGCTATGTAAAGCTGGTACTCCATCCCGTTGACGGTGCTTTTCGAAAACTCCTCCTCGAGGTTGACAGTGGCGCCGTCGAGCCTTGCGCCGCCGAGCTTTTTCGCCACGGATGGCTCGACGCCATAGACCCCGGCCATGCCGTTTGGCAAGTGCTTCGGGTTCGTCTCGGCCATTGGCGCCCCATCGCCAATCGCGGCTTTCAGCTTGTCCTCGAACTTTACCCGCAACGCCTTGTAGCCGGGCGTGGAGGCGTTGGCTATGTTGGCGGCGACAGCGTTCTGACGCGCCACGGTCATGTCCAGCGCCTTTTGCAGGTAGCCTATGTGCCTTATCTTGTATATGTCACCCATAGCCGGTCTTCCAGTTCGCCCGAGGCGTATGTCAAAATTCCGGCGCCTGCCGGACTACAGCATTATTTGAGCAAGGGTTATGCCAAAAGAAACGGTGAAAACGGCGTGGGCCCTTCCGCTCGCTGGAAAGGGCCTCGGAACAGGCGGCGTCAGCGGGCCGGGGAAAGGCGCTCTTTCTCCTCCTCCATCCACTCGCGGGCTTCGGGGAGGAAATGGGCCAGCCCTTCCAGGACGCCAGCGGTGTAATATCCATTCATCCCCAGGAACCCGCCCCGGGCGAGGTACAGCTTGTCGCGGACACCCCTGGACTCGGCCAGGGCGGCGGCCTCGTCGCGGACGTCTTCGGCGGCGTTTCGCACAAGGACGGCGTTCAGGCCGCTGGCGAGCGCCGGCAGGTCGTTGCCGCTGTCCCCGGCGAAGACGGTCCCGGCCTCGGAAAATCCCTTCTTTTCCATCAAAAACCTGATGGCGTGGAGCTTCGTCGCGCCTTCCGGGAGGATGTCCAGAAGGCCGACCCCGGCGGCTTCGTCGACGCTCCATATCAGGCTCGCGCGGACGCCCCGCCCTCCAAGCCTGCGCCGCATCTCGCTTATCAACTCGGCGCGGCCGATGTCCGCCGGGGCGTAGTAGCTCAGCTTGAACAACCCTTGTTTTTCAGGCTCTTGGAGACGTAAAGCTTGAAAATCCTTGAAGAGTCCGGCGAGGTCTTCGCCATCGAAACCCCGCCAATCCTCCGCTATCTCCGCTGTCCATTCCGCCCACGGCTTCCATCTTTGTCCGCCGGTTTCGTATATCGTCGTCCCGACGTCGCCAATGGCGAAATCCGGGACAGGGAGGCCATAGGCTTCTATCGCCTCTTTCTGGAGTTTTTCGTTTCTCCCGCTGACGTAGGCCAGCGTCAACTCCGGCCTTTCGGCGAGGGCTTTGAGCAGCGGCCTTGCGATGGGGGACTCCTCCTGTGGCCCGTTCGGCAATATCGTCCTGTCCAGGTCAGCGCAAAGAAGGATTCGGGAAGCCATTGAAGGTTTATTTTAGCATACGGGCTTTTTCTGGCCCGCCGTCTGACCGCCGGGCCGCGGCGGGACGAAAAACATGGAATAAGAAGGTTCCAGCGCCGTCCTATTTTATGTATCATTATCTCCCGTGAGTGGGGGGGAGCCTGTCAGGACAAAGGTCATAAGCATTTCTAAGGAGTATCCGCTATGAAAAAAGCCGTCCAGGACTACTACGGCAGGAAAGTTACAACGACCGGCGATCTCGAATACGACGCCTGCTGCACGGTCGATTATGACGAGGGTCTCCTCGCCCCTCTCACCAGCGAAGTCAAATCCAGGCGCTACGGCTGCGGCTCGCCGACGCCGGAGGCGGCCTTCGGCCTAACCATTCTCGATCTTGGCTGCGGCGCGGGTACGGACGTCTTCATCGCCTCCCAGCTCGTCGGCCCCGCCGGAAAGGTCATCGGCGTGGACATGACCGGCGAGCAGCTCGAGATCGCCCGCCGCAACGTCGAGCCGGTGACACGAAACATAGGCTACGACAAGCCGAACGTGGAGTTCCTGGAGGGCGAGATAGAGTCGCTCGACCTGCCGGACGAGTCGGTGGACATCGTGATATCCAACTGCGTCATAAACCTGTCAGAGGACAAGGAAGCCGTCTTCGGCGAGATATGGCGGGCGCTGAGGCCCGGCGGCGAGTTCCTGATAGCCGACATCGTGGCCGACAGGCGGATACCGGAGCCTTTGAGGAACAACCCCAAGCTCTACTCCGAATGCCTCACCGGGGCGGACTACGAGGGCGACTTCCTGAGGAGAATGAGCAAGGCCGGGTTCAACGACGTCCGCCAGACCTCACGGCGGGCCACGAACGACATCATAGAGACGATACATTTCACCTCCGTCACTTACCGGGGCTTTAAAATACCCCTGGAGGAGCATTGCGAGGATTACGGCCAGGTGGCCGTCTACAAAGGCGCCATCCCCGGAAAGCCGGATATCTACACTCTGGACCTGAACCATGTTTTCCCAGCCGGCGCGGCCGTCCGGGTATGCAAGAATACGGCGGACATCATAAGGCAAAGCAGACTTTCAGACTTTTTCCACGTGTCGGAGGAGATAGCCCATTTGGGAAGGTTCGACTGCTCCCCATCGCCGGCGCCGTCGATGGAAGCGGAGCCTGACAACGGGGCGTCATCGGCCGGAAGCTGCTGCTGATCCTTTTTGGTAAAGGCTGATTATGACAATCGCCCTGCTCGCCGCCGCCGTCCTGTTCCTGGCATACGCCAACGGGGCCAACGACAACTTCAAGGGCGTGGCCACGCTCTACGGGAGCGGGACGGCGTCATACCTGAAAACCCTCCGCTACGCCACCTTCATGACCTTCATGGGCTCCGCGGCGGCTTTTTTCCTGGCCTCGGGCTTGATAAAAACTTTCAGCGGGAAGGGCCTCGTGGGGGCCGATATCGTGGCGGCGCCGGAGTTTCTGCTCTCCGTCGGTCTCGGCGCGGCCTTCACCGTCTTCACGGCGACACGGCTGGGGCTGCCGATCTCCACGACCCATTCGCTGATGGGAGGGCTCATCGGAGCCGGGTTGATGGCCGTGGGGGCGGATATGCGGTTCGAAGCCCTGCTGGAGAAGTTCATGGCGCCGCTTCTGATAAGCCCGTTCATCGCCATCGCCGCCACGGGGATGGTCTATCCGGTCATGTCGTACATGAGAAGGAAAAGCGGCGTCACGAGCCGAAGCTGTGTCTGCGTCGGCGTTCCGGCGGGGACGAGGGCGTACGCCGCGTCCGGCGGGACCGTCGCCTCTTCCGGCGGGCCGCTTGCGATGGCGGGCGACGAGGCCAGCTGCCGGGAAGTTTACGGCGGAGAGATAGCCGGAATAGACGCCCAGACCACCCTGAACGCGCTTCATTACGTCAGCGCCGGAGCGGTCTCCTTCGCAAGGGGTCTTAACGACACTCCCAAAATACTCGGCCTGTTGGCCGCCGCCGGGGCGCTCCGGCTCGACGGGGCTATACTGCTGGTCGGGGCGGCCATGGCCGCCGGAGGACTCATCAACGCGCGCAGAGTGGCCGAGACGATGAGCAGGAAAATAACGCCCATGAATCACGGGCAGGGATTCTCGGCCAACCTGGTGACAAGCTCGGTGGTCATCGGCGCTTCGCTTTTCGGCGCGCCGGTCTCCACCACGCATGTCTCCGTCGGCTCCCTGTTCGGCCTTGGGCTGGTCAAGGGCGAGCTCCGGTGGAAAACGCTGTATAAAATCTTCGGCTCGTGGGTGGGGACCCTTCCCGTGGCGATGGCCTTTTCAGCGATCACCTATCTGCTGTTGTCGGGCGTTTCGTAATGTGATGGCACAATTATTGTTTCATTTACGCAAGGAATCGAAAAAGGACGTCAAGATTTCGCCGATAAAGGGATTGCGTTGGATGGAGCATGTGATATCATGCGAATTACTCTAAATTCGATACAAATTGAGATTAATTAGGGGGTAATTATGAGGCTCGCTTCGCGGACTTTCCTGTTACCCTTTTTCATTATCCTGGCATTTTTCGCCGCGTCCGGGGCACAGGGGTCGGAGGTGGCGCGCGACCCGGAATTTCGAAAGCTTCTGGCGAGCCTGGGGCCGGACTCGCCATACAACGGCGGGGTTAAGGCGGACGTCATATATCACGGCGAGACCGATTTCCCCGTCCCCAGCGGGCTGCGCGAGAGGGTGGACTTCTGGAAAGACATCTACTCCCGGCACACCACCCGCCACGTCGTGATCCACGACAAAAAACACCCTGGCGTGATCTACGAAGTGATCGACCTGGACAAGGTTTTCAAGGGCAGGAAGATGTCCCGCCGCGCAAAGAGAAGATATGTCAGGCAAAGAAAACAGCACTACACACGCATTCTCCAGAGGCTTTACAAGAACAAGGGGCGCGCCCGGAGCGAGGAACAGAGGGCGGTGGCGGCCAAATTTGACGCGATCCCAGGCTACAAAAAATTCCGGTACGCTTCCTGGCGCGTGCGCGCCCAGCTGGGCCAGGCCGACAGGTTCCGCAGGGGTCTTGAGAGGTCCGGCAGGTACATCGGAAAGATGAGGGAGATTTTCCGCTCCCATAGCCTGCCGGATGAGCTCACCGTCCTGCCTCACGTGGAGTCCTCTTTCAACTACGACGCCTACTCCAGCGCCGGGGCGGCGGGGATATGGCAGTTCACCCGCGGGACGGGCAGGCTGTTCATGAAAATAGGCTACACCATAGACGAACGCAGGGACCCCATAGTCTCCACTCACGCCGCGGCCCGGCTCTTGCGCAAGAACTACGAGGAGCTGGGCTCCTGGCCCCTGGCCATAACGGCGTACAACCACGGGCTGAACGGGATGCGCCGGGCCAAGCGCAAGTTCGGCGACGATATCGTGAAGATCATTGACCATTACAAGAGCAGGAGGTTCGGGTTCGCGTCCCGCAATTTCTACGCCGAGTTCCTGGCGGCCCTGGACGTGGTGAGGGATTATCGCGATCATTTCGGCCCGATAGACTTCGAGCGGCGGTTCCGGTATGACGAGGTGGCGATGACCCATTACGTCGCCGCGCGGACGCTCGCCGGGGCCGCCGGAATACCCATCGAAGTTCTGAAAGACTATAACCCCGCCCTGCGAAAAAGCGTATGGAGGGGGCACAGGCATATCCCCCGTGGGTTCAGGCTGCGCGTCCCCGAAGGGATGGGAAGCTCCGCCTCCTCGGCGCTGGCCTCCCTGGCGCCTGGCCAGAAATACGCGGAGCAGAAACATAACGGGTTTCACATAGTAAGGCGGGGTGACACACTGGGCGCCCTGGCCAGGAGGTATGGCGCCACGGTAAGCTCCATGAAAAGCGTGAACGGATTGCGGTCGGACCTCATCCGCGTCGGCCAGAGGCTCCGCGTGCCCGGCTCCTATTCCGGCGGCGGACAAAGCGGGGGCGATCATCACTACGTCCGCCCCGGCGACAACCTCTATCTTATCGCGCGCAGGTACGGCGCCACGGTCTCGGAGCTTGCGAGGATTAACGGGATATCCAGGAGGGACACCATCTATCCCGGCCAGAAGATCCTGCTGCGGCGCGAAAAAAGCCCGGTCATGACGGCTTCCATAAGCCCCGCCGTGGCCACGGCGGACGATGGGGAGAGCATTCCCTCCGCCCAGCCAGCCGTCTTCACCCCACCGGAGGATGACGGCGGCCAGCAACCGAAGGTCAACATCGAGGGGGAGAGCGTGACCGTGAACGGCAGGACATTGCGTGTCCGGGCCTCCGACTTCGCCGTGGGCCTGATAGACAGCGGCGTGGGAGTGGTCATCGTCAAGGCGGAGGAGTCCCTGGGGCTTTACGCGGACTGGCTGCGTGTTTCGCAACGCTCCATCAGGGGGATGAACAGGGGCCTTTCCAACAGGAGCATGAAGATCGGCCGGGAGGTGAGAATACCGCTCACTAGGGTCAACAGGGAAAGCTTCGAAAGGAAGAGGATCGAGTATCACATGGGGCTGATGGAGGACTTCTTCGACGCATACAGAATCGACGGCGAAAATAACGTCGCCATCCGCCGGGGGCAGTCGCTGTGGGACCTTTGCGTGAACGAGAACGACGCGCCGATATGGCTGGTCAGGCTCTACAACCCAAGCCTCGCCATTGACTCGCTGACACCCGGGGACACTATAATCATTCCCCGGGTGGTGAAAAAATAGCCCGTCCCCCACCGGCTCAGGGAGCGGGCTTTCCGGGCGATCCTAGTCTTCGACCTTGGTGAACTGGTCCTTCGTGGCGCCGCATTCCGGGCATACCCAGTCGTCCGGAATGCTGTCGAACGCCGTGCCCGGGGCTACCCCGGAGTCCGGGTCACCCTTGGCGGGATCGTAGATGTAGCCGCATATGTCGCAAACATATCTTTCCATACTCCTCCTCCAGATCCATGGGCCGCGGCCCGCTTCTAAAAAACATCTTTTGGCCCGGCTCTTCCGCAAGAGGCCGACCGTTCCCCCACTGCGCCGTTTCTCTTGTCCTTTCCTGTTGCTCTCTAAAGGCCATCGGCCCGCCAGGGGCCTGACAACGGATTAGTCCCCGGCTCCTCTGTCATTCAGACGGACGAGGCGGAAAGCGCCTTAAAAGGAAGGGTAAATTCAAAAACTCTAAAACACAAGCCCCGGGAGGCCCCGGCGGCGGGTTCGGGATTATGGGGAAGGGGAAGCCTCACCCAAGCTGTTTTTCGCGGCGCTCCTGCTCTTCCTTGCAGTCGATGCATAGCGTGGCGACGGGCCTTGCCTTGAGCCTTTCGCGGCTTATCTCCTCCCCGCACTCCTCGCACAGGCCAAAGCCGCCTTTTTCCAGCCGCTCCAAGGCCTCGTCGATCTTCTTGAGGAGTTTGCGCTCCCTGTCAAGGAGCCGCAAGGTGAAATTCCTGTCCGTCTCCATGGAGGAGCGATCCACGGCGTCGGCAAGCTCTTCCCTGACGACGTTCAGGTCACCGTTGGCGGCCTTTGCGGCCTCCTCGATGATCTTCGCCCGCTGCTCCAGGAGAGCTTCTTTGAAATAGCTGTAGTCCTTACGGCTCATGGCGTCGAACCACCTGGTTGAAAAAGCTACGTAATAGTTTACATCGCCCAAGACGCGCGTCAAGCTAAATCGGCGGCCCGATCCCGCGTTCTCCCGGCCGCGGCGGAGGCCATGGCAAGGGTCATGTAGAACATCATCTGTATCTCCGAATCGCCGAAGTTATACTCGAACATCCCCGCCGCGAGGAACGCGATGATCCCCGCCGCCGACGCGGCCAGCGCCGTCTTTTCACCTCCGCCGGCGCCCGTCATCCACGCCCGGGCCGCGGCCCACAACACCGCGCCCCACAGCCATATCCACGCCGCGAGCCCCACGAGCCCGCGCTCGGCGGCGAGCTCCAGGAAGTTGTTGTGAAGATGCGATATGTTCGGCTCGTTGACGTCCTCCGCCCTGTAGTCCGGGTAGACCAGCGGGAAGGCGTTCTGCCCCACGCCGAAGACGGGATGGTCCGCTATTATCTTCAGCCCCGCGCACCAGACGAGCAGCCGCTCGCGATTGCTCTCGTTTTCCATGTCCGCCATGCTCACTATCCTGTCCTTGACCGGCGCGGGGGAGAGGACAATCGCCACGGCCGCCAGGATGGGGATGACCGCCGCCGCCACGGGCTTCCGGGCGATCGCCAGCGCCGTGCCCCCCACAGCGGCCCCTATCCACGCGCTGCGCGTAAGGGAGAGCAGAAGCGCCGCCGCGATCAACGCCAGCGCGGGGGGTATCCAGGCATCTTTTTTTCCGCGGAAGGAAAAGATCAACACCCCCACGTCAAAGATGAAGGCCAGCATCAGAAGCCCCGCGTAGGTCATGTACATGCCGTGGAAGCCGGATATCCTGTCATAGATGTCCACCCCCCGCCGAACCGCCTGCGCAAGCCCCACCATGGCCGCCACGGCCCCTGCCCCTGCCGCCACGCGCAGGACGAGATCAGCCTTCCAAAAAACACGGCGGAACTGGTCATACGCGGCGAAAAGGATGAACAGATGAAGCAGGTCTTTCGAATCCTTGAAAGACTCCGCCGGATCCAGCGACAGCGCGGCGGAGACCAGCGACGCCGCCACGAACGCCGCCACGGGCCATAACAGGGATGAAAAATCCGGCTTCTGTTTCAGCGCCGCCCATCGCCCTATCCAGCAGACCCCCATCCCCGCCGCGGCTATCTGCGCGGCGGAGATGGAGAAAAAGTCGGCGATCACAAAGATGAGCAGAAAAACCCATCCCGCTTTGTCCCACCTGTCCACCGTCACTCCAAGGCTCATCTGCCTTTAAGGTGCGTGTAAAGAGACGATTTCGTCACACCTCCCCCCCACGCGGTAAGCAGACCGTAGGTCGAGTCCGGCGGGGTCGAGACGCCCGCCTCGTCCCCCTCCACGTAGACGTACCAGAATATCCGCTCCGGGTTCAGCGATTTGTCGATATACGCCATCTCCCTTTCAAAGTAAGCCAGCTGCCCGGCGTGGCCTTTCCTGCCCGTCTCCGTCACCCACACCGTCATGCCGGAGGACTCTACAAGCTTCCCTCCCACGGCGGAAAGCTCGATATCCAGCTCGGAGTAGTAGTGAACGTTCAGTATGTCCGCGTACTGGGACACGCCGAGGTCGAGAAGCCTCTTGGTCCAGTCGAACTTGGAGAGGCCGTCGCCGACGATGTTGGTTGTGGCGGCGGTCAGTATCTTCGCCGAGGGGTCAAGGCGTCTTATGACAGGCGAGACCTTTTTGAGAAGGTCGAAGTAGTCGTCCGCCGAGCCGTCCAGGACGCCGTGAGTGAGTTCGTCTGGCTCGTTCCAGACCTCCCAGTAGTCGATGTCGTTCCTGTAGCGCGCCACCACGGGATAGACGTATTCGTTGACGAAGGTCGTCTTCCAGCCCGTGCCCCGCAGCCAGTCCGGGACATAGGCCAGTATCGCCACTATCCCGATTCCCTGGGCCTTCGCCGCCGCGACCACTTCGTCGAACATCGAGAAGTCCCGCGCCGAGTTGGCCGTCGGCATGTACTGCGTGTCGAACCAGAAGGTGACGCGGATCATGTCGATCCCCAGCGATTTTATGTCCGCCATCTGGGAGGCGATATCACCCGTGGTCCTGTTCCTTGGGTGCATATTCATCCCCAGCTTGTGGTATGGGGCCTCGTGCCCGCCGACAAGCAGCGTCTCCTCCAGGCTGCCGCATCCCGCCCACGCCGTGACGAAAAGGGCCAGGGCCGCAAAGGCGCTCAATATTTTCCTCATCTTCACTCCATGAAAGGTCTCGTGGCGCCCTCGCGGGACGCGCCGGAAAACTGCAGCTCGAAAAGCCTCTTGTAAAACCCGTTCATCTTCATAAGCTCGCCGTGGCTCCCCGTCTCGACGATCCTGCCCTTGTCCATCACCACGATGATATCCGCCGTCAGGATCGTGGAGAGGCGGTGGGCGATGACAAAGGTGGCGCGTCCTTTCATCAGGTTCATCAGCGCCTTCTGGACGATCTTCTCCGACTCCGTGTCGAGGGCGCTGGTGGCCTCGTCCAGGATCATCACCGCAGGATCCTTCATGATCGCCCTCGCGATGGAGAGCCTCTGGCGCTGACCGCCGGAGAGCCTCAGGCCCCGGTCGCCTATCACGGTGTTGTATCCTCCCGGCGTCTCCATGATGAAGTCGTGGGCGTAGGCGTCCCGGGCGGCTTTTTCTATCTCGTCCATCTTCGCGTCGGCGCGGCCGTAGGCGATGTTGGCGGCGATGGTGTCGTGGAAAAGGAAGACATCCTGGGTGACTATGCCTATCTGGCGGCGCAGGGAGTCTACCTTCACGTCCCGGATGTCCACCCCGTCGAAAAGTATCGCCCCGCCAGTCACGTCGAAGAAACGGGGGATCAGGTTCACCAGCGTGCTCTTGCCCGCGCCGGAGGGGCCGACCAGGGCGGCGATCTCGCCTTTGCGAGTGGTCAGGTTGATATCCTCAAGGACAGGCTTTCCCGGCTCATATGAGAAGCTTACGCTGGAGAACTCTATCCTGTCCCGGAGCGGGGCAAGCTCCGCGGCGTCTTTTTTCTCCACGATCTCCGAGCGCGTGTCCAGAAGCGAAAAGATTCTCTCCGCCGCGGCCATGGCCTGCTGGATCTTGTTATTCGCCCGCGAAAGCTTCGCTATGGGGGTGTACAGCATGAAAAGCGCCGTGAGGAAGGAGAAGAAAGACCCCACCGTCGTCTCCCCCGCGATCACCCGCGCGCCGCCGTACCAGATGATCGCCGCCATGCCGAACGCGCCGATGAACTCCAGCAGGGGGCTGGAAAGCTCGTTTATCTTTATCGCCTGCTTTATGGTGTCCACGTAGTCCTGGTTCTTTTTCTTGAACCTCTCGATCTCGTAGCCCTCCATCCCGAAGGCCTGGACCACCCGTATGCCCGTGAAGGTTTCGCTCAGCATGGAGTTCAGCTCCGCCATCGCCTCCTGCGACCTGCGGGACACGCCCCGCAGCAGCCGGCCCATCCTGGTTATCAGGATGCCGGAGAAAGGGAGGACGAACACCGCCGCCAGCGCAAGCTTCCAGTCGCGGTAAAAAACAACGCCGAGCAGCGCCAGCATCGTCAACGACTCGCGCAGAAGATCGTAGACCACGATGGAGACGGCGTCCTGTATCTGGTTCACGTCGTTGGTGATGCGGGACATCAGGGCCCCCGTCTTCCGCGTGGAGTAAAACCGCAGCGACAGGCGCTGCAGCCGCGTGTAAAGGTCATCTCGTATGTCCCGAACGGCAAGCTGCCCGATGGTCTGCATCAGCGACGAGGCGAAGTAGCGCCCTATCCCGCGGACAAAATATATCCCGATGACGCCGAGGGGCAGAAGCTTGAGCATCACCTCGTCGCGGCTGAGGAATATGTCGTCCAGGATCGGCTTTATTATCATCGCCGCCGCCCCAGCCGAGGCGGAGACGAAAACCATGCACACCCCCGCCAGGATAAACCTGCCCCTATAGGGTTTGAGATATGAGACCAGGCGGCGGTACAAGCTCACGACTCTCAGCGCCGGACGGGCGGGCGCGCCTTGCTCAGGATCTCGTCCAGGACGCGTTCCACTCCTATCCTCTCCATGCAGTCCCAGTACTCGCACTCCTCGCCGGAGCAGCGCTCGCAGGGGGGGACGTCCGGCGTGAGCGCCGTGTCGTTCTCCCCGATGGGGCCCCACCTCTGGGGCAGGCAGACGAAGATGGGGCAGTATATCCCCACCACCGGCGTCCCCACGGTGGAGGCTATGTGCAGCGGGCCGGTGCTCGACGCGGCGAAAACGTCCAACGCGGAAAGCGCCGCGGCCAACTCCATCAGCCCCCCCTCGCCCGTGTAAACCCGGACGGGCGCCCCGGCCCGGCGCGCCACGCTCTCGGCCAACTCCCTCTCCGCGGGCGATCCGGTCACCACCACCTCCGCGCCGGAGGCGTGGAGCCCAGCCGCGAGAGCGGCCCAGTTTTTCACCGGCCAGCCCCGCGCCGAGCCGCCGTGGCCGGGGTGGATCCCCACCAGCGGCCTGCCTTCCATCTTCTCGAAACCGGCGGGGGGCGGAGGCGGTGTCATCTGAGCCCGCCTTACGGGGGCGATCTCCAGCGGCGCGAGCAGGCCGAGGTTGTGGTCGGCCTCATGCCTTAAAAGCTTCGATCGGCGCTGTTTTACCCTGTGGGTGAAAAAGACCTGCGCGGCCTTGGAGGCGGGGCCGACACGGACGGGTATCCCGGCGGCGAAAAGCAGGGCCGCCACGGAGAAATTCGAGAAAAGCGCCACCGCCGCGTCGAACTTCTCCCGTCTCAAGCGCGAAAGCAGACCCGTGAAAGCGCCCAGGGGGATATGGCTCGTTTCAGAGTCGAAGGATATCACCTCGTCCACGTCATCCCTGCCCTCGAGCAGCGGACGGGTGTATTCCCTCGTCAGGGCGATGATCCGCCCCTCCGGACAGGCGGCGCGGATGGAGGCGAAGACGGGCAGGGACAGAACGACATCGCCTATCCTGTCCGTCCGCGCGACCAATATTCGGGAACGGGCCGGGAGCGTGGCTTTTCTCGAGGTCATCAAGATATTCTAACACGCGCCGCGAGGGCCGGGGCCGCGTCCATCGGACAAACTCCACGTTCCAGGATGCGCGTCCCCGTCTCGTCGAGGAGAAGAACCGAGGTGGGGATGAATGGTTAATCACGCCCAGGCGCCGGGCCGTCTTCCAGCGCGGGGTCCAAAAGCCCCGCCTCCCTGAAGCCCTTCGCGCGGAGGCGGCACGAGTCGCACCTTCCACAGGGCGCGCCATCCGGCGACGGGTCGTAGCAGGAGATGGTGAGCGCGTAGGGCGCCCCCAGCTTCGTCCCGGTCTCGATGATCTGTTTTTTGGTCATGGAGATGAGCGGGGTGTGTATCCTGACCTTCGTTCTCCCCTCCACCGCCGCCTTTGTGGCGAGGTTGGCCATCCTCTCGAAGGCCCCGATATACTCCGGCCTGCAGTCCGGGTAGCCGGAGTAGTCCAGGGCGTTGACGCCGATGAAAATGTCCCCCGTCCCCAGCGTCTCCGCAAAGGCCAGTCCCAGGGCCAGGAAGACCGTGTTCCGCGCCGGGACATAGGTGACCGGTATCCCCTCCCCCACCGGCGCCTCCGGCTCATCTTTTGGCACAGGCGCCTCCGAGGTCAGCGCCGAGCCGCCGAAGGAGCGCAGGTCCACGGCAATGACCCTGTGGTCCGCCGCGCCGAGGGCCTGGCTGATCCTCGCCGCGCGCTCAAGCTCTATCCTGTGCCGCTGGCCGTAGTCGACGGAGAGGGTGTGCGCCTCCCAGCCCATATCCCGCGCGACGGCCAGCGCCGTGGCGGAGTCGAGCCCGCCGGAGAGCAGGACGACGGCCTTTTTCGCCATATCGCGCCGGAGCCTTTACGCTGGGAGAACCACTTTCTTGTTCCGCGTCTCGCCGTTCTCCCGGGTCACCTTCAACCCCAGCTTCTCCACGGCCTTGTAGGTGTAATTCGGGAAAATCTTGCTTTCGAAGTTGCGCTCGTAGGCCAGGGCGCGGGTCACGCCGATCAGCGTGATGAGGTCGGCCTCCACGTCCACGTCGAGCACCTCCGGCAGCAGCTTGAAAGGCATCTTCGCCTCCCTGGCCTGCTCCACCAGGTTCTCAAGCTCCGACCCCTGGGAGAAGACCGGCTCGAAATCCAGCGTCATGCTGGAGGGTATCCCGATGAGGTAGACGCCCCCCTCGCTGCTCGGGCCCAGGGCCATGCCGGAGCGGGAGAAGATGAACTCGAAGGCGGTGTCTATTATCTCCGGCTTCAGGATGGGCGCGTCGGAGCCGATCATTACAAGCTCCTCGCCGCCCGCCTCCTTCTCCGCCTTGAAGGAGTTGGCCACCTTGGCCGAGAAGTACTCCCCTTCCTGCGGGCGGAAGGTGAAGCGCCGCTCGTTGCGCGCGCCGAGCTTCAGCTCCTTGACGATCTTCTTCATCATCTCGCCCTCGTTCGGCGGAGTGAAATGGACGGCTATGTTCTCCGCCGTGGTGAGGGTGGATACGACCATGGTGTCGCGCAGGAACGCGTCGTAGAGGAAACAGGCCCGTGTCTCGTCCAAGGCCGTCCCCTCTACCAGCCGCGTCTTGACAAGGCCGGGTATGGGCGCCTTGGCGAAGATTATCAGCGTTTTCATGGCGAATCCCCCAGCATTCTCTCTATCACCTGAGCGGAGGCCGCGAGGGCATCCTTCAGCTTTTCGGGCTTTTTGCCGCCCGCCTGGGCGAAGTCCGGCCGCCCTCCCCCGCCGCCGCCGACCATCGCCGCAAGCTCTTTTACGATCCTGCCGGCGGAGAGCCTTTTCACGAGGTCTATCGTCACGCCGACGGAGAGGACCGCCTTCCCGTCGACGTTCGCCCCCGCCACGACCACGGCCGACCCGAGCCTGTTTTTCTGATCGTCCACGAAGGATCGTATCGCGTCCGCGTCCGCCCCTTCAAGCTCCTGGACGAGGACACGGACGCCGGCCACGTCTTTTTCCTCCCCACCGGCGGCGCCCCCTTTGCCGGAGAAGATTTTCTCCTTCAGCCTCTTGTTCTCCCGCTCAAGCTCCTTCAGCCTCTCGGCGAGCTTGGCGGCCTTTTCGGCAAGGCCCGCGGGCGGCGACTTCAGCGCCTCGCCCACGGCGGCAAGCTCGGCCTCCCCACGGCGGACGTATTCGAGGGCGCCACGGCCGGTGACGGCCTCTATGCGCCGGACGCCGGAGGCCACGGCGCTCTCGGAGATTATCTTGAAAAAGCCGATATCGCCCGTGGCGTGGGCGTGGGTCCCCCCGCACAGCTCCGTGGAGAATTCGCCCATGGTCACAACGCGCACCCTGTCGCCGTACTTCTCACCGAAAAGGGCCATGGCGCCCTCCCGCCGGGCCGCCTCGAAGTCCTTCTCCTCGGCGGCGACCGGGGCGTTCTCCATGATCTTCTCGTTCACCAGCCGCTCGATTCTTGAAAGCTCATCCCGCCCCGGCGCGGTGAAGCAGGTGTAGTCGAACCGGAGCCTTTCGGCCGCGACGAGGGAGCCCGCCTGCTTGACGCTCTCCCCCAACGCCCCGCGCAGCGCGGCGTGCAGAAGGTGCGTGGCGGAATGGTTGCGCATGATGTCCTTCCTGCGCTCCGAGTCCACCTTCGCCGTCACCTCGTCGCCGGGCTTCACGACGCCCCTCGTGACCTTCACCTTGTGGACGTGGCGCAGGCCGTCGGGTTTCGTGACGTCCTCCACGACGGCGTGGAAGGAGTCGTTGAACATCTCGCCGGTGTCCGCCGCCTGGCCGCCGGATTCGGCGTAAAAGGGGGTCTCCTTAAGAATAATCAGCGCCTCCTCCCCCTCCGAGGCGCTTTCGGCCGCCTGCCCGTCCTTGATGACCGCCACGGCCTCCGAACGGGTGACGGTCTCATCGTAGCCTGTGAAGACCGTGGGCTCTCCGGCGTCCCGGAGTCCGGCGGTCTCCGCCCCGGCGCCTTTCCACGACTTGCGCGCCTTCTCCCGCTGCTTTTCCATCATCTCGTTAAAACCGTCCATGTCGATGGAGACCCCCGCGTCCGCCGCGATGTCCGCCGCCAGATCCAGCGGGAAGCCGTAGGTGTCGTAGAGCGCGAAGGCGTCGGCGCCGGGAACCTTTTTATCGTCTCTTCCCCTGGCCTTATCCACCATCTCCATCAGAAGCGGCGTACCAAAATCCAGGGTGCTCTGAAACCCCTCCTCCTCGGAAAGGACCGCGCCCCGGATGACCTGCGCGCTCTCGGAAAGCTCCGGGTAGGCCCCTTCCATCATCTCCACGACAGCCCCCGTCAGCTCCCCCAGGAAGGGTTTGCTGACGCCCAGTATCCTGCCGTGGCGCAGGGCCCTGCGCAATATCCTGCGCAGGACGTAGCCCCGGCCCTCGTTGGAGGGCAGGACGCCGTCGGCTATCAGGAAAGACACGGCCCGGGCATGGTCGCCCACCACGCGGAAGGAAACGTCCTTCCCGGAATCCTCGGCGTAGCGAAAATCCGTCAGATCCTCCATGCGGCGGATAATGGGGAGAATCAGGTCGGTCTCGAAATTGGTCTCCGTCCCCTGTATGACCGAGGCGAGCCGCTCGAGCCCCATCCCCGTGTCCACGGAGGGTTTCGGCAGCGGCGTCATCTTGCCGGATTCGTCCCGGTCGTACTGCATGAAGACGAGGTTCCATATCTCCATGAACCTATCGCATTCGCAGGCTATGCCGCAGTCCGGCTTTCCGCAGCCGTATTCCGGGCCCCGGTCGATGTGGACCTCCGAGCAGGGGCCGCAGGGGCCCGTGGGGCCCATGGACCAGAAGTTGTCCTCCTCGCCGAACCGCTGTATCCGGGAGGGCGGGAGCCCTGTCACCTCCTCCCATATCCGGGCCGCCTCGTCGTCGTCGGTGTAGACCGTCGCGTAGAGCCTCTCCTCCGGCAGGCGGACTGTCGCTGTCAGGAACTCCCAGGCGTATTCGACGGCCTCTCTTTTGAAATAGTCGCCGAAAGAGAAGTTGCCCAGCATCTCGAAGAAGGTGTGGTGGCGGGCCGTCCTGCCGACCATCTCCAGGTCATTGTGTTTGCCGGAGACTCTCAGGCATTTTTGCGCCGACACGGCGCGGGTGTACGGCCGGCTCTCCCGACCGGTAAAGGTGTCCTTGAACTGGACCATGCCGGCGTTGGTGAAAAGCAGGGTGGGATCCCCCGCCGGAACGAGGGAAGAGCTTTCCACCGCCGTGTGTCCGCGGGCGGCGAAAAAGCCCATGAACTTTTCGCGGATTTCGGAGCCTGTCATGGAAAGCGGCGCGCTCATCTGGGCTGGTCCGTCTCCTCCCCTAGGGGGGCGGGCCGCGCCGAGACGGCCATGGCGAGGATGGACGCCACGGACTCCAGAAACTTCACGTCTTCCCCACGCCGGGCGTCCGGCGGCAGGACGGCGCTCACCGCCCCCACGACTTTGCCGCCCAGGGCCATCGGCGCCACGGCGAAGACGCTGGAAAGGACCTCAGCGTCCGCGCCCTTCAGCCTGCCGTTAAAACTCTTCGCGTCGTCTATCACGATCGGTTCCAGCCTCCTCGAAAAAATCTCCGCCGCCCGGCTCATCATCACGTCCTCGGCCAGGGACATATCGCCTCCGGGACGGGGGCTTCGCCAGGCCAGGGTGAAGTCATGACTCACGGGGCTATAGGTATACACCGAAAAGGCCGCCGCCCTCAAGGCGCCGGTGATCTCATCGGCCGCGCCGGAGAGCGCCTCTTCCAGGCTCCCGGCGCTGGCGGCCGCGCTCCGCGCCAGCCGCGCCAGCAACTCGTACCGCCCCGTTTCGCGCGTCAACTCCCCTGCCTTCTCAAGCCTTTCGCCGAGGTCGATGGCGGCGTCGACGGCGGGAGCCAGCCTGTCGAGCAGATGGCCGATATGGCCGAGGCACGACGGGACATGATTCATCACCAGCGCGCCCACGGCTTTTTTCTTCCCTCCGGCGCCCGCCCATATCGGCAGACAGGAGAGAGGGTCGTCCCCGCTGTCCTCCGTCTGGGTCTTCCCCTTCGTCACGGCGTCCGCCGCTGCGGCGGCAAGGTCGCGGGCGCCGTGGTATTCGCCCAGCCGGGCGCGCTCGGTCATGGCGCCTGTCCTGTCCTTCATCCTGGCGGATATGTAGACGTCCGCCTTCTCCGTCTCCATCGCCTCGCCGAGGCGGTTCACGAGGTACCCTATCATCCTGTCCGCGTCGTGGACGGCGCCTGCGTAGTCCAGGACGGCGCGGCCTATCTTCTCGCAATCTCTCTCCGTGACGGCGGCCTCCTTGCCCACGGCCTTCAGCCGCCCGTCCATGGCCATCACCACCAGGTTTTTCCCCATCTCCTTGGCGTTGTAGAGAGCCTTGTCGGCGGCCTTGACAAGGTCGTCCGGCTCTTCCATGATCTCGGGGTTGTAGGTGGCCACGCCTATCGACACGGTGATGGAAAAAGGCTTCCCCTTGCCCTCGAACCTTTTCGCCTCCAGCGACTTGCGCAGCCGCTCGGCCCGGACGGCGGCCCCGGCCAAGCCTACTTCCGGCAGCATGAGGGTGAACTCCTCCCCACCATACCTGGCCGCCACGTCGGGCTGGCGGCTGGAGGCCCTGATCTCCCCGGCCACCTGTCTCAGGACGTCGTCGCCGGTGGGGTGGCCGTATGTGTCGTTCACCTTCTTGAAATCGTCTATGTCCAGCATGAGCAGCGAGAGCCCGCCCTCGTAGCGCCTGGCGCGGTAGAACTCCTCCTGTATCCGCCTGGAGAAATGGCGAAAGTTGTAAAGCTTCGTCAGGCCGTCGGTGATGGAGAGGCGCTCGAGCTGCTCGTTGAGCCTGACGAGCCGCTCGTTGGCCTCCCTGAGCTGCTCGCGCTCCTCCTTGAGTTGGGCGTTGAGGCTCGCCGTCTCCCTCTCCTTCCTTTCGAGCAGGCGGTTTTTCTCCTTGAGCTGCGCCGTGGCCTCCTCCACCTTGTGGCCAAGCTCCTTGCGAAAGGCGCTCTCCTTCCTGCGGATCCAGACCTCGCCAAGGGCCATGGAAACGGTCTTGCGCGCCTCCTCCACGTCGAGGGGTTTTGAGAGGTAGGAGTCCACCCGCCCGAGGGTGAAGGCCTCTATGATGGTCCGCTCGGAGCTGTGGCCGGTCATCAGGATGGCGCCCATGTCCTGGTCCATGTCCTTGGCCTTCATGACGGTTTCTATTCCGTTCATCCCCGGCAGAGCGTAATCGATTATCAGCAGGTCGAAGCCGTTTGCGGAAAGAAGCTCGATGGCCTCCTCACCGGTGGAGACGCCCCGCACCAGCCCGGCCTCCCCTTCGAATATCTTCAGGAGGGTGTCCAGGGCCTCCTTTTCATCCTCCACGATGAGGATGGAGCCGCGCCCGGCGGAGGGCGAATGTTCGTTTTTCACCTTATCTCGCGCTAAAATAAGCTCTTTTAGTAATTATATCCCAGAACAAACGGGGGCGCAGGCTGCCGCTTTCCTGTTGAATCCGCCGCCGCGCGATAAGAAAATGATGGGACTATGAGGGTTGACCTGAACTCCGTCCGCAGGATACTGGTGTTGCGCTACCGGTCCATAGGCGACATCCTGCTTTCGAACCCGGCGCTGGCCGCGTTGCGCAGAAGATTCCCTGAAGCCGCGATCAGCTACGTGGTGGACGACGTTTTCGAGGAGCTTCTCTACAAAAACCCGAACGTGGACGAGGTGATAACCCATCCCCGCCTGCCCTCCGGCTCGGCCCGGCGCCGGGCGGACCTGCGCATGATAAAAACGATCCGCGACGGAAAGTTCGACATGGTGGTGGATCTGCAGTCGGGTCCGCGTGGGGCGTGGACGGCGTTTCTTTCCGGGGCGAGGGTCCGCGTGGGGCATCCCTTCCGGCTGCGCAACCGCCTCCTCTACAACGTCTACGGCGAGAAGCCCGCGCCGATGGACCATACCTGGCGGGTGCAGTTCAAGACCGTCCGCCCGCTGGGGGTAGACTGGCCCGACAGGCCCTCGTTCCATCTCGAGTTTCCCGAAAGCGCCGCGAAGTCCATGAGAAAGAGGCTCGAACGGGAGGGGCTGATGTTCGACAGGCCACTGGTCCTTTTGCATCCCGGCGCGCGGGTGCGGTACAAACGCTGGCCCGCGGCGAAGATGGGCGGGCTGGCCCGCTGGCTGGTGGACGAGCGGGGCGCCGCCGTCGTCCTGGCCGGGTCGAACGCCGACGAGGACGAGATAAAGACCATCCGCCGCGCCTCGGGCTACGCCCTCCCCTATTTCACCGACCTTTCGCTGGCCGAGCTTTCGGCCCTCATCAAGTCGTCGGCGCTGATGGTCTGCAACGACTCCGGGCCCATGCACATGGCGGGTGTCCTGGACACGCCGGTGGCGGCCCTGTTCGGCCCGTCGGACCCTGGGGTATGGGAGCCGGTGGGGGCGCGCAAGGCGGCGCTGACCTGTCATCCGCCGATGGAGTGCATGCCCTGCGACCAGAAGGGCTGTCCCTACGAGGGGCGCCACTGCATGGCGAGGATAGAGATATCCGACGTCAAGCGCGCCATCGACAAGCTGAGGGCGCTGGAGGGACGGCCCGAGCAACAGAAGCTGATATAGAAAAAAACCTCCACGGAGGTCTTTCAACTCCATCACTTCACAACCCTTCCGCGGCGTCCTCCCGCATCCTCTTCGTCACATCGTTCAACTCCGGTCCGAGGCTGACCTTGTACACGTGGGGGTTCATGAGGCGCTTGTAGGTGGGATGGAGCTCGGCGAGCCTGCTCTTGGCATACTCGCGTATCCTGGGCAGCTGCTCCGGCGGCGCGGTTCTCTTCCCGCCCCGCATCACCCCGGCGAGCAACGGTTCGGCGCGGGATATGCCGCTGTAGAATTTTTTCTGGTCTTCCAGCAGATGATACCCCCACACGCCCTTCGAGAAATCGTGGGCCGCCCCGTCAAGCTCCACGAGGTCGGCCATCATGCCGTGGTCGCCGTTGTAGAGCCGCCACACCTGTTTCAGGCCGGGCAGCGTGGCCTTTTTCACCCCTTCGGCGATCTTCAGCTTCATCTCCCACTCCTTGCCTGGAGGGCGGATGGCGGACATCTTGTAAACCCCCGGCAGCGCGGGCTCGTCGAAGGCGGTGGTCAGCCGCGTGCCGACGCCGTAGATGTCGATCCGCGCCCCCTGGGCGTTCAGGTCGTGGATGATGTTCTCGTCGAGATCGCCGGACCCGACGATCTTCACGTAGTCCAGCCCGGCTTCGTCGAGCATCGCCCGCGCTCCCTGGGAAAGGTAGGTCAGGTCGCCCGAGTCGAGCCTCACGGCCCGGAGCCTGTGCCCCTCCCGCTCCATCTCTTTTGCCACTTTTATGGCGCTGGGCATCCCGCTCTTCAGCGTGTCGTAGGTGTCCACCAGCAGGATCGTGTTGTCGGGGTAAACCCTGGCGAAGGCGCGGAAGGCGTCGATCTCGTTCTCAAAAGCCGTCACCCACGAATGCGAATGCGTGCCTCGGACGGGGATGCCGTAGACCAGCCCCGCGTGGACGTTGGAGGTGGATTCCACCCCGCCGATGTAGGCCGCCCTCGCCGCGGAAAGCGCCCCGTCCACCCCCTGCGCCCTGCGCGCGCCGAACTCCATGACGTTATCCTCCCCCGCCTCCCGGCAGACGCGGGCGGCCTTGGTGGCGATCAGCGACTGGAAGTTGACGGTGTTCAACACGGCCGTCTCCACTAGCTGTAGCTGGTCAAGCGGCCCGGTGACGCGCATGACCGGCTCGCGTGGAAATACTGGCGAGCCCTCCGGGGCGGAGAGGACATCGCCGGTGAAGCGCATCTGGCCGAGGTGTTTTAAAAAATCATCGCCGAAAATTCTCAGGGACGCCAGGTAGTCGAGGTCTTCGACGCTGAACCGGAATTTTTCGAGGAACTCCAGCGCTTCGGAAAGCCCGGCGAATATAACGTATCCGCCGTTGAAGGGGGTGTGGCGAAAAAAAAAGTCGAAACAGGCGCCATACCGGCTCATGCCCTCGCGGAAATAGCCCTGGGCCATGGTGAGCTGGTACAGGTCGGTGACCAGCGGTGTCGGGGGAACGCTCATTTTTCCATGCCTTCGCCATTTACCCTTTCGACGAGGAACTCGCCCAAAAAACCCTCTCCATTGACGGGGGAGGGGATTTTAACGCTGTCATATTGAAACGTCAGCCTCCTTTATCCTCAAAACCCCCGCCTCCTCCATCTCCCTCCACGCCTGGTCAACGGAGCCTTCCATGTCTATCCCGCGGCAGGCGTCTTCCATGACATAGACGTCGAACCCGAGGCGGCGCGCGTCGAGGGCGGTGTATTTCACGCAGAAATCCGTCGCCAGCCCGGCGAGGAACAGCCTCGAAAGCTCCCTTTCGCGAAGATACCCGGCCAGGCCGGTGGGGGTCTTGTGGTCGTTTTCGAAAAAGGCGGAGTAGGAGTCCAGCTCCGCGTGATAGCCCTTGCGGATGATAAGCTCGGCGCGGGTCACGTCCAGCTCCTCGTGGAGCCTTGCCCCTTCCGCCCCCTGGACGCAGTGGTCGGGCCAGAGAACCTGCTCGCCGTAGGGCATCTCCACGGTGTCGAAAGGCTTCTTGCCCTCGTGGGACGACGCGAAGGAGAGATGGCCCGCCGGGTGCCAGTCCTGCGTAATGACCACGTGGGGAAAGAGGCGCGAAAGACGATTTATGACCCCGATGACCTCATCGCCCGAGGGAACAGCCAGCGCGCCGCCGGGGAGAAAATCGTTCTGAACGTCCACGATGATCAGGACGCCGTCCTCGGCGGGCTTGGTCGTCTCTTCCATGCCTTGTCTCCTCTTCTCGTCCTCATCACGCTCACGTCCCGCGCTCCCGATTCTAAACGTAGCGCGATCATGGACGCATTGCAACAAATCCTGGTTGATTTGATGAAGATGAAGAAGATGAGGGAAAATTCGCGGGAGAAAGGTAAGACTGACCCCGCCCCCCGAACCGGACAGGCCGCGCCTCCGCGGGGGCGCTTTCAGGCTCTACCGGAGCGACGGTTTCACAGGAAGTTCCTGAAAAACGTCTTGTAGACGCCCTTTTCGTAAGCCCTGGCGGTCCTCAACGCGCTCTGCCTCTTCAGAACGTAGGAAAGCGAGCAGTAGACGTGCAGAGGGTTTAATATGTGCCTGAGCCTGTCTTTCACGCTTGTTCGCATCGCCTTCAAGCTCCTTTAACTCGCTTATCGTCACAGAGCCTGTGTTTATTTAGCGTCTGCTAATATTAATAGCAATTTTCAAGCCATAAGGTATGTCGTGCATTATCAAGCACATAGTTTTTGGCGTGCATTGATTTCGGACAGAAATCTTTCATAATCGAAGGAAACGACGACACATTTTGTCGCAAAACCGGGCCGTTGAATGAACTGTGCAACATGAATAAACAGCGTTTAACTGGAATCGTTCAATCCTCCCCTTGCGGGAGGACAACGCCAAAAACTCTTTTATTAGGGGGAAGAAGACCGGCGCCCACCACAACATCACTCCGAACCCACCCCCTGAACGATGCGAAGGGGCCGTGAAGAATTTCGCGCCGGATGAGACGACGGGAATCTTTGCCTGGAGCCCCGGGGACTATAGCGTAGAGCGGACCGGAATGATGTTATAATGCGTGGGGTTTTAACCAGGCGGGTCTTGATCCCGCGGAACTTTTTTGACGAGACGGCAGAGGATACGGGCGCGACTATGACCTGTGGAGGGGAGCCGGGCGAAAGACCCGGTCAAGCTCCGTTGTCCGCCGCTGGCGCCTGGGGTTATTCCCCGATTCTTTCGGTCTGCGGCGACAAGCGGGCTCGTGGAGCGCCTCGCAGGCGGGACGCATGGTGGGAAAAGACTGATCTTCATAAACAAGCCGGAGAGAGAACAATAAGGAGGAGCCGGGATGTTCTATAACAAGTCACTGGGCGTGAAGATCGGCGCCCTCGCGGGGATAATGTCGCTGGTCATAGTCCTGATCGTCTCCGTATCCATATGGCAGGTGAAAAGAGCGCAGACCGTGTCGGACAGGGTGATAAACCTGCGCGCTCCCACGGCCAGGACGGGCGTCATGCTCATCAACGGCGTCAACCATTCCCTGGCGGCCCTGCGGGGCTGGATCATCCTCGGCGATGACAAGTTCAAGCGGGAGCGGACCGAGGCCTGGATGGCGATAGAAAACGCCATGGCGTCGATGAAGTCCTTTTCCAGGGACTGGACCAACCAGGAAAACGTCAGGAGGCTAAGCGAGCTGACGGGGCTTTTCAGCGAGTTCAAGTCATACCAGCGGCAAATAGAGGAGATAGCCCACAAGCCTGAAAACCTCCCCGCCAACAAGATACTCCTGGAGGAGGCCGCGCCAAAGGCGGCGATATTGGCCGAGGAGATCACGAAAATGATCGACCTGGAGGCCGAGCAGCCCGCCACGCCGGAGCGAAAGGCGCTCCTCGGCATGATGGCGGACGTGAGGGGCACGCTCGGCCTGTCCCTCGGAGCCATCCGGGCGTACCTGCTCTCCGGCGACCAGAAGTTCAAGGAACAGTTCGAGAAACTCTGGGCCAAGAACGAAAGGAGGTTCGGCGACCTTTCGAGCAACTCCCATCTTCTCACCCTGGAGCAGAGGGAATCATTCGACAGGTTCTCCTCCACGCGGGAGGCTTTCGTCCCCCTGACCCCGAAGATGTTCGAGATCCGCGGCGGAAATGAGTGGAACCTCGCCAACGCCTGGCTGGGGACAAAGGCCGCCCCCACGGCCTTCAAGATAAAAGGGACACTGACCGAGCTTATCGAGGACCAGGAGCGCCTCATGAAGGCCGACGCGAAGCAGGCCAACGAGATGAACCAGAGCCTCGTGACGACAGGCTACATCCTCCTCGTGACCGGCCTGCTCGTGTCCATAGTTTTCGCCGTGCTCATAACGCGCTCGATCACCGCTCCGGTGAACCGCATCGTGGAAACGCTGACCGAAAGCGGAGCGCAGGTGAACTCCGCCGCCTCCCAGATATCCGCCTCCAGCCAGTCGCTGGCGGAGGGGGCGACGGAGCAGGCCAGCTCGCTCGAGGAGACGTCGTCGGCGCTCGAGCAGATGGCGTCGATGACCAAGCAGAACGCCGACAACGCCTCGGAGGCCGATTCGCTGGCCCGGAAGACGCGGGA
>JBPRGF010000032.1:0-1159 GCA_051418015.1 Candidatus Nitrospinota bacterium M3_3B_026 | reverse complement strand
GTAGAACCGTACCTCGTCAGGGTCCGCCCGCCCGTCGCCGTCGCCGTCGAAGAATTTCAGCGCCCCGTCCGTCGCCGTCGGCTCCTTGAAGTCGTAGGTGTTCGTATCCGGCAGGTTGACGCCGACCGGGTGGTCGTCGGTTAGGTCGGTCCCCAGGTCGAAGGCTCTGAAATCAATGGTGCTTAAAACCGATCCGCTGGGGCTGTGACATGCTCCAATGCAACCACCCTCCAAGCCAGACGAGAGCCCAATATGCGTCTCTTGAGATCCCCAAGAATCCAGAAACGCTTCGCTCACGCTCGTCTCCTGGGAGGCCAGGTACTTGCCCGAGCCCGGCATATTGATGATGGAATCGGTCGCGACGGTTCCGTCATGGCAGGAAAGGCAGGTCAGGGAATTTGCCCCTGGATCGGTCGGCGACTGGCCGGATTGTAAGGGGATATTGTATAGCGTATAGGTGTTTCCGGGATTCGTCCGATTCCACAGCGGGGCTTTTGGCAAAGTGCTGTTCGCGCCGTGGGGTGTATGGCAATAGACGCATATCTCGCCATAGCGGTTATGGACGTTGTTAACGAAAGAACCCATTACGCTGTTATAGGAGAAGGTCATGTTATGCCGCGTATTGGCAATGCTATCCACATTGCTGGCGGATGTGTTCGGATCCCACCCGTCGGCGAGGGCCGCGGGCGCGCCCATGGCAACGATTACCAGCGCGAGGATGGCGGCGCGGAAAAGGCCCCTCGGCGGCCCTATCCTCTCCCTGCAAGGGGGAGAATCAAGGTGGGGGTGAATGGATTTCATACCCCCTCCCCTGACGTCCCCTCCCTCCAGGGGAGGGGATTTAATAGATTCTGTTATTTCTTCATCACTTGTCATGACACGTCAGGCACAGCGACGAAGCGTTGTTGTTGTTCACCCGCAAAAACGACGGGATGAACTCGCTGCCCGGCCCGGCGGACTCCACGCCGTGCGGGTCATGGCACGAGGCGCACTCCACCTCGTACCCCTCCCCGGTGTCGTAGAACCGTACCTCGTCAGGGTCCGCCCGCCCGTCGCCGTCGCCGTCGAAGAATTTCAGCGCCCCGTCCGTCGCCGTCGGCTCCTTGAAGTCGTAGGTGTTCGTATCCGGCAGGTTGACGCCGACCGGGTGGTCGTCGGT
>JBPRGF010000031.1:0-203166 GCA_051418015.1 Candidatus Nitrospinota bacterium M3_3B_026 | reverse complement strand
CGGCGTGGAGCTTCCCGACACGAACACCTATGACTTCAACGCGCCGACGGCGACTGACGGGTCCTTGAAATTCTTTGACCTGGACGCAGACGGCAGGGCCGACTCCAACGAGGTGCGGTTCTACGACAGCGGCGGCGGCGACGGCTACGAGGTCGAATGCGCCTCCTGCCACGATCCGCACGGGGTGGAGTCCGCCGGGCCGGGCAGCGAGTTCATCCCGTCGTTTTTACGGGTGAACAACAACAACGCCTCGTCGCTTTGCCTGACGTGTCATGACAAGTGATAAAGAAATAACAGCATCTATTAAATCCCCTCCCCCGGAGGGAGGGGACTTCAGGGGAGGGGGTATGAAATCCATTCACCCCTACCTTTATCCTCCCCCGTCGAGGGGGAGGATAGGACTGGCGTCTCCATCAGCGCCAGCGCGGCTGAAAAACCATCTGGCCGCCGTGTTGCTTGCGCTGGTAATCGTTGCCATGGGCGCGTCCACGGCCTTCGCCGACGGATGGGCGTCCAACACAAAGGCGAGCAACACCGGCTCCATCGCCAATACCCGGCACAACCTTTCGTTGTCGTTCTTGCCCATTTCGTGGGCGACCGGCGCGATGGACTACTGGCGCAACAATTACGGCGAGGTGTGCGTCTACTGCCATACGCCGCACGGCGCCAACAACACGATCGACGCGCCGCTCTGGAACCGCACGAACCCGGACAACACATACACACTGTACAATATTCCGCTCCAGTCCGGCCAGTCCCCCACCCAGCCGGGAGTAAACTCGCTCACCTGCCTTTCCTGCCACGACGGCACGGTGGCGATAGACTCCATCATCAATATGCCCGGATCAGGAAAATATAGCGCCGCGCAACAGACAACCCAAAGCGACGCTTTTCTGGATACATGGACGGGTACCCGGACTCCCGGTGATCCTCACTTCGTCCTCGGGGAATGGGTCGACGCTAACAATGATGGTTTCGGTGATACATCATCATGCCTCAATTGTCATAGCACAAATGGATTAATTCCGGTCATCCCCTTTGACGCCTTCGCCCTGGGAACCGACCTGACAAACGACCATCCCGTCGGCGTGAAACTTCCCGACACCGCCACCTACGACTTCAAGGCGCCGACGGCGACTGACGGAACCTTGAAATTCTTCGACACCAACGGCGACGGCCGGGCGGACAACAACGAGGTCCGTTTCTACGACACCGGCGAAGGGTTCGAGGTCGAATGCGCCTCCTGCCACGACCCCCACGGGGTCGAGTCCGCCGGGCCGGGAAGCGAGTTCATCCCGTCGTTTCTGCGCGTGAACAACAACAACGCTTCGTCATTGTGCCTGACGTGTCATGACAAGTGATAAAGAAATAACAGAATCTATTAAATCCCCTCCCCCGGAGGGAGGGGACTTCAGGGGAGGGGGTATGAAATCCATTCACCCCCACCTTTATCCTCCCCCGTTGAGGGGGAGGATGAAAGCGGCGGCTCCATCAGCGCCAGCGCGGCTGAAAAACCATCTGGCCGCCGCGTTGCTTGCGCTGGTAATCGTTGCCATGGGCGCGTCCACGGCCCTCGCCGATGGGTGGGATCCAGACACGAACGCAAGCAACACCGGGGGGATAACAAACACCCGCCACAACATGAGCTTCTCCTACGGCTCCGCGATGGAGTGGATGGTCACCGGTGTCAACAACCGGTATGGCGAAGTATGCGTCTATTGTCATACGCCGCATGGCTCCAACTCCACCGTACCCAAGGCGCCCCTCTGGAACAGGACGGTTCAGGCGAACACGTACACCCTCTACAACATCCCCCTGCAGTCCGGCCAGTCCCCCACCCAGCCGGGGGTTAACTCGCTGACCTGCCTGTCCTGCCACGACGGCGTGACGGCGATCGATTCCATCATCAACATGCCGGGATCGGGCCGATACAGCGCCGCGCAGGAGACGAGCGTCAGCTATGCGTTCCTGGATACATGGCCCGATCCCAAGAAGCATTTTGCCCTCGCCTCATCTGATTATTCCGGGCAGGAAAAAGGGTGCATGGAATGCCATGACGGGTCGCTTTCGAATACTCCTCTTTTCACCGCTTTCGTCATCGGCACGGACCTTCGCGACGACCACCCGGTAGGGGTGAAACTTCCCGACACCGCCACCTACGACTTCAAGGCGCCGACGGCGACGGACGGGACGCTTCAGTTTTTCGACCTGAACGGCGACGGGCGGGCGGACAACAACGAGGTTCGTTTCTATGACACAGGCGACGGCTACGAGGTCGAATGCGCCTCCTGCCACGACCCCCACGGCGTCGAGTCCGCCGGGCCGGGCAGCGAGTTCATCCCATCGTTTCTGCGCGTGAACAACAACAACGCTTCGTCATTGTGCCTGACGTGTCATGACAAGTGATAAAGAAATAACAGAATCTATTAAATCCCCTCCCCTGGAGGGAGGGTTTTTGAGATCGAAGCCCGAAGCCCGCTCGCGCCCGCGACGGCCTGCAACTTCCCCTCCCCCGGAGGGAGGGGACGTCAGGGGAGGGGGTATTAAAATCAATCACCCCCACCTTTGTCCTCCCCCGTCGAGGGGGAGGATAGGACTGGCGGCTACATCCGCTCCTTTGCCAGCTTCTCGCTCTCCTCGTCCGACAGGCGGCGGATGACGTCCACCTTCTTGAAAAACTGGTCCACGATATAGACCCTGTTGGTCTCGTCCACGGTGATCCCCGCCGGGAGGACATACTTGCCCGGCCCGTCCTCTCTGCCCGGCCCGCCGCCTATGAACATGAGGAGCCTTCCTTGCTCGTCGAATATCTGGAAGTTGCGGAAAGCCGCGTCGGTGATGTAGACGTTCCCCTCCTGGTCCACCCCCAGCCCCCTGGGCCGGGCCAGGTTCCCGTAGCCGGAGCCGACCTCGCCGAAGGCGCTGATGAACTCCCCCTCCGGGCCGAAGACCTGCACGCGGAAGTTGCCGGAGTCCAGCACGTAGAGCTTGCCTCCGGGGCCGACGGCGGCGTGGGTGGGCAGGTTGAACTGGCCGTCGCCCAGGCCGCGTTCGCCGATGACGGATATTTTCTCGCCTTTCTTGTTGAAGACCACGATCCGGTGGCTCATGCTCTCCACCCCGCCCATGTCGACGACGTAGATTCTCTCGCCGTTGGGGCTGACCGCCACGTCGGTCGGCCGGACAAGCTCCTCCCCCTCGCCGATTTCACGCGAGAAATGGCCTACGGGGTCGTAGACTTTCACGACTTTCGCGGTGACATCCGCGACGTAGAAGTTCAGCTCGTCGTCGATGTCCACCCCCGCCGGTTTGGCCAGCTCGCCCTCCTCCATCCTGCCGAAGACGAACACCGACCGCCGGGGGACGTCGAACAGGTAGACGATTCTCATGACCGTGTCGCTGACGATTATCCGCCCCTTGCGCGCCGCGACGTCGAAAGGCTTCACGAGCGTGACCTTCGGGGGCTTTTTGTGTTTGGAGGCGAATTCCTTGAACCTGCTCTCCGTGGTTTCCTCCTTCACGCTGAGGTCCGAGCGCAGGGTGGTTTCGTAGACGAACCTGGGCGGATCCGGCGGCGGCGGCCAGGAGGGGATGACCGCCACGTCTCTTTCCTCGTAGGTGGCGCACGCGCCGGAGAGCAAAAGAAGCGCCGCCGCGGCCGCAAGCCACGCCCGTCCCCGTTTTCTCACGCGGTTTTTGAAAACCGTCTTTTCCCCCTCAGAAACCATGATCCACCGCCAAAGCAGGTTCGCCCCGATCCCTTGCGCGTCCCCGGGGCCTATCTCCTCCCCTTGGTTATCCACTGCGATTTCGTGGACTCCACTATCGACTTCTGGCATATCGCCACCACCTCGTCAAGGTCGTCGGTGATGTGGACGGCGCCGTAGTCGTCATCGTCGATGTATCCGCGGGCGAGGACGTTCTTTCGCAGCCAGCCCATCATCCCCTTCCAGTCCTCCGAGCCGACGAGGATCACCGGGAACGGCAATATCATCCTGGTGCGCATCAGGTTCAGCGCCTCGAAAAGCTCGTCCAGCGTCCCGTATCCGCCGGGGAATATAACGAAGGCCTGGGAGTATTTTATCAGCATCACCTTGCGGACGAAGAAGTGGCGCAGCGTGACGCCCTGGTTCGTGTATCGGTTGACGGGCTGCTCCAGCGGCAGGTCTATGCCGATGCCGATCGACTTGCCCCCCGCCTCGAAGGCGCCGCGGTTGGCCGCTTCCATTATCCCCGGCCCGCCGCCGGTTATCACCGCTATGCCGCTTTTGGCCAGCTTCGCGCCAAGCTTCATGGCTATGGGATAGTAGTAGTCGGACTCCGTGGCGCGGGCCGAGCCGAAGACGGAGACCATCGGCTCCTGCCGCGAAAGCAGGTCGAACCCGTCGACGAATTCCGCCATGATCCTGAAAAGCCGCCACGAGTCGCCCGCCTGCATCTCGTCGAGGACGTACTGGTACTGTTTCAGAAAAGTGTCCTCGGCCAGGTAGGTCTCCTCCCTGTCGCTCATGATGTCCTCGCTTTGACCGCGTTTTCGTCCATAACCCGATTTTACAGCAGCATTCCCCCTCGCGGAAGTTTTTGATAACGCTGATGTCAGCATTTCGGCTTCATATGGGCGGCCGATGGCGTATAAAATCATGGTCATCGCTTGCGATGGAGGATCACGATGTCATCAAGATCGGCGACGCCGATGATGCGGCAGTACTGGGAGATTAAAAAAGAACACCCGGACGCCGTCCTCTTTTTCCGCATGGGCGATTTCTACGAGATGTTCGGCGAGGACGCCGTCGCCGCGTCGAAGGCGATGAACATCGCCCTGACAACGAGAGACAAGGGAAGCGAGAACGCCGTCCCCATGTGCGGCGTCCCATATCACGCGCTGGGCTCGTACCTGCCGAAGATGATCGAGAAGGGGCACAAGGTGGCCATCTGCGAGCAGACGGAGGACCCGGCGAAGGCGAAGGGCCTCGTCCGGCGGGAGGTGGTCCGCGTCATAACCCCCGGCTCCATCCTGGAGCCTTCCATGCTGGACGAGAGGTCGCACAACTTCCTGGCCGCGGTGGCGGCGTCGAGGCGGGGGTTCGGCCTGGCGGCGGCGGACCTCTCCACGGGCCTTCTGCGGGTCTGCGAGTTCGCCGGGGACGCGGCGCTTTCAGAGCTTTCGGACGAGCTGGACAGGACCGGCCCGAAACAGGTGCTCGTCCCCGCCGGGCTGGAGGAGCGCCATCCGCCGCTGGCGAAGGCTCTGGCGGGCTCTTACGGCAAGGCGCTGGAGGCCGTGGAGCCATGGATGTTCGGGGTCCAGACCGCGGAGAAGACGCTGCTGGACCAGTTCGGCGTCGTCGGCCTGGACGGGTTCGGGCTGGATGGGATGGAGCTTTCCATATCCGCCGCCGGGGCCGCCGTGGCCTACCTGCGCGACACCCAGAAGGGCGCCCTGGCCCACATCCGCAAGGTGGTCGTCCATAACCCATCCGAGAACATGATGCTGGACACGGCCACGCGCCGCAACCTGGAGCTTACCTGCGCCATCCTCGACGGGGCGCGCAAGGGGTCGCTGCTGGACATAATGGACGAGACGGCGGCGCCGATGGGGGCGCGGACGCTGAAGGAGTGGATCCTGCGCCCGCTCGTCCACGTGGAGAGGATAAGGGAGCGGCTGGAGACGGTGAGGTTCTTCTACGAGAACCCTCGGCTTGCCGAGGCGGCCGTGGAGGCGATGGGGGGGATGGGCGACCTGGAGCGGACCGCAAGCCGCGTCTCGCTTCCCTCCTGCTCACCGCGCGACCTTTACGCCATGGGCGCGGCTCTCAAGAGACTGCCGGCCCTAGGGATGGAGCTGAAGGACGTGGAGACGTCCATAGGCCGGGCGTGGCGCGCGCTATGGGACGACATGGGGGACGTGGCGGAGCTTCTGGAGCGCGCCATCGCCGAAAGCCCCCCAGCCTTCGCCCGCGACGGCGGCGCGATACGCGAGGGCTACTCCGAACAGCTCGACGACCTGCGGGCGGTGAAGACGGACTCGCGCCGGGCGATACTGCGCCTCGAGGAGGAGGAGCGCGCCCGCTCGGGAGTGCCGAACCTGAAGATAAAGTACAACAAGGTCTACGGCTACTTCATGGAGGTCTCCCGCCGCCACTCCGAAAACACGCCGGAGGACTGGATGAGAAAACAGTCGCTGGTGAACTCGGAGCGGTTCGTGTCGCCGAAGCTCAAGGAACTCGAGGAGAAGATACAGACCGCCGAGGAGCGGGCGCTTGAGATTGAGCTTCAGCTTTTCGAGTCGGTGAAACAAAAAGCCGCCGCCGAAGGCGAACGGGCGGCGATGATGGCGGCGGTGGTGGGCGAGGCGGACGCGCTGCTTTCCCTTGCCCGGCTGGCGCGCAGGCGCGGCTACGTGGAGCCGGAGGTGGACGACGGCGGGGTCATCGAGATAAAGGGCGGGCGGCATCCTGTCATCGAGGCGGCGAGCCTCGAGGAGCGGTTCGTCCCCAACGACGCGCTGCTCGACAGGCAGGAGCGGCTGGTCTCCATCATCACCGGGCCGAACATGGCCGGCAAGTCCACATACATCCGCCAGGTGGCGCTCATCACGCTGATGGCGCAGATCGGCTCATACGTCCCGGCGGACTCCGCGCGGATAGGCGTCCTCGACCGGATATTCACCCGGGTCGGCGCGCAGGATCATCTGCAGAAGGGGCAGTCCACCTTCATGGTGGAGATGAACGAGACGGCGATGATTTTAAACCACGCCACGCCGAGGAGCCTCATTATCCTCGACGAGATCGGGCGGGGCACGTCGACATTCGACGGGATATCGATCGCCTGGGCCGTGGCCGAATACATACACAAGATAGGCGCGCGGACGCTCTTCGCCACGCACTACCACGAGCTGACGGAGCTTGCCGAGTCTCTGCCGGGGGTTGTGAACCTGTCCGTGGCGGTGAAGGAGTGGAACGAGGAGATAATATTTTTACGCAAGATCGTCGAGGGCGGCGCGGACAAGAGCTACGGCATACAGGTCGCCCGCCTCGCCGGTCTGCCGCCGGAGGTCATATCGCGGGCGGGTGACATCATGAGCCAGCTCGAAGCCAACGAGTTCGACTCCTCCGGCCACCCCAAGCTGAAAGCCATGAGCGCCGAGAGCGCCGGGGATTTTCAGGTTGATCTATTCAGCCCCCGCGTTTCCGAAGTAGAGGAAGAGTTGAAGAAGATTGATGTCGATAACCTCACGCCGCTGGAAGCGTTGAATGAGCTGGCGAAGTTGAGGAGGAGGGTGTGAAAGGTACGCCATTTTTTCAATTTAGAATTGCGGAAGGATGAACAAGGGTATGGGTGATCATTTTTTTCCAGCTAGAAATAGACCTCTTATGATGGCTATGCTTGAAAAATTCAATGAAGACATGGACCCAAAAGACGTGGGCATATCTTTTTTACAACAATGCATTCATGTTTCGGGTGGCGATAATGTAAAAGCTGAATTGCATAAAAGATACTCCAAGTGCTCTCCCGCAATTGGGCTAGTTCCTTTCGCGCCCGACCATCCCACAATTATTGATCATATTATCAATCCGTTACTTGAGGCAATGAAGTGTTATATATTGAATCTGCCCGTGGCATGCATTGCCCTATCTGGTCTGGTTGGTGAGATGGTCGCGATTTGGCGCTTCCAAATGTTAAAGCCAACAAGGGATGATAGGGTTTTAGACGAACGTCTCCAAAAACTCCTTTTTGGCCAGTCATTTGACAAATTGGGACAGGAGCGAAGAATTGAAGTTTTATTTGCATATGGTGATATTGATAAAGAGATAAAAGGAAAATTCAACGAACTTCGAAGCATTCGAAGGAAATATCTTCATTTTATGGAAAGCGCCGCGATTGAAAATGCTGATAAAGACGCTCTCAAAACATTCAAATTGGCCTGCTTGTTGGTTAACAAGGCATTTAACATCACCAAAGATGAGAATGGCGATGTTATTTTACCTCCTCGCCTGCATGAATTTTTAGTAGATATTCTTAAACCTATTAGAAAAGAAGATAAATAATACAACGATGCTAAATCCCCTCCCCCGGCGGGAGGGCTTTTGGGGGATGGCTCCGGAGCCTGCTTTTTTCTCCCCCTTTACAAGGGGGAGTCCGCCGCCAGGCGGGAGGGGGTATAAATAAAACACACCCCCACCCGGCCTCCCCCTTCAAGGGGGAGGATTTCTGAGCGGACGCGCCGAAGCGTCCGCGCGCCGCCAATGTCATGCTGAGCGTCAGCGAAGCATCCCGTACGATCATGCCAAGACCAGACGGGATTCTTCGGCTTCGCCTCAGAATGACAACTCAGGGACGGATGGCTCCCTTCGGCGGGGCCCGTCCTGAGCGTATGCCGAAGGGCCTCAGGATTACAGGCTGATCCGCGACAGCGGGCCTCCCGTTATTTAACAACCGTCCCGCCGTGCTATAATCAAACATTTTCATAGCTTACGGTCAGACGGTGAAAATCGGCGTTCCAAAAGAAATCAAGGCGGACGAGTACCGCGTGGGGATAACCCCCGCGGGCGCGCGCCAGCTTGCCCTGGCGGGCCACGAGGTGATTGTCGAGCGCGGCGCGGGCTCTGGCTCGGGGATCGCCGACGGCGAGTACGAGGCAGAAGGCGCGCGGGTCGTGGACTCGGCCGAGGAGGCCTGGGCCGCCGATATCATAAAAAAGGTTAAAGAGCCTATCGAGCCCGAATACAAATACCTGCGCGAGGGGTTGATCCTCTACACATTCCTGCACCTTGCCGCCGCGCCGGAGCTTGCCGAAAAGCTGATGGAGACCGGCGTCATCGCCATAGGCTACGAGACCGCCCAGGACGAGAAGACCGGCGAGCTGCCCATGCTCGTGCCCATGAGCGAGGTGGCCGGGCGGATGGCCGTCCAGGCGGGCGCGAAAAACCTGGAGGCCGAGAGCGGCGGCCGGGGCGTCCTTCTGGGGGGCGTTCCGGGAGCGGAGCAGGGGAGCGTCGCCATCCTCGGCGCGGGGGTGGTCGGCCTCAACGCGGCGAAGATAGCCGCCGGGATGGGCGCCAGGGTCGTTATGCTGGACATAGACCTGCGCAAGCTGCGGTACGTGGACGACCTTTTCGGTGGACGGGTGGAGACGCTGTACTCTGACGAGCACGCCGTCCTGCAGGCCGCCCGCGCGGCGGATCTTGTGATCGGCGCGGTTCTCGTGGCCGGGGCGAGGGCGCCGTGGCTTATCAAGAGGGAAACCCTGCCGAGCATGAAGCCGGGATCCGTGATAGTCGACGTCTCCGTGGACCAGGGCGGCTGCGTGGAGACCAGCCGCCCCACGTCTCATTCAGACCCCACATTCGTCGTGGACGCCGTGACCCATTACTGCGTCGCCAACATGCCCGGCGCCGTGCCGCGCACGTCCACCTTCGCCCTGGCCAGCGCCACCTTTCCCGGGCTCGCCGAGCTTGCGGAAAAGGGCGCGGAGAAGGCCGTAAGGGAAAGCCACACCCTGCGCACGGGGCTGAACGTGGCCGAGGGGGCCATAACGCATCCTTCCGTGGCGGAGTCCCTTGGCAAACCATGCAGGTTCCCGGAACGATGGACATAAAAAGACTCGGCCGGTTCGAGGTCCTGGAGGAGATCGGCAGCGGCGGGATGGGAATCGTCTACAAGGGGCGCGACCCGAAGATAAACCGCCTCGTCGCCCTGAAGGTGATCCGCCCGCAGGTCGGCTCCAGGAAAAGCGACGAGCAGAAACAGGCCGCGGAGCGGTTCTACGTGGAGGCCCGGGCCGCCGGGCAGCTCTCGCACAAGAACATCGTCACCATCTACGATGTCGGGGAGGAGACGGCGCCGGAGGGCGACCTTGTCTACATCGCCATGGAGTTTTTGGACGGTGAGGGGCTGGACCACCACATCGCCAGCAACACCTACCCTTCGCTATATGAAAAACTCGGGATAGTGAGACAGATCGCCGAGGGGCTGGACTATGCCCACAGGCGGGGAGTGATACACAGGGACGTGAAGCCCGCCAACATCATCATCACCGAAGGCGACACCCCGAAGCTGACCGACTTCGGCCTCGCGCGGCTGTCGGACTCGTCGCTGACCCTGGCGGGGACCATACTCGGCACGCCGAACTACATGGCCCCGGAGCAGGTGCAGGGAAAGAAGGTCGACGCCCGGTCGGACTTCTTTTCGCTGACGGTGATCCTCTACGAGCTTCTGACCAGCCAGAAACCTTTCGCGGCGGACTCCATCACCTCCGTGATATACAGGGTCGTCAACGACGACCACACCCCGCCGCGGAAGCTGAACGGAGCCCTGCCGAAGTACGCCGACGAGCTGATAAACAAAGGGCTGAGCAAGGATCCCGCCAGGAGGTTCCAGGGCGGAGCGGAGTTCATCGCCGCGATCGACCGGCTGGCCGAGGAGGTGAAAAAGTCTCCCGTCCGCACAGGCCAGACGACCATCGAGACACCCCGCGCCAGGGTGGAGGACAGCGGTACCGTCGCCGTCCCCCGGCCCGGCGCGTGGCCGAAAAAATTCCACGGCAAAGCCGCGTCCGCCGCGGTGGCAGCGCTGGCCCTCGTCCTAGGCGTGGCCTACTATCTCTCCACGGACCAGGCGCCTCCTCCCCCGCCCATCAAGACTGCCGTCAAGGCGCCGCCACCGGAGGCCGATGCGGCCGCGCCTGCCGGGATGAAGGAAAAGGACGAGGCCGAAAAGGCCGGAGAGCCGTCAGCCGAACCTGGGCCAGGGCAGGAGGAGGCTCCACCCCTCTCCGCCGGGCAAGAGGCGAAAGCAGAGCCCGCGCCAAAGACCGCCCCTGCGTCCCCGGAGCCCGAGACACCGGAGCCGGTGACCGTGAAAAAGGCTCCGCCCGTGATGGAAAAACCCCCGCGGGAAGAACCGGAGCCCCGCCCAGCGCCAGCGCAGGTGAAAAAAGAACCCGCGCCGAAGCCTGTAAAACCGGCCCCGAAAAAACAGGAGCCTCCCAGGTTCAGCTATATGGATATAGAGTCCGAGCCGGCAGGCGCGGATGTGTTCATCGGCGGAAAATACATGGGGCACACCCCTATAAACAACATACGGCTCAGGCAGGGCGAGGTCGCCTTGCTCCTGAAGAAAGAGGGTTACACCGCCGCGGTGAAAAAGGTGACCCTGGGCGGCGCGAAAAAACAGGTCAAGGTATCCCTGCTTGAAAGCGAGGAGGGGAAAGGGACCGCTCCCGTCCTGCCCGAGAAGGCCCGCGCCAGCCTGGAGATCGTCGTCCCGCCGGGCAGCGTCATCTTCATCGATGGCAGGGAGTACAGAAAACAAAAGCTCGTTCTGGACGAGCTTTCCGCCGGCTCACACATCGTCCATGTCCAGGTGAAGGGCAGGGCGCCCCACAGCGAGCGCGTCGTCCTTGAGGCGGGCGAGAAAAGGAGGATGGACCTGCGGTAGAGGCCTGCCTTCCCGCGAACACTTCCGGTTCCGGCCTTTGCCAAGAGCGCGCTCGGGGCCGTATATTAGTTCCGCGGGATAAAGAGCGCGGACACCTTATAGCCATCGTTTAAAAGGAAAAGGGGAGGAACACGAAAAATGAGCGAAATGTTGAAAGTCATAGAAGTCCTGGCCGAATCCGATAAAAACTGGGAAGACGCGGCGCAGAACGCCATCGACAAGGCCAGACATTCGGTGCGCGGCATCAAGTCCATCTACGTCAAGAATTTCGAGGCCAAGGTGGAGAACGGACAGATAACGAAGTACAGGATAAACGCGAAGATATCCTTCCTGCTGGAATAGTGGGCGGATTTCTAGGGGAGAATCAAGCGATTCTCACGGGCCGGGCGGCATGAGCCCGGCCCGAGGTGTGTTCAAAGGAGGAGATTGAAAAGGCTTTTCCTGTCCCTGGGCGCCGTCCTGCTCGGCATGTCTCTACAGGCCTCCGGCGCCGGTCTGCTCAACTCCCTGTTCTCCCTCACCGCCGAAAGAGCCGGGTTTTCGACCTCCGCCCTCGTCGGGGCCGGGGCGTCGGTCTATTTCGCCGGTTTTCTTCTGGGGATGTATATTTGCCCGGCGGTGATACGAAGGGTTGGCCATATCCGCTCTTTCGCCGCCTTCGCGGCGCTGGCCAGCGCCTCCGCCGCCGGCCACGGGCTCGTCCCTCACGCTTTCGCGTGGATCGTCTTCCGCTTCGCGGCGGGGCTTTCGATGATGGGGCTTTACATGGTGGCGGAGACGTGGATCAACGAGGCCATCGGGAACAGGAACAGGGGCGCAATGCTGGGAGGGTACACCACGCTGCTCATGGCCGCGATGGGGCTTTCCCAACTGGCGCTGGTCTTCGGGTCCGGCTCGTGGGAGAGGCTTTTCAGTTTGTGCGCGGCGCTCTTCTCGCTGGGGCTGATCCCCGTGGCGCTGACCCGTTTTCCGCAGCCGGAGCCCGCGCCGGCCTTCAGAACGCGCGCCCGTACCCTGCTGAAAAACGCGCCCCTCGGCTCCGTTGCCGCCTTCGCCGCCGGGATGACGAGCGGGGCTTTTTGGGGCCTGGGGGCCGTGTACGTCCATCTTTCCGGCGGCGGAGGGACCATGATCGCCGTTTTCATGACCTCTGCGCCGCTTGGGGCGGCTCTTCTCCAATGGCCCATCGGCGCAATGTCCGACCGGGGCGACCGGCGCAGGGTGATGGCCGCCTCTTTTCTCCTGGCGGCGGTTTTCGCCGCGGCGCTTCCCTTCACCGTGGGGAAAGGCGCGCTGGCCCTCGCGGCGGCCGGGGCTTTTCTTTACGGGGCTTTTTCCTTTTCCCTCTACGGGCTGGGCGTGGCTCACATCCATGACTACCTGCGGTCCGAAGACCGCCTCGGGGGGACCGGCGCGGCTCTTTTCATTTTCGGCGCGGGCGCGTTCGCCGGGCCGATCGCGGGCGGCGTGAGCATGGACATCGCCGGACCGGGCGGGTTGATGCGTTTCCTTTCCGTCCTGTACCTGGCCTGCGGCCTCTATGCCCTATACAGGCTGCGTATCCGCCCTCCAGCGCCGGAGGAGCGCGCCGCGGCGTTCATACCGCTTTCCAGGACATCTCCGGTCACGATGGAGATCGACCCGCGCATCGAGCCGGAGGAAGGGGAGGGGCAGGAAGGGGAGCAGGAGGGGAAATAGAGCCTCGCGTTTGGCAGGGCCGCCGTTTTCATCCCGGCGGTGGGCGGCGGGAAGGTTTTTAAGGAGTAAGCCCGCAGCTAAGAGATGGCGCCCTGAACTTGTTTCAGGGTCTCGCGCTGTCGAGGCTTTGAGATGCTGAAACAAGTTCAGCATGACACGCGCTAGCTCCTCCTGTCGATCGCCTCGTTGGCCAGGCGGTCGGCCAGTTCGTTTTCCGGGTGGCCGTTGTGGCCGCGGATCCAGGCCCATCGCACCTCGTGGCGGGACGCCGCCTCCGCGAGCTTCTCCCAAAGCTCCCTGTTCTTCACCGGCTTCCTGGCCGCCGTCTTCCATCCACGCCTGCGCCAGTCGTGTATCCACTCCGTCATGCCCTTCACGACGTAATTGGAGTCGCTGGTGACGGTCACGCTGCTCGGCGTCTTGAGGGCCTTGAGCGCCTCTATGGCCGCGGTCAGCTCCATCTCGTTGTTTGTGGTCATGGCCTTGTATCCGCGGATCCTTTTCTCCCTGCCGCCGCCTCGCAGGATGGCGCCCCATCCGCCGGGGCCGGGGTTGCCCCGGCACGCGCCGTCGCAGAATATTTCGATTTTCGGCTTTCCGCTCATCCTGAAAAAAACTCCGCGCGGCGCTTTTGAGTTAAAAGTCGATGTCGAACTGAACGGTGATGGCGTCCTCGCCGGCCAGGTCCTTGTCGTTGTATATATCGTAGCCGATCAGGGCGGATATGTTCGGGGCGAACCTCCAGGACAGGCCGAAGGAGAGCGCGCCGTAGACGTTGTCCCCGCCCATGTAATCCACGGCTACCCATAGCCTGTCGTCTATCTCCGCCAGGGTCCTGTCGAAGGAGACGAGGACGCCGTTGTTCTCCGTGTCGCCGTTTATGTCCTTCAACATGCTCTCGTTGCCCACGTAGTAGCCGGCCGAGAGCCTTCCCACCACGGGGAAGGTCTTGGCGGCGAGCATGTATATGATGTTGAAGTTGGTCTCGTCCTCCTGGGTCCCGAAGTCGTAGACGCCGAAGGCGATGGCGGGAAAATATACGGAGAAGGAGTCCTCCTTCACCTGTATCTTGCCGTTCAGGTATATGGGATAGTCCGTCGGCTCCTTCAGGTCGATCCCGATCTCCGCGCCTATGGGGCCCCGGTCGACGATCCCGGCGGTGAAACCCATGATGGTGGGGCTCGCGTGGGCGCCGTCTTCTTGTTTCTTGAATACGGTTGTGTAGTTGTCCACCCCCAGGTGAAAAGTCCCGTAGGGCTGGGTGTCGGTCGACGGTATCCATATCTGCTTGGAAGGCGTGCCCTCCGCCGATCCCCCGGGAAACGCAAGCGCGAACGCGCCCGCAAAAGCCACCGCCAGGCGAAAAATTCTTCTTCTCATGATCCCCTTTCCTCTCTTTTATATCCTGATGGCCACTCCGCCGTAAAGACCGCTCCACGCCGCTTCGGACTTTTTCTCCTCCACGTCTATGTTCACCAGTATGCTTCTCCACCCGACGGTGAAGCCGATCGACGGGACGGGGTTTATGTCCATGTACACGGCCCCGTCGAATATGCTCGACTTGTCATAAGCCACACCGGAGACATCCGCCGTGAAGGAAAGCCACCTCGCCGCGTTCCACCGCCCGGCCACCGCCAGGGTAGGCGCGACAAGGCTCAACGACGCTTTGTTGCCCAGGATGTCGTTCGTGACCAGCGACGCCCGGGCGTAAAGGTAATCGCCGGAGAGCCGCCCGCTTATATACCCGGCCGCGCTCCGGTAAAAGTCGTACTCGTAGCCGAGCCGGACGGAGTAGACGCCGATCTCAGCGTCCACCTGGCTTTCCGCCGGATACTCCACGCCGTTAAAGACAAAACTTTTCTCCACCATGTCGCTGGTGGAGTAGGTGAACTGTGTGTAATCGAGCTTTATCTTGTGGCGGCCTAAAAACTTTATGGTCATCTCCGCGCCGGGGACGCCTTTTGTCCTGTCGAAACCGAGATCCTCGACGACGTCCAACTCCGTCCCCTCAAGCTCGCCGCTGTCGACCCTGATCTTCGCGTCAAGAGACGCCATCCAGTAAAAACCCCGCAACTCGAAGACGAAATCCTCGCCGTAGGGCTCCCCCCCGTTCCCGCCCGGCGCCGGGGACGATGGGGCCGGGCCGGAGGACGCCGCTTCCGCGCTTTTGTAACGGCCACGCGGAGGAGCGGACTCCTTCGGGTTGTACTGGTACACCTCGTCTTCTACGACCTGCTCGCCCCCCTGCGCCGCGGCCGCTATGGGGATAGCCTGCGGCAAAAGAGCCGCCGCAAGAATCAATATTAATATTCTAGAGGACATATAAATATTTACCTCTGTGTCATTTTACATAAGCCCCTCGGCAAGTCAAGACTAATCACCCCGATCATTTTTTGTGATTTTCCGCCATCAATGACGCGAGTCGGGCATCATATAGGTAGTGGAAGAGCGGGAAAAACCGCGCGATCCTGGGGCAAGGGCTTATATTATGAGCGGAGCCGCCCAGTCGGCGATAAAGCGTAACTGATTTTGATCGGGGGTTTTGGAGATGAGAGAAAAAATCGCGCGGATAGCGCCGCTTTGGGCCGTTGTTTTTGTCATCGCGGCGGCGATGGCGTCCGTGACGGCGGAGGCGGAGGAGATAGACCGTCAGGGGTACACGAGCGCCGAGATCTGCTCTTATTGCCACGCTGATATTTACGAAAGCTGGAAAAACTCTCTCCACGCCCTTTCTCACACCAACCCCGTGTTCATGACCGCCTACCGCCGCGCCTACCTCGAGACGAAAGGGGAGGCCAAGAAGTTTTGCCTGAAATGCCACGCCCCCACGACCTATTCCACCGGCGATTTTGACGCCGAAATGAAAATCACCCGGGAGGGGGTGACCTGCGACTTCTGCCACACCGTGGAGGACGTTCATCTCGACAGGCCGGAGGCGCCCTTCGACCTTGACGTGGGCGGGAAAAAGAGAGCCGCCATGAGACAATTTGAAAAACCATACGAAGAGACCCCGGCGGCGCACGTGCCCGCCTATGCGGACTGGTTCAACAAGGCCGCCCTTTGCGGCGCCTGCCACGAGATGACCAACCGGAACGGGCTGAAGACCGGCGCGACATACACGGAATGGAAGAACTCCGAGTACGCCGCCGCGGGCGTCCAGTGCCAGGACTGCCACATGTCCGAGATACCCGGCGCGCCGGTTGACCCGTCGGTGAAGACGCCCAAGGCCGACACCATCCCGGACCACGGCCTGTCGCACAACCTCGACCAGATGACGGAGGCCGTGGACGTGGAGCTGGTGAAGGCTGAGAAAACCGAGGGCGGCCGCTACGTCGTCGACGTGGCCATCGCCAACGTCAAGGCCGGGCATAACATCCCCACCGGAGCGCCGTCGCGGCGGCTGGCGCTGGAGGTGACCATCAAGGGGGAGGGGACAACCCCCGTGACGCAAATCAGAACTTTCGGCAAGCAGATCGCCGACAAGGATGGAAACTGGCTCAAGACCGACGCCGAGGCTTTTCTTTACGGCGCCAGGATGGTCTCCAACACCTCCCTTGCGCCGAGGGAGCGGAGGGTCGTCCGTTTCATGTTCAGCGCCGCCCCCCCGGGCAAAGTCTCCGTGAAGGTGGAGGCGTTCCTCGGCTACCATTCGGAGATCACCGCGACGGAATCGACCCACGTCCCCCTCGGCGAGGCTGCGAGATAGGCCCCGCCGGGGCGGCGCAGGCTTTTTCCGGGGCGCGGGACGCGGCCGTGATGACCGCGAAGCGCCGTGGTACCATTGTCCTCGAGGGCCGGCGGCGGCAGGCTTTGCGCGCCGCTGGCGCCGGGGACGGTTCGCCCCTGCGGTGATTCACGGATGAGAATATACTTCTACTGCTTCGACAACGACAGGCCGGTCGGCGGAATAAAGCAGATATACCGCCACGTCGACGCGCTGAACGAGATCGGGTACCGGGCCTTCGTCCTGCACGACAGGCCGGGTTTCCGCGCCTCGTGGTTCGAAAACAAGACGAGGATAGAGTACACCCCGTCGGTCAGCCTCGCGGCGGACGACATACTCGCGGCGCCGGAGCTCGTCGGCCCCGCCTTCACACAGACGGCCAAGGGCGTCCGCAAGGTGATCTTCAATCAGAACTGCTACTATACTTTCAACGCCTACGGGCTGGACCCGGCCGACATGAAAAGCCCCTACCTGAGCGATGATCTGGCCGCCGTCATCACCGTCTCCGAGGACAGCAAGGATTACCTCGGGTTCGCCTTCCCGGGCATACCCGTCCACCGCGTCCGATACGGGATAGACAGCGGGCTTTTTGCCCCGGCCCCGGAGAAGAAAAAGACGATAGCCTTCATGCCGCGCAAGAACCCCCACGCCGTGAACCAGGTTGTCAACATGCTGAAGTTCCGGCGCTCGCTGAGGGGCTTCCGTCTCCACCCCATAGACGGTCTGCCCGAGGCGGAGGTGGCGGCGGCCCTGGGCGAGGCGATGGTCTTCCTGAGCTTCGGCTTCCCGGAGGGTTTCGGGTTGCCCCCGGCGGAGGCGATGGCCTGCGGATGCGTGGTCGCGGGGTTCCACGGCGGCGGAGGGGCGGAGTTTTTCAGGCCGGAGTTCTCCTGGCCGGTGGCCCAGGAGGATATAACGGGCTTCGTCAGGGCCGTGGAGGAAATCCTCTCCCTCGCCGGCGAGAACCCCGCCGCCATGGCCGAAAAGGGCGCCGCGGCGGCGAGGTTCATCCGGGAGAACTACTCCCGCGAAAGAGAGCTGGAGTCCATCCGCGAGGCGTGGGGCGCCATAACTGCCGGAGGGCCCCGCGGCGGCCCCGCGGCTCATGTTTTTTCATGAAAGATCCCGGAAAGATTTACGCCGAAAACCTTGAGGCGCTGAGAAAACACCACGAGGAGGTGGCCTCTCTTCTGGTGTCCGCTCCGGCGGATGGGCCGGGGACGGCGCGGGTCGAGACGGCGAAAAGGGACGCCCTTGTTCTGCGCGCCGAGGCCCCCGGTGGAAAAGTCATAAGTTTCAACAGCGCCTACGGCCCGGAGAGGGAGGCGGAGAGGATCGTCGCATCATGGGGCGATATCGGCGCGGAAGAGCGCGTCGTGATATTGGGGATGGGCCTTGGGAGCCTGCCCGCGGCGGCGGCGAAGGCGATGGCGCCGGGCCAGAAGCTCATCGTCGTCGAGCCCTCCGCCGAGATCTTCCGGCTGGCGATGGAAAACGCCGTGATCGCGCCGCTTTTCAGGCGCCGGGACGCCTTCTTTATCGTGGGGCCATCGTTCATGGAGCGGCTGAAAGAGCTTGTGGGGCCGAAAGATCATAAAACCTTTTATTACCTGAATCCGCCGTACAGGACGGTTTTCCCGAAGATCATGGAGGCGGTGGAATATCTCGAAAAAATCTCCATGCCGAAGCTGAAGGAGGCGATGCGGCGGCCCCGTTTCGCATCGAAGCCGTACAGGGCCATCCTGCTGGAGGGCGGCTTTTTCATCGAAAGGGAGATCAGGGCCGCCCTCGGGAACGCCGGGACGCGGGTGAAAACGATCCCCGCGAAGATCAGAGGCGAGGGTGAGACCGGGTTCCTGGGGCAGCTCGCCGGGGCGGCCGCCGGGTTCCGGCCGGACTTTCTGCTCTCCATAAACCTGATAGGGTTTGACCTCGGCGGTGTCCTGGCCGATTTTTTCACCTATCACAGAATTCCCCACGCCGCATGGTTCGTGGACAACCCCCTTCCCCTGCTTGGCGGCGGCTCGTGGAACGCCTCTCCGTTCGGCCTGTACCTTGTCTGGGACGGCGCCTATATAGAGCCTTTGAGGCGGTTGGGTTTTGAAAACGTCTTCCATTTGCCCTACGCCGCCGACACCACCGTTTTTCATCCCACGGCCGGGCTCGCGGAAAAAAAGTTCGGCGTCTCCTTTGTGGGAAACTCGATGGAGAAGATTTTGAACCATCGCCTGGCGGAGATCGAAAAACACGAAGAGCTCCTCGGAATATATGAGAAGCTGACGTCCGCGCCGCCGCCGTCCGCCCCTGCGCGCCTGGGACAAATCGTCGCGCGCGAGACGGCGGGCGGAGGATACACCGGCGGTGAGCTGGCCTCGCTGGAGGCGGCGATAGCGTCCAGATGGAGCCAGAAAAGAAGAGTGGAGGCGCTGTCGGCCCTGGAAAGGTTTTCGCCCCACGTCTTCGGCGATGAGGGTTGGGAAAAGTTTTTAGGGCCGTCTTTCACCCTCCATCCGCCGGTCTCTTACGGTAAAGGGCTGGCGGAGGTCTACCGGGCCACGAAGGTGAACCTCAACGTCTCCAACGCCCAGCTTCTCCGCTCCGTCAACCAGAGGGTTTTCGACGTTCCCGCCTGCGGCTCGTTTCTGCTCACGGACGGGCCCGAGGCCGTCTCGGAGATCCTGACCCCCGGCGGGAGCGTGGAGACATACAGGGACATGGACGAGCTGGCCGCCAAGGCGGCGTTCTACCTGGAAAACGGCCAGGAGCGTGAGCGGATCGCGAAAAATGGCGCGGATGTGATAAGCTCCCGCCATACTTACGCCCATAGGGCGCTGGAGCTTTTGAGGCTTTTGAGGGAGACTTTCGGCATGGAAAAATCCTCGCCATAGACTAAGGTTTTCCAGACGCATGGCGTATCAGAAATTTTTGGGGCTGGCTTTAGGCGGGGCGCTGGGGGCGCTTTGCCGGTACTGGCTTTCGGGGGTTGCGCAGGGCTTTTCGAAAAGCGAGTTTCCCTGGGGCACGGCGGCGGTCAACGGGATCGGCTGTTTCCTGGCCGGGTTTTTCTGGGCGCTGGCGGTGGAGCGGCTCGCCATCGGCGGCGAGGCGAGGACCATCGTCATGATAGGCTTCCTGGGCGCGTTCACCACCTTTTCCACCTACGCGCTGGAGACGGTGGAGCTCGCCCGCGACTCACAATGGCTCTGGGCGGCGGGCTCCATCGCCCTGAACAACGCCGCGGGGATCGCGCTTGTCATCATGGGCCTTGCGTTGGGACGGGTTATATGACAACGGCGTGGAGGAGGGCATGAGGCTTCCATCCGAGGCGGAGCTTTTGAGGGTTTTTATCGGCGAGAGCGACAAGCTCGGCGGCAAACCCCTTTACGAGGCGATAGTGGAGCTTGCCCGGGAAAGGGGCCTCGCCGGGGCCACTGTTCTGCGCGGTCTTCTGGGGTATGGGGCGAACAGCGTCCTGCATACCGCCAAGATACTGAGGCTCTCCGAGGACCTTCCCATGATCGTCGAGATCGTCGACACGCCGGAGAAGATAGAAAAATTTTTGCCGGAGCTCGACGGGATGATAGGGGAGGGCCTTGTGACGGTCGAGAAGGTCAGGGTGATAGCCTACCGCCACAACGGCGGCGGGAAGGGCTGAAGCCCGCCCGGGCGCTCAACAGGAGCCGCGCGCGTCGATGAGGCGCAGCCGCGGCCGCCTGGATGACCCCCAGGCGTTTATCTCCGGCGTGTAGACGATGTCGAACCTCTCCTGCGGGCCTCGAGCCCCGGCGAAAAGCTCCGCCATGCCGAACCCGACCGCCTCCACTCCGCCGTCCAGGGAGAGGCGGACGCTCGCGCCCTCCCTGCCCATCCTCCTCAGCTCCTTGACGGCCACGCCCCGGCTGAGGAAGACCGGGGCCGGCGCCCCCTCCCCGAAAGGCTCCAGCGCCGACAGCGCCTCCACGGTCTCCATGTCGAAATCGGAAGGCTCCGCCGCAAGGTCTATCTCGACCTCCGGGACGAGGTCCTCCGGGCTGAGGTCATCGCCCGCGGCGGCGGCGAGCGCCTCCTTCAACTCCGCGAACTTCTCGCGCCGCACGGTGAAACCGGCGGCCAGCCTGTGGCCGCCGTATCTCTCCAGCGCGCCGGAAGCCCTGCCGAGGCCCTCGGTGATGTTGAAGGGGTGTATGGACCTCGCCGAGCCCGTCCCCACCCCGTCTTTGAAGCAGACCACCGCCGCGGGCATATGGTACCTGTTCACGAGCTTGGAGGCGACTATGCCGGCCACCCCGGAGAACCACCCTTCGTCTCCCACGACTATGATCCTCTCCCGGGCGAAATCGACAGTCTTTTCGGCCATGCGGACCGCCTGCTCGAACATCTCCCGTTGCGCCTCGCGCCGTTTCAGGTTCTCCCCCTCCAGGAAGGCGGCCAGCTTTCTCGCCTCCCCCTCGTCCTCGGTAGTCAGCAGATTCAGCGCCGTGTCCGCCCTGCCGAGCCTTCCCGCCGCGTTCAACACCGGCGCCAGGGAGAAGGCGGCGTCCCGCGCCGTCACGGGCCCGCCGCCACGGAGAGCAATGCGCGCGAGCGCCGCCAGGCCCGGCTTGTCCGTGGTGGAAAGCTGGGCCAGGCCGTGCCTGGCCATCACCCTGTTCTCCCCCGTCAGCGGGACCATGTCGGCGATCGTCCCCAGGGCGATCAGGTCCAGGTATTTTCTGAGGTTAGGCAACTCCGCCTTTCCCATCCCTTCCTCGTGGAGGCGTGACCGCAGGGCCATCAGAAGCTTCATGGCCACCCCGGCCCCGGCGAGGGTTTTGAAAGGGTAGGGACAATCCTTTCTGCGGGGGTTCAGAACGGCGTATGCCGGAGGGAGTCTCATCCCGGGCTGGTGGTGGTCGGTTACTATCACGTCAAGGCCGAGCGCGTTGGCCCGCTCCACGGCGGCGTGGCCGGATATCCCGCTGTCCACGGTGATGACAAGCCCCGCGCCCTCCCCGGCGATGCGCTCCACGGCGGGCGTGTTCAGGCCATATCCTTCGCTCAGGCGCTCCGGGATGTAATACCCGGCGGTGAAACCAGTCTCGCGGAAAAAACGGATCAGCGCGGCGGCGGCGGTTATCCCGTCCACGTCGTAGTCGGCGTAGACGACTATCTTCTCCCTTCGCGCCCGGGCGCGGACAATCCTTTCCACGGCCCTGTCCATGTCCGCCATCCTCAGGGGATCCTCCATGGACGACAGCGGCGCCTCCATGTATGCTCGGGCGCTGTCCGGGTCTTCCATCCCCCGGACGGCCAGCAGCCGGGCCACCACCGGCGGGACGCCCAAGGCGCCGGCGAGGGCGTCGGCTTCGCAAGGCTTTTTCAGGCGCCACCTGGCCCGCCTCATCAGCCGCCGCCGTCCATCAGATGAATGGCGGTGACGATATCGTCCTCCAGCTTGTCGGCCTTTTCGTAGTAGCAGGAGTTGTCGTTCTGGATTATGGCGAAGGCGTAGAGCCCCCCCTCCCTGCCAGCCACGTACCCGGCGAGCGAGCTTACTCCCGCGAGCGTCCCGGTCTTGGCCCTGGCCAGCGCGCGGGCGGGGGAGTTCTCGACCCTTTCCTTGACGGAACCGTCCACGCCCATTATTCCGAGGGAGGCTATGAAGTCCGGTCCTGTGTCGAACCGCCCCGCCACGGCGCCGAGAAGGTCCGTGACAGCCCTGGCCGTCAGCCTGTTCTCGCGCGAGAGCCCGGACCCGTCGGCGAAGACGAGGAGGCCGGTGTCCACGCCCAGTTTTTCGGCGAACTTCCGGGTCATGTCCAGCGCCGCGCCGTGTTCACCCGGCTCGCCGTTCACCGTGGCGGCGATGGTCTTGACGATCTGCTCGGCGACGAAGTTGCTGGAGTAGTGGTTCAGCTCGCGCAGGATGGCCGCGAGGGGCTTCGACTTATGTGTATATAAAAGCCTCGCCCCCTCCGGCGCCTGGCCGATCCTGACCCCGCCGTCCACCCGTATCCCCTCGCGTTCGAGGGCGGCCCTGAACGTCTCCGCGGCGAACCTGGCCGGGTCCGCGATGTTGACGTAGATCACCTCGCCATCGGCGCCGGGGCTCATGACGCCGGTGACGACGATTTTCACCCTCCCGCCGCTTGGCGCCCTTCTGGCCGAGACGGGTTTTCCCTGGCCGGCGGTTTTTCCCTTGTTGACGATGGTGACGTAGGGCGTCTCAGGCTCCACGGCCGCGGTCAGGGGCGCGCCCTCCCTCCTTCCCGGGTATACCTTGACCGCGACGGTGTTGAAGTTCACCGACAGCGCCCCCAATCCCGCGTCATAGGCGCGCTGGGTGCGTCTGCGGCTCCACCCGGGGGCGAGCTTCCGGCCGTCGAAAAAGGAGTCGTCCGCCACGAGGGCGCCCTCCACCCTCGAGACCCCCATATCTCCCACGTCCCGGGCGATCCTCCACAGCGCCTCCGGCGTCAGCTTCGGGTCGCCCCCGCCGCGGATCATGATATCCCCTTCGATAACGCCGTCCCTGATGGCGCCGGTGTGAAATATCTCGGTCTTGAATCTGTATGCCGGCCCCAGGTACTCCAGAGCGGCGGCGGTGGTGAAAAGCTTCATCACCGACGCGGGGATCAGCGGTGTGGCGCCGTTTCTGTCGAAGATCACCGCGCCGGAGCGCGCGTCGACCACCCGGACGGCTGTTTTCTCCGCGTTCACGCACCCCTGGGAAAAGAGCGCCCGCGCCGCCTTCTCCAGTGTGTTCGCCGACGCGGCGGCAGGGCCCGCCAGACTTGAAAAAACGACGAAAAACGCCGCGAGCCTCAAACCCACGCTTTTCTTTCCTCCACGACAAACCCCAGAACCGCCAGCGCCACGGCGGCCGATATGGCGTCTATCGTCATGTCGTTGACCGCGTATATTCTTTCCGGGATGAAGGATTGTATCACCTCGTCCGCGGCCCCCGATGCGGCCGCGAGCGCCCAGGAGAGCATGTATATCAGCCTCGTTCTCACGTCGAACTTCAGGGCGTAGTGGAAAAGCACGGCCAGGAGGGAGTATTCCACGATGTGAAGCAGGTCGTAGGGGCTTTTGGCGAGCCGTATCGCGGTGTAGACGATGGCGGCCAGCGCCGCTGTCAGGACCGCCGCGTCCCGGAGCGCCCACCGGCCCAGCCGGATGACTATGATGTAAAAGCAGGCGATTATGTAGACCATGAAGATCGACACGGAAACAAGCTCCCCCAAGCCACGGCTGGAAAGCTCCCTCTGGAGCCCGCCCCCCAGGGCCGAGGCGGTGTATATCGCCGCCACGAAACCCATGGTCACGGCCCACGCGCGGGGCCTGCTGCCGAAAATGTTCACGGCGCTGCCGTCACTTTGCGCCACGGCGTGTTCCATCCCGGCTCCCATGCTCACCTTACAAGACAGGCCGCAAGCTGCCCGCCGTCCCGGCTGGAAAGCTCGGGGACGATCCTGGAGCACTCGTCCTTTCGTATCGGGCACCGGGTGTGGAAAACGCAGCCCGGGGGAGGGTTCGCGGGGCTTGGCACGTCGCCTTTGAGCTTTATTTTCGACCCTTTCTTTTCCGGGTCGGGTATCGGCGTGGCGGAAAGGAGCGCCTCGGTATAGGGATGGACGGGGTTCGAGTAGACGGCGTCCGCTGGGCCTGTCTCCATGATCTTGCCAAGGTACATGACCCCCACGTGGTCGCTCATCCTCTCCACGACGGCCAGGTCGTGCGAGATGAAAAGGTAGGCCATGCCGAACTCCTCCTTCAGGTCCATGAGCAGGTTTATGACCTGCGCCTGGATGGAGACGTCCAGCGCGGAGACAGGCTCGTCGAGGACGATCAGCTCCGGCTTCAGCGCGATGGCCCTTGCTATGCCGATCCGCTGGCGCTGGCCGCCTGAGAACTCGTGGGGGTAGCGGTTTATGCTCTCCGCGCCCAGCCCGACCCTCTCCAGGACCTCGGCGGCCATGCCGGCCCGCTCATTTTTCTTGCCCACGCCGTGGACGTGGAAAGGCTCCGAGACCGTGGCGCCGACGGTCATCCTGGGGTTCAGCGAGGCGAAGGGGTCCTGGAAGACGATCTGCATTTTCCGGCGCAGGGCTCTCATGCGTTTTCCGGACAGGGAGGTGATGTCCCCCCCTTCAAAGAGCACTCTGCCCTCCGTAGGCTCCATCAGGCGCAGGACGAGCCGGCCCGTGGTCGTTTTCCCGCAGCCGGACTCTCCCACAAGCCCCAGCGTCTTTCCCCGTCCGATGGAGAACCCGACCCCGTCGACTGCGCGCACGTGGCCGGAGACGTGGGAGAAGACGCCCGTCTTTATGGGGAAAAACTTTTTGAGGCCCGAAACTTCCAGCAAAGGCTCTGTGGTCATCGGGTTATTTTCCGGCGCGAAAGCCATGTTGTCAACGAGACCTTTGCGCGGCCTGTCCACAATCGTCCACCGCTGTCGTCCTGGACGGAGTCCGCGGCGGAAGTTCACCCTGGACACCCGTGATGGACACCGGGACGACAATATGGCGAGAGCGTTATTTGCGCAACGGTCTTCTTTGGGAGTGTGGTGTACAATTTAAATATGGAAGCAGCCATGTTAGACGGGCCGCGCGCCGGGGCTTTCCTCCGGGAGCGGGCGGGCCTGGAATACGGGAGCGGGGGCTTATGAGAGCCGGGAAGGCTTTAAACTACTACTCCATCCTCAAAGTCCGCCCAGACGCCGGCGCCGACGAGATAAAAAAGGCTTACAGGAGGATGGCATTCCTCTGCCACCCCGACAGGGCGGGCGAGGAGGGGACGGGGCGTTTCCTGCTTTTGAAGGAGGCCCACGACACCCTGTCCGACTCCGCCAGGAAAGCCGTCTACGACCGCGGGCTCGCCGGCGCGGGAGGCCCCTCCCAACGGGTGAATCACGACCTGTCCTTCGTGCGCGAATACATAAAGAAGACCGGGGGGAGCGCCTCCGGGCCGTCTTCTGTCAGCGGCGTTTGCTCCATGTGCGGCGGGCGGGGACGGCGCCGGGACATGTTCGGCGTCCGCCGGATATGCAGATGGTGCGGCGGGACGGGCGCCAGACGGATTTGACAACGCCCCCCCATCTCTTATTAACATGGAACCGTAACACTGAGAACGATCATACCTGCAAATAAAGATAAGGAGCCTCCCAATGGGTGAAAAAGTGGACAAGGGAGACAAGGTCAGCATCCATTACTCCGGACGGTTGGAGAACGACATGGTGTTCGACACCACCGAGGGCAAGGACCCGTTCCAGTTCGACGCCGGGTCGCCCGAGGTCATAAAGGGTGTAAGCGACGCCGTCATCGGCATGGCGGTGGGCGACAAGAAGACGGTGGAGGTCCACCCCGAGGACGCCTACGGCGAATATGACGAGCGTCTGGTCCTGGAGGCGCCCAAGGAAAAGATACCGGAGAACGTGAAGGAAGGCGCCGTGCTCTCCAACCCCGAGACGGGACAGACCTGGATAGTGCGGGAGCTTAAAGACGACACCGCCGTCCTGGACGGCAACCACGTCCTGGCGGGCAAGAAGCTTATCTTCGACATCGAGTTGGTCGCCGTCGAATAAGGCCGCCTGAGATATCTGGCCGTTATTGAAAAAGCCGCCGGATGTTATGATAACTCTTCCTGGCGGCGTCCTGCCGAGCCTGCGCCTCGAGCTGAGGCCGAAGGGTCGGCGAAGAGTCTTGTATCGCGGAACAACGGGATTCTTCGCCGGAGCCTGCCCTGAGCGAAGCCGAAGGGGCTCAGAATGAAACGCGCCTTCTATTTATGTCATGCTGAGCGCCAGCGAAGCATCTGGCAGTGGGTGGATGGGCGGACGGACTTTTCCGCCTGCGGCCTGAAACGGCGCGGCGTCAGGCGGCTATTTTTGAAAAATCGGCTATCCGGCCGAAGTGGCCGCCGACCTTCGCGAGGAGGTTGAGCCTGTTGTTTTTCAGCGCCTCGTCCCCGGCCATCACCATCACATCGTCGAAAAAGGCGTCCACGGGCTCGCGCAGGGCGGCTATCCGCTCCAGCGCGTCGAGATATCTTTTGTCCTCTATCAGCGGCGCGATATCGGCTTCCATCCGCCGGGCCTCCCCGTAGAGCCTCTCCTCCGCGGCCTCTTCAAACAGCGCCTCGTCCACCTCCCCCGGCTCGTGCCCCCGGGTGATGTTGGCGACGCGCTTGAACGTGGTGGCCAGCGGCTCGAAAAAATCCCTCTTCCCAAGCTCCGCCAGAGCCCCGGCGCGGGCCTCGGCGTCGGCAAGGTCGTCGAACCCGGCGGCGATGACCGCGTCGGCCGTGTCGGCCGGCATCCCTGCGCCCGTCCAAAGGTTTTTGAGCCTTCCCTCGAAGAATCTCAACACGTCCCTCTTCACCTCCTCCCCGGCCCGGTCCAGCTTTCCTTCCAGCCGCTCCAGGGCGAAATCCACGAGCTTCGAAAGCGGGATGCTGTATCCTTTGCCGCGGATTATCTGTATCACCGCCAGGGTGTGGCGGCGCAGGGCGAAGGGGTCGCTGTCTCCCGTCGGCTCAAGCCCGACTCCGAAACAGCCGGTTATGGTGTCGATCCTGTCGGCGAGGCCGACGATGGCCCCCAGGTCGCCCGAGGGAAGCTCGTCGCCCGAGTGGCGGGGCAGGTAGCTTTCGTAGATGGCGGAGCATACTTCCTCCGGCTCCCCCTGGAGCCTGGCGTACTCCCGGCCCATGACCCCCTGCAGCTCCGGGAACTCGTAGACCATCATCGTCTCCAGGTCGGCCTTGCAGAGCCTGGCGGCGCGGAGGGCCTTCTCCACGAGGTCCGGCCTCGTCAGACCGGCGATCCGCTCCGCGAGGGCGGCGATCCTGCGCGCCTTTTCGCCGATGGTACCCAGCTTTTTCTGGTAGATGACGCCGTCGAGCTTTTCGGCGAAGGATTCGAGGGTATGCTTCCTGTCCTCGTTGAAGAAGAACCTCGCGTCGGTGAGCCTTGCGCGCAGGACCCGCTCGTAGCCCGCCACGACGACGCGGTCGTCATCGGTCTTCATGTTCGACACCCCCACGAACCCGTTGGCGAGCCCTCCACCGGGCCTTTTCACGGCGAACATACGCTGGTGCGCCTTCATCGAGGCGATCAGCAGCTCCTCCGGCAGCTCAAGGAAAGCCTCGTCGAAAGAGCCCCACAGGGGCCGCGGCCATTCGGTGAGAAAGGCGACCGTCTCCGCGAGCCCGTCGTCCTCGACAAGGGACGCCCCGTGGGCCTCGGCGGAGGCCCTGGCGCCCTCCAGGATGGCGTGTTTTCGCTCCTCGATGTCCGCTATGACGTGATTTTCCCGGAGCTTTTCGGCGTATTCGGACGGGCGGCCGATCTCTATGTCCCCGGAGCCGAGGAACCTGTGGCCCCTGGTATGGCGGCCGGACTCTATCTTCCCGGCCCGCATGGGGATAACCTCATCGTCGAACAGGGCCACGATCCAGTGTATCGGCCTTGCGAACCGGACGCCGCCCTCTCCCCAGATCATCGACTTCGGGAAGGGAAGGCCGAGGGCCATCCGGGGCAAAGCCTCCGCCAGAAGGTCCACCGTCCTCTCGCCCCCTTCCTCCATCTCGACGAGGACGTATTCCCCCTTCTGCGTCTTTTCGACCATGAGCCGCGAGACGTCCACGCCCCTGGATTTCGCGAATCCCTCGGCGGCCTTCGTGGGTTTGCCGTCCGGCCCGAAGGCGGCCTTCGCCGGGGGGCCGTATACCTTCGTCCTCCTGGCCGGGCGCGTTTGCGCGATGCCCGTTCCCAGCGCCGCGAGGCGGCGTGGGGTGGCGTATTCCTTCAGATCGGCGAAGCCGACCCCCCACCCGGCGAGGCTTTCGGCCAGGGCGTTTTTCAGCGCCTGGGCCGCCGGGCGGGTGTAGCCTGAAGGTATCTCCTCCACGCCGATCTCGAACAGTAGATCGCCCATAAGTGTATCCCGCGACTTTTTGAAAAACGACTGGTGATTATAACAAACAGGCGCCGCCCCCACACGTATTATCAGCGGCCCCAGGCCGCCTTGCCGGGGGGGGTGTTTTGAAGGTATCATAAAAGCTGCTGAACAAAGAGAAAACCCCTGCTCGCGTCCGATATGGCCAGCAAAGACTCTCCCGGCGAAAAGCAACTGTCCGTCCCGTGCCCCGGCTGCTCGGCCAGGGCCAGGATACCTTTGTCGAAGATTCCCGCAAGCGGCGTGATCTACACCTGCCCCGCGTGCAAGATCGCGATCCGCCTGGCCAGGGAGGGGGGCAAGATATCCGTCCGCAGGGCCAAGGAGGCGGAGGTGGAAAAACACGAGGACGGTGGGGCCGCCCCGCCCCGTGAAAAGCCGCTGGAGGAGATTGTAAAGGGCGCCCCGGCGTGGGTGGTGACCTTCGCGGACCTCGCCACGCTGCTTTTAACCTTCTTCGTGCTGATGCTCTCTTTCGCCAACATGGACATAATAAGGTTCAAGGAGCTGGTGGGGTCTGTCCAGGACAGGTACGGCGTCACGAAGCTTGAGAGGGGCAGCTACCAGGCGGTCTCTCTTGGGGATATGGCCGAGGTGGACAGCAACATAAAGGAGGCCGCGGCCGCGGCGGCCAGGGAGAAGCTGGTCAACGTGGTCTACGACGCCGTGTCGCGGCAGGGATTCAGGGGCGCGGCGTCCATCACCTCCACCGACGAGGGGGTCAGGGTCAGAGTCCGCGGCAGGGTGCTTTTCGAACCGGGGGACGCGAAGCTCGCCCCGGGCGGGGAGAAGCTGCTGGAAGGGCTCGTCCAGATCGTTAAGAGCATGAAAGACCTTGAGCTTGTGGTGGAGGGGCACACGGACAACAGGCCCGTGGCAAGCGCGAAGTATCCTTCGAACTGGGAGCTTTCCGTGACGCGGGCCTCGAACGCCCTGGAGTGGCTGATATCAAAGGGAGCGCCTCCGGAGCGCCTGTCGGCGGCGGGCTACGCGGACACGAGGCCCCTGTTCCCGAACGACAGGGACGAGACGAGGATTTTGAACCGAAGGATAGAGTTTCTTTTCAGAAGGCTTTAGGATGTGAAGAACCGGACAGTGTTTTTTCTTGCCGTCTCTTTGCTGCTGGCCGCCTGCTCCGGCGGGGAGCCCAAGACGGACCTGCCCCAGGAGATGGCGGCTCAGCAGGCCGTGGCGGACATAAAGCTGCTCGTCAAACGCGGCAAGATGGACGAGGCCCAGAAGGCCATGGCGCAACTTGAGAAAAAGTATGGCCACACGAAGACCTACTCCGAGAACAAGGCGGACCTTTTGCGCGAGGGGCTCGCGTCCGAGAACCAGGACATCGTCCTAACCGGCAAGCGCCTGATCGAGCTTGAGAACAGCCTGATCGCGTTCTACAGGGAGAGCGGCGAATGGCCCGCGCCGGGCCAGATATATAAACCCCTGGACGCATGGGGCAACGAGACCTACTGGATAATCGGCACGGAGCGGACGAACTACGACCTGGTGGTCGTCTCCTCCGGCGCCGACGGAAAGCCGGGATCGGGCGATGAGCTGATGGTGGTCTGGGCGGAGGAGGACCTGAGCGGATACAAGGACAAGAGAACCGGCAAGATGGTTGGCAAAACCAGAAAGTCCAAAAAAAAGAAACAGAAAAAGACCGGCGCGGAACAGGTAATGACCCTCGGCGAGCTCAACGCGCTTGAGAAGGAGTCCGGGACACGCCCCGAGGAGCTTTTGTCTCTGGATGAGCTGGCGGCGATGGGCGAGAAGAGCCGCAAGGCCGGCCAGCCCAGGAAAAACGAGATGGTGCTCTCCCTGGACGAGATCAGGAGCAATCTGAAATGATTTTCGACGAGGGCCGGCTTGGATTTTTCCGAAAGGCGGCCCTCGCCGGAGCCTGCCCCGAAGCTGGGCCGAAGGGGGGCTCGGAGGCGCCATTTGGGGAACCAAGCCCTTGATTCGCCTTCCAAACCAGTCCGCCAGAGCTTCCGGGTGGCTCCCGCCGGTGATATAATCCAAGGAGAAAAGCTATCTTTTCAATGATCGCGCCATGACGCTGGCCAAGGACGCATACCAGGACTACGACCCGTCCGGCATGGACGCGGGCAAACTGCCGCTGGTGGAGAACGTGCGCGTTCTGGAGATCGGCTTCGGGTCTGGCGCGTTGCTGGACGCCCTTCGGGCCCGGGGCAACGAGCTCCATGGGGTGGACGCCGGGAAGGAGATTGTCCGCAAGGCGCGGGAGAAGGGCCACGAGAACCTTTACCACCTTGACATATCGGAGGAACCGTTGCCTTTCGAGGACGATTTCTTCGACGCCGTGTACGCCTACGAGGTGTTCGAGCACCTTACCAATCCGCACCGCATGTTCCACGAGGTCCGCCGCATCCTCAAGCCGGAGAGGAACCTCTACTTTTCCGTCCCTACCCAGGAGGACACGATGGGCTACGGGCCCGGCCGCCATTCTTTCGTCTATCCCGGCCTGCTGGAGCGGGCGAACCTGGAGCGGTTCTTCATGCAGATGTACTTCAGGATCGAAAAGCGGGTGGAGGACGAGCCAGCGCTCATCAGGCATCGCAGCTACATCCTCAGGAACATGAAGCGGCCGGGGTTGCCGGACATCGTAGAGGTGGTCGCGGGGGACTACTCGGTCCGGGCCCTGTACGGTCACGTGCTCACCGAAAACGAGCTGGAGGCGGAGGTGGGGCGGGACGTGGCGCCCTACCTTGCGCTGGCCGAAGGGCGGATCGCCGCGCGCGACTGGGAGTCGCTCGACAAGCTGCTCAATGTGATCGAGGCGTTCTACTCCGAGTATCACCCGGCCTATCTGGCTCTGGCTGAAACGCTTGCGAAATACGGGGAGAAAGAGACCGCTCTCGCCATGCTGCGGGCGCTGGCGTCGAACCCAAGTCTGCCGCCCGAGATCAGGGCCAGGGCCGAGGAGCTTTCACGCGGGATCGGAGGCGGCTGACCCCCTCAGGCGGGCGCTCTTTCGGCTACACTTTTTCCTTTTTCATGATGTCGAGGAGCCCGGCCAGCTCCTCCCGGGCTTGGCGGACGCTTTCCATGGCGCCTGTGGTCCGCGGGGCGCTCTTCTTTTTTTTCAGTCTTTTCCTTGCCCCGGCGATGGAGTATTTCTCCTCGTACAGGAGGTGTTTTATCTCCAGGGCGATGTCTATGTCCTTGCGGGTGTAGACCCTCTGGCCGTTCTTGTTCTTGTGGGGGCTCAGTTGGGGAAATTCAGACTCCCAGTATCTCAGGACATGCGGCTTCACGTCCGCGATCTTCGCCACGTCGCGGATCTTGTAGAACATCTTCTCAGGGACGTTTGTCCCCTTGATCGTTCCCTGTTCTCCCTTTTTTCTCATAAGCGGCTCTTTTCAGCGTTTTTCAAGTATACATTCTATCCCGCTTTTCCTGTACTCCGCCATCTTCCGCCGGGCCTCTTTTTCCTCTCGCCACGATCCGTTGTATAGCTTATAGACCCTCATCTTCTCCTTCTGGGTCGATATCCGGGGCTCATGTCCGGCGGAGCGCATTTTCCGCGCGGCCTTCTCCGCCTCTTCCTTGCCGAAAAACGGCCCCGCGGAAAGATAGCTCCCCTCTCCGGAGGCGGTGAGCCCGGCCCCCACCCCTTTTTCCATGAGCCTGTTCCGCGCCGTGTCCGCGGCCCCTCCATCCGCGAAAGGCCCCACGGTGACCCTGCTGGCGGTTATCTCCGCGAAATCTTCTTCCATGAAAGTTTCTATCCCCCTCTTTTCGAGGCGGCCCGCCAGCTTCTCGCAGCTTTCCCTGTACACGCACACGGCGAAACGGACGGCCCATCCCTTTTTTTCTTCCGACTTCGGCGCGGCGGCGGGGTGAGCCGCAGGCTCTGAGCGCTCTTCGGGTTTCCCGGCCGGGGCTTTTCTCTCGGCGGGTTTTACCGGGGCCGGTCTTTCCGCAGGGCGCGGCGCGTGGGGGCTTTCGCCGATGACGGTGTAGGATTTTTCTCCGACGTTGACAGAAACCTCCGCGCCGAGGTACCAGAGCGCGCCCCCGGCCATGGCCATGATGGCGATGGCGTATAACACCAGTGGCCGCCGCCACAGCGGAGGAGGGCCGCCGGGGATCGGCGTATCCGGCCTTACGGTGTCCCGCAGGCTCTTTGCTCCCCTCAGCAGGTTCAGCCTTATCATCGCGCCGGGGCGGGGATTATTTCGCCTCCTGGCGGGCCTTTCCGGCCTCCTCTATGACCTTCTGGGCGATGTTCGCCGGTGTCTCTTCGTATGACCCGAGCTGCATGGTGAACTGGCCCCGGCCGCCGGTGATGGAACGCAGATCCGGCGCGTAGCTCAATATCTCCGCCATGGGGACAACCGCCTTGATCTGCTGCTGGCCGCCCATCACGCCAACGCCCAGGACTCGCCCGCGGCGCTTGTTCAGATCGGCCATCACGTCGCCGACGCATTCCTCCGGGACCACCACCTCCAGCTCCATGTACGGCTCCAGCAGGACGGGCCTGGCCTGCTGGAAGGCCTCCTTGAACGCTTGCGACGCGGCTATCTTGAACGCCATCTCGGACGAGTCGACGTCGTGGTGCTTGCCGTCGAAGACGGTCACCTTCAGGCCGGTGACCGGGTATCCGGCCAGGACGCCGTCGGCCATTGTTTCGCGGACGCCCTTCTCCACGCCGGGTATGTATTGCCTGGGGATGACTCCGCCGACTATGGCGTTGACGAACTCGAAGCCTTTCCCGTCCTCCGCGGGCTCTATCTCCAGCCAGCAGTCGGCGAACTGGCCGTGGCCGCCGGTCTGTTTTTTGAGCCTGCCGTGGCCTTTTGCCTTGCCCCGGATGGTCTCCTTGTAGGCGATCCGGGGCGGTTTTATCTCCACCTCGATGCCGAACTTCTCCTTCAGCCTGCTCATGGTCACCTCGATATGCAGCTGCCCCATGCCGGAGACGATCATCTCGTGAGTCTGCCGGTCTATCCCCACGCGCAGGGCCGGGTCCTCCTCAACGAGCCTTCCAAGGGATGCCCCGAGCTTGTCCTCGTCGCCTTTGGACTTGGGGACGACGGCGAAGGAGATGACCGGGTTCAGGGACGGCTGCCAGTCCATAACGGCCGCGTTTTTCGGGTGGCACAGGGTGTCGCCGGTCTGGGCGCTCTTGAGCTTGGCCACGGCGGCGATGTCGCCCAGGACGGCCTTTTCGAGCGGCGCCTGCTTTTTGCCCTGGGGGGAGAAGATCGAGCCGAGATGCTCTTTTTGGTCCCGCGTGGCGTTGAGCAGGTTGGCGTCGGGGCCGATGGAGCCGGAGAAGACGCGGAACAGGCTGATTTTTCCGGCGTAGGGGTCGGCGATGGTCTTGAACACCTGCGCCACGGCGGGGCCGCCGGGGTCGGGCTTTATTTCAATTCTTTCGCCTTTGGGGCCAGCCCCCGGCCGCGGCGGCGCGTCCAGCGGGGAGGGGAGGAACCGGACTATGGTGTCCAGCGTCTTTCGCACCACTATGTTATGAGCCGCCGAGCCGCACAGCACCGGGACGACCTCGCCCGCTATCACCGCCCGGCGAAGGCCCGCGAAAAGGTCGTCCTGCTCGAGGTCGTTGTTCTCCATGTATTTATCCAGCAGCCCCTCGTCCGTCTCCGCGACGGACTCGACCATCTCCTGCCGCTCCTTCTCCGCCCAGCTCAAAAGGTTGTCCGGTATCTCTTCCTCGGTGAACCTGCCCTCGCCGTCTTTTTCATAGATGTAAGCCTTCATCATCAGAAGGTCCACCACGCCCTTGAAAGCCGGGCCGGAGCCTATGGGGAGGGTGAGCTTCAGGGTCTTCTGGCGCCATGCGGAGTCTATCTGTCCGAAGGCGGTCTCGTAGGAGGCGCGGTCGTTGTCCATCTTGTTTATGAATATCACCCTGGGAAGCTTTCTGTCGCGCGCCCATGACCAGACCTTCTCCGTCTGCGCCTTGATCCCCGAGACGGCGGAGACGATTATCAGCGCCGCGTCCATGGCGCTCATGCAAAGGTAGGTGTCGGAGACGAAGTTCTGGTCGCCGGGGGTGTCGATGATGTTGATCTTGTGGTCTTTCCATTCACACGCCGCGACGGAGGCGCTTATGGAAAGCTGCCGTCTTATCTCCTCGGGGTCGTGGTCCATGACGGTGTTCCCCTCCTGGATCGAGCCCAGCCGGCTTACGGCGCCGGAGTCATACAGGATGGCTTCGGCAAGGGATGTCTTGCCTGCGCCGCTGTGCGCCAGGATTCCAACGTTGCGGATCCTGTCCGGTGTGTATATTTTCATGACCCTCCCCTTCCAAAGCCGTTCATGCGCGAGACCGCCGCGGACGATCGCGGGTTCGAGCGTATTTTATATTGTCACAGCTCGTGAGCGCGATGCAATCTCGCCCGCCGGGCCCCGAGAAAGCCGGGGGTGGTTGACATTCAACCGCGACAGGGGTATAAAGAGAGATTCAGGTGCGGGGTGGAGCAGTCCGGTAGCTCGTCGGGCTCATAACCCGAAGGTCAGAGGTTCGAATCCTCTCCCCGCTACCATATATCCCGCATCCGGCCGCGTCCCGGCGTCTTGCCGTTATCCATCAAGGCTTTCCCGAAGACTTCCAGGTGCTCCCTTGCGCTTCTTTCCCATGTGAACAAGGCGGCGTGTTTCAGCCCCTTTTCCCTCAGCGCCGTTCTCAGGTTTTTATCCGTGACAAGCCTTCCCATGGCGGAGGCGATATCCCGCGTCGACCGGGGATCCACGAGAAGGGCCGCGTCCGCCGCGACCTCGGCGCAGGCGGAGCCGTTGGACGTGACCACCGGACAGCCGCACGCCATCGCCTCCAGGATCGGCATCCCGAAGGACTCGCGCAGGGAGGGGAAGACAAAGCCCATGGCGCCGCGGTACATCGTGGCCAGCTTCCCCTGGCTTACCGGTGTGTCTATTATCTCCACTCCCGGCCCGGCGCCGCGGGAGGACAACCCCGGCGCCACGATGACAAGCCGCGGTCTGTCGTCCTCCGGGAGCAGGCCGTAGGCTTGCATGATCCTGGGGATGTTTTTCACCGGCTGGGGCTGGGAGACATGCAGCAGGTACGGCCCCGCTCCGCCCTTTTCCCCTCTCGGCGTGAAGATGGAATGGTCGACTCCGTGATATATGGGGGCTATCTTCCCTGCGCCAATGCCGAACTTTTCGGCGATCTCCTTCCTGGCGAATTTTGAGACGGTGATGACGGTCTCGACGCGGCCGAGGAGCCTTTTCCATGTCCACAGTCTCTTGCGGGCGATCAGCCCCCCCGTCACGGCTCTTGCCGGGTTGGGGTATATCTCCCTTGCCGGCAGGGCGACGGGCGCGGCGCCGTGGATGGTCACCACCAGCGGTTTGACGGTCTTTGCAAACCCCACGGGCGGCGGGGCGAGGCCGGAGCAGCGCGGATCCCAGTAAAGATCGACGCCGCCCGGCAGGCCGCGGCCTTCCCAATAGACGAACGAGACGCCGAGCCGCTCAAGCTCCGCGGAGACGTTGTCTGTGTAGGAGCGGACGCTGAAGGGCAGGGAGGCGGGGCGATATACGCCGATCTTCATCGCGTCCGCGCCTTTTCCGCAACCGCTATCATTATGCGCAAGAGCCGATGGCCGCCCAGGGGTTTTACCCTGTACACGCTGTCCGGCTCCCCTTCGATCGCCTCCGCGAGGGCTTCCTTCATGAGCGCGCCGGACACGCCGCCCTCCCCGTGTCCGCGCTGGATGGCCCGCAGGGCGGCATCCTCCAGGCCGATCTTTCCGAGCCCCCGCCGGATTGCCGAGGCCAGGGGGCCGAGAACCCGGCGTATCGCCAGATCCGCCAGCCTGTCCCGGCGCCTAAAATACTGGGCGTGGCGCTCCACCGAGGTGAACATGCTCCCGGCCAGTTCGAAAAACTCGTCCGGCTCGTACTCCTTCAGGTGGTACGGAGGATGGGCCGTGTATTTTATGTTCGGCGTGGAAAGGATCAGCGTCCCGCCCGGGCGAAGCGCCCTGTGGATTTCGGCGAGGAACCTTTCCCCCTCCGTGGTGTGCTCGACGGTCTCGAAACTCACAACCGCGTCGAAGGCGCCGTCCCTGAATGGAAGATCGAGCGCGTCCGCCCTGATGAAAACCGGTTTTCCCCAGAGCGCCCGCGCGGTTCTCACGGCCCTCTCGTCATAGTCCGCCCCCACGGCCCTGACGCCGCGGCTGGCGAGCATCATGGTCCCGTACCCGGCCCCGCAGGCCATGTCCAGAACCTTCATGCCGGGCCGGAGCCTCGACAGGGCGAAGCGGTATCGCTCCACGTGTTGGCTGGAGATGTAGCCCTTTCCACCGAGGGGGTTGTGATGCTCCACTATCTCAGGCATCCGGCGGGCCGCCCTTTTTCTCGAACAGCATGACAACGCTTGTCCGGTATCTTTCGGGCGGAAGACCGCGCGCGCAAGGGCCGATGACAAGGTCGAGCCAGCCCGCCACCCTGCCGGCAAACGACGAGGGGGATATTTTGACATCGGAGAGTTTTATCTTTTTCGAGAAGATCTTATGTTTCGCCAGTCTTGCCAGGTCACTGAATATCCGGTTCCTCATTCCCTCCTGATGGACGAGGGTCATCCCGTGTTTTTCAAAGAGCCCGGCCCAGCCTTCTTTCGTCCTTGGAAAATAGTTGAAAAAGCCCTTATCGCCCACACCCTCCAGGATCAGCAGCCTCCCTCCATCCTTGAGGACGTGCGCCATCTCCGCCGCGATTTCCTCCTGGGTCTCGTATGGATTGTGATGTATGACGGTTATGGAATAGACGAAATCCATGCTTTTCGCCGGGTGCGGTATGCCGCCCCCGGTTATATGATTGGCTTTTGCGCCGCCGTACTTTTCTTTGAGCATGGAGATCATTTCAGCGGAGATGTCGACCCCATGCCAGACGGCGCCGCGTTCCAGGAAAAAATCTATCCAGCGTCCCGCGCCGCAGCCGTACTCGAGCGCGTTTTTCCCATTGAGGTCCACGTATTTCAGTGTCTTGCGGAGAGCCGCCTCCTGGATACGCGCGGCGGCCTCGTTTTCCCGCTCCGTCGCGCCGAACACGCAGACCGCCTGAAGCAGTGAGCCGCCGCTCGCCTTCGCCCGCGCGCTCCAGTATTTTCCGGGCTCGTATTCACCTGTTCCAAGATGCTTGTCCCGGGCCATGTCAGGCGCCCTCCACGCCGTTTTCCGTCCAGTGGGTCAGGTCGCGCCCGAGAATCCGGCTCAATCGTTTCACATCGTCCGCGAAGCGCGCCTTCAGCATCCGCCGAAGCTCCGGGTCCATTTCGGGCCTTGGGACGTGTTTTGCGTTTATTTTTCCAAGCATATCCGTTATCCAGGCGCGAAAGGCGCGAGGAAGCGTCTTATTCGCCATCACCCGCGCCAGGGGAGGGGGGTGGCGCAGAAAGATGCTGAGAGCCCGCAGGCGGGGCCGCTTATTAGGGTTTACAACCTTGAACTCGGGCCTGTGCTCCGGGCCGGCGCCCAGAAACTCCAGGGTTTTCCTGTATACCGCCGCCGTGTTGGACTTGAAGTCGTCGTATATGATTACGTGGACACGGTCTTCGCCGAACGTTTCCAGGTATCGCTCCACCTGCCCGCTGAAGCTTGCGACCTCCGTGTAGAAAAAACGCTCCCTGAAGCGAACGTTTTCCGGGATCGGGATGGCCCCCGCCTTTCTCCCCTCCTCGGCTTCGAGGGCCTCCCCAAAGCCAAGGATATCCTCGTCACCGTTGAAGACCAGCTGGGAATGATACGAGGGAAGCATGTCGACGGGGTTTCTCAGCATTATGATTATCCTGGCGTCCCTGTTAAGCCTGTGTATGTTTCGCGGCGCGTCCTTTGAGTAAAGGTAAAAAACCGACGCCTCCCCGATGAGCTTCCCCCTCGCGGCGGGGGACTGGAAGAGCTTCGCGTAGTTGTCCAGCGACCTGAACCGGTCATCGGGCCGTAAAAGGTCCGTGGCGAAGAAATGAGCCTCCTTCCGCCGCGGCATGTATATCCCCGGATGCTGCCCGAGGTAGCGGGCCATGGCGGTGGTGCCGCATTTGGGCGCGCCGACGATCAGAAAATCCGGCAGCCTCACTGGCTTGCCGTCTATTTCAGTCTCCATGAGGAGAGTTTACAACATTTCCCCTTTTGCCCTGCCCGGCGGGCCGGACGCGGCGTCAGGAGGATTTGACGGCGCGGAGTTTTATGTAGTCGAAATTGTCGTAGAACTCCAGGACATCCACGTCCGCGAACTTGCGCTCCATCTCCTCAAGACCCCTCCTGATCTCGTCGTCCCCAAGGGACGTCAGCGCCGACATGTAGCGGTTCTCCACCATCTTGAAGTATTTGTCTTTCGGTATGGAGTGCTTGTAGCTTACGACGTCATGTTCGACCTTGAACCCCGCCCCGGCCGAAAGCTCCCGCAGCTCGCCGGGGTCGGCGTGCCATTCCCTGCAGCGCGCAAGCGCCTTCTCGAAAAGAGGATAGTCCAGCTCCGGCGGGACATGGACCAGCAGAAGGACACCGCCGTCGTTGAGCCTGTCATGGAGGTTCTTGAAAAGCCGCGCCCGGTCGCTGATATGGTGGACCGCCTCTTTCATCAGGATTTTGTCATAGGCGCCCGGCTTTTCGGAAAAACCGAGGGCGTCCTCCTCCACCCGCAGCGTGTGGGAATCCTCCGGGATCTGCTCGAGCATCTCCGGGTAAGGGTCCACGCAGATGACCTTCCTTCGCAACGGGACCTGCTTGAGAATGTCGAGGGTGTACATGCCCGTCCCGCAGCCAAGGTCGACGAGCAGGTCGTCTTCCTCGAGCTCCAGTTTTTCCACCATCTTGCCGGTCAGCGTTCGCACGAACTCGGGAGAGTAGTAGAGAAAGTCGTCGTAGTTGTCCGCCAGGTCCTTGTAGTGCTTGTCGAGTATCTCCTTGCTCATCGTCTCCCTCCTCTTCGATCTCGGATCACTGTTGGGTTATCACGTCGAGAAACCTTCTCACCCGTTCGTTGTCCGTTTTCGTGAAAAAATCGGCCGGCGGGCTGTCGTGGAGGATGATCCCGTGGTCCATGAAGACCAGGCGGTCGGCTATCTCCCTTGCGAATTCAAGGTGATGGGTGACGAACAGCATCGTCATCTCGCTTTCCTTCGCCAGTTTTTTCAGGACGCCCAGCACCTCGCCCACCAGCTCCGGGTCCAGGGCGGAGGTCACCTCGTCGAACAGCATTATCCGCGGCCTCATGGCCAGCGCCCGGGCGATCGCCACGCGCTGTTTTTGCCCGCCGGAGAGCTGGGCCGGCCAGGCCTCGGTCTTGTCGCCAAGCCCCACGTTCTCCAGCAGCTCGAGGGCCTGCCGCCGGGCCTCCTCCGCGGAAAGGCCCAGCACTCGCACGGGCGCCTCGGTGACGTTGCGCAAAACGTTCATGTGCGGGAAAAGGTTGAAATGCTGGAAGACCATCCCGATCTCTCCCCTTATTCCTTTCAGCTCCGCCCCTTTCGCGCGGACGGAGCGGCCGTCCTCTGCGCGCCACAGCATCTTCCCGTCGATCATCACCGTCCCGGAGTCGATGTCCTCCAGCGTCATCAGTATCCGCAGGACGGTCGATTTGCCCGAGCCGCTGGGGCCCAGTATGACGATCTTCTGCCTGGCCGGGATTTCCATGGAGAAATCGCGCAGCACCTCCACATCGCCGAATGATTTGCGGACGTCTTTCATGTGGATGATGGTTTCTTGCGTCATTTCGATATTCCCTCGTTTTTCAGGCGAACCGCTCTTCCAGTTTTCTCACAGCCACCGAGGAGGCCAGGCTGACGAGCAGGAACAAAAGCCCCACCACCGTCAGCGGCTCCAGGTACCGGAACGACTCCGCGCCCATCAGCTTCGCCGTCTGCAAAAGCTCCATGACGGTGATCGCCGCCAGCATCGGCGTGTCCTTGAACATGGCGATAAGGTAGTTGCCCAGCACCGGTATCATCGGCGGAATCGCCTGCGGCAGGATTATCCGCCGCCACGTGTCGGCCCGGCTGAAGTTCATGGCCACCGCCGCCTCCCACTGCCCCCTGCCCACCGCCTCTATCCCCGCCCGGTAGACCTCGGCCAGGTATGCGCTGTAGTGGACTCCCAGCGCGATCACGCCGGTGGCGAAGGGCGAAAGCTTCGGCCCGAACTCCGGCGCCACGTAGAAGAAGAAGTATATCTGTATCAGGAGCGGCGTGTCCCGGATGAACTCCACGGCCCACGAGGCCGTTCCGGAGACGGCGCTGGAGCCGGACATGCGAAGCAGCGCCCATAAAAGCCCCAGGACCAGCGCGATGCCCATCCCCAGCGCCGTCGCCTCCACGGTCACAACCAGCGCGCGCAGAAGCTCCGGCAATATCTCGGCGGTGTACTTCCAGTCGAATATCAAGTCCCCGTCCTCATCCCTTGTAAAGCGCCAATTTCTTCTCCAGCCGCCTGAATCCGTAAAGCAGCGCCAGCGCCGTCACGAAATAGAGCGCGAGCGTCAACGAAAAGATCTCCGCCGAGCGCATGGTGGACGACCGCAGGGCCTGGCCCTGGAACGTGAGGTCTCCTATGGTGATAAGCGAGACCAGCGCTGTGCTTTTCAGAAGCTCCACGAGCAGGTTGCCGAAGGTCGGCATCATCACCACGACCGCCTGCGGTATGATGATCCGCGCCAGCGTCTGCGTCCTGGTGAAGTTGAGCGCCACCGCCGCCTCCCACTGCCCGGCGTGGATGGACTGTATGGCCCCGCGGACCACCTCCGCGCCGTAGGCGCCGATGTTCAGGCCGAGAACGACTATCGCCACCGTCATGGCGTCCAGCCTGACGCCCAGGAGGGGGAGGGCGTAATAGGCCCAGAAAAGCTGGACCAGCGCCGACGTGCCCCGGAAAAAGTCGATGTACGCCACCGCCGGCGCCCTCACCCAGGCCCGGCGCGAAATCCGCATGAGCCCGGCTATGAAAGCCGTCACGAGAGCGACCACCGCGGCGGCGACGGTTATGATTACGGTAGTCTTCAGCCCCGAAAGCAGGGGGGGTAAAAGCGCGAAAAATTCAGGCATGGGTCAAGCGCGCGGCGGGTTGACGCAACGCCCAGAAACCCCGGTCAACGGCCTACGCCCCTCTCTCGCAAAGCTCGGCGGCGGTCTTATCCCCCGGCAGCTGCGCCTCGCCGAACCCGAAGGGGGCGACAAGCTTTCGGTGGCGCTCCGAGCCGATGAAATCGTCCAGGGTCTTGTTGATCCTTTTCAGGAGCCGCCCGTCCTCCTTGCGCAGGCCGAAGGCGCCGTATCCGGCCGCCGTTTTGCCATCTATCACCGGGTCCGTGAACGGTTCGGCGATCTCAACGTCCGCGTCCTCTGATTTGCCGTACATGTCGCGCACGGTGAGGGATGTCCCGGCGTAGGCGTCGATCCTGTCCGCCATGAGGGCGCCCACGGCGCTGGGGGCGTCGGGCAGGACGGATATTCTCTTCCTCGGCACGCCCACCGCAATGGCGTAGCCAAGCTCCACCGCCCCGGCGACGACGCCCAGCCTGGCGGCTGGTTTCTCCTTGACGTCCTCGTAGCCGTGAAGGTCAAGCGGGTTGCCCTTCCGGACGAGGAACGCCTCTCCCATCCTGTACGTTGGATTGGTGAAGGCTATCTGCCGGCATCGTTCGGGCGTGATGTACATCCCGGCGGCGATTATGTCGAATCGGCCCGCCTTGAGGCCGGGTATGAGGGAGCCGAACTCCGTGAGAACCCCCTCCACGCGCTCCACACCGAGCTCATTCATCACCGCCCGTATGATCTCCGGCGCCTCGCCTGTCAGGCGGCCGTCCTCGTCCAGGAAGGCGTATGGGGCCTCGTTGGCGAACCCCACCCGAACGACGCCGGAGTCCAGCATCCGCCCGTAGGCGCCGCCCTTCTCTTTCTCCCGCGCCTGGCAACCCGCGCCCGCCGCAAGGAAAAGGGCGAGCAGGATGAGCAGGGCCGTCCGCCATCCCCTTCCCGCCGGGCAGGTCATGGCCTCCACGGCGCTTGCGCCGGCTTGAGAGGGTCCCTGTCCGCGCTGCCCAGAAACTCCGGCCGGAACCGGGGCGCAGCGAAAGGCCTCGGCGCGGGCTTGTTATGGACGCTGTTGTATACGAAAAACAGGTTCGTTCTAGGCATGGGTGATATGTTATCAGACGAGCCGTGCATGATGTTGCCCTCGTGGAGAACCAGCGTGCCCGGCGGCCCGTATACCCCGGCCATGCGCCTGCCCCTCATGAGCCGCCCGACGGGATCGGCCCGGCCGATGATTTTTTCCTCGTCTTCCCGCGTGGGGTAAAGATCCAGCTCGTTTTCCGCCGCTCTTTGCATTGTCCCCGGCATCGGTCAACGCTCCTCGTCAGTCATCATCAAAGGATAGACTCCCTCTTCGTCGTGATCCTCGGCGCCGGTCAGGGCGGGGTTGAACACGCAGATCAACCGCATGTCGGCTTTGGCGCGGAGCCAGTGTTTCTCGTGGCCGTCCAGGGCGTACATGGTCCCGTCGGTGATCCGGTGTTTTTCGCCGGTCCCGATGACCTCTATCTCTCCCTCCCCGGCCACGCAGTAGACCGCCTCCAGGTGATGCTTGTACCAGATATAGGTCTCCGTGCCGGCGAAGATGGTGGTGTCATGCAGGGAAAACCCCATCCCGTCGTCCCGCAACAGCAGGCGGCGGCTTACCCATGTTCCCTTGCCGGCTTTGACCTCCCTTTCGGTGTCTTTGGCTTCTTCCAGAGTTCTTACGATCATATCGTCTTGCCCACCAGAAAATCCTTCTTACCCTTTTCGAACTCGTTTATGGTCTCTCCGATTATCCCGAGCCCCTCCCGGAGCAGCTCCTCCTCGATCGTCAGGGCCGGCAGCAGCTTGAGTACGTTGTCCTCTGCTCCCGCCACTTCGATGATGAGCCCCTTTTCGAAGGCCAGCTTGGATATCTCGCTGGCCGCGCCCCGGACCTTGAAATCGAGCCCCCACAGCATCCCCAGCCCGCGCAACTCCAGGCCGAGGTCGGGATGGGCCTCCATGAAGCCTCTCAGCTCCTCTTCCATGATCTGGCCCTTGTAGAAGACCGCATCGGTGAGGTCGCCGTTCTCCCAGTAGCCGAGCGCCTGGGTGGCCGCCACGAAAGCGAGGTTGTTGCCCCTGAAGGTGCCCGTGTGCTCGCCCGGCTGCCACTGGTCCAGCTCCGGCTTGATGAGCAGCAGCGCAAGCGGCAGGCCGCCGCCGATGGACTTCGAGACGGCCACGATATCCGGCGTGATCCCGGCCCGCTCGAAGCTGAAGAAGGGCCCCGTGCGCCCGTTGCCCACCTGTATGTCATCCACGATCATGAGTATCTCGAACTCGCGGCAGAGCCCTTCAAGCTTCTTGAGCCATTCGGCGCTGGCCACGTTGACGCCGCCCTCGCACTGGGTTGTCTCCAGTATCACCGCCGCGGGCTGGTCGACGCCACTGCTCGGGTCCTCGAGGTATTTTCTGAAATATTCGATCGTGTCCACCTCCGGGCCGAAATACTTGTCATACGGCATGAAGGCCGTGTTCACCCTCAGCCCGTAGGACTCGTCCCTGTAGAAAGTGTTGCCCGTCACGGCCATGGAGCCCATCGTCAGGCCGTGGTAGCCGTTGGTGAAGGAGATGACGTTCGACCTGCGTTTGACCATCCTGGCGAGCTTCAGCGCCGTCTCCACGGCGTTGGTACCCGTGGGGCCCGTGAACTGGACCTTGTAGTTGAGGTTACGGGGCGCCAGTATCGTGTCGTGGAGCTTTTGCAGGAACTCGATCTTGGCCACGGTGGCCTTGTCCAGGCCGTGGACCACGCCGCCGCCCTGGAGATACTCTATGAGCGCCTTGGTGATATTGGGGTTGTTATGCCCGTAGTTGAGCGTGCCGGCCCCGGCGAAAAAGTCGACGTACCTTTCGCCGTGCTTGTCGTAGAGAATCGCGCCCTCCGCCTTGTCGAAGACGGCCGGGAACGACCTGACGTAGCCCCGCACTTCCGATTCCATATTTTCAATGACTCGCATGGTTATTCCACCTTTCAAAGTTAATAAACGTTTTCGAACGGCCCGATCCGGAAAAGGACCTCCTCTTCGTGGGAGCCCTCCCCGAACCATTCGGCCGGGATGAAAATTTCTTTTTCGACGCCGCATCCGAGCCTTTCCGCAAGCCGCGAGAAGAGCCGTTTCGACGCCTCGTTGGACGGTGTTATCGTTGTCTCGACGTGCCGGATTTTCCCGAGCGCGGGCCTGGACAGAATCTCGCGGAGCATCCTGCCCGCAAGCCCCCTGCCGCGCGCGTCTGGCGAGACGGCCACCTGCCACACGAACAGGGTATCCTCCCGGCCGGGGGGGATGTACGCGGAGACGAAACCGGCTGTCCGCCCGTTTACCTCGGCGACGACGCTGGTCCCGGCGAAATGCTCCGCCACCAGGTAGTAGGCGTAGACCGAGTTGACGTCCAGCGGAGGGCAGGAGCGGACAAGGTCGTAAAGGCTCTTGCCGTCGGCCCTCTCCGGCCCGCGCAACGCGACCGGCGCCTCGTCGGCTCCGCTTCGTTTCGTCATCTCTGTTTTGCCGCTCACCCTTTACGCTCTTTCATTAATTTACGCTCCTTTTTCCGCGCCGGCCTTCAGACGACCCTCAGTTGGTGTACTCGATGGGCCAGAACTCGCCTTTTTTCATGTCCTTTTTAACTTCCTTGTGCAGGAACTTGATCGCCGGGCAGTAATAGGTCAGCGGCTTGTACATGTCGCCGGTGTACTGGTAGACCGTGCCCAGGCAGTGGCCCGCGCACTGGTAGCGTATCTCGCAGTCTTTGCACTCCTCCATGTTCTCGACCCTGCGGTTTTGAAGTTTTTCGATTCTGTCCGGGTAATATTCGATGCTTTTGGTTCTCGGGTCCCACTTGCCGTAGATAAGCTCCTTGAGGGGGCTGTCCCCTGAAAAGGCCCTGTCGCACGAGGAGACGTAGCCGTCCACGGTCAGGTGCGGCGTGGGGTCATTGGCCCGGCAGTAGAAGGAGCAATGGCCGTCGAAGTTGAATATCAGGTCGTTGGTGTAATGCAGGCCAAGCTCCCGCCCGCGCCGCCACGCCTTTATGAACTCCTCGGCGTAGTCCATGATGTCCACGGCGTAGATGTCGTCGAGGTCCTTGCCGACGGGGTTTATGCAGGCTTTGGAGATCATGCAGTTGATTCCCATGCCGTGGACCTCCTCTATGACCTCCACCTGTCTTTTCAGGTTGAACTGGTTGACCGTGAGGCCGATTCCGACCGAGGTCATCTCGTTGAGTTTATGGATGTTGCGTATTATCCGCTCGGCGCTGCCTTTTCCCTTTGGGGTGATCCGTATGTCGTCGCACACGTCCTGCGGTCCGTCATAGGAGACCCAGACGCGGTGTATGTTGTTTCCGATCCATTCAGCGGTGGCGTCATTGAAGAAACCGTTCGTCAGAAGCTCGAAATAGGCCGAGCCGCCGCTCAGCTCCTGGGCGATGTCCACGACGTTTTTTATGCCTTCGATGTTTTCCGTGGGCTCGCCCACGCTGTAGAAACGCACCTTGTAGTTGCGCGTTTTCTCGAAATACTCACTCATTGCGGCGCGGACGAAGTCGAGGTCTATATTCGTGTTATCGCGGTCCATGGACGATGTTATGCAGTATTTGCAACGCAGGTTGCACGATGTCGTCATGAAGCACGTAATGAACTTTTTGTTGTAATGCGCCATATTCCCTCCTCTTCGGTTTCAACGTTTGTCGTCGTCTTTTTTCTCCTCTTTAATAGCGCCGGTAAAAACGTTTGTTAGCTCCGCCGCCCCCTCCGGGCCACCGCAGGGCGGCGAATACCTGGCCCTTATCTCACTCTCTATCCTCACCCGCTCCTCGCGGTCCGCGGCCTCCACGTAACGGACGGCGATGACCACGCCGTCATACTTGTGTTCGCTCCAGCACGGCGTTCTTTCATGGCTGATGATCTTCGTCCTTATCCGCTCGGACTCTCCTGCGTCGATGACGCGGGCGGCGCCGTCCTTGATCGAGATGACGACATAAACTCCCGCTTTGTCCTCGAGCTTTTCCATGTCTTGAAAAGTCTCGAATTCCCAGCCGAGGATGGCGACGCTCATCGGGAGCCGCCCTCCGCCGCGCCTGGCCTGATATTCCTCCGCGTTTTCATCAATCGTTTACCGCGATGCCTTCCAAACAAAAAATCCGCCCCGTCCACGCTGGCGAAAGGAGCGGACGCCGCTTCCGGGGGACGTTAGTCCGATTTTCCGCCGGGCGCCTCCTTCGCGCCCGAGCCGTCCGCGGACGGGGAGTCGTTCAGATAACCCAAAGAGCTTTCCGGCGACGCGGACAGGGGGCCGGTGGCAAGGAACGGGGAGGAATCCAGTGTCTCCTCTTCCATCTCCATCATGCTGACTATCCTTGTCAGCATCGAAAGAAGAAGGTCTTTCTCCTCGCCCTCGAGCCTGTCCAGCCTCGCGACGAACTTCTCCTGCAACAGCGGCGGCTTGTTTTTTATGATCTCCCTGCCGGCCCCGGTCACTTCCACGACCACCTTCCGCTTGTCGGCTCCGTTTTTCTTCCTGGCGACAAGCCCTCTTTTTTCAAGCCTGTTCAGGATGTCCGTCACCGTGGCGTGGCTGAGGTGGACGTTTTTCGCCAGATCGCTTATCGAGGCCTGGTCGCGGTTTGCTATCTCCGACAACACGACAAGCTGAGGCCCCGTCAGGCCGGAACTCTGGGCCAGCTTCCTGGAATGAAGGTCAACGGCGCGGATGATCCGCCTTATGGCGATGAGAACCTTGTCCGCGTACTGGATCTCGCCTTCCTCCAGTTCCAACTCGGCGTTTTGTAACACATTCATTTTTAAAATCTTACTCTTCAATTCGAGCGGGACGGGCGATCGGGCCCGTCTGGATGCTCCTTTCCCGATAAAAATGCTTCGGACACGTGAGATATCTATTATATAGATTTGAGGTTAAATATCAAATTTCCAGCCCGGAGCGATGGGGGGGCGCTGTAAATCAGGCGATATATATCAATGTGTTATGCGCCATAAAAAATCGCCTGCCCGCGGGCCGGAAAGCGGGAGGCGGCAGGGCCGGCGCGACCCCGTGGCGAATCATGCCCCGCTATCGCCGCCTTGGATGTAAGGACTTTGTAATCAGAGGGTTACGATTTCGCCGGATCTCATGTAGACACGTTTTGCGCGTCTGCCTATTCCGCACAGAATCTCATACGGAATAACCCCGCCCAGGCGGGCGAGATCGTTGGCCGTGACGCGCTCTTTTCCATCCTCGCCGATGAGGGTCACCGTATCGCCGGCCCTGGCGCCGGTTCCTGTCACGTCGAAAAGGCAGCTGTCCATGCAGACCATACCGACCTGCCTGACGGGTTTTCTCCTGAAAAGGGCCTTCGCCCGGTTCGAAAGCCTCGTGGAGTACCCGTCGGCGTAGCCTGCGCAGACGACAGCCGCCTCCCGCCGCCCAGGGCTTGTCCACAGCATCCCGTATGATACCGTCTGGCCTTTTTTAAGCTTCCGGACGATGGCTATCCTCGCCCGCCAGCTCAGGACCGGTTTCAGCCCGGCGTCCGGCCCCGGAAAGGCCTGGACCCCATAGACACCAAGCCCCGGCCGGACGAGGTCCAGCCGCGACGCCGGGTGGCGGAACACGGCGGCGGTGTTCGCCGCGTGGCGGGGGGGGAGAGGGTGGCCCGCGGCGGAGATGGCGGAAGATATCTCGTCGAAAATTTTCAGTTGCCTGGGGGCCAGGCCGCGTTTTCGCCCCGCGTCGGCCAGGTGGGTCATAAGCCCGGCTATGCGTATCTTTCTCATCCCCGCGATCTTTTTATAGACGTCCATGGCGCTCTCCGCCTCCGCCCCCAGGCGCGTCATGCCGGTGTTGATCTTGACGTGGACCTCCGCGGCCTTGCGGCCCGCGCTCGAGGCCAGCGTCCGAGCCTCCTCGACAGAGCTTACGACAGCCTCCAGTCCGTGGCGAAGGGCCTCACCCGCCTGTTCCGGGAAGACCCCGTCCAGGACGACGATCCGCCCCCTCATCCCCGCCCGGCGAAGCTCCAGCGCCTCGTTCACAGTGCCCACACAGAGGCCCTCGACAATGTCCTTTCTCCCCGCTATTTCCCGGGCGACGGGGACGGCGCCATGGCCGTAGGCGTCCGCCTTCACCACCGGCAGAAGGGGCGCCCCGGCCACGCGGCTTATGAGGTCCAGGTTTTCATGGAGCCTGTCGATGTCTATCTCGACGTGAGTGGGATGACTGAGGTTCACTGTCCTTGCGCTTGTTGACAAAAGCGGCCGAGGCTCCGAAAAAGGGCGGCCTCTGCCTTTTAGAAAGAAGACTTTCGCATAATGCGTTCGAATCCGCCCGCTGTTGTCGTCCTGAAGGAGCGGAGTCTCCGCCGCGAACTGAAGGGCCTTGATTTTGTTAGTTTAAGCAAAAAAGGCAAGGTCCTTCGGCTTCGCCTCAGGACAACAAGATAGTAAATCATATTGGTTCCGCAAAGGTCTTTTCAGAAAGGCTCTTCGAAGTCGCTATATTCCTGCGGCTCCATCATGGAGAGGTTTTCGAACCGCGTGAAGTCTTCCAGGAAAGCGAGCTTCACCGTCCCCACGGGGCCGTTGCGCTGTTTGCCGATGATGATGTCCGCCTTGCCCGCAAGCTCCGGCCTGTCACGGTTATAGAACCCCTCCCGGTGCACGAACATTACCAGGTCCGCGTCCTGCTCGATGGAGCCGGACTCGCGCAGGTCCGCAAGCTGCGGTCTCTTGTCCGTCCTGTCCTCCACCTTCCTGGAAAGCTGTGAGACGGCGATAAGGGGGACGGAAAGCTCCCGTGCCAGTTGTTTCAAGGATCTCGTGATGTCCGAGACCTCCAGCACGCGGGACTCGTACCTGCGCCGGGAGGTCATAAGCTGCAAATAGTCCACGATGATAAGGTCCAGCCTTCCCTTCTCCGCCTGCAGCCTGCGCGCCTTGCCGCGGATGTCCAGGGCCGTCTGCCCCGCCGTGTCGTCGATGAAGATGTTCAGGCCATGGAGCCTGCCCGCGGCCGTCGTCAGCTTCGGCCAGTCGGTCTGCGACAGGAACCCCGTGCGCAGCCTCTGGCTTGACACTTTCGCCTCGGAGCACAGCATCCTCAGGACAAGCTGCTCGGCGGACATCTCCAGGGAGAATATCGCCACCACCCTCTCCTCCTCCAGGCTCGTCAGGTTCTGGGCGATGTTCATGGCGAAGGCCGTCTTGCCCATCGAGGGCCGCCCCGCGATTATCACCAGATCCGAAGACTGCAGCCCGGCCGTCTTCTCGTCGATATCCTTGTAGCCTGTGGGGACCCCTGTGATGAGCCTCTTGGTCTCGTAGAGGCTCTCGACGGTTTTCATGCTGTCCTTGAGGATATTCTTGATGTCCACAAAGCTTTTGCGCGCCCGCTCCTGGGAGATGTCCAGCACCATCCGCTCCACCTCGTCGAGCAGCTTGTCCACGTCCTCGGTGTCCTCGTAGGCCAGGGTCACCACCTCCCCCGCGACGGTGATGAGCTTTCGCAGGACCGCCTTCTCCCGCACCACGCGGGCGTGGACGCGGACGTTGGCCGCCGTGGGGACGGATTCGACGAGGTCGGCCAGGTAGTCTATCCCGATGTCGTCGAACCAGCCTCTCTTTCGCAGCTCCTCGGAGAGGGTCATCAGGTCCGCGGGCTCGCTTTTCTCGTAAAGGTCGATGACGGCCTGGTATATCTTCCTGTGGGCCGGTTTGTAGAAATCCTCCGAGCCGGTGAGAATCTCGATCACCTTCGGCAGCGCCTCGTTGTCGAGCAGGATCGCCCCCAGGACGGCCTTCTCCATCTCCGGGTTCGCTGGGGGAACGGCGGCGCGTCTTTCCTTGCGGACGGCTTGAGACGATTCTGTCATTTCAGGTCTGGAAAAATTTTCATGAAAAAATCCGAAAGCCGCGCGCGCCTTGTTCCAAAGCCGCCCGCGGACACGTGATTATAACCACGCGGAGATCGGGGTTAAAGAGACAATATTGGCGGTTTTTATAGGCGGAAAAACCGCCGAAGCACAAGCCCTTGTTTTCTCAAGCAGGAAACGAAGGAGAGGCGGTGTCACTCGAAGATCGCTTCAGATTTTTTCTCTTCCCCGGCCCTTTTGGGCGCGGGGCCGTTTTCCAGAAGCTCCATCTGCGTCTCGATGGCGGGCGTGGTGATGGGGTAATCGCCGTCGAAACAGGCCTTGCAAAAGTCTCCCTCCCTGCCCCGCAATGCCTTCATCATCCCCTCGATGCTCAGGTACTCCAGGGAGTCCGCCCTCAGAAAATCCGATATCTCCGTCATGCTGTAAGTGGCGGCGATAAGCTCCGTCCTGGCGGGGGTGTCTATGCCGTAAAAACATGAATGAGTCGTCGGCGGGGAGGATATCCGCATGTGGACCTCCTTGGCCCCGGCGTCGCGGACCATCTTAACCAGCTTGCGGGAGGTCGTCCCGCGGACTATGGAGTCGTCCACCAGGATAACTTTTCTGTCTTTTATGACGTCCCGCACGGGGTTGAGCTTTATCTTCACCCCGAAATGGCGGATGGACTGGGTCGGCTCTATGAAAGTCCTGCCCACGTAGTGGTTTCTTATGATCCCCTTCTCGAAGGGGATGCCGGAGGCTTCGGCGTATCCCAGCGCCGCCACCACCCCGGAATCCGGCACGGGGACCACTATGTCCGCGTCGACCGGCTTTTCCCGGGCGAGTTGGCGGCCGAACTCCTTCCGCGTGTTGTGGACGTTGGCGCCGAATATGTTCGAGTCCGGCCGGGAAAAGTATATGAACTCGAAGACACAGTGCCGCCTTGGAGCCTCTTCGAAGGGGAAGTAGCTCACGAGCCCCCCCTCGTTCACGACGATCACCTCGCCCGGCTCCACCTCCCGGACGAATTTCGCGTCGATCAGATCGAAGGCGCAGGTCTCCGATGCGAAGACGTAAGAGTTCCCCAGCCTGCCCATGGCCAGAGGGCGGAAGCCGCGCGGATCCCGCGCTATGACAAGCTCGCGGGCGTCCATGATGGCCAGCGAATAGGCCCCCTCAACGCGGGAGAGCGCCTCCACGACCCTGTCCTGCAGGCGTCTTTTCCTGCTTTTGGCGATCAGGTGGATTATCACCTCCGAGTCCATGGTGGAGCGGAAGATGGAGCCTTCCTCCTCCAGCCTGCTCCGTATCGACCCAGCGTTTATGAGGTTGCCGTTGTGGGCCATGGCCAGGGGGCCGTGGGAGTATTCGATCGCCATGGGCTGGGAGTTTTTAAGCAGCGACTCGCCATGGGTGGAATACCGGTTGTGGCCGATAGCCGCGGCGCCCTTGAGGCGGGATATCCTCTGTTCGTCGAAAATCTCCGACACCAGGCCCATCCCCACCTCGGCAAAGTGGCGCAGACCGTTGGAGGAGACGATGCCGGAGGACTCCTGCCCGCGATGCTGGAGGGCATAAAGCCCCAAGTATGTCAGGTTCGCCGCCTCCGGATGGCCGTAAACGGCGAACACGGCGCACTCTTCCTTAAACTTATCCACCGCCCGTTTTTCGCTCAGATTAGGTTAAAGCCTATTTTATAACATAAACGGCGAAGACGCGTTTTTCCCGTCCCTCCCGGGTCAGCCCTTCGCATTCGTCCTGGCGGCCCACGATCTCTTGTGGATCTCCATGGCGGCGAGGACGGTCAGGGCCAGGATGAGCGCCGCGGCCCACGTGGCGGCGGAGGCAGGCTCGGTTCTGAGCGCGGCGTGTCCCATGGGGGCGTACATCATCATGACGTGCAGGGTGAAGGCCGCCGCCACGCCGAAAAGCAGGATGGGGTTGCTGAAAAGCGGGATACGGAAAGCGGACTTCGTCTCCGAGCGGCAGTTGGCTATGTGTATGTTCTCGAAGAGCACCATCAGCAGAAGCAGGGCGTTGCGGGCCGAATCCTCGGCCCACCCGGCCCTGAGCGCCCACCAGAAAAGGCCGAAGCCCACAAGGCCCATCACCGCCGCGGCCACGGCGGTTCGCTCTATCATGAGCCTGTTGAATATCCGTTCTCTCTGCGGCCTTGGTTTGCGTTTCAAGACATCCCCCTCCCCCGGCTCGAAAGCCAGCGCGACGTCCTGTATACCGTTGGTCACAAGGTTCAGCCACAGAAGCTGCGCCGGCAGCAGCGGGATCGGCATCCCGGCGGCCACGGCCATGGTCACCATGATGACCTCCGCCGCGCCGGTGGAGACGAGAAGGTATATGACCTTGCGGACGTTGTCGTAGGCGATCCTGCCCTCTTCCACTCCCGCCACGATGGTGGCGAAGTTGTCGTCGCTTATCACAAGCTCCGCCGCCTCCCTGGCCACGTCCGTCCCCGCTTTGCCCATGGCCACGCCGATGTTGGCCGCCCGTAGCGCCGGGGCGTCATTGACGCCGTCGCCGGTGACGGCGACGAACATCCCGCCGCGCCGGGCCGCTTCCACGATTTCCAGCTTCTGCCTCGATGTTATCCTGGCGAAGACGCGCTTCGTTCGGACGATCTCGTCGAGCTCTTCCGGCGCCTTCCCGGCAAGGTCCGTTCCCGTCACGACTTCCTCCGGCCCCTCGGCAAGGCCGAGGTCGCGCGCTATGGCAAAAGCCGTGACGGGGTGGTCGCCGGTTATCATAATCACCGATATTCCTGCGCCGTGGCTTTCCTGTATCGCCTCGCGGACGCCGTGGCGCAGGGGGTCCATCATCCCCACGAACCCCAGGAACTCAAGGTCCGAGGGCTCCGGCGGCGCCTGCTCGGGCTCCAGCCCGGCGGGAGCGCGGCCGGCGGCCAGGGCCAGGACGCGGTATCCTTTTCCCGCCATCTTTTCGGCGGCCCGCAGGAAATCTTCGTTGAAAGACCTATCGCCGCCATCCCGCAACATCGTCACAACGCGCTCCGGCGCGCCTTTTATGAAGATGTGGGTCTCGCCACCGGCCTCGTGGTAGGTGGCGGCGAACTTGTGCTCCGGCTCGTATGGTATTTCGTTCACCTGGGGGTATCTTTCGAACGCCTCTTCGTGATCGAGCCCCAACTTGCCGGCCAGGGAGAGCAGGGCTATGTCCGTAGGGTCGCCGCGCCAGACCCATTCACTGTTCTTCATATGCAAGTCCGCCTCGTTGCAGAGCGCCGCGGCCAGGGCGAGGCGGTCGAGAAGCGGTATCTGCCCGCTTCTTATCTTTCTGTCGCCTTCGAGAGCGTATCCCTCCGGGGTGAACCCTTCGCCGGTGACCGGTAAGGCCCGTCCGTCGCTTAACATTATCTCGCGGACGGTAAGCTCGTTTTTCGTGAGTGTCCCTGTTTTGTCGCTCGCTATGAGCTCGCAGCTTCCCAGCCCCTCCACGGCCGCCAGCCTGCGCACGATGATACCCCGGCGGGCCATCCGGGTCGTGGCCACGGCAAGGGCCACCGTCAGCGCTACCGGCAGCCCCTCCGGAATGGCCGAGACGGCGAGCGCCACGCCGAACATGAACATCTGGCCCACGCCATAGCCGCGGCCGAACACCCCCACGAGCCCCACGACCACCGCGGCCAGGAGGACAATGACGGCGACGGTCTTGCTGAACCGCTCCATTCGCACGATAAGCGGCGGCTTGCCAGCGGGTCTGCCGACCACGTCCAGGGCCAGCTGGCCCACGGCGGTGGCCATCCCCGTCGCCACCACGACGCCTTTCCCGCGCCCGCGGGTCACTATCGAGCCGGCATAGGCCATGTTCCGCTGGTCGGCAAGCGGCGTCGCGGCGTCCAGGCTCGCCTTGGCGTCTTTCAGCACCGGGATGGACTCCCCCGTCAGCAGCGACTCGTCCACCTCCAGCCCGTGGGTCATCAGAAGACGCATATCCGCCGGAACACGCCCCCCGGACTCGAGCCACACCACGTCCCCCGGCGCGATCTCTTCGGCGCTGATCTCTTTTATTTCGCCGTCCCGCTCGACGGTAGCCCTTATCCTCAAAAGCTTCTGGAGCGCCTGGGCGCTCCTTTCCGCGCGCCACTCCTGGTATCCTCCTATGGCCGCGTTCAAGAGCAGCACCACGGCGATGAAGGCGGTGTCCGTAAGCTCGCCGATGGCCATGGAGACAACGGCGGCTATGGCGAGTATGTAGATGAGCGGGCTTTTGAACTGCCGCAGGAGTATCTCCCGCAGGGATGGCGGCGGTTTGCGCGGAAGCTGGTTGGGGCCGTATATCCTCAGCCTCTCGGCCGCTTCGGCCTCCGTCAGGCCCTTTTCGGAGGTCTTGAGGAGGTCCTCCAGGGTGGGGACGTCCAAGGCGCTCCAGTCCACCCTGGTCTGCGCCAGGGAGGGCATGGGGGCGGTTTCCTGTGTGTCAGCCATATTCTCAGATTATTCCGGGCCGTTACAAAAACAAATATGGCATCCTTTCATTTTAATATCAATCCGCTTCGGCCGCGCCGGGCTTTTCCTGTGCAAGGAAGGGAAACGGCCTGTAAAATACTCCGATGACAAGCGACGGTGAAACAACGACGGTCTCCCGACGTGCCAAGGAGGGGCTCCTCAAAAAACTTTACGGCTGGGTCCTCTCTTGGGCAGAGACGCCCTACGGGACCCCGGCCCTTTTCATCCTTTCCTTCGCGGAGTCCTCTTTTTTCCCGATCCCGCCGGATCCGCTGCTCCTCGCGTTGGGGCTCTCGAAGCCCGCCAGGGCGATATGGTACGCCACGGTATGCACGGCCGGGTCGGTCCTTGGCGGGGCCTTTGGATATTTCATCGGACGCTTTTTCATAGAGACCGTGGGGCTCAGGATCATAGAGTTTTACGGCCTGGCGGAAAAGTACACGAGCATCCAGGGCCTGTACGAGGAATACAACGCGCTGGTGGCGCTGGTGGCGGGCGTGTCGCCGATCCCCTATAAAGTCTTCACCATAGCCGCGGGGGCTTTTGAGGTCGGGTTCTTAACCTTCATCCTGGCTTCGATCGCGGGCCGGGGGCTGAGGTTCTACACCGAGGGGGTTTTAGTCTACTTTTTCGGTCCGGCCATCCGCGCCTTCATCGATAAGTACATAACCGTGCTTTCGTGGGCCTTCGCCGCCCTGTTGATCCTCGGCTTCGCGGCGCTGAGGTTTTTTGTAGGGTAAGGCCGGCCCCCCCCTTCTTTGCGCAAAAAAAGCCGGGCCCGCGAAAGCCCGGAGCCCGGCCATCAAGTGCGTATCGCCGCTATTCGAGCTCTATGGCGCCTTTGGTTCTCTCCCTGCGCCGCTCCTCCTTCGCCTCGTACTCCTGCATACATGAGTCCTTCTTGACCATCATGCACTCCAGGTATTCGGAGATCTCGATCACGCAGGCGCGGATGGCTTTCCCCACGGGAGTCTTTTCCTCCCCGCCGAGGGTTCCGCCGAATCCGCCCCTGAACACGCCGAGGCTCAGGCCCCCGCCGCTGGAGGATGCCTCGACGGTCCTGGTGAAGCTGATGTCGCCCGTCGTCGTGTTCACGACCCGCAGGTCCACGGCCAAGTAAGCCTTCTTTTTCTTGCCGCCTAGAGAGAAACCCTTGAAACTCAAGCCCCCGCCGACTTTGGAGGTGTCCTCCTCGAAGGCGGTGACGGTGCCCATCACAAGGTACTGCGCGCCCGTCAGCTTGCCGATCTGGGCGGCGGTGTCTTTGCGTATCCTGCCGGAGGCGCCAAGGTCCTGCTCCTTCAGGACCGACTCCAGCTTCTTGCGCTCGACCATCTTCAGCTTGCCCCCGGCGGCCAGCTCGTTGGTCAGCATTCCGGCGAGGTCGCGCCCGGTACCGCCTTTCCACCAGTGGGCGCGGGTGTCGTTCTTGAACTCATCTACGGCCAGGATAGGCTTGGCCGCCTCGGCCGGGACCGCCGTGAGGATGGATGCCAGGGCCAACAGCCCGGCAAAGGACAGAATCTTTTTCATGAAATCCTCCCTGCGAGTCTGATATTCATTGATCTGATATTCATTGATTTGTTTATCTGGTACCTGCATGAGATGGGCAGAATTATAACACGCGCTCTTACCCCGGTGTTGACGCGGAAGGGCGTTTGCGTCAAAATTTTCATATATACTTAAGACAACCGGGGGCTGGAAACGGAAGATGAAAAAGGATATTTTCGGAGGGAGGACATTCCTCGTCCTGGCGGCGACCTTCGCGCTGGGTTACATGGCCGCTTCGGCCGACATCGACAAGCGGGGGCGCGCCGCGGAGGCGGGGTCGTCCGTCGGCGCCGCGCTGGCCGCCAAGGAGGATGTTGTCGCGCCGGATTTCACGCTTCCCTCTATCTCCGGCGGGGATATCTCCCTGTCAAACCTGCGGGGCAAATGGGTGTTCGTCAACTTCTGGGCCACATGGTGCGGCCCCTGCGTCGTGGAGATGCCCATGATGAACAAGCTCCACAAAAAGCTTGCGGGCAAGCCTTTCGAGATGGTCGCCATCAGCATCGACGACCTGCCCGCGGAGAGGGTGCGCCAGTTCGTGGAGGAGATGGGGCTTGATTTCACGGTCCTGCTAGACCGCGACAACAAAACAAGCAGAATGTACGGGATCGTGAGCATACCCCAGACGTACATAATCGACCCCGAGGGGCGGATTGTGAGCAAGGCCAACGGCATGAGGGAGTGGGACTCGCCCGAAGTGGTGGACTACTTCAAGGACCTCATAAACGGAGGCTCCAAACCCTCCGGCCCGGCGGCCTGACAAGGCCCTTCGCCAGCGGAGTTCACTTAAGCAGCCTCACAACGCCCGATCCTTCCACTATTTCCCCGATGACCACTGGGCCGTGTCCCGCGCCGCGCAAGCCGTCCATCAGCCCCTGCGCCTCGTCCGGGCCGGTCACGGCCACCATCCCCATCCCCATGTTGAACGTTCTGTACATGTCATCGGCGGGGACGTCTCCGCCTTCCTGGATCAGGCGGAATATGGCGGGAGTCTCCCACGCCGAAAGTTTTATCGCCGCGTCCACGCCGGACGGCAGTATCCTGGGGATGTTGTCGATGAGCCCGCCGCCGGTGATGTGCGCGAGCCCTTTCACGTCGAACTTCTGGAGAAGTGGCCACAGCGCCTTCGAGTAGTCCCGGTGCGGCTCCAGAAGCTCCTCCCCCACGGGTTTTCCAAGCTCCCGCGGGATGGTGTCCATCGTCATCTCAAGCTTGCCGAAGATGACCCTTCGGGCCAGGGTGTAGCCGTTCGTGTGGAGCCCGCTGGAGGGCAGCCCCACGATCGCGTCGCCGGGGGCGATGTTCCGGCCGGTTATTATTTTCGACTTTTCCACCACGCCGGTGATGACCCCGGCGAGGTCATACTCGCCCTTCACGTATATCCCCGGCAGCTCCGCCGTCTCCCCGCCAACGAGCGCCACGCCCGCCTCGGCGCAGGCCCGGGCCATCCCCCCCACCAGCCCCTGGGCCATTTCGGGCCGCAGGGTCTCCACGGCGATGTAGTCAAGGAAAGTCAAGCCCTTCGCGCCCTGGCACAGGATGTCGTTGAGGCAGTGGTTCACGATGTCCACGCCCACGCTGTCGTACCGCCCCGCCATGGCGGCCACCATAAGCTTGGTGCCGACGCCGTCCACGCTCTGGACCAGCGCCGGCTCCCTGTAATCTTTCAACACCTCCGATAGGTCGAAAAGGGAGCCGAAGCTCCCGACCCCGGTGAGCACGGCGGGCCCGTGGGTGGCCTTGACCGCTTCTTTTATCCTGCGGACCGCCTCCGCTCCGGCGTCTATGTCCACCCCGGAGGACCGGTAGGTCATCGGGTCGTTCATGAAGTCTCCGTTTCTCAAAGAACCCTCGTTCGGCGATAATCCTAGCGCATACTGATGATAAACTGAAATTGATTTTAATTTCAGGCCGCGCGGCCGGGATCGCATGAACGAAAAGGAAGAGAAAAAAAAGATACTCGTCCTGGATGACGAGAGGACCCTGAGGATAGTCCTGTCCCGGGACCTCGCCCGCAGGGACTTCCACGTCGACACGGCGGAGACCGTGGCCGAGGCGGAGGAACTCCTGAACGAAGGGGGGTATTCGCTGGCCTTCGTGGACATCGTCCTGCCGGACGGCTCCGGGCTGGACCTGCTCGAAAAGATCAGGAAGCGCCCCGCCGCGCCGTCTGTCGTCATGATGACGGCGGAGGCGACGATGGGCAACGCCATCAAGGCGATGCAGAAAGGCGCCTTCGACTACCTCACGAAACCTTTCGACCTGGACGAGGTGGAGATACTCGTGGACAGGGTCATGGAATACAGGCGGATGGCCCGGGAGCTGGCGGAGCTGAAATCCGCCGAGCCGGCCGCGCCGGGGGACGAGATCGTGGGGAGGTCGCCTGCGATGCAGGAGGTGTTCAAGCTCATCGGCAGGGCCGCGGGGGCGGACGCGACGGTGTTGATAACCGGCCCCACGGGCGCGGGCAAGGAGCTGGTCGCCCGGGCTTTGAGCGCGAACTCGCCCCGGGCGGGCGGGCCCTTCGTCACGGTGAACTGCGCGGCGATACCGAAGGACCTGCTGGAGTCGGAGCTTTTCGGCCACGTCAAGGGCGCCTTCACCGGCGCCGTGGAGGACAAGACCGGCAAGTTCCAGGCCGCGAGCGGGGGGGTGATCCTCCTCGACGAGATAGGCGACATGCCCGCGGACCTGCAGGCGAAGATGTTGCGCGTCCTGCAGGACGGGGAGCTTTACTCCGTTGGGGGGACGAGGCCGGTCAGGGTGGACGTGAGGGTGCTGGCGGCGACGAACAGGGATCTGGCCTCGGACGTGGCGGCGGGCCGGTTCCGCGAGGACCTGTATCACAGGCTGAACGTCATACACATAAGCCTGCCGCCGCTGCGAAAGCGGACGGAGGACATACCGCTGCTGACGGAGCATATCCTCTCGAAGATAGCCCGCGCCTTCAACGAAAAACCAAAAACCGTGACCCCCCAGGCGATGGAGCTGCTCGCGGTCCATGACTGGCCGGGCAACGTCCGTGAACTCGAGAACGTTCTCAGGAGAGCGGTCATCATGTCCCCCGGCGGCGCCATAACCCTGGACTCTCTCCCCCCGGAGCTTGGCGGCGTGGCGGGAGGGCCGGACCGCGGCGGCGATCTCAAGAGGGCCGTCCAGCGGGCCGCCGCCGCGGCGGGGGAGGGAAAGGTCTACTACGAGGTGGTAGGGCGGGTCGAGAAAGCGCTCATAGAAGACGCTTTGCGGAAGACCGGCGGGGCGCGCGTCCCCGCGGCCCGGCTGCTGGGCATGAACAGGAACACCCTCACCAAGAAGATCAGGGAGCTTGGGGTCGAGGGATGGGAGGCCGTCCCCGGACAGGGCGGGGATGGGGAAGACGGCGCGCTGAGACGATGACCCTGGAAGATATCGCCGCGAAGACAGCCGATCCCGGGGCGGCCCTGGCCGGGCTTGAAAGAACCCTGGCGGCCCGGCCGGCCCTCGCCGAAAATGAAAAAAAACTCTTTGTCCTTGCCCATCTTTTCACCGGGAGCGAGTTTCTGACGCATTGGCTGCTTTCGCGCCCGGAGGACATCGACTGGCTGGTGGAGGACGGCAAGCTCGAAAAACCCCGCGATACGGAGGATATGTCCAGCAGCCTTGCGCTGCTGCTCTCCTCGATGGCGCCCATGCCCGCCCTGCGGCGTTTCAGGAGCAGGGAGCTTGCCAGGATCGCAGCCAGGGAGCTCTCCGGCCTGGCCGATCTTGAGGAGACCATGGAGGAATGGTCGGCGGTGGCGGAGCTTGCCATCGACGCGGCCCTGTCCATCGCGGAGCGCGAGGCCCTCAAGGTCCACGGCGTCCCGCTCTACACGGAGCTTGAAGGCTCCGGGGAGAAGCTGGCTCGGATATGCGTCCTGGGGCTGGGCAAGCTCGGGGGCCGGGAGCTGAACATCTCCTCCGACGTGGACATCGTGTTCGTCCACACCTCCGACCGCGGCCAGACCAGGGGCCGGGAGGGCGGGGCCGGGGTCGTCTCCCTGCACGAGTTCTTCGTGAAGATCGCAAGGGAGACCGTCCGCCTGCTGGGCGAGGCCACGGAAGACGGGATCGCCTTCCGCGTGGACCTTGACCTGCGGCCGGAGGGAAACAGGGGGGAGATAACCAACTCCATCGGCGCGATGGAGATTTACTACGAGTCCTGGGGCCAGCAATGGGAAAGACAGGCGCTCATCAAGGCGAGGCATTGCGGCGGGGCGAGGGAGGTCTCGGAGGAGATACTGGGAAGGCTGAAGCCTTTCGTCTACCGCAAATACCTGGACCAGCGCGCCATAGACGAAATCTCGGCGATGAAGGACAAGATCGACCAGTCCCTCAACGCAAGGATTGGCGCCGGGCGGGCCGCAAAGGACATAAAGCTGGGGCGCGGCGGAATACGGGAGATAGAGTTCGTCGTCCAGGCTCTCCAGCTACTGTATGGCGCAAGGTACCCGGAGCTTCAGACACGCTCGACGCTTGAGGCCCTTTCCGCCTGCCGTTCGCTGGGCCTGCTTTCCGCCCCGTGGCATCGTGACCTGAAGGAGGCTTACATCTTCTACCGCAGGCTGGAGAACAGGATCCAGTACCACCAGGGGATACAGACCCATTCCCTGCCCGGCGACGAAAAGAGGCTCGGGACGCTCGGCAGGCTCATGGGCCTTTCCGGCGATGGCGCCGCGGAGCGTTTGCGAAGGGGGGTCGAGCGCCGCAGGAAGCGCGTCCGCTCCATATTCGACATGTTCTTCGCGAAGGACAAAAAACCCGCCGAATCCTTCCCCGTGCCGCTTGAGAACGAGGAGGCGGCGGCCGAATGGCTCGACTCGCTGGGTTTCGACAAGCCCGAGGCCGCGGCGCGGTCGTTGAACACTTTGCGCAACGGCCGCCCCTTCACCCACCCCTCGGACAAAAGCAGGATGACCTTCGACAGGTTCGGCCCGGCCCTCGTCGCCGAGGCCGCCGCGGCGCCGTGGTCAGACAACGTCATCATGGGGTTTGAAAGGTTCGTGGACGCCAAGGGCGGCAGGGAGATGCTCTACGAGCTTCTGGACAGGCACAGGCCGGTCATAAAGCTTCTGGCGGCGGTCTTTTCCTCGTCGGAGCGGTTGACGTCGGTCCTCATAAAACAGCCGGACATCCTGGACCGGCTGCTCGGCGCGGACCCCGTAGGAAAACCCGCCGACAGGATGACTTACAGGGCCGAGCTGGCCGCCAAGGCCGCCGAGGGTAAAAATCTGGAGGACAGAATGGCGCGGATCAACGCCTTCCGCGTGGCCGAGAGGCTGCGGCTCGGCGTCCGCAGGCTGCTTGGCCTCGCCGACAGGTTCGAACTGATGCTGGGGCTTACGGTGATCGCCGAGGAGTACCTGCGCAAGATCTCCGGCCTGGCCGAGGCCGAGGCCGGCCCCCGCCCCGATGACGCCCGCTGGGTCATTCTCGCCGCGGGGAAGCTCGGCAGGAGGGAGATGAACTTCGGCTCGGACCTTGACATGCTGGTTTTCTACGACGGCGGAGAGGATGCCAAAGCCTACGTCACCCGCCTCACCCAGAAGATCATAAGCCTTTGCGGAATGATGACCCCCTACGGCGAGGGCTACGCCGTGGACATGCGCTTGAGGCCCGACGGGGAGAACGGCCCCCTGGCGCGCTCTTACGGCTCCATGGCCGCCTATTACAAGAACAGGGCGCAGCCCTGGGAAAGGCTTGCCCTCGTCGGCGCCCGCCCGATTTCAGGCGACGACGGATTGGCCGACAGCGTCATGGAGACCATCGGCGCCTTCATCACCACCCCGCCCCTGACGCCGGAGGAGGCGGCGGGCATAGCGGCTATAAGGGAGCGGATAGCCAAAGAGAAGACAAAATCCGGCGCGCTGGACATAAAGTTCGGAAAAGGGGGGCTGATAGAGATAGAGTTCATCTGCCAGTGGCTCCTTCTGGAAAACGGTCTCCCCTCCGGTTTCCCCGGCGAGGACCCGCTGACCATCGCCACGATACAGGCCGCCCGGGGCGAAGGATGGCTCGGCGAAGAGGACGCCGCCGAGCTGGAAAGATCCTACATCTTCTACCGGGCCATAGAGGACGCCCTGCGCATGGACGCGGAGAGAGCCGTCAGCGTCGCGCCGACTTCAATTTCCGCCCTGCGGCGCGTGGCCCGGAGCGTGGCGGAGGCCGGGGTGGGGCCGGACAGGTTCCTGGACGCCACTCGGGAGCGCATGGAGGCTGTCCGCGACATATACTTGAGGTTTGTCGGGGCCAGGAAGAGCGCTCCGGCGAGACATTCCTGATGAGGACGGGCATGGCGGCGAAACCGGAGGCGCCCCTCCCATGACCGAGGAGAGGATTTGCCGGATAGCGCTCAACACCCTGCCGCCCGTGGGACCCGTCACCTATCACCGGCTGATCGGCGCCTTTGGCTCGGCAAGGGATGTCTTCAGGGCGGAGGTGGAGGAGCTTTCGCGGATAAACGGCCTGTCGCCCGCCGCCGCGGAGACGATCAGGCGGGCCGACCCGGAGGCCGCTACGGAGCGGGAGCTTGCGCTTGCCCGGAAGACCGGGGCGTCGATCGTCCTCCTGGGCGAGGAGGGCTACCCTAAACCGCTGGAGAACGCCTACTCCCCCCCGCCGGTCCTCTCGATCATGGGCGAATGGAGGGAGGAGGACTCGGCCGCCATAGCCATCGTCGGCTCCCGGACGCCCAGCCGCTACGGCAGGGTGATGACGGAGAAGATGGCGCGGGAGCTTTCCGCGGCGGGGGTGACCATCGTGTCCGGCCTGGCCCGGGGGGTGGACGGCGTGGCTCACAGGGCCGCGCTGGATGCGGGCGGGCGGACTATCGCCGTCCTGGGATGCGGGCTGAACGTCTATTACCCCGCCGAGCACAAGGGGCTGCAGCGCGCGATAGCCGGAAACGGCGCCGTCATCAGCCAGTTTCCCTTCACGGCCAGGCCCGACAAGGCGAATTTCCCCATGCGAAACAGGGTGATAAGCGGCCTGTCGCTTGGCGTTTTCGTCACCGAGGCGGCGGAAAAGAGCGGCGCCCTGATAACCGCCTACGCCGCCATAGACGACAACCGCGACGTCTTTTCGCTTCCCGGCCAGGCCAACTCCCCCAAGAGCCGCGGGACAAACAGCCTGATAAAGCTGGGCCACGCCAAGCTCATCCAGGATGTGGGGGACATACTCGAGGAGCTGCCCGATTACGTAAAAAAATCCATCATGGAAAGGCAGGCCGCCCTGCCGCTTCCGGAGGAGGAGCTTTCGGGGGACGAGGCGAAGGTTCTGGCGGCCCTCGGTCACGAGCCTGCGCACATGGACGCCGTGGCGGAAGGGCTTGGTTTGCCATCGAATATGGTATCTGCTATACTCCTGTCCCTTGAACTCAAGGGGCTGGTGAAGCAGACGCCGGGCAGGCTTTTTATCAAGTTATAACTCACTAATTGATCTGTTGGAAAAATCGGTTTGATATGGCTAAGGGACTGGTAATAGTAGAGTCGCCCGCCAAGGCGAAGACGCTCAAACGCTACCTCGGCAAAGACATGGCCGTCAAGGCCTCCGTGGGCCACATCAAGAACCTGCCGAAATCGAAGCTCGGCGTGGACATAGAGGACGGCTACAAGCCCCAGTTCGTCACCATCAAGGGCAAGGCCAAGGTCATAAAGGAGCTGAAGGCCGCCGCCAAAAAGGCCGACACCATCTACCTGGCGCCCGACCCGGACCGGGAGGGGGAGGCGATCGCGGCGCACATAGCCGAGGAGATCGGGGAGGGCAGGGAGGTCTACCGCGTGCTCTTTAACGAGATCACGAAAAGGGCCGTCCAGGAGGCCATAAAAAACCCCGGGCAGATCGATTCGAACAAGGTGAACGCCCAGATGGCCCGCCGCGTGCTCGACAGGCTGGTGGGCTACAAGCTTTCCCCGCTGCTTTGGGAGAAGGTGCGCAAGGGGCTTTCGGCGGGAAGGGTGCAGTCCGTGGCCCTGCGGATGGTGGTGGAGCGGGAGGAGAAGATCCAGGAGTTCAAGCCCGAGGAATATTGGACGATCGAGGGCCTGGTGGAGGGTAAAAACCCTCCGCCTTTCGAGGTCCGGCTCCATCATTACAAGGGGAAAAAGGCCGAGATAGACTCCGCCGAGCGGGCCGGGGAAGCCGCCGGGGCGATCGAGGCGGCCGGGCTCAGGATAAGGAAGATAGAGAAAAAGGAGCGCAAGCGGAACCCCGTCGCGCCTTTCATCACCTCCACCCTCCAGCAGGAGGCGAGCAAGAGGCTGCGCTACAACGCCCGGAGGACGATGTCCATAGCCCAGCGGCTCTACGAGGGAATAGAGATCGGCGAGGAGGGACCTGTCGGTCTTATCACCTATATGAGGACCGACTCCACCCGGCTTTCGGACGAGGCGGTGGGGCAGGCGCGGGATTATATCCTGAACACCTGGGGGAAGGAATACCTGCCCCCGTCGGCCAACGTGTACAAGACTAAAAAATCGGCCCAGGACGCCCACGAGGCCATCCGGCCCACGTCGGCGGCGAGGACGCCGGAATCGCTGAAAAAACACCTGTCAAAGGAGGAGCTTGGCCTTTACAGCCTGATATGGGCAAGGTTCATCTCCTGCCAGATGACCTCGGCGCTGTTCGACGCCACGACTGTGGACATCGAGGCGGGGGATTACACCCTGCGCGCCACGGGCTCCATCATGAAGTTCGCGGGCTTCCTGAAGGTGTACGACGAGCGGGCGGAGCGGCACAAGGACGACGCCGCCGGTGACGAGTCGAAGAAGATACCGGAGGACATCGCCGAGGGAGACGAGCTGAAGCTTCTGAAACTCGAGAAAAACCAGCATTTCACCCAGCCCCCGCCGAGGTTCACGGAGGCCATGCTCATCCGCGAGCTGGAGGAGAAGGGCATCGGCCGCCCCTCCACCTACGCCGGGATAGTCTCCATTATCCAGCAGAGGGACTACTGCGAGATGGAAGAGCGCAGGCTGAAACCCACGGAGCTTGGCGTCCTGGTCTCCGGCCTGCTGGTGGAGAACTTCCCGAACATACTGAACGAGGAGTTCACCGCCCGGATGGAGGCGGAGCTGGACCAGGTGGAAGAGGGCAAAAAGGCCTGGACGGAGGCGCTGGACGAGTTCTACAAACCTTTCGAGACGACCCTCGAAAAGGCCCGCGTCCAGATGCGGAACGTGAAGGAGGAGGCGGAGAAGACCGACTACACCTGCGACAAGTGCGGAAAGCCGATGGTCATAAAGTTCGGCAGGTTCGGCAGGTTCCTGGCCTGCTCGGGCTACCCGGAGTGCAGGAACACGATGAAGCTCGGCAAGGACGGGCAAGCCGTCCCGAAGGAGGAGCCTCCGCCGGACGAGCCGACGGACCTGACCTGCGAGAAGTGCGGCAAGCCCATGGTGATAAAGACCGGCCGCTTCGGCCGTTTCATAGCGTGCGAGGACTACCCCAAGTGCAAGACCACGAAGCAGATCGGCATCGGCATAAAATGCCCCCGGGAGGGATGCGGCGGAGAGCTTACCCGGAAGAGGACGAAGCGGGGCAAGACTTTTTATGGATGCGGCCAGTACCCGAAATGCGACTTCGCCGTGTGGGACGAGCCCGTGGACGAGCCCTGCCCGAAGTGCGGCTATCCTTTCCTTGTGAAAAAAGTCCTCAAGTCCGGCGTTTTTCTGCGCTGTCCCAATAAGGAATGCGATTTCCAGAAGGAGGCCGAGGAGGAGGATCAGCCCGAAAAGTCGCAGTCGTCGGCGGCGGGCTAGCCGGCTGCGAGGCGGCCTTCGCCATCGCGAGCCGCGCCGGGGGCCGCGCCGCCGTGGACCTTTTCGAGATGCGCCCGGGGCGCATGACGCCGGCGCACGGGACTGATCTTCTGGCAGAGCTTGTCTGCTCCAATTCCCTCAAGGCCGAATCACAGGACACCCCTGCGGGCCTTCTCAAGATGGAGATGGAGCGGCTCGGCTCTATCATCATCCGCCTGGCGAAGGAAAACCGCGTTCCCGCCGGGAAGGCACTCGCCGTGGACAGGATGAAACTGGCCGGGGCGGTTACGAGGGAGATGGAATCCATGCCCGGCGTCAGGATCGTCCGCGAGGAGGTCGAAAGGCTCCCGGAGGGCTATGACGCCGTCATCGTCGCCACGGGGCCGCTTACCTCGGGCGGTCTTTCGGTGGATATCGAGAAGACCATCGGCGCCGGAGGGCTTTATTTTTACGACGCCATCGCCCCCATAGTCGAGGCGGACAGTGTCGATTGGTCCATCGCTTTCATCCAGGACCGGTACGGCCCGGTGGGGGAGGGGGACTACGCCAACCTGCCTATGAGCAGGCGGGAGTACGAGGGTTTCATCGACGAGCTGCTTTCGGCGAGGGTCGTCGAGCCGCGGCAGTTCGAGAAGGGTCTTTACTTCGAGGGGTGCCTGCCGATAGAGGAGATCGCAAGGCGTGGCCGGGAGGCGCTCTCCTTCGGGCCGCTTCGTCCCGTGGGGCTGATCGACCCCCGGACCGGCCGCAGACCCTGGGCGGTCGTCCAGCTGCGCAAGGAGAACGCCGCGGGGGACGCTTACAACATGGTGGGGTTCCAGACGAAGCTTGCCTACCCGGAGCAGGAGAGAGTGTTCAGGAGAATCCCCGGCCTTGAAAACGCGGTCTTTTTAAGGCATGGCTCGCTGCACAGGAACACTTATATAAACTCTCCGAGAGCGCTCAATCCCGACCTTTCGCTCAAGGCCGCGCCGAGCGTGAGAATGGCTGGCCAGCTCACGGGCGTGGAAGGATACGCCGAGTCCGCCGCGATGGGGCTGTTGGCGGGGATATTCGCCGCCGGAAAGCTTCTGGGCCCCACCGTCGAGCCGCCGCCCCCGAAGACCTGTATGGGGGCGCTCCTCGCCTATATAACAGACCCCTCGCGGGCGGAGAATTTCCAGCCCGCCAATATCAATTTCTCGCTCTTCCCGCCGCTCGAAGAGGATATAAAAAACAGAAAAGAGCGCCGCAGGGCCATCCTCGCCCGGGCGGAGAGGGAGATGGAGGGATGGGCCGCGTCACTTCCGTGAAGCTGGGCTGAAACCCGCCGCGCCTGGGCGCTTTTTTAAAACGGACCTTTGCATAAACCCATCAACTGCTGAATGCTGTATTTCTGAGGCGAAGCCGAAGCAACTTGCCTTTCACGTTTATATTATAAAAACAAGTTCCTTCACGTCATGGCGAAGACGGCTTCTTTGGCTTTCGCTCAGGGCTTCGGCTCGTTCAGGAAAGCGAAGTTTGGCCGCCTTTTGGCAGGCTATGCAAGGGGCTCCTTTCAAAACCTTTGCATGACGATATCTTTCCTGAAATTCGCGTCGTCGCGCTCCGGGTAGTCCAGGTTGTAATGGAGCCCGCGGGACTCTTTGCGCCACATGGCGCAGTCGATGACAAGCTCGGCCACCAGCGCTATGTTCCGAAGCTCGAGGAGGTCCGGGGTGACGATGAAATCCCAGTAATACTCGTTGATCTCCTCCTGCAGGAAGCGTATCCTTCGCCTGGCGCGCTCGAGCCTTTTGTCTGTGCGGGCTATGCCGACGTAGTTCCACATCAGCCGCCGGACCTCCTCCCACAGGTGGGTGATGACCACCTGCTCGTCGGCGTCCACGGCCTTGCCGTACTCCCACTCCGGTATGGCCAGGTGGTTCCCCGGCGCGCTTTTCGCCCATTCGGCTGCGCTTGCGGCCGCGCGGTCGGCGAAGACCACCGCCTCCAGCAGGGAGTTGCTGGCGAGCCTGTTGGCGCCGTGGACGCCCGTGTGGGCGGTCTCTCCGGCGGCGTAGAGCCCTGGTATGGTGGTTCTGGCGTCCAGGTCCGTCATCACCCCTCCGCACATATAGTGCGCCGCCGGGACAACGGGGATCATCTCCTTCGTGGGGTCGAACCCCAGGGAAACGCATTTTTCGTATATGTTGGGGAACCTTTTGGGGAACCATTCCGGGTCGATCATGGTGGTGTCGAGCCAGACGCAGTCGGCCCCGCTCTTTTTCATCTCCACGTCGATGGCCCTGGCGACGACGTCCCGCGGGGCCAGCGAGCCCATCTCGTGGTATTTTTTCATGAACGCCTCGCCGTTCGACAGCTTCAGCTTGGCCCCTTCGCCGCGGACGGCCTCGGAGATGAGGAAGGATTTCGCCTTGGGGTGGAAAAGACAGGTCGGGTGGAACTGCATGAACTCCATGTTCCCCACGTCCGCCCCGGCCCTGTAGCCCATGGCGATGCCGTCGCCGCTGGCTATGTCCGGGTTGGAGGTGTATATGTAGACCTTCCCCGCCCCGCCGGTGGCCAGCAGGGTGGCCTTCGCCACGAAGGGGACGATCCTGGACGTGGCGTTGTCCATCACGTAGGCGCCGATCACCCTGTCCTTGCCGGAGCCGGGCTGGATCGCCGGGTCGAGCTTGGCCCGGGAGACCAGATCCACGCCCATGTGGTTCTCGAAGATGTGTATGTTCGGGTTTTTCCTGGCCGACTCGATCAGGGCCTTTTCCATTTCCGCCCCGGTGAGGTCCTTGACGTGGGCTATCCTTCGCTTCGAGTGCCCCCCCTCCATGCCGAGGTCGAGGGCGCCGTTTTCCCCCCTGGTGAACCGGACGCCGAAATCCATCAGCTCCTGGATCATCCTGGGGCCGTTCTCGACGAGCAGATGGACGGCCTCCTCGTGACACAGGCCGCATCCGGTCCTCAGCGTGTCGTTGATATGCTCCTCGAAGGAGTCGTCATCGCCAAGGACGGCGGCTATTCCCCCCTGGGCGTAGTTGGTGTTGGAGTCCGCGAGGCTCTTCTTGGTGATGAGCGCCACGCTGCCGCTGTCGGCCGTCTTGAGGGCGAAGGTCAGGCCAGCCAGCCCCGAGCCTATGACCAGGAAATCGAATTCGCGGGCTGTCACTTGCTCTTACGCCGGATGACAGCGCCCGCCGGCGCCCGCCGGGACGCGGATATTGGCGCGGGAGGCGGCGCGGGTCAAAGCTCTGTGCGGAATTCGAAGTTGTAGGAGCTGATGGAGAACTTGTCGCCGTTCACAAGCTTCCGTTTTTCCACGGGTTTGCCGTCCACCTTGAGCCGGGCCATGCCGCCCTTGAACTCTATCTCGTACTCGCCGTCTTTCCGCCTGATTTCCGCGGCGACGCGGCCGATGGTGATTCCCTTGATCCTCACGTCGTTCTTGTCCGATGATCCTATCAGGGTCGTCTCCCTGTCCAGCGAGATGACCCTGGGCGCGCCGGGCGGCTGGGACAAAAAGAGCTTCGCCGGCTTGTCGTCCCCGGCGGATGGCGTTGCGCCCTCCCTTTGCGTCTCCTCCAGCTTTTCTTCGCCCCCGGTTTCCTCGGTCCCCTCCATCATGGCCTTGAGCTTGGCCGAGTCCATCACCAGCGTCCGCCCGCCCATGTCCTCCTCGAAGGCGGACGGCTCGGCCGCCTCGTCGGGATTGTCGAACTTTATGGTGTGACGCCCCACGGTTATCACGTCTCCGGAGCGAAGCTCCTTCTCTGTCACGGGGACGTCGTTAACCAGTGTGCCGTTGGTGCTGCCGAGGTCCCGGACGACATAGCGGGCGCCGGACTTTTCTATCCTCATGTGGCGGGCGGAGACGGCGGGGTTTTTAATCATGATGTCGCCGACCTCGCGGCCGACGGTGATCGATTTGTTTATCTCGATCTCCTGGAGGACCTTGTCCTTGAAGGATATGGTCAGTTTCGCCACGTTCAGAGTCTGTTGAAAATGAAACTTTTATATCACGACAGGAATTATTTCACAATAATATCACAACCCCCGTCCGCCAGGCCCGGAATTTCAGGCCCGTCATCTCTCCTCGGTGATTACGCTCCTCAGGAGCCGGGCCAGCCCTTCCGCGGCCCGTTCCCCGGCCCTCGTCACGTCCTCGTGCGTCAGCGCCTCTCCCCGCCCGGGGCCGCTCTCGTTGGCTATGACCGCCAGGGCCGTTACGGCGGCGCCCGCCCGGGCGGCGGCCAGGGCCTCGGGGATGACGGACATGCAGACGGCGTCGGCGCCCATCGACCGCAGCCACTTCCTCTCCGCCGGGGTCTCGTACACAGGGCCCCGGACGCCCGCCAGGACGCCCACGCTCCCCCGCGCCCGCGCCCGGCGCAACAGGCGTTCGGACATGTCGATGGTGAACTTGTCGTATATGGAATCTCCGCTGACGAAGACGGGCGGCCTGGCCGTGGGGTCGAGCCCCACCATCGGGTTGCCCCCCATCAGGTTTATGTGGTCCTCCACGAACATCACATCCCCCGCTCTGTAGGAGGGGTTCAGGGCTCCGGCGGAGGTGGTGAGGATCACGTGCTCCACGCCGATGGACAGGAGGGAGTATATGGGGAACGCCACGTCCTTCATCGAGCCGGTCTCGTAAAAATGGAGCCTGCCCTCCAGGAACACGGTGGAGACGCCGTCCACGAGCCCCGCGCGGACAAGGCCGGGGTGGCCGGGCGCCCTGGGGACCTTGAACCCCGGTATGTCCGAAAACTCCAGGGGATCCCCAGGCGCGAGGTCCGCCGCCGCGGAAAGGCCCGAGCCCAGCACGACGGCCACCTTGGGCGAAACGGGCAGGTTTCTCTTGAGGAAAGCGGCGGGTCTCCTGGTCTCCCGGACGATGTCGCCGAGGTCTATCCTGCCCGGCGGACGCCTCCCCACGACGGTCTCCGGCAGAACGTCCACGATGGCCGGGCCGGGGCCTGCGTCATCCCGCCCGCGGCGGCGGATCGGGAAGCGGCGGGCGGTTTTTTTCTTGTCCCCCACCTTGACCCTGTACTGTATTCCGTCGGGCAGCGACCGCAGCTCGAACTCCTCCTTCCCTTCAGCGCCCTTGCTGGCCTGCGTCCGGGACCCGGACTTGGCCCTGGACGCCGGTTTCTTCCGGGTGGCCGTCGTCTTTTTGGCGCGCGCCGTTTTCTTTTTCTTCGCCGCGCGGGCGGGGGCTCTTTCGGTTTTCTCCTTTACCGGCTTTTCCTTTTTCTCCGGCTCCTGCTCCTCCTTTTTGGCGGGGAGCTTGCGCCTCAGGCCGGGCGACCTTGTGGTATTCCTTTTCGACACCCTCTTCGCGCGTCTCTGCTCCGCTCTGGACAACGCTTCGTTTTTTTCGCTTTGGGTTGAATGTTCTTTTGCGTTTTCGTTCATCTTTCTTCTGTCGAGGTGGTTTTTCTTCCCTCGCGGCTCTCGGCGGCGTGCCGGGGAAGAACCAGGTTCATGATTACGTTGGACCTCGGGCTCCCGAGCTCTACCGGCTCGTTGTTCAGGTATACCCTTGTTCCGGCGACGTTTCCTATGCTCAAATCGAAGCCTTTCTCCGCCCACCACGTCACCGTGCTCCCCTGGCGCAGGATGATCTCCCGGGTCACTTCGCCGTCGATCATGGTTTTTATCCAGGTGTCGGACTCCGCCGAGATGGTAAGTCCGTAAGGGCGGGAGCTGTCCCTGATCCCCTCGATGGCTTCAGGCGAGGGCGATGGCGCCTGCGGGGCGGCCTCTTCCTCCTCCTCCGCCGGGGGCGAGGGCTCGGGCCGCGGTTTTTCCGCCGTCTCCTCCGTTGTCTCCTGCGCGGACTGGGGGGCGGCCTGCTCAGCCTCGTCACGAGGCGCGGCCGTTGCAGTCTCCGTCTCCGCGGACGGCGCTTCCTCCCGCTGTGTCTCCCGCTCGGGGCCTTCCGGGGCGGAAGGCGGCTCCGGCGCCGTGGGGGCGCCGTTTTCCAGAGCCTGGTCGACCGCCGGGATGATGGCGTTCTCTTGGCCGCTGGTCATGTAGAAAAAACCCCAGACACCCGCGGCGAAGACGAGGAAAACGATAAGAAGCAAAGAACCGCCGGACAGCGCCGGCTTGTGATGCAACGGCATCGATATCAGGTTCGGAGACCGGTCCTGATCCCTTATGTTCAGGGCCTCGTACCTTGCGACAACGTCGTCGGGGTCGAGGTCCAGTATGTCCGCGTACGTGCGCAGGAAACCCTTGACGAACACCACGCCGGGGAACTGGTCGAACCGGTCAGACTCCGCCGACCTGATAAATTTCGCGTTTATGCGGGTTTTCGCCGCGACCTCTTCGACAGTGAGACCCTGCTTGAGCCTCTGCGCCGAAAGGAGTTTTCCTAAAGTTTCAGACATATCCAAACAAACAATTATACAATAAACTCGCGGGCTTTCCGCTATTGTATCGTCAAACAATTCGGATGACCAGACGCGCAGCGGCGCGGGGTGACGGAAACATGAAACTTTTTCGGGCGCCCTCCCGATGGCTCCCCAACGGAGTCAGCAGGCGGGACGCGGGCCTGGCCGCGCTCTCCGGGATATCGCTTGCGGCGGCTTTTCCGGACATCGGGCTGTGGCCGCTCGCATGGTTCGGGCTAGTCCCCTTTTTCTCGGCCATGAGGGGAAAGGACAGGCTCTCGTGCGCGGTGCTGGGCGTCGTGACGGGGTTCGCCTTCTTCACGCTGACCCTTTACTGGGTCTCCAACACGATGATCGTATACGCCGGGATGCCCATCCTTGCGGCGGCCGTTGTGACGGGGCTGATGACCTTCGCCCTGGCGCTCTACATCGGCCTGTTCGGCTATCTTTTCGGAATGGTGTCGAGGGGCGTGTCGGCGGACGCGGCGCTTTCGGCGGCGCCTTTTTTGTGGGTGGCGGTGGAGTTTTTCCGCTCCAACGTCCCCGTCCTGGGCTTTCCCTGGGTGAGGCTGGCGGACTCGCAATACGAGATACTGCCGGTCATACAGGCGGCCGACATCGCCGGTGAAGAAGGGCTGGGGTTTGTCATCGTCCTTTCGAACGCGGCGGCGGCGCAGGTTGTGGACTGGCTGATACGAAAGAGAGCGGGTGCGCCCGCGCGGTTCCCTGCGGCGCAGGCGGGGCTTGCCCTGGCGCTTGCGGCGGCGGTTTTAGCCTATGGCCATTGGCGTCTGGCCCATGTCTCTGGCGAGGGAGAGCCCGTCCGCGTGGCGCTGATCCAGGGGAACATAGACCAGGCCAGAAAATGGGACCCTTCCTACATGGACGAGCAGCTGGATATCTATATGACGCGGACGCGGGAGGCCGCCGCGGCCGGGGCGGAGGTTGTCATATGGCCGGAGACGGCGGCGCCTTTCTATTTCGGGCAGGACTCGACGCGGGACTCCGTGATGCTCGGCCTTGCAAGGTCGGCCGGCGTTCCGGTCATCTTCGGGGCTCCGGCGTTCAAAAGAGATGATGGGGATGTCAAGTCGTACAACAGGGCCTGGATCGTCCGCCCGGACGGGCTGGCGGAAAAGTACGACAAGGTGCGCCTCGTCCCCTTCGGCGAGTATGTCCCCTTCAAGAAAGCGCTCTTTTTCGTGGAGAGGATGGTCACGGCGATAGGCGAGCTTGAGCCGGGCGAGCGGGTGAGCCTTCTCCACGTTGGGGATTACGCCGTGGGGGCGCAGATATGTTTCGAGATAATATTCCCTGAGTATTCCAGGGAGATCGCGAGGCTCGGCGGCGCGGCGGTGGTCAACATAACCAACGACTCCTGGTACGGGCGGACGGCCGCCTCCCGGCAGAGCCTGGCCATGGGGGTTTTCAGGGCCGTGGAGAACAGGATACCCGTTTTGCGGGCGGCCCAGTCCGGCATATCGGCGATAGTCGAGCCGACGGGGAAGATAACGGCGGAGACGGGGCTTTTCGTGGAGACGACGCTGATGGGGTCTTTTACGCAGCGTTCCGGCCCGCTCACAATCTATACCCGGACGGGAGACCTCTTCGCGTGGATGCTCGTAGCCGCCTCCGCCGTGTTCGTCGCCGCGGCGAGGCGCGGGACGCCATAGGGCCGCGCGATGGAACGGAGCGCCGGATTGTTGTAACATATCCCTGTGAGTTCAAAACCCTGATTTTGAGCCATGGTCCTGTTATGGAACCGTCGATAAAACGCGCGCCGCCCATCGAGGTAGGGCCGATAAGAAGCTTCGAGGACGTGGCCAGGAGCATCGACCGCTCACCCGCGCCCAGGATGAAGCCCAGCCTGACCATCCGGCTCAAATGGTGGGAGTCGGACATGGCGGTTCTGATCTCCTACGAGGCGCTGATGGAGATGGCGCCGGGGGATATCCTGAGAGTCGAGACGGACAGGATAGCCACCTACCCGGACATACACGCCTGGACCAAGAGAAATCCCCGGTTCGTCCTGCTGGGGGAGAACTACGAGGGAGCCTTGATCGTCTACTACCTGACAAGGACGCGCCGCCCGGAAGTCATAGACGTGTAAAAACCGTTCGGCCGTTCCGGACGCAGGGAGAAAAGAAAGATGAAAGTGATAGCCGATGTCTCCGTTGTTCCCATAGGCGCAGGGGTGTCCGTGCGCAAGTTCGTGAAAGCCGCGCACAAGGCGCTGGTTGACGCGGACCTCAACGCCACGCTGTGCCCCAACGCCACCGTCGTCGAGGGCGAATACGACGACGTGTCCAGGGCGATAAAGGCGGCCATGGAGGCCGTCTACGCCGCCGGGGCCCAGAGGGTCACCGTGACCACCAGGATGAGCTCGCGGATAGACAAGGACCAGAGCGCCCGGGACAAGATCGACGCTGTCGAGCAGGACTGATCGGAAAGACCGCTGGATGGCGCTGTCTTTCCGCGATGTCCCTCTGGGCCCCCTTCGGCCCGGCTTCATGGCAGGCTTCAGCGAGGAGCCTCGCCCCGGGCATGGTGATGTCATGCTGAACGAAGTGAAGCATCTCGTGGCGGGTGAGACAGCGGGATTCCGAGCGAAGCGAAGAATGACATCGCTTTCCCATCCTCCCCCTGGACGGGGGAGGGCTGGGTGGGGGTGTGAAAGAATTCTTTGTTCCCCCTCCCCTGTGTCCCCTCCCTCCAGGGGAGGGGAAAATTGTTGGCTGTCGCTGGCGCGTTTGGGTTTCGGACTTTGACTTCAAGAATCCTCCCGCCGGGAGAGGGAAATTAAAAGAGCTTATCACGGGAATCAGGGTCACCCTGGGCCCCCTTCGGCCAGCGCCTCGCGGCGTGTGTTAGAATCGGCGCGGAAGCTTTATTGAAACGAGCATGAACGACCATACCCACACTCCGCTCATCGAGATACACAAAAGCGGCAGGAGGGCCTACGAGGCCGCGCGGGTCACCGTGATCGGCGCCATCGCCAACGTGCTGCTGGCGGCGGTCAAGTTCGCGGCGGGGGTTTTCGGCCATTCCGCCGCCATGGTGGCCGACGCGGCGCATTCGCTTTCGGACCTGGTGACGGACGCCGTGGTCTTCATATCCGTCCGCATCGCCGCCCAGGAGGCCGACGAGGAGCACCCCTACGGCCACGGCCGGGCGGAGACCATCGGAACCGCCGCCGTGGGGGCGGCGCTCATCCTCATCGGTCTTTTCATCCTGCTGGACGTCATAGACGATCTCATCCACGGTCTGCTGCCGGCCCCGACGTGGCTCGCGGCCGCGGCGGCCGTCGTCTCCATAGTCGTCAAGGAGGGGCTTTACCATTACACCTCGCAGGTGGGGAGAAAGCATGACAACGACGCCGTGGTCGCCAACGCCTGGCACCACAGGACGGACTCCCTCTCCTCCGTGGCGGCCCTGGCGGGGATAGGCGGGGCCATGATGGGGTTTCCGCTGCTCGACCCCCTGGCGGCGATCGTGGTGGTCTTCATGATCGCCAAGGTGGGATGGGAGATAGCCTGGAAAGCCTTGCAGGACCTGATGGACGTGTCCGTCGCGCCGGAAAAGCTCAGGAAGATACGCGAGGTCATCTCCGGCACGGAGGGTGTCCGCCGCTTCCACGAGCTCCGCACCCGCAGGCTGGGGGCGGACATCTTCGTGGATGTTCACATCCAGGTGCAGCCCAACATCTCCGTCTCCGAGGCGCACAACATCGCTGAAACGGTGCGCCACAACCTGAAAAAGCAGGCTGGCGCCGCCGACGCCCTCGTCCATATCGACGCCGAGGAGGACATCAATTACAGGATCGTTAGGATCGACAGGGGCCGCGTGGAAAAGGATATAAGGGACGAGGCGGCGAGGATGGGGGGGATAAAGGACGTCTCGGAGATGATCTTCCACTATCTGAACGGGAAGGTCTGCGTCGATTTCAACGTGGACATGGACGACTCTCTGACCATAGGCCAGGTCAAGTCAAGGATAGCGCGGCTGAGGGAGAGGATCCTCGAACGCGGGGGCGTGGACAACGCCGTCATCCGCGGCCGCCTGACCGGCGGCGTGCTGGAGACGCATTTTAATGACACCGAAAAGCGCAAAAACGCGGAATAACCCCGCCCCGCCGGAAACGCTCATCTCCGGCAGGATCGGCGGGCTGATGGAGCGCTCCTCCTGGATAAGGAGGATGTTCGAGGAGGGGGCGCGGCTCAAGGAGAAGCTCGGCGAGGAGAGCGTTTTCGACTTCACCCTGGGCAACCCGGCGGGGGAGCCGCCGGAGGATGTTTTAAGGGAGCTCGCCCGCCTCGCTTCCGACCCAGAGCCGGGCTTGCACAGGTACATGCCGAACGCGGGCTACCCATGGGTGAGGGAGAGGGTCGCCGAGAGCCTGTCGCGCCGCTCCGGCCTGCCGTTCGGGAAGGACAACGTCGTCATGACCTGCGGCGCGGGGGGGGCGTTGAACGTGATACTCAGGGCGCTTGCCGACCCCGGCGACGAGGTGGTGATTACGGCGCCCTATTTCGCCGAGTACCTTTTCTACGCCGACAACCACGGTTTGAACGTTAAAATCGTCCGGACGGACGAGAGGTTCCAGCTCGACATGGCCGAGCTTGAGCGCGCGATGGGGCCGAAGACGAGGATAGTCCTGCTCAACTCGCCGAACAACCCCTCCGGCGCGGTGTACCCGGAGCGCGCGCTGAAGGAGGTTGGCGGGCTGCTTGAGGATCTGTCGGCGAAAAACGGCAGGCCCGTCTACCTGGTTATGGACGAGCCGTACAGGAAGCTTGTCTACGGCGATGTCCGCGTCCCCGAGGTTTTCAGCGTCTACGAGAGGGCCATAGCCGCCACGTCCCACTCGAAGGATTTAAACCTTCCCGGAGAGCGGATAGGATACATCGCCATCAATCCGCGGATCGAAGGCGCGGGGAGGATATTCGACGCGATGACGCTGGCCAACAGGATCCTGGGCTTCGTCAACGCCCCCGCCCTGTTCCAGCGGCTCGTGGCGGGGTTCCAGGACATCGAGCCGGACATGGGCGTTTACGAGAGAAACCGCGAGATACTCGTGGAAGGGCTGACGTCGGCCGGATATGGCCTCGTGGCGCCGGACGGGGGGTTTTACCTTTTCCCGAAGTCGCCTATCGAGGATGATGTCAAGTTCGTGAGCGCGCTTAAAACTGAAAACATCCTCGCCGTCCCAGGCGCGGGGTTCGGCGCTCCCGGCCATTTCCGGCTGTCGTTCTGCGTCCCCACGGATACATGCGAAAGGGCGCTGCCGGGCTTTGAGAGGGGGTTCAAAAAAACCGCGGGCTGACCGGGAGCGTCAGGCGCCCACGCTCTGGTAATGGTTCACCCCCATCCGCCACAGCCCGTAGGCCAGGCCAAAGACGGCAAGACCCGCCACCGGCGTCATGTACTGTATGGCCGGGTGGAAAAGAAGGTCGGCCGAATCCCTGGCTAAAAAGTAGTGGCTGGGGTAGAAGTTTACGAAGGCCAGGGGGAAGACGAGCGTCAGGAAAACCTGAGTCCAGACGTTGTAGATGGACACTGGGTAGAGGATGAACTCCTTCGTGCTGTAGACGATGGTGTGGACTAGGGCGCGGTTGCGTATGGTCCAGAAGGCCACTGCCGAGACGGCGAGCCTGATCCCGCCGTGGATGAGCACGGCCCCGGCTATGACGAAGGGCAGGAACGAGGCTTTGTACAGCGTCCATTCCACCCCCGCCCGCGTGGAGCCGTAGTAGAGCGCTGTGGAGCCGATCACGAAATGGGCGATGGAGCTTATCTCGAAGCTGTTGACGAGTATCTGCGGCAGCGGGTTCAAGGGGCGGACGAGGAGCCTGTCGAAATCACCGTTGATGATGAGCGTTTCGAAGTTGTTGAGCGGGGCGAAAAGGAGCGTCGCCAGCCCCTGGCTGAAGACCAGCAGGCCGTAGAGCATCGCCATCTCGCTCAACGTCCAGCCGTTTATGTTCTTGAACTTTGTCAGCACCACCAGGATCACGCCGAGCTGGCCGAGATAATAGAAGGTCAGGGCGAAGAGCAGAAACAGAAAACTGGCCTTATACTCCATCTTGGCGCGGACGGCGGCGCCCATCAGCTTCAGGTATACCGGCAGGTCCCTCACGTCCTATCCTCCCTGCAGGACCAGCTTGCGCCCGGCCGCGCGCCACATCAAGTGGCACAGCCCGCCCAGGATCACGACCCACACCGCCTGCAGCCCGATAAGCCCGGCCGCCCGCGCCCCCTCGGCGTGGCCGATGAAGACGGAGGTGGGGACGTAGAGTATGTACTGGAAAGGCAGCAGGCCGATGGCGGGCCTGATCCAGTCCGGGAAAAAGTCTATGGGCACGATGCCGCCGGAGAAGACCGTGAACAGGCCGAACTTCATCAGCTGGAAGCTGAACGTCTCCAGGAACCAGAAGGCCAGGAGCGCGAAGGCGAAATTCACGAAGAACAGGATCACGTAACCCAGAGCCCACGACACCGCGAGCAGCGCGTAGTTGGAGAGATTGTCCGGCATGGCGACGTCGAAAGCCCACAGGGAGAAAAGCAGTATCGGCGCGGCCCTGCTGGCCCAGTGGAACAGCGTCTGCCCGAAAGCCTCCGAAAAGAGCATGAGGGAGTAGTTCACCGGTTTTATCAGGTCCAGGCTGATGTCGCCTGAGCGCACCCGGCGGCCCACGCCCAGCTCCTCCATGGTCATGGATATCCTGACAATCATGGCGAAGACGGCGTAGGCGATCATTTTGTCCTTGTCGAAGGGGGCGCCCTCGGCGGCCTGGGGGCTGCTGTATATCGCGCTCCAGAGCGAGGTGAAGATGAAGATGAAAAGCAGCCCGTTCACGACGCCGATGAAATACTCGAACTTGTAGGCTATCTGCCTCTGGAACGATTTCAGGGCGAAGTTCAGGTAGACAGGCTTCACCGGGCCGAAGGGGAACGTTTCGGAGGCGCTCCCTTCCCCTTTCTCCATGTATCCCGGCTCGGTGATGATCGTTGTGTCAGGCATTGGTCCGTCTTCTCGCGGCGCCGTTGGCGTAGATGTTCTTCACGATGTCCTCCACCTTCTGCTCGTGGATGGAGATGTCCTTCACGCATCCGCCCGCCATCAGTTTCGTTATGACATCCTGGATGGACGTTTCGGTCTTGTCGAAGGCCAGCCACTTTTTGCCCGGCTCGCTTTTGACCACCCTCACCGAGGGGATATCGAAACAGCCGCAGCCGTCGCCCTCGAAAAACTCCACCTCCAGAGCCTTCTCCCTGGCGTAGTCGCGCTTCAAACTCTCCGTCGCGCCGTCGTAGACGATCATCCCCCTGTCGAGGATGATGATCCGCTCGCAGAGGGCCTCGATGTCGTCCATGTCGTGGGTGGTGAGGATGATGGTCGTCCCACTCGTCTTGTTTATCTTCCTGAGGAACTTGCGGACGCTGTCCTTGGCCAGCACGTCAAGTCCGATCGTCGGCTCGTCGAGATAGAGCACCCGCGGCTCGTGCAAAAGCGCCGCGGCAAGGTCCACCCTCATCCGCTGGCCCAGCGAGAGTTTTCTCACGGGAACGCGCAGAAGCGGCCCAAGGCCGAGGGTCTCGGAAAGCTCTTCGAGATTTTCGCGGAACCTCTCCTCCGGCACGCGGAAGATCGAGCGCAGAAGGTCGAGCGACTCCCCGGCGGGCAAGTCCCACCAGAGCTGCGTCCTCTGGCCGAAGACCACGCCGATGTTGCGGGAGTTCTCTTTCCTGTTCTCGTAGGGGACGATCCCGGCGACGCTCACCCGCCCGGAGGTGGGGACGAGGATCCCCGTCAGCATCTTGATGGTGGTGGACTTGCCCGCGCCGTTCTCCCCCACGTAGCCGACGAACTCGCCGGGGCGGATGGAGAAGGATATCCCGTCCACGGCCCTTTTTATGGAGCGGCGGCGTGAGAAAAGGCCCGCCAGCGAGCCCCAGAAGCCGCTTGACCGCTCCGCCATGGTGAACTCGCGGGTGAGATTCTCCACCTTTATGAGGGCGTCTTCAGGCATGGGCCGCCTCTTCGTGAAACAACATCTTTTGATTTTATCAGAAAGGGGAAACGGCGGATCGGGCCGTGTCTAAAGGTCCCTGCCCCCGTTGGCGAGGCCGTTCCCCGGCGTTTGCGCGTCTCCCGCGTAGCGGACCGGCTGGCTGCCGTCCACGAACGCCTCGAATATGGCGTCCTCGCCCGTCGATCTTGTGAGAAGCCCGGTCTTTTCGTCCACCCGCTCGAAGACGATGTTCTCCGGGACCGTGAAGTCGAACGCCGGCATGCCTCTGACGGCGTACTCCATGAAATCCATCCATATCGGTATCGCCGCCCGCGCGCCGGTCTCCAGCTTGCCCATGGAGTCGTTGTCGTCCCGGCCGACCCAGACGCCGCAGGCCATGTTCGGCGTGAACCCGATGAACCATGCGTCCTGGTAATTGTTGGTGGTGCCGGTTTTGCCCGCCACGGGCCTGCCGAGGCGCACCCGGCGCGCCGTCCCCTCCCTCACCACGTTTTTCATTATGTTCACCATCAGGTAGGCCGCCTCGCGGCTTATAACGCGCTCGGCCTCCGGCTCGTTCTTCTCAAGGACCACCCCGTCGCTTGTTTCCACGGATTTGATGAAGATCGGCTCCGGGCGCCCGCCGCCGTTGGCCAGGGTGGCGTATGCCCTCACCATCTCCAAAAGCGACACCGGCGCCGCGCCGAGGGCGAGCGACAGGTTGGACTCAAGCCTGCTTTCGATCCCGAATTTGCGGGCGTACTCGATCGCCCTGCGGATGCCCACTTTCTCCAGCGTCTTGATGGTCACGACGTTGCGGGAGTGGGTGACCGCCTCGCGGATGGTCGTGGGCCCGAAGAACTTTTCTTCGAAGTTCATCGGCTTCCACCCCTTGAACCCCTCCAGCGCCTTGTCGTAGATGATCGGGGAGTCGATTATCACCGACGCGGGGGTGAACCCGTTCTCCAGGGCGGCGGTGTAGATTATCGGCTTGAACGACGAGCCCGCCTGCCTCCGGGCCTGCACGGCGCGGTTGTACTTGCTGGTCTCGTGGTCGTAGCCGCCCACCATGGCCTTTACGTATCCCGTCCTCGGGTCCATGGCCAAAAGCGCCCCCTGAACGGCCGGCGCCTGGTCGAGCGCCAGGGGCAGCGCGCCGTAGGAGTCCGGCGCCCCCTCCAGCACCCGCGCCGTTACGATGTCCCCCGGCTTCAGGACATCGCGGGCGTCCTTCACCTTCGCAATCCAGAGGGCGTTTCTGTTCGGGTCGGCTTCGTGGGCCCATCTCATCTCCTTCAGGGATATGACGCCGGTCGCGTCCTCGAAGCCTATCTCCGCCTCGTCCTTCTCCACGGAAAGAACCCATCCGTGGAGTCTCGCGCCGGGCTGGTATATGTCCTCTTCGTCCGCCTTCCGCGGGTTGAGGCTGTCCCAGTCAGGCTGCTGGCCGGACTCGATGTCCACATGGCCCACCGGCCCCCGAAAGCCCAGGCGCCTGTCGTTTTTTTCCAGCCCCTTTCGCAGCGCCTCCACGGCGCGCTTTTGCAGCGCGAGATCGAGGGTGGTCCGCACGACAAGCCCTCCGCGGTACAGCCTTGTCGCGCCGTACTTGTCCTCCAGAGTCCTGCGGATGTGTTCGGCGAACCATGGCGCGTTGTTTGTGGGGCGTTTGCGCCCGGCCAGGCGAAAAGGCTCGGCGGCGGCCTCTTCGCCCTGGGCCTTCGTTATGGCCCCCACGGCCACCATGCGGTTCAGGGCGTGGGCGCGCCTCTGTCTCGCCCGCTCCGGGTCGTTATAGGGGGAGTAATTGCTCGGGGCTTTTGGCAGACCGGCGATCATGGCCATCTCGGCGAGGGTCAGCTCGCCCGCGCTCTTGCCGAAGTAGGTCTGCGCCGCGGCCTCCACCCCGTAGGCGCCGTGGCCGTAGTATATGTGGTTCAGGTATATCCTCAGTATCTGGTTTTTGGTGTATTCCCTGTCGATCCTGACGGACAGGATGGCTTCTTTTATCTTTCTTTCCAGCGTCCGCTCCGGCGTCAGGAAAAGCTGCTTGGCCACCTGCTGGGTTATGGAGCTTCCCCCCTGGACCACCCTGCCGGCGCGGATGTTGGCTATCATGGCGCGGACGATACCCTCCAGGTTCAGCCCGTGATGCTCGTAGAAGCTGACGTCCTCCACTGCTATCGTGGCCACGCGCAGCATGAGCGGTATCTTGTCGAGCGGCAGCAGGATGCGCTTTTCGATGTAATACTCAGCTATCAGCGTGTCGCTGTCGTCGTATATCCTGGTGGTGAGGCTCGGCTCGTAGTCCTCCAGCGCGCTTGTGTCCGGGAGACCCCGCGCGTACTTCAGATATATGAAGGCCGCCGCGCCCGCCCCGGCGGCGAAGGAGAGAATCACGAAGGCGGAAAGCCCCATGACAAGGCCGCCCCAGAAGCTCCTCCTCTTTGCCTTTTTCGCGCTCGCGGCCGCGCGGCGCCTTCGCGAGTCAGCCATTTTCCCCCTTCGCGGGGAGAGGCATCCCCAGTTTTTTCATCACCATCTGGAGGTCGCTCCACGCCTCGGCCTTGGAGGGGGGGTTCCTCAGCAGGTAGGCGGGGTGGAACGTGGCCAGAAGGGGCGTGTCGTGGTAGGAGTGGAACTCGCCGCGCAGCCTGGATATCGGAGTCTTCGTCTTCAGCAGGGTCTGGACGGCCACGCGCCCCAGGGCGCATATCACCTCCGGCCGGACGGCTTCTATCTGCCGGACGAGGTACGGCTCGCAAAGCTCCACCTCGCCGGGGAGCGGGTCTCGGTTGCCCGGGGGACGGCATTTCAATATGTTCGCTATATAGACGTCCTCCCGCTTAAGGCCCATCGCCTTTATCATGCGGGTCAGAAGCTGTCCCGCCCGGCCCACGAAGGGCTCGCCCTTCCTGTCCTCGTCCGCTCCCGGCGCCTCGCCGATGAACATCAGCCTCGCGTCCGGGTTCCCCACGCCGAAGACGGTGTTCGTCCTGGTTTCGGAAAGGCCGCACTTGTGGCAGCTTTTCACCTCCCCGCGGATGGCGTCGAGACTTTCCCGCGCGCCGGCGGGTTTTCGTTTTTCCACTGTCTTGTCCACTGTGTCCCCCCCGCCGTCCGCGCTCAGCCTTTCGATCCAGTCAGCGGGCAGGGGCCCTTCCAGTTCGCGGCAGCCCATGATCTTCAGGGTTTCAAGCTCCAGGCTCAGGGCGTCGAGCCTCGCCAGAAGCTCGCGTGATGCGCTCATCTTCCCTCCATCAGTCTGAGACCTTCGCATGAATCGCGTGTTTTGCTAATTTTTCCTCCGAGTTTTCGCCCGGCGTGGTGTCCGCGCCGCCCGTTTTCAGCGCAAAGCGGAGTCACGCCTGACACCCTTCCGCGACAACGCCTCCGCCGCCTTGTCCAGGATGATCTCGGCGATCCGCGTCTTTTCCGCCCTCGGGACCTCGAGCGTCCCGCCGGCCCTGTCGATTATCGCGACCTCGTTGTAGTCCGACCCGAAGACGGCGCCGGGGCGCGACACGTCGTTGACCACGACCAGGTCCAGATTCTTCGACACCAGCTTTTTCCTCCCGTGGGCAAGGATGTCCTCCGTCTCCGCCGCGAAACCGACAACCACCTGTCCTTTCTTGCGCGCGCCCATCTCGGCCAGTATGTCCGGGTTCGCGGCGAGCCTTAAGGTCCAGGTTTCCTTTTTTTTCAGCTTTCCCGCCCACGTTTTCCCGGCCCGGTAGTCCCCCACGGCGGCGGCCATGACGAGGATGTCCGCCCCGTCGAACCGCGCTCCCACCTCATCGAGCATGTCGGCGGCCGTCGGCGCGGGGACGACCTTCACCCCCTCCGGGGCGGCGGCCTCCATCGGCGCGGCGATCAGCGTCACGTCCGCCCCTCGCGCCGCGGCGGCGCCCGCCACGGCCGCGCCCATCCTGCCCGACGACCTGTTGCCTATGTACCGGATGGCGTCTATCGGCTCCCGCGTGCCGCCAGCCGTCACGATCACCTTTATCCCCGCCAGATCAAGCCCGGGTTTCAGCGAATCGATAACGGCGCTCACGACCTCATCGACATCCGCCATCTTCCCCGCGCCTTCCTCGCCGCAGGCCAGCGCTCCCGTGGTGGGGCCGACGAGCCTGACGCCGCGGGCCTCCAGCTTTTGCATATTCTCCCGGACGGCGGGGTTTTCGAGCATCCTGGTGTTCATGGCGGGGGCCATGAACACGGGAGCGCCGGTGGCGATGAGCAGCGTGCTCAGGGAATCGTCAGCGATCCCGTTGGCCAGTTTCCCTATGATGTTGGCCGTGGCCGGGGCGACGAGGACGAGGTCGGCCCAGCGGGCGAGGGTTATGTGAGGCATCGGGTCCTCGCCCGGCCGGGGCATTCCCGCGCGCAGGACTTTCTGGCCCGTGAGGGCCTCGAAGGTGAGGGGGGTTACGAGCTTTTCGGCGTGGGCGGTCATGGCGGCGCGGACGTCCAGCCCCTTATCCATGAGACGGCGCGCTATTTCGGCCGCCTTGTAGGCCGCGACCCCGCCCGTCACGCCGAGTACTATTTTTTTTCGCCCTGTCATTTTCGCTTCCACCATGAGAAAACATTATACATCCCGCGGGCAAAGAGGACAGCCCGCCATTCCTGCCGCCTGAGCGGGAGGGTCAGCGGGTTTTCAGTGATTCGAGCGCGGCCTTGGCGTCGGCGATTATGAGCGTGATCGCCGGCACGAGGACGAGGGTGAAGATCGTGGAGACCGTCAGCCCCCCCACGATCGCCGCGGCCAGCCCCGAGTAAAGCTCCGAGCCCGCGCCGCCGCGGACCACCAGGGGGAGCATGCCGCAGACGGTCGTTATGGAGCTCATGAATATCGGGCGGACACGGACTTTCACCGCCTCTACCACCGACTCGTGGTCCGACATGCCGCGCGCGCGCCTGTTGCGCAGGACCTGGTGTATGAGCAGGATGGCGTTGTTGACCACTATCCCCGCCAGGATGATGAACCCCAGCATGGTCAGAACGTCCAGGCTGCTCGACGTGACATACACGCCGAGGATGGCTCCCGAGGCTGCCAGCGGCACGGAGAGCATTATCACCAGCGGATAAAGGAACGACTCGAACAGCGCCGCCATCAGAAGGTATATGATAATCACCGCCAGGACGAACGAGCCGGAGAGCGCCTTCGCCGTCGTGTCCAGGTCCGCCGCGTGGCCGGAGAGGGAGACGTGGTAGCCGAGCTCCATCTTTTCCCTGAGGGGGCCGAGTATCTTCTCGTTGATGGAGTCCACCACGGCCTGCAGAGGCGCGCCGGTCTTTTTGGTGATGGAGAGGGTGACGGAGCGGTCCATCTCTATGTGATTTATCTGCGTCGGCCCTTCCGCCTGCTCTATCCTGGCCACGGAGCCGAGCCTCACCGGGACGCCGTCCATGCTGAAGATGGTCACCCTCTCCAGGGCGTTCCGGTCCAGCAGGTCTTCCTCGGAGCTTTTCAGGACTATGTCAATCTCCTCGCCGCCGACCTTGTAAAGCGTCGCCAGCTTCCCCGCCACGAGCGCCTCCACGGTCTCCGCGACGTCCTGGACGGAAAGACCGAGGTCCGCGGCGCGCTCCCTGTCTATCTTCACCCTTATCTCGGGATTGCCCGTGTCCAGGTTGGACCTGGCGAAGCCCACCCCCTCGGCGGAGTATATTTCGCCCATTATCTCGTTGGAGTATGAGGCCACCTCGTCAAGGTCCGGCCCCCTGATGTCTATCTCCACGTCGCCGCCCAGGGAGCGGGAGAACAGGGCGCTCTGGAACGCCCTTATATACTTGAACCCCGGCGCGCCTCTTATGACCTCGTTGATCTTGTCCGCCACCTCGCTCATCCTCAGGCGGTATTCGTCCTTGACCCGGACGCCGATGCCATTGAACCGCGACGATATGACATGGAACATGTATTTCACCTCCGGCATCCGGAGGACGCGGTCGGCCACCATGTCGGAGTATTTCCTGGTGGTGTCGAGGCTGCTTCCCACGTGGGGGGTGAAAGCGATGAAGATCAGGTTCCTGTTGCCCTTGGGCAGGTATTCGAGCTTCGGCGTCAGCGGGACCGTGGAGACGGCGGCGGCGATTATCACCGCGACCAGCGCGAGCTTCGCGATGGTTCCGGCGCGGGACAGCCATCCCACCGTTCCTACGAAAAAAGCCCCGGCGCCCCTGCCCAGGAGGTTGAGCGGCGCCCACACCCCCCCCTTGCCCTTTCCCAGCGCCGAGCCCACGGCCAGGAACCGGGCCGTCATGGCCGGGATGACCGTGACGGAGACTATCAGCGACACGAAGACGGAGACCGATATGGCGATGGCGATGTCCTTGAACAGCTGCCCGGCCTCCTCCCGCACGAAGATTATGGGAACAAAGACCGCCAGCGTCGTCAGCGTGGAGGCCAGGATCGCCCCCCACACCTCCACCGCCCCGTCGAGGGCCGCCCCGGCCCTCCCCTTGCCCATCTGCAGGTGGCGGTATATGTTTTCCAGGGCCACGATGGCGTTGTCCACCACCATGCCCACGGCGAAGGCCATCCCGGCCAGGGAGACTATGTTCAGGGTGCGCCCGAACACGTTCAACAGGATGAAACCGGAGAATATGACTATCGGAATGGAGACGCCGATCACCAGGGTGGAGCGGATCGATTTCAGGAACAGGATCAGGACCACGACGGCAAGCCCGGCGCCGAAGCCGAGGTTGGACGAGACGAAGTCTATCGACTCCCATATGTAGTCCGAGGAGTCGTAGCTTTCGTAGATGGCGATCCCCCGGGGGGCCATCTCCTCGTTCATCTTCTCGATGGCGGCCTCCACGCCGTTGACCACCTCGATGGTGTTGGAGCCCGTCTTCTTTATTATCCCGAAGGCGATGGCCGGCCTGCCCATGATGCGGACCATCTCGGAGCGCTCCCTGAACGTGTCGTAGACCGTGGCCACGTCGCGGACGTATATGGGCGCTCCGCCCGAGTCCTTGGCTATGATGACGGACTCTATGTCCTCGATGGACTGGAAGAGCCCCACGGTGCGGACGAGGTGTCTGCGCTTCCCGATGTCCAGGCTGCCCCCGCGGACGTTCAGGTTCTCCCTCGCCAGGGCGAGGCGGACGTCGCTGACGGACAGCCCCCGCGCGCCCAGGGCCTTGAAATCCAGCGCGACGCGGATCTCCCGCTCCTCCCCGCCGTGCATGCGGACCTCCGCCACCCCCTCCACCCGCTCGAACCTGGGCAGGACATAGTCGTCGGCGAAGTCGCGCATCTTGTCCACGGGCATGTTCCCCCTCAGGGAGGCCCAGTAGATCGGCCGGCGCTCGGAGCTTGTCCCGGCGATGACGATCGGCGCGTCCGCCTCCACGGGCAGGTCCCGCACCCTGGCCAGGCGTTTCACTATGTCGATCAGCGCGATGTCCTTGTTAACCCCCCATTCAAACTCCAGCTCCACGTTGGACCTGCCCTCGCTGGAGGTGGAGGTGATCCTCTTGAGCCCCTCCACGGCCTGCAGCTTCTCTTCGATGGGGATGGTGATCTGTTCCTCTATCTCCTGCGGCGCGGCGCCCTCGTATACGGTCCTTATCTGTATCTCGGGCTTGTCGACGGTGGGGGTCATCTGGATGGGGATGTCGAGGACGGAGATGCTCCCGAAGATGACCAGGAAGAGGACCGCCACCGTCACTTTGACGGGGTTTTCTATGGAGAAGCGTATGATCCACATTTCAGTTCAGGCCCTTATGAAGGGGTCGCGGGGCGGCATGGGCCTCAGTCGTAGCTCCGCTCGCCCACCACGTCCACCGGCTGCCCGTCGCGCAGGATCTCGTTGCCCGTCACCACCAGGGGCAGACCCTCCCGCAAGTCCCCCCGGGCCTCCACGAGCTCGCCGCGCTGCCTGCCCAGCCTCACGGGGACAGCCTTCGCCCTCCCATCGCCGTCCACGGTGAAGACAACGGGCTTTCTGGCCATCCACACCACCGCGTCGCGGGGGATCATTATCGTCTTCTCCGGCTCCCCGGCGGGGATGTTGACCCGCGCCACCATCCCGGCCAGGATGTCGCCTTTCCTGTTGTCGACGCCTATCCGGGTCATGAAGGTGCGCGTTTTAGCGTCCGCTTTGGGGGAGACGGCTCTGATCCTGCCTTCATAGGCCGCCCCGGGATGGGCGTCGAGGGTGAACCCGGTTTTTTTGCCTCTGGTGAAGCTCTCTATATTCACCTCCGGCGCTTCCACGATCACGTCCACCCGATCCAGGTTTATGATCTCGTAGAGCCCGTCGCCCTCCTTCACCCATTCCCCGGCCTCCACCAGCTTGCGGGATATCCACCCGTCAAAGGGCGCGCGGACCTTGAGCCGCGACAGATTATGTTCGGCCCGCGCCAGGTCCGCCTTTCTCAGGGCCACCTCCGCCTTCGCCGCCTTCACCTCGAGCGCCGCGTTCTGCATCGCCTCCTCGGAGGCCACCTTCTGCTTGTAAAGCTCCCGGGCCCTCTCCTCGGCCAGCCTGGCCTTCTCGAGGGCGGCCTGAGCCTTCTGCAGGGCGCCCCTGGCGGTGTTGACTTCTATCCTGTAGAGCGTGTCGTCGAGGGAGACGACCGGCTCGCCCTCCTTCACCTTGTCCCCCTCGATCTTGCTGAAGGAGATCACCCTGCCGGGCGCCTCGGCGGAGACCATCGCCTCCGCGCCCGGGTGGACCGTGCCCACGAGCTCCACGGAGGTGGAGACGTCCTTTTGAATGACCGGGGCCACCTCCACCGGCGCGGGGGGCGCGCCTCCGTTTCCCGCCTGCGCGAATGACGGCGCGGGCCCGGCGGCCAGGGCGATAATAACCACAAGTATCACAGGCAGACGCATGGAATACATTATTATCACAAACAGGCCCCCTTCCGCATCCATTCTGGCGTGGTGGCGGCGGGTCAGTTTGAAGAACAGGTCTTCCCTGCCGTCTCGTGCCGCGGGACCTCGTTCTCCCCTCGAAGGGAGAGGATTGAGAGGAAGATTGTCTTCAGAGAAAAATTCAGACAGACCCGCTGTCCGGCAATACGGCCCGGCGGGCCTCTTTTTTTTGAGACGCTTCGGATTGCTATGGAAGGGCGGCGGATTTTATGATAACAATTCATGAATTTTCGAATCAGAGGCGGTCCGCCGGAAACGCTGGAAAACATGAGGATAACCGACTTTCTCTCCGAGGACCTGGTCTGGACGGGCCTCGAGCCGAAGGACAAGGCCGACGCCTGCGCCATGATGGTCGATCGTCTGATCGAGGCGGGCAGGATCCCGTCTTCAAGGCGTGACATACTGCTGGACAAGCTCATGGAGCGCGAGACGCTGGCCTCCACGGGGATCGGGGGCGGTGTGGCGATCCCCCACGCCTCCGGTGAGAACATCGAGAAGATGCTGGTGGCCGTCGCCGTGGCGCCGGGAGGGGTGGATTTCGACGCCATAGATGACCAGCCCGCGAGGCTTTTTTTCATGATAATCGGCTCCGAGCGCCAGCCGCGGACGCACCTTCAACTCCTGGCCATGATAGTCCGCGCCTGCAAGACGCGAGACCTGGTCGAAAAGCTCATAAAAAGCTCATCGCCCGGGGAAGCCTACAGGCTCATCGAACAGTTCGACAGGGGATGATCCCGATGCCCCAGGAGCTTCTTATATGCGTGTTGAACCGTCCCGAGGCCGTGGAGGACGTGCTGGCGGCCTTCCTGGAGATAGGGGTCACCGGCTGCACCATCGTGGACACCAAGGGAATGGGAAAGATAATCTCCCAGGACATCCCCATATTCGCGGGTTTCAAGAACATGTTCTCCGGGGCCAGGGAGGCCAATGTCACCATATTCTCCGTCATGGACGCGGAGCTGGTCGACAGGGCCATGGAGATCATAGAGGAGACCTACACATCCTTTACGGAGCCGAGCTCCGGCATCATCTTCACCATCCCGGTGAGCAGGGTGAAGGGTCTGGCGGGCGGCTGAGATCCGGCGCTCTTTTCCGGCGTCTTCAGGAGACTGGACGTTGAATCTCGTCTGGGTTGTAATATCCATAATCGTCATCGGCTACATAGGCGAGAGGATCGTCTTCTCCAAGGACAGGCTCCCCGCGGCGCTGGGGGACATGTTCCTCACCGGCTGGGAGTTCATGCTCGCCGGGGCCCTGGTGGGGCCGATGGGCCTTTCGATCATCAGCCAGGAGAGGCTGGAGCTGCTGGACCCTTTCATAGCCCTGGGGCTCGGCTGGGCCGGGCTCATCTTCGGGAGCCAGCTGAGGCTGGAGGATTTGCGGAAGGTCGACCCGGGCATGTTGAAACTGACCGCCCTGCAGGCGGTGGTGGTGTGGGGAGGGCTTTTCCCGGTCATGTTCGCCTGCTCGCTGGTGGTCCTTGATATCTCCTGGACAGAGTCTCTGACCTTTTCGCTGATAGTGGCGGCGGCGGGGGCCATATCCTCCCCCACGGCGCTCAGCCTCATGTCCTCGCGCTTCCCCCGGTCGAAAAGCGCCGCCATACGGCAGCTCATGCTGGTGGCCACGCTGGACCTCGCGCCGGCGTTGCTGGCGATAGGGCTTGTATTCTGCTTCTTTCCGCCGGAGCAGGGGGGGGCGTTCTCGCTTGGCCGGGGGGGAGCGCTCCTTGGCTATTCGGCGCTGGTGGCCCTGGCGCTGGCGGGCCTTTTCAGGTTCTTCGGCAGGGAGGAGCTCAAGCCGGAGGAGAACCTGGCTGTCCTCATCGGCTTCATCGTTTTCATGTCCGGCACGGCGTTCTACCTGAACTTGTCCCCGCTCTTCCTCAGCCTGTTGACCGGCGTGATCCTGGCGAACGTCCTGGAGCGCGACGACAAGATGTTCAGCCTCCTCTACTCCACCGAGAAACCTTTCTACGTCATGCTCCTGCTGGTGACGGGCATGTGGTGGCAAAGGCTCGGCCTGGGCGTCTGGGCGATGGCTTTTCTGCTGGTCGGGGCGCGGCTGTGGCTCAAGCGCGAGGCTTTCGACAGGGCGTCCGAGGCCCTGCCAGAGAAGAGAAGGACCCCCCCAGGCGCGGGGATGGCGCTGGCGGCGCAGGGAGCGCTGGCCCCGGCCATCGGGCTGAACTTTCTGCTGGTCTACCCCGGGGAGGGGCCCGAGGCGGCCTTTGGCGTCATCGTGGCCGCGATGATAATGAACGAGATACTGGCCCCGTTCCTTATCCGCCGGGTCATGAGCGGGGAGGAGGAAAAAGCATGAGTCTTGCGCGGGACCTTCTCCTGGCGGTCGTGGTATTGGCGGTGGCGGTGCTGGTCCACGAGATGAGCAGGACGTGGGCCTCGGGATCCCTGCTGGCGGAGAGCACTTTCTCGCTTGGGTTCCTGCTGCTGTTCGCTTTTCTACTCGGGAGAATAGCCCTCTTTTTCAACGCGCCGATGATAACGGGCTTTTTGATCGCCGGGGTGATGGCGGGGCCGTTCGGGCTGGGCGTGGTGACGGACGAGAGCGCGGGCCCGCTCAGGCTGGTGGACGACCTGGCGTTGACGCTGATCGCCCTGTCGGCCGGGGGCGAGCTGCAGGTGGCGCGGTTCGCGCCCAGGCTGAAGGCGCTTCTGTGGACGGCTGGGGCGCAGAGCCTGTTCACCTTCGCCCTGGTCTTCGCCCTGTTTCTCCCGCTGCTTTACATATCGAGCCTCACGCCGAGGACGCTGGCGATGGCCTTCTCCGGCGCGTTGCTGCTGGGGGTGATCGCCACGGCCAACTCCCCTGCCACGGCCATCGCCGTCATCACGGAAACGAAGTCGAAGGGCCCCGTCTCCGACACGGTGCTGGGCGTCACGGTGCTGAAGGACGTCATCGTCATAATCCTTTTTGGGCTGGCCATGGGGCTTGCCTCGGCGGTGATGGGGGAGAATATGGACGTGGGAACGGGGTTCGCCCTCCACGTGGCCTACGACATGGCGATATCCCTGGGCCTGGGGTTTGTGGTCGGCGCGGCGATGATCGTCTATCTCAAGGCGGATTACGGAAACATACCACTGTTCGTCGTAGGCGTGGCGCTGGTCCTGGTGGAGATATGCGGCGCGCTCGAGATAAGGCCGCTGCTGCCGGCGATCATGACGGGTTTCATGATAGAGAACATGTCGAAGGAGGGAGGGAGGCTCATCGAGGGGCTCGAGACCAGCTCTCTGCCCATCTATATAGTCTTCTTTTCCCTGGCCGGCCAGGGGCTGGACATGAAGGCCCTGTCAGAGACGTGGCCCTACGCGACGATACTTGTCGCGGCCAGGATGCTCGGCACGAGGACCGGCGTCTTCACCGGCCTGAGGCTGGCGGGGGAGGAAGAACGCATCGCCCGGTATTCCTGGACGGGGTTCATCGGGCAGGCGGGGGTGAGCATCGGCTTCGCGGTGATGATAGAAAAGGAGTTCCCAACATGGGGGCCGGCTCTTTCCACCCTGATAATCGCCTCTATCGTGATGAACCAGATAGCGGGCCCGGTGATGATGAAAAGAAGCCTCACCCAGTCCGGCGAGGCCGCGGCGGCGACCGGCGCCGGGGAGGGGGAAGACGCGCGCGGCGCCGTGAAGGAAGGGGGATGATTATGATAGGCTTTTCCTTGCGAAGATGAACGTTATGAAAAACCTGTCAGAAGACCTTGCCGCAAAGCTCCGGGCCGCCAGACGCGTGGCGGCGCTGACGGGGGCGGGGGTGTCCGCCGAGTCGGGAGTGCCGACTTTCCGGGGAAAAGAGGGGCTGTGGAACAGCTACCGGGCCGAGGAGCTGGCCACGCCGGAGGCTTTCGAGCGTGACCCGGAGCTTGTCTGGCGGTGGTACGACTGGCGCCGCGGCCTGATCGCCCCGTTGAAGCCGAACCCGGGCCATCACGCCCTGGCGCGGATGGAGAGAATCTTCGACGATTTCACCCTGGTGACGCAGAACGTCGACGGGCTCCACCGCCTGGCGGGCAGCTCCGATCCCGTGGAGATGCACGGGAATATCTGGTTCACAAGGTGCCTCTACGAGGGGACGGTGATGGAGAACCGCCAGACGCCCCTTACCGAGATGCCGCCAAGGTGCCCGGACTGCGGCGGGATGCTGCGCCCGCACATAGTCTGGTTCGGCGAGGCGCTCGACCCTCATGTGCTCGAGCGCTCCTTCGGCGCGGCGCGGTCGGCCGACGTCTTTTTCGTCATCGGCACGTCCGGCGTCGTCCAGCCGGCGGCGAGCCTGGCGGGGCTGGCCAAAAGCGGCGGCGCGGCGGTGATCGAGGTCAACCTGGAGCCGACGCCTATCTCCCACGAGGCCGACGCCACGCTGCTGGGCTCTTCCGGCGAGGTCCTGCCGGAAATTCTGAAAATTCTGGAGAACTGAAGATTCGCTGCCGGACGCGCGAAAGTCTCGAAGTCCCCGTCAGCCGCCGTTGTCTTTTCCGCCCGGCGTCTCCAGGTAGGAGATGAACACCCCGACCAGGAAAGTGATCCCCCCATACAGCAGGCCGTAGAAGACGGCCCAGACCGGCTCGCCGCCCGACTTCAACACGTTCCACGTGGTTATGCCGAAAACAAAGACGGCGGCGGCGGCGAAGACGGCGGAGATCAGCCCGCTGAATGCCGGGCGCTTGCCTGGGGATTTCATCTGATCGAAAAAGCGGCTCGGACGATGTTTTTTTTATGGTGCCCTGGTCCGGATTCGAACCGGAACGGGTCTCCCCACCACCCCCTCAAGATGGCGTGTCTACCAGTTCCACCACCAGGGCGAAAAACGAACGCCCCACCGGGGCGCCCGCAAGGGTAATATTATAGGGAAAAACGCGGGATAGTCCATGAAAACCTTGATTCCCGGCGGCGCGGGCGCGGGGGAGCTTTCAGTCCGCGCCGCCCCCCGCCCGTTTCCTTGTTTCCTCCCTGATCTCCTTCAAGAGCCTGTCTACATCCGTCTCCGACGGCTCGTCCTCAATGTACCAGGTCTCCTCTTTTTCGTCCACGTCCAGCCGTGGTATGGCGGCCCCCTCCTGCTCCATCTTCTCGATCAGGGAGCTTTGCTTCCTGTACAAGCCAAGCAGCCTCCGGGCCTCCGCCATCAGGTCCTTTTGTTTCAGCGCGTGGTGGATGGCGACGGCCAGCTCGATGTCGTTGACGGGCTTGGTGAAAAACCTGTAGACCTCCCCCTCGTTGATCGCCTTCTTCATGTTCGACAGGCTCGCGTGGCCGGTCAGCATCATCCTGATGGTTTCCGGGAACTTGCGCCTCACCACCGACAGGAAATCCGTCCCCGACACGCGGGGCATCTTCTCGTCGGAGACCACCACGTCCACCTCCTTTTCGCTCATCAGCCTGTAGGCCTCCTCGGCGGAGTTGGCCGTGAGCGTTTCGTAAGGCTCTCTCCGGAGAGCCCTTTTCAGGCCGTCCGTGATGTTCGCGTCGTCGTCTACGAAAAGCACCCTGTGCCTCATGGGTTATTCCTCCACCGTTTTCCGTTCTTCTTTTTTGCCCCCTTCGGTCTCGTCCATCGGGACCAGGACCCTGACGCGGCCGTCGATGGCGCCGTTGCGCCAGAAGTTTTTCAGCCGCTGCAGGATAAGCTCGTTTATCTCCTGGCCCTTTGACGTCAGGAGTATGCCGTTTTTCGTCCGCACGTCCTCGGCCGTCGTCATGCCCGGCGCCAGCTCGCCTATCCTGAGGAGCTTGGGGACAGAGCCTTCTTTTTTTATCACGATGTTCTTGAGAGCGGTGACCAGCAGGGGATTGCGCTCGCCAGGGTCGTCGAGGAGTTTTGCCACGGCTTTTTGGATGGGTTTGCCTTCCATGATGAGGTTGTCGAAATCGATCGCCGTTTTGAGCAGCTGCCCGCCCAGCGCCACGGGGTCGATCTTCTCGCCCTGCCAGGCGGCGGAGACCTCGCGGAACGGCGTCCGCTGGTTTTCGATCATCTCCGCCACAGTCTCCAGCCTTGGTATCTTCTTCAGCAACTCCCCGGCCATGGCCGGGTGGGAGGCCCAGGCCCTCTCTTCTTCCTCCGTCAGGGCCTCGCCCACGGCGGCCTTCTCCAGCGTATCCGTCGGCAGCGCCACGCAGCCGACTTGCGACAGCGCGGCGGCCAGCTCATACCGCCATGCCCCGGCAAGCTCAAGCTCGGCGGCCATATGCCGCACGTAGCGCCGCAGGCGCGTGGCCTTGCTGAAGGCCGCCGGGTTCACAAGGGCGAGGATGTCTATCAGCACCCTGACGCTGCGGCTGAGGGTCTTCTCCAAAAGCTCCCGCTCCGCCATGACAAGGCGGTACTGCTCCACGCTCGCCGCCAGCGTTTTGGCCAGCTCATCCGGCGGGCACGGTTTCGTCAGGAAACGGAATATGCGCCCCTCGTTGACGGAGCTTATGGCCGTGTTCACGTCGGCGTAGCCCGTCAGCATCACGCGCACGGTGTCCGGCGCGGTCTCGGCCACCTTTGACAGAAACGTCACCCCGTCCATGCCGGGCATCTTGAGGTCGGAGACAACGACGGCGTAGGGGCCCTTCCGCGCCACCGCCTCCAGCCCCTCCTCCGGCCCCAGGGCCGTGTCCAGGGCGAACTGTTTTCTCAGGTTGCGTTTGTAGGCGTCGAGGATGTTCGGGTCGTCATCCACGCAGAGGACTTTTTCCCTAGTTTTCGTCATTTTCCTCTCTTTTCCGCAGCACCGTGCCGCACGCCTCCCTCCACACAGGCAGCCTTTCCGCAAGGCCGATGGAGGCGAGGAAATCCTCGTCCACCCCCCCGACGGTTCTCATCGTCCTGGACCTGCTCACCTCTCCTTCCAGGCTGCTTGCGACGTGGGTCGCCACGAGGGGGGAGAACCCGGCGGGGTCGGCTTTCCCGGGCGCGTGGTGGAAAAAGGCCGCCTCCACGATGACGTCCGGCAGGCCCCACAGGCCCAGCAGGTAGCCGCCGACCTCGGCGTGGCTCGTCCCCAGGACGCGAGTCTCCGCCGCGGAGAGCTTCAGGTCCTCCTTTTCGGCGAGCTTGAGGATTTCTCCATACTCTTCCGGGAAGTTGGACGCCAGGATGAGTATCCCCACGTCGTGGAGCATCCCGGCCATGAAGGAATCGTCGATCGTCTTCCCGTCCACCCCTTCCGTCTTGGCGATTTCCTTTGCGCAGACGGCGGCGGCCCCGCTGTGGCGCCACAGCTCATCCATGGAAAAGCCGGGGACCCTCGTTTTTTCGAACTGCGAGAATATACCAGTGGAAAGCACCAGCGCCTTGATTATATCCAGGCCCAGGAGGCTGGCCGCCTGGGCGGGGCTGGAGACGCGCTGGGGCAGGCCGAAGAAAGCGGAGTTGACAAGCTGCAGTATCTTGGCGGTCATCCCCAGGTCCTTGGAGATTATCCCGCCTATGGCGGCCATGGAGCCTTCGGGGTTTTCTATCTCCTCGATCAGCTCGAAGTAGAGGGAAGGGATGCTGGGCAGGGATTTTATCCGGGAGACCATCTTTTTCACGGTCTCTTCCTTCAGTATGTCGCGCAGGGCGCAGGCTTTCCCCACGACGGCTTTCAGCGTGTCCGCGTCGCAGGGTTTTGTAAGATACTGGTGCGCGGGGCCGACGGACTTGAAGATCATCTCCCTGTCCGACTGGCCGGAGAGGACTATCCGCACTATCTGGGGATAGCGGTTCGAGACCTCGTCCAGAAGCTGGGCCCCGTCCATCCCCGGCATCCGCATGTCGGTGACGATGACGTCGAACGGTTCTTCGGCGAGCATCTGAAGCGCCTCGGGGCCGCTTTTGGCGAAGGCCATGTCCCACTTGCCGCGCATCCCCCGGAGCATCCGCCGCAGGCCGTCCAGTATCTTCGGCTCGTCGTCCACGAAAAGGACGCTCTTTTTATGCTCCTCCACTTACATGCCCTCCCTCGCCGAAGACGCCTCATCGCCGAGCGGCAGGCGGACCATGAACGTCGTACCTCTGCCCGGCTCGGTGTCGAAGGTTATCTTCCCGTTGTGCTTGTCCACTATCGCCGACCGCGCGATGGCAAGCCCCTGCCCCGTCCCCTTCCCGACGTCCTTCGTCGTGAAGAAAGGGTCGAATATCCTGTGGGTTATATCGTCCGGGATGCCGCCTCCCGTGTCGGAGATTCGTATCTCGGCATACCCCTCCTTTTTCCGGGTGGAGATTTTTATTTTTCCCTTGCCGCCGCCGCCGTCGCCCACGACGTCCGCTATGGCATGGGCGGCGTTTATTATGAGATTCAGGATCACCTGGTTGAACTCCCCGGGCAGGATGGGAACGGACGGCAGCGACTGGTCGAAGTCGGTCTCCATCTCCGCCACGTATTTCCACTCGTTCCTCGCCACGGTGATGGTGCTCTCTATGGCCTTGTTCAGGTCCATCGCCGCCTTCTCCTCCGCGCCGGGGTGCGAGAACTCCTTCATGGCGCGGACGATTTTCGCCACCCGCTCCACGCCCGCCAGGGACTGTTCTATGGCCTTTGGTATCTCCTCCAGCAGGTACTCGATATCTATCTCCTCGGCGGTTTTTTCCACCTTCTCGGCGATGTCCTCCGTGACCCGCCCATTCTTCGCCGCCTCCAGCAACTCGCCGTAGGCTTCGAGCAGCTTGACGAAGTCCTCGTAAACGTCGTGGAAAAACCGGATGTTGTCGCCGACGTACTGGGTTGGGGTGTTTATCTCGTGGGCTATCCCCGCGGCCAGCTGGCCTATGGACTCGAGCTTCTGGGCCTGGGCGAGCTGGCCCTCCAGTATCTTCCTGTCCGTTATGTCCGCCCCCAGGGCCAGGAACGCGCCGAAATTGCCCGAGTCCGTGTATATGGGCGTGAAGGTGAACCCCAGAAAGCCGTTCTTGCCGTCGGGGCGGATATAGGGGATGTCGTCGATGCGGCACATGCCGCCGCCGGCGAGGCAGCCGGAAAGCTGTTTCGACACGGCGTCCCAGTCCCATTTTATGCCGAGTTCGAAGAACTTTTTCCCGATGGCGTCTTCCGCCCCGATCCCGAAAACGGTCTCCGCCGCCTTGTTCCATCGCGTAACCCTCTGATTGTCGTCCACCCCGATCAGGATCGAGGGGACGGCGCCAAGCAGCTGCTCGGTCTCGGCGTGGGCCGAGCGGACCTCCATCTCCGCGCGTTTCCTTTCCGCGATGTCGCGAAGGAACACCATGTCCGCGGGCCCGCCCTCATAGTCCACGAGCCCCGCGTTGACCTCCACGTCCACCATGTCTCCGTTCTTGTGAAGAAGCTTCGTCTCGTACACCGCCGGGACGTCCTCGCCCGCCATGCGGCGCCTGTAGCGCTCCACCGCGATTGGCAGATGCTCGGGATGGACTAATTTCGTGAAATCGGCCCCCAGAGCCTCCTCCGGGCCGTACCCGATCATCTCGAAAGCGGAGGGGTTCATATACTTGATGACGCCGTCCTGAATTATGACGATCCCGTCGTTGGCGCGCTCTATGAGGACGCGGTACTTCTCCTCGGACTCGCGGAGCGCCTCCTCCGCCCTCTTGCGGTCGGCCACCTCCAGCCGGAGATGCTCGTTGGCCGCCATCAGCTCAGCCGTCGCCTCCTTTACCCGATCCTCCAGCTCGTCCCGGGCCTTGCGCAGCTCCTCCTCGGCCATCCTCCGCGCGGTGATGTCCCGGAAAACCGTTACAAAGCCTTTTATCCCGCTTTTCTCCTCTATCGGCGTACAGACGCAGGAGGCGGGGAACGCCTCGCCATCCTTGCGGAAAAAGACAGCGTCCTCCGACCTGCACCCCGCCGCTCCGCCGTTCCCCGCGGCCTCCTCCGGGTCGAACACTCCGTTGCAATATTCCCTTTCCACGCCCGCCGCCCGCTCTCCCAGAAGCTCTCCTTTCTCGAACCCCAGCAGGCGCTCCGCCTCTGGGTTCACGAAGGTTATCAGCCCGGCGCTATCGGTCACATACAGCCCTTCGCCCATGGTGGAGGTGATGAGCCTGAGCTCTTTTTCGTTTTTCAGAAGACGCGCCGTCCTCTCGCCGACCCGGCGCGCCATGGGCTTGAAAATAAAGACACCCTCCACGCCCAGAACGATCAGTATCAGCGCCGCCGCGCCAAGCTGGAGCTTGTCCATGAACGCGGTCGCCTCTTCGCTGGACTGCTCGAACGCCCCGACGAAAGCGTCCAGCCCGTCCACCAGCGGCCCCTCGGCGGCGGCGAGTATCCGGGCGAGGCGCGGATCGGCGGCGCCGGGGCCAGACGGCGGCTCGTCGGCGAGGGCTCCGGCCTCCGCGAGGAACACCTTGACGCGCTCATCCAGCCGGACGGGGTCTTCGAACAGGATGGCCCGGGCGGCTGGAGAGACGGCTTTCTCGATCAGCCCGCGGTGACTCTCCTCCATCAGGGCCAGCGCCTCCAGCAATTTCATACGGGCGTTTTCCCGCTCCTCGGCGGTGTCCGCGCCGCTGAGGCGAAGGGAGAAAAGCGCCACCCTCTGCGAGAGCATCCTCTGGCGGCCGCTTATGTTTATCAGCGAAGAGCCCGCCTCCAGAGCCTGAACGTACCTGTGATGAGCCCAGTAAGCCGAGAGCACGAGAGACGCGATAAGCCCCAGGGCAAGGACGTACCCTCGCGTGATGTCGGAGGTGAACCTTTCCTTCGCTGGATATTCGGCGTCGCTCATATTATCGTCCCGGCCCGCGCGGTCTGAAGAAATCATCCGCGGCCCCCCCCCATCCGCGCCGGCCGCCTGGCTTCTGGTTTTAGCGATGACTCAATAATATCATGCCTTTTCGCCGAACGATATCGCGCCCGCGCGCCGCGGTTTTCGCGGCCGCCGGAAGCAAAAGGCCAGGCGCGGAATCCTTTTGATTGAAAATTTATCTAAATTTAGGCTTGATTTCTCCTCTCTCTTTGTTTATAAATCACAATCCGGCGCTCAGGAAAGTTCGGGGGGGCTTCTTCGCGCGCCCGGTTGGATCGTGAGATTCTCTGCAATAAACGTCGCTCGGATTTGAACATGCGAAAGATTCATGCGCCGGAACGAGAGCGAATGTCAAACGCGACTCTTTTGAAAACCTGACCGTCTCCTGTTTATGAAAGTTCTGTTCAGCTCCTGGCTCGGCGAGATCGTGGACAACAGGGGAAAGGCCCCCGAAGAGTGGGCCGACGCCCCCAGGGTCAAGCTGCCGGAGGCTTTTGACAAGGACCGGGACATGACCGGCTTCATAGGCTGGGGCGGGGTGATCGCCGTCAAAGAGCCCTTCGACGCTGTGGAGGCGGCGTATCATTATGCCAGGGCGTTGCAGGCCAGCTCCTGCGCCAAGTGTTTCCCCTGCCGGGTGGGCACGAAGGTGATGGAGGATATCCTCTTCAAAATATCCGAGGGCTCAGGCTCCAGGGAGGACCTGGAGCGGCTGGAGACGCTCATCGACTCCGTCTCCAAAAACTCCAAGTGCGGCATAGGCCAGCTCGGCCCGGAGCCGATAGCGGACGCCCTGAAGCATTTCGACAGGGACTTCATGAAGGCCGCCGCCGGGGCCAGAAAGAAGGGCGGGTTCCAGTATCCGTACAAGATGACCGCGCCCTGCACGTCGGCCTGCCCCACGGGAATGGACATACCTTTATATATAGAACAGGTCAAAGAAGAGGATTTCGCCGGGTCGCTGGCCACCATCCGCAAAGCCAGCCCCATGGCCAACTCCCTCGGCCGGGCCTGCTTTCACCCGTGCGAGAACAACTGCCGCCGGGCCAACGTGGACGAGCCGCTGGCCATCTGCAAGATCAAGAGGTTCGCCTGGGACTACGAGGACCTGAGCGAGGCGGAGCCTCCCTCCAATCCCAACATGCATGCCCGGGAAGAGAAGGTGGCCATCATCGGCGGCGGGCCTTCGGGTGTCTCCTGCGCCTATTACCTCGCGCTGATGGGGTTCCGGGTTACGATCTTCGAGAAGCTCGACGGCGCCGGCGGCGCGGCCTACACGGGCATCCCGCAGTACCGCATCCCCAACGAGGTCCTGAGGCGCGAGTGGGAGTACGTCGAGAGCCTTGGGGTGGAGTTTAAATTCGGAGTACACTTCGGCAGGGACGAGACGTTCAAGAGCCTGCGGGACAGCGGCTTCAAGGCGATATACCTGGCCACCGGCGGCGACATACCCAAGGACATGAGGGTCGAGGGCGAGAAGGAGGGCTACGACGGCTTCTATCCCGGCGTGGACATCCTGAAGATGATAAAGCTCAACACCTGCCCCGTCCCGCATCGCGAGCATGTCCTCGTCGTCGGCGGCGGCAACACGGCCATGGACTGCGCCCGGACCTTCGCCCGGCTCGGCTCGAAGGTCACCGTCGTCTACCGCAGAACCGAAAAAGAGTTGCCCGCCGACCCGCACGAGTATCACGAGTCGCTGGACGAGGGTGTTGAGTACATGTTCCTGGAGGCGCCGAAAAGCCTCATCGCCAAGGACGGCAAGGTCGTCGGGCTTGAGTCCGTGAAGATGGAGCTTGGCCCCCCCGACGACAGCGGCAGGAGGCGGCCTGTGCCGATAGAGGGCTCAGAGCATGTCATAGACTGCGACTGCGTGATATCGGCCATCGGGCAGGATTGCGACATCTTCTACCTGAAAGAGGACGACAGGATAAAGATCACCAAGTGGGACAACCCCGTGGTGGACGACGACACGTTGAGGACCGACGTCCCGGACGTCTTTGCCGGTGGCGACTGCGTGACCGGCCCGCTGACGCTTGTCACCGCCGTCGGGCACGGCAGGCGCGCCGCCCAGAGCATCAGCCAGTACCTGAACGGCGAGCCGGTGAGGATAACCGACGATCAGATACTGGAGAAGATCATCTCCGGGATCGGCGCCTACGACAAGGACGAGGTGATACCCCAGCCGGACGGCTGGAAGCGCAAGCCGATGCCGATCTGCGACCGGGAGAAGAAGCTGAAAACCTTCGAGGAGGTGGAGATCGGCTACACCCAGGAACAGGCGATGGAGGAGGCGGCCAGGTGCATGCGCTGCTACATAGTCGGCATGGCCTGCGTTGTTCCCAAGCTCGAAAAGGAGGGCGGACAGTGATCGAGACCGCCGCGCCGACGGATATCACCGGCTCGGTCACGCTGACCATTAACGGCGCGTCCGTGGAGGTTCCCGCCGGGACGACGATACTCAACGCCGCAACGAAGATGGGCGTCTACATCCCCACTTTCTGCTACCTCAAAAAACTTCTGCCCATAGGCTCGTGCAGGGTCTGCTCGGTGGAGGTGGAGGGGGTGGACGGGCCCGTCATGTCCTGCGCCACGCCGGCGGCCGACGGGATGGCCGTCACCACGGAGAGCGAACAGCTTGCCCGCTACCGCCAGCAGATGATGCGGTTCATCCTCGTCAACCATCCGCTGGACTGCCCCGTGTGCGAGCGGTCTGGCGAGTGCTCGCTTCAGGACATGACCTTCGAGCTGGGGGTGACAAACCAGATATTCGCCACGGCGGAAAGGACGCGCGTCCCGCTGGCGGACTGGAACGTGCTGCGCTACGACAAGAACCTGTGCGTCATGTGCGAGCGGTGCGTGAAGATATGCCGGGAGATACAGGGCGTGGCGGCGCTGGAGTTCGACGGCGCGGGTTACGCCGCCAGGGTCAAGCCTGTCGGCTCCGAGACGCTGGACTGCGACTTCTGCGGGCAGTGCCTGTCCGTCTGTCCCGTGGGGGCGATAAGCAGCGCCATCGTCCTGCCGGTCCGCTCCTGGGAGGTTGAAAAAGTCCGGACCGTCTGCCCCCACTGCGCCGTGGGCTGCTCGTATCACGTAAACGTCAAGAACGGGCTCATAGCGCGGATAACCTCCGGCGACGATATCGGTATCAACACCGGGAACCTGTGCGCCAGGGGGCGATTCGGGTTCGAGGCGTTCAGCGCCGAGGGGAGGCTTACAAAGCCGCTCGTCCGCAAGAACATGAAACACGAGCCGGTCTCCTGGGACGAGGCCGTGAAGACCGTCGTGGACAGGCTCAACGAGACAGTCAAAAAACACGGGCCGGACTCCGTGGCCGTCCTGGCCTCGGAGAGGATCACCAACGAGGACGCCTACCTGCTCCAGAAGGTTTTCAGGGAGGGCTTCAAGGTTGAACGGCTCGACACCATGTCGAACATGAGGGCGCCGGAGCTCAACTCCGGGCTTTTTGAGACGTTCGGAGCCTCCGCTCCGATAATAAGCTACGAGAGGATAGAGAAGGCCGGGTCGTTCTTCTTCTTCGGGCTGGACGCGGCGCGGGAGAACCCGGTGATAGCCAACATGGTCCGCATGGCCATGCGTGACCACGGGACGCCGCTTTACGTAGCCGACAGCCGCGAGACCGGCTTCCAGCCGAACGAGCTTTTGAGGTTGCGGTACGAATACGGGACGGAAGCCGCGCTTGCGGCCGCGCTGATCCGGCTGATGGCCGAAGGGGAGGGAGCGATCGATCCGGCGTCGGCGGCGGACGGGGTCGACGATCCTTCTTTGCTTGTGAAGACGGCCGGCGCTGTCGATCCGAAAGAGGCCGCCGAGACCACCGGTGTTCCGTTGGAGAAGATCGAGGCCGCCGCCCGGGGGATGGCCGAACGCGGCGCGCCGCTCGTTTTCATAGGAAAGCAGATACACGACCACCCGAAGGGGTTGGAGATAGTGAAAGCCCTGTCGAACCTGGCCCGCCTCGCGGGCGGCGAGGCGCTGCTTTACAGGGAGTATTGCAACACCCAGGGCGTCACCGACATGGGCGTCGCTCCCTCGCGCCTGCCGGGATACGAAAAGGGCGGGAGCCAGCCTGCGGCCGGCAGAGACATTTTCCACGACCTGGCCGAGGGGACGCTGAAAGCCCTCGTGGTGGCCGGCGCGGACCCGACGGTCCACTACCCGGACGGGGAGTTCATCCGCGAGGCGATACAGGCCGCCGAGTTCGTCGCCGTCACGGAGTCGTTCATGACCGAGACGGCCGGGCTGGCGGACGTGATCCTGCCCGCCTGCGTCCAGCCGGAGCGGGACGGGACGTATACGAACAACGAGGGCAGGCCGCAGCTCGTCCGCAAAGCCGTGGAGCCGAAGGGCGAGTCGAAACCGGAATGGGAGATATTCCAGGCGATGGCCCAGGCCGCGGGGATGGATATCAGCTACGCCAGCGCCGCCCAGATAACCGGCGAGATAGCCCAAAAGGTTCCCGGATACACCGATGTGGCCGAGGGCGGCGCGGGGAGGGTGTCATACCCCGGGGCCAGGGGGAAGGGCAGGGCGTTCGAGTTCGACCCGTCGCCGCTCCAGATCAAAAAGGACGGCGCCTATCCTTACCTTGCGCTTATCGGGAACTCGCTTTTCCATCTCGACGGGCTGAGCCGCGAGAGCGAGGCGCTGAACGGCATAGAGCCCGCGGCGTTCGTCGAGATCAACCCGGAGGACGCCGGGGCGGAGGGGCTGAAGGACGGAGACGCCGTCACCGTGGAGTCCCGGCAGGGGTCGATAAAAGCCGTGGCGGCCGTGACCGGAAAATCTCCCAAGGGGACCGTGTTCATGCCGAAGTCTTTCGAGGACGCGCCGGCGTATCGCCTCGTGTACAGGGGCGACGCGGCCACCTTCGTGAGGATAAAAAAGGCCGATGGATAAGCTTTTCGGTTTGTTTGACATGACGGTTGAGGATGTTAGACTCTCCCCGCTTCGCCCGACGGGGCGGGGGGCGGATTCGCGGCAGGGAGGCGGCGCGGCATGGAGCTGAACCAGTACGTTCCGGTCCTTTTGATGTTGCTCGCGGCGGCGGGTGTCGCGGCGGTGATGCTGGGGCTTTCGGAGTTCCTGGGGCCGAAGGTTCGGTTCCGGGAGAAGATGGAGCCCTTCGAGTGCGGCGAGAACCAGATCGTCTCGCCGAAGCTGCGGTTCTCCGTCCGGTTCTACCTGGTCGCGATGCTGTTCATCGTGTTCGACATAGAGGCGGTGTTCCTGTTCCCCTGGGCGGTGATATTCCAGCCGCTGGGGATTTTCGGGTTCGTGGAGATGATGGTCTTCATCGCCATACTGGCGGCGGGGCTTGTCTACGTGTGGAAGAAGGGAGCCTTGGAATGGGAGTGACGGACGAGGACAGGGCCGCGGCGGCGCTCTCCGACAGCGTCATAATAACCAAGCTCGACTCGATAATATCCTGGGGCCGCAAGTACAGCTTTTTCCTGTACCCGTTCGTGACGGCCTGCTGCGGGATGGAGTTCATGAGCGTGGCGGGGCCGAGATATGACATAGACAGGTTCGGCGCGGCGCTGCCCAGGTTTTCTCCCAGGCAGGCGGACCTTCTGATGGTGGTGGGGACGATCAGCCACAAGCAGGCGCCGATCCTGGTGAAGGTTTACAACCAGATGGCCGAGCCGAAATGGGTTTACGCCTTCGGGGCGTGCACCCTCTCCGGCGGGATGTACGACAACTACGCCACGGTCCAGGGGATCGACACGCTGATCCCGGTGGACGTCTACGTCCCCGGCTGCCCTCCGCGGCCGGAGATGGTGCTGGACGGGCTGATAAAACTGCAGCAGAAGGTGGCGGGTACCCGCGGCCAGATGAAGCTCGCCAGCGGCATATCGCCCGTCGGCGAGGCCGACGACAGGAAAATAACGGGCTAGAGGGCCAGGAGAAGAGGGTATGGCGGATTCGGCGGTGATGGCGAGGGTGGCCGAGCGGTTTGGAGGATCGGGCACGCTCATACACACCCACAGCCAGCATGGCGACGACACGATCGTCGTCCGGCCGGAGGATGTCGTCGATGTCATGCGCTTTTTGCGCGACGACGGGGAGACGCGTTTTGACATGATGATGGACCTTACCGTCGTGGACTATCTGAACGATCCCGATTTCTGGCCGTACATGAAAGAGCGCGGCGCGCGGTTCGAGGTTGTCTACCACCTCTACTCCGTGGAGAAAAACCACAGGCTTAGGGTGAAGGCGCCGCTTTCCGGGGAGAATCCGGAGATATCTACCGTCACCGGCGTATGGGCCGGGGCGGACTGGTTCGAGCGCGAGGCGTGGGACCTTTACGGTGTGAAGTTCACGGGCCACCCCGACCTTCGCAGGATACTGCTATACGAACAGTTCGAGGGCCACCCGTTGCGTAAGGATTACCCGAAAAAGAAGCGCCAGCCGCTGATCGGGCCGAGGAACTGAAGGGAAAGATGAAGGCGATGGAGAAGGACTACGACTTCCACGAGGAGCATCACACCGAGCGGATGACGCTCAACATGGGCCCGTCGCACCCGGCGACCCATGGCACCGTCCGGTTCCTGCTCACCCTCGACGGCGAGACCATCGAGGACATAGACGTGGAGATCGGCTACCTGCACCGCGGCTTCGAAAAAGAGTGCGAAAACCAGAAATGGGACGGCGTTTTTCCCTACACCGACAGGCTGGACTACACTGCGTCGGTCACCAACAACGTCGGATACGCCCTGGCGGTGGAGAAGCTTATAGGCATAGAAGTCCCCGAACGCCTCAAGTACATAAGAACGATCGTCAGCGAGATGGGGCGCCTGTCCGGCCACTACACATGTCTGGCCGCGGCGGCGCTGGAGCTTGGCGCGATGACGGCTTTCCTCTACTTCGTCGAGGCCCGCGAGCTGCTCTGGGACCTGATAGAGTCCGTGTGCGGCGCGCGGCTGACTCACAACTACATCCGCATAGGCGGCGTGGCGGCCGACCTGCCGGAGGGTTTTGAGGACGACGTGGCCCGCGTCTTCGAGAAGAACAAAAAGCTCTGGGACGAGTTCAACAAGCTTCTGACGAAGAACAGGATATTCCTGGACAGGATGCGGGACGTCGGCGGGATATCGAAGGAGGACGCGCTGCAGTGGGGCTTCACCGGCCCGTGCCTGCGCGCCTGCGGCGTCCCCTACGACGTGCGCCGGGCCCAGCCCTACCTTATCTACGGCGATCTCGATTTCGACATCCCGGTCGGCTCCACGGGGGACAACTTCGACAGGTACCTCATCCGCATGGAGGAGATACGCCAGTCTATAAGGATCGTCGAACAGTGCCTTGAGAGGATCCCGGAAGGGCCCATAAACGTGGGCGACCCGCGCTGGCGCCAGCCGTCTAAGGACGATTCCGGCAAAAGCATCGAGTCGCTGATACATCATTTTAAAAAGAACATAGAAGGACAACATCCCCCGAAGGGCGAGGCCTACCAGGCGGTGGAAGGCGCCAACGGGGAGCTCGGCTTCTACGTCGTCTCCAACGGCGGCGGGACGCCTTTGAAGATGCGGGTGCGGCCGCCTTCTTTCGCGCTGACCTCGGCGCTGCCGTTGCTGGTGAAGGGCCACATGCTGGCCGACCTGATACCGACCTTCGACATGATCAACCTTATAGGCGGGGAGTGCGACAGGTAAGATGAGCGGGCTTGCTCTGGACTTGCTGGAGACCGTTATCAAGATAGCCATGGTCTTCGGCATGACGGTCGGCTTTTTCGCCCCGGTGCTGGCGTGGGTGGAGCGCAAGCAGTCGGCCGTTATGCAGGACAGGGTGGGGGCGAACCGGGCGGCTATCTTCGGTTTCACGATCATCGGGCTTTTCCACTCCCTTGCCGACGCGATAAAGCTTGTGTTCAAGGAGGACTTCATGCCCCGGGGCGCGGACAGGGCGCTTTTCAAGATAGCGCCGCTGGTAGCGCTGATCCCGGCGCTGGCGGCCTTCGCGGTGATCCCTTACGGCGGGCGGTACGAGCTTTGGGGCCGGGAGGTCAATTTCGTTGTGGCCGACCTGGACGTCGGGGTTCTCTTCGTGTTCGCCATATCGTCGCTGGCCACTTACGGCGTGGTCGTCGGCGGCTGGGCGTCGAACAACAACTGGTCGCTGCTGGGCGCGCTGCGGGCGTCGGCGCAGATGTTCTCCTACGAGGTCACCATGGGCCTTACGATAATCGGCCTGGTGATGTATTACCAGTCGCTCTCCCTCGTGGAGATCGTGGCCAAGCAGGAGAGTTTCTGGAGCTGGGGGATCATCTGGCACTGGCCGGCCTTTTTGCTCTTTTTCGCCTGCGCCATCGCGGAGAACAAGAGAGTGCCCTTCGACGTCCCCGAGGCGGAGTCTGAGCTCGTGGCGGGGTACTTCACTGAGTATTCCGGGATGAAGTTCATCATGTTCTGGACCTCCGAGTTCGTGGAGATGGTCACCATCGCCGCCCTGTGCGCGGTGATGTTCTTCGGCGGGCATCACCTGCCGGGGATATCCGACGCGGCCCTTGTGGAGCTTTTCGGCGGCGGGACGGCGGGCAACCTGGCGGCGGCCCTGGTGGGGCTGGCCACGTTCACGCTGAAGGTGATAGCCCTGATATTCGCTCAGATGACCATAAGGTGGACCCTGCCCAGGTTCCGCTATGACCAGGTGATGAGGCTGGGGTGGAAGATCATCCTGCCGCTTTCGCTGGTCTGGATATTCATAGTCGGCGTGGGCGTTCTCACCGGGATAATGCCCACGCCGTGAGGTTTTAGAGAAGATGACCATAGGCATAAAGAAAGTAGACCGGAACGTAAAGCTGACCTTCTGGGAGAGGCTTTACATACCGGAGATACTCCGGGGTATGGGGATAACCCTGCGCCACTTTTTTTACAACATGGCCGGGTTTTTCGCCGAGCTGGCTGGCGGCCGGAGCAAGCGCAGGATCATGACCATGTACTACCCCGAGGAGAAGCCGGAGACGCCGCCCTCTTACAGGGGCCGGCCGGTTCTGGTGGCCCGCGACGAGGACGGGGTGGAGAAATGCGTCGCCTGCGGGCTTTGCGAGGCGGTCTGCCCGGCCCATTGCATAAGCATAATCGGCGCGGAGAGGGAGAACGGGGAGAGATACCCGGAGTCCTATATCCTGGACGGCTCGCGCTGCATCTTCTGCGGGCTTTGCGAGGAGGCCTGCCCCAAGGAGGCGATAGTGATGAGCGGCGAGTACTTTGACATATGCGATTACGACCGCTCCAGGATGGTCTATGACAAGAAAGCCCTTCTGCGTCCCGAAAGCGCGCTTGAAAAGAGGCTTGAGGTAATAAGGGAAAGATACTTCAACAAGGACAGGTACGAGTGACATGAGCGTCCTGATTTTTTACCTGTTCGCCGCGGTGGCGATAGCCTGCTCGGTGGTGATGATCACCTCCAGGAAGCCGGTGGTCTCGGCGTTGAGCCTGATCGCGGTGATGTTCTGCCTGGCGGGTGTCTTCGCCCTGCTGGACGCGCACCTTATCGCCGCGCTGCAGGTGCTGGTCTACGCCGGGGCGATCATGGTGCTGTTCCTGTTCGTGATAATGCTTTTGAACATAACCGAGAAGACCGGCGGCTCCGCAAAGCACAAGCCCGCGGCGCAGATCGCCGCCGCCGCGGTGTTCGCGGCGGTGTTCACGCCGCTTGCGGCCCTGACCTACAACGCCGCGAGCGCCCCCGCGGCCAAGGGGACCGCGGAGGGCTTCGGGACGACGGCGGGGGTGGGGGAGCTTTTGTACACGGTGTTTCTGCTGCCCTTCGAGATAGCGTCGATCCTGCTGCTGGTGGCGATAGTGGGCGCGGTGATACTTACGAAGACGAAACTCAGGTGACGCGATGCTTTCGGTGAACCATTACCTGGCGTTGTCGGCGATCCTCTTTTCCATAGGCGTCGTGGGTGTGCTCACGCGCCGCAACGTGATCGTGGTGATGATGTCCATCGAGCTTATCATGAACTCGGCGAACCTCGTGTTCGTCTCCTTTTCGCGGCTGATGTGGGACATGACCGGGCACGTTTTCGTGTTCATGGTCATGGCCGTGGCCGCGGCGGAGGCGGCGGTGGGGCTGGCCATACTGCTTGCCATGTTCAGAAACCGCGAGACGGTGGACATGGACGAGGTGAGCGAGCTTAAAGGATAGGGGGCGGAAGGCATGTGGGGTCTTGAGAACATCTGGTGGGTTCCGGCTCTGCCGCTCGCCGGGGCGATAGTCAACGGCGTCGCGGGGTTCAAGATATCCCGCCGCTGGGTGAACTTCTTCGCCATCGGCTCCACGGGGCTTTCGTTCCTCATCGCGGTCGTCGCCTTCGTGAACCTGCTGTCGCTCGACCCTCACCACAGGGTCTACGAGAACGTCCTCTACACCTGGATAGGCGCGGGAGGCTTCACGGCGGAGGCGGGGATCCAGCTCGACCCCCTCTCGGGGCTGTGGATGCTGATCGTCACCGGAGTTGGCTTCCTGATCCATGTCTACTCCACCGGCTACATGAGCCACGAGGAGGGCTACCCCAGGTTCTTCGCATACCTGAACCTGTTCATGTTCGCCATGCTCCTGCTGGTGCTGGGGAACAACTTCCTGCTGATGTTCATCGGCTGGGAGGGCGTGGGGCTTTGCTCCTACCTGCTGATCGGCTATTACTACGACAAACAGTCCGCCTCAGACGCGGGCAAAAAAGCCTTCGTCATGAACAGGATAGGCGACTTCGGCTTCCTGCTGGCGATCATGTGGATATTCTGGACCTTCGGGACGATAGACTACACCGAGGTCTTTTCGAAAGCGCCCGGCGTCCTGGTTTACGGCGGCGCGGCGGCGACGGGGATCGCGCTTCTGCTTTTCCTTGGCGCCGCCGGCAAGAGCGCCCAGATACCCCTTTACACCTGGCTGCCGGACGCCATGGAGGGCCCCACGCCCGTCTCCGCGCTGATCCACGCGGCCACGATGGTGACGGCGGGGATCTACATGGTCGCCCGCTGCGCGGTCCTTTTCAACATGGCCCCGGCGGCGATGGTGGTGGTGGGGCTCATCGGCGCCGTTACGGCCCTCTACGCGGCGACGATGGGGCTTTTCCAGGACGATATAAAACGGGTGCTGGCCTACTCCACCGTCTCCCAGCTCGGCTACATGTTCCTGGCCTGCGGCGTGGGGGCCTACGTGGCGGCGGCTTTCCACGTCATGACCCACGCCTTCTTCAAGGCGTGTCTGTTCCTCGGCTCCGGCTCGGTCATCCACGGAATGTCCGGCGAGCAGGACATGCGCCAGATGGGGGGGCTGAAGGACAAGATGCCGAGCACCCACTGGACGTTCCTTGTCTCCACGCTGGCGATAGCGGGCATCCCGGTGCTGTCCGGCTTTTTCTCCAAGGATGAGATACTGCTGTCGGCCTTCCTGGGGCACACGCCGGGACACGTCGTCTACTGGCTGCTGGCGACGATCGCGGCGGGTATCACGGCCTTCTACATGTTCCGGCTTTACTACATGACCTTCGCCGGCGAGCTTCGCGCCGAGGACCACCACGTCCGCGAGCACGTCCACGAGTCGCCGAACTCCATGACCGTCCCGCTGATGGTACTGGCTATTCTGGCCGCCGTGGGGGGCTTTTTGGGTCTGCCGATGATAGAGGGCGGGCATCTTTTGAGCAACTTCCTGCATCCGGTGTTCGACGTGGCCGAGGCGCCCGAGCATCCGCACGCCTCCATCGGCCTCGAGCTTTTCCTGATGGCGCTGTCCGTCGGCGTGGCGGTTCTTGGGATACTGCTCGCGCGGCATTTCTATTACACAAAGCCCGAGGCGGCGGACGCTATGCTGGAAAACAGCGGGCTGGCGAAAATATACACAGTCATAAAGAACAAGTACTACGTCGACGAGATATACGACGCCGTGATCGTCCGGCCGATCGTGCGGTTCTCCGACGCGGTCCTCTGGAAAATCCTCGACGTCCGCGGCATAGACGGTTTCGTCAACGCCGTGGCGGAGTTCTTCATGCAGTTCGGCTCCGTGTTCAGGAGGACGCAGACCGGCCTTATCCGGGACTACGCGCTGGCGATGGTCTTCGGGGGCGTTTTCCTTGTCGGCTTCTGGTTCATCGCGGGGGGGTTCTAGAGGGGTTATGGCATCCATACCGATACTCTCGATAGTCACGTTCATCCCCCTGGCGGGGGCGTTCCTGCTTTTATTCATCGACAGGGAGAACAAGGGCCTGATCCGGGGGACGGCTTTCGCCGCGACGGTCCTGGGCTTTTTCGCGTCGCTGCCGCTCTTCTTCGCGTTCGAGGACACCCACGAGATGCAGTTCGTGGAGAAGGCGGAGTGGATCCCCTCTTTCGGGATCAGCTACCACCTGGGGATAGACGGCATCTCCATGCTGCTCGTCCTGCTGACGACGCTGACCACGGCGGTCTGCGTCCTTTCCACCTGGACGGCGGTGGAGAAACACGTCAAGGAGTTCATGATCTCGCTTCTGCTTCTGGAGGTGGGGATGGTCGGCGTCTTCTGCGCGCTCGACTTTTTCCTCTTCTACGTTTTCTGGGAGCTGATGCTGATCCCCATGTACCTCATCATCGGGATATGGGGCGGGCAGCGCAGAATCTACGCCGCGGTGAAGTTTTTCATATACACCATGTTCGGCTCGGTGCTGATGCTCGTGGGGATACTGTGGCTCTACTTCCACCACCACGAGGTCACCGGCGAATACACGATGGAGATTCTAAAATATCACGGCCTGGCCATACCGCCCGGGGCGCAGGCGCTTTTGTTCATGGCCTTCTTTTTGGCGTTCGCCATCAAGGTGCCGATGTTCCCGTTTCACACATGGCTGCCGGACGCTCACGTGGAAGCGCCGACGGCGGGGTCTGTCATCCTGGCGGGGATACTGCTGAAGATGGGGACGTATGGCTTTTTGCGCTTCTCGCTTCCCATATTCCCGCTGGCGGCGGAGGCGGCGGTCTGGTGGGTCAGCTGGCTCGCCCTGATAGGCATAGTCTACGGCGCGCTGGTGGCCATGGTCCAGGAGGACGTGAAAAAGCTGGTGGCCTACTCGTCGGTCAGCCACCTGGGCTTCGTGATGCTGGGCATATTCGCCCTCAACATCGAGGCCATCGAGGGCGGCATCATACAGATGATAAACCACGGGCTTTCCACCGGAGCGCTCTTCCTGGCGGTGGGGGTATTGTACGAGCGCAGGCACACCAGGCTCATCTCCGAGTACGGCGGCGTGTCGCTAAGGATGCCGGTCTTCGCGGCGATTTTCATGATAGTGACGCTGTCGTCGATCGGCCTGCCGGGGCTGAACGGGTTCATCGGCGAGTTTTTGATCCTGATGGGAACGTGGGGCGCCAACCCGGTCTACGCCGCCATAGCCACGACGGGCGTCATCTGGGCGGCGGTCTACATGCTCTGGATGTTCCAGCGGGTGATGTTCAACAAGATAACGAACCCCGCCAACGAAAAGCTCAAGGACATCAACCTCCGCGAGTTCGCCTACTTCTCGCCGCTCGTGGTGATGATCTTCGTCATCGGGGTCTATCCCACGCCGTTCCTCGAGAAGATGGAGCCCTCCGTGGAGCGGCTCGTCCGGCAGGTGAAGGGAGCCGTGGCCGAACACGAGAGCGAGAGGCTCAAAAAACTCGCCGCCGCCAGGGGCGTGAGCCTGCCCGCGGGGCTTGAGACAGGCGAACATGAAAAAGTGAGGGGCAAGGACGAATGAGAACTATCCCCATTCCGGACATAAAGCTCGGGGCCATAGCGCCGGAGATCACGCTCACGGTGTTCGCCATCATCCTGCTTCTGGCGGAGGTCTTCGCCGAGAAGAAGGGCAGGGACAGGCTCGGCTACATGGCCCTCGCCGGGGTGGTCCTCGCCGGGGCGCTCATCCCCCTGACGGGCGAGTCCTGGACGACCTTCTCGGGACTCTACGCGGTGGACAACTTCGCGGCGTTCTTCAAGCTGGTCTTCCTGCTCGGCGCGGGGCTCACCATCCTGATCTCCATCGTCTACAACCAGGAAGAGGGGGTGGACAGCGGCGAGTATTACGCCCTGCTTCTTTTCGCCACGGCGGGGATGTTCTTCATGGCCTCCGGCGCGGACATGATGACGATCTTCATGGGGCTGGAGGTGATGTCGATCTCCCTTTACGTCCTGGCCGGATACACGAGGACCAGGCGCGCCTCCAACGAATCGTCGCTGAAATATTTTATCCTCGGCGCGCTCTCCTCCGGGTTTTTGCTCTACGGCATGGCGCTGGTCTACGGCGCGACGGGGTCCACGAGCCTTTCGAAGATAGGCGAGGCCGTGGCCGCCGGGACGGGCAACGACATTATCCTCGGCGCGGGGGTTGTCCTGATCGTCATGGGATTCGCGTTCAAGGTCGCCGCGGTTCCCTTCCACATGTGGACGCCGGACGTCTACCAGGGCGCGCCGCTGCCTGTCACCGCGTTCATGTCCGCCGGGCCGAAGGCGGCGGCTTTCGCGGCGTTTCTGCGGGTTCTGGCCGAGGCGTTCCCGGCCCTTTCGGGGCAGTGGTGGGAGCTTTTGTGGGTCCTGGCCGCCGCCACGATGATCGTGGGCAACGTCATCGCCCTGGCCCAGGACAACGTGAAAAGGATGCTGGCCTACTCGTCGATAGCCCACGCCGGATACGCGCTGGTCGGCCTGACGGCGGCGAGCGAGACGGCCGCCTCGGGGATTCTTTTCTACATGCTGGTCTACACCTTCATGAACATTGGCGCCTTCGCCGTGGTGGCCGCCGTCGCGGGCAAGGGGGAAAAGAGGGCCACCTTCGCCGACTACACCGGCCTTGGCTTCTCGAACCCGCTGCTGGCGGCGACGCTGTCGCTGTTCCTCTTCTCGCTTGCGGGGATACCGCCGACGGCCGGGTTCGTGGGCAAGTTCTACATCTTCATGGCCGCGCTGGAGGAGGGGTTCGTGGCGCTTGCCGTCCTGGCGGCGCTCAACTCCGTCGTGTCGGTTTTCTACTACCTGCGGCTGACGGTGGTGATGTACATGCGCGGGGAGGAGGGCCAGCCCCAGCCGGTCAGGATCGCCGCGCCGGTGGTGGTGGCGCTTGCCGTCTCGGCCTATGGCGCGCTGTGGCTCGGGATCAACCCGGCGGGCTACATCGCCTTCGCGAAATCGGCCTTCCTTTCATTCTGATCCACACTGCCCGGAAAAGGGTATAATCGGTCTCGATGGCGGTTTTGTCTTCCCGGTTTTGACGAACCAAAGGAATCGCGGATGGGTCTTGATCGTTGCCGTCTGATGAGACCGGCGGCCTTCGCCGCGGCGCTGGCTCTGCTTTCCGGATGCGGCGGGGGCGGCGGCTCAGGCGGCGGCTCGGGTGACAAGGAAGTGACGAGCGGCTCGGCGCATCTTAAGACCGTGACCGTCCCGGCGGGCGCTTACAAGACCATAACCGTCTCCGGCCAGCAGCTCGCCCGGAGCGCGAACGCCCTGACGCAGGGCGGCGACAACGTCAACGAGATAGTGTTCGACAGCGGCGCGCCTGTAGTGGTGGACAGGATAAACAGCGCCGGCCTCTATATCTACGACTACGACAGGGCCGAGGGGGTGATCTACTGGAGCTCCAGCCTGCCGTTTGCGTTTTACCCGTATTACCTGTGGATGCTGTACGGGGATTACACGGTAAGCGCCGTGATGCCCTTTGTCTACGCCGTCTCCAGCGAATTCCCCGCCGGAGACTATGACTTCCTGGTGGGCAATCTCACGGGGTCCGACACCACTGTGAGGGTCTACCAGGCCAGCAAGAACGATCCGGACTTCTCCCGTGGCGAGCTGGGCATAAACCTGATCGTCTACACAGCGGGTGAGCCGAACGAGGTGATCCCGAACGAAGCCGAGGCGGAGAACATCAGAAACTACATGAACCAGATATTCAGCCAGGCGGGCGTCGCCGTCGGAACGCTGAACGTCGAGTTCCGGGACGACCCCGGCGCCCTCGCCCGGCTGACCGACGAGGACAGCATGGACGAGTTTCTGCGCGACATCTCCCGCGGGACAGCGGGGAGGAGCGACAGGGGGATAAACTGCTTCCTTGTCCCCCGTCTGCCGGAGAATATACTGGGCGTCGACGGGGCCATCCCCGGCCCGGCGTTCATACACGGGACGGCCGCGTCGGGGATCATCGCGCAGGCGGCCTCCTATGGTTTCGAGGCGAAGGGGTACACGGCCCACGAGACGGACCAGATATTTCTCTCGAAGATACTCGCCCACGAGATAGGCCACTACCTGGGGCTTTATCACACCTCGGAGAAAGACGGCTCTTCGGACACGCTCGGCGACACCCCCGAATGCGGCATAGAAAACGACGCCGACGCCGATGGAGAAGTCTCCGGCCCGGAGTGCCGGGGCAAAGGGGCGGATTACCTGATGTTCTGGGTGGCGGACTTTCAGCTCGCATCCGGCGGGGATTTCCAGACAAATCTCTCCACCCAGCAGGGTCAGATCATCAACACGCATCCATCCATTCTGTAAAACGGAGGAGACGTAAAAATGAAAAAGACTTTGGCCGCGGCCTTCGCCGCCACGCTATTGATGATATCCGGCCCCGCCTTCGCGCAGGGCGCCGTCGTGTCCTACGAGGATCTGGTCTCCGTCCTCTCCGGCTATCACGGCGCGCCGGACAGGGAATACTGGGCCGGGCTGGAGCCGGAGACGGCCAGGGAAAACCTGCTGCGGATGATCGACGACCCGGAGGTCTTCACCGTCGTCCGCGCCCGCGCCATGACGGCGCTGACCTATTTTGACGGCGCGGAGGTGGAGCGGCTCCTCGAAGGAAAGATGAAAACGGAAAAGAACCCCTACCTGCGCGCCTCCGCCTGCGAGGCGCTTGTGAGGGCCAAGGGGCAAAGGGCGCTCCAGGACCTCTCGGAGGCGCTGTCGGACGAGGACGTGATGGTGCGCCTCACGGCGGTAAGGAGCCTGCGCAAGCTCGGCGGCCCGAAGGCGCGGGAGATCATCCGCGAGAAGATGGACAGCGAAAAGAACGACACCGCCAGGAAAGTGATGATGAAGACGCTGGAGCAGATACCCTAGGCGGCTGGGCCTGAACACCCATTATTACAGCTGGTTACATCTTACATAAAACTTGACATGCGCCCGCATGGAAGGATATAAATATCCTCTCGGGGGGTGATTCCTTTTCAAATGATGAGTGAGTCTTGAGCTGAAATGAACTCGGAGAGCTTTCCCGGCGGGGAGGACGTCAAGCTTCTCGACCTTGCGCGGCAGCACAGCCGGGCCTTGGCCGAGTGCATGATGGAGGTCTTCGCGCTTTACAACCTCAGCAAGTCGCTCCACGTCTCCTTTCACATGGACTCGATATTCCACGAGGCCGAGGAGCTGATGAAAAACATGCTCGGCGTGACGAAGTTCGCCGTGATGCTCCTGGACGAGTCGAGCAGCGCGCTGAGGATGTGGAGGGCGAACAGCTCCACCTACGAGGCCGCCCGGGAGGTCACCTTCAAGCTTGGTGAGGGCGTCTGCGGCCATGTGGCGCAGACGGGAGAGGCCGAGCTGGTCCGCGACGTCAGCAAGGACGAAAGGTTCCTCTACTACAAGGGGGCCGAGCCGGAGATAGGGTCCTTCTACTCAACCCCGCTCAGGACCCGCTCCGGCAGGGTCATAGGCGTGCTCAACGTCAGCAAGGAGGAGGTGAACGCCATCGGCGAAAGGGACCTCCTGGTCTACAACGCCGTGGCCACGAGCGTCGCCCAGGCCCTGGAGAACTCGAAGCTCTTCTCGGAGACTCAGAAACAGGCCATAACGGACTCCCTGACGGGACTTTACTCCAGGCGGTACTTCACGGAGATAATGCGAAAGGAGATCAGCAAGGCCAGGAGGGACACGGGCGTCTTCTCCCTCATCATGATGGACGTCGACCATTTCAAGGATGTCAACGACACCTACGGCCACCTCGTCGGCGACGACGTGCTGAAGAAGATCGGCGGCGTGCTGAAAAAGAACACCCGCCAGGAGGACGTCATGGCCCGATACGGCGGGGAGGAGTTCGTCGTCCTGCTGCCGGGGATATCCGTCGCCGACGCCCTGTTCGTCGCGGAGAAGCTGCGCGGCGCGGTGAAAGAGGAGGCCGCGATCCAGGTGGAAGGCGAGGAGCCCCGCAATGTGACCATCTCCGGAGGCGTCTCCTGCTACCCGGAAAGCGGAAAGACCATGGAGCAGATAATAGACGCCGCCGACAGGGCCCTCTACTCCGCCAAGACGGAGGGCAGGGACAGGATCGGCAAAGCCCCAGGCGCGTCCTGACCCTCCTCTGAAAAAGACCCTCGCGCAACCCGGCCAGCGCCGTCCGGTATCGCCGTCCTGAACGAAGCCGAAGGGGGGGGCGGCGGCGCTTTTTTACGGTTGCCGCTATCCCGCCCCTTGGGCGAAAATGTATCGAAAATTTAAACCCAAAACCTCTGGAAAAGCCGCCGGGGGCTTATATTGTAAACAGATAAAGGGGGCTCCGGCTGTGGAAAAAATGTGGAAGAAACTGTTGGTAAAAAAGCTCGAAAAAGAGCTTGACTCGCTATATATGGTGGGATAGTATTTTCGCTCATACAACATGCTGTGTATATGAAATCATATTTAAGTATATTTCAGGCTCCTCCGGGCCTTGGAACCCTGTCAACCCTGATCGAAAGAGGCGCCGATGTCTGACATAAGCTTTCGACCCGACCCCGAGGAAGGATCCGAACCGTCCCCGAAAAGCGCCCCCGCCGCCCAGGTGGCGCCGTCATCTCCGGAGCTTTCGGAGAACGCCGTCCGCGTCCTGGAGCGCCGCTACCTGAGGAAAAACGAGCGCGGCGAGGTGATAGAGACCCCCGCGGACATGTTTCGCCGCGTGGCGCGCAACATAGCCCAGGCCGAGGTAAGGTATGGCGCCGCCGAGGACGCCGCCAGCGCCGAGGAGGAGTTCTACTCCGTCATGGCGAGCCTCGAGTTCATGCCGAACTCGCCCACCCTGATGAACGCCGGCAGGGAGCTGCAGCAGCTTTCCGCCTGTTTCGTCCTGCCGGTGGATGACTCGATGGAGTCGATCTTCGACGCGGTGCGGGACACGGCGCTGATACACAAGAGCGGGGGCGGCACCGGCTTCTCTTTTTCCCGGCTCCGGCCCGCCGGCAGCCAGGTGAAATCGACCAACGGCGTCTCCTCCGGGCCGGTCTCCTTCATGAAGGTTTTTGACGCCGCCACGGAGTCGGTCAAGCAGGGCGGCACGCGGCGGGGGGCGAACATGGGCATCCTCCGCGTCGACCACCCGGACATCGAGGATTTCATCGACTGCAAGCGCGACAACACCCAGATAACCAACTTCAACATCTCCGTCGCGCTGACGGACAAGTTCATGAAAGCCGTGGAGAACGGCGAGGAGTATGACCTCGTGGCGCCGCACACCGGCCAGACGGCGGGCAGCCTCGACGCCCGGAAGGTTTTCGGCAGGATAGTGGAGTCCGCCTGGAGAAACGGCGACCCCGGCATAATCTTCATCGACAGGGTAAACCGCGACAACCCCACCCCGCACGTGGGCGAGATAGAGTCCACCAACCCCTGCGGCGAGCAGCCCCTGCTCCCCTACGAGTCCTGCAACCTGGGGTCGGTCAACCTGTCCAGGATGGTCGCCGGGGAGGGCGAGGTGAACTGGGAGAGGCTCCGGCGCGTCGTCCACACGGCGGTTAGGTTCCTCGACAACGTGATCGACATGAACAAGTATCCCCTGGACAAGATCTCCCAGCTGACCCGCGCCAACCGCAAGATCGGCCTCGGCGTCATGGGCTGGGCGGACATGCTCATCAAGCTGGGGGTCCCCTACAACTCCGAGGAGGCCACGGCCCTGGGGGACAGGCTGATGGAGTTCATCGACGGCGAGTCCAAGAAGGCGTCCATGGAGCTTGCCAGGAAACGCGGGGCTTTCCCGAACTTCCCCGGCTCCATCTACGACAAGCCCGGCGCGCCACGGCTGCGCAACGCGACGACGACGACGATAGCCCCCACCGGCACCATCAGCATCATCGCCGGGTGCTCCTCGGGGATAGAGCCGCTGTTCGCGCTGTCCTTCGTCCGCACCGTGATGGACAAGGACAGGCTGGTGGAAGTGCACCCCCTTTTCGAGAAGACCGCCAGTGAGAGGGGCTTTTACTCCGACGACCTGATGGAGAAGGTCGCCTACCAGGGGCACATCGAGGACATGGAGGAGCTGCCGAAGGATATCCGCGAAGTCTTCGTCACCGCCCATGGCGTGAGCCCGGAATGGCACATCAGGACCCAGGCGGCCTTCCAGAAACACACGGACAACGCCGTCTCCAAGACGGTGAACTTCCCCCGGGAGGCGACGAAGGACGATGTCCGGAAGGTCTACACCCTCGCCCACCAGCTGGGGTTGAAGGGGGTTACGATATACCGCGACGGCTCCAGGAACGAGCAGGTCCTCACGACGGGCGCGGGCCGCGCCGCCGAGGGGGCCGCCCCGGAGACCGCGAAGGCCGCCGGGAAGGTGGCCGTCAGGCCCAGGCCGGACACTGTCTACGGCTTGACGCAGAGGATCACCACCGGATGCGGGTCCATGTTCATCACCATAAACATGGACGAGGAGGGAAGGCCCCTTGAGCTTTTCTCCCAGCTCGGCAAGGCCGGGGGCTGCGCCGCCTCGCAGACGGAGTCGATCGGCAGGCTGGTCTCCCTTGCCCTGCGGGCGGGGGTGGACGTGTCGGAGATACAAAAGCAACTCATGGGCATATCGTGCCACCAGCCCGCCTGGGACAAGGGCATCCGCATAGCCTCCTGCGCCGACGCCATCGGCAAGGCCCTCGGCAGGCTGGATGAAAGCAGGGGAGGGAAAGCCAGGGGCGCGAGCGGCAACGGCGCCGCCAGACCCGGGGCGCTGGAGGCGAACGAGGCGGCCAAAAGCGCCGGGGCCTGCCCGGATTGCGGAAGCTCGCTGCGCTACGCCGACGGGTGCCTGCTCTGCTCCTCCTGCGGCTACTCGAAGTGCTGACCATCTGAAAACCATCCCGTTCGGCCACGCCGCCCGCGGCGGGATTCTTCGGCTTTTGCCTCAGAATGACATCGTGAATCCCCTCCCTTGACGGGAGGGGACGCAGGGGGAGGGTGTATGAACAAATCATATCACCCCCACCTCGATCCTCCCCACTTCAAGGGGGGAGGACAAGGATAAAAGTCCCCCGCCTTCTCCCTTTCTCTCCCTTGCCCAGGGGGAGTCCGCCCCTTCGCTGCGTTCAGGGCAGGCTCCGGCGGGAGGGGGTTTTTGAGACGCCCAAAAAAACCACGGCGCCCTTTTTCAGGTTTTTCAGGTTCTCCTTTTTCTTCTTCTGTTTCACCTTCCGTTTCATCCCGCCGCCGGGCTTATTAACATGCGCCTCGTGGCCGTAGAGGCCGCGCCGGACGGACGGTCCGTCCGGGATTTGCTGGTTGATGTTTTTTGAAAGAAGGAGGCGAGGATGAGGACGACGACGCGGGACAGGCTCCCGAACGCTGCGATGTCCGGGAACTTTTCAGGCCCCGGATCCCTCCCCCATGGCGCCCACCGGCTCCCCGCCACAAGGCCGCACGCCCGGCGCTCGGGGGCCCTTCCGGCGCCGCCGTCCCGCCCGCGCCTTCGGGAGGCGCTCCGATGACCGGCGCGGCCCTGGACCACGGCTCGGGGGTTGTGATAGCTCTGGCGGGCCTTGCCTGGCCGGTCCTCGCCGCCCTCGTGAAAAGGACCCTCTCCGGCATGGAGGAGAAAATCGGCGCCAACGCCAAAAACGTCGCCGCCCTCCAGGCCAGGATGGCCGCCATGATCGGCGACCACAGCTACAGGACGGAGAGAGGCTTCCGCGACATGGTCGACAGGACCCGCGAGGAGATCAGGGAGCTTTCGGACAAGGTCGACCGGATGGCGCGGGCCAGGGACGCCGAGATCGCCCGCCTGGAGCGGGAAAACGGCGCGAGGATAAAAGCGGCGGAGCGCAGGATGGCGGCCAGGATCGCCTGCCTGCGCGGCAGGATGATCCGCCAGGACGAGTTCCGCCTCCTTTCCGCCAACCTCAACGAGAAAGTGGAGACCATCTACAACCACCTGACACGGACGGGAGCCGAGAGCTGACATGCCCCCATCGAACAAGACGACAAGGACAAGACACCTGAGAAAGAGAATCCTCTGCCTGCTGGCGGACCTCTACCTGTTCCCGCAGTCGGACAGGGGGATCGCCGCGGCGCTGAAGGAGAGCCTGCCCGGCCTCGACGCCGGCAAGGTCCGCGATTGCTTCGCCTACCTTGAAAAGAAGGGATACGTGGCGGCGAACCGCTCCCGGTCAGGCGCCGTCACGGCCAGGATCACCGCGAGCGGCCTGGACGTGGTGGAGGGCGCCGTATCCGACCGGGGCATCCTCCCGGCGTCGCCGGACCTTGCGGCCCTGGCGGGCAAAAGGCAGATACGCAGGGCCATCCTGGCCTACTGCCGCCAGTTCCCGGACTCTTTCAACGCCGACGACGAGATACACCACGAGCTCAAGGAGATGGGCATGGCCGGCGTCATCATCGAGCAGGCCAGGCTCCACATCTGGTACCTCGACGGCAAGGGGCTGCTGGAGATGAGGACCAGCCCGCTGAGCGGCGACCTGGTTTTCCTGGCCAGGATAACGGCGAAGGGGATGGACCTTCTGGAAGGGAACGCCAGCGACCCGGGAGTGGCCGGCGATGAGTAGCGTCAACACCCTCTCCAGGCTCTCCCGCCCGCAGTGGGCGGCCATAAAGGCCGGAGTCGTCAAGGGGCTCGACCTGAAGACCGTCCACGACCAGGTCTGCGCCGAGCGGGAGGCGACCATCAAGGTCGTCCAGGAGGCGATGGAGAAGATATCCACCCAGTTTTCCACCCGCTCGCGGGTCAAGCGCGAGGGGGCGCGGATCGTCGAGGATTTTTTGAAAAAGGCCCGCGAGGGCGCGGACGTGGAGGACATGGCGGCTGTCCTGGAGAACGCCGTCTACCGCGACATCCTCCGCCGCTACGCGGACGCCGCCGACCCCCTGGCGGCGATGACGATGGAGAACATCCTCAAGCTGGACCTCTCCTACCGCTCGGCGCGCCTGGCAAAGTCGAAGGCGAACGGGGCGGGCGGGGACTCCGAGGCGGCCAGGATCGCCCTCCGCGCGGCAAGCTCGGCTTTCGAGAAGGTGCTGTCGATGCTCCGCGGCGAGGCCCGATCCTCCGCCGAGGCGGCAAGGGATGGCTTTACCGAATGGGCGTCGAAGACCTTCGGCGCGGAAAACGTGAAAGAACTAGCGAGGGAGAAAAATGAGATCGAGCGCCTATCGAGGCTCGCCCGCGAAAGGGCGGCCCGCGCCCGCCGCGATCGCGAAGGAACGGCCGGAGCGCGCGCGGCTTCTGGAATGGCTGGCTGACCCGGCCAACTTCGCCGAAGCCTTCCTCCGCGCGGGCGATGAGCCGGTCAGGCTCGACCCGTGGCAGGAGGCCTTCCTGCGCTCGGAGGCGAGACTCACCTCCATCCTCAAAAGCAGGCGCGTGGGAGGGTCGTGGATCATGACGGCCAGGATGTTCATCCGCGCGCAGCTGTTCCCGCCATACAGCGGCGTCTTCGTCAGCATGAACCGCGAAGAGGCGCGGGGCAAGATCGAATACGCCCGGGAAATGGCCGACTCCCTCCCGCCGGGCTGGCGCCTGAGGACGATCGCGCGGTCGAAGGACGAGATCGCCTTCGAGGACTCCCGCGGGCGGCGCTCGGTCTTGCGGTCGCTTGCGGCGAAGGCGCCAAGGGGCAGGGGCGGCGACGTGGGGATATCGGAGCTGCCGCACTGCCTGGCGCAGCGGAGGATATACGAAGGCGCCCTCCACGTCATCGCGAGGGACGAGGGGAGCCAGCTCGCCGTCGAGTCGACGCCGCTTGCCGCGCGGGGGGTCTTCCACGAGATATGCTCGGGCAAGTACCCGGGATTCTCAAGGTTCGAGGTCCCCTGGTGGCTCTCGTCGGCCCTCTGCTCGGACGTCGCCCGCGCCGCAATCGAGGCGCCGGGAATGGCGACGGCGAGGAGGGTGAAAATATTCGGAACGCCCGCGCTGCGGTCGGTCCACGAGTCGATGCCTTCGATGGTGTTCCGGCGCGAGTCGGAGCTGGTCTTCGCGGGCGCCGACGACGCGGCGATCCCCCAGGAGCTTGTCATCAGATGCGCCGAGGCGGACTTCGGCCCGGAGGCGGACGCGCCGCTTTCCTTTCTGAAACTGAGCATCCTTCCGGGCCGGGCGGCCTGGCGCTGGCTCGCGGCCGTCCGCAAGGGCGCGCTTTACGCGGGGTACGACCCAGGCAGGAGGCGGGACGGCGCGGCGCTGGCCGTCCTCGACAGGGTTGGTAACAGGCTTTATACCAGGATGGCGGCGCTGGTCTCCGGCGCGCCGTTCCGGGAGCAGAAGGCCGCCCTCGACGGGCTGATGGGCGCGGGCGCCGTCCGCCTGAAAATCGACTCCACAGGCATGGGCATGGAGTTGGCCGAACGGATGGAGGCGGACTGGCCCGGCGCGGCGGAGGGGTTCGTCTTCACCGCAAGGTCCAAGGCGGCCCTCGTCGGCGGGCTGAGCGCCGCCTTCGACGGCGGCGGGCTCGTCATCCCGGCGGACAGGGACCTGGTGTCGCACATCACCGCCATCCGCGAGGGTTTTTCCGCCTCCGGGACGCCTCTCTACCACGCCGCGGAGACCGGCCACCACTCAGACCTCGCCTGGGCGCTGGCCCTGGCCGTCAACGCCGCGAAGGACGGCGGCCCGGGGCGCGGCGCGGACTACGAGTCCATCGAAAGGCGGACGCGGCTTGTCAACTTCTAGCAAGGAAAGGAACGCCATGAAAAAAAGAAGGCCCGCACCGGGGGAGATCATCCCCTCCGGACGACCGCCGGCCATGGACGGAAGCGCGGTAAGAAACCTGACGCCCGCCCGCCTGGCGGGCATACTGCGCGCCCTGGACGAGGGCGAGACGGCGGAGGCGATGGCGCTGTTCGACGAGATGGCCGAGCGAGACCTGCACCTCGGCGCCGTGACGCAGACGCGGCTGCTGGCCGCGGCATCGAGGGAGCGGGACGTCATCCCGGCGTCGTCGTCGGACGAGGACGAGAGGATCGCCCTCTTCGTCCGCGAGGCGCTCGACAACATCCCCCGGCGCCGGGAGCTGGCGGCCTCGCTGATGAGCGCCGTCACCCACGGGTTCGCCGTGGCGGAGATCCTCTGGGACGCCTCGGAGGGGACGGCGGTCATAAAAGACATACTCCCCCGCCCCCAGGCGCTGTTCACCTTCGCGGACCCGGAGGAGCCCGGCAGGCTCCGCGGCTTCCCCGCGTGGGTCTCGCCGGAGGGGCGGGCAGTCGATCTGCCGAGGGAGAAGTTCATCCTCCATTCCGCCGGGCGCGGCCCGGAGGTCTTCCTGAAGACGGGGCTCTACCGGGGGATATCGTGGTACTACCTCTTCACGAACTTCACCATCAAGGACTGGCTCTCCTTCATGGACGTCTACGGCATCCCCCTGCGCCTCGGCAAGTACAAAAAGACCGCCGACGAGGGCGCCCGGGAGGCGCTGCGCAGGGCCGTATCCCAGCTCGGGTCCGACGCGGCGGCGGTGATCTCAGAGGACACGACGATCGAGTTCATCCACTCCGCCCTCGCAGGCGACCACAAGCTGTTCCGCGAGGCGGCGGAGTTTTTCAACCGCCAGAAGTCGAAAAGGCTCCTCGGGCAGACCCTCACCACCGAGGGGGGCCAGGGCTCAGGCTCCTCTTACGCCCTCGGCAGGGTCCACGAGCGCGTGAGAAGCGACATCGTCGCCTACGACTGCGGCGCCCTGGACGAGACGCTGACCCAGGACATCGTCCGGCCGCTGGTGGACTTCAACTTCGGCCCGCGGAAAAGGTATCCGAAAATCATTACCCGGCTCTCGAGCCACGCCGAGGCGGAGGCGCGCCTCGAGCAGGCGCGCAGGCTCGTGGAGATGGGGGCGAAGGTGCCGGCCCGTGTCTTCGCGGAGATAACCGGCGTGCCGATCCTGGGCGACCTGGACGAGACGCTGACCGGCGCCCCGGCGGGCGCGGGGGAGGCGTCCCGATGAGCGGCGCCGCGATGAAGACGCTGATCGTCCCGCTGGGGTCGTTCCCCCATCCACTGGGCGAGCAGGTGATAGACCGCGCCGCCGCCGCCGCGATCCTCGAGAAGCTGCGGAGCCTCGGCCGCCCCCTGGCCGTCGACTACCGGCACGAGTCCATGAACGAATGCGGCCACGCCCCCGCCGCCGGGTGGGTGATGACCGGGAAGGCGCGCCTCGCCGAGGATGGCATTGTCGCGCCGATCGAGTGGACGGACGCGGCCCGCGGGCTGATCGCGCGCCGCGAGTACATGTACCTTTCGCCGGTCTTCGAGGCGCGGGACGGGCGGATCACGGGCCTCGTGGGGCTGGGGCTCACCAACCACCCGAACATAGGCGCCATGCCCCCGCTCTCAAACGAAATCTCAAGAGAGGAGAAGACGATGAAGGAAAGTTTCAGAACAAGGATCAGGAAGGCGCTGGGGCTCGCCCCGGACGCGCCGGAGGAACAGATCCTGGAGACGGCAAAAAAACTGTCGCAGGAGCGCGAGCCCGCGAGCCTCGTCTCACTGCTCGGCTCCGCCGCCGCCCTCCTGGGGCTGACCCCGGAGGCCACGGACGACGAGGCGCGGGAGAGGATCGCGGCCCTTGCCGGGCGCGCCGCGGAGGCCGCCGAGGGGAGGGTCGAGCGGATGGTCAACGACGCCGTGGCGGCGGGCAGGCTGCGCCCGAGCCAGAGGGAGTGGGCCGTCAGCCTGGGCGCGTCGAACCCGGAGTCGCTGCGGATGTTCCTGGTCAACTCCGGGCCGATGGTACCCGTCGGCGGCGTGATGACCGAATGCGGCGCGGCGCGGCCCGAGCCCTCGCTGACTGAGGGCGAGCGAGACGTCATGCGCCTGCTGAACATATCCGAGGAGGATTTCCGCAGGTACGGCGGCTGATCCGCCCGGCCCAACGAAAACGCTAACAAGGAAAGGAAAAGAAAAGTGGCGAACCTCACAGAAGACAGAAAAACCGCGAGAAAGGACGGGACTCTTTTCGCCCATCCCGTGGCCGCGGCGGCGGTGATATACGCCGGGGCGCTGGTCTGCCTGGATTCATCCGGCCGCGCCGTCCCGGCGGCCGACGACGCGTCCTTCGCCTTCGCCGGCAAGGCCGACGAGCGGGCCGACAACTCCACGGGCGCCGCGGGCGACGTCCTCGTCCTCGGGCGCAGGGAGGGGGTGTTCGAGTACAACGCCTCCGGCATGACCCAGGCCGACACCGGCGCGGACGTATACGTCGTCGACGACAACACCGTCGGCCACGGCATAGCCGCCCAGCCGGTGAACGTCACCGGCGTCACCCTCGAGCGCGTCCCCATGAGCATGGGCGGCTCGCGCCAGCTGGCCTACACCGCCGCCTCGACGTCGTTGAGCTTCGGCGGAGGAGCGGCGGTGGACGTCTCCGCGGGGGGCTCTTTCGTCCTCACCGCGGCCGACGGGTCGATGATCCTGGCGAAGGTAACCGCCGCGTCGCTGCCGGGGACCGACCAGTCCGACACGATCCAGCTGCGCCACGTCCGCGCGGGCAGGATCGCGGAGGCCGTCTCCGCCTCGTCGGTCTACGTCGACATCCTGGGCGCCGCCCGCGGCTAGGCAAGATCGAAAACCATGAACGGAAAGGAAAAAAGGATGGGTTACATAGCGCTGATACTTCTCGCCGCGATACCGCTTCTTTCCGGGGGCGCGGACGCCGCCGGGGCGGAGCTGCTGCCGCTTGTCCTGGGGCCGGTGATAAACCGCTCCACCCTGAGCGACACCATGCGCGGGTTCAAGACCGTCTTCTCCAAGGCCTACGAGGCCGCCCCCACCCACAGCGGCATTTTGGCCATGCGGGTCGACTCCAAGACCAGCCAGGAGGAGTACCGCTGGCTCGGCGCCCTGCCGGGGCTGACCGAGTGGCTCGGCGACCGCGCCGTGAAGGACCTGGCCCGCGACGGCTTCGTCATAAAGAACCGCGACTTCGAGGCCACCGTCGCCGTGTCGAGAAACGACATCGAGGACGACAACATCGGCGTCTACGCGCCGCTCTTTTCGCAGCTGGCCGAGAACGCCAAGCAGCACCCCGACGAGCTGATCTTCAGCCTCATGGCCGAGGGCTTTTCGCGGACCTGCTTCGATGGACAGCTCTTCTTCGACACGGACCATCCCAACGGCTCGCTGCCCGCATGGTCCAACAAGGGGACCGACCCCCTCTCCTCCGTCGCCTACGAGACGGCGCGCCAGGGGATGATGAGCCTGGTCAACGAGGAGGGGCGGCCCATGAGGATCATCCCCACCCACGTCATCGTCCCGCCGCAGCTCGAGAAGGAGGCCCTCGACATCGTCCGGGCTGACCTGGCGGCGAGCGGGCAGTCCAACGTCTGGAAAAACTCCGCCGACATCGTCGTCGCCCCGGAGCTCGCCGCCAACCCCACGTACTGGTTCCTGGCCTGCCTAGGCAAGCCGGTTAAACCTTTCATACTCCAGACTCGCAAGGAGGCCGAGTTCGTGGCCCTCGACAGCCCCGACGACGAGAACGTCTTCATGCGCAAGGAGTACATCTACGGCGTGGACTACCGCGGCGCCGCGGGCTACGGCCTGCCGCAGCTGATCTACGGCTCCACCGGCGGCGCGTAAACTTTTTTCCGGGCCGGGGCTGGCGGCTCCGGCCCGCGGCCGGCGGAAAACCGGCGAGACGTGAAAGGTAAAAAATGTCATACAGCACGCTGGAAGATGTCAGGGCGAGGATCGACGACGAGACCCTGGCCATGCTCACCGGCGCCGCGGGGTCAGGCCGCATGGACGTGGAGCGGATAGCCCGCGCCGTAGACGAGGCCGACGCGGTGATCGACTCCTACGCGGGCAGGGTCTACGCGGTCCCCTTCAACCCCGTCCCGGAGGTGATACGGGACGCCTCGGCCAGGCTCGCCATCGCGGCGCTCTTCGGCGTCCGCTCGGCGCCGTCGCCTGTGTGGGAGGGCGAGCGGGCCAGGGCGCTTTTGTTTTTGGAAAAGCTCGCCGCGGGCGAGGTCACCCTCTCCGGGGCCGCCCGCGCGCCCTCGGCGGGGTCCGGGGCGGGGGTCTTGACCGCCTCGGAAAGGCGCTTCTCCCGCGAGAAGCTCAAGGACATGTAGGGCCGGTGATCGGCCGCAGGGAGGTTCAACGATGAAGCCGAAAAAAGAAGGCAGGATGAGCGCGGCGCCCATGGCGCGCGCGGGGGCGCGGGACAGGGCGCTTGAGCGCAAGAGGACAAGGGACAGGCTCGTCCCGGAGCTTGAAAGGTACATCGCAAGGTCCGGCCGCGAAAGGCTCGGCGCCGCGGGCCCGGGGAGGAAGCCATGACAAAGCCCGCCATGGCCTGGCCCTCCTTCGCCTCGATGACGTACACCTTCGCCCCGCCGCGCCTGCCCGACGAGGAGAGGGAATCCTTCGACACCCGCATCGCCGCCGCCGCCGGACGAACGGCTGGCGGCGTGGTGGTCCGCCAGGCGGCGGGCCTTTCCGAAAGGGTGGTGACCATAACCTACAGCCGGTTGACCACCCGGGAGAGGGACTCCTTCGCCGCGCCGGACGGGACGGGTTTTTTTAACGCCGTAGGCGCCGGGGAGTTCGAGTACCGGGACTCCTCCGGGGCCGTCCACCGCGCCGTCTTCGCTTCAACGGAGGCGCCGAGCGCTCCCGCCGGGTTCGGCCGCTGGAGCCTCGGCCCGATACGGATCGAGCTTTTGTGAGGGGGGCGCGATGAGACAGTTTTCAGACGCGATGAACGCGGCCCTGGCCGCGCCGTTGAAAAGGCCCGTGTGGCTGTTCGAGATCGTCCTGCGGCCGGCCGGCGGGGGGGAGAGGACCCTGCGGCTGGCCGACAGGCCGTGCACCCTGTGGGGGGCGGACTGGGCGCCGCTGGTCATGGGGTGGGGGCCGGTGGACAGGTATTTCGACCCGTCGGGGGGCGAGATAAAGGTCTCCGACGCGACCGTGGAGCTTTCCAACAAGCCCGGCGCCCTGGGGCCGGGGGAGGGGAACGTAAGCCGCCTTTTCCGGGAGTACGACCTGGCCGCCTCCACGGCCACGCTCTACCTGTGGCTCGACGGCGCGGGGCTCGCGGAGCCTTCGGCGGACGCCCTGAACGACCTTCTGCCGGTTCTCACGGGCAGGCCGGAGATATCCATGGAGATAACCCCCTTCGTCTGCCCGCTGGACATCGTGGCCCGGGAGGGGGAATGGGCCGGGGGCGACTGTCCCTGGGGCGATCTTCTGCTGGGGCGCTACACCAGGCGCCAGTGGGGCGGCCTGCCGAGGGAGACCTTGGGGAAATGGAAACCCGCCGTCTTCGGCGACGACGTCCTTGTCGAGGGGCTGCCACTGGCCGGCCCGGCGCGGGCGGGGGTGGTGGAAGGCCCCGCGGGGCTTTTCGACCCGGCGGCGGGGGCGGCCACGCTCGCCGTCCGCTTCCCGGAAAGCGGCGACAGCAGCCAGGCCGCGCCGTATCCCGCGCCGTTCGACCTTTACATAGGCGACTGGCGGCTGACCGTCACAAAGGCGCCCGCGATGACCCAGGACGGCGCGTGGGAGTACCCCCTCGGCGCTCCCGGCGGCGCGGGTCTTTTTTACGTCCCCACGCCCCTCTCCGGCGCGTCGCCGCTTTTCGCCCCGGCCCCTGGGCGGCTGTGGCCCCGCTCCGACGAGTCCGGCGAGGGCCCATACGCCGCCTCCGAGCCAGCCATGGGATCGCCCTGGCAGTTCTACCACGGCGGGCTGGACACCGGTAGCCCGAAGGACGGCTTCCATCCGGGACGGGGCGGGTTCATCTCCAGGGTCTTCGCCGACGGTGTGGAGCTTTCAGGCGGCGAGGTGGTCAAGGACCACGGGTTCGGGATAGCCTGGATCCGGCGCGGCGGCGCGGCGCGGGGCAAGGCGGGCAACCCTTCGCTGCTGAGGGTGAAGTGGACCGCCGTCGACGAGGATTTCACCGCCGGGGCGGACCACCTGCGGCCCTGGCAGCTGACGGCGCGATATCCCCACGGCCACAACGCCGAGGAGCGCCCCTGCATCCTGGGCGATTTCGCCATCCCCGCGTCCGGCGGCGGCGCGCCCGTCTCCACGCGGCTGGGGCTTGTCATGTCCCCGGCCTATCCCCCCATCGGCTCAAGGCTCGCCGCGGCCAGGCTGGTCATCACCTACACCGGGCTCGATATATCCTCGGATGTCTCCCAGGGGCGGTTGAACCTGGAGTTTCTCGGCGGGTCGGACTCCTTCCCCATGAGCGAGCTTGGCGACGGCGCGGGGATAGAGCCCTCCGGCTGGACGGTGGTCCGCGGGCGCAGGGGCGCCGAGTTCGAGGTATGGCCCGGCAACTCGGGCTACCCCTACACCCAGACCAGCCCCGATCCGCGCCACGGCGGAGAGATAACCCTCTACCGTGACGTGACGGATCTCGTCGCCGCCAGGATCGACAGCGAAGGCGCCATCACCGGCGACTTTCGCGCCTGGGTCTCCGGGACGGTCTGGCCCGACACGAACAGCCTGATCCTCCTCGGCGTGGAGCTGGAGCTGGAATACGACCCCGTGGAGACGATCATCGAAGGCGCCGAGGTGACCGCGCTGGTCAGCGGGCCGGGATCGGCGGCGGGCCAGATCATGGCCTCGCTGATTCCGCCGGAGGAGCTCGGCGATGGGTACGACGACCCGTCCCTGCCGAGGCTCAAGTACCGCGCCGGAAGGCAGATGACCGTCTGCGATTTCCTGGGCGAGGTGGCCCGGGAGGCTGGGGTGGAGATGAAAAGAAACTTCATCACCGGCAAGTGGGATCTGGCGCCAAAAGCCCCCGTCCGCGACCCCCTCTCTCCTCCCCCGGCGCAAGGGGGCGAGGCGGTGATAACCCAGGACGAGCTTTTGGCCGGGCCCGGCGGCCTGCCCATGATCCGCAGGACGCGGAGCGCGCCGGAGACGGTGATAAACGAGATCACCGTCTCGTACACAGACGAGACCGGCCGCCGCGGCGAGGTCACCATGCGCGACCAGGGCTCCGTGGACGTGCACGGCCCTCGCCGCCACGAGGCGTCCCTCTCCGCCGCGATGACGCGCCAGGAGGCGGAGGACTACGCCCTGGCCGTCCTGAACGACCACGCTTCGATGGCGGACTATTACACCATGACCTTCCCCCTTGGCAAAAAGCTCGCCCTGGAGCCGAACGACATCATCGAAGTCACGGCCCAGATGGACGGCCTCGATAAGACGAGGATGCGGGTGGTCTCCGTGGAGATAGACCCCGGGTCGCTCGACGGCGGGGAGCTTGGCGCCGTCACCGTCCACGCCATGCGCTACCGCCGCGTCCGCTCAGGCGCAGGCAAGGCGCCCTTCGGCCAGGCGCCATACGGCGGCGGCCAGGTGATGGAGAACTGAAAGCCGTGTTGGAGAAGGCGCCGCAAAATGACAAACTCAATATAGTCCCCTCCCCCGGAGGGAGGGTTTTTGAGGTTGAGGTCCGAAGCCCGCCCGCTCCTGCGACGGCCAACTCTTTTTCCCCTCCCCCGGAGGGAGGGGATACAGGGGTGGGGGTATGAATAAATCATTCACCCCCACCCAGCCCTCCCCCGTCGAGGGGGAGGATGAGAGAGATAGCGGAGGACGCGGAGTCAAGTTTAAATTTTCCCATTCTCCGCGTCCTCGGCGTTTCCGCGGTGAGAACAAGATCGAAAGGACGTGACCGATGCCCATACAAAGCTACACACCGAACAGGAACCTGCGCAAGACCGCCCCAGGCTCCACCGACGGGTGGGACGCCTGGAACAACGAGAACCTCGATTTTCTCGATGAGCCGTCTTTCATGTACCGGATCGCCGCCGCGGAGGACCTGGCGGCGGGACAGATCGCCGTGATAAAGGACGACGGGACCGGCGCGAAGAAGGCCTACCTGGCCGCCAGCGGCGCCTACACCTTCGCCGATCCCCTCGGCGCGGCGGTGGAGACGGCGGCGGCGGGGGACCCCGTTCGCCTGTGTCTCGCCGGCAGGGTTCAGAGCGGCGGCTGGGCCTTCGGCCCTGCGGACAAGTTCGTCTATCTTTCCGCGTCGGGGACGGTGACCACCACCCCCACGCCGTCGAAGCTCGGCTGCGTCCTCTCCTCCACGGCGATATACCTCGACCCGGCCGGATCGACAGGCGGCGCGGGGCAGACGAACACCGTCTCCGGCGCCAACGGGATGACCAACACCGGAAACAACGTCGACGCCGTGATCGAGCCTGTCTACGGGACGGGCCCCGGCGCCGTCTGCCAGGGGGACGACCCGCGCCTGCACACACAGCATACCGACTTCGGGACGACATACTCCTACTTCGAGATCAACTACCTGGGAAACAGCGCAAGGCTGCTCACCACGAACCTGACCAACATGCGCGACTACACCTTCCCCGACGCCACGACGAAGCTGATGGGCGAGAGCGCCGCCGCCGCGGTGACGGCCGACCACGACTACTCCGCCGGGACGCTGCGCCTGCCCACCATCGAAGGCGCGCCCACCGGCGCCTGCGACCCGGGGGACATCGTCTTCGACACGGTGAACTCAAACCTCTACGTGGGCCTGGGCGGGACGAGCTGGAAGCTGATCGCCTAGGGCCGCCGCCGCGGGGGGGATCATGAACACCATCAATCGAGCGAAGGACGAAAGAAGATGAGAACCATAACCAACACCGGCGACCCCTTAGAGGCGCCGGACGGGACGGCGCAGTCCGGCGTCAGCGTCGTCTTTACCCTGGTGGACGGCGCCGGGATAGCGGTCACGGCGTTCAACGTCAACACCCATGAGTACGTGATGAACGTTGTGGAGGCGGCCACGGACGGGAACGGAGAGTTCTCCGTCTCCCTGCACCCGAACGACGAGCTGGCGGGGGACACCTACTACCATGTGACGATAAGCCCGGCGCTGGGCTACTCCCCCTTCAAGGCGAAACTCCTGGCGGGCTCCGGCGCGGTCTCCTTCCACGACTTCTATACCAGCGGGCAGACGCTGACATCCGCCGAGGTCTCGAACCTGGCCACGCACGTACAGGACACCCAAAAACACCTGACCCCCGACGAGGACGCCGCCCTGGCGGGAGCCAACGCCCCCTCGGCGGCCAACCCCGTCGCCACGATGGGCGACCTGGGGGATGGCGCCTTCACGGGGCTTTCCGATACGCCCGCGGACTACGCGGGGCAGGCGGGGCGTTTCCCAAGAGTGAAGGCGACCGAGGACGGGCTGGAGTTCGTCACGGGCACGTCCTCCGGCGAGGCGAACACGGCGTCGAATATCGGGACGGGCGGCGTGGGGCTGTTCAAGCAGAAGGCGGGCGAGGACCTTCAGTTCAGGAATATCAACGCCGCGTCGGCGAAGGTCACGGTCGCCGATGACGCCGTTAACAACGAGGTGGACATCGACGTCGTGGAGACGCAGATAAACCATAATGCGTTAACCAACTACAGCGCCGACGAACACAGGCGGATAAACGACGCCGCGACGGGGATCACGGACCTGTGGAGCGCGGACAAGATCAACACGGAGCTTTCCGGCAAATCCGGAGCCACCCACGACCACGACGCGGACTACGCCCCCATCGCCAAGGGTGTGACCGGCGGGGACGCCCATGACCATTCCGGCGGGGATGGGGCGCAGATCGACCATGCGGCGCTTTCCAGCATTGGGACGAACACCCACGCGCAGATCGACACGCATATCGCCGATACGGCCAACCCCCATGCCGTGACGAAGGCGCAGGCGGGGCTCGGCAACGTCGAGAACCTGAAGGTCAACCTTACCGCCGTCTCCGCCCCCACGGCGACCGACGACTCGTCGGCGGGCTACTCCGTCGGGTCGCGCTGGGTGGATGTCAGCGCGGACAAGGAGTACGTCTGTCTCGACGCGACGGCCACAGCGGCGGTCTGGACGGAGACGACACAGTCCGGCGGCTCCGTGATGGCGGGCGAGTACCTGCGGTGCGGTTTCGACTGGGGATCGGCCACGACGGTAAAGATCAACTCCGGCTACTACGAGCTCGGCGGCGTCATGCGCGAGGTCACGTCGCAGCTGACCTTTACCTTCGGGCCGGGAGGGTCGAACCCGGACTCGTCGGCTCTGGGCGCGAGCCAGTGGCATTACTTCTACCTCGACGCGAGCGCCATCGGATCGAACACGACGCTGACGGCCGCGATGTTCCTCAACTCCACGACCGCGCCGAGCTACGATCAGGCAAAACGCGGCCATTACAACGGGAGCGATCGCTGTGTCTTCGCCTTCAGGACGGACGGGGCGGGCCAGATAAAGGAATTCAGCCACGGCGGCGACAGGGTGCGATACAACGAAAGCATTAACGTCGCCCTCGGTCTCACGCCGAGTACGACCTGGACGGACGTGACACTCACCATCCCGGCGATCTCGTCCGCGGGAGACATCACTCTTAATACTTACTACGTCGATGCCGACGCGGGCGTTTATATCCGTCCGAACGGCACAAGCGGAGGGGGAAACTTCGTGGACAAAGCGAGGACGGATAATCAGTATTCCACCAATCCGGCCATCGCTTATACGGATTCGTCTCAGATCATAGAAGTCTGTATGTCCGTCGCGACGTCCGACCAGGTGAATATCTACACCCAGGGCTGGTTCCTGCCGGAGGGGATGTGAGGGGGATGGCGCCGTCTCGAAAACTTTCCGATCTTCTGCCGATCGTCGAACGCGCCGCCCGGGCGCACGACGCCTTCATGCTGGCCGAGGGGATAGAGCTGATAACGACCTGCTCGTACCGCTCGTATGAGGAGCAGGCGGAGCTTTTCGCCCGCGGCAGGACGAAGCCCGGCGCCGTCGTGACCCAGGCGGACGCGGGCCGGTCGCCTCATCAATACCGCGTCGCCCGCGACGTGGTTCCCGTTGTCGGCGGGAAGGCGGTGTGGGACGACTGGGAGCTGTGGGAGCGGATCGGCGAGACGGGCGAGGCCTTGGGGTTCGAGTGGGGCGGGCGCTGGGAGGCGTTCAGGGACGCGCCGCACTTTCAGTTGACGGCGGACATGACCATCGGCGAGCTTTCGGCGCTTTCGCCGGAGGAGACCGATGAGCGGATCGAGCGATGGTATGAGAGGACGGGGCTTTCGAAGACGCTGGCCGTGGCGGGGACGAATATGGATATCATTGTCCCGGAGGGGATCGAATATAGCAGTCGAGAAAACAGTGGCATAGCCCGCGGCCGGTCATGAGACGGCCGGAATCGCCGATAAGAAAGTCATGGCGGACCGTGAACGGAGCTTAACGATTTGCTATAATAACGGTAGTTTGACGCATAAGGAGCATCAGGAAGTGAAAGCGTTAAAGACTATTACATTGTTGGCCGCGGCCCTCGTGTTTGGGCCGGCCGGTTACGCGGCAGCCGGGGAGAACGACCCGGCCGAGAAGCTGATATTCGGCCTGATAGACTCGTTTTACTCCAGCGACGCCGAGACCTACTACGCCCTTAGCAGTCGTTTCAAGAGCCCGCATTACGACAGCGCCGAGCAGGTCGCCCGGCAGATGAGCAGGCGTTTCGAGCCAAGGGAGGCCGTCCTCGAGGGCGAGTTCGGCCAGGTCCCCGTGAACGTCCAGCTGATGGCGGAGACCGTCGACAGCGCGCGGATCATCCGCGTCGAGCCCCATTTCGAGAAAGGCGCGCGGACTTATAACGTCGCTGTCATGCTCACCCGCAAGTTCCAGGTGCTGGCGGCGCCGCTGGTCCTGGAGCAGGTAGTGGCCCGCAAGATATACGTGATCTTCAAGGGCGACGAGCCGGAAAGCTTTGTCGATTTCGAGGCGCCGCTCGGGGTCTCCTTCACGGAGGGCCGGTTCCTCTGACCCTTCCGCCCGGCTCTCAGGCGGCGGCGAACCGGCCGCCAATGACGCGCCCGGAACGCGCCCGGAGCGGTTGAGGCGTCCCCTCCAATCCCCCCGGGCGCGAAAAACTGCAAAAAACGTTGGAAATGACCCGCCACCGGGGGATCGCTTCATCGCTCCGTTTAAGTAAGCGGCCATAACCTGTTGTATTTCCGCCAGTTAATTTCCAACCTTGGCGCCGTCTCTTGGTACCTTTATTGCATTCGGAAAAGGCATGAGCGGACAGGATAAAAACCGGGCGGAGGACAGGTTCATAAAGATGTTCCTCGACCGGATGATGGCCGAGAAGAACATCTCCATGAACACCGTCCTCGCCTACACGCTGGACCTGCGGCAGTTTTTCGATTTTCTGCGTGGGATAGGCGCTTGGGGCGAAAAGTCCGGCCAGGGCGCCCTCGCCGCCATGGACCACACCCTTGTCCGGGCATTTTCCGGGACGCTGTACGAGAAGAGTTTCAGCCCCGCCACGATGGAGCGCAAGCTTTCCACGCTGCGCGCTTTTTTCCAGTACCTGAACCAGGTGGACATCCTGAAGGGCAATCCCGCCCGCGGCGTTTCCTTGCCCGCCAAGCCGAAGAGGACGCCGGATTTTCTGACCCGCGGCGAGGCGTCGGCCCTGCTCGACGGCGTGGCCGGCGGGGCGGGGCCCGCGGAGGCTCGGGACAGGGCCATCCTGGAGGTTCTGTACGCCACCGGCGCCCGGGCCTCGGAGCTCGCCGCGTTGAGCGTCGAGGACGTGGATTTCGGATCGAGATTTATGACGGTCCACGGCAAGGGCGGCAAAAAAAGGATCATCCCCTTCGGCCGGGCCGCGGAGCAGGCCCTGCGCGATCTTCTGGACACCCCCCCGGAAAGAAAGAGCGACGCGCGGGGCCTGCCCGTCTTCACCAACGCCCGGGGCGGGCGGCTTTCGGTCAGGTCGATCCACTCCATCGTGAAAGAGCGCGCGCGGAGGGCGGGCCTTGGCCGTCCCGTGGCGCCGCACAAGCTCCGCCACACCTTTGCCACGAGCCTGCTGGACAACGGGGCGGACCTGCGGGTGATACAGGAGATGCTGGGCCACGCGAGCCTCTCCACGACGCAGAAATACACCCACGTCGGCCTCGGCAGGCTGATGGAGGTCTACGACGCCGCGCATCCCAGGGCCTCCCTCGACGGCGGCGCGGCCGGACAGAACGGAAAAACATCGTCAAAGGTGATCCGATGAGCATGAGGAAAAGAAAGATAAGCCTGGAGCTGTTCCAGAAATACCCCCGCGGGACGCTGGGCCTCGTCAACAGGCAGGACGTGGAGGTGATAGTCTACGACGAGAACGGCGCCGTGGCGCGGCTGATCCCCTACGCCGCCGGGCCGATGGGGGTGGTGAAGGAAAGCGGCGTCCGCCCCATGGACATGGGCGGCGTGTGGTACGTGGACGAGGCTCTCCGGAGAAGGCTCTCCAGGAAACGGCGCGGCCGGAGGATCGCCGCGTCGCTCGGCTCGGTGTGGAAATTGTCCCGCTTTTCGGCTATCCTCGCCTTTTTCACCAGGGTTTGAGAAAGGCGCTATCCGCCCGATGGAGCAAAAAAAACTCGACGAGCTTGTCGGCAAGGCCGCCGTTCTGGCCGAGGCGCTGCCCTACCTGCGCGCCTTCGGCGGAGGCGTCATGGTGGTGAAATACGGCGGCGCGGCGATGGTGGACGAGGAACTGAAAAGCGGCTTCGCGCGGGACATCGCGCTCCTGAAACACATCGGGATAAACCCCGTCGTCGTCCACGGCGGCGGCCCCAGGATAAGCGACACCCTGAAGAGGATGAACATCCGGACGAGCTTCGTCCAGGGGATGCGCGTCACCGACGAGGAGACCCTGAGCGTCGTGGAGATGGTGCTGGTGGGGCTCGTGAACAAGGAGATAGTGGCCCTCATCAACAGGCATGGCGGCCGGGCCGTCGGCCTGTCCGGCAAGGACGGGGGGCTCGTCACGGCCGAGAAGACGCTGGTGGAAAAAAAGGACCCGGCGACGGACCGCCCGGAGATAATCGACATCGGCATGGTGGGAAAGGTGACCCGGGTGGACGCGGGCATACTGAACACCCTGGAAAGGGACGGGTTCATCCCCGTGATAGCCCCCGTCGGGCACGGCGAGGGGGGGGAGACTTTCAATATAAACGCCGACTTCGTCGCCAGCGCCGTGGCCGGCGCCCTGGGCGCGGCCAAGCTCGTCCTGCTCACCGACGAGGCGGGCGTCCTGGACGCCGATGGAAAACTCATCTCGCGGCTCACGGAGAGCGGGGCCAGGAGGCTCATAAAAAACGGCGTGATAACCGGCGGCATGGTCCCGAAGGCCGAGGCCTGCTTCGAGGCGCTCGCGGCGGGGGCCGGCAAGGCCCACATCATAGACGGCAGGGTGAACCACTCCGTCCTGCTGGAGATATTCACCGACGAGGGGATAGGCACCGAGATAACGAAAGGCTGACCCCTCCCGCCTTTCCCCGGGGAGAAGGGCGAAGAACGCCACGCGCGATTCCCTTTCAGCCGGAGATTCGGTGGCGATATGACCCCTTGATTTTCGCTTTATATTCGTGTATTTTGCCCCTGCGGACGAAAATAAAGCGAAACTAGCGGCGAAACGATGTCGAACCGGGCGGCGGACAACAAGCGAAGGATCATCCTGCACGTCGATATGGACGCCTTCTTCGTTTCCGTGGAGGAGGTTTTGAACCCCGCCCTGCGCGGCAGGCCGGTGATAGTCGGCGGCGACCCGGACGGCAGGGGCGTTGTCTCCTCCGCGTCGTACAAGGCGCGGGAATACGGAGTCCGCTCCGCGATGCCGATGGCCCAGGCCAGGAGGCTGTGTCCGAAGGGGATATTCATCCGCGGCGACCACAGGGTCTACTCGGAATACTCGCGCAGGATAATGGACATCCTGCGAAGGTACACCCCCGGCGTCGAGGTGGTGAGCGTGGACGAGGCGTACCTCGACGTCACCGGCTGTCTTCGCGCCCTGCGTTCCGGTCCGGTGGGGGTGGCGCAGAGCATCCGCGACGCCGTGATGGCCGATTCCGGCGTCCCCGCCTCCATAGGTATCGCATCGAGCAAGCTTGTCGCCAAGATGGCCTCCGGCATGGCCAAGCCGGACGGTCTTCTGTACATCCTGCCCGGCCGGGAAGCGGATTTTTTGAGGCCGCTTCCTGTCCGGAAGATGCCCGGCGTGGGCCCGGCCACGGCAAGAAGCCTGAACGCGCTGGGGATACGCCATATCGGAGACCTTGCCCGCGTTCCGGCGGAGAAGCTCGAGCGCGTTCTCGGCAGCCTCGGCCCGGCGCTCTCCCTGCGCGCCCGGGGAGAGGGGCCGTCGGACGTGGAGGCGGAGCCCGCGGAGGCGGCGTCCATAGGCAGGGAGACGACCTACGCCCGCGACACGCGGGACGTCTCGAAGATCGAGGCGACTCTCTCATACCTGTGCGAGAGCGTCGGTGGGCGCCTGCGAAGGGAGGGGATGCTCTTCAGGAGGGTTGCCGTCAAGATCCGCTACGGCGATTTCACCACCCGCGAGCGGTCCGTCACGATCTTCGAGCCATCGGACGACACGGGGGTCATGTTCCGCGCCGCCAGGGGTCTTCTGCGCGGCTCGCTGGAGAGGGGGCGCCCCGTGCGGCTCGCCGGGGTCACCGTCTCCGCCCTTTCGGCGCCGCCCCGGCAGATGAACCTTTTCAGGAGAAGCGAAGCCCCTTCGGCGGCGGGGCGGCTCTGGAGAGGGATGGACGAGGCGAGGGACCGGTTCGGATTCGGCGCCGTGATGCTGGCCCGGTCGTACATCCACTCCGCGGCGGGAGATGGCAAGGGGTCTTGATAATCCTCCCCCCGCGCCGCGATAATGGGGCAAAAGTCATAACGCCGGCTGGCCCCGGCGTGTTAAAGTCTTCGGCGAAACGAAACGAAAGGAAAGGGCGCCGCGTGATATCGGAGGAGGCGGTTAAAGAGGCGCTGAAGGGCGTCATAGACCCCGAAGTGGGGCTGAACGTCGTGGACCTTGGCCTTGTCTACAGCGTGGAGACGGCCGAGGACTCCATCAATGTGGAGATGACCATGACCACCCGCGCCTGCCCCATGGGTGAGCATATCAGGGACCAGGCCGAGGCGGCCCTCAAGGCGCGCTTCCCGGAGGTGAAGGCCGTGGAGGCGAGGCTTGTGTGGAACCCTCCCTGGAGCCCGGACATGATGAGCGAGGAGGGGCGCAAAAAGCTTTACGGAGACTGAAGCATCGCGCCGCGCCGGAGGCCCCGAACGCTCCGGAGAGAAAAACTCCGGAGCCTGCATGAGATTAAGATAATCATGGGGAGCGGGTGTTGTAAATATCACCCCCACCCTGGCCCTCCCCCTGCGAAGGGCAAAAGTTTTGACGAGGAAAGGCAGCATGGGATTTTTCTACAAGATCAGGTTTCCCCTCATGGCCTCGGGGATGATATGCCTGCTGGCGGGGCTTTGGGCGGGGCTTTTGCGGATGGGGTTCGACCTGCCGCCCGTCAGGCCGTTTCTTTACGAAGGGCACGGCCCCTTCATGGCGGCCTGTTTCCTTGGCGTCGTCATAGGGCTCGAGCGGGCCGTCGCCTACGGGCGGGGGTGGGCGTACCTGTCCCCGGCGCTGACGGGTCTTGGCGGGCTCGCGTTGATCGTGGACACCATAGGGCTGGCGGGGCCGCTGCTCGTGACCTTGGGCGCCGCCGTCCTCGTGGCTGTGAACATCGCCATCATCCGTGAGCAGCCGGCGCTTTTCACCGCCGTGATGGGCGCGGGCTCGGCGGCCCTTCTCGTGGGCGACGCGATGTGGCTTTTCGGGGCGCCGGTTTACGATCTCGTGATGTGGTGGGCTGGCTTTTTGATTCTCACCATCGTGGGTGAGCGGCTGGAGCTGAGCCGGTATCTGCGGCCGCCCGCCTGGGCCGAATGGGTCTTCATGGGCGCGGCGGGCCTGTTCATCGCCGGAGTGGCCGTGATGTCCATCTACCCGGACGCGGGGGCGCCCGTGGCGGGGGCGGGGATGATCGCGCTGGCTGTGTGGCTGGCCCGGTTCGACGTGGCCCGGCGGACGATCCGCCAGGCCGGGCTCACGCGCTTCGTGGCGGTGTGCCTGATGTCCGGCTACGCATGGCTGGCCGTCGGCGGGGCCATGACCATGACGGCGGGAAGCTGGGAGCCGGGGCTTTATTACGACGGCGCGCTGCACGCGGTCTTCCTGGGGTTCGTCTTCTCCATGATCTTCGGCCACGCGCCGATCATCTTCCCGGCGGTGCTCAAGGTTGACGTGCCTTACACTCCCCTCTTTTACGTCCACTTCGCGCTGTTGCAGGTCTCGCTGATCGCCCGGGTGGGGGCGGACCTCGCGGGCAGCTTCGTGGGACAGGCCCACGGGGGGATACTGAACGAGGTCTCCATTCTCCTTTTCCTGGCCGTCACGGTGGGGTCCGTGATACGGGGCAGGCTGTCGAAAAAAGCCGCGGCCTGAACGGCCGGCGCCTCAAAACGACACCTTCCGCTCGTAGGACTCCACCGAGTCCAGCGCCACCCTGTACACCCCCCTTATCTTGAGCCCGCGAAGCTGTCCCTCCTCTATCAGCCGGATGACCGTAGGCGCGCTCACCCCCCACCGCGACATCAGCTGTGAGGTCGTAAGATATTTTTTGCGGGACGCGCGAACGCCTCCAGCGCCCGAGGCCTCGCCCCCATCGTCTCCCGATTTTCCGGTTCTCACCTTCGGCCTCCCAGAAAACACAAAAAAACCACCTTTCCGACTTGCCAGCGCCTCCGCGCTCCGGTAGAATTCTATTTAACGTAAATATTAATTGTCAAGGAATAATTTAACAGGCATGATAAACAAGTCCGGGATCGACAGGAAAGCGCTGGGCGGGCGGATCAGGAAGATACGCGCGGACAGGACGTTGCAGGAGTTCGGCGAGATGATCGGCGTCTCCCACACCTCCGTGAAGAGATACGAGGCGGGAGCCCTGCCGGACATAAACACCCTGCTGCGGATCGCCGGGATCGGGGGGATGGACCTTGGGCGGCTTCTCACCGGCGAGCCTTTGCCCGCGGACGTTCGGGACGGCGGGCCGCTGAGTTTTCATCTCCAGGGCGCCCGTCCAGGCTCCGGGCAGGCGCCGGACGGGGCGGAATACATAAGCGTGCCCCTGACCGAGGGCAGGATAGCGGCGGGCGCGCCCATCATCGCCGAGGAGGACGTCATAGACCACGTGCTCCTGCACGTGCGGGCGCTCAAGCGGGCGGGCGCTTCCCGCAACCTGATAGCCTGCCGGGTCCAGGGGGACTCCATGACGCCCCACCTGAGCTCGGGTGACATCGTGGTCATAGACCGCGGCGTGGACAAGGAAAAGGTCCTGGAGAAAAAGATATACGCCATATTCGACGGCGAGGGGATCACCGCGAAGATGCTGCAGCGGGACGGCTACCTGCTCTACCTGATCCCCCTGAACATCTCCGAGAGGATCCAGAGCGTCGACCTGCGGGAGAACGAAAACCCCATAGTGGGCCTGGTCATAGGCGCGTGGCGCAACTTCGAGGGAAGGGTCATATAACCCGTCCCTTCGCACGCGGCAGGCTCTTCCTTGACTTGGGTTTTTTTGATCCTATATTTCAACAGGTGGAAATAAATTTTCAGAAAGCGGTTAAAAATGGATTTCAACAAGTTCACGACGAAGGCCGCGGAGGCGGTCCAGGAGGCGATGAACATCGCCGCCGCCCACGGCCACCAGGAGATAACCCCCGCCCATCTTCTGCTCGCTCTCGTGGAGCAGGCGGGAGGAGTCGTCCCGTCGCTTCTGTCGAAGCTTGAACGGCGGCCCGACGACATCGCGGGGGAGATAAAAAAACACCTGGGATCCCTGCCGTCCGTCTCCGGCGGGACGGAGCGGGCCTACATGTCGCCGGACCTGAAAACGGTTTTCGACAACGCCGAGGCCGAGGCCGGCAGGCTGCGCGACGAGTATATCAGCGCGGAGACCCTCCTGCTGGCCATGCTCGGCCTGCCGGGGATAAACAAGATACTGAACATCACGAAAGACGAAGCCCTCGCCGCGCTCGCCGATGTGCGCGGCGGCCAGCGCGTCACCGACCCCGACCCCGAGGGCAAGTACCAGGTCCTTGAAAAATACACCCGTGACCTTACCCGGATGGCCCGGGAAGGCAAGATAGACCCCGTGATAGGCCGTGACGGCGAGATCCGCCGCGTGATGCAGATCATCTCCCGCAGGACGAAAAACAACCCCGTCCTCGTCGGCGAGCCTGGGGTGGGCAAGACGGCGATAGTCGAGGGGCTGGCCAAGAAGATCGTGGACAGGGACGTGCCCGAGGCGATCCGGGACAAGAAGCTCATCGCTTTAGACCTCGGCGCGATGATAGCGGGGACCAAGTACCGCGGGGAGTTCGAGGACCGGCTGAAGGCGCTGATAAACGAGATCGAGCGCTCGAAAGGCGAGATCATCCTGTTCATAGATGAGCTTCACACGATAGTCGGCGCCGGCGCGGCGGAGGGCGCCATGGACGCGGGCAACCTTTTAAAGCCAGCCCTGGCCCGCGGGCAGCTTCGCGCCATCGGAGCGACGACGCTGAAGGAGTACCGTAAGTACATAGAAAAAGACGCCGCCCTGGAGCGCAGGTTTCAGCCGGTGATGGTGGAGGAGCCCTCGGCCAAGGACGCCATCTCCATCCTGCGCGGGATCAAGGACAAATACGAGGCCCACCACGGCGTCCGCATCCGCGACAACGCCATCGTCGCCGCCGTGACGCTCTCCGACCGGTACATCACCGACAGGTTCCTGCCGGACAAGGCCATAGACCTGATCGACGAGGCCACCTCGCGGCTGAAGATCGAGATCGACAGCAAGCCCACGGAGATAGACACGATCCACAGGGCCATCCGCAGGCTGGAGATCGAACGCGAGGCGCTTAAAAAAGAGTCCGACGAGGCGTCGAAGAAAAGGCTCGCCGAGCTGGAAAAAGAGCTGGCCGGGCTGCGGGAGACGAACAAGTCCCTCGAGATCAAATGGAAGACGGAAAAAGAGAGCCTGGACTCCATCAAGGACTCCAGCAGGAAGATCGACGAGCTGAAAGTGGAGGCCGAGCGGGCCGAGCGGGAAGGGAACCTGCAGAGGACCGCGGAGATAATCTACGGCGAGATACCGGCCCTGCGGAAGAAGATAAAAGAGTACCAGGAAAAGCTCGCCCAGGCCCAGAAGGAGGGGAAGATACTGAAAGAGGAGGTGACCGAGGAGGACATAGCCGAGGTCGTCTCCAGCTGGACGGGCATCCCCCTTTCCAGGATGCTAGCCGAGGAGTCCGAAAAGCTCGTCCACATGGAAGATGAGCTGGCCAGGCGCGTCGTGGGCCAGAAGGAGGCCCTGAAAGCCGTCTCCAACGCCGTCCGCAGAAGCCGCGCGGGGATACAGGAAGAGAACAGGCCAATCGGCTCGTTCATCTTCCTCGGCCCCACGGGCGTGGGCAAGACGGAGCTTGCCAAGGCGCTGGCCCAGTTCCTGTTCGACACCGAGAAAGCCCTGACGCGCATAGACATGAGCGAGTACATGGAAAAACACTCCGTGGCAAGGCTCATCGGCGCGCCTCCGGGGTACGTCGGCTACGAGGAGGGCGGCCAGCTGACCGAGGCCGTCCGCAGGCGCCCCTACAGCGTTATCCTGCTCGACGAGATAGAAAAGGCCCACCCGGAGGTCTTCAACGTTCTCCTGCAACTGCTCGACGAGGGGAGGCTGACCGACGGCAAGGGCCGCGTCGTCGATTTCAAGAACACGGTGATAATCATGACCTCCAACCTCGGAGGGCGCGAGATCGCCGAGGGCGCCCACGACAGGAGCGCCCAGGAGGCGGCGGTCAACGCCATCCTGCGGCAGGCGTTCAGGCCGGAGTTTTTGAACCGGGTGGACGACATCATAATCTTCCAGCGGCTCACCCGCGAGGAGCTGGCCGAAATAGTCAAACTGCAGACGGCCATGGTGGCCGAGAGGCTGGCCAGGAAGGGCATAAGGCTGACCATCACCGGCGCCGCCTCGGAGCATCTGGCCGAGGCGGGCTACGACGAGGTCTACGGCGCGCGGCCGCTGAAGCGGCTGATCCAGGACGAGATACTGGACGAGCTTTCGATGAAGATCATCGAGGGCCAGATCGCCGAAGGCGGCGCCGTGACCGTCGATTACAACGGTCGAAAAACGGTCATAACGTCCCAGCCGAGGACGGAGCCGGAGGAGGCGGGGCACCCTTAGCTCATAAGCCGCCCGCGGCCGAAGCCGCCTTCCGGGCCGCCGCGGAGAGGGTTTTTCAGAAACTCCCGCTTGCACCTCGGGCAGAGTATGTACTCGCGCTCCTCGAAGACGTTTCGCTCAAGCTCCGCGGCGTCGGCCTCCTCCAGCCGCTGGATGATCTCGTCCATCTCCATGTCGGTGATCGGCTCGGAGACGACGCCCCCGTCGTCGGCGGCGACGACGAGGCGGACGACGTATCTTATGGCGCCCTCCGCTATCATCACGCCGCAGCGGTCGCAGATTTCGTATACAGTCATGTCCGCTCCTTGAGGGTCATCGCAAGCAGGTAAAACCCTTTCGGGTCCTCATCGATGGAGTCCACGAGGAAAAAGGGCGAGAAGAGCCCGCGCAGCTCGCTCCTGGTGGAGAAACGGTCGTAGTGGCCGTTGTGCCTCGTCCAGTTCCTTTTCCTTCTCTTCTCGCCGGGGTGCCTGAACTTCGTCGAAAAACAGCCGAGCAGGAAAACCCCCGACGGCTTCAGAAGCGCCGTCACCGATCGCAGAAAGGCCGCCGTGTCCCGTCTTCTCGTGTGGTGGAACACGCCCCAGTCAAGCGCGAGGTCGAAAGAGCGCGGCGCGAAGGGGGGCTCGAAAGCGTCCCCCTGGACGAGCCATGCGCCCCCGTCCGTCCGTCCTTTCGCCCCCGCCAGCGGCTCAGCCAGGTAGTCCATCGCCGCGACGCGCCAGCCGGCCTTTTTCAATATCCGCGCCCCCCTGCCGCGTCCCGCGCCAAGGTCCAGGGCGCGCCTTCCCCCCGCCAGGCCGAGGCTTTTCAATTTTCTTTCGAGCCATTCTCCGTCGAAGGCCGTGTCCCACGGGGCTGGGCCGCCGGAGCTGTAGACTCTTTTGTAGTATTCCCGCTGTGTCTTGTAAAGATCACCGGCCCCGGGCCGTGTCGTGTTTTTTCGCGGCATGGGGATATCTTAAATCCCGCCCCGGAGTGGATACAAATTTTTCGCCCCGCCCCGCGCCTCAACGGGGAGAAAGCGCCGCGGCGGCCAGCAGCTTGAAACAGAGCCTGGCGGCGGTGAAGTCCGACACGACGGAGCCGGGGACGGGGAGAAGCTCCATGACGTCCGCGCCCACTATCTTCCGCTCCCGGCCGATGCCGCGTATAGCCTCCACGGTCTCCCGCCAGCCCAGGCCCCCCGGCTCCGGCGTGCCGACGCCGGGGACCACCGACGGGTCGAACCCGTCGAGGTCGATGGTGATGTAGACGTTCTCTTCGAGGTGTTCGATCATGCCGCCGATCCAGTCCGTCCGCCCGGCGATGTCCCAGGCGTGGTAGACCGGATGACCGCTTGTCCTGATGAACTCCGCCTCCTCCCGCGAGGCGTTTCTTATCCCCGCCTGGACGATGGGCGCATGTTCCGATATCCGCCGCATCACGCAGGCGTGGGAGGCCGGCGAGCCCTGGTAGGAGTCCCGCAGGTCGGCGTGGGCGTCGATCTGGACGACGGTGAGCGCCCCCTTGAACCTTTCCGCCAGGACGCGGACGGCGGCGGCGGAGACGGAGTGCTCCCCGCCGATGGTGAGGACGAAGGGGACTTTTTCGCTTACCGCCCTGTAGACCGTCTCCACCCTTTTCACCATCGCCTCCGGGCCGGAGACTTCCTGCTCCACCTCCGGCAGGAGGACCACGTCGAGCCCTTCCAGGTCCACCCCCCATTCCGGGTCGTAAAGCTCCACCTGCGCCGAGGCCTCGATTATCGCCCGCGGCCCCCCGCGCGTCCCGGACCTGTAGCAGGTGGTGGAGTCGTAGGGGACAGGCAGGACGACCGCCGCGGCCCCGTCAAGGCTTGGCTCCGGCGGCTTCAGCCCTCCGAAGCCCGTCCACTTCATGTTCTCGTCAAAGACGCTCATGAGAGGCTCTCCTGGATGTCGTCATGTGATATTATTGAATTTTTCGCAGTGATATATAACATGACTTTTCGTAATACCGCCGCGTCCGCCGCGCTCGTTTTGATCCTGGCGGCGCTGTCAACAGGCCCCGCCGCCGCCCAGCCGGACGAGGAGACCATCGGGCGCGAGACGGACAAGGAGATCGTACAACAGTTCGGGCTGTATGACGACGAGGAACTGAGAGAATACGTCCGCCGCGTGGGCGAAAAGGTTCTCACGCAGATCAGGGACCGCCAGTTCGACTATCATTTCAGGCTGCTCGACCACGAAATGGTCAACGCCTTCGCCCTCCCCGGCGGGTACGTCTACGTCACCCGCGGGCTCCTGGCGGCGTTGAACTCCGAGGCGGAGCTGGCCAACGTGATAGGCCACGAGATAGGCCACGTCATAGGCCATCACGCCATCAAGCAGACAAGAAAACAGCTCGGCTCGCTTCTGCTGACGCTGGGAGGGCTGGCCGTCAGCCAGGACGTGAGAGAAAACGCGGGGGCGTGGCTTACGGTCACCTCCACCCTCACCGACCAGATACTGCGCGGCTACGGGCGGGAGATGGAGATGGAGTCCGACCTCGTGGGGATGCAGAACGCCTACTACGCCGGGTACGACCCCACCGGGATGACGGGTTTCCTGAGCACCCTGAGGGAGATGGAAAGGCTCGGGGGGATAAGCTACCATGGCTTCTACGCCACCCACCCGGACACAAGGATAAGGGTAGGCGAGGCCGAGAAGATGAGCCAGATACTGAAAGGCCGCGGCGGGAACGTCAACTTTTTTCGTGACAGGTACCTGGACGCCATAGACGGCCTCAAGTACGGCAAACCGAAATGGCGGGGCAGGACTTCGCCGCCTCACGAGGTAAGGATACACACCGTGAAGGAGGGAGAGACGTTCCGCTCGATCGCGAAAGACGTAAGCGGGGACGAGGGCCTTGCGCTCGAGATAGCGGTGCTGAACGGCATGGATCATGACACGCCGCTGGAGCCGGGGCTGAGGATAAAAACGATAGCGCCCGTCAAGACCGGCGTGGCGCAGCCTGGCGAAAAGGAGGATAAGAAAGATGAAGTCGGCGCTGGAGCTGGCGATGGAAAAGGCCGCGAAGATGGGGGCGGAGGCGAAGCCCCTGACCGATGAACAGAAAAAAAGGGTCGCCGGGGAGCGCAAAAAGGCCGAGGCCAGAGTAGCCGAGCTGAAGATATCGCTCGATCAGAAGATCGCCGCCGCGCCCGCGGGCGGGGCCTTCGATCGGGAGATAGACGAGGCCAGGAAAGGTTTTCTGGCCGAAAAGGAGAGAATCGAGGCCGAGCTGGAGGCGAAGATCGATAAAATCAGGAGTTCGGGATAGCCTCCGCCGCCGGCGCTCTCTTTCCACGGGGAAGCTTTTGGCCTTGTCGCCCCACCGACGGGGATTTTCCGGGTTGTCTTATACTCGCGCGGGCTTCGGAGCCATATATCAAAATCCTCCCCCTTGAAGGGGGAGGCGCGTCAACGTTGTCATTCTGAGGCGCCAGCCGAAGAATCCCGCAGGGCGTGGCATGACCGGGCGGGGTCCTTCGGTCGCTGCGCTCCCTCAGGACGACACAGGATGCGCGGGATGCTTCGCTGACGCTCAGCATGACGCTGTTTGGCCGTGAGGCCCTGAAACAGGTTCAGGGCGACAGAAAGGGAGTTTCGGACCTACCCCTCAAAAACCCTCCCTCCAGGGGATGGGTTTTTTGGCGCGCCGCCGGTCAGCGTATACTTTCGCCCCTTCCCGCTACAGCTTCAGCTCGGCGCGGCATGAGCCGGCGCCCTTCGCGATCGTTTTCTCCACGGAGAAGCTGGCGTCCTTGTTCAGGCCCTTTATGAAGCCGTTGAGCCAGGCGTTGGTGATGTCGCACATCCTGCCGACATCGACGCCGGTGAACCGCCAGTTCGGCAGATGGTTGCAGGTGGAGTGATCGTAGCGCATGACGCCGTTTGTCATGCCGACCTCCGCGCCGGGGTCGCAGGGCATCCCTTCGAGCTGGTAGTCGTTTATGATCTGGTACATCTGCTCGAAGTTTTCCGGCGCCGCGGCGTTCTCCAGCGCGGCTTGCGCCGTTTTCTCCCCGTGTTCCCCGGCGGCTTCCAGCGCCTTGCCGAAGTCATCGCCAGCGGCCTCCACAAGCTTCGACTCGAGCACTTCCACCCTTGCGATAAGGCCGGAGAGGAACTGGTGGATGGGGTTGTCCCCCAGGATGGCTTCCAGGTCCTGTCCCTCGAGCCTGTCGCCGTATTCGTCCGAGAGTTCTTTGACCTCGCCGCCGCGGCCCGCCGCCTCCAAAGCGGAGGCGATGGCGAAGGCGCGGGACTCCAGTGTCTGTATCTTTTTGAACATCCAGTAATGTATCGGACCCAGAAAAGCGCTCATAATCTCCTCAACATAAAAATTCTCAAAAGTTTTGAAGTCTATCAATTTACGCCACGATCCGCCATCGCCGTTATGACCAAAGTCACCGGGGGGCCCTTTTTCGCTCCCGGCGTCGTCGTCTGGACGAACCCTCTTGGATTCGGAGATTTTTTCCTCTAGAATACCTACTCAAGTGGTGGACAAAGCCGCGGAAATCTCGAGGTCCTTGCGTTATGCCCAAAACTATCCTCCTGGTCGACGACGACGAAGCGCACATCCTGTGGTCCAAAGAGGTGCTGGAGGGCCAGGGGTATGAGACGGACTCGTCCCATTCCGCCGAGGAGGCGCTTCAGATGCTCGCCAGGAAAAAATATGATCTTGTCATCTCGGACCTCGTGATGCCGGAGATGTCCGGACTGGACTTCGTGCGGCGCATGTCCGAAATCCGCAAGGGCCAGAAGGCGATCATCGTGACGGGCCACGGCGACGTGGACACGTTCATCGAGTCCGTCTACGACCTCGGCGCGCTGGAATACGTCGTCAAGCCCGTGGAGACGGAGGACTTCATCGCCATGGTCAAAAAGCTTACCTCCCCCTCGGACATAGGCCTTTCGGCCTGAGCGCCGGGCGGCCGCCCGGACAGCGCTTCCAACCCGTTGTTATACTGACGCTTGCGTTTTTTCCTGAAAAAAAATCCGCCTCGGGCTAAAGAATTCAAGTCCTGCGCCGATAAGGAGGACAGGCGTTTTTTGCCTTTGTGAAAAGGCATGGCGCGGAGCAGGTGAAAACCGGTCCCGCGCCATGCGGCGGGAGCGTGATTCTAAAAGAGCGGGAGCGTTTGCCGATGACCCTGCGCCCCCCGGCGGCGGCGGTCCGCCTCGGTCTCGGCGGCGCGTTCATGCGCGCCGTTTCGCCCTTTCTTTGCGTCCGCGCCTGCTCCCCTGCCGAACATATTATCGGCCCCGGCGCGTTTTACTTTAGCGTCCTGGGCGCTTTTCCCGCGAGGGGCGCAAGATGAGTATCCTGGCGCCGGCAAGCTACTGGTCCGCCACGGCCGGCGTGGGAAGGGAATGGCGCCCTCCCCGGAAAGAGACCGGGACGCCCGCCAGCTACTGGTCCGCCACGGCCGATGTGGGCGTTGGGGACAGGGTCTCCCTGAGCCGCGCGGTCATAGACTCCACGTTTTATAACAGGCGGAACATCCCGCCGGTCGTCAACCGCGGCGAGGCGGGGTCGGCTTACAGGGCGCAGCAGCTCATCGCCGACATCGAAAGGGAAAAGCCCGCCCCCGGCGCCATCCTGGAAAAGCTCAGAAAGGGCGACGACCGCTCGCTTGACGGGCAGGAGAGCTTTTTCATGAGCCTGAAAGACCGTCTCATCGCCCTGAGCGAAAAAGTGAAGACGCTTGAGCTGGAGGAGGCTTTTAATCCCTACGGGGTGAAATCGAGCCACCCCGGCATAGTAGGCGCCGAGCCGTCCATCCACGCCGAAGAAAACAGCTACTCGGTCACGGTGGAGCGGCTGGCCGTGGCCCACCAGGTGGCCTCGGACGAGAGCGCGGACACCCACGCCGCCCTGGGGCTCTCCGGCTCGTTCAGGGTGAACGGGTACACGGTGGCCGTGGAGGCCGGAGACTCCCTGGCCGATATCCGCGACAAGATAAACAACGGCGAGGACTCTAACGGGGACGGCGCCGTCACCACCCAGAACGAGGACCTGAACGGGAACGGAGAGCTGGATGTGTACTACCAGCCGGGCGTTTACGCGGGCGGACGGTGGCTGCCGGGTTTTTACTACAACGAGGATGTTAACGGAAACGGCGTCCTGGACACCGCCGAGGACGTCGACGGCGACGAGTTCCTGACCGGCGGGTCGGAGAACATAAAGGCCGAGGCGCGGCTTGAGGATGACAGGCTGGTGATAAAGAGCCTGGAAGGGGCGGACAAGCGCCTGAGGATCGAGGACCAGGACGGGATACTGGAGTCTCTGGGGTTTTACAAGACGGATGACTACGGCGAGAAGCATCTCAAGACCGCGATAGACAGCGATTACCACGAAGACCCCGTGACGGCGAAGCTCACGGTGGACGGGGAACGTCTTGAAAGCGCCGGGAACATCGTCGGGGACGCCATATCGGGGGTTGCCCTTTCGCTGAAAAAGACAACCTCCCGCGCCGTGACGATAACCGTGTACAGGGACCCTTCCGCCGCCGCGGCCAACGTGGTCTCTTTCGCCTCCGCCTACAACGACGCCATAAGCCTCATAAACTACGAGAACATCGGCCGTTCCCCGATACAGGAGAACGTGAGGGCGCAGGACCTGGCCATGGATCTTGCCCTGGCGGCGAACGGGAGGGTGGAGTCGATCCCATCCCCCCCCCGCTCGTTGAAGGACCTTGGCCTGTTCCCGGCGGGCTCCGTTCCCCGGGGCGTGGACATAGCCACCCTCAAGACGATAAAGGAAGGACTCGACAAGCCGAAAGACCACCCGCGGCCCCTTAGAGACGAGCCGGGGGTCATGGCGCGGCTAGACAGGCTGGGGATAACGAGCGCCGAGGATTTCACCCTGGACGTGGACCTTGCGAGGCTGAAAAAGAGCCTCACGGAAAACCCCGCCGCCGCCCGCGACGTGTTCAACAAGGCGCCGGACGGCGTCCTTAAACGGCTCGAGAAGACTCTGGGCCGCGCCCTGGACGAAAACAAGGGGATGATAGCCTTCCAGCGGAAATTGATAGAATATTACAGGAAGAGCGAAGGGGAGGTTAACGACCTGCTGTCGCGAAGGATGGAGCGGACGCGATACGATGTAAAAAGGACTTCTTTCGAGAACATACTTGGCCCCATAACGGCTTGAACGAGCCCGCGGGGCCGCCGGGAGAAATTATGCGAAACAGCGAGGCGGCGCTGAAGCTTTTGAAAGAGCATAAAAAACTCTACCAGGAGCTTCTGGGCCGGGCAAAAGAGATGAACGAGAGGCTGGGGGAGGGCGCGGACCCGGCCGTTCTCCTCTCCCTCATGGCCGAAAGGGACAAAACGCTCGAGAAAATAAGGGAAAACGACGCCCGGATCGAAAAGCTGGCCGCTGAGGGGAAGGAGAGCGCCTCCCCCGAAGAGGGCGAAGCGGAAAGCCTCCTGAAGGATATCCGGGGGATCGTCATGGAAATCATGGAGATAGACGAGGAGGGCCGCAGGGCCCTGGAGGCCGAGAGCGGCGCTGTCCGCGGGCAGTTCAGCGATATCGCCAGGACAAAAAAGAGCCTGGCCGGGTACGGCAGCCGGTCAAAAAAGGATATCTACGGAAAATACAAGGACTTGAAACTGTAGCAGGATCGAGATGGCGCCCATCACAGGAATCGCCAGCGCCGCAAAGGCGCTCTCGCTGTACGACAGGCAACAGTTCTACGCCAACAGGACGAGCAGGGTCAGGACGGGGCGCGTCTACCAGGTCGGCGCCCGGGACAGGGTGGATATCTCCGCCGAGGCCATGACCCGCGCCACGGTCTCAGAAGGCGGGGCGAGACCGGCGGGGAGGGCCGCGGAGGGGCCCATTACCTACGACAGGCCCCGCGGAACAACGGCGCCGCGTGAAGAGAGCGCCAGAGCCGGGCGCGGCGGGGGCTTTTCGAAAACACCCGCCGAACCCTCCAGTACCTCCTCCTGACTCCTGAAAAAGCTTTCGGCGTCCGCCCCCATCCGGCGCTTCACAAAAGGGAGCGTCTGGTTTATACTCTCCGGGATGGGTAAAAGGGTACGGCGCTCCATAAGATGCTGAAAAAGCATAATCAATTATTTCTCGCCATGATGCTCGTGGCGGACATTGGGGCGGTTGTCCTCTCCTGGGTCGCCGCCTATTTCTTCCGGTTCCACTCCGGCCTTGTCCCCGTCTACTACGGCGTCCCGGACATCTGGCTTTACATCAAGGTCATTCCGATAGTCGTGCTCATCTGGGCGGTCTCCCTGCAGGTGGGGGGGCTTTATTCCCAGATGCGGTCCGACTCCCGTTTCCACGAATATTACCGGATATTCAAGACCGCGACCATCTCCGCCGTGATAATGATGGCCGCTGCCTTCTTCTACCGCGAATACGCCTATTCGCGGGGCGTGATGGCCTTCTTCTGGGGGTTCAGCATAGCCGCGCTGGTGATATCCCACATGGCCATCAGGACGATCCTCAGAACCGTCCGCCGCAGGGGTTACAACCTCCGCTATGTCCTCATCGTGGGCGCGGGGGAGCTGGGGCAGAGGCTGGCGGAGACCTTTTCGATGCACCCGGAGTCCGGCCTGAAGGTGGTGGGGATGCTGGCGGACGAAGAAAAGGACGTGGGAAAGACGCATTACGGACACAAGGTCATAGGCGTCATCGACAGCGTCAAGGAGGTCATCAAGAAACACGGGATAGACCAGATATTCATAGCCCTGCCGCGCTATGCCCACGACCGGCTGGACAAGACCCTCGCGCTGCTGGACGACGAGGTGGTGGACATCAAGCTGGCCCCGGACATCATGCAGTTCATGAGGCTCAACTCCGGCGTGGAGGACTTCGACGGCATCCCCATAGTCTCCCTCACCGAAAGCCCCATGTACGGCTGGAACCTGGTCCTCAAAAGGATATTCGACATCGCCGTCTCGTCCGTCATGATAGTCCTGCTGTCGCCGCTCATGGCCGTCATCGCCGTGTTGATAAAGCTCGAGTCGAAGGGCCCGCTGCTTTACAGGCAGGAGAGGATGAGCCTCGGCGGGGAGCCTTTCATCATATACAAGTTCCGCTCCATGAAGGAGGGCGCGGAGAAGAAGACCGGCCCCGTCTGGGCGAGCAGGGACGACGGCCGCAGGACGAGGATCGGCGAGTTTTTACGCGGGACATCCCTGGACGAGCTGCCGCAGCTTTTCAATGTCCTCAAGGGCGACATGAGCCTCGTCGGCCCCAGGCCGGAGCGGCCGGTGTTCGTCGAGGGGTTCAAAAAGAGCGTCCCCATGTACATGCTGCGGCACAAAATGAAGGCGGGAATAACCGGCTGGGCGCAGGTGAACGGATGGAGGGGCGCCACGTCGCTTGAAAAGAGGATAGAATACGACCTTTATTACATAGAGAACTGGTCGCTGCTTTTTGATATAAAGATACTGTGGCTGACCATCTGGAAAGGGTTCGTGAACAAACATGCGTACTGAAGGGTCAACAAATAATGGCATTGTCTTTTCTGAAGAAAACATCCAGAAACTTTTCGGTCATGAAGCCGCTGAGGACGAGAACTTTGAACGACTTAAAGAATATTATTTTAAACATAAAGTATATGACCGCATAACCTCAAGTTCGTCGCTTCGTATTCTTGTAGCACACAAAGGGGTTGGGAAATCCGCTCTTTTTAAAGTTGCCTATAATGAAGATATTGAAAATGGGATACTTCCTGTATTCTTAAGGCCAGATGATGTAATAGAGCTTGGCAAAAATGAGAGTGAATTTTTACAGCTTATACGAAACTGGAAAGAAGGACTAAATGAAATAATCGCCTCACGTATCTTAGAACACGTTGGAATTGGAACTACTAATTTGTCAAATTTAAAAATACATGGGGGGAAAGTATTTAATTTCCTTAAAGACACCTTAAAACCTTATCTTGATGAGAAGATAACATTAGATCCGACAAAAAAAAGTATTATTAGATCTTTTCTTGACTCTAATACTGTTTCTGTTTATATCGATGATCTTGACCGCGGGTGGGAGGGAAAAGAAGAAGGGATTCGACGAATTTCCGCCCTTTTGAATGCGATCCGGGATGTTAGCAATGATAATAAAGAAATCAGGTTTAGAGTTGCACTAAGATCCGATGTTTATTTTCTTGTTAGAACATCGGACGAATCAACTGATAAGATAGAAAGTTCCGTTATTTGGTATAGCTGGACAAATCATGAAATCCTCGTTCTTTTAATAAAAAGAATCGAAACCTTTTTTGGGCGCACAATTAACGAACAAGATTTAATTGAAAAAAAACAAGTTAAAATTGCACATTATCTTGACTCGGTTTTTGAAAAACGGTTTTCTGGTTTCGGCCACTGGGAAAATGCCCCTGTATACAGAGTATTAATGTCATTAATAAGAAAACGTCCCAGAGATTTAGTCAAATTATGCACCTTAGCAGCAAAAAAAGCGTTTGATAGAAAATCAAATATTATTCAAACAGCAGATTTGGAAAATGTGTTTTTTGAATATTCTCAAGGAAGAATACAAGACACAATAAATGAATATCGTTCTGAACTCCCAGATGTAGAACGCTTAATAATGGGAATGAGGCCAAACAAAAAGGAGCGCCAAACTTCCACCGGCTACTGCTATAGCACAGCCGCATTGATTAGCAAAATTAAGCAAATTATTGAATCAGGAAGTTTTAAATTTTCTAACAACAAAGAAGCCACACCAAAACAACTTGCTCAATTTTTATATAAAATTAACTTTTTAACTGCTCGAAAGGATACAAAAAGCAGAATAATTCGATACTATTTTGAAGAAAATCGTTACTTGCAAAGTGAATTTGCTGATTTTGGTTTTGCTTGGGAAGTCCATCCTGCATATAGGTGGGCTCTTCAACCTGAAAATATAATGGATATTTTTAAGAAGCTTGAACTTACCGCGGATGACAAATGATCAATATTTCTTTTCACTGCCACTCTGCTTGTAATGAAGCATAAAGTCCTCGTCGTCATCCCCGCCAGATTTGACTCCACCCGTCTCCCCGGAAAACCCCTCAAGCTCATCGGCGGCGCGCCGATGATACAGCGGGTGCACGAGAGGGCGGCGATGATGAGGACGGCGGACAGGATCATCGTAGCGACTGATGATGAAAGAATTTTAAACGGCGTTAAGCTGTTCGGCGGCGAGGCGGTCATGACATCGCCCGATCACAAGTCCGGCACCGACAGGGTCGCCGAGGCGGCGCGGGATATCGATTGCGATATCGTCGTCAACATCCAGGGCGACGAGCCTTTCATCGACCCCGCGGCGGTGGACTCGGCCGTCCGGGCGCTGCTCGATGACCCCTCCGCGAAGGCCGCGACCCTCTGCGTCGAGGCGCCCCCCGGCGCCGGGGATGATCCCAACGTCACCAAGGTCGTCCGCGATCTGGATGGCCGCGCGCTCTATTTCTCCAAGCTGCCGATACCGAACAACCGGGACGGCGGGCCACGCGAGACGCCCCTGCTCAAACATCTCGGGACGTATGTCTTCCGCAAGGATTTCCTGATGTGGTACGCATCCCTCGAGCCCACGCCCCTTGAAAAGGCCGAAAAGCTCGAGCAGCTGCGGATCCTGGAGCACGGGGAGAAGATGCTTGTCGTGAAAACCGGAGGCGACTCCCTGGGGGTCGACTCGCCGGAGGACCTTGCCCAGGCCGAGGCGATGGCCGAAAAGGAGGGCGCCAGATGACCAAGTACATATTCGTCACAGGCGGCGTCCTCTCCTCCATCGGCAAGGGCGTGTGCGCGGCGTCGCTGGGCGCCCTGCTGGAGGCGCGCGGGGCCAAGGTGACCATAATGAAGCTCGACCCCTACATAAACGTCGATCCCGGCACCATGAGCCCCTACCAGCACGGCGAGGTGTTCGTCACCGAGGACGGGGCGGAGACGGACCTGGACCTGGGCCACTACGAGAGATTCATCTCCGCCAAGATGAGCAGGCTCAACAACGTCACCACGGGCTGGATATACAACAGCGTGATAACCAAGGAGAGGCGCGGCGATTACCTTGGCGCCACGGTGCAGGTGATCCCCCACATCACCGACGAGATAAAGGCCCGCCTCACGGCTGTCGGGGAGGGCTACGACATCGTCATCTGCGAGATAGGCGGCACCGTGGGCGACATAGAGTCCCTGCCGTTCCTGGAGGCGATGCGCCAGTACCGGTTCGACATAGGGCGGGAGAACTGCTGTTTCATCCACGTCACGCTGGTGCCGTTCATCAAGACCGCCAAGGAGCTGAAAACCAAGCCGACGCAGCACTCCGTCCGCGAGCTGCTGGAGATAGGCGTCCAGCCGGACGTCCTCGTCTGCCGCTCGGAGGAGCCGCTGGACGATAGCGTCAAGGCCAAGATAGCCCTCTTTTCGAACATGGATCCGAACCACGTCATATCGGCCATAGACGTGGAGTCGATCTACGAGGTGCCCCTCAAGCTCAACGCCGAGGGGCTGGACGACCGCGTGGCGGAGCTTCTGAAGATCGATCGCAACGAGGCCGACCTCTCGGCGTGGAAAAGCCTCGTGGAGCTGATCTACAAGCCCAAGCCGAAGGTCACCATCGCGATAATAGGGAAATACGTGACCCTCACCGAGGCCTACAAAAGCCTCTCCGAGGCCATAATCCACGGAGGACTGGCCAACGAGGTGGACATAGACTTCCGGTGGATAGACTCCGAACGCATCAACGAAAAGAACGTGGAGAAGACGCTGAGGGACGTCCACGGCATCCTGGCGCCGGGGGGCTTTGGCGACCGCGGCATCGAGGGCAAGGTGCTGGCCATAAAGCTTGCGCGGGAGAAAAAGATACCCTTCCTCGGCATATGCCTGGGGATGCAGCTTGCCGTGGTGGAGTTCGCGAGGAACGTATGCGGGCTGACCGGGGCGAACAGCACGGAGTTCGACCCGGACACGGAAAGCCCTGTAATAGACATAATGCCCGACCAGGCGCATATCCACGACAAGGGAGGCACCATGCGGCTCGGCTCATTCCCCTGCCAGCTGCGGAGCGGCTCCCTGGCCTACGCCGCCTACAGGAAGCGGGAGACCCACGAGCGCCACAGGCACCGGTACGAGTTCAACAACAACTACCGCATGATGCTCGAGGAGGCGGGGCTCGTCTTTTCGGGCCAGTCGCCCGACGGCAGGCTGGTGGAGACCATCGAGCTTGCCGATCACCCGTGGTTCCTCGCGGTCCAGTTCCACCCGGAGTTCAAGTCCTCCCCCAGGAGCCCCAGCCCCGTCTTCGTGGACTTCATCAAGGCCGCCACCCGGGGCAGCCATCTTATCTGACGGGAGTATCATGACCATAACCATCGAGCCCGGCCCCGTCAGGATCGGCTCCGCCCTGCCCTTCGTCTTCATCGGCGGGCCATGCGTGATCGAGAGCGAGGAGAGCGCCCTGGCCGCCGCGGCGAGGCTGAAGGAGACAACCGCCGCGCTGGGGATAGGGTTTATCTACAAGTCGTCCTACGACAAGGCGAACCGGTCGTCGATGGAGTCTTTCCGCGGCGTGGGGATGGACGAGGGGCTGCGCGTCCTGAAAAAGATACGCGACGAACTTAAAATTCCCGTACTCTCCGACGTTCACTCGCCGGAAGAGGCGGAGGCGGCGGGCGAGGCGCTGGACGTTCTGCAGATCCCGGCGTTCCTTTGCAGGCAGACGGACCTTCTGGCCGCGGCGGGAAGGACGGGGAAGGTGGTGAACATAAAAAAGGGCCAGTTCATGGCGCCGTGGGACATGAAAAACGCCGTGGAGAAGGTCAGGGCCGCGGGGGGCGAGCGCGTCACCCTCACCGAGCGGGGGACGACCTTCGGCTACAACCGTCTCGTCGTGGACATGACGTCGCTTTACGAGATGGGCAGGCTGGGCGTCCCGGTGATCTTCGACGCGGGCCACTCCGTCCAGTCGCCCGGCGGGCTCGGCCATGCCACGGGAGGCGTCCGCGAGCATATCCCCGTGCTGGCCCGCTCTGCGGTGGCCGCTGGCGTGGCGGGGGTTTTTCTTGAAACCCACCCGGATCCGGCCAGCGCCCCCTGCGACGGACCCAACATGTGGCCCATGGACGAGCTGAAGGGCCTGCTTTCAAGCCTCGTGAAAATAGACAGGGCCGTCAAGGGCTGAAAGGAAGCGGCGGCGGGCCGGTTCGCGTTTCCTTGTCCCGCGAAGCGAAGAGCCCCGCGCGCGGGGCGGGGCCGGGGGAGCGGGGGTCACCGGGACATGGGTTGGCTCTTCACGAAGTCCTCGACGTCCTCCAGGCTGAAGCCTTTTGTCGTATCGACCCTTATGGAAAAGGCCCTTTCGCGCTCCGACAGCGGCTCGTGGGTTCTGATCTGCTCCTCCAGCACGGCCACCGTCGCGTCCGAGGCGTCGGCGCCTTCCGCCTCGCGCTTTGCGACGCGCTTTCGCAAGACGTCCTCATCGGCCGTGACGTCGAGGATGGCGAAGGGGACGCCCAGCGTCTCGGCAAGGCTCCGGAACGCGGCGCGGCCGGAGGTTTTCAGGAAAGCCGCGTCCACTATCACCGGAAGACCCGCGCCGATGATCGTCTTCGCGATATCCACGAGCCGCAGGTATACCCCTCGGTTGACCTCGGGGGCGTACAGCCCCTCCCCCACGGCGGCGGGCGCCCGTTCGTCCGGCGCGAGGCCGAAGAGGCGTTTTCTCTCCACGTCCGAGCGGACGCGGACGGCCCCCATGGACTCAAGCAGCTTCTGGGATACGGCGGTCTTCCCCGCGCCGGAGAGGCCGTGGGTGATGATGAGCTTTGGATGGGGCGGGGAGGCGTACTTTTCGGCGAGGGTGAAATAGTCCCTGTAATGGGCGCTCTCTTCGTCCCCCTGGCCCGGCTTTTCCTGGGCGAGCCTTATGCTGGCCACTTTGGCGCGCACCAGGGCGCGGTAGACGAGGTAGTAGCGCAGCAGGGACAGGCCGCCGTAGTCGCCCGTGGCCGCGAGGTATTCGTCCAGCGCCCGCCAGGAGAGGCCGGCCCGGCCATGGTCGGCAAGGTCCATCACCAGGAAGGCCGTCTCGCCCATGACGTCTATCCAGCGCAGGTATTCGTTGAACTCTATGCAGTCGAATATCACGATCTCGCCGTCCACGAGGGCCATGTTGCCAAGGTGCATGTCGCCGTGCAGCTCGCGGATGAACCCTCCGGCCTTGCGGGCCTTGATGGCGCCCTTTCGCTCCTTGAACTCCAGCTCGCTCCACTCCCTCAGGCGCTCGAGCCGCTCTCTGTCCCCGGAGGCGGATATCCTCTTGGATATCTGCTCGAAATTCTGGTCCACGGGGGCGCGGACGCGCTCCGGCGTCCCGAAGGGGCTTTTGGGGTCCGCCGCGGGGGCGCCGCTGTGGAATCGGGCGATCGCGCGCGAAAGCGAATCGACCATCGCCGGGGAGAGCTCGCCACGTCTCAACACGCGGTCGAGCAGCGCCTCCTGGGGAAACTCGTTCATCTTCACGGCATACTCGATCGCCCCGCCCCGGCCGCCGAGACGCGGTTTTTCCGCTGTTCCCTTGATCTCCACGACGTCGAGGTAGAGCTCCGGCGCGAGGCGGCGGTTCAGCCGCAGCTCCTCCCGGCAGTAGAACCCGCGTTTTTCGAGGGACGAGAAATCCAGGAAACCCAGGTCCACGGGCTTTTTGATCTTGTAGGCGAAGGAGCCCGTCAGGATGACCCATGATATGTGCGTCTGGAGCAGGCGGAGGGAGGGCGCGGGATGATCGTAGACCGCCGGGTCCATGAGCGCCCGGATCAGGGGGGGAGCCTCGTTTTCCGTCATTCGTTCCGCCTTCTCGTGGTTTTTCTCTGGTCTACTAATACATCTACATCTCTTCGGCGCTCTTTGCCAGCGATGATCCCGGATTTTTCCCGGTTTTTCCAGCGCGGCGGGCGGGATATAATCTATCCCAGCGAGACGAACCACGAAACTTCAAGGGATGATAAGGACATGGGCATAGACAAGGAGCTTCTGGACATACTGGCCTGCCCCAAGTGCAAGGGCGAGCTCGAGCTGACGGAAAAAGAGGACGGCCTCATCTGCCGCGCATGCAGCCTGCTGTACGAGATCAGGGACGACATCCCCGTGATGCTCATAGAGGAGGCGAAGAAACTTCCCGAGGCGGATTGACGAACATAAAACTCTCCGCGGCGGTCATAACCCTCAACGAGGAGGAGAAGATCGGCCGTTGCCTCGAGAGCCTCTCCTTCGCCGATGAGATCGTGGTCGTGGACAGCGGGTCCACGGACAACACCGTGAGGATGGCCGAGTCCATAGGGGCGCGGGTCGTCTTCCACGAATGGGAGGGGCACATCCAGCAGAAAAATTTCGCCATAGACCAGACCCGCGGGGAGTGGGTCCTCAGTCTCGACGCCGACGAGATCGTCTCGCCGGAGTTGCGGGAGGAGATACTGAAAGTCCTGGAAAACCCCCGCGCGGACGGCTACGCGGCGCCCAGGCTGGTCTATTACATAAACCGCTGGATACGCCACGGGGGATGGTATCCCGCCCGCAAGGTACGGCTCTTCCGCCGGGACAAGGGGCGGTGGGGCGGAGAGAACCCGCACGACAGGATAATCCTGGAAGGCAGACTCGAGAACCTCCGGGGCGACATCTACCATCTCTCCTTCGACGATATCTCCGACCATCTCAGGACCATCAACGCCTTCACGGACATAGCCGCCGCCGAGAGGGCGGCCAGGGGAGCGCGGGCTGGATGGTTCTCCATGGCGGCCCGGCCGCCGGCGACTTTCCTGAAGATGTACGTTCTCAAGCTCGGGTTTTTGGACGGCGTTCCCGGGCTCATCGCGGCGGGCCTCTCGGCGTATCATGTCTTCTGCAAATATGTGAAGATATGGGAGAAAAACAGGCGTTGATTTTTTTGCGATGTCATGCTGAGCGAAATGAAGAGTCTCATATTAACGGGCGCGGCTGTGGGATTCTTAGGCTGGCCCCCCCTCGCGGCTTGAAATGACACTGCCTGTTTGAAATGACACGATGATGCGCTCTTTTTTGCGGGAGGCTTTCCGGGACGGCGCGGCGCCTTTCTACGTCCTCGGCGCGGCGCCTTTCGCGCTGCTTGTCTCCTTCGCCTTTCCTTACGCCTTCTCGCCCTTCATCCTCGCCGCCTCCCTCTTCCCGCCGTTTTTCTATTACGTCCGCAGGGAAGAGTACTCGAAAACGTTCTGGATAATGATCCTGTGGGCCGCTGTCCATTTTTCGCTTACCGGCGTCCTGACGGGCATGGCGCCGGACTTCATGGCGGGAAGGCTTCATGCCGCCCCGGCGGTCTCCTCCGCCTTCGCCGGTGATCCCGCCCCCCTGGCGGGCCAGCGGCTGGTGGAGCTTCTGATCACCGTGGTTCTCTCGGGCCTGTCCGGCGGAGCCTTCGCGCTGGTGGCATGGGCCGACGCGGCCGGCGGCGCGGGCGTGAGGGCGGGGGGCTTCCTGGCCGGCGAGGGGAGCGGATGGACGGCGTTCTTCCTCTCCCTTGCGCCATGGGAGGCGGCCTGCCACGTGGGCCGGGCGATGGCGGCGATCTCGGCGGCGGCGGTCTTCTACATGAAACTGGAGCGAAGACCGGTGAAGCTCGACTACCCCGTAAGATACCTCGCCCTGGCGCTCGCCTTCACCGCCCTGGGGGTATATCTCGAGTTGCGCCTCGCCCCCGCCTGGATGGAGGCCCTGGCCGCCGCCGCGCCCTGACTTGTCGCCCACCCGCCGGAAAAAACAGCCCGGATTCTCAAATCCGGGAATCCGTTATCAAAAATGAGAATAAAAAACCGGGAAAACAGCGTGGCAGAGCAGGGTCTGGAATCATTCCAACTTATTAATAATATTTATTCAAGCGGTTACGAAACTGTAACGATATGAGTAAAACTGGCGCGGGTATTGCATAGTTTGACTCGTATAGGGACATAGCTTGTCGCTTATGATAAATCGCGCCGGTTTAAATCGCGACGTCTGTTGCGTCCTTCCCCGGCGGGAGGGATCTTTGAGGGGGGAGGCCCGGAGCCTGCATGAGATTAATACCATCGAAAACATCCCCTTCCTCGGAGGGAGGGGGGATACAGGGGGTATGAAATTCATTCACCCCCACCTCGATCCTCCCCCTGCGAGGGGGAAGATTAGCGTCATGTTGACGGGTTTTGCCCGCGCCGCCATCCTCGCGCTGGCCGTTATCGCCGCAGGCGCCCCCGCCGCTCTCGCCGACGGGTGGGACCCCACATCAGCCGCCAGCAACACGGGGAGCATAGCCAACACGCGGCACAACCTCACCGTCCCCTATCAGGACGCGATGGACCAGACCAGGATGAACATAGCCCGGAACAATTACGGCGAGGTGTGCGTGTATTGCCACACACCGCACGGGGCCAACAGCACGATGCCCAAAGCCCCCCTCTGGAACCGCACGAATCCCAGCAATACGTACACCCTTTACAATCTCCCCCTCACCTCCGGCCAGGCTCCGACACAGCCGGGGGTAAACTCCGTCACGTGCCTTTCATGCCATGATGGGACGGTTGGGGTCGATTCAATCATCAACATGCCTGGCTCCGGCCGTTACAGCGCCGCGCAGGAGACGGCGCACAACGAGGCTTTTCTCGACACGTGGCCCAATCCCGACGACATACTCATACATGACCTGGACGGCAAGCAGGGCAAACTCACCACTTGTCAGGGAACCTGTCACAACCCAAGCGGATGGGTCCCCGCGCCAGATTTCACCGTTTTCGTTATTGGAACCGACCTTACCGACGACCACCCGGTCGGAGTGCAACTGCCCGACACCGCTACTTACGACTTCAAGGCTCCGGGTGCGACGGACGGATCGCTTCAGTTTTTTGACACAAACGGCGACGGGCGGGCGGACAACAACGAGGTTCGTTTCTACGACACCGGGGAGGGCTACGAAGTCGAGTGCGCCTCGTGCCATGACCCGCACGGGGTGGAGTCCGCCGGGCCGGGCAGCGAGTTCATCCCGTCATTTCTGCGCGTGAACAACAACAACGCTTCGTCATTGTGCCTGACGTGTCATGACAAGTGATAAAGAAATAACAGAATCTATTAAATCCCCTCCCCTGGAGAGAGGGGACGTCAGGGGAGGGGGTATTGGATTTATTCACCCCCACCTTTATCCTCCCCCTCGCAGGGAGAGGATAGGGCCGCCGAGGGGCCTTTTCCGCGCCGCCGTCCTCGCGCTGGTAATCGTTGCCATAAGCGCGCCCAAGGCCCTCGCCGACGGGTGGGACTCTCCGAACCCTTGGGGGTATGACTGGAGCACCACGGCGCCCAACACCGGCAGCGTCGCCAACACGCGCCACAACATGACCGTGGAATACAACTCCGGCGGGATGGAGCCGGGCGGATGGGTTAACCACACCCACAACCGGTACGGCGAGGTCTGCGTCTACTGCCACACGCCGCATGGAGCGAGCAATACGGTAGACGCGCCCCTCTGGAACCGCACAGACAAAGGGAATGCGTACACGCTCTATAACCTCCCCCTCACGTCGGGGCAAACCCCGACTCAGCCGGGGGTGAACTCGCTGACCTGTCTTTCCTGCCACGACGGAGTGACGGCTATCGACTCGATCATAAACATGCCAGGCTCCGGCAGATACAACGCCGCGCAGGAGACGAGCGTGAACTACGCGTTTCTCGACACGTGGCCGAACGCGCAAGGCGGCCATTACGCATTGACGGTTCCCGGCCCGGGATACTCAGGAGACGGGTGCCTGGACTGCCACGGTGTTGGCTTCGCGACTAATTTTTTTACCAACCGCATGTCTCCTGACTTCAGGCTCTTCGTCATCGGGACGGACCTGACCGACGACCATCCTGTCGGCGTGAAGCTTCCCGACACGAACACATACGACTTCAAGGCGCCCACGGGGACGGACGGGGCGCTTCAGTTTTTTGACACAAACGGCGACGGCAGAGCGGACAACAACGAGGTTCGCTTCTATGACACCGGGGAGGGCTACGAAGTCGAGTGCGCCTCGTGCCATGACCCCCACGGGGTGGAGTCCGCCGGGCCGGGCAGCGAGTTCATCCCGTCGTTTCTGCGGGTGAATAACAACAACGCGTCGTCGCTTTGCCTGACGTGTCATGACAAGTGAGGGCGCGGTGATGAACAATGCCGGCTTCACACGCTGTCATCCTGAGCCCCTTAGGCTTCGCTCAGGGCAGGCTCCGCGGCGAAGGATCCCGCCGTTTCATACGTTGCGAGACTCTTCGCTGACGCTCAGAGTGACAATGCCGTTAACGAGTTTTCTAGCCTCATCCCCTCCCCTGGAGGGAGGGGACTTCAGGGGAGGGGGTATTAAAACCAACCACCCCCACCTTTATCCTCCCCCGTTAAGGGGGAGGATACGGTCGGCGTCTCCATCAGCGCCAGCGCGGCTGAAAAACCATCTGCCCGCCGTACTGCTTGCGCTTGTCGTCCTGGCCGCCGCCGCGGCCCGTTGACCAGCCGCCGGAACGGCCACACCACCCCTTTCAGGACAGAAAAGTCATAAGAAACGACAATGTTGTCCGATCCGGCGCGGCTACTGTTACGTTAACCGATTGAAATCAAAGAGCATACATTTTGGCACATGAGGTGCAACTCAACAAGGGGCAAGTGCGAAACAAGGTGCCGGGCCTCAGCCCCCTCCTTAGTGATTGATGGCTCGGAGCTTTGTTTGGGATGTAGCCCGTGGAAGTAACCCCCCTCGCTTCCACGGGTTTTTTTTATTTTCCGCGGTTTCTGAAAAAGGCCCATAAGGCGATGCGCTCCCATCGCGCGGCATCCCAGCGTTTTTGAAAGATCGTCCGCCGCCGCCATTGTCCGCGCCTGGCCCCGGGGGGCGCCGTTGCGGAGGCTACTGGCCGCTTTCGGGCCGGGCGCCCCTGGCTCTTTCCGGACCGCGGGAAAGGAGCGCCTCCTGCGTCACCGACGCCAGGGAGTATAACCCCACGCCGAGGAACATCAGGAGGAACAGGACGCCGTAGGCGTTGCTGAAGACCTTTTCCGGGGGGTTGTTCACGAGCAGGGCGGCGCTCCCGGCGATGCCTAGCGCCAGGCCGAGCAGGCGGAAGACGTAGGTGTCTATCTTGATCAGGATATCGGTCCACATGGATAAAAGTATACAACCCCGAAGGCCGGTTGCAAAGGAGACTGTCGCATTAAGCGGCTTTCGCTGTAATTTACAGTCCCTCGCCCGCGGGAGTGTCCTCATTGGGACGCTCGAGTGTCCTGTATCGCGACACCTTCTCCGTGGCCCGCCCGCCCCGCCGGTGTTCATAAGATGCCATCCTGTTGAAATTAAACCAAAAACCCCTGAAAACCCCCGATGGCACGGGTGTTGAATTAAATCAAGCGCAAAAAGCCCCGGCCGGCGCTTTTTGTTTTAATGGTGGCGCTCTCGCGCGGGCCGGGGTTTTTTATGTTCTCTGGCCCGGCCGCCGCGTGGTTTGGGATAAAATAGCCCGTGGCAGGTTTTGTCGCGCCTCCCTTGTATTTGTGAAGCGACCCGCAGGCGGCCCATGAAATGATAGAGATAAAAAACGTCACCAAGGTCTACGGCAGGACCGTCGCCGTGAAAAACCTCACCCTGACCGTCCAGGCGGGCGAGGTCTTCGGCCTGCTCGGCCCCAACGGAGCGGGCAAAACCACCACCCTGAAGATGCTGGTAGGCCTGTTGACGCCCACCGAAGGCTCCCTGTCCGTGGCCGGCGCCGACCTGCGCGAAAAGCCGCTGGAGGCGAAGATGGCCTCGGGCTTCGTCCCGGACAAACCTTTCATCTACGAGAAGCTGACCGGCCGCGAGTTCCTGGAATTCATAAGGGACATATACAGGGTCAACGGCGGTCCGGCGGCCCGGAAAAGGCAGGATGACCTGATTCGCATGTTCTCGCTGGAGAGCTGGCTGGACGAGCTGGTGGAGAACTACTCCCACGGGATGCGCCAGAAGCTCATCATAACCGCCACCCTCGTCCACAACCCCCGCGCCCTCATCATAGACGAGCCGATGGTGGGGCTGGACGCGCGGGGCATGCGGCAGGTGAAAGGGCTTTTCAGGGAGCTTGCCGCCGCGGGCTCGTGCGTCCTGCTCTCCACCCACACGATGTCCACCGCCGAGGAGGTGTGCGACAGGATCGGGATCATAAACAACGGCGAGCTTGTCGCCATGGGCTCGATGGACGAACTGCGGGCCAAGGCAGGCCTCGGGCCCGGCGACGACCTGGAGGATGTTTTCCTGGCGATGACAGGCGACGGCGGCGAAAACGGCCCCGGCTGAGGCTCGCTGGCGAAAAGAGAAATTTCAGGAAACCGCCGTCCCCGCCGGGCGCTGGAAGCGCTGGTAGGCGGCCACGGAGGAGATCACCACCAGCCCCGCGGCGGCCGAGCCGGCCGATGGCGCCTCACCCAGGATCAACACTCCGTAGCCCAGGGCGAAGAAGGGGACAAGCAGCTTGAAAGGCGCCGCGTCCGCCGCGCCGATCCTGCCCATGCCGACGTTGAAAAAGAGGACCGGTAGGCCCATGCTGAACACGCCCAGGGCGAAGGCCAGCGCCGTCTGCTCCATGGAGTGGAACCGTATCCCCCCGGCGGCGGTCACCGTCACGGCGGCGGCGGCGAAAGCGGCCCGGAAAATCCACCGCGTCACAACCATCCCGCCAAGCTCCATCGCCGGCCGCTCCACGGCGACCGTCACCACCGCCACAAGGACCGACGCGAGGGCCAGCATGGCCACGCCGGATAATTCCCCGCCCAGGGCGCCCCGGTCGAGGCTGATCCACACCACCCCGAGGAAACCGGTCACGAGCGAGGCCGTCTGCGCCGCCGTGAACCTTTTGCGTCCCAGCGCCCAGGAGAAGAGGGCTATCAGCAGGGCGTTGGAGATAACGATTATCGCCGCCAGCGACGGGGTTATCACTCTCGACCCTTCCAGCACCAGGAAGACTATGAAAGGAGTCAGGCAGCCGTTCAGGAGGATCGGCCCCAGGTGCTCCCGGCGGACCGGCCTGCCCGCCCTGCCGGTGAAGGTGAGGAAGACGGCGGCGGCGAAAAGCGCCTGCGTGACGAACATGTCCATGCCCCCATCCTTCTCCACGGCCCGGGCGATGATGTAGCCGGTGGCGAACATGGAGCTCGACAGCGCCAGGATCGCGTAGGAGAGGGGGTCGCGCCCACGCATGGCCCGGGACGCCGCGGCGGGCTCCGGGGACAGGGGGCGCGTCTCCCGGCTTTGCGGAGCCCGCGCCCCGGCTTCCATCTCCTGCGCTGGCTCATTCATAAGAACAGTTTAATCCTAAACCGCCGCCGGGGCCAGCGGGGCGGCCGCGGGCCTGCTCTCGCAAAGGGAGGTTCTGCGAGACCCGCCGATCTTTATCTTTCCCGGACAAGCGGCGTCTTCGCGCGAAGTGAAGAAACTTTGGCGGCCATGCGCCGTCACCGTCCCTGCCCGATCTCCGCCACCGGCCAGAACTTTATTCCTCCGCGGGGCGTGAACCGTCCCTCCACGCGCAGCCACACCGGGTCGAGAAGATCGGCCAGGTCGTTGGCGATCCTGTTCACCGCCGCCTCGTGGAACTCGCCGAACATCCTGAAGCCTGCAAGGTAAAGCTTCAGCGACTTGCTCTCGATACAACGCTCCCTGGGGATGTAGTCTATGACGATGGCGCCGAAGTCCGGCTGGCCCGTCTTCGGGCATAGGGTGGTGAACTCCGGCGCCTCGATGTGTATGGAGAGCGCCGCGCCGTTCCTGTTCAGCTCCCCGTCGGCGAAGGGGTTCTCGAACCACTCCAGGACGGCGGGGTCCGGGCGCCGGTAGTTGAGCTCTGTCTTCGCTCCCAGGCTCTTCAGTCTTTCGTGGGGCTGTGTCATGCCAAAAAACTTGCCAAAAACATGATGTGATAATAGTATACCCGGCGGGGAAATCAACGGCATATAACCATAACCGCGAAACCGTCCGGACGCCGCGCCAGGGTCAGCTTTCGCATGGGAAAAAACGACGACGTAAAACGGCTCTTTTTCGCCGTGGACATCCCGGAGCCGACACGCGCCGCGGCGGAGCGGCTCCTGGAGGAAACGGACATCCCGCCCGAGGCCGTGCGGTGGGTCCGGCCCGGGAACATGCACCTCACCCTGAAATTCCTGGGGGAGACCCCGTCGGGGAAAATCCCGGCGATCATAGAAGCGGCGAAGAGAGCCCTCACCTCCTTTGGCCCATTGAGCCTCACGATAGAGGGGATGGGCGTCTTCCCGAACCATGACAGGCCGAGGACGATCTGGCTCGGCGTCGGCGGGGAGACCGGCGCGCTGGCGGCGATGGAGGCGGCGCTGTCGAAAGAGCTGGAGGGGCTCGGCTTCCCGCCGGACGAGCGCCCCTTCGCGGCGCACCTTACCGTCGGCAGGGTCAAGAGCGTCTCCGCGAGGGGCAGCATCGCCCGGCTCGTCCGCAGGCTGCGGGGGGAGTTCATAGGCCATGCGCCGGTGGGGGAGGTGGCGCTGTACGAGAGCAGGCTCGCCACGGCGGGCGCGCTCTACACCGTGGTCGAGTCCTTCCCGCTGCGAAAGCGGGCTTGATCGGCCGGCCGCCCTGGGGGATAATCTCTTCCCTAGACCGTTCACCGATAAAAAAAGATGAAAAAGACCAGACGAGCCGTATTCGAAACCGCCAAATCCGTGGCCATCGCCCTGGCCCTCGTCTTCGTCCTCAAGGGGGCCGCCGTGGAGGCGAACCAGATAGTCTCAAGCTCCATGACCCCCACGCTCATGGAGGGTGATTACATCATCGTGAACAAGGCCAGGTACGGGCTCCACGTCCCTTTCGTGGACAGGATGCTCTACACCTGGTCCAGCCCGGAGAGGGGAGATGTCGTCACCTTCAAACCCCCGCCGGAGGCCCCGGCCTCGGAGGGGAGGATTTTCGTCAAGCGGGTCGTCGCCATCCCCGGCGACATCGTGGAGATAAAAGACTCCAGGCTCTACATCAACGGGGAGCCGGTCCGCGTCACCGCCGCTCCACGCGCCTGGCCGCTTGTCAGGGAGAGGATGGGGGACAAGGAGTACACGATCCTCGCCCATGACAGGGACTACTCTTTCGGGCCGGTGAAAGTGCCCGAGGGATACGTCTTCGCCGTGGGCGACAACCGCGACAACAGCCACGACTCGCGCGCGTGGGGGCCGCTGCCGATCGAAAACATCCAGGGCAAGGCGGAGGTGATCTATTTCACCCGCGCCGGTGAAAAGACGCTGGACAACCTGGAAAGAATAGGCAACCTGCTCTGACGGGCTCGAAAAAGCCGCCGGGGGAGAAGGCTTCCAGGGAGGCGGGCGTGGGCCCGCTGGGTTAGAATATCCCAATGTTCACCATGACCTTCACGGGCGCGGCGGGATGATCCCGGACCTTTTCGGCGGCGGGGCGGACAGAGAGCCCAAGGGCCCCCCCAGGCCGCTTGCCGACAGGATGCGCCCGGCATCCTTTGATGAGTTCGTGGGGCAGGAGGGTCTGCTCGGCGAGGGCAGCCCCCTCAAAAAACTCATAGACACAGGCGCCATCCCCTCCCTCATCTTCTGGGGCCCGCCGGGGTCGGGAAAGACGACGCTGGCGCGGCTTATCGCGGGCTCGATGGATTTTCTGTTCATCGAGGTCTCCGCCGTCACAGCCGGGATAGCCGACCTTCGCGCCGCCATCGGCAGGGCGCGGGAGGAATGGAAGGCGCGGGGGCGGCGGACGATCCTGTTCATCGACGAGGTCCACAGGTTCAGCAAGGTCCAGCAGGACGCGACCCTCCCTTACGTCGAGAAGGGGGAGATCATCGTCATAGGCTCCACCACGGAAAACCCGGCCTTCGAGGTCATCCCCTCGCTCCGCTCCCGGTGCCGGATATACCGCCTCGACAGGCTCTCCTTCGGCGGCGTCCTGGAGGTCATCCGCCGCGCCCTGGCCGACGAGGAGCGGGGCCTGGGAAAGCTCGGCGTGGAGATAGGCGAGGCGGCCCTGAACAGGATAGCCGAGACGAGCGGCGGCGACGCCAGGGTGGCCCTGAACCTTTTGGAGGCGGCCGCCCTCGCCGCCCCGGAGACCGAAGGCGGGCGCGGGGTGGACGTGAAACTCGTCGACGAGCTGGCCCGCGACACGGCCATCCTGTACGACAAGATGGGCCAGGAGCATTTCGACCATGCCTCGGCCTTCCAGAAATCGCTGAGAGGCTCCGACCCCGACGCGGCCATATACTGGCTGGCCAAGATGATAGCCGGAGGCGAGGACCCGCGCTTCATCGCCCGCAGGCTCATCGTCACAGCCTCCGAGGACGTGGGGATGGCCGACCCCTCGGCGCTGCTTGTGGCCATGGCCGCGGCGGAGGCGGTGGACAGGGTGGGCCTGCCGGAGGCGCGCATCCCGCTCGCCCAGGCGGTCATACACATCGCCTGCGCGTCCAAGAGCAACTCCGCCATCACGGCCATGGACAAGGCCCTCGCGGACATCGAAAAGGAGGGGTTGAGCCGCCCCGTACCGGACCACCTGAAGGACACCCATTACAAGGACGCCAAAAAATTCGGGTTCGGCAAAGGCTACAAGTATCCCCACTCATACCCCGGCCACTGGGTCGGCCAGCGATACCTGCCCCAGGAGCTTGCCGGCAGGCGTTATTACGAGCCTTCGGACCAGGGGCGCGAGAAGGCCGCCGCCGAGAGGCTGGAGGCCATGCGCAAAAAAGGGAAGGGCGGCCCCCGCCGCTGAAAAAACGAAGCGGCCCCCGCGCGTTGCCATCCTGAGGCCCTTTGGCTTCGCTCAGGGTAAACTCCGCCGAAGAATCTCTCTTTGCTCGCTCGGGACGAGATCCTTCGCCTCCGGCTCAGGATGACAAGAGAGACGCTCAGCATGACACCCTTTCACATCCTCCCCCTCCGACGGGGGAGGACTGAGGTGGGGGTGATATGAGTAATACCCCCCACTTGTTGGATGTTCATTCGCTTTATTCCACCCCGGAGCCTGACCTCAAAAACCCTCCCGCCGGGGGAGGGGATACACGTTGTCATTCCTAGGCCCTTCGGCTTCGCTCAGGGCAGGCTCCGCCGAAGAATCCCGTGGTTTCTTCTTGTTGCGGAAACCCGCGGGGCGCCCGGGGCGCGGCGCGCCAGGGGTTCAAAGGAACCAGCGCGTCGCGGCGTCGCGGGAGGGTAGAAATATATCTATTGACATCTATGGCAATTGACATTAAACTTCATTGAGTTTAAATAGGAACGGCTATTTGCCTGAATAAGGACAATTTCCGGCGCTAAAGGCGCATGGTTTTCCACATGAGCCATTTTTTCATTCTCGACACGGTGATAGCGCAGGTGCCCTCCCGCGAGGCGTTCGAGCCTTCCATCGTCCACATGGTCATGGGCGCGGGGCTCGTGGGCAAGCTTGTTTTGCTCACTCTTTTTGTATTCTCGCTTGTCTCCTGGGGCATCATGATCCACAAGATGCGTCTTTACCGCAAGATACAGAAGGAGACCGATGCGTTCAAGGAGGTCTTTTTCCGGCGCGGCGCCCTGGAGCAGGTCTACAATTTCGCCAAGAAGCTTAGAAACTGCCCCATGGCCCGCGTCTTCCTGGCCGGGTACATAGAGCTTGCCACGCAGTTCCGGGCCAGTCAGAGCGGGCGGGACCTTGCCGATGACGAGCTTTTGCTGGAGAAGATAGACTCCATCAGCCGGGCCCTTGAGCGCGCCACGGCCCAGGAGGTCACCAAGCTCGAGAAGTGGCTGATCTTTCTCGGGACCACCGGCTCCGTGACGCCGTTCATCGGTCTTTTCGGCACGGTGTGGGGTGTGATGACAGCCTTCTCCCAGATAGGCGCGCAAGGGTCGGCCAACGTCGCCGTCGTGGCGCCGGGGATAGCCGAGGCGCTGATCGCCACCGCCGCGGGGCTTTTCACGGCGATACCGGCGGTCATAGGCTACAACCATTTCGTCCACAAGGTGAAGATCAAGGCCACCGACATGGACAACTTCTCGCTGGACATGCTGTCGCTGATCGACAGGGTCTACATAAGGCGCTCGGGATGATACAGGACACGGGGGGGAAGAGGTTTCGCCGGAAAACGTCCATGCTCCTCACGGAGATAAACGTCACCCCCTTCGTGGACGTGATGCTGGTCCTGCTGGTCATATTCATGGTCACCACGCCGCTGATGCAAAGCGGGATAAACGTGAGCCTGCCGAAGGAGGAGGCCGGGTCGCTGGACATAAGGCAGGAGAACGTCGTCACGGTGCGAAAGGATGGCGCGGTCTTCTTCAACGACAAGAGGATGACCCTCGAGGACCTTGAGGACAGGCTCCGGTCCCTGGCCGCGGCGGCCCCTTCCTCGGACATCTTCCTGCAGGCCGACGAGGAGCTTTCCTACGGCGCCGTTGTCGGTGTCATGGGGGTGATGAAAAGGGCCGGGGTGGAGCGGCTGGGGATGGTGACCCAGATACCCCCCGCCCGGGGCGGCGGGTGAGATGACGCCGGGTCGCCCGCCCGCGGGGGGATATGGATTCAGGGAGCGGGGCGGTGTTAACCTCTATCGATGAAAAGGGAGCAGGTTTTATCCCGCCGGGAGCGGGACCTGAACACGCCGGGGCAGCTGAGAAGGTCGATCGCGATATCCGCCGCGGCTCACCTTCTCGCGGCGCTGCTCGTCGTCGCCGCGGGGCGGCTGGCCAGCGGGCCGAAGCCGATCGTCCCCAGCCCCTACATGGTGAAGCTGGTGACGGCCCCCAAGGCCGCGCCGCGCAGCCTCCTGGAGGAAAAGCAGAAAAAGCCCCCGGCGCCGGAGAAGAAATCGCCAAAGCGCGCAAAGAAGGTAAAACGCGAAAAGCTCCCCGTGGAGAAAAAGATCGAACCCGCGGGCAAGAAGATCGTCCCCGTGAAGGAGAAAAAAGCGCCCGCGCCGCCTCCGGCGAAAAAAGAACCGCCACCCGCGAAAAAGCAGACCCCGGAACCGAAAGAGCCGGACAAGGCCGAGCCCATGCCGCCGCCTTCCAAAACGGTGGTGACGGAGGGGACCTACTTCCCCTACGTCTGGTACCTGAAGATCATGGAGCGAAAGGTGACCGAGAGCTGGATAACCCACGGGATAGACATAACCGGCAAACGGGCGGACCCCGTGGTCCGGTTCAGGATAACCAGGGACGGCTCCGTCACCGGGCTGCGGATGGAGCGCTCCTCTGGAAGCTCCGCCCTGGACCAGAGCGCCATCGACGCCGTGATGTCCGCCGCGCCCTTCCCGCCGCTGCCGGAAGGGTTCGAGGGCGGCTCCCTCGGCGTGCATTTCGCTTTCAACTATGAGCAGCATGAAAGATAGAACGGGACGCGCCCCTGCCCTCGCGGCTCTCGTCCTGGCGTTTGTCCTGGCGTCGCCGCCGGCCGCGCCGGCCCAGTCCGACGTCTACCTCAGCACGAAGAGGACGGAGTCGAAGCGGATCGAGGTGGCCGTCCCCGAGTTCTCCGGGGAGGGAAAGGACGCCGAAGGGCTGGGAAGGGAAGCGGCCGAGACCGTGAACCACGACCTGGATTTCTCCGGCTACTTCAAGCCGAACGACAACTACGGCTTCATGCGCGAGGCGCGAAAGCGGGACGAGCGGAAAGGAGAGATAGACTTCAAGGAGTGGCGGACGCTGGCCTCGAACTTCCTGGTGAAAGGCGCCATAAGCTTCAGGGAGTCCGGCGCCCTCGCCGTCGAGATCAAGGTCTACGACCTGCAGGCGAAGGCCCTTTTCTTCTCGAAAAGGTACATAGGCCCGAGAAAGCTTTTCCGGCAGATAGTCCACCAGTTCTCCAACGACTTCCTGGAGCGGCTGACGGGCGAGCGGGGGGTAGCCAGGACCAAGATCGCCTTCGTATCCAGGGTGATGGGGCGCAAGGAGCTTTTCATCATGGACTACGACGGGTTCAACCCTAGGCCCATCACCTCCGACCGGTCGATCGTCCTGCTGCCGGACTGGAACCCGAAGAGCAACCTGATCCTCTTCACCACCTACAGGTACCGCAACCCCGACCTCTACGCCATAGACCTGAAGGCCGGGCTGCGCTATCCCATATCGCGCCGGATCGGGGTGAACACCACCGGCGAGTGGTCGCCCGATGGAAAGAAGGTGGCCTTCTCCCTTTCGCGCAAAGGGAACTCGGACATTTACATTTGCGACGCCGACGGCTCCAACGTGAGGAAGATAACCCGCTGGAGGTCGATCGAAACCTCCCCCTCCTGGTCGCCCGACGGAAAGAGGATCGCCTTCACGTCGGACATGTCCGGCTCGCCGCAGATATACACCATGAACATCGACGGGACGGGCCGGAAGCGGCTGACCTTCAAGGGCGGTTACAACGACGGCGCCGCCTGGTCGCCGAAAGGCGCCCACATAGCCTACACCTCGCTGCTGGACGGCAAGTTCAACATCGCGGTGATAAACGTCAGGGAATCCTCCGACACAAGGCAGCTGACCTCCGGCGCGGGGACAAACGAGGCGCCCTCCTGGTCGCCCGACGGCAGGAACATAGCCTTCTCCTCCAACAGGGCGGGGAGCCGGCAGATATATATAATGAAAGCGGACGGCTCCGGCCAGAGGCGGATCACCTCCCTTCAGGGAGGGGGATACACCCCCGCCTGGGGGCCGGATCTTTCGTCCGGGGATGGGGGGTGATGACAGTCTTGTTTTTCACTTGAAAAGAGATGGGCGGTCTGCTAAATTAGCGCGGACGGAGAATCGAACGCTGGAATAAGCCGCATTTTACCTATGTGAAACGATCTCATCGACCTGGAGAGCTCGCATGATCCATTCGAAAAACAGAGTAATATTTCTGATGATAGCCGCGTTCGCGGTGACATCGCTTGTGACCCTTGGCGCCTGTGGGCCCAAGAAGAAGGAGACCCTGCCCGATGCCGGCCCCGCGGAGACGGCCCCCGCGGAAGGGGAGATGATAAGCGAGGAGCCCATGACCGAGGCGGCCGAGCAGGAGGGGGCCCGCGCCGAGTACGTCGAGGAGGTCGCCCTGGAGAACATCTACTTCGACTTCGACAAGTCCGACCTGCGGCCCGACGCCCGCGCGACGCTGGAGAAGAACGCGGAATGGATCAAGAACAACGCCGGCGTGAAGATACAGATCGAGGGCCACTGCGACGAGCGGGGCACGGAGGAGTACAACCTCGCCCTCGGCGAGCGGAGGGCCAACTCCGTGAAGAACTATCTCGTCTCCCTGGGGGTGGACCCGGACAGGCTCTACACGATCAGCTACGGCGAAGAGCTGCCCGCCGACCCGGGGCACGACGAGGAGGCGTGGGCCAGGAACCGCAGGGCGCATTTCCTGGTGACGAGGTAACGGGCCGCGCCGAAGGCCGTCCGGCCCCGGTTGTGAGGGGGCCGCGCTTGTCCGCGCCTTCGAGGAGCGCGGCCGCCGGCCCTATGCGCCAGATGACATGAGCCTCTCCAGGATGTCCCGGCTGTCCGCGCTTCTGGCGGCCGTCTGTATCGCGGCCGTCTCGGCCTCCTGCGCCTCCATGACACAGCAGGAAGCCGCCCTGATGAGAAACCAGATCACCAGGATGGACGAGCGCGTGGCTTTCCTTTACAAAAATATGAGGTCCCAGGCGGACCTCGTGGCCAACATAGGCGAGCTGGAGTCTTCCGTCATCACGATGCGGGGGCAGATAGAGGAGTTCAACGCCAGGGCGCAGATGCTCATGGAGCGGATAGGGGAGGTGGAAAGCTCCCTCGGGCGCCTGGTGGCGGACTCGCGCGACCAGACGATGGAGGACGCCGCCGCCCAGCAGGCCGCGCTGGACTCCATAAGCGAGCAGGTCCATGTCCTCTCCCTGGAGACGCGCGCCTTCATCCGGCTCATGGAAAAACGAAGCGGCATCACCTGGAAGACCCACCGCGAGGCCGTCGAAAAGATCGCCGAAGAGGAGGGCGTCTCCGCCCCGCCGGAACGGCCCCGGGCAGAGCCAGCGCCAGCCCCCAGGGCGGAGCGGATGGCGCCGGGGGAGCTTTACCAGGGCTCTTACGACCATTACCTGAAAGGCGAGTTCGACCGGGCCATAAAGGGTTTCAGCGAATATCTTGCGCTCTACCCGGACACCAGTCTCTCCGACAACGCCGCCTACTGGATCGGTGAGGCCCATCTCGGCAAAGGCGAGCCCGACAAGGCCGCCACGGCCTTCGACGAGATGGCCCGGAAATATCCCTCAAGCAACAAGGCCCCCGCGGCGCTACTTTCGAGCGCGAAAGCTCTGCTTGAGCTTGAGGCGGAGGGCCCTGCCCTGGAGCGGCTGACCACTATCCTCGACAAGTACCCAACCTCCGACGAAGCCCTCGAAGCCTCGGAGATTCTCTCCGGGATGGGCGCGCTGGAGGAGTGAACGGAATGAGGGGGGACCGATGCTGAACATCTTCCGCGAGGGCGCCCGCACCTGGGCCAGCAAGGTGCTTATCTACGGGATCGCCGCCACTTTCGTGGGGTCCATCTTCCTGTGGTGGGGCAGGGGCTCGACGAAAAAGGACCAGGTGGTGGCGGTGGTGGCCGGAGAGGAGATCACCAGGCAGCGCTTCGACGAACACGTGAGGAAGGTGGAGAGGACGATCCGGGACCGGTTCGCGGGGAGGTTTTCCCCCGCCATGCTGGAGACCATCGACCCCCGCGCCATGGCGCTCAACTCGATCGTGGAGAACGTCCTGCAGGTCCGCGCCGCCCGGCGGGAGGGCCTGCAGGTCAGCGACAGGGAGCTGACCGACATCATAGAGAACATGCCGGAGTTCCAGCGCGCCGGTGTTTTCAGCAGGGAGCGGTACATCGACGTCCTGACCCGGAGCGGCGTCCCGCCCAGGATCTTCGAGGAGGACCTGCGCGAGGACCTGCTTATGGCCAAGCTGCGCTTCATGGTCCAGAGGGCGGCGAACGTCTCGGACACGGAGGCGCTGAACCAGTATCTGCATGACTACCAGCCCGTGGTCGTGGAATACGTGAGCGTCCCCGCCGAAAAGTACGTCACCCAAACCGAGGTCACGGAGGAGGAGGCCGAGTCGTTCTACGACAGGCGCAAGGAGGATTTCCGGATACCGGAGAAACGCACGTTCAAGACACTGGCCGCCCCTGTCGCGGCGTTCGAGGACAGGGTGGAGATTGCGGACGGCGAGGTGGAAAGATACTACGACGAACGCTCCGCCGAGTTCTCCGTTGAGGACCGGGTGACCGCGCGCCACATCCTGGCCAAGGCGGGGCCGCAGGCGGCGGCGGAGGAGGCCGCCCGCGCGAAGGAGAAGATAGACAGGGCCGCCGCCCGCCTGGCCGCGGGGGAGGATTTTGAGGTTGTGGCGAAGGAGATGTCCGAAGGGCCGTCGGCCGAGGAGGGGGGGAGCCTCGGGACCTTCGGCCGGGGCGTGATGGTTCCGGAGTTCGAGGAGGTTGTCTTCGGCCTCGAGCAGGGGGAGGTGTCGGAGCCTTTCAGGACGAGCTTCGGATGGCACATCGCGCAGGCCGTCTCCCGCGAGGAGGCGATGACGCCGCCGCTCGAAAAAATCCGCGCCGAGGTGGAGCAGAAGGTGAGGCGGATGAAGGCCCGTAAGGCCGCGCGCGGGCTGATGAAAAAGATAGCGGAGGGGCTGACTCCCGGCGGGTTCGCCGAAGCGGTGGGGGAACATGAGGCGCTGAAACTGGAGACCCACGTCCTCTCCAAAGGCGAGCCGATCCTCTCCATGGAGGGGGCGGAGCCGCTTGCGAGGAAGGTTTTCGAGCTCGAAAAGGGCAGAGTGTCGGACGCAATAGAGCTTGCGGACTCCTTCGTCCTGGCGATGGTGGACTCCGTCGAGCCTTCCCGCGTTCCGCCCCTCGAGCAGGTGAGGGATAAAGTGGAGGAGGAAGTCCGGCTGGAAAAGTCGGTCAAGAAGGCGTCCGCCGTGGCGGAGCGGATCGCAAAGAAAACCAACGAAGGGATGGCGCTTTCCGAGGCGGCCGCCGCGGAGGGGCTGGAAGTGAAAGTGACGGAGCCTTTCTCGCGGCGCGACCTCGCGGACATGTCGAAGGAGAAGGAGGAGGGGATAGTCAAGGAGGCTTTCGCGCTGGACGTGGGGGAGGCCGCCGTGACAAAGAGCCTGGAAGGCTACATGGCGATCCGGACAGTCTCCCGCCCCGCGCTCCCGGAAAAGGAGATGGGCGAAAAACTCGCCGAGATACGCGACGTCCTGCTCATCAACAAAAGATCACGGATGTATACGGAATACCTCGCCGGCCTGCGCGAGGAGGCGGAAAAGGACGGCGAGGTGGAAGTCTATATGAACCTCGAGCGGGCCGGGCTCTAAAAATACCTCGATTCCCGGCGGGAGGGGACGAATAGCGCCCCCAACCTTTATCCTCTCCCCGCGAGGGGGAGAATGAGAAGCGCTTTCCTCCCCGGACGCCGGATATTCCCCTTCACTTGTCGTGGCAGGTCTGGCACAACGACGAGCCGTTGTTGTTGACCCGCAGGAAGGAGGGAATCAGCATGCTGCCCGGCCCGGCGGACTCCACGCCGTGTGGATCGTGGCAGGATGTGCACTCGACGGAAGGGCCCGAGCCGTAGTCATAAAAGCGTACTTCGTTATTGTCCGCGCGGCCGTCGCCGTTCGTGTCGTAAAACAGCATGTCGCCCTGGGAGCCCGTCGGCTGGTTGAAGTCGTAGATGTTGGTGTCGGGCAGCTTGATGGCCACCGGGTGGTCGTCCCTCAGCTCCAGGGCGGCATCGACATACGGCGCTATGAGGAACCCGTAGAAATCCTGCGGCCACCCGATGTTGCCCGGCGAATGGCATCCGTAGCAGCTGGGCATGGCGTTATGGGTCGATGGCAGGCCGTTGGGGTTCGTCCACGTGTCCAGGAAGTCTTTGACCCCGTTGGCGTCGTAGGAGTCCTCGACATATTCGCCGAGGGCGGAATATCTGCCGGAGCCGGGCATGTTCAGGACCGCGTCCATGCCGAGGGTCCCGTCGTGGCAGGAGAGGCAGATCTGGGAGTTCGGGTTCATGCGGCGCGCCTTGCGGTCGTCCCATTGCCACTGGCCGTAGGAGACCTCCGCGATCTGTCCGCTGAAGGTGGGCATGCTGTACGTCCAGTAATAGTTGGTACCCCTCATGTTGCGGTTCCACAGGGGGGCCTCCGCCGTCTGGCTCGCGCCGTGGGGGGTGTGGCAGAAGACGCAGACCTCGCCATAGGCGTTCCACTTGCCCTTCGTGTCCCCTTCGCCTTCTATCAGCTCCTTCATCCCCCAGGGGTACCCCTCGGGAGGCACGTTGGAATACGTGGCCAGAAGGTTGTGGCGCGTGTTAACCACGCTCCCAAGGTTGCTGGCGCGGGAATCGGGGCTCCACCCATCGGCGGAAGCCGCCCCCGCCCACGCGGTCAGCGCGAAGGCCGCAGCCGCGGCCAGAAACGAAAATCTTTTCAAGATAAGCCTCACTCCGTCTTGTCATAAACGATGATCTATCGAAGCATATAAAGTTATATTCAAATTTTATGCCGCTCCGCGCTTTCCGGGGCAGTAATATATAGTTTGTTATTACAATGAGTTATTCCGAAGGAAAGTGAACACCCTAGCATCTGTTCGTTACAGGTTTCCCGGTTTCGGGAATTTCCAGGCTCCGCGTTCCCGGAATTGAGAATCCGGCTTGGCGGGAGAGCGCCTGTTCTGAAGAGAGTCCGTCGTGATTGTGTGTGAGGCGCCGGTCAGCGCTCCCGTCAGGGTTTTATGACCATCACTTTCGGCTCGGTCATCTCCTCGATGGCGTAGCGAACGCCCTCCCTGCCGAACCCGGAGAGCTTCACCCCGCCGTAGGGCATGTTGTCGACGCGAAACGTCGGGAAGTCGTTGACGATCACGCCGCCGACTTCCGCCTCCTCGAAGGCGTAAAAGGCGTTGTCCATGCCGCGGGTGAAAATTCCCATCTGCAGCCCGTAGGCGGAGTCGTTGACCATCCGCATCGCCTGCCGGACCGTCCCGAAGGGCTGGACCACCGCCACCGGCGCGAAAGCCTCCTGGCAGACGATCCGCATCGTCTTTTTGACGTTGGACAGCAGCGTCGGCTCGTAGACCTTCCCCCGCCGCCTGCCCCCGGCGAGGATCTTCGCCCCGCCATCGACGGCCTCCCGTATCCACTCCTCCGTTTTCTTAAGCGCCGCGCCGTCGATCATCGGCCCGACGGTGACGCCCCTTTTTTTCGGGTTCCCCGCCTTCACGCTGCTTCTGGTGTGGGCCGCCAGGGCGCGGACGGCCTTGCCGTAAATCCCGCGCTGGATAAGGATCCTCTGCACGCTGATGCAGACCTGCCCCGCGTATCCAAAAGCCCCCGCGGCGATCCTCGGGATCGCCCACTTCAAATCCGCGTCGTCACAGACCACCGCCGCGGCGTTGCCGCCAAGCTCCAGGGTCACCTTCTTCCCCGACGCAAGCTCCTTGAGCCGCCATCCCACGGGCGGGCTGCCGGTGAAGGTGAGCTTTTTGACACGCTCGTCGGTGGCCAGCGTCTCCCCCACGTCCCGGGGGCACGGGACGACGTTGTACTGGCCCGGCGCCATGCCCGCCTCGAGCAATATCTCGCCGAGGATCACCGCCGCGCCGGGTGTCTTCGTCGCGGGTTTCAGAACGATCGTGTTTTTCGCCGCGATCGCCGGGGCCACCTTGTGCGCGACGAGGTTGAGCGGAAAGTTGAAAGGCGATATCCCCGCCACGACGCCGACGGGGAACCGTTTGACAATCGCCCAACGCCCCTCGGCGCGGGGGTCGATGTCCACCGGCAGAAGCTCGCCGCCCTGCCTGCCCGCCTCCTCGGCGGCGATGCCGAAGGTCGTGACGGTGCGGTCCACCTCCTGCTCGGCCAGGGCGACGGGCTTTCCCGCCTCGGCCACGATCGTGTCCACGAGCCTTTTCCTGTTCCTGATGATCCCGTGGACGGCGCGTTTGAGCAGGCCGGAGACCTCGTGGGCGGGCGCCCGGCGCGCCGTCTCGAACGCCTTCGCGGCGGCGCCTATGGCGGCGTTCATCTCCTTTTTCCCGGCCAGGCATGTCTTGCCGATGATCCTGCCGTTGTAAGGGTTGAATATGTCCGCCCTGTGATCCGTCGCCACCCATTCGCCGCCTATCAGCAGCTTGTAGTCACCTTTCATCATCTCTCCTCGTTAAAAAACGCCCATCGGCGGGCCTGCGGCAGAAAGCGCGCTCCGCCACCCGCTGCCGGAAAGCGCCGCCGGATCGGCCTCCAGCCTTTTTTCCACCGCCCGGAGAGCGGCCCACGCGGGATCGGTGTATCCCACGAACATACCGCCGATCACTTTGTTCCCTTCGAACATCACCTTCGCCCGCGTCCCCGGGGGCGAGTCCAGAACGACGCCTCGGACGCCGTCTCCCTCCGATGCGCCGAACCGCCCCACCACGGCGTACATGACGTTGTATGCATGGCTTGCGTTGAAGAAGACGCCCTCGTCGAAAGGCTCGCCCGCCCCGGCCATGTTCGCCCCCGCCGCCGCGCCCATCCGCCCGGCCGCAAGCCACGTCCGGCACGGGATGAGCCTTTCGACGGCTCTCCGCATAGCCGCGTCCCCCGCGGCCCAGACGCCCTCGGCGCTCGTCTTCAGGTATTCATCCACCACGACGCCGCCACCGGCAAGCTCCACCCCCGAGCCTTCAAGGAAATCGACAACCGGCCGTACCCCGATGGCCACGGCGGCGACGTCCGCGTCGAGCGTCTCGCCGGACTTCAGCCGGACGCCCTCCACCTTGCCGGAGTCTCCGAGAAACTCGTCCACTTCGGACTCGACGAGGACGCGGACGCCGTCCTTTTCCATCCGCTCCCGTATGATCCCCGACCCCTCCTCGTCGAACAGCAGGCTCAAGGGGCGCTCCTCGCGAACCAGCAGGGCCGTCTCCAGCCCCATGCTCTTGAAGTTTTCCGCCATCTCGACGCCCAGTATCCCCCCGCCGATGACGACGGCCCGGCGGGCGCGGCGTTTCTTCGCATAGTCCATCGTCTTCCTGGCGCACACCAGGCCGCGGTATGTGACCACGCCGTCGAGGTCCACCCCGATCCACGGCGCCTTGAAGGGCCGCGCGCCGGTTGCTATCAGCAGCTCGTCGTAGGCTTCCACTAGGCCGCTTTCGCCCACCACCTCACGATCGGGGAGCCTGACCTCGCGGACGGTGTCGTTTAAAATCCGTATCCGTCTCCGCCGCGCCCACTGAGGCGGCCGGGCGAGAAGCCCCTCCTCCCCCAGGGCGCCTTTGAAATAGTAAGAGAGCGCCGGGCGGAAGTAGAAAGGATACGGCTCGGCGTTGAATATCGTTATGGCCGCGTCGGGGTCGCGTCTTCGTATCGCCTCCGCCGCCTCGGCCCCGGCCACGCCGAACCCGATGATGACATGCTTCCTGAAGCTCATGGGCGCATCCGCTCGTGGACCATGCCGACGATGTCCCGGACATCCACCCCCGGCGCGGCGCCGTTTTCGGAGAATGACTCAAGGCACGTGACGCATTCCACCGCCATCACCGCCGCTCCCGTCCCCATCGCCTCGTCGAGACGGCTTGCGTGGATGGCCTTCTGTTGCGCCTCGTCGCTTTTCAGCCCCCAGTAGCCGCAGCAGAAGGTTTTGCCGGGGCCGGAACGCTCCATCTCCACCACGGGCGCCATCCTCCGCAGAAGTTCCCTGGCCGGCTCCGGCGCGCCGGCCTTGCGGGATATGTGGCAGGAGTCGTGGAACGTCACCTGAGCGTCCGACTTTCGCAGACCCAGCCTGTCCGCGAACCTGTTCAGCCACATCGGCGTGGTGAGCGGCTCGAAGGCCATGGCGTACTTGTGTTTTATTTTCACCAGCGCCATGTAGCACTCCGCGCAGCCGGTGACGGCGTATTCGGGCTCCGCCTCGCGGATCGTGGCGGCCAGGCGCTCGTGATAGCGTTCGGCCTCGTCCGTCCTGCCCGCGAGAAGCGACGGCCACCCGCAACAGGTCTCCAGTCCGCCGAGGACCTCGTGGTCGATCCCGAGCCGCTCGGCTATGTCCACCGTCTGCGCGGCGGAGTCGGTTTTCGTGAAGACGTAGCAGCCGAGATAGATAAGGTACTCCGCCTTCCGAAGGCGCGGCTTGCCTATATGCGGGGCGAGTTTTTCGGACTTCAGCCTGTCCGCGCCGGAGATTTTCCACTTCGCCTTCATGAGGGCGCCGAAGGCGGCGCGGCGGGCGGCGCTTTTGTCGTACCCTTTCAGGGCGAAATATTTTTTGTGGTAGGCGGGGGAGAAACCGGCGTTGGCCATCTTCTCCTTGAGGGCCAGCATCATCACCGACCTTCCCGCAAGGGCCGGGCAGACGGTGTCGCACCGGCCGCACTGGACGCAGTCCCGCGCAAGCTTCAGCGCGCCGCCTGTAAGCTCCGCCCCGTCCCGCGCGGCGTCGTTGAGATCGGCGATCGAAAGGCCGGGCGGGACGACGGGGCAGGCCCTCATGCACTCGTCCACGCCTATGCAGTTGATGAGGTTCAGCCCCGTCCATTCCGAGACGTCGCGGGAGAAAGTATCAAGCGGCATAGTAAAAGACCGCGCTAAAGGGCGAAATTTTCCACAATTATCGGCCCGGGGGGTTCCTCCTGTCAAGCGCGGCGCGGCGCTCCCGGCCGGGGTCTGGAGATGACATCGCGTGGCGGCGTTTTGCCAGCGCCCGCCTTTAAAGCGGCTCGTCCTCGTGGAGGCGCCCGTAGCGCTCGCGCTCCCTGCCGAAGGAGAGCGAGGAGAGGCCGCTCATCCTGTCGATGAAGACCTTGCCGTGGAGATGGTCGATCTCGTGCTGCAGGGCGCGGGCGAAAAAGCCCTCCGCCTCGATCCTCAGCGGCTTCCCGCCACGGTCGAACCCTTCCACGGTGACGGCCTTGGCGCGCCTCACCCGCCCCCAGAGGTCCGTCAGGCTCAGGCATCCCTCCCAGTCCGTCTCCATCTCCTCCGAAAACCCGGCTATTCTGGGGTTCACGATCACGGTCAGGGGGACCGGCGGCGACTCGGGGTAGCGCTCGTTGCGCATGGACTCGGCCACCACGATCCGGATGGACTCGTGGACCTGGGGCGCGGCCAGCCCTGCGCCGGAATACTCCCGCATTGTCTCGATCATGTCGTCTATGAGGCGCTGGACATGCCGCGAGGTGATTTCGTCCTCGGGCACCGGCTCGGCCGTTTTCCGCAGGACGGGGTTTCCGAGCTGGGCCACTTTACGTATAGCCATTTTTCTCTCCGAGAAAATTTCATTGCGCGGCGGAGGTTTTTCAGACCCTCCATTCTGTTATCATTCTAACAATGATAATAGACGCTCATGTCCACCTGGTCACGGCCAGGATGATAGAAAACGCCAAGAAGCGGTTCGACCGCGTCCGCCCCGGCCTTTTCGAGAAGACCCGCAGGGACGGCAAAAAGTTCATAAGCCCGGAGCTTGTGAAATTCCTCAGGAAGACCGGCGTGAAGGGGCTGGCCGGGATGTGGGAGGAGGAGCTTGACCGCAACGGGATAGAACGCGCCCTGTTTCTGCCCATCGGCGGGGAGCTTTCGGACCTCGAGGAGTTCATCTCCCTCAACCCGGCCCGTTTCTCCGGCTACGTTTTCCTGAAAAACCCGCCCGCCAAATCCGCCTCCCGCGAGCTGGAAAGACTGGCGCGGACCGGCCTTTTCAAGGGGCTCAAGCTATACCCGGCGCTGCAGGGCTTCTCCGCCGCGGACAAGAGGATGTTCCCCGTCTACGAGGCCGCCGGGCGGCTTGGCGTCCCGGTCCTTTTCCATTTCGGCATAACGCAGGCGCCGGTGGCCGACTATCGCTATACGAACCCGATGGACCTGCGGCTGCCTCTCAAGATGTTCCCGGAGACGAATTTCATCATCGCCCATTTCGGGGCCGGTTTTTTCCGGGAGGTCCTGCTGCTCGGTTTCCACTCGGAGAACCTCTACGTGGACACCTCCGGGACGAACAACTGGAGGCTCTACACGCCGGGCAAGCCGCCGCTCTCAAAAGTTTTCAGGCGGACGATCGAAGTCTTCGGCGCGGAGAAGATAATCTTCGGCACCGACAGCGCCATCAGCGGCGAATCCGGCTACAGGTCCCACATCCTCAAAGAGCAGAAAAAGGTCCTCGCCGCGCTGAAGCTTCCAAAAAAGAAACAGGCCCTCGTCATGGGCGGTACCGCCCGGCGCCTCTTCCGGCTGGACGAGGCGCCTGACGCCTGACGCCCTGGCGCGGCCGCTCATTTTTTTTGACGAGTCTGTTTACAAACCTGCCTGCCGGACTCATATTTTATCCAGGAGGGTTCGGAAAATTATGACACACCATTATATCTCGGCCAAAGACGCCGGTTTCCCGGTGTCTGCTCCACCACGCCCCGGTCCCTTGAGCTTCGGTCACCCGAAGGGATAGGGCGCCATGGCGGCGCAAGGCCCCTCGTGTCCGGCGCCGCGATAAGCACGATAAGCAACTACAGGAAAGAGCCGGCCGCGTGTGAAATCATGGACGCCTCAGACGCGGTGTCCGGCGGAAAAAATGTACGCGGCCCTGGGGGCCGGCTGCCGGTCTTATATATCTCGCAAGTGATGACCGGGACGCTCAGGGCTGGGTATTACCTGTAACACGATTTGTCAGGAGGGGCCGTGGAACAAGCGCAGGCGGAGCCCAAGTATCATTTCGGGGTCGTCAAGTGGTTCTCCATAATGGCCGTGTTGTACCTGGTGGTGGGCTCCCTCATCGGAGTGTACATCGCCGCGGAGCTTGCCTGGCCGGCCCTTAACTTCGACATCCCGCACATAACCTTCGGCAGGCTGCGGCCCCTGCACACCAACGCCGTGATATTCGCCTTCGGCGGCTGCACGCTGTTCGCCACTTCCTACTACATCGTCCAGCGCACGTCCCGGACGCCGCTGTGGAGCGACAGGCTGGCCTGGGTCACCTTCTGGGGCTGGAACGCGGTGATCGTGGGGGCGGTCGTCACCCTGCCCCTCGGATACACCACCGGCAAGGAGTACGCCGAGCTGGAGTGGCCCTTCGACATCGCCATCGCGGTGGTGTGGCTGGTCTACATATTCAACTACCTGATGACCCTGGCCAACCGCAAAATATCCCACATCTACGTCGCCAACTGGTTTTTCATCTCCATGCAGGTGACCATCACCTACCTGCACGTGGTGAACAGCCTGGCGATACCCGTGGGGCCGCTGAAGTCCTACTCCGTCTTCTCCGGCCCGCAGGACGCCATGATCCAGTGGTGGTACGGGCACAACGCGGTAGGCTTTTTCCTGACGGCGGGTTTCCTGGGGATAATGTATTATTTCGTCCCCAAGCAGGCAGGCCGCCCGATATTCTCCTACAGGCTCTCGGTGCTCCATTTCTGGACGCTGATATTCGGCTACGTCTGGATCGGCGCCCACCATCTGCAGTACACCGCCCTGCCGGACTGGTCGGGCAGCCTCGGCGCGGCCATATCCGTGGCCATGATAATCCCCTCCTGGGGCGGCGCGGTGAACGGGATGCTGACCCTCTCCGGGGCGTGGTACAAGCTGCGGACGGACTACGTCCTGCGGTTTCTCATCCTCTCCCTGGCCTTCTACGCCATGTCCACCTTCGAGGGGCCGATGATGTCCCTTCGCACCGTGAACGCCCTCTCGCATTACACGGACTGGACCATAGGCCACGTCCACTCCGGCGCCCTGGGCTGGGTGGGGATGGTCTCCATGGGCGCCATATACCACCTCATCCCCAGGCTCTACGGCCGGAGGCTCTACTCGGAGCGGCTGGTCAACGTCCACTTCTGGATGACCACCATAGGGATCGCTTTCTACATCACCTCCATGTGGGTCTCCGGGATCATGCAGGGGATGATGTGGAGGGCCTACGACGAGTACGGAGCGCTCACCTACACCTTCGCCGAGTCGGTGGCGGCGATGGAGCCTTACTACATCCTGCGCTGGTTCGGCGGGCTTCTATTCCTGCTGGGCGCTGTGCTGATGCTCTACAACATCGTGATGACCATCAGGGGCTCCGAGGACACGGAGCTTGCGCCCGCGCCGGCGGCGGCATGACGGGGATCATGGCGGACTTTCGGAGGGAAAATCGTAAATGACTGAAAAGGACAGACCGGACAGACTGCAGGAGCGGCTGGAGCTTAACGTGGCGGCCATGACGGTCATGATCGCCATCGTGGTCTCCATCGGCAGCATCATCACGACCGTTCCGCTTTTCTACCTGGACAGCACCTGGGAGGACACGGCTGTGAATCCGGACGGCTCGCCAAAGTTCCCGGAGCTGACCGGAGTCCGGCCTTATAACGCCCTGGAGCTTTACGGCAGGGACGTCTACATCCGCGAGGGCTGCTACGTGTGCCACTCGCAGATGATCCGCCCCTTCCGGGACGAGATGGAGCGCTACGGGCATTACTCGCTGGCGGTGGAGTCGAAGTACGACCATCCGTTCCAGTGGGGCTCCAAGCGCACCGGGCCGGACCTCGCCCGCGTGGGCGGCAAATACTCGGACCAGTGGCACGTGGCGCATCTTGTGGACCCCAGGTCGGTGGTCCCGGAATCTGTGATGCCGGCCTACCCGTGGCTCAGGGACGCCATGGTACCCCCGGACAGGGTGGAGGCGAGCATGAGGGCCATGCGGACCCTGGGCGTCCCATACACCGAACGGATGATCGCCAAAGCCGCGGGCGAGGTGGCCGGCAAGACGGAGATGGACGCCCTGGTGGCCTACCTGCAATGCCTTGGGACCATGATCGAGTTCGAGGAGGGAAAAGCTTACCGTGAATGACGCGATCGAAGCGGCGAGCGTTTATCAGAGGATGACCGCCACGGACTGGCTGGGCCTTTCGGTGACGGTGGTGGTTTTTTTTCTCATGGCGGGGGTCTATGTCTACATCATGATCCCCAGCGTAAGGGAGCGCCTGGAGGCTCAGAAGAGGAGCATCCTGGAAGAGGACAGCCTGGACAAAGAGGTTTAAAATGGCCAACGAACATGACCCGAAAGAGGCCCCGGACACCGGGCACGAGTGGGACGGCATCCGCGAGTTGAAAAACGACCCCCCGCGGTGGTGGATGACGGGTCTTTACATCGCGCCGGTGTTTGTGCTCATCTACTTCGTTCTCTATCCTTCCATCCCCCTGGTCAACGACTACACGCGCGGAGTGCTGGGCTGGACGCAGATTGATGAGTACAGACGCGGCCTGGAGCGGATAAAAGCCGTTCGCGCCCCTTACGAGCGGAAGGTGGCGGCGATGACCGCCGGGGAGATTCTCGAAGACCCCGGCATGACCCGATACTCGCTGGCGGCCTCCAGGGTGACCTTCGGCGACAACTGCGCGCCCTGCCACGGCTCCGGGGGCGAGGGGGCGCCGGGCTTTCCCGTGCTGGCCGATGACGACTGGCTCTACGGCGGAACGGTGGAGAACATAATGGAGACCATTGCGTCGGGCAGGGAGGGGTACATGCCCGGTTACAGGGACACGCTCTCCGCCGATGAGATAGAGGACCTTGTCCGCTACGTGACCGGCCTTGCCGCGGGGCGGGTCCACGAGCCCGGCCGGGAGGTGTTCATGGGGCGAACAAGCGGCGGGGCGGACTGCTACGTCTGCCACGGGGAGGACGCAAGGGGCCTGGAGGAGATGGGCGGCGCCAACCTGACCGACGCCATATGGAGATTCGAGGGGACGGACGAGGGCGTCCGCGGGACCATCATGTACGGCGTGAACCAGGACCACCCGCAAAGCAGGAAGGCCGTGATGCCCGCTTTCGGTGAAAGGCTCGGCGAAAACGATATCAGGAAACTCGCCGTCAGGGTCTGGTCCCTTGGCGGGGGGATGGAGGAATGACCGGCCCCGAAGCGCGTGAGGATCTGTAAAGGGGAGGCGATATGGACTTCGTGGTGTTACTTTCGCTTTTCACGGCGGCGGGCGCGCTGGCGATCGTGGTCTACCTCGGCTGGAAAATATACTCCCTCTCCAGGGGCGGCGAAGAGTGAGCCGAAGCGGGCGAAGGCGGAATCAGAGCGGCTGGATGAGACTCGATGGGCGGCGCGGAGGAGAAGGAAATGGAAAGGCGCAACCTGGAATCAGGGCTATATTTGCAACCGGTGGAGCTCGAGGATATATTACATAATCAGTGTCCGGGGAAAATTAACTTGCTTGTTTATTAGAGAGAAAAAATGTCAAGTCTGGCCCACAAAAATATCTTTTCCGTAATATCCACTTGCCCGAAGGTTTTCGTTGAAACCGGCTCCTACAAGGGAGACACCATCGAATGGGCGCGTGACAAGTTTGAGAAAATCTATTCCATGGAACTGGACCCGGCGCTGCATCAGAAATGTCTCGAGCGTTTCAAGGGGATGGAAAATGTCAACTTAATACAAGGAGACTCTGTTGAATCTTTACGCAAGCTTATGCCGCAAATAAACGAAAAATGCTTTTTCTGGCTCGACGCGCATTTCTCCGCGAAAGAAACCGCCCTGGGAGAGGTTTCCGTTCCACTGTTAGAGGAACTGGAAATTATCGAGGGGCATAAGATAAAAGACCACATAATAGTCATCGATGATTACCGGCTGTTCGGAACCGTGGGGCTTGGTGGAAAGGAGAACTGGAGCAAAATCACATTAGGCTCCGTCTCCAGCGCTTTAAAGAAGATTAATCCCTCCTACACCACTTTTGTCTATAACGACACCCTGATAGGCGCGGTAAAAGATGATGTCATCCCCTTTAGGGCCGCTCGGATGTTCATGCGGCGCGCTACAGCCTCGTTCAAGCATCGCGCCTCCAGCATTATGGGGCTCAATAAGGACGAGCGAACGCAGGATCCGCTGGTCCTGGATTGAGCCATGAAGACAGGCGAAGCCCAGCTGAAGTTGCGGGCGTTGACGGCCCCCATCCTTGGGATGACGGACCTGCCCTTGCGGAGGATAGTAAATGAGGCGCCGCGCCGCGGCGCCCGGCCTCGATGAGCGAGCCGAAGCGGGCGAAGGCGGATTCAGAGCGGTTGGATGAAACTCGATGAACGACGCGGCGAAAAGCGTTCCGGCGCGGCCGCCGGAGTTCGAAGACAGCGCGATAGACCAGCTTTACGACGAGACCGCCTACTGGGACGTGAACCTCGGCGAGGAGAAGATCCACGCCAAAAGGATTCCGGGCGGGTTCCGGAGGCTCAAGTGGCTGGCCGCCTCCCTCTACCTGTTCTATTTCGCCGGGCCGTACATAAGGTGGGGCGGCAGGCAGGCCGTCCTCTTTGACATACCGGGCCGCAAGTATCACCTGTTCGGGGTGACCCTGTGGCCGCAGGATATATGGATACTCGCCCTTGTCCTGCTGACCTTCTTCATCACGCTGTTCGCCGTCACGGCGCTCGCGGGCAGGGTGTTCTGCGGCTACTTCTGCTGGCAGACGGTGTGGGTGGACGTCTACACGTGGATAGAGGAGAAGCTGGAGGGCCCCCCGGCCAGAAGGCGCGCGCTGGACAAGGCGCCGTGGACGCCGGGGAAAATGGCGGTCAAGACGGTCAAACACTCCATCTTCATGCTTCTCTCCGCCCTGACGGGGATAACCTTCGTCTCCTACTTCATGGACACGGGCGAGCTGTGGGGAAGATACTTCACGCTCCAGGGGCCGGTCTACATATGGACTGTTCCCCTGGTGTTTCTCATCGGCTCCTACATAGGCGTCGCCATAATGCGGGAGCAGGTATGCCTCTGGCTGTGCCCCTACGCAAGGGTGCAGGGCGTGATGGTGGACCTGGAGACCATGATGCCCACCTACGACTTCAGCCGTGGAGAGCCAAGGGCCAGGGTCAGGAAGGGAAAGCCGCGTGAGGGGGCCGGAGATTGCGTGGACTGCAGCCTGTGCGTCGCCGTGTGTCCCACCGGCGTGGACATAAGGAAGGGCCAGCAGGAGGGTTGCATAACCTGTGGGCTGTGCATAGACGCCTGCGACTCGGTGATGGACAGGCTGTCGAGGCCGCGGAGGCTCATCCGCTACATGTCCCTGAAGGAACTGCGCGGGGAGAAGCGCCGTTCCTTCTGGAGGCGGGGCAGGGCACTCGTCTACTGCGCCATCATCCTGTTCGCCGTGAGCGGGACCATATACGGGCTCGTCCGGGAGAGGGGAATAAACCTCACCGTTATACACGCCCGCCAGCCCCTATACACCCTCATGTCCGACGGCTCCATCCAGAACGGGTATACTCTGAAGATAATAAACAGGACCGGCCGTGACGAGACCATCGGCATATCCATAAGCGGACTCCCCGGCGCAAGGCTCCTCCCGGAGAAAAGGGCGTATTCGGTCCCGGCGGGCTCGGTGCGGCCAGTGGACGTTTTCGTCCGGGCCATGGCGCCCGGCCGTGGCGGGATGCGCGCGACGATATATTTCCACGCGCAGAGCATGGATAGAGAGAAGAGCAGGGACTCATACGAAAGCGCCTTCATCGGGCCATGACCCCGGGGCGCGCAAAAAGAGGCCGATGACATGACGGACAAAAGAACGGACGAGGAGGACGGCGGCGCCCTCAAAAATCCGTGGGTCTGGGCCATAGCGGGGATCATCGGATCGGGAGTGGCGGCCAACTTCGCGATGGCTTTCATCGCCGTCGCCACGAACCCCGGCCTGGTCGTGGAGGACTACTACGAAAGGGGGAAAAGCTACGCCTCGCGCTCCCGTCTCGAGATGGCCAAAGACGGACGGCCGGGGTGGAAACTGGCCTTTTTCGCGCCGGAGAGGGTGACCATGGGAAAGCCCGCCCGCTTTACGCTGAAGGCGCCGTTGGACGGGGACGGGATGACCGTCTCCGGCGCCGCGGTCGTCTACGCATACCGCCCCTCGGACGCCTCCATGGACTTTTCCGCCGCAATGGAAATGACGGCGGACGGTGTGATGGCGGCGGATATCTCCTTCCCCCTCAAAGGGGAGTGGGATCTGATAGCGGAGTTCTCGTCGGGCGGGGCGCGCGAGTCGGCCGCGAAGAGGATACGCGTAGATGAGTAGAGCCCGCGAATCCATCCCCGCGCCGTCAGCGGCGGCGAAAGGGGCCGTTAAAGAGCCCGCGCGAGAGCGCGGGACTGAGAGTGTCTGCTACCACTGCGGCCTTTCCATCCCCTCCTCCGGCGCGTGGACGGCGGAGGCGGGGGGAAAGACGCGGCTTTTCTGCTGCATAGGGTGCAAGACGGTCTGCCTTGCCATATACGAGGCGGGGCTTGACGGCTTCTACAGCCGAAGGGAGGGGCCGGGGCCGCTCTCCGCCCCGCCGGAGCCGCCGCCGGACGCGGAGGTGTTCGACCTTGCCGAGGCCGAAAAGGACTTCGGCGTAAGGAACGGCCGCCGCAAGGAGGCCAGCCTCCTGGTGGAGGGGATTCACTGCGCCGCCTGCGTCTGGCTGATAGAGCGGGCGATGGAGAGGACGCCGGGCGTCGAGTCCGCCGAGGTGAATCTGGCGGGCCGGAGAATGCGGGTTCGGTGGGACGGCGGACGGCTGAAACTCTCCCAGATCATCAACGCCCTGGGCCGGATAGGCTACACCGCCACGCCATACTCCGCCGAGTCCGCCGAGGCGGCCGCGCGGCGGAGGCGCCGGGCCATGCTGTTCCGCATCGGGTTCGCCGGGTTCGCCGCCATGAACATGATGTGGGTATCCATAGCCCTGTGGACGGGCGCGGCGCGGGACGAGTACAGGGACTTCCTCCACCACGTCGGCTTCGCCCTGGCCACGCCGGTGGTCTTCTACTCCGGGTGGCCCTTCCTTAAAGGAGCGGCGGGGGGGCTGAAGCGGGCCTACCCCACCATGGACCTGCCGATCGCCATCGGCGCGCTGGCCACGTATCTTTACTCGGCCTACGTCACGCTCTCCGGCTCCGCCGCGGGGGAGGTCTATTTCGACACGGTGATCTTCTTCCTGTTCGTCCTGCTGATCGGCAGGTACCTGGACGCGGCCTTCCGCGACAAGGCGGCCTCCGCGGCGGGCAGGCTGATGGAGCTTCAACCCCGCTCCGCCGCCGTGATGACCGGCGATGGGGAAAAGACTGTATACATCCGCTCGGTGAAACCGGGGGATCTTGTCCTGGTGAAGCCGGGCGAAAGGATACCTGTGGACGGGGGCGTGGAATGGGGGGAGAGCGCCGTGAACGAGTCTATCATCACGGGCGAGTCCAGGCCGGTGAAAAAACGCGCGGGCGGCCGCGTGATCGCCGGGTCCATGAACGGCCTGGGGACGCTGAAGGTCCGGGTGGACCGCCCGATGAAGGATACGGCGCTTGCCAGGATGGCGGAGCTGATCGAGAAGGCCCAGGCCTCCAAGGCGCCCATCGCCCGCCTGGCGGACGGCGTCGTCCCATACTTCATCCTTGTGACTCTTCTGCTGGCGGCCGGGACCTTCGCGTATTGGATGCGGAGCGGGATGGAGACGGCCCTCATCACCGCCACGTCGGTTCTCATAATCACCTGCCCGTGCGCCCTGGGGCTGGCCACGCCGATGGCCGTGGCCATGGCGTCCGGGGCCGCGGCGCGCAAAGGAATCCTGGTAAAAAGCGGAGAGGCGCTGGAGGCGCTGGCCGTGGCGACACATTTCGTCTTCGACAAGACCGGAGCCCTGACGGAGGGGACGATGAGCGTGGCGGCCGTGAAACCGTGGGGGATGTTCGGAGCCGGGGAGGTTCTATCGCTCGCCGCGGCCGTGGAGGAAAGCTCCGAGCACGCCATCGGCGGCGCGATAGTGAAAGAGGCGGAAAGACGGGGCCTGGCAAGGGGTCACGAGGCCGCGGACTTTTCATACCACCCCGGAGGCGGAGTCTCCGGAACGGCTGGGGGGAAGCGAGTGTCCGTCGGCTCCGCGGCGTTTTTGGCTTCTCTCGGAGCGGCCGTCCCGGACGCCCTGCTGAGCGAGGCGGAGCGGATGGAGGAGGCCGCCGTCTCGTCCGTCTTCGTGGCGGTGGACGGGGAGACGGCGGGCATGATCCAGCTTGAGGACAAGCTGCGGGAGGACGCCGCCGGTGTGGTACGGTCGCTGCTGGACGGGGGGGTGAAGGTCTCCATCTTCACCGGGGACAGCTGGCGCGTGACCAGGAAGACGGCGGACGTCCTGGGATCCGTTCCCGCGCGGGCCGGGATGAGGCCGGAGGACAAGGCCGGGGCGATCAGGGAGTTGAAGGCCCGCGGGGAAAAGGTCGTCATGGTCGGCGACGGTGTGAACGACGCTCCGGCCCTTCTTCTCGCGGACGCGGGGATAGCCATGGCCTCCGGGGCGGATGTCTCGGTGGAGAGCGCGGACGTGGTGATAACCGGCTCCAGGCTCGAGCTTGTCAGGCTCTCTTTCGGCGTCGCCAAGCGGACGCTGGCCGTGATCCGGAGGAACATCGCCATCTCCCTCGGATACAACGCCGTCCTGGTCCCGCTGGCGGTTATGGGATACGTCACCCCCGTCGTGGCGGCCTTCGCCATGCCGCTTGGCTCCCTTGCGGTGATAGCCAGCGCGTCCAGGATAAAGGCGGAGTGAGCGGAGACTGAAAAATGGAAGTCATCTACGGTCTTCTCCCCTTCATGCTCCTTTTCGGCCTGGTGATGGTCGGCGTCCTCTTCTGGGCGGTGAAAAGCGGCCAGTACGACGACATGGAGGCCCCGCCCGCCAGGATCATCATGGATGACGACGACCCGCTTCTGCCTGTTCCGGAAAGCGGAGACGAACCGGGAGAGAATGAGCGGGACCCCGGCCGCGCGTCCGGTGAATCATGAACATCTTGACATAGTCATAAGCCCGGCCGTTTTGTCTCCCTTGAACAGGGCAATAGCGCATTTGATGGCAAAGGGATGTTGGGAATATATCGCTTTCATAGTTCCCCCTATGGATTTAACCGCTGAAGACAAGTTAGGGGGAGCGCCACGATCGACCACGCGAACCGCGCCGCCGTCATCGCAGGCGCTAAGGGGGATTGTTTAATTAGCTGTAAAAATGGCGCGCCCGGCAGGATTCGAACCTGCGGCCTACGGATTAGAAGTCCGTTGCTCTATCCGGCTGAGCTACGGGCGCGGGGCTGTTAAACCTTTGAATATCTTGTTATTAATATATCACAAAGCCTCTTCGGCGTCGCTGTGAAATTTGCGGACATTTGCGGACAAATCCAGAATCTGAGCCAAACGCTCAAGCTCATACGATGCGTAGAAAGCCCTCACGACGCCGCTTGTGTTGCCCAGGACGGCGGCGATTTCCTCGTCGTTTCGCCCCTGACTCTTCAGCCGCGTGGCAAGAGAATGGCGCATCAAGTGTTTCTTGAGGCCCTCGTGCTCCGCCTTTTCACAGGCGGCCCGCCACAACGCCCCCGCCCGTGACGCGCGATACGGCATCATCCCGCCTGTCTTCGTGGAGCGGTAGACAAAAACATGTCCCGCGATCCTGTCCCGCGTCGCCTCGCGCAGTATCGGCTCTATGTCCGGCGTGATGGGATAGGGCGCCCCCGTCTTCTCCCTGCGCTTTAAAGACCGGCGAAGCCCATCCCTGCTCAGGGTATGATTCCTGTAAATGGCGCCCGCCTGCCAGTCGATATCGCTGATCTGCAGCCCGGATATTTCTTTCCATCTCCATCCCGTCAGGTAGCCGAACATGAAGAACGGCCTGTGTTTCTCCTCGATGGAGGCGATGATCTCAATCCATACGCGCTCGGGCGCCGGCCTGCGGCGTTCGTTGGACACGGGTATTCTCAACCTCTTCGCCACCGGGTTGGAGTTGACTATCTCCATCATCATCGCATCCTGGAACAGCCCTCCGAGATATGTAAGGAGCTTGTTGATCCGCTTGGCGGAGACTTTTTTCCGCCGCCGCTCCTCGATCCAGTCCGCAAGGGCCTGCGGCCCGATGGATCGAATCTCCATCGGCTCAAGATAACCAAAATGCCTGCCAAAGGCGCCCCTGATATCAGCCAGGTGGTCCATGGATATCTCCTTGCGTTCATACCGTCTCTCCAGTTTGCGGATATAGCGCTCCGCGAATGCGGAGAATTTCAGATGCTTGGAGCCTTCGGTGTAAAGCTGCGGGCGGAATACGCCGGACATTATCTCCGCTTCAATCCTCGCTTTAAGGGAGACGGCCATGTCCAGGCTCAGCTTCACCCCGTTCATCCGCCGTATCTCCACCCGCGCCCTGTCCATGTTGCGCGCGGCGGAGAGATCAGCCGTTTTCAGTCCGGTTATATCCAGCACGGTGTAACGCGGCTCCCGGTTGTGGAAATTGCATCTGAAGCCGTTATCCGGGCTGAACCTTGCGCCGCAATCCTGACAATTCTCATGCCGCCGCTCCGGGCGAATGTTGACGCGCAATCCTCTCCCCTTCCACGATCTTACCAGTCTGAGATACGCTGAGTCCTGCGTGCTCAGGCTACCGGAAAAGGTATGCGCCCTCAACATGTTTTCAGCTCTTTCTCATCCAAGTCCGCCCAGGTAAGATTTGCTGATGGTGGCTCTGCTATGACCGAGTTCGCTGGCTACGATCTGGTAAGCGTCTCTCGCCCGGACGCGGGTCTCGGTGTCCATCTCCCGAAGGAGCGGCCCGCCCTGGTTCGGTGGTCTCAGCCCCCTCGTCCGCTCCGTGTAAAGCTGGGCCGCGAAAGCATGCCGCAGGTTGTGACCCCGGACGACGCCGAGGTTCGCTGCGATGGCGCGGTAGTAGCTCCGCTCCCATTGCCTGTAACTCTTTGACGTTGGAATCAGATTCGACTGACCGTTTCGGACGAGGTATCCGCGCAGGCGCTCGAGGAGAGCGCGTTGCGAGCCGTTCCGAATGTCGATCGATCGCGGTCTGGCGTTCTTGCACCAGGATCCGACCATCGACAGGTGCGTACCCCTGTCGGCTACCGCTACCCGGAACTTGCCCACCTCAGACGTCCGCAAGCCGAACGCCCGCTGGAGCTCGACGCCGAGACGGTGCCCCTCCGGCAATCGCTCCAGGCTTCCTGGGGGAATTTCGCGGGCGCGCGATTCCGGAGACGCATACCGGCGGGGGCCTATCCCGAACTCGGCGTTCGTCCGAGGGATGATGTTCGCCTTGTCGATGGAGCGGGCCAGGAACCGCAGGTGAGAGATGTTGTTCTTCAGCGTCCCGGTGGACAGGTTCCTGGACTTCAGGTGTTGGACGTAAGCGTTGATCATCTTCGGTTTGAGGCTATTGATTTTCCTCAGCGACGGGTAATTCCTTATCAACCAGCCGGCGAATTTGTGAAGGCTCACCTCGCGGGCGCGCCTTGTGGCGTAGCTGCGCGGGGGATTCTGTTTGATGATTTGCTGTACTTGGAACTTAACGTTGTGCATCCGTACCTCCTCGAACCGCGGTTCTCTCCTGTCGTTTAGCCCGCCAATTTTGCGATTAGTGTTACTGCCCCGATCAAGCGATCGACAGGCCAGAGCCGCTGGACGTGCCGTTGCGGGTGACCTGGCGCCTGGCTCCTTGTACCAGGCGGGCGATGCAGGCCCCGGCTAATAAGGGGCCCCGGGACGCATCCCGAGCTCCGGCGTCACGAGCGCTGGAGCATGAGGCGGTCAGCCACTATCCCGCCTCGCCGGATTTTTTCAGGGCGCTCCGGCCACGTCCGATGGAAAAAACGGAAAGCCCTCTTCCACCAGCGAGCCCGGAAAACATGATCCGCGCGTGGTGGAAAGGGTGAAGGAATGATACGGTTCTTTTCGATTGCCTGTTTCGCCCCCTATGGGGGGGGGGCGCAGCTGGTCTCCGCGCGCTCGTGAACTGCGCGGAGATTTGTCCAGCTTACAAAGGAACGCTTGTGGCTGTGAAACTGCAGCGAGGTGAAGACACACATATCCTCACCCCTCTGCAGAGTGCAAAGGTTCGCGGCGGGAAAAACATCCCGCCGGACATGTGGCGGACCCGCCGGTCCGCTGTCTGGAAGGGCCCGGGGCTAAAACCCAGGTCCTTTAGGTCCCCGAAGGGAGTGCTTCACGAAGAAGCGGAAAATAAAAACAAGTAAGTAAATTATACACACTCCGGCGGCGGCTGCAAGTTTTTTTTCGCCGGTTTTTTTATTTTTTTTTATCTCCGTTCAGCGTTTCTCCGTGGACGGCCGCCGCGCCCAGGAGGCGTTTGCCGAGCAAAACGCCTTGTAAGCCAGCGTCACTCCGACAGGTGGCGCGGAACGTACTGATTTGCCACGCGCTAACGCCGTTGTCCCGCGCGTCACTCTACCACGCGCCGTAAGTTTGGCATGTCCGCTCAGCGTCTGTCACGGAACCCGCGAAAGCGATTTTTGCGCCGGACGACGCCGTCGCGTCACGAAAATCTCAAAGCGGCTTCCGCGCCAGCCCCTCGCGACAGGCGACGGCGCATGGTAGAGTGACGCGCGAAACCTGTGACGCCGCATGCGCTCCCCCGCTCCTTCTGCCATGCCCGCCCGGCCCGAAGGCCGGAACCGCCCGCTCCCTAACCTCCGGCGAATACCTTGTTGATTTTTTCATGGCTCCATCCTCTCAAATAATGGAGTCTCCGGAAAACCCGGGGCGGTTCATGTGCGCCTGTGCCCGGTGGTTTCTAAGCTGCCTATGCGGCAGTCAACTTCGTCGGTTCTGCCCTCCGCCATGTAGTAAATTTCTAAGCTGCCTATGCGGCAGTCAACCGCGATGGATCGTTGTTGATCCGCTCGAGCCTTTTCTAAGCTGCCTATGCGGCAGTCAACACCAAAGAGCTTCGCAAGATGCTCGGTGGCATTTTCTAAGCTGCCTATGCGGCAGTCAACCCACGACGCGCCGGTCGCCTGCTGAAGGGCAATTTCTAAGCTGCCTATGCGGCAGTCAACTGAAAGGCAATGGCACGGAGTTTAGCGAAGTTTTTCTAAGCTGCCTATGCGGCAGTCAACACAATTTACGCTCATGGCGAACATATCAAACTTTTCTAAGCTGCCTATGCGGCAGTCAACCCCTTCCGCCATGGGGAAAGATACGATAAATATTTCTAAGCTGCCTATGCGGCAGTCAACAAAACCCGTCGATAGGAGTCTGGCACGTGGAATTTCTAAGCTGCCTATGCGGCAGTCAACCCTGACAAATGCCTGTCTCTCGTGGGCCTTGATTTCTAAGCTGCCTATGCGGCAGTCAACCAGATTTTCGAGACCCCGCGGAATAAGCGATATTTCTAAGCTGCCTATGCGGCAGTCAACGCCCCACGCCGCCCCATGCGCGGCGTCGTCGTTTTCTAAGCTGCCTATGCGGCAGTCAACTTTGCTATCGGCGTGAACGAAAACTTTAAACATTTCTAAGCTGCCTATGCGGCAGTCAACGTCCCGCCCGCTCAATTCCCCGGCTTTTGTAATTTCTAAGCTGCCTATGCGGCAGTCAACTGAGGTCTCAATGGACGCGGAACACATCGGCATTTCTAAGCTGCCTATGCGGCAGTCAACTGACTTCAACCAGGTCGCCAAGCTTCAGATTATTTCTAAGCTGCCTATGCGGCAGTCAACGTTCCGATCGCTGAACGCCGTGGAGCATGATTTTTCTAAGCTGCCTATGCGGCAGTCAACGCGCCGAGCCAGCTCATCATCCAGCTCAGACATTTCTAAGCTGCCTATGCGGCAGTCAACACCGGCGGGCCGAAGAAAGCGGTGAACCGGCTTTTCTAAGCTGCCTATGCGGCAGTCAACTTTGCCTATCTGCCCCATGGCCTCGATTGACATTTCTAAGCTGCCTATGCGGCAGTCAACAGAGCTACGAGAAGAAAACGGGTTTTTGACAATTTCTAAGCTGCCTATGCGGCAGTCAACGCTTGCAAGCCCCTTCAAAGCCCCTTTGTAGCTTTCTAAGCTGCCTATGCGGCAGTCAACGATCATGGTGAAGAAGAGAAAGAGTGATATCATTTCTAAGCTGCCTATGCGGCAGTCAACCCTGCCGCTTGAAAACATGCAGGGTGATGATATTTCTAAGCTGCCTATGCGGCAGTCAACAGCGCGACCGAGCTCATGCGCGGCTATTACATTTTCTAAGCTGCCTATGCGGCAGTCAACCAATAATCATAATTCAATCATATCCTCTTTAATTTCTAAGCTGCCTATGCGGCAGTCAACGAGTGGGGCACAGACATCATGGCGCCGGAGACTTTCTAAGCTGCCTATGCGGCAGTCAACTCCAGCCGCCGCATGACCTCCGCTTTTAAAAATTTCTAAGCTGCCTATGCGGCAGTCAACGTTTTGCCTGGTGTCAACTAAAAAAGACAGGTTTTCTAAGCTGCCTATGCGGCAGTCAACCCTGGGCGGCCACGGGGTTCGTGGCCGTGTATTTTCTAAGCTGCCTATGCGGCAG
>JBPRGF010000030.1:0-1804 GCA_051418015.1 Candidatus Nitrospinota bacterium M3_3B_026 | reverse complement strand
TGGGAAGCAAGGGGCTCACGTTTGTTCTCCGTCCTATGGTGGAGAGCAAGCACCACGAAGGGCTCCAGTATCTCTACGAAACTGTGCAAACCCTCGGAGCAAAGTACGTTAGGATCGGCGCGGAGAACCGGTACGACGAAGAGACGGGCGTAGAGCGGGTGTTTCTCTTCATCGAGCAGGTGCGCCGCCGAGAAATCCGAAAACTTCGTATCGGGGAGCTTCCCGAGGAAGATGCCTTTTGGATCGCACCGCTGCTTCAGAAAAGCATCCATCCTCGGCTCTACCTGATGGACCTGCGGATACGTCCGGGGAAGACATACACCTTGAGCGTAGCCGTTGGGCACGTCTACGAACTGGCGAAGGACTACATCGACCTGATGGACGACCTAAGCGCCACACGCTCCCACCCGGAGGACCCGGAAATGCTCCCGCTCTACCACGCCCCTTCCGTATCGCTTCGATGAGAAAAACAGCGATCACTTACGGGTTAAGCGATGTCGGTCCAGCCGGTAGGGCCGCTTTCGGCCGGGGCGCATCCGGGTTGACCGTGTTCGGATCAGCCTCTGCTCGGGGGCCGCCAGTTCCCTCAGGGGTTATTCCTGAGGGGGCCGAAGAGAGGGGCGGTAGGCCTTTCCCCGAGTCAAAAGGGGAAAAAGCTGCCCACGCACCCCAGAAAGAGGCACCGGGCCGTAGTATCGGCTGTCGAAGCTCCGGGGGCTGTGCCCACTGTAGAGCCAGGCAGTCTCCGCCGGTAGGATGAACCGGCCTCGGAGCAGGGGCATTGCCCGCCCCTTGCTGTCGTGCAGGAGGGGCGCGCTGTTGGGGAGAAGCGCCCCGTTTACGAACGACCCTGAATCTGTCACATCGACCGTGTCCCCAGGGAGAGCGGCAATGACTTTTCCAACCGGCGCGATGCCGGAAGGGCACGTCCCTTCTGGGAGATAACCCCGTTCGAGGGCGCTCGTAGCCACCTGGGGAGGAAGGCAGGCCGAAACGATCATCCCGACCTCAACGCCCAGGTTACCACCTCGGCCCCCAGACGTCGTGTCGCCTGGAGCGCTACCGGGCTCTGGGAGGGAGCCTGTCCAGTAAAGACCGACGGGAAGGCTCTCGGAGACATTGATTGAGAGAGGCGAGGGGCCGAAAAACAGCAACGGGAACGACAAGAGTCCAACCAGGGCAAGAACGCTCCCGACGATCATCCTCCACAGAGAACGGCCCTCCGTCACTTTCGGCGGGGGAAAGAATCGAAATGAAAAGAGGGGTGTTTTGGGAGCTTTACGGCCGAGGGACATCGGAGGAACGTTCTGGAAAGGAGGAGAGGAGGCCTATGCGCTAGAACGGACCCTTCCGCCGCCGGCGCCGGTCCCCGAAGCCGGCTTCGTAGAGGGCCTCCTGCACGAGGTAGCAGACGCAGGACAGGCGGACCTCGTCCTCATCAAGATCCCCAGCAAGGTTCTCCTCCTCAGGGGATTCTTCCCGGGAAGTATTCGATGCGGTGGCCATCTCATCCGCCTTCGATAGAAGGTCCTCCCATTGGCGATCCTCAATCAGCGGGCCGGGCGTAGAAGCGTTGTCGGTCAAGGCCTGGCCATGAAGGGCCGCAACCGGATGCCGGCCGTTGTAGCCAAAGAGATCAAAGAGGCGGCGGGCGATCTCACTAGCCGAGGAGCCGAGCGGATCTCTTCTCGAACTCCCGAGGACGCGAAGCGTGGCCATTTGGTCGGCGCCGATAGTGAACGTCGGGCGCTCGGCGGCCCGATGGCGCTTCTTCGATCGTTCTGCGGTTGGGCGTTTCACATCC
>JBPRGF010000029.1:0-209690 GCA_051418015.1 Candidatus Nitrospinota bacterium M3_3B_026 | reverse complement strand
GAAATGCAACCATAAGCCGGTCGGTGGTCAATGCGGGACAGGTGAAAATGACAGTTATGTGCTCGGGCCCCACAACCCCATAGTCTCCATCTTCACCGACGTTAAGACCAGCGATACGGGAAGCGACGACACCGGCGGCGGGGATACAGACACAGACCCCCTGCCATGGAACTACAGCGGCCCATTCACTTATGATCAGACCTGTCCAGCTGCACACTGCACCGCGAGCGGCGTCGTACACGTGGAGCTTAGCGCGGACGGCGTGGCGTCGGCAGACGCTACTGTGCAGTCTGCCGATTGCAGAGTTACTGTTCCTTCTTGGACGTATCTTGGCTCTCACACGATAACGAACAGCGGCGGCACGGTGCGACTTCAAGCTCAAGATGGGAGGTTTCCGAGCCTCACTGGGTCATACAATTCGCAAACACTGAGCGCGTTGGGAAGTATCTCTTATAGTGGATGTTCGGCAAGCATGGAAATCGCAGACATCCCGCGGACGAACTGAAGGGGGTAACGGAACATACGCAAACACGCTTTTTCCCCTCCCCCGGCGGGAGGGGATGCAAGGGGAGGGGGTATAAATAATTTCATCACCCCCACCCGGCCTCCCCCGTCGAGGGGGAGGAAATGGAATAGCGGGGTTCTTCGGCTTCGCCTCAGGATGACATTATGAGTCCCTTCTCCCGACGGGAGGGTGACTCCCGGTCTCGCGCCCCTCTAGGAGCCCGAGGAGAAGACCTCGACGAACTTCATCCGAAGGTCGCGCAACAGGTTGGAAATGAGCCTTTCTTCGTCCTCCGTCAGGTTGCCCCTGGTTTTCTCCCTCAGCATCGCGATGATGTCTATGGTCTGCCGGGCGAGGTCTTTGTTCATAGACGTTTTGCCGGAGACAGGGTCCTGGTAGCCGCCCATGTGGTAAGCCGCGCTCGAAGAGAGGGAGACGATGAACGTGGGAAAGTCTATGGGCGGGACGGCGCCGCCTGCCGGCTCCTCGCCCGCCGCGGGCTCCTTTTCCGGGGGCGCCGGTTTTTCATCCCTCGCGGGGGCGGACTCCTCCTCCTCGCCGGACCTGCGGCGCTTGTCCACGAAGGTGAAGGATTTTTCCTTTTTTTCCTCTTCCATGGCCCGGGATCAGCCGAAAATCTCTTCGCCGGAAGGCTGCTCTTCCAGCTTGCGGGGCTCGATCATGCCTTCGGCGATTTCTTTGAGCGCGATGTCCATCGGCCTCATCCCTTCCTCCGCCTCCACGAGAGGGTCGGCCCCGTTTATAAGCTGCCTCATGCGCATGGAGACGAGGTTCGCCAGCAGGTATTTCTTGGGAACCTTTTTGACCGCTTCGCTGTAAAACTCGTTATCGAACATCTATTCCAACACCCTCCATCCTGTTTATTACCGTCCGAAGACTCAGGCTAGCGCCTGCTGGCGACGCCTTCCTCCTCCATTTTTTCCTGGCACTCGACGCACAGCGAGGAATAGGGCAGAACCGTCAGCCGTTTTTTGGGGATATCCTCCCCGCACTCGACGCAAACGCCGTACTCACCCTTGTCCATGCGGGCGAGCGCGTCGGTGATCTTGCGCAGCTCACCCTCGCCACGGCTCTTGAAATAAAAGGACATCTCCTGCTCGTAGTCGGCTTCGGCTATGTCCACGTCGTCGCCGTGACGGTTTGCTATCTCCTCCTTGATATCTTTTTCCTTGTCCCTGACGGATTTGAGCAAAAGGGCTTTTTTCTTCATCAGGGCTTTTCTTATCTCGTTGAAATTACGCGGTTTCATGGCCAAACTCCCTGCCAGGCAAACTCGTGACATTGAAATTTATTAATCCATCAAAAAATTATACACCAGAAAAACCAAAAAAACACCCAAACATTCTCCCTGCACGGGCGCTGGCGGGATAACATACTGTATTTATTGAGGAAAAAGACATATCCACCCTAACGGCGGAGGCGGCGTCATGCGCCTCCGGCCCGCCACTCCCCCGGCCGGCAAAACAAACGGCATTATATCAAGCAGTTGCGAGAAAACAGCCTCGGCGATGGCCCTGCCTGCCGCGCCTCATATAACCTTCAGGCGCCGGGGAGGGGCGGGGTAGCTGTGCTCAGCGTCCGGAAAGGCGCCGTTTTTCGTCTCCTCGATGTACTTTTCGGCCGCTTTCGTAGCCATTTGGTCGATATCAGCATATTTTTTCACGAACCTTGGCGTGAAATCGGACGTCATGCCCATGATGTCGGAGGTAACCAGTATCTGCCCGTCCACATCCGGCCCCGCGCCGATCCCGATCGTGGGGATGTCGAGCTTTTTCGTTATGGCCGCCGCCAGGTCCACCGGCACGCATTCGAGCACCAGGGCGAAAGCGCCCGCCGACTGGAGGTTCTCCGCGTCTTCTATCAGCCTTTTGGCCGCCTCGTCGCGCCTGCCCTGGATCCTGAAGCCGCCGAGCTGGTGGATCGACTGCGGCGTCAGGCCGATATGGCCCATCACCGGTATCCCCGCGTTCACGAGCCTTTCCGCCGCCGCGAGGACGCCCCTGGCTCCCTCGAGCTTCACCGCCTCGGCCCCGGCGGTTATCATGCGGCCTGCGTTCTCCAGCGTCCTCTCCACGCTGACGTGGTATGAAAGAAACGGCATGTCCGCCACGAGCAGCGCCCTCTTGACGCCTCGGCGGACGGCCTTCGTGTGGTACACGATGTCGTCCACCGTCACTTTAAGCGTGTTTTCCTCGCCCCGGAAAGTCATTCCCAGCGAATCCCCCACAAGGACGATGTCCACCCCGGCGGTGTCGACCATCCTGGCGAAGGCGTAATCATAGGCCGTCAGGGCGGCGATCTTTTTCCCCTTCCGCTTCATCTCCCGCAGTCTGTTGAGCGTCACCTTCTCTTTCATGCCCGTCTTCTCCTTCGTTCGAAAAGACCTTCCGGATCGCGGGATTTTATCGGGGAGAAAGACAGCGAGGCGGCGTGGGGCGCTCCGTATGCGCCTGGCCTCGCGTTCTGCTCTCGCCCGTCCCGGTCCTGGTGTCCCATGGATCCAGGCGGACTGTCTTGAAACGGTCCTGCCTCTTTATTCCCCGTCCCGGCCGCCTTCTTTTGGCGCCAGCCTAGAAGACCGATCCGAGCGGGTTGAAAAACTCTCTTCCCTTTATATCACCCGTCACCTTCGAGAGGAGCTTTTCGAGGTCCTCCTCGTTTGCGACGAAGTCTATGTTGCTTGTGTTTATTATAAGCAACGGCCCGGAGCGGTAGTTGAAAAAAAACTCGTTGAACGCCCTGTTCACCTCGTCCAGGTAGTCCTCCCGCAGGCTTTTTTCCATTTCCCTGCCGCGCTGACGGGTCCGGCTGACAAGCGTTTTCGTGTCCGCCTGCAGGTATATGACGAGGTCCGGCCGGGGGACGTTCTTTTTCATCATGTTGTATATGTCGATGTAGAGCCTGTACTCCTGGTCGTTCAAGTTGATCCTGGCGAAGATCATGTCGCGCGCGAATATGTAGTCGGCCACCGGCGCCGTCTTGAAAAGATCGGTCTGCGAAAGCGCTGAAAGCTGCTTGTACCGGGAGACCAGAAAGAACATCTGCGCCTGGAAGGCGTAGAAGCTTCTGTCTTCGTAAAACTTCTCCAGGAAGGGGTTCTCCTCCACCTCCTCCAGTATCGGCTCGCCGTCCAGCTTTTCCGAAAGGAGCTTCGCCAGGCTGGTCTTGCCGACGCCGATGGGGCCCTCGATGGCTATGTATTTCCGTTTTTTTCTCACTGCCCCGCCTCTCTTATGTCCTGCCCGGCCTCCTCCTCAAGCTCCGCCAGCAGGTCCGCCACCGTCCTTCCCAGCGCGGGGTGGACGAAGCCGGGGTCGATATCGGCTATGGGGCGCAGGACGAACCGCCTCCGGGCCGCCTCCGGGTGCGGGATCATCAGGTCCTTCGTGTACAGGACGAGGTCGCCGTAGAAAACGATGTCGATGTCGATGATCCTCTGCCCTCCAGGCGCTCCACGCTCGCGGCCCATGCCGTCTTCTATCTTTTGAAGCTCCCACAGAAGCTCCCACGGCCCGAGGGAAGATTCCACCGCCGCGGCGGTATTCAGAAACCACGGCTGATCGGCCACAGGCCCCTGCGGCTCCGTCTCGTAAAGACCGCTCACGCCGCGAAACTCCACACCGTCGATATCCTTCAGCGCGTCCACGGCCTTTCTGATGTTCTCCGCCCGGTCCCCGAGGTTCGACCCGAGGGAAAGATATGTCAAAGTCAACTAGGGCGCCTCCAGCGCGTCCGTCCGGTCCGGCCCCTAAAAGACGAGCTTCAGGCCGGTCAGCCGCGCCGCTATCTCGTCCATCACTCTCCGCTCGTCTTCCTCCCCCGCCGCGGAGAAGGTCACCGAGAAACGGATATAACGCCCCGCGTCATCCCACGGCACCGTGGAGATAAGCTTCTCTTTTATCAGCCACTGCGAGAAATCCTCCCCCGTGGGAAACTCCGGCCCGCCCTCGACCGCCCTGGGCGCCTTCACGTAAAGATAAAAAGTCCCGTCGGGGACCTTCGCGTCGAACCCGCCTTTGTTCAGGGCATCGACCAGCAACCGGAGCCTGCGCTCGTATTTGCCGCGTATCTTCTCCGTGATGCCGGGGTTTTGAAGAGCCGTTATCCCGGCCTTCTGTATGGCGACGAACTGCCCCGAGTCGCAGTTGTCCTTTATCGTGGCGAAGGCGTTGACCACCAGACGGTTTCCCGCCACGAAGGCCAGCCGCCAGCCGGTCATGTTGAACGCCTTGGACAGGGAGTGTATCTCCACCCCCACGTCCTTCGCCCCGTCGATGGACAAAAAGCTGAGAGGCCTGCCGCCATAGGTCAGCGCGGCGTAGGCGGCGTCCTGTATCACCACGACCCTGTTGTCGTGGGCGAAGCGGACGACCCTGTCGTAGAACTCCGGCGTGGCCGCCGCGCCGGTGGGGTTGTTCGGATAGTTTATGTAGAGCAGCTTGAGTCGCTCCCTCTTCTCTTCCGGGATGGAATCAAGGCCGGGCAGAAAGCCGTTCTTTTCGGTGATGGGAAGCGATATCACCTCTCCGCCAAGGTAGCGCGTGTGCGTCGAGGTGACGGGGTAGCCGGGGACGGTGGCGGCCGTTGCGTCGCCGGGATTTATGAAGGCCAGGGGGAACATGGCCAGGGCGGGCTTCGAGCCTATGGCGTGGTTCACCTCGGCGCCGGGGTCTATCCCCTTCACCCCGAAGACGCGGTCCAGGTATTGCGCCGCGGCGTCCTTGAACTCCTGTATGCCGTTGTCCGCGTAGCCGCGGTTCTCCGGTTTGGCGCACTCGTGCTGGAGAGTCTTCACCACCTCCGGGAAGGCCATCTCGTCCGGCTCGCCGACGCCCATGTCGATAAGCTCCACGCCGGGATGGGCGGCCATGGCGGCCTTCTTGGCGCGCTTGATCTTCTCGAACTTGTATATCGTCGTGTCCTTGCCGAACCGGGCGCCGCCTATTCTCTCGGCGAAGGTGTTCTGTATATAGCTTTCTTCCGCGGTCATGGTCATTATTCTTGGAGCCTCCGGCGTTGTTTCTTTATCTGACGATCAGGGAATTTTAAGGCGCCGGACCGCCCCGGTCAAACACAAGCCCCGGCCCGCGTCTTCGCCTGAGCCGCGCGCTGGAGTATAATCTATACAAAATGTCCCCCATGAACGGCGACGCGATCCAGGGATTCTCATCCGGGCTCGTGAAGCGGCAAGCAGACGCCCCGGCGGCGCGATGGTCCGACCTGTGGAAGGTAAATCTTGCCCCGCGCGGGTACGAGCTGGTTTTCTGGCTTTTCGGATTAATAACCGTCGTCCTGACCAGTGGGACGCCGCTTCCCTTCTCCACCGGGCTGGGCCTCGTTTTCCTTTCCAAGGCCGCGCAATGGACGGGCCTCGTGATGGCGCTGTCCGTCCCGGTGGTGGGCTACAGAGCGCTGCGCCACGGCCTGCGCCACGGGCGCGAGTCCCTGAAGGAAAAAGAGACCATCATGGGGCTGATCCAGCCCTACTGGACGCTCGACTTCGCCCTCCTGACGTTCAGAAGATGTGTGGCGATACTTGGGGTGATATATTTTTTCCTCCACCTGAAAAGCGTCATCCTGCTCATCAACAAGGCCAACTACGACCTCTTTTTCTGGAACCTCGACCGGTGGCTTCACCTCGGCGTCCAGCCGAACATCTACCTGATGGAAAGCTTCGGCCAGGACAAGGCCGTGGCTGTGGCGCTCGATTGGCTCTACTTCAAGTACTTCACGTACACCCTCCTCGCCTCCATGGTCTTCCTGCTGGAGATAAAGGGCCGCAGGCTGGCGGAGAAATACTTCCTGGCTTACGCCCTGCTTTGGGCCGCTGGGGGGCTGGGGTACATCGCGGCGCCGGCCGACGGGCCGTGCTACGCTATCCTCGCCCAATACTCGACGCCGAAAGAACACCGGGTGCATATGTTCCAGTTTCCCGTGGACATGGACATCCCCCGGGACTACGCCAGATCCTACGTCGAAAGCAGAATATGGATAGCGAAGACGTACCAGGAAAGGCTGTGGGAGAGCAGAAAAAAATTTCTTGCCGGAGAAAGCCTGCCGGGGATGTTCTACGGGATAGCCGCCATGCCGAGCCTGCACGTCGCCGCCGTCACCCTCATAATGATCTTCTTTTTCATGGTCAGCCCCATCCTCGGGGCTCTCGGCGCTATATACACGGCCATAGTTTTCATCGGGTCCGTGTTCCTGCAGTGGCACTACGCCGTGGACGGATACGCCGGGGCGTTGATGGCGGCGCTGATATGGCGTGTCAGCGTGTCCGGTCTCCCGTGGGCGCGGGGCGGCGGAAAGGGGATGGATACCAAGCCGGAGTCGCCCTGAGGCGCGCCTATCCTCGGGCTCAGCGGCCCGCCGCTTCGTCGAGCTTTCCGGCCCTCTCCTCGGCCTTCTCTACTATGTCCGGGAGCTTTTCCTCCAGCCCCTTTGTCATCACCTTGTCGCTGAACTTGCCCACTCTTTCCGCCCGCTCCTTGGTGGTAAGTTCCTTTTCCTGCGGCTCATCGGGCCCGGAGCAGGACAGAAAGAGCAGCGCCGCGAGCGCCGGGGCGATGACTGATACAATTTTTCTCATGGTGGAGTCTCCAAAACGCCGGTTCTTTTCGGCGAGCCCGTGAAGCCCCCGGCGGACACCGGCCCGCGATGGGTTTGTCTAATATCTTGCCAGACCCGCCGCCGATTCGGTAATATTTAACATTCAGAGCCTTTCTGAAACGGGGCGTAGCGCAGCCTGGTAGCGCACCTGAATGGGGTTCAGGTGGTCGGAGGTTCAAATCCTCTCGCCCCGACCAAATTTTCAATGGGTTGGAGCTTTGCGGCCAGCCCAAAATCCCCATTTGCTGCCAATTTGCTACCTGTCTCTCACCTGTTCCAGCTTCCTTGCGGCTTCGCGAAGAGCGGTGTCGCCCGCCTGGTGGGCGTAGCGTAGCGTCATCGCGATGTCGCTGTGCCCCATCCAATCCTTGATGTCCGCGAGGGGGACACCCGCCTTGTGGAGCCTGGTCCCGAGTTCATGACGCAGGTCATGAAAACGGAAGTCCTCGATGCCCGCCAGCACGCATACCTTGCGGAAGGCTCTGCTGACGTTGTTGGGTTTCCGCCTCGTCCCGTCCGGCTTGATGAAGACGTGGTCAGAGGCCGGCGCGACGGCCATTCGCTCCCTTTCGCCGCGCAGATCCAACAGGACCTGTCGGCATTTCGCGGTCATCAGAACTCCCGACGGTTTCCCGGACGATGAGTCGTCGATAACAGGTAGCCGGAAATTTTCTTTTCCGGGATTATCGAAGCCTGAAAGCTGGACATTTTCATTAGGGGGATCCAAGTCACTGGTCTGAACCGGATAGCGATCGCGCCTCAATCTGGATCGATTAGCGCATACTGAACCGCTCCGGTATTCCCGGAGACTCCATTATTTGAGAGGATAGGGTTATGAAGAAATCCACGAGATATTCACCGGAAGTGCGGGAGCAGGCGGTTCCAACTCGAAGACGCCAAGGCCGGGAGGCTGCGATCCCGGTTTCAACCGCCGATTGATTTTCCGGGGAGCCGTGTCGCATTGCGCGCGGCGGCGGGTTATAGTGAATCCATGAGCCTTGACATGGAAAAGATCAAAAAACGCCTCTTCGATGAGCGTGAAAAAATCCTGACCATCGCAGGCGCCGGAAACAAGGCGGCCGAAACGGTGGAGCTTGATCAGACGCTGTTCGGCAGGCTTTCCCGGATGGATGCGTTGCAGGCGCAGGCCGTAAGCGCCGAGGCGAAACGGCGCAGGGAAGCGAGGCTGCGAGCCATCGACGCCGCGATCAGGCGGGTGGAGACCGGTGATTATGGATATTGTGTTCGATGCGAGGAGGAAATCACGCCGGAACGGCTGGAGATCGACCCGGCTGCCTTCATGTGCGTCGCCTGCGCGAACAAATCCGGCTCACGTTAAAATTTTGCCGGCGCCGGGAACAAATGCATGAACAGCCCGCCGCGCGAAAAGTTGTCACGGCGCCTTGCCTTGACGGCCTCCCGCGGCCTGTCAGGGGCGAGGGGGGGTGGCCTGTTTTCCTTCGTGCTCTCTTGTGAACTCTTCCAGCGCCATGGCGGCCTTCTCGCACTGGGCCGGGTCGCCCCCTTCGGCGCAGGCCAGCGTGCGCGCCCGAAGGAGCTTGTTCAGGGTTTTCGCGTTCTCGGACATGTCCAGGGCGCGCAGACCCATCATATACATGACCGCCACCGTCACAGCCCCGGCCGCGCCAAGGGCGACGAGCATCCAGAAGGATTTTTTTGTTTCCCGTTCCGCCATGATTGAATTTTTTATTTTATCAGGCTGGGCGAGGGAGGGCGGAAGAAAGCGGTCTCGCCATTGATAACACCATCGAGGCTCCTAGCGCGGGGGGAGCGGCGCGGAGGCCTTGCCGGGCTCAAGGAGCGGGTTTTTCGCCCCCTTGTCCCTGAAGGCGCCGTAGTAGAGGTTCTGGACGTGGTTCCCCTCGGCGAAGAAGAGCCAACGCTCCAGCATGGAAAAGAGGATCATCACGGCCGCGATGTAGACGCCGAGCGAGCCGCCCCCGCCCTTCAGCAGCGGATAGTAGTCGAACATCATCATGACCAGCGGGACGGCGAACAGGCCGAGCATCACCGCGTTCTTCATGGCGGCGCGCCGTTGGGCGAGCTTCGTGTGGTTGTACTCTTTCGTGTTGTAATGCCCGTAGCTCGCCCCGAAGTCTATCAGTCGTACCTCGGGATGGTTGATCCCAAGCGCGGTCTGGACGCTCGACGGCGAATAGAGCCGCCCCTCCCGCCGGTACGCCAGAAATTTCATGACCGCCCCCAGCGCCGTCACGAAAAACGCCGCGCGCAGAAGGCCGAGCGTGGCCGAAGGCTCCGCGCCGCCGATCTCGAAGACGGCCACCGCCGCCATCGCCCCGGCGGACAGACCTGTCAGCGTGAAGTTTATCGGGGTGTAGGCCGTGCTCCACTCGCGGATGAAGCGGACGGCCGCGTAGATCATCCCGGAGGATAGAAATAGGGCGAAAGCCGCCGCCACCCCCGCCGCGCCAATCGTCAGGCGCAGCCCGTCCGGCGCGCCGGCGAGGGCGGCCAGGGCATACAACGCAACGAGCCCCTGGAACGCGGGCAGCAGGATCACCTCACGCGACAGCCACGAGCTTTTCCACTGGCGGATGGCTTTTACGCCCCTCATCTTGTGTGAAAGGTGGAAAAAGGACGCCAGCGTCCCAAGCGCCGCCAGGGCGAGCGACACCGCCGCCCCGGCCGCAAGGAGCCATCCCGGAAGCGGCGCGCCGTTCATCACGCTCTTGAAATCCGCCCCCACCAGAAACACAAAGAGCCCCTGTCCCGCGCCCGCCAGCGTGGTCAGAAAGATTATCGAAAACTCAGGCCGCATATCTTAAAAAATCCTCACCCGCCTATACCGAGGTCTTCTATGACCACTTCCTCGACGTCGACGCTCTTTCGGACGGCTTTGATCGCCTCGTGGCGGACGACGGTTATCTTGTCGTAGTCGACTTCCACCCGCGCCTTGCGCCTCGGCAGGTAGTGGTTCGACGGGTTCGCGCCGGACTCCGGCATAAGCTTGTATCCCGCGCCTTCGCTTATGGCCCTGTAGGCCTCGGAGGCGGGGTCGTTTATGTCGCCGAAAACCCTCGCGTTCGAGGGGCAGGAGAGGACGCAGGCCGGTTTTCTCTCCTCCTCGGGCAGGCTCTCGTCGTATATCCTGTCGACGCACAGGGTGCACTTTTTCATCACGCCGTCAGCCTCGTCGAACTCACGGCAGCCGTAGGGGCAGGCCCAGGAGCAGTACTTGCACCCGATGCAGTCGTCGTAGTTGACCAGCACTATCCCGTCCTCGGCCCGTTTATGCGAGGCGCCCGTGGGGCAGACGCCCACGCAGGGCGCGTCGGCGCAATGCATGCACGACTTGGGGAAATGGACCACCTCCACGTCCGGGAAAACGCCAACCTCGTATGTCTGCACCCTGTTGAACCAGACCCCCTCCGGCCTCTGACCGTAAGGCTCGGCGTCGGTGAGCGGGCCGAACTGGCCGGAGGTGTTCCACGACTTGCAGTTGACGGCGCATGCGTGGCAGCCGACGCACTTGTTCAGGTCGATGACCAGCGCGAGCTGTTTTTGAGTCATTTCCCGCCCTCTTCCCTGGACGTGTAGCGCAGCAGATGGGGCCTTTTGGCCATGCTCGGCAGAGGCTTCAACGGCCCGAACTCGGGCCAGGCCCCCTCCTCGTCCGCCTTCCATATCCTCACCTTCAGGTCATACCACCCCGCCTGGCCGGTGATCGGGTCGGAGTTCGACACTTTACCCCCCGCGCCGTCGTCTATCTCCTCGGCTATCAGGTGGTTCAGCAGAAAACCCTTCGTGGCCTCGTGGGCTTTCGGGTCGAGGTTCCAGGCGCCTGCCATCTTGCCGATGCCGTTCCAGGTCCAGACAGTGTCCGGCTGGACGGCGTGGGAGTATTTGGCCTGTACGCGGATCTTGCCGTGGGCGCTCTCCACCCAGACCCAGTCGAGGTCGCCTATCCCAAGCTCGCGCGCCTTCAACGGGTTCATATAAAGATAGTTCTGGCCGATGATCTGCCGCAGCCATGCGTTCTGCGAGTCCCAGGAGTGATAATGCGGCATCGGCCGCTGGGTGATGGCGTGGATGGTGTACCTGCCGCCGTCCACGACGTCATCCTCGAGCGGCGGATACCAGAAGGGAACCGGGTCGAAATATTTCAGAATCCGCTCGCGCTGGAGCCCCGTGGCGGGTTTTTTGCCCTCTCTCGTCCCCTTGGCGGCCAGGCGGAACCGCTGCATCACCTCGGAATATATCTTCATGATGATCGGGTCGTTGCGCCGGATCAGCTTGTGGTCCATCGCCCAGTTCAGGTAGCCCTGGTTGATGTTTCGGTTGTACTGGAGCGACTCCTCCAGCTCGAACTGGAAAAAACACCCGTTCTTTATGTACATGTCCCACTGGCTCTGGTTCGGCTCGCCGACGATATGGTCCGTCCCCTCCTCGCCGCGCCAGCCCGCCAGAAAGCCTATCGGCGTGTCCGGCGCCACGGTCCAGTTGGTCACGAAGTCTTTATAGCCCTTGAACCTCGGCCTGCCGTCGCCGTCGCAGAAGCCGGGCAGGTTCAGCCTGTTGGCGAGCTTTATGAGCGTCTCCTGGAACGGCTCGCACCCCTCCGGCGGCTCCAATATCGGCTGGCGGATGGAGTCCACAAGCGACGTGTACTCGCTTATCGGCCTGTCGAGAAGGGACATCACGTCGTGGCGCTCGAGGTACGTCGTGTCCGGCAGGACAAGGTCGGCGAAGGCCACCTGCTCGGAGTAGAAGGCGTCCGAGACTACGATGAAGGGAATCTTATGCGTCCCGTCCGGCTCCTTGGCCTTGAGCATCTCGATGACGCCGCTCGTGTTCATCGTGGAGTTCCAGGCCATGTTGGCCATGAAGAAGATCAGCGTGTCGATCTTGTAAGGGTCGGCGTTATGGGCGTTTGTGATGACGTTCTGGATCATCCCGTGGGCCGTGAGGGGAAACTCCCAGCTGTAAGCCTTGTCGATCCTGACGGGCGAGCCGTCCTCGTTTACCAGCAGGTTCTCAGGCTTGGTGGGAAACCCAAGCTCCGGGTTCGGCAACGGCGTGTTCGGCTGGATCAATGACGGGTCGTCGATCGGCTTGGGGCATGGCGGGATCGGCCGCGGGAAGGGCGGCTTGTGGCGGAAGCCCCCGGGTCTGTCGATTATCCCCAGCATCATCATCAGCGCCGACAACGCCCGAACGGTCTGGAATCCGTTGGAGTGGGCCGCCAGGCCGCGCATCCCGTGGATGGCCACGGGGTTTCCCGTGACGGTCTTGTGATGGTTCCCCCAGCAGTCGGTCCACTCTATGGGGAGCGTGACGTGCTCGTCCCGGGCGGTGATCCCGATCTCCAGCGCCAGCCGCTCTATCCTCTCCACGGGAACGCCGGTGACAAGCGACACCTTCTCCAGCGGATAGTCGGAAAGCGCCCGCTCCGTCAAAAGCTGGAAGCTGGTTTTGACGGTCTTGCCGCCGGGCGTCTTGAACGAGCCGACCAGGGCGGGCTTTACGCCCTTTTCGCCGAAGGGTTTCGGGGAGTTCGTGTTAAGGTCCCAGACGTAGTTTTCGCTGTAGTCGCTGTCCTCGAACTTTTCCGCCTGCCAGAAAAGCCCCTCGTCCTCGCCGCCCTCGTCCATGACGACAAGCTGCGGAGCGTTCGTCCTCGTCACCAAAAATTCGCGGTCGAAAAGGCCGTTTTTTATCAGGACGTGGATCATCCCCATGATGAGCGCCCCGTCGGTCCCCGGCTTTATGGGTATCCACTCGTCCGCCACGGCGCCGTAGCCTGAGCGGACGGGGTTGACCGCCACCAGTTTGCCGCCGTTGTCCTTGAGCTTGGATATGCCTATCTTGAAGGGGTTCGAATCGTGATCCTCGGCCACGCCGAACAGGATCACGTACTTCGTCCTGTCCCAGTCCGGCCCGCCGAACTCCCAGCTTGTCCCGCCGACGGAGTAGATCATCCCCGTGGCCATGTTCACCGAGCAGAACCCGCCGTGGGCGGCGAAGTTGGGCGTGCCGAACTGCTTGGCCCAATAGCTGGTCAGCGCCTGCATCTGGTCGCGCCCGGTGAAGAAGGCCAGCTTGCGGGGGTCGGTCTCGCGTATCTTTTTGAGACGCTCGGTCAGGATGTCGTAGGCGCGCTCCCATGAGATTTCCTCGAAATCCGCCTCGCCCCGCTCGGCGCTCTCCTTGCGGAGCAGCGGTTTCGTTATCCGCGCCGGGCTCGTCTGCTTCATCACCCCCGCGGAGCCCTTGGCGCACAGGACACCCTTGTTGGTCGGGTGGGAAGGGTTGCCCTGGATGTATCTTATTTTGCCGTTCTCCAGGGTCACTTTTATCCCGCAGCGGCAGGCGCACATGTAGCAGGTGCTGTACTTCGTCTCGGTTCCGGCGCTTTCGGCCTGGGGCATCTTCTGAGTTTTTTCCAGTGTCGAGATGTTTTCTGTTTGTAAGGTTTATACTAGGCGCCTCCCAGAAAAAATTCCAATCAATTATTTTAATGAGGTTATTAACAAATCCGGGTGTATGATATACATGACATGGGTGGCGCGGGCCGGGTTGTGTCGCTGTCGCTGTCCTGAGCGAGCGGCGTCTTCGCCGCGGCGTGATGGACCTTGATTTTGCCGCAACAAAACAAAAGCAAGCTCCTCCGGCTGCCGCCTCAGGACGGCAAAGGTTTGAAAAACAGTCCGCTAAACGGGCGGCGCAAGGTTTCCTTGCCGCCCTGGAAAGGTTTTTTGCGAAGCCGAGTAGAATCAATGAGATTTTTCGGCAAAAAAAACCTAAAGAGATCATGGCTGAATGTCGATAACGAAATAAGGATAAACAGGCAGGACAAGTCCACCGAGAGGAGGCGTCGGCGTTATGAAGATATTCGGGCCTGACCCTAACATTAATCAAAACAAAAAGATAGAAGATCTCCGCAAGAGCGGTAAGCAGGCGCCGGGGAAAGCGGCGAAGTCCGACGGCTCGCGGGGCGGGGTTTCGGAGACGGTGGCCCTGTCCGGCCAGGCCAAGGACGTGGCCAAGGCGGGCGAGCGCGTCCGCGTCTCCCCCGATGTCCGCAAGGAGAAGGTGGAGGCCGTAAGGGAGAAAATCGAAAGAGGCGAGTATCATGTGAGCGGCGACCAGATCGCCGGCAAGATCATCGAGGACATCATCAAGGGCGGGGCCTGACAGCGCCTTTTAAATCACCCTTTTATCCGCCTCTCGCTCTCCTCTGTCACTGGCCCCAGGGCCAGGATCGTGTAGTTTTCCCCGCCTAGCAGCTCTTCGGCCAGCGCGGCTGTGTCCTCCGCGGTCACCGCGTCCAGCTCTTTTATCATCTCGGGAAGCGACAGGATGCGCTTGTGGTAAATCTTCTGCTGGGCCATCTGGTACATCCTCGACGACAGCGACTCGAACGACATCCTGAGGTTGTCGGCTCCCATGGTTTTCGCCCGCGCCACCTCAGCCTCCGTCGGGGGCGAGTTCACTATCGCGCCCAGTTCGGCGCGGATCGTCTCCCACAAGGGCCCCAGTGCCTCCGGCTCGCAGGCGGCGTAGACGCCGAAAAGCCCCCCGTCGGCATACTGGTCGTAGAAGCTGTATATGGCATAGGCCAGCCCCCGCTCCTCCCTGGCTCTCTGGAAAAGGCGCGAGGAGACGCTCCCGCCGAGGACCATGTTCAGGACATAGAGCGCGTGGCGCCGGGGGTCGTTCATGGCCAGGGCGGGGACGGCGGCTATTATGCTCGTCTGCTCCAGCGGCCTTTTCAGGATGTTCACGCCCGCCCTGTTCTCCGGCGGTTTCAGACCGCGGTCCATCACGCCGGGCTTTATGGCTCCAAAATGTTTTTCAACGAGCCCCACGAGGCGCTTTGGCTGGATCCTGCCGCAGGCGGTGACGACTATCCCCGGCGGGCGGTAGAACCTGTCCCGGGCCGACAGAAGGTCGTCCCTTTCCAGCTTTTTCACGGTCTCGTACTCGCCGGTTATGGGTCTTCCCAGCGGGTGCCCCTCCCACATGGCGGGGTACAGCTTGTCATGGATATAGTCGGAGGGGTTGTCCTCCCCCATCCGTATCTCCTCCAGGATGACCCTCCGCTCGCGGGAAAGCTCCTCTTCCGGGAAATCGCCCTTGAGCATCATCTCCGCAACCAGCTCGAAGGCCCCGTCCAGCCTGTCCGCCAGGACGTGGCCGGAAAAACAGGTGACCTCGCGGGAGGTGAAAGCGTCGATGTTGCCGCCCAGGGCGTCTATTTCCACGGCGATGGCAGCCGCGTCGCGCCCCGGCGCGCCCTTGAAGGCCATGTGCTCGAGGAAGTGGAAAAGGCCGGATTTCTCCGGCGCCTCGTCCCTGGCCCCGGCGATGACCCAGACTCCGAAGGAGACGGAGCGGAAAAAGGGCGTGGTCTCGCAGACGACCTGGGTCCCGTTGGGTAAAGTGGTCTCGATCACCGTTTACCAGAAAGCCGAAAAGACCTCCGCCGCCGCTGCGCTGGGGCCATACAGCCGGAGAGCCTCCAGAAAGTCCGAAGCCCCGGGAAACCCTTCCCGGGACGGCTTGCAAACCCTTTGATCTAGCGGCGGAAAGACCCCGCGCCCCTGCCGCCGCCGCGGGACTCTCTCCCCCTCGGCCTCTTGCCGGGGGCGCCACCGCGCGCTTTGCGTTCCTCCGTCTCGGCGCCTCCCTCCTCGTGGTGTCCCATCGCTTCCTTGCGGGAGAGGCGGATCTTGCCGGAGGGGTCGATGTCTATCACCTTCACCAGCATCTCGTCACCCACGGAGACCTCGTCCTCCACGGAGCGTATCCTGTGCGCCGCGAACTCGCTTATGTGGCAAAGTCCCTCGGTGCCGGGGAATATCTCCACGAAAGCGCCGAAGTCGACGATCTTCTTGACCGTGCCGACGTATATCTTGCCGATGATCGCCTCCTGGGTGATGTGGTTGATGATCTCCATGGCGTCTTTCAGCTGCTCGGCGTTGTTGGAGGCTATCTTGACGATCCCACCGTCCTCTATGTCTATCTGGCATCCCGTCTCCGCCACTATCCCGCGGATCACCCGCCCGCCGGGGCCGATCAGGTCGCCCACCTTCTCGGGGTTGATCCTTATGGTGTGGATGCGGGGGGCGTTGGCGTTGAGGTCGGCCCTGGGGGCGGAGATTGCCTCGTTCATCTTGTCCAGGATGAAAAGCCTGCCCTGCCGGGCCTGCTCCAGAGCCTTGGTGAGAATCTCCACGGAAAGGCCGCCCTCGAGCTTGATGTCCATCTGGACGGCGGTGATCCCCTCTTTCGTCCCGGCCACCTTGAAGTCCATGTCGCCCAGAGCGTCCTCGAGCCCCAGGATGTCCGAGAGGACGGCCAGCTTGTCGCCCTCCTTGACAAGCCCCATGGCGATACCCGCCACGGCGCCTTTTATGGGCACTCCAGCGTCCATCAGGCACAGGCTCGCGCCGCATACGGAAGCCATCGACGACGAGCCGTTGGACTCGAGTATTTCGGAGACCACGCGGATGGTGTACGGAAACTCCTCGCTCGAGGGCAGAACCGGCTCTATGGCCCGCTCCGCAAGCGACCCGTGGCCTATCTCCCTGCGCCCCGGCCCCATGATCCTTTTCACCTCGCCCACGCAGAAGGGGGGGAAGTTGTAATGCAGCATGAACCTGCGGACTTTTCTCCCTTCCAGGTGCTCCTGCATCAGCTCGTCCTGGCCCGTGCCCAGGGTGGTGGTGACCAGCGCCTGGGTCTCCCCCCTGGTGAACAGGGCGGAGCCGTGGGTCCTGGGAAGGGCGTCCACGGCGATGGATATCTCGCGGATGTCCTCCAGCCCGCGCCCGTCGGCGCGGATACCCTCGCTCAGGATCATCTCGCGGATGAACTCTTTTCGGACGGTATCGAAAGCGTCTTTTAACGCCTCTTTTTTGTCCTCGTCCTCCACGCCGGCCATGATCTGCTCTATGGCTTCGTCGCGAACGGACTTGATGGCCTTCGACCGCTCCATCTTGCCGGGAGTCAGGACCGCCTCGCGCAGCTTGCCGGCCACCTTCTCCCGGACGGTCTCTTCGAGGTTTTCGTCCCTCCCCGTGGCGGGGGGCTGCTCTTTCGGTTTGCCGACCTTCTCCGCCAGCTCCTTCTGCATGGCGCAGATTTTCTTTATCCACTCGTGGCCGAACTCCATCGCGGCGACGAGGTCCTCCTCGGACATCTCCTTTCCGCCGCCCTCGACCATGACCAGGGACTCCTCCGTCCCCGCCAGCATCATGTTTATGTCCGACTCCTCCATCTGGGAGAGGGTGGGGTTCACCACAAGCTCCCCGTCCACCCTGCCGATCCTCACGCCGGAGATGGGTGTGCTGAAGGGCATATGGGAGACCATGAGAGCCGTCGAGGCGCCGGTTATGCAAAGGGCCGCCGTCTCGTTCTCGTAGTCGAAGGAGAGGGGGTGTATTATCACCTGCGTCTCGTTGAAGTATCCTTCCGGGAACATGGGGCGGATGCTTCGGTCCACCAGCCGCGAGGTCAGCGTCTCCCTGTCGGAGGGGCGCGCCTCGCGTTTGAAAAAGCCGCCGGGTATCCTGCCCGCCGCGGCCGTCCTGTCCCTGTAGTCCACCGTCAGGGGAAGAAAATCCACCCCTTCCCGCGGCGTGTCGGAAGCCGACGCCGCGGAGAGTATTATCGTGTCCTCCAGCCCCACCACGGCCGCCCCGGCCGCCTGCTTGGCGAGAACGCCGGACTCTATGAACAGTGTCTTCTCGCCGATTTGCAACTCTATTCTTTCTGCCTGCATCTTACTTTTTCCTTTACCTGTGCCTGTGGGATTGCCGCCCGGCGATCCGCGCCGCGAGCCATGTCTTTGTCACGAACGCCCTCGCGGCCCGGGGCCGCCCGGCTGGCCGGCGCTTTTCATAAAAATGGAAGGGATCCTACCTGCGTATGCCGAGCGCCTCTATGATGGTTTTATAACGGTCTATCTCTTTTTTCTTGACGTAGTCGAGCAGCCTGCGGCGTTTGCTCACGAGCTGAAGAAGGCCGCGTCTTGAATGATGGTCTTTCTTGTGGGTCCTGAAATGCTCGGTAAGCCTGTTTATTCGCTCGGACAAAAGGGCTATCTGCACCTCCGGCGAGCCCGTGTCCTTGTCATCGGCGCGGAAACGCTTGATGATCTCGTCCTTCCGCTCCTTCGTGATCGACATGTTGACCTTCACCTCTCAAACCTGTTTTATCTTTTTCCCCGGTTCCACTCTACCGTAACCGTGAAAAAATAACAGATTTCGCGCAGGAATGCAAAATGTTTAAGCGGCGGGGCCAGGACGGCCGGGGGCCCCTCACCCCCTTTCGCCTATCGGGACGTAATCACGCTCCGGCTCGCCGACATATAGCTGGCGCGGGCGGCCGATGCGCTGCTTGTCCTCGGTTATCATCTCGTTCCACTGGCTGACCCAGCCTATCGTCCGCCCGATGACGAAGATCACCGTGAACATGCTGGTGGGGATTCCTATGGCTCTCTGGATGATCCCGGAGTAGAAATCGACGTTCGGGTAGAGCTTTTTCTCGATGAAATAGTCGTCCTTCAGGGCGATCTCCTCGAGCCGCATGGCGATCTCGAAAAGGGGGTTGTCAACCTTAAGCTCATCCAGAACCTCCTTCGCGGCCTTGCGGATGATCCTGGCGCGGGGGTCGTAGTTTTTGTATACCCTGTGTCCGAACCCCATCAGGCGGAACGGGTCGTCCTTGTCCTTGGCGCGGGCGACGTATTTTTCGACGTTCTTCGGGTCCCCTATCCCCTCCAGCATTTTTATGACCGCCTCGTTGGCGCCCCCGTGGGCCGGCCCCCACAGCGTGCCTACCCCGGCGGAGACGCAGGCGAAGGGGTTGGCCTGCGACGACCCGGCCAGGCGCACGGTGGAGGTGGAGGCGTTCTGCTCGTGGTCGGCGTGCAAAAGGAAAATAAGGTCCAGCGCCTTGGCGGCCACGGGGTTTACCTCGTACTCCTCGGTGGGGTAGGAGAACATCATCTGGAGGAAGTTCGAGGCGTAGTCGAGGTCGTTTTTCGGATAGGGGAAGGGCTCGCCGCGGGAGTAGCGGTAGGCCCAGGCGGCTATGGTGGGCATTTTGGCGATGAGCCTGTGGGCGGATATCTCCCGGCTGCGCTCGTCGCGTATGTCGAGCGAGTCGTGATAGAAAGACGACAGCGCCCCCACAACGCCGACCATGATCGCCATCGGGTGCGCGTCCCGCCGGAAGCCGGAGTAGAAGTCCCGCAGCCCCTCGTGGACCATGGTGTGGCGCATGATTATATGGGTGAACTCGTCAAGCTCGGCCCCGGTGGGCAGCTTGCCGTACCAGAGCAGGTAGCAGACCTCCAGGAAGGAGCTTTTCTCGGCCAGCTGTTCGATCGGGTAGCCCCGGTACAACAGTACGCCCTCGGCCCCGTCGATGAAGGTGATGGAGCTTTCGCAGGAGGCGGTGCTCAAAAAGCCGGGGTCGTAGGTGAACATGCCAAGCTCGCCGAACAGCGCGCGGATATCTATCACCCCGGGCCCCGTGGAGCCGCGCTTGATCGGCAGTTCTATTGACTTGCCGGTGGAGTTGTCGGTTATCGTCACCGTGCCAGAGGACATCTTTTTGCTCCCGATTTGAAACCGCGGATCGATTCGCTCTCCCGCGCCGCCGGAAAAGGCCGGGGCGGCGCCTGCTACGGGGGATTATACGTCAAGCGCGGCGGCGTATTAACCCCGTTTCGCGGGAGGATTCAACCGCGAAGGCGCGGTGGGCGCGGAGCCTGAAAAGAAACCTCGGCTCCCTCGGCGTCTCGGCGGTGGGGAGCATAGCGGATAAAAACCGTGGCGGGGAGAGGCCGGGGTCGAGAAGACCCCCGGCCAGCGGAAACATACAAGACCCGGCTCCCATTCTTTAGCCCCGCTTCATCCCCCACCAATTTCCCTCTTGGCGAAATTGTATGGGGGTAACTCAAGATGGCTGGACTACAAAAGGAGTGACGTTTCCCAAAGGTACTGAATTTCGGTCGAATTACAAAGGCGAAACTATCAGCGGCATAGTCGAATCAGGTGGCTTGGTTATTGACGGAAAGACTTTTTATTCGCTCTCCTCGGCAGCCAACAAAGTAACCGGAAACTCGGTGAACGGTTGGATATTTTGGGAGTGCCGTCTGCCAAATGAAACATCTTGGAAGTTGGCGAAAACCTTCCGGACTTGACTATATGAGCGAGCCTGGGTCAGGTCTTGTATTTTGACTTTTTACGCTACGGCGTCAGGGAAGAGCCGCGCGCCGGGCATGTGACGCCGCGCGGAGCCGTCGGCGCCGCCTGTCTTACCAGATCAGGCGGCGTTTTTTAAGCCAGTTCCCCTCGTTGAACCGCTCGGCGGTCCACTCCTGGAAGGCTATCTCGTTGCGGCTCAGGTCCCGCCCGTCGATGGTCTCGTGGATGTCGTCGTCCGGCTCCCGGGGCGGCTCGGCCTTTTTCGGCGCGGCCTGCTTTCCGGTTTTCAGCTTCTCCAGCTCCTCCCGGGATACGGTGGTGAGAGAGACCTCCAGCAGGTCGCCGATCTTCAGGTAAAGGCTCAGCAACGTTTCGCTGTCCACAACACCGCGCTCCTTGAGCTCGGCGATAAGGGACATCACTTTCTCGTTGTTTTTCAACGCTTCGGCGACGGCCTCCGAAAGCTTCTTGATTTCGCGTCCCTTCTCAGCCATTGTTCCACTCCTCCTTGTGTGGTTTCCGGCTTCATTAGTAATCTTATCGGCCTGGGGGTCTCCGGCGATTACACCTTTATTGTACTGTAATGATTTCAAGCAAAGGCGGCGCCATTTTCCGCGATTTGGGGGCTTAGTGTAACGCATGATTTTACAGGCGGTTGCCGCGGCGCCCGGGGAGGCGGGCCGGGCATGATCACACATTTTGATTAAATTTTGTACAATTTTTGTCGTATATAACAATAAATGTCCTTTCTTCGGACGCTGTGACGGGAGATTTCTCGCGATGAAAAGGGTCTTTTTGCTGGGGCTTTCGATATCGGTCGCCGCTGGGCTGGCTGGCGGCGCCGCGGTATTCTTTCTTGCCGCCGATGAGCCGCCAAAGGAGGAGCAGGCCGCCGCGCCGGCCCAGGAGGATGAAAAGACCACCCAAGCCGGAAAATATGACTACTCCAATCTGGAGCAGCGAAGGGTCGCGAGAGAGAAGGTGGCGGCCGATATGAAAAAGGATATGGAGGAGGATCTGCGGAGAATCAAGGAGTCGAGCAGGGAAGAGATGATCCGCAAAAGACGCTCCGCCGCCATAGACCGCTGGCTGGAAAAATAGCCGAAGAGCCGCTCTGGAACAGGGCGGCCTATACAATAATTCAAATATTGCACCATGTCCCCGGCGCGTCGAGGGCCCATTGTTGCAGTGATTGAAGTATCTCCGGTTCCAGTTCTGAAAGTGGCCGAAGGCCGCCGGGAGCGCTCCCCGTAGAATCCAGCACACACAGAGCTTCCACCGAGGGCGGGTCTTGAATAATGCAATATATGCATTATTTATCTATCGACATAACAGGTAGTTACTTATCCTGCCCGGAATTATTGGCGGCGCGTGCGAGGCTTTCCATCAACCATTGACCGGCGGCGTCCAGATAGGCCTGTCCGCCTTTTGTGTGCGTGTCGCCGTGGCCCGCGCCCCGGACGGGCAGGATGCGTTTCGGCTCCGCCGCCTTGTCGTACAGCCTTTCAGCGTGGTGAAAGGGGATCAGCTCGTCGGCCAGGCCGTGGATGATGAGTTTTGGTGTTTTGATGCGTGAGAGTATCTCTTCGTTCCTGAAGGCGTCCGTTATGAAGACCACCGGCGCGAGGGGGGCGACCTCGTGGGCCAGCCGCCGGTACGTGGAGAAGGCGGACTCCACGACCACCCCCGCCACGTCCGGGTATCGCCTCGCCGCCGCCAGGGCCGCCGCCCCGCCGAGGGACTTGCCCCACAGTATCACCCTCTCCCGGGGCGCGCCCACCTTCATGGTGAGCCATTCGAGCGCCGCCACGGCGTCCTCCTCGATCCCCTCTATGGTCGGGACGCCCTCGCTCATCCCATAGCCGCGGTAGTCGAAGATCAGGACATGCGCCCGCAGGTTTTTCAGGATTTTCAGAAAATCGATCCTGTCGGCGATGTTCCCCACGTTGCCGTGGTAGAAGATGATGAAGCAGACCGCGTCGTCGTGGGGGATGTACCAGCCGTGGAGGGTGTTCCCGCCGGACTCTATATAGACGTCCCTGAACTCCATCCCCGCCATCGCGGGGTTCATCTCCAGGGCGGTACGCGGGTGGAAAAGGTATCGCGGCTCCATGATCTTGACGTAGGCCCTCGCCGAGAGCGCCGCCAGGACGACGATCAGCGCCAATAGAAGCAGCGTTTTTGACATTTTTCGTCTCTTTTTGATCTCATGCTGAACCCGCATCCCGAGCCGCCGGGTTGAAACCTTGTCTTTTTCGTTCTCAGCGATGAGATCAAGGTCCTTCGCCGGGCGGATCAGGACGGCAGGGGTTTGAGCCAACCGCCATCCGCCCTGTGAACCCCGCCGCCGGATCACCCATCGCCGCCCTTCCTTCGGCTGGCGGTCTGTCGCCCGTTCGCCATATAATGCCTTTCAACACGAAAATTTTCCAGCGCGCAAACCGCGGGAGAGACGCCGATGAAAGCGATGATAGCGGAAAAGGCGGGCGGGGCGGAAGTCCTGCGGCTCGCCGAGGTTGAAAAACCCGATCCCGGCCCCGGCGAGCTGCTCGTCAAGACGGCCGCCTGCGCCCTGAACCCGGTCGATTACAAAATACGCTCAGGCTACCTCTCCCAGCAGAGAACATACCCCGCCATCTACGGCTACGACGTCTGCGGCGTGGTAGTGGAGGCCGCCGAGGGCGTGGCCCATTTCAAACCCGGCGACGAGGTCTTCTACTTCGCCGACCTTTCCCGGCAGGGCGCGTACGCCGAGTATCACGTTGTCCGGCAGGAGATAGTGGCCAAGAAGCCCGCGAACCTGTCCTGCGTCGAAGCCGCCGCGCTGCCCCTGGCGGGCTCCACGGCCTGGCAGGCCCTCTTCGAGCAGATCGGCCTCAAGATGGGGGAGACCGTCCTTGTCTACGGCGCCGCCGGGGGCGTCGGTTCGCTGGCGGTCCAGATGGCCGCGTGGGCGGGAGCCCGCGTCCTCGGCGTCTGCTCGGAGGGGAACGTCGGCTACGTGGAAAATCTCGGCGCGGACCATGTCATCGACTACGAGGGGATCGACGTCGCCGAGGCGGTGATGGAGCTGACCGGCGGGCATGGCGTGGACGCGGCCTTCGACACCGTCGGCGGCGTGGGGTTCGACAACTGCCTGGGCCTTTTAAAGCCTTTCGGGAGGATGGCCTTCCTGAACGCCTTCCCCGCCGGCGAGAAAAGGACGCTGGCGGCCCTGAACCCCGCCCGGCTCAAAAACGCCGCGGTTCATTTCACGCTGGTCAGAAACAAAAGGTCCCACATGGAGGCGCTGGCCGTCCTCGCGTGGCGCGGTTTCCTGAAGCCGCAGGTGGAGGATGTTATCCCCCTGGCGAAGATTCCCGACGGCCACCGGCGGCTCGAAACCATGCGCGGGCGCGGCAAGATCGTCGTGGACATGAAAGCGGGCTGAACGCCGCGCGAAAAGTTTTGCCGGTCATGGCCGTACCCCGTGATATTCCGCAGGATATATCGCATAATGATATGATTTTGCGGGGCTTTCATTGGCGCAAAAACCCGGAGAAAAAAAGATGACCATAGCCGTGGGGCTGATGTCCGGCACGTCGATGGACGGGGTGGACGCCGTGGCCTGCGATATAAAAATAAAAGCGGGACAGCCGCGTCTTAAAATCCTGGCCAGCGCGAAGACGCCGTATCCGCCGAGGGTCAGGCGGATGCTTTCCGCCGCCGCCACCCCCGGCGAGGGGACAGTTGACGACCTGCTCCTGCTCCACGCCCGTGTGGGCGAGGTTTTCGCCAGGGCGGCGCTTAAGGCTATGGCGAGGCCGGAGCTTGCGGGAAAAAAGGTCGGCCTCATAGGCGCCCACGGACAGACCGTCCGCCACGCGCCGGAGAGAGGGGCGACGCTGCAGGTGGGCGATGCCGCCGTCATCGCCGCGCGAACGGGTGTCAGGACATGGAGCGACTTCCGGTCCGCCGACGTGGCCCGTGGCGGGCAGGGCGCTCCGCTCGCTCCAATCGTCCATCTGCCCCTGTTCGGCGATCGGAGGATGGACGTCATCGTGGTGAACATCGGCGGGATAGCCAACGTCACTCATATCCCCGCGGGGGCGCGGGAGCTCTCAAAACTTCTGGCTTGGGACACGGGGCCGGGAAACATCCTCATGGACATGGCGGCGCGCCGCTTCGGCGCCGGGCCGTATGACAAAAACGGCAGGCTGGCCTCCGCCGGGAGGGTGGATCAAAAACTTCTGCGCGGGACTCTCTCGGATCCATATTTTCGGCGCCGACCGCCGAAATCGACGGGGCGCGAGGCTTTCGGCGAGCCTTTCTGGCGCCGGGCGGGTCTGGACGGCTGGGCCGGGAGCGCGGAGGACCTGCTCGCCACGCTGGCGGAGCTTACGGCCAGGTCCGTCATGAACGACGTCAGCGGGCTGCTTCGCCGGGCGGGGTGGCCGGGGAGGATCGTCCTCTGCGGCGGCGGGGCGAAGAACGGGCATCTTGTCCGCAGGATGCGGGCGCTGGCGCCCTCCGGCGTGGACGTAGCGCCCTCCGGAGCGCTGGGGGCGCCGCCCCTCGCGGTCGAGGGGGCGCTGATGGCGCTCCTCGCGGTCTACGCCGACAGGGGCGTGAGGCTGGACCTTTCGCCGATCACCGGGGCAAAAGGCGGCGCGATCCTGGGGCGGATGGCGCCGGTGTGATGATGAACGGAAAATCCCCGCGCGCAAACGCCGCCGGGGCTTTTGGCGGCCCGCTTTCAGTCCCGGAAAAGGTCGTGGCAGGAGACGCAGCCGGAGGTTATTTTGTCCGCCATCTTTTGCAGCTCCAGCATGGGGGCGGAGCCTGCCGCCTGCGTCATTTCCACCGCCGTCTTGTGCACCTGCTTGTCCATCACCGGGACGACGGATTTCACCTGCTCCGGGTTTTTCTTGATGTAAGGCGCGATGCCCCCCTCCGGCGCGGGGTGATCGGCGATGTCTTGCGCGCCCTGTTTTATCATGTGCCTGTTATTGGTGAGTATGCCGAACTGTATCCGGGAAAGCTGCGCGGCCAGGTCCTGCATCACCTGGATGAGCGTGAGGCCGGAGCTTTCCCCGCCCGTCACCTTTTTTACGTGTTCGTTCTCCTGCCCGGCCTGCTTCATTCTTTCGGAAGCCGAGGCGGCGCCGGATGTGAAAAGAACAGCGGCGGCGAAAATGGCGAAAAATCTCATGGAAACAAAACTCCTATATGAAAACGGAAGGTTGACGCCCTTTATAGCCGATGGGGCTCCGCGGCGCGATGCCGAAAGTCATAGGAAAATGGTTTTTCAGGAGAGAGCCTTCAGGGCCGCCTCGTAGTCCGGCTCCTGGGTTATCTCCGGGACCTGCTCGGTGTAGACGACCTTTCCGTTCTCATCGATGATGACGACCGCCCTGGACAGAAGACCCGCCAGCGGCCCGTCCACCATCCGGACGCCGTAGTCCTCGCCGAACCTCCTGTCGCGAAGCTCCGTGACGGATATGACGCTCTCTATCCCCTCCGCCGAGCAGAAGCGCTTGTGGGCGAAGGGCAGGTCCAGCGAGACGCCGAGGACGACGGTGTCCGGCAGCTTGTCCGCCTCCTGGTTGAACCTCCGCACCGAGGCGGCGCAGACGGGGGTATCGACGCTGGGGAAGATGTTCAGGACGATCCTCTTGCCGGAAAAATCCTTCAGGGAGACGTCCGAGAGGTCCGTCTTCGTGAGGGTGAAATCCGGCGCGGTGGATCCGGCGGACGGCAAATCCCCAACGGTGTTTACAGGGTTTCCCTTGAACGTGACAGACGCCATGGCCTCCTCCTTTCCGCTTTGGCGCGCCTTGAGCCGGCGCGTGTTTGAGCCTTTTTCGGACTTCTGGTAATATACGTCTTTTTTCGCTCCGCGGTCCACCTGCAACGGATTTGTTATTATACTAAGTCGAAATTATCCATATAAACACCACGTTCGACTGTAGAGCCTGTTTTTTACGATGCCCGTTCCCGATAGTTCCCCGGTTTCTCCTTTGACACCCGGATCGCCGAGGGACGGGCTCCTCATGGAGCGTCTGCCGTGACAAACGCCGGGGCCTGGCTATACAGGGCGCTGCCTTTTCTTTCGTGGATGGGGAGCGTCCGCCGGGAGACGCTGAAAGACGACCTGATGGCGGGCGTGACGAACGCCTTTGTCGTCCTGCCGCAGGGGGTGGCCTTCGCGATGATAGCGGGCCTGCCGCCGGAGTACGGGCTTTACACGGCGATCATCCCGCCGATTGTCGCGGGGCTTTTCGGCTCCTCGATGCATCTTATCTCCGGGCCGACGACGGCGATATCGATAGTCGTCTTCTCCACGGTAAGCCCTCACGCCGAGCCGGGTACGGCGGGGTTCGTCTCCCTGGCTCTCACGCTGACCTTTCTCGCCGGGCTGGCCCAGTTCGCGCTCGGCGTGGCCCGGATGGGCGCGGTGGTGAACTTCATATCGCACACGGTGGTGATAGGCTTCACCAGCGGCGCGGCGATACTTATCGCCACCAGCCAGGTCAAACACTGCCTGGGCGTCACGATTCCCAAGGGCGAGTCGTTTTTGCATACGTGGGTGGACCTTTTCCGCGCCGCTCCGGAGACCAACCCCTACGCCGTCGCCGTCGCGGCGGTGACGCTGGCGGTGGTGGTGATCGTTAAAAAGGCGAGGCCCCGCTGGCCGGGGATGCTTTTCGGGATGGTGGCCGGGGGCGTCGTGGCCTGGCTGCTCGGAGGCGAGGCGCAGGGGATAGCTGTCGTCGGCTCGCTCCCTTCCCACCTGCCGCCCTTTTCCGTCCCGGACTTTTCCGCCGCGGCGCTGCGGGAGATGGCGCCTGGGGCCGTGGCGGTGGCGATGATGGGGCTTATCGAGGCCATATCCATCGCCCGCTCGATCGCCACGAAGTCCCGCCAGAGGATAGAGGGCAACCAGGAGTTCATAGGCCAGGGGCTCTCGAACATCGTGGGGAGCTTTTTCTCCTGCTACGCGTCCTCCGGCTCGTTCACGAGGAGCGGGATAAACTACTCCGCCGGGGCGAAGACGCCGCTGGCGGCGGTGTTCGCGGCCTTGTCGCTTGCGCTGATCCTGTTCTTCGTGGCGCCGCTGGCGGCGTATCTTCCGATCCCGGCGATGGGCGGGATAGTCCTGCTGGTGGCCTACAACCTTATCGACATGCGCCACATAAGGGCCATATTCAGGGCCAGCAAGGCCGAGTACGCCGTGCTGCTGGTGACCTTTTTCGCCACGCTTCTCGTGAAGCTTGAGTTCGCCATATATGTCGGCATGCTCTTTTCGCTGCTGCTCTACCTGAACAAGACCGCCAAGCCCACCGTCCTGAGCCGTGTGCCCGACCCCGCGTCGCCGAGGCGCTCCTTCACCACGAATCCGAGATTGCCGGAGTGTCCCCAGTTCAAGATCATAAGGATAGACGGCTCGCTCTACTTCGGGTCCGTCAGCCACGTGGCGCGGGCGCTGATGGAGATGGACAGCAAGACGCCGAAGCAAATACACGCCCTCATCGTCTCCCAGGGGGTAAACTTCATAGACGTGGCCGGAATGGAAATGATCATGGAGGAGCTTGAGCGAAGGAGGGCCAAGGGGGGTGACCTCTACTTTTACAGGCTGAAGGGGGGCGTGCTCTCCATGCTGGAGAGGGGCGGGCATATCAAGACCATCGGCGAGGAGAACCTCTTCCGCTCCAAGGAGGAGGCCATACGGACGATAGTGAGCAAGCTGGATGATGATATCTGCAGAAGCTGCTCCGCGCGCATATTCCTGGACTGCGCCGGGAAGCCGTATGACGAAAGGCTCGCGGCGGCGGGTTCGGGGCCGGCTTCCTTGACTTCCCGGGAGGGCGGCCGATAGGAAAACAAGGCCCGGCACCCGCCTCCCGGGGCGCCGCGGGATGTTTTTTGTTTGTAAGGGCGGACCGCTGATGTCATAATTTTCAAAAAGTTCCGCAAAGACGGCAGGCGCCTCGGGGGCGCGATTTCTATTATGAGACCAAAGATAGCCTTCAGGAATCCGCACACTTACATAGTCCTGCTCACGGACGCCCTTCTCCTGTTTTTCGCTTACTGGGCGGCCTACTGGCTCCGGTTCGAGACAATCTCCCCCGACCCGGACGTATACAGGTTCTTCTGGCAGTCCGTCTTCCCTCTAGTGGGGTTGAAGATTGCCGCGTTCGCGGTCTACGGCCTCGAGTCCGGCATGTGGCGCTACACCGGGATCGTGGACATTCTGAACCTGGCCAAGGCGACGGCGATAAGTTTCGCCGTGGTCATGGTGTGGATATTCTTTTTCCATTACTCGAACATAACGGGCGTCGTCTCCCGCTCCGTCTTCGTCATCGACGCGGTCCTGACCATTCTTTTCATCGGGATGTTCCGGCTGGCCATCCGCCTTTTTTACGACAGGGGGTGGGGGCTCAGGAGGATTTCAAAAGCGTTTCACCCGTCCGGCGGCTTCATGAAGGGCGAGGCCGGCGAGGGGATTCCCGTGGTCATATACGGCGCCAACGAGCGCGGGGTGCTCCTTCTGCGCTCCCTTCTGAGCGGCGTCAGCAAGTCGCGTTACGAGCCGGTGGGGTTCGTGGACGATGACCATAAATACGAAGGCGTCCATATCCACGGATACCCGGTTTTGAGCTCCATGGACAGGTTCGAGGAGATCGTGGAGCGCTTCTCTGTCCGGGAGCTTCTCGTGGCCTCGCAGCTTTCCGGCGACAGGCTGGAGCGGATCAACGCCGTCTGCCGGGGGCTGAAGGTTTCCCTCCGGGTCGTCCCGCCCTACCTTGACAGCGAGCGGGAGATAGACGTCTCGAGGCTGCGGGACATAAGGATAGAGGACCTTTTGAACCGCGAGCCGGTGAGCATAGACTACTCCAGCGTGGAGAGCGCCCTGAAGGGCAAGCGCGTTCTGATAACCGGCGCGGGCGGCTCCATAGGCGCCCAGCTGGCCTCCCAGATAGCCGAGTTCGGCCCCTCGGAGCTGATCCTCGTGGACAAGAGCGAAAACTATCTGCACCAGCTCGGCGTGACCCTGGAGAACAACAGGGGCGCGGCCGGCCTCCGCTTCGAGGTGGCGGACATCACCATGGAGGAGAGGATGGCGCGCATCTTCTCCGAAACGAGGCCGCAGTTCGTCTTCCACGCCGCGGCCCATAAGCACGTGCCGCTCATGGAGGAGAACAAGGCGGAGGCTGTGCGCAACAACATTGGCGGCATGAAGGTCGTGGCGGACCTCGCCGGCAAAAGCGGCGTCGAGCGGTTCATACTCATATCCACCGACAAGGCCGTCGAGCCGGCGAACGTCATGGGCGCGACGAAGAGGATATGCGAGTTGTACCTCCAGAGCCTCGCCAGGACGAGCCGGACGATGTTCATGACCGTCCGCTTCGGCAACGTCCTTGGCAGCAACGGCAGCGTTGTGCCCCTGTTCCGCCGCCAGATAGAGGCCAGGGGCCCCGTGACGGTGACCCACAAGGACGTGACAAGGTATTTTATGACCATCCCGGAGGCGGTGCTGCTCATCCTGCAGGCGGCGAGCACGGGCCGGCAGGGGGGGCTTTACATACTGGACATGGGCGAGCCGGTGAGGATCGTCGACCTGGCGGAGAAGATGATACGCATGGCCGGGTTCGAGCCGGGAAGGGACATAGAGATAGTCTTCACTGGCCTGCGGCCGGGTGAGAAACTCACCGAGAAGCTTGCGGACGACGCCGACGCGCTGGCCCCCACGGCGCATCCCAAGATATACATGGTGAGAAACCAGGGGGCGGCGTGGACGGGGGTGGAGTCCCTCGTGGAGCAGGCGCTGAAGGACTGCGCGGCGGATCCGGAGGGAGTATGCCGCCGCATCCTGTCATGGACAAATCACGCCCCATCCGCCCATGGCTCCGGCGGGGAAGCGCGGCTCATCCAGATGCTGCCGGGCGGGAAAAGCGGTTGAAAAAGCCATTAACTTGTCATGCTGAACGAAGTGAAGCATCTCGCATCGGATGAAACAGCTCCGCTCTGAGCGCCGGCGAGAAGTCTTGCGCCGGGAAAACAGCGGGATTCCTCGCTTCGAGGAATGACAATCGAAAACAGTTTTTCAATAATCCATCGCCGGACATGAGACAGAAAACAATCCTGGTCACCGGCGGCGCCGGGTACATCGGCAGCCATTGCGCCAGGTTCCTGCGAAAGGCCGGGTGGGAGACGCTGACGCTCGACAACCTCTCCACCGGCCACCGCGAGGCGGCCCTGGACGGGGAGCTTGTCGTGGGCGACATCGGGGACGAAAGGCTCCTGGACGACATCTTTTCCTCCGGGAGGATCGCCGCCGTCATGCATTTCGCCGCGTCCGCCGACGTCGGCGAGTCCGTCCGCGACCCGGCCAAATACTACCGCAACAACGTCGCCAACGGCCTGACCCTGCTGGAGTCGATGGCGAAACACGGCGTGGAAAACCTCGTCTTCTCCTCCACCTGCGCAGTCTACGGCGCCCCCCAGGCCGTCCCGATCCGCGAGGATCATCCATTAAACCCCGTAAGCCCCTATGGGTTCACGAAAATGGTCTTCGAGAGGATGGCGCTCGACCTCGCCCGCTCCGATGGTCTTCGCCCCGTATTCCTTCGCTACTTCAACGCCGCCGGGGCCGACCCGGAAGGCGAGCTTGGCGAGGATCACGACCCGGAGACGCACCTTATCCCGATAGCCATCGAAACGGCGCTGGGGCGGCGCGAGGGGATGACCATCTACGGCGATGACTACCCGACCGCCGACGGGACGTGCGTCCGGGACTATATCCACGTGACGGACCTGGCGGACGCCCACCTGAAGGCGCTGGAGTACATCATGGACGGCGGCGCGCCGGACGCCTTCAACCTCGGCTCCGGCAGGGGCTACTCGGTGCGGCAGGTGATACAGACCGTGGAGAGGGTGACAGGCTCACCGGTCCGGGCCGTCACTGGCGCGCGCAGGGAGGGGGACCCGCCGGAGCTTGTGGCCTCGGCGGAGAAGGCCGAAAAAATCCTCGGCTGGAAACCTTCCTGCCCCGGCCTTGAGCCGATCGTCGAAACCGCCCACCGGTGGACCGCCTCCCGGCCGAACGGCTACGGCGCCGCGGCGTGACGTTGGGCGGAGGGCTCCGGGACGCCGTGACGAAACGGCTTGTTGATCCTTTCTGGATCGCCGCCTTCTTCGCGGTGGTCGGTCTTCTGGCTTATTTTTTCTCCCTGCCGGAGCCTTGGGCGGCGGCGATGATACTGGCCTTTTTCGCCGCGATCGCCTTCACAAACCCCGTAAACGGCGCGGTGTTTTTGCTCCTTGCGGCCCCTTTTTACCTCGGCGAGAGCGGCTGGCCCGGCTACTGGATGACCGAGGTTTTTGTGTTTATCACGATCGCCTCCGCCGCCTTCCACGCCGCAAGATGGAAAGATGCGCCCCCCTTTCCCCTCGGGCGCGTTTTCATCTTCCTTCTCGCCGCCTCCGCCGCCAGCGTCCCGATCGACGGCAGGGAGTTTCTATATGAGGCGTGGGCCGCCTCCGCCGGGGATGTTTTCGCGTGGTGGCTGGCGGCGCATCCTGAGCCGACGGTTCATTACCTGCGCGTTTTCACGAACACGGCCAGCGGCGCGGCGCTTTTTTACCTGGCTTACACGCTTTCGGCGGCGGGCGCGGGGCCTGCGCGGCGGCTTTTCGAGGCTCTGACATACGTGGCTGGCGCCGTCTGCATAGCGGGGATACTGATGGTCCACGGCCTCGTCCCGAAGGAGCAGGAGACGTGGCGCTATCTGACCATATCGCTTGTCGGGAGCTTCGGAGGGTCGATCACGGCCTTCGCCTTCGCCCTGCATTTTTTCAACCAGTACCTGCTGCTTGTCCTGCCTGCGGCGCTCTACACGATGTTCGACAGGCGGAGACAGCCGGTCTCCCTGGCCGCTGCGTCGGCGGCCTTCGCCCTGATATCCTACTGCGTGATACAGGGGGGGTTGAGGACATCGGCGGCTCTTTTGTATCTCGCGCTCATATTCACCGCGGGGCTTTATATCTATCATGCCGCGGGCCGCGCGAAGGCGGGGAGGGTGTACGCCGCAGCGCTCATCTTGATCGCCGCCGCGGCTGGGGGATACGCGCTCATGGGCGGCCTGGCCTTCCAGAGGCTCTACGGCGAGATATTGAGCAAAGTCGACATGGAGCTTTTCGAAAACATCGGCGACTTCGCCGGCGATCCTCTCTATTTCATGAAACACGGAGTCTCGGAGCCGCGCTTTTTCCTCTGGCACACCGCCGTCCTGATGTTCCTGTCCTCTCCGCTGCTCGGCGTCGGCCTTGGCCGGTACACGGCGATGTTCAAGGAATACTACGCCTCGGACTGGTTCAACTGGGAGTACATCGGCTTCGCTTCCGGCGCCACGGCTCATTCCACCTATTTCGAGATGCTGGCGAACCAGGGCGTTATAGGGCTGGCCGCCTGGGGGCTGCTTACAGGCTCCGTCCTCGCCGGGGGCTTCAGAGCGCTTAAAAACCAGGATAGCAAGACACAGAAGAAGGCGCTGATCATCGCCCTGCTGGCCTCGCTCGTCATCTTCCTGCTCATGGGAGTGACGCATCATCTTTTCCTCAGCCGCGCCATCGAGATATTTTTCTGGGTCCAGTTCGGACTGCTGGCCGGTCTCAGCAAAGGTTTTCCGCCAAGGCCGCTCGGCAAAAAAGCCTTCATCGCCGTCATGGCTCTCGTCGCGCTCGCGTTCGCATACCAGGTCAGGCTCGTGGCCGCCCGCCCCATCCCAGAAAGCTACAGCACAGGCTTTTACAACTGGGAGCGCCAGCCCGGCGGGGCCGGCGCGCGCTGGACGGGCAAAAGGGCCGTGATGAAAATCGGGCCGGGGGAAGGAAGGCTGGTCCTGCCCATGTCCGCCCCCATACCGGGGCTTGACGCGAGCCCTCGCAAGGTTACCCTCTGGCTGGACGGGCGGAGAACAGAGGCGCTGTTCCACGATACCGCCTGGAAAGATGTTGTGCTCTTCGAGGGGAGGCTTGGGAAAGGCGCTATCCTCTGGATAGAGTCCGGCGGCGTTTACAACCCGAAAAAGGAGGGCGCAAGCTCCGACGACAGGGACCTCGGCGTCATGGTGGGGCAGCCGCGATGGGAAAAAGGATGAACGGGCCCCGCTGTGCCCTGGAGGGCGCGGCCTCCGGGCCTAGAACCTGTAGCCGGCCTGGGCGTAGAGGGTGGTGGTGGTGAAGTTGTCGTCGAGCTGGGATGAGTAGACGGAGTCGACGTCCAGGTATTTCTCCGCGGAGTAGCTCCAGGAGACGGCGGCGTAAATGTTCCTCGTGACGGACCAGTCCAGGTACAGCTCGTAGACCGTCTGCTCCATGTCGTTGGGCATGTCGTCCTGGGAGCTTTTGAGCAGCGTGACGGAAAAATCCGCCGACAGCCTGTCCAGGACCGTCACCCCGAGCGAACCGTACATCGCCGTCACGCTGGAGCCGAAATAGCTAAGGTCCGAGTAGCGCAGGTCCCACCGTGTGTGAAAAAAGGAGTCGGTGTTCCTCAGGCCCGCGTAGAACCTGCTGGCCGAGGCCGAGTCGATCTCCCGCGAGCGCTGGTCGAAGCCGCCGTAGACGGCGAGGCGGCGCCAGAACCTGTAGTCCGCCTTCACCCTGGCGGTGGTGTACCTGTCGCCTGAGTACTCGTAGTCCTTCTCCAGCATCGCGGCGATCCTGTTGACCGCCCGGAAGTCGTTCAACGTGAAGCTCATCCCGAAGGCCGGCGAGGGCCGCCAGTTGGCGTGGACGATGAGGTTGGTCACCTCCCAGCCCTTGCCGGAGGAGTCGTCGATGTTGTCCGCGTCCGCCGAGCCCCAGACGTGGAACTGGTCCGAGGGGATGAGATATACGTTGCCATGGGCCCGCTCGCCGTCCTTTTCTCCCTTGAAGGTGTCCAGCGCCCAGCCGCCGGTCACGCCCGCCCGGTCGGAAAGGGCGAAGGCGTAGGCCCCGTAGGCCATGTAGTCGAAGTTTATGGAGTCGTCGAAGGGGTCCGGCCTGCCCCCGCCGAAAAGCCCCACGCCGGACCGGCGGTATACCCGCAGCTTGATGTCCGCCCCGTCCACCTGGCGGCCCACCATCTCGTCTATGAACGAGCGGCCGAGGGTCAGGTCGATCCTGTTGAGTATCTTCTTCACCTCCACGTTCAAAAGCAGCAGGCGGTTCGGCGGGATGTCGTCGTTGTAGTCCGACGAGGACGAGCGCGCCCTCCCGTCGATGTTAACGTTGACGTCCTCCCAGCCGCCCACGTCCTCGGCGATCAGGCGGTAGTAGACGCGGGAGGAGTCGAAGTCCCCGGCGGGGGAGGAGTCGTCCACGCTCATGTGCCCCACGGCCACGCGCCCATGCAGGCTCTTGTCCCCGGCCTGGGCAGCCATGGCCCACAAGGGCGCCGCCGCGGAGAAAAGCAACGCGGCGATCCTCAAGGCGGCTTTTTTCTCCTGTAAAACTCTCATTGTTTCAGTCGCACGGTATCGTCGGCCGGACGCTGCCCCAGGCCGATGTGCTGTGGCATAGGTCGCAGGTCTGGGGGCACGTCGTGTGTTCCTTGTTGTAGTCGGCCATGTGGCAGAGGTGGCAGTCCTGCTCGTAGGCCGCGCCGGGCCACTTCAGGCCGTAGCGGTTGTCGGCTCCGGTGGTGTGGCAGGCGGCGCAGTCGTTCTTTATCCTCTGGTGCGCGCCGGTGAAGGTCATTATCTTGTGGGACACTCCCCGGGCCGGGTACCAGGAGTAGACGGAATGGCACTCCATGCAGTCGACGTTCCCAGCCGTGTGGAACTGTGTGGCCGTAGGGCTGAAGAAATCGTCCCGGTGGCAGAACAGGCAGTCCGTGGGAACGTTCCTGTAGACCCTGCCTTTATGACAGTCGGCGCAGTCGGCGAACCTGTGCCCGCCTTCCAGCCGGAAGCCGGTGAGCGAATGTTTGAACTTCATCGGCTCCCAATTGCGCATCGTGTGGCAGTCGGCGCAGAGCCTGCCCATCTGGTTGAAATGCGGGTCGCTGTGACACTGCGTGCAGTCCGGCCCCAGCCCGGAGAAGTCGCCCTCGCCCTTGGTGTGGCAGTCGGCGCAGACGAGCTGGGCGTGGGTCTGCGTCAGGGGGAAACCGGTCAGCTCGTGGGCGATCGATTTCGGGCTCCACGTGGCGGTGGTGTGGCATTCCTGGCACTCGGAGCCGTATTTGCCTTTGTGCTCGTCGTCTTTTCTATGGCAGGCGAGGCAGTCCATGGAGACCGGCTTCCAGCGCTTGTTCTCGTGGCACTTTTCGCATTTCGCCTCCCGATGCTTGCCGGTCAGCGGGTAGCGGGTGTCGAAGGTGTGGTCGAACAGGGTCTTCATGTCCTTCCAGTCCCGCTCCGTGTGGCACTCCTCGCAGCGCCGCGGATCGAGGACGCCCTTGTGCGGATCGGAGTGGCAGGAGGACGAGCCGCACCGGTCATGCTTTATCGGCCGGTAGACAACGGCGCCGCGCCTGTCCTTCGCGTGGCATTTTTCGCATTTGACCTCGGCGTGCTTGCCTTCGAGCTTGTAACCCTTGTAGGCCGGGTCGTCGTGCCGGAAGGTTGTCGGTTTCCACCCCTTTTCGGTGTGGCAGTCGCCGCACTTTCTGTCCGTGAACTGGTCGCCGTGGATCGCGCCGCGCTCGGCCGTATCGTGGCAACCAGTGTTCGAACAGCTGTCGCTCTTTATCGGCCGGTAGACAACGGCGCCGCGCCTGTCCTTCGCGTGGCATTTTTCGCATTTGACCTCGGCGTGCTTGCCTTCGAGCTTGTAACCCTTGTAGGCCGGGTCGTCGTGGCGGAAGGTCGTCGGTTTCCACCCCTTCTCGGTGTGGCAGTCGCCGCACTTTCTGTCCGTGAACTGGTCGCCGTGGATCGCGCCGCGCGCCCTCGTGTCGTGGCAGCCGGCGTTCGAGCAGCTGTCGCTCTTTATCGGCCGGTAGACAACGGAGCCCGTCCGATCCTTCGCGTGGCATTTCTCGCACTTGACCTTCGCGTGCTTGCCTTCGAGCCTGTAGCCTTTGTAGGCCGGATCGTCATGCCGGAAGGTGGACGGCTTCCACCCCTTTTCCGTGTGGCACTCGCCGCACTTTCTGTCCGCGAACTGCTCGCCATGGATCGCGCCGCGCGCCCTCGTGTCGTGGCAGCCGGCGTTCGAGCAGCGGGAGGCGTCGATGGGCCGGTAATGGAACACGAGCATCGGCTTTTTGTACCGGACGACCTCCCCCGTGGGCCCGTGGCATTTTTCACACTTGGCCTCGGCGTGCTTGCCTTCGAGCCTGTAGCCTTTGTAGGCCGGGTCGTCATGCCGGAAGGTCGTCGGCTTCCATCCCTTCTCGGTATGGCAGTCGCCGCACTTTTTGTCTTTGAACTGCGTCCCGTGGATGTCGCCGCGCCGAGGCGTGTCGTGGCAACCGGTGGCGGAGCAGGTGTCGTAGCGCTCGACTTTGTAGACGCCCTTTTTCGCCTTCGGGTGGCAGGAGTCGCACTTCGCGTCGAGGTGCGCGCCCTTCAGCGGATACTTCGTCTTGTCGTGGTTGAATCGTACTTTTTTCCAGCTGGCCTCCACGTGGCAGGACTCGCACTTTTCGCCCAGCGTGCCTTTGTGGACGTCGTCTTTTTTGTGGCAGGTCAGGCATTTCTCATGGGCCCGGACCTTGAAGACCGCCTCCTCCGGCGCGCGGCGCTCGTGGCACTTTTCGCACTGGACCTTCGCGTGGGCGCCCTTCAGCGGATACTCGCTCCGCCTGTCATGGTCGAACTTTACGTCCTGCCCCTTCCAGGAGCGGAAGTTGTCGTGGCATTCCCCGCATTTTTCGCCGAGGGTCTTTTTGTGGACATCGTCATGGCACGAGACGCAGTCCCGCCCGGCGCCGATGTAGGTGATGGCGCCCTTCTCGGTCTTCTGAGTGTGGCATTTCCCGCACTTTTTTATGTCATGCTTGGCTTTCAGCGGATAGCCGGTCAGGTCATGGTCGAACTTGTCTCGCCGCCCGTCGGGCCAGACGATCATGTAGAAACTTTTGCCCTTGTGGTCCGGGTGGCACTCGACGCATTTTTTGGACCGGACGCTTTTGTGGCCATGGTAGCCCCGCTCCGCCAGGGCGGAGGCCCTTATGTTTTCATGACATTTGAGGCATTTCGCCTCGTTCACGCCGCCTTTGAGGTCGTGGCACTCTATGCACTTGGTGATGGAGTCGAAGTCCTCGTGGGAGGCGGCAAGGTCGCCGGGGGATATCAGGCGGCCGACGCCGAAACCCTGGGCGTGGGCGGATGTCTGGGAAAGCGCCGCCAGGAGAAGACCCAGCGCCGCCAGGGGCCACACTCTCAAAAAACGCAAGACCTGAAAAACTCCTCGAAAATTCGTGGTCTTTCCCGTAAAAGGTCCGAAAGGCGGTGGCTTGCCTGGCGCGACCCTGTCCCCTCCCAGTTGAAAGGGGCGTTGCTTTTAACCGGTGGCGGCTAGTAACATCGTCCACGGTATTGTAATGATTTTCGCGTTCAGCGCAAGAGTGTTTTTTCATGATGGATGAAATTTCGCGCTTCAAAGACTCCGCGGGCCCCGATGAGGCGGCCGGGCAGACCCTCATCACCGGGTTCGAGGGGACGCGCTACACCCCCGCCCTGGGCGCGTGGCTCAGGAGGCTGGCCCCGGCGGGTGTCATTCTCTTCTCCCGCAACATCAAGAGCAGGGAGCAGGCCGCCGCGCTGACCGCCGACCTGAAAAAACTCGGCGAGGACACGAACGGCCTCCCCCTCTTCGTCTGCGTCGATCAGGAGGGGGGGCGCGTGTCGCGGCTGCCGGGCGATCTCCCGGCGTTCCCCACCGCCCGGACGCTGGGAGAGGACGGGGGCGAGGAGCTTGCGCGGAAGACTTACGCGGCGATGGGGGACGCGCTAAGACAGATCGGCGTCAACGTCGACTTCGCGCCCGTCCTGGACCTCGACACGAACCCGGCCAACCCGGTGATAGGCGACAGGGCCTTCGCCCCGGACGCGGACGCCGTTATAAAACTCGGGCGCGCCGCCCTCCGCGGGCTGGCGGACGGTGGGGTTCTGTCCTGCGCCAAGCATTTCCCCGGCCATGGCGGCACAAGCCTGGACAGCCACCTCGCCCTCCCCGTCGACGCCCGGCCCGCGGCGCGGTTCGAGGAGGCGGAGCTTCGCCCGTTCATGATGGCCGCGGAGGAGGGGGCGCCTTTCGTGATGACGGCGCACGTCGTCTATCCCGCCTTCGACGAAAAGCTCCCGGCGACGCTTTCGAAAAAAATCGTGACCGGCCTTCTGCGTGAAAAGATAGGCTACGGCGGGATAGTCATCTCCGACGACATGGACATGAAGGCGATATCCCAGGGATGGGCCGATGACGAGGCGGCGCGCCTTGCCCTGGCAGCGGGGGTGGACATGCTTCTGGTCTGCCACGATGAGCGGCGCGCCGAGACCGCCCGCGAGACGGCGCGGCGGATGATGATCGGCGGCGAGCTGCCGGAAGATGAGGCCAGGGCGCGGCTGGGGCGGATCCTGCTGACGAAGACGAAACTGGCGGCCGCGGCCGGGAACGGCTGAAAAAAAAAATTTCCGCCAGCGAGGGGAGGCTCCGGCGGGTGGTAAAATCACGGGAGCCGCGGCCAATGACATGAGAGGATGAAAATGACCGAAATAGCCAGGCTTCTTTCCGATTACAAAATAACCGGCGCTGACATCAAGAACATCAAGATGGTCTCCGGCTTTTTGAACGAACGCAAAGAGGAGATCGCCGATTACCACTACTCCAAGCTCCTGGCCGCCGACGAGACGGCGGGCTTTTTCAAGGACGAGGTTGTTCTGGAGAGGGCGCGGCGGGCATTCATTGGCTGGTTCGAGGATCTCGTCTCCGGCGAGTACACGGAGGCCTATTACATAAAGGTCAGCAGGGCGGGAGGAACCCATGTGCGCATCGGCTTGCCCGCCTATCACGTCAACATCGCGATGGGCAGGCTCCGGGAAACCCTGGCGGACATGATCCGCTGGCGCTACGGCGACAGCCCGGAGACCGCCTCCCACGCCATCTCGTCCCTGAACAAGATACTGGACCTGAACCTGGACCTGATGACCCGCTCCTACCGGGAGGAGGAGCTGAGGGTCAACTTCCTCACCCAGAGGCTGGACAGCGGGATAATAAAGTTCGCCAAGTGGATCAGCCGCGGGTTCAACATGGCGCTGGTGCTGGCCCTGGTCGTCATCGGGATGCTGACGCTGGGGCTAGCCTTCCGGGACATAGGGCATCTGCTCTCCGACGTGCCCGAGCGGGGCGTGCTGAGCGCCCTGGGGACCATCCTGATCCTGTGGGTGGTGGTGGAGCTTCTGGACACCCAGATAGGGCATATCAAGGGGCGCGCCTTCGCCGTCAAGGTCTTCGTCACCGTGGCGCTGGTGGCGGAGCTGCGCCGGGTGCTGATCGCCTCCATAGAGGAGAGCGACTGGAAGGCCGACGCGGTGCTGGTCGGCTCGGTGCTCATCCTCGGCGCCGTCTACTGGCTCACCTCGAGGGTGGAGAAAAAAGACGGGCCGCCTTGACAGGTCGTTGAAAAAAGGACGGATTTTCATTAGAGGACTGGATGACATTGCCCTCTTGCAATGTCATGCTGAGCGCCAGCGAAGCATCTCGCCCATGGTGAAACAGCAGGATTCTTCGCTTCGCTCCGAATGACAAGAATACAGTAACCCGCCTCTCACGGCTTTTCGCCCGCGAACACCCTTTTCGTGGATTGAGGATAGCCCAAATCCGGCCGGAAAGGGAACAGCGGCGGGCGGCTACATGGGCCCGTGCGTCGTCACCCTCAGGGTGAAGATGACCGCTATGGATATCACCACGGCTATGATGATAATCACCAGCGCGTTCCTTGAGATAAGCGGTTTCTTTCTCTTTTCTGTCATGATCCTAAAAAACCTCCCTGCGGCTGTAGAGCCCTCCTTTATTTTCCGCCCCCGAGGTACCGTGAAATCACGGGCCGTGCGTATATCAAAAGCAGGACGGCGGCCAACCCTGCGAATATCCCCATCTCTATGCGCCATCTCCGGCGTTTTTTCTCCGCCTCCTCGGTCATCCACCTGACGTAGTTGACCACGTCCCACCTCTTGCGCTTGTAGACATCCTCCTGCCCTTGCTTGTAAAACGACGGCATCGGCGTGAGAGGGATGCCGTTGGTGACGCGGGCGTATACGCCCTCTGGCTCGCTCGATCCTATGTAAGTCCACGGCTTCGTCAGGTCGCGGGGCCATATCCTGTAGCCGTAGTCGTCCTTCAGCAGCTTTATGGCGCGCCCCCGTCCTTCCGGGCCATGGCACTCGTCGCACTTGAACTCAAGGTAGGCCCACTTGCCCCTTTCCACGCTCTCCTCGGTGTAGGGGACCCTGCCGCCGAGGTCCAGGGGGGGCGGGTCCGGCTCCTCCTCGAAAACTTCCGAGAGCGATTTCACATAGGCGACGAGGTCCCATCGCTGCCGCTCCGTCAGTATGTTTTCCCACCTTGGCATTCCCGAGGCGGACATGCCGTTGGTTATGGCGTTGAAGAGGTCCTCGTCGCGGACGGCGATGTATTCCGGCTCGCTTGTCTTCAGCTTGTAGAGGCCATCGGTGAAATCGCGCGGTTTGCGGGCCTGGTATATCGACGCCGGGCCGTCTCCCCTGCCCTCGAAGCCGTGGCACTGGTAGCAGTACTTCAGGTACAACTCCTTTCCCCGCTCCACGGATCCGGACGCGGCCAGGGCATGGCCCTGCGTCGTGAGAAAAATCACCGCGGCCGCCAGGGCGGCCCCCAGCGGCGAGACGATCGAGTCTTTTTCGGTCAATTAATCGCTGATTGTTTGTCGTGGGTTTTCACTTCTGCTATTTTACGGGAATTTTCCGGGGTTTCATCCCCATTCCGGGGGACCCGCGGGATTTTCAATCCGCCGTCCGCCCCGCTGAGCGCCGGGGCGGACACCCGGTCAGAGTATATCCACAACCATGGCGCAGTAGAGCGCGGGCAGGTGGATGATGGAGTAAAAGAACAGGCTCATCGCCACGCGGCGCGGCGACAGGAGGAACCAGACCGACATGGCCAGGAAGACCACCCCCATCACGGCGGCGACGGCAAGATAGAGGCCGCCCGCCATCCCCAGCCAGTAAGGCGTCAGAGAGGCCGCGGCCAGAAGCCCGGCCCACACGACGATGCTCTTTTTGGTCCCGGCGGGCCCCTCCACCACGCACAGGTTGCGCACCCCGGCGGCTGCGTATTCCTCCCTGTACTTGAGCCCCAGCGTCCAGAAGTGGGGATGCTGCCAGACGAAGATTATCAGGAACAGGACGAGCGCCGGCGCGTCGAGGTCCGGCTTGACCGCCGCGTAGCCAATGACCGGCGGCAGGGCGCCTCCCACGCCGCCGATGAATGTGGCGAGCGGCGTGCGCCTCTTGGATAGCAGGGTGTACGGGACGACGTATATGAAAAGCGCCGCCATCGCGAGCGCCGCCGCCACGGCGTTGACGAACCAGGTCAGCGCCGCCGCCGAGAGCAGGGCCATCGAAAACCCCGCCGCGAGGGCAAAGCGCGGCCGCACTAGCCCGGCCGGCAGGGCCCTCTCCCTCGTCCGTTTCATGATGAGGTCTATGTCGCGGTCGATGTAGTTGTTGAGCGCCGCCGCGGCCGCCGTGGCCAGCCCCGTCCCGAACAGCGTCCACAGGACGAGGGGAAGCGGAGGCAGCCCTCTCTGGGCGATGTAGGCGCCCGCCAGCGCGGCCACGAGAACCAGCGCCAGCACCATGGGTTTGAACAGTATGGCGAGGTCTACAAGCGTGGCTTTGGCTTCGCTTTCCGCCCTGGTCCCCGCCTGCGCCGCCGTTGTGGACTGACCGTATATCATACGCTGATTCCCCCCACTGTCTCGGGCCCGGCCCGGCTCGCAAGAAAGTCCGGCGCCGATCTGTAAGTCACCCATCCCAGGAGGAGGAAGCCCATGGCGCCGTGAGTGATTATGAATGGCAAAAACATCCCGCTCAGCACCACCAGCGCGCCGAACGTCCCCTGGGCGATCACGAGGCCGAAGGTGATGGACGCCCCTTTGACGTCATGCCCGCTCTTGACGGCCCTGACGAGATACCAGCCGGTTATCAGGAAAATCGCCAGAGCCGTGGCGCGGTGGGCCATGTGAATCATGACCTTGAAGCTGTTCAGCGGCGGCAGAAGCTCCCCCTGGCACAAGGGGAAATCCGGGCAGGCCAGCGACGCCTGGCCGTAACGCACCAGTATCCCGATGAACACCTGCGCGAAGATCACCGCGAACAGCAGCGGATAGATTCCGCGCCCGGCCGGCTCTCCGGGCTCGGGAAGGCCGCGGAAGGCCAGGATCATGAGCGTGAATATGATGGTCGCCAGGACGATGTGAAAAGAGACCACCGCAAGGTGCAGCGTCCCCTGCAACAGGGGCGCCTCGATCAGGACGATCACCCCGCCGAAGACCACCCCCACGGCCAGCAGGCCGAGCGCCGAGGTGGTCAGCCACCGGCTGGCCGCGCCGCGTTTCTTGAGCCACACGGCGGCGGTGGAGGCCAGTATCAGAAAGCCGGTGGCGCCGCCAAGCAGGCGGTGGCCCCACTCGAACCATATCTGCGTCTTGAACGGCGGAACGACCGTCCCGTAGCAGAGCGGCCAGTCGGGGCAGGCCAGGCCGGACTCCGTGGTGGTCACGACGTTGCCCATGACCATCAGCAGATAGGTAAATAGAATGGAAAGCCCCACTAGAATTCTTTCCATCAGCTCGTCCGAAATTTCCAGGATTCTTAACATTTAAATGCTTTCAGCCCGAAAAAAACATGATTTTAGTCATAAAAAACCGGGGACCCGGCCCTCGGGTTTCGCGAAACCGGGTCCCACGGTCACAGTCTCTACAGCGTGGAGGCGGTGTGTCCACCGTAATTGTAGGGCGACCACTCCGCGTCCACCGACGGCGGCGTGGGGAAGTTGCCGGGCCCCGGAGGGGAGACGGCGTGCGTCCACTCCAGCGACTTCGCGCCCCACGGGTTCTCCTCGGCCTTCGGTCCGGCGAAGGCGCCGTACACCCAGTTGACCACGACAAGGAGCATTCCCACCGCGACAAGGACGGCGCCCACGGTCGCCAGCTTGTGAAGCGGCTCGAACTCGGGGAACATCGCGTAGTCGTAGTACCTCCGCGGCATCCCGTCCACGCCCAGGTGGAACATGGGCCAGAAGGTCAGGTTCACCCCCAGGAACTGGATGACGAAGGCGAGCTTGCCGAGCCCTTCGTTGTACATCCTGCCGGTCATCTTCGGGAACCAGTGGTAGACCCCGCCGAAGATGGCGAAGGCAGCCGATATGGCCATGACGTAGTGGAAGTGCGCCATGACGAAGTAGGTCTCCGCCAGGTGCAGCGTTATCGAGGTCATGGCGTTGGGGATGCCGGTCAACCCGCCGATCAGGAACAGGAAGAGAACCGACGAGGCGTACAGCATCCCCGTGTTGAACTTGATGGAGCCCCTGTACAGCGTGCCTACCAGGCTTATCATCATCAGCCCCACCGGCACGGATATTATCAGGGTCGTCACCATCATGCCGATCCTCAGCCAGTCGACCATGCCGGAGGTGTAGAGGTGGTGGACCCAAACGTCCGACCCCAGCACGACCACGCCCCAGATGCCGCCGTAGACGACCACCTTGTAGTTGAACACGGGGTTCTTGGACATGGTGGAGATGATCTCGAAAAGCAGCCCCATGGCCGGCAGCAGGATGACGTAGACCGCCGGGTGGGAGTAGAACCAGAACAGGTTCTGGTAAAGCAGCACGTCGCCGCCCGCCTCCGGCGCGAAGAAAGTGGTCCCGAAATACTTGTCCAGAAGCACCAGGGTGACCGCCGCGGCCAGCACCGGGATGAAGATCAGCTGGATGACGAAAGCGGCGACCGTCGTCCAGACGAAGATGTTAAGCTGGTTCCAGCCCATCCCCGGAGCGCGCATGTATATGATCGTGCAAAGGAAGTTCACCGCGCCCAGGATCGACGAAAAGCCCATCAGGTGGACCGTGAAGACGTAAAACGACGTGTTGCCCGACGTCTGAACCGAATAGGGCGGATAGCCCGTCCACATCACGTCCGGCGGGTTCGGAACGACGAACGTCAAGAGCGCAAGGACAATACCCGCCCAGAACAGCCAGAGCGACAGGGAGTTGATCCTGGGGAACGCCACGTCCGGCGCGCCTATCATTATGGGCACGAAATAGTTGGCGAAAAACCCGGTCAGCCCGGGAATCAGAAAGGCCAAAATCATCGCCGCGCCATGGAAATATAGCCACACGTTGTAGTTGGTGGCGTCATCGGTCAACGTGGGGCCGATGCTCCACAGCTCGGCCCGGATGAGCAGGGCCATGATGCCGGCCACGGCGAAGGCCGCCATCGACCCCACGAGGTACATTATCCCGATCCGCTTGTGATCGGTTGAGAATATCCATTCCTTCATGATGTGTCGTTTCCTCTAAGTTAAATGGCTTCTCTTTCTTTCCGAACTTCCCCCGTCACGCCTGGCGTTCGGCCATCCACTCCTCGAACTCCCGGGGAGAGACGACCTTTACCTTCCCGAACATGTTGGAGTGGCCGAAGCCGCAATACTCCGTGCAGGTGAAGACGTGCTCGCCTCTCTTGCTGGCTGTCGGGTTGATCCACAGGTAGGTGACCCTGCCTGGCATTACGTCCTCCTTGATCCTGAAATCAGGGATGAAAAACGAGTGGATCACGTCCGTGCTCTTCATCCTCAGGACGACCGGCTTGCCCTCGGGGACGACCAGGCCGTCGCCGAAGTTGTCGCTCTCCACGCCGTTGTCGTAGGTGAAGTACCAGCCATACATCATGGCTTCCACCTCCACCTCCATGGCGTTCTCGGGAACCCGCCTCTGGTCGTTCCAGAGCTTCCAGCCATTGGCGGCCAGGTAGAAGTCGTCCGCCAGGAAAAGAAACATCGGGATCATGGCCCAGCCCATGGACTGGCCGAAGGAAAGCTTCGGGGCGTCCCCTTCCTGGTCCTCTCTCTTTCTCGTGTAGCGGACCAGGAAGACCACGGTGATGAGGCCGAAGACGACGCCGATCGCCCCGATGTCCAGCAACAGGTGGTACCAGAGATGGTCCCACCCCTCGGCCGGGTCGGGGATCTCTCCCGCGCCGGCGGAGGATGCGAAAGCGGGGGCCGCGGACAAAACGGCCGCCAGTGATATCAGTAATCTCATGACAATCTCTCCTTGCCTTTGACTTTATTCCTTTGAACGTACGCGGCTGCGGCGAACGCCGATATCCCCGTGAAAAGAGACCCGAACGCTATGAAAAGCGGATAGTTCAGCCCGTACTTGCCTTCCTTGAAGTTGTAGCTGTAACACAGCCCCACCACGAGGTTTATCACCTCCGAGGGTTTCAGCCTGTTGAACTTCGTGTCGATGACGGCAAGCTCCATGTCCTTGGGGTCGGACAGGGCGTTGTGGAGGACACGGACGACCCTCCCCTCGGGCGATATGAAGAAAAACGCGTTCGGGTGAAAGAACATCCTGTCGGCGGGCGACCAGAAGTAGCGATAGTCCAGCGAGGAGGCCAACGCCTCGATCATCCCCTCGTCCCTGACCGTGGCCACCCTCCAGCTGTCGCCGTATTTCCCGGTGAGTTTTATCATCTCCCGGAACATCCGGCCCGCCTCGGGGCCATCGTTCTTGTCGAAAGAGACGGTCAGCACGTTGAAATCCTCCCCTATGGAAACCCGTCCGCGCTCGTTGACCTTCTCTATGGCGCCTTTCAGCTCCATGTTGAAGGCGGGGCAGGCCCCGTCGCAGGTGTAATAGGAGAGGATCAGGATCAGGGGCGTCCCGCGAAAATCGGCCATGGAGAACTCCCTCCCCTCGTGGTCCACGAAGGTCAGGCCATGGTCGATCTTCTCGCCCAGGACCTCCTGCTCGTCTATCCGCAGGGTCTCCGGGTCGAACTCGGACTGCGGGGGCCTGAACCCCTGCGCCGCCGACTGGGAAGCCGCCGCCACGATCGCGAGGGCCGCCGCCGCAAGGGCGGCCCGCCGACTGGGCCAGAACATCCTTATCCCCTTACCAGAAATAGATCTGGCTGACGACGAAAAACCAGACGACGTCGACGAAATGCCAATACACGCCGGCCCCCGTGACGAACGTCTTGCTTATCTTGCCTGAAAGGGCGGGGATAAGAACGGTCAGAAACACACAAAGCCCGATCAGCACGTGCGAGGCATGGAAGCCCGTTATGGAGTAAAACGCCGTGCTCTTGGCGTTCGTCCCGAAAACGAAGCCCTCATGCATCAGGTGGTTGTACTCATAGGCGCTCATCCCGAGGAATATGGCCCCGAGCAGGATGGACGCGAAAAGCCAGGTGATGAATCCGCTCTTGTCGCCCTCCTCCAGCCTCATCTCGCCCAGGTGATAGGTCACCGACGAGCTTACCAGCACCGCGGTCATTATGATGGGCAGGATGACACCGATGTGCGGGGAGCCTGGCGGCGGCCATACGTCGGCCGAAAGCCTCATCGTCCAGTACGAAGCGAAAAGGGACAGGAAGATCAGCACCTCGGACACTATGAAGATGGGCAGGCCCGTAAGCGCGTAGCCGTGCTCCTCCTTCTGCGCGAGACCCTCGCTCGTCCACCCCGCTATCCCCCACAGTATCAGCGGCACGCCGATCCCCGCCGCCACGGCGGCCATCGTGCCGTTGTGATACTCGAACATAAGGGCGAACGCTATGGGGACCGCCAAAAAGATTCCGACGACCAGTATTAGTGGATAATAGCTCCATTCCCAGTGATGTTCGCCGTGACCGCCGTGAGGCTCGGCCACTCCCCTCGCCTCGCGCTCAGCCACAAGCTGCGCTTCTTGCTCTGCTGCCATAAGGAACCCTCCGCTGATGAACTTTAGATCAACTCAGGGTAATTCGCGGCTCGGAATGGAGAACGGACGCGGGAGTACAGAGTTGTCGCAGGATAAAGCGCCGCTGCTCATCTTCGCCACGGATTACGTAACCTAAAACTAACCACCTCGTGGCGCCCCGGCCGGCGAACAGACCGGCTCTTCTATTGAGGCGCCTCCCCGTATAGGTTAAGCATCAGCAGCGCCCCCGTGCGGCTGGTGCGAAGGCTATTCCCCATATACGGCCCTCCACATCCCCCCTGCTTGCGGACCGCTATGGGAAATTATGTCTCAACAAGACTAATTACATAATAACAGGGAGGATGTCAAGCCTGCGCCATGATTTACGCCACCCGGAAGGACATCCCCGGCTCTCGCACATCTTATTGAAAATAAAAACGCAATGCGTCAACCGGGGCTGGGCAGGGAATTTTTTCTGAAAAATTTTTCGGGAAACGGTTTTTCTTCGCCCGTGTTAACTTGTGGCTCATGAGAAAACCGGATGAGCGTACCTCGAAAACCATGGCCGCCGTCAAGGGATCCGGTACCGGCCCGGAGATGCTCCTGCGCAAGCGGCTTTGGAAAAGGGGCCTGCGCTACAGGCTGAACCATCCCCGCCTGCCGGGCAAACCGGACATTGTGTTCGTTTCCGCCAGGGTGGCCGTCTTCGTGGACGGGGACTTCTGGCACGGCAACCAGTGGCGGCTGAGGGGTTTTGCGAGCCTCGAGGACCAGCTCAGGAACGTACGCAACAGGCCATACTGGGAAAAGAAGATAAAGGGAAACATAGAGCGCGACAGGAAGGTGGACGCAAAGCTCCGCGGGGAGGGCTGGAAAGTCATAAGAATATGGGAAAGCGACCTTTCACGTTCGCCGGGCAGGGCGGTGGGCCGGATCGTCCGCGCCGTCGAGGCGGGGAAAAGGCCCCGAAAGGGGCGCGGAATCCGAAGGAAATGACGCCGTCACGGGCGAGGGCCGCGCCGCCGGCCGCCTTGTCACGGGACGCCTCCTGGGATATATTGGTGTTAACAATTCACACTAAAGGAGAAAGCCTCAGGATGACAACAGCCGTCAAGAAGACGATCTCGTTGCCGCCGGACCTTGCCCGGGAAACCGAACGAGCCGCCCGGGCGGAGGGCAAGACCGTCAGCGGCGTCATACAGGACGCCATCAGGGCCTCCCGCGCCGCCAGACTGAAAAAGGAGCACAAGGCCGTTCAGGACTTCTGGAGCCGCAAGGCGAAGGAGAGGGGCATCCTCACGGAAAAGGATCTTGAGCGATTCCTGCGCAAGTGAAAGCCGTTTTCGACAGCAACGTGTTCGTCTCCGCCCTGGCGATCCCCGGCGGCCGCGCCGAAGAAGCGTTGCGAAAGGTGATGGACGGCCACGCCAGGCTTCTGATATCGAGACCCATCATCCACGAGGTCCTCGACGTCCTGGCCCGCAAGTTCGCCCGCGACGGGGAGGAGCTTGCGCGGGCGGCGGTGTTTCTGTCGGAGCTTGGCGAGATGGTCCATCCTCGGCGGAGGATAAAGGCCCTTGCCGATGACCCTGACAACCGTGTTCTCGAACTCGCCGTCTCCGGGGAGGCGGACGTCATCGTTACCGGGGACAAGGCGATGCTGGGCCTGAAAAGCCATGGGGGCGCGAGGATAATCACGCTGAAGGAGTTCCTGGAGTCTTGTTGAGAAAACCATGACGGCGGCGGGTGGCGATTCTGACAACTCAAAAAACTTCGCGGAGTTTTTCGCCGGGGTGGGGCTTTTCCGGCTGGGGCTGGAGGCGGAGGGTCTCAGGTGCGTCTTCGCCAACGACAACGACCCGAGGAAAACCGCCGTGTACAGGGCCAACTTCGGCGGCGGGGAGCTGATAGAAGACGACATAAACTCCCTGTCCGCCTCCATGATCCCGGACATCGGCCTGGCCACGGCGTCTTTCCCCTGCGTGGACCTTTCGCTGGCGGGGACGCGGCGGGGGCTTTCCGGGGAGCGGTCTGGGGCTTTTCACGGTTTCATAAAGCTGCTGAAGGGGATGGGGCGGCGCAGGCCGAGGCTCGTCCTGCTGGAGAACGTGCCGGGGCTTTTGAGCTCCGGCGGGGGCGGGGACATCCGCCGCGTCCTGGAGACGCTCGGCGGCCTCGGCTACGGGCTGGACATTTTTATCCTTGACGCCCGCTGGTTCACGCCCCAGAGCAGGCCCAGGCTTTTTGTGCTCGGCCGGAGGGGCAGGGCGGCGCCTGGACGCGAGTTTTTCGAAAAACGCGACGGGCGGCTGAAACCGCCGCCGCTTGTCAGGGTGGTGGAGTCGGTCCCAAACGCGCGTTGGGGTTTTGTGGATATACCGTCGCCGCCCGAGAAGGCGCCCTTGAAGCTTTCCGGCATCGTGGAGAAAAACGGAAACGCGGCCTGGTGGGACAAATATCAGGCTGAAAAACTGCTCGACGGCATGAACGAGAAAAACGCCGCCCTGGCGCGCGAGGCGATGGCCGGCGGCAAGATCGTCTACGCCGCCGCGTTCCGGCGGGTGAGGGCGGGCAGGCCGATGGTGGAGCCGCGGTTCGACGGCCTGGCCGGATGCCTGCGGACGCCGAGAGGCGGCTCTTCCCGCCAGATGTTGCTTGCGCTGGGGCGGGGGGAGATCATGGCGCGGAACATGACCGCCCGCGAATACGGCAGGCTGCAGGGCGCGCCGGAAGGTTTCAGGCTGCCACAAAGCCAGAACGCGGGCATGTTCGCCTTCGGCGACGCCGTCTGCGTCCCCGCCATCCGCTGGATAGCGGGGAACGTTTTGGTGGGGGGGTCAGCTAAAGACGCTTTTTACGCGAAGGGGCCTATCTCAAGGGTATGACTGGCTCCCTGGATATCGTTTTCTCTACTTCGTTAATATCCCGCAGGATCTCCTCCGACCGTATTACCTCCCTGTGCTCGCCCAGGGCGCCTTTTCTTATCATGACCCCTTCCGCGTCGTTTATCTCTTTCCTGAGGCGGTCCAGGGAAAGCCTCCGTTTCAGGTCCTCCATGTCCACGCCGCGAATCCCCGCGGCGGCGAGCAACCTCGACGCTTCGCCGTCGAAATCCGTTTTGAGCCGCGTGTAGCTTGTATGAACGATTCGCGGGTCGTCCGCCTCTCCCCACACACGCCTGTATTCGACCTGGTTTTTCAGGAGGTAGGGGCGCCCGTGCCTCCAGTAGAACTCGTCGAAGTCCCTGTACGGCCGTTTGTGATGGCGCATGTTGAAATAGTATTGAGAGACCAGCGCGTCCCGGATTTCGCGCCAGATGAGAAATATTTTTATGTTTTCGACCGAAAGGAGAGCGTCCCGTTCCCCGGCTTCGCCCCAGTGGCCCTTGCAGATGTATCTTTCGCCGGTGTCCGCGTCGATTTCTCTTAGAAGCTTTATCCCGTTTTCGAACCCTGCCTCGTGGAAAGGGCCGCTGCCAAGGTATTCGTATGCCTCACCGAGCTGGTCCAGGCTTTTCTGGACAATCCACATCTGGAAATGGCTTCCGTTCTTCGGCGCTCCACAGAAAAAATAGATCATGCCCGCATGATAGAATTAAAATCGCGCGCTTGAACAGAAAAAGGGCGAAAAGTACAATTGATTATAATCATAAACCTCGCTAAGGCTTATTTTCCCGCCCGGCGGCGATTTGGAGCGGTTTCGTGAAGGCCCCCGCTGAAAGCGAAGTGGTGGAAGATATCCCGGTAAGAAACGTCCCCAGCCCCCCTCTGTCCCACGTCCACACCATCATCAAAGGCCCCGGTGGGAGGATATTTTTGTCCGACGAGTTCAACCACCGCGTCCTCGCCCTTGAAAACAACGGGGAAGTGGTCTTCTCCCTCGGCGGCAAAGGCATAGACCCCGGAAAGTTCTGGTATCCCCGGGGGCTGGCGATCGTGGATTACGGGGACGGGGCGAGGCTGGCGGTGTGCGACTCCTGGAACCACCGCATTCAGCTTTTCAGCCTGGACGGCGGCTTTGAGGGCTCCTTCGGCGCTATAGGCTCAGGCCCCAATGAGCTCAACGAGCCCGTGGGCGTGGCTGCGGCGGAGAATGGGCTGTTGTGGGTCCTGGACCGCGGCAACAACAGGGTCAAGCTTGTGGACGCCGCCGGGAGCCCGCTCAGAATCCACGGCCGTCATATGACAACGGAAGAAGAGAACAGGAAAAACGATCCGGCGGAGGTCTTTTTCCCCACGGAGGGTATCCTGCCCCCACCCGCCGGATACAGCTACCCGCAGGCATTCGCCCTGACTAAAGACAAAAACATCCTCGTGGCGGACACGAACAACCGGAGGCTTTGCCTGGTATCCGGCGAAGGGCGCCAGATCGACTTTGTTTATACCTCACCCCTTGACAGCGGCTTCCACCCGGTCAGCGTGACGATGCTGGACGGCGAGTTCGCCATCGCCGGATCGTTCTACGGGCGTTTTCTGCTGTTCTCCCTGAAAAGGCCGTGGATCGAGCGCCTGCTGACTCTCAGCGCGGGCGAGGGGCCGGAGCCTTTGGCCGTATGCTTGGACAACGCCGGCGGCGAGAGGTTCTCGATCCTGGCCGCCGACGGGCGGGCGGGCCGCATCATGCGGATATCCATCCCGCGCCCGGACGGCGGGGGCGTGGAGCAGCCGAAGGCTTTTGAGGCGCGCTCGGATGAAGAGCTTTCCCGGTGGACGCTGCGTGACGGGGCTCACTGGCTGCGGCGGATCGAAGCCATGCCGGAAGGCCCTGAAGCGGCCGGGGTGGTCAAATGGTACGAGGATGCGAGCATGGAGGCCATGACATACTCCGCCTCCCGCCTCAACGAGCTTGAAGGCGAATACGGCGGGATTGTCCCGGAGCTTTTCCAGGCTTACATGGTGGTGACCTCCCCCGCTGACGAGGCGGTCAAGGAGCAGGCCCGGAAAGCCCTTGGGCTGGCGAGATTGAAGTCCACCCAGATCGGCAGGCGTCAGGTTTTTTACAGAAAAGCGCTCGCCGCGGCCATGGCGCGGGCCATCGCGGCGCTCACGGCCTGGCCCAGCGACTTCGCGGAAAAGAATTTCGGCAAGACGGCCGCGCGTCTTTCTGAGACGCTGAAGAGCGAATACGCCCTGAGAAAACGGGACCTGGAGAGCGTGCTTTCCATGATCCGGGAGCGGGTCGGCAAGCCGGAAGGCATGGATATGGCCTGGGCGTCGGCCGCTGTGGCGGCCTATCTTTTCTTGTATGAGCATCTGTCGCTTCTTGGCAAGGCCCTGGTGAAGCTCGGCGAGGACCCGGAGGAGCTCGGCCTCGAAGGGCTGTTCCTCCCGGCGGCGCTGGTGACTGTCCGGAAGGATGTCACATGGCTTCCGTCCAGGGTCGTAGGCGCTCTCGGCGAGCTCCTTTTCCACTGGGAGGACTACGAGAAGGCGAAGATTTTTTTCAGCGCCGGGCTGAGAAGGAACGACTCCGCGAAAAAGTACTACCTGGATAACCTCTGCCGTGTCTATGAAAAGCTGGGGCAGGCGCGGGAAGGGGCGGCGCTCCTTGACGAAGAGCTGGCCAGGGAGGCGAATCCTGAGACGGCATATTACCTCGCGCGCCTCTACCAGATGGCCGGGGAGGTGGAGAAATCCCGCGCCATCATCGAAAAGTACGGCGAGAAGGCGAAAGAAGAGCCCGGCCTGGCCCCTCTATGGAGGAGCGTCAAGACGGGGCAGAAAATACTGGAAGAGCCTCCCGTCACCGTGTCGTTGGCCGCCGGACAAAGCGTCGCGGAGAGCCTCGGCGGGAAGACGCCGCCCGCGGGCGGAGCGTTGCGGTACGTCCGGACCATAAAGCCGATTCATCCCGTGACTGGCAGGCCCGTAAAGCCGTTCATGGCGCTTCCGGTGTCTCCGGGAAAGCTTGTCATAAACGACATATGGCGCAGGGAGCTTTTAATCTATGACACGGATGAAGAGAGCATCGCCCTGTTGAAAAGCGGCGTCACGATCACCGGGACGGATGTTTACAAGCCTGGAAGGCTGATCGTAGCGCGCCGGAAAGATCCCTCAAGAGGGGACAGGGACATAGCGGTGGAGATACTCGACATCGACTCGGGCGAGGCTCGCCCCATCCCCGAGGGGGCCGCGCTGCCGCCCACGCCGCACAGGATCGCCTCCGCCGGAGAGCGGGGGTTTGTCGTGACCGACTTCTTCAACAAACAGGCGTGGCTGGTTCCGCGTGACCTGCGAGGGGGAGAAAGATTGGACATCCCGGAGATCGGCTTCAACATGGCGATGGTGAACGATGGTGAGTTCGTTGCGGCGGCCGTGGCCGAAAACATCGTCTATCGCCGCAGCCTCAGGGAGAGCAGAGGGTGGTTTTTTGAGTCCGGCTATATTTCCACCCCGCTTGGCTGCGCCGTGGACATAAGCGGCGTCCTTTACGTGGCGTCGCCGGAGGGGCTGTGGGCCTTCGGTGGAGGCGGGGAGCTTCTGTGGCGGCTCGTTTCGGTGTCGCAGGGGGAGGACGAGTATCCGCTGGCCCAGGTCTCGACGAGGCTCTTGTCGATCTCGGCGCGCCCGGACTCATCTGGCGGCGGTATTGTGATGTGCGACCCTGAAAACAGCCTGGCTCACGTGTTCAGCTCGCAAGGGCCGTGACGCCTTTATCGCGGCGTGGCCGTGGTAAAGAATAAAACACAAAAAGCCGATATGATGATGTTGACGGGGCGGCTGGCGGCGAATCGGCCCGTCTGTTTACGCGCGCTCCTCAACACCCTGCCCCGCCGGCCAGGGAAAAACACTCGCGCCCGCGAGAAGGGTGAAAAGACGTGAGCATGGGAAGGATATGACCGATTGCCCAGAAAGCCATGGCGCTTATTTCGTTACCGGCACGGGCCGGTGCGGCACGATGTTATTATCCCGCCTTCTCTCTTTCGGGGAGAACACCCGTTGCGTCCATGAGCGTTCGGTGCGGACGGATCTGATGAAAGAGGCTTATCACGCGGGAAGCATGAGCCTGTTTCACAAGGAAGTGGGACGATCCACCAGACCGCTGGTGGAGGAGAGCAACGCAAACGGCCTGAGTTACGGGGAATGCTCCGGACATCTTTATTTTCTTTTTCCCGAAATTTTCAGAGAATTCGGCGGGGACAGGGTGAAATTCGTCCTTCTGGTCAGGAGGCCAGACACCTTCGTGGCGAGCGCCCTGGCGCGCGGTTTCTTCGACGATACGCACCCTCATGGCCTGGAGCATGTCCGGCCCCCGAAAGCGAGCGAGATCGGGCGCGCGTGGGATTCCATGACCCCTTTTGACAAGTGTCTTTGGTACTGAAACATGGTTAACGGGTTTGTCCTGGATTTTTTTGACTCCATCCCAAAACGGATGTGGCGGATTCAGCGAATAGAAAACTTGGATTCAGCGTCGGTGAAAGACCTGTATCTTTTTTTAGGCATCGAAGGTTACAAGAAACACCGGCGCAACATAGAAGACACGCTCGGCGTCAGGGTGAACGCCTCGCCGGGCCTCGGCGATGACCGCCATCTGAACCCATGGTCAAAAGAGATCAAGATCAAAGATATCTCTGAGTGGACCGAGCCTCAGCTCGATACTCTGAGCCGCCGGGCGGGCGGCCTTGCGCGTAGGCTTTATCCCGAACCGGCTTACCCCTGGAACAGGGCCAGCGCGACGGGAAGACCAGCAAACCTGGCTCGGCTTTGACAGTGGGCGGTGATATGAGACTGGCTTTGATCAATCCTTTGAGCGGTCACTTTCATTACGACGCGATGTCCATGCCCCCTCTGGGCCTCCTTGCCATCGCCGGCTTTTCACGCCAGAGCGGCCACGATGTGATCTTCATAGACAGGAACGCCAAGTACTACCACGGACTCAGCGACATCCCCGAGGAAACGAGGCTCACGGCCCTGAACGAGTGGACGCGGCGGCGGCTCGCCGCATTCTCTCCACACATCGCCGGTGTCACGCTGATGACCTGCCAGATGAAGGACGCCCGCCTCACCGTGGGCCTGATAAGAGAATCCCTGGGGGGAGATGTCACAGTAGTCATGGGCGGGTATCATCCCACCTGCGAGCCTGTTTCGATCTTCAAGGATATCCCGGAGACGGACATCGCCGTTCGCGGATTTGGCGAAGAGGCGATGGGCGACCTGCTCGGCGGGGCTCCATGGGACAAAATACCCGGGATAGCTTTCAGGGCCGACAAACGAACCACTGGAGATGAAAACCCGGCCGTCGTCCTCACCCCCGAAAGACCCGTCAACTGGAAAAGGCTTTCCTGGCCTGACGTGGCGCGGGACCTGATGGACACAGAGTATTATTTTAAGGCGGGCCGGGGGATAGTGGGGTTTTATTTCAACCATCTGACATCCATCATGACAGCCCGTGGATGCAATAAAAGTTGCGACTTTTGCGCGTCGAAGATAATGGAGCCGCGCCTTGCTTTTCAGAGCGCGCCCGACGTTCTCGCGCGGGTGGAGAGGTTGATACTGGATTATGGTTTGACGGGCTTGTTTTTCTACGACATAAACTTCCCCGTCTGGAAGACGAGAACGAGGGAGGTTCTCGACGCGTTCATATCGAGCGGGGTAAACAAAGATGTTAAATGGATCGCCTGCGCCTCCGCGGACGACCTCCCGTACGACCTTCTCCCGAAGATGCGTGAGGCTGGCTGTGTCGGGCTTAACTTTGGGTTCGAGTCCGCTTCGCAAAAGGTACTGGACACCCTCAACAAGCGCACCCCGGCCCATAAAAACCAGGAGGCCGTCGACGCGCTCGAAGCCAACGGCATCCGTCCGATATCAGCGTTCATTATGGGCGTCCCTGGCGAGACCGAGGAGGATATTCATCTCACTTTCGATTTCATCAGAAGAAACAGGTTGTTCAGCGGCCTTAACGTGCTTTTGCCTCTACCTGGGACAAGAATAAATAAGCGGTTGGTGGCGGAAGGCAGGCTCGACCCTTCCGGCCCCGACTATTGGGGCATGATCTCGGACACGAACGCCCCGCTTTCGCCCAACCGTGTTTTCAGCGATGTCCCTTACGAGCGTTTCATCGAACTTTACAGATACGGGATCACCGAAATATGCGCGCCAAACAACAGCCTGGTTTACATCGATCAGCCCGAGGAATCGGCGAGTTCTCAAGACCAGCGGTGTTCCGCGCGCTGAAGGCCGTTTATATATGGTATTTATTTCACTGCCACAACGAGACATTGGGAGATGAAATGACGATAGATATTGAAAGGGAAATACGGGACTACTGGGAGCAGGGGCCGCCGGGCCCCGCGCCGCATGAGGATATACGAACGCGGGAGCAGTTCGAGAAAGTGGCGGCGCATCGCTACTCTGTCTACCGGGATATGTTCGACGATGTCGATTTTTCCCGCGCCAGGGGCAAAAAAGTCCTCGAGGTCGGGTGCGGCGCGGGGACGGACTCGGCCCAGTTCGCAAGAGCCGGCGCCGACGTCACGTCCATGGACCTTACCAGCAAGGCGACGGCGCTTACGAAACGCCACTTCGAGGTCATGGAGCTTCAGAACCACATAATCCAGGGTGACGCGCAGACGCTGCCTTTCGCCTCCGGCTCCTTCGACATCGCCTATTCGATGGGCGTGCTCCTCTCGGTGCCCAGAACCGACGTGGCGGTCAAAGAGATACACCGCGTCTTAAAGCCGGGCGGCGAGGCCATCGTCATGCTCTATCACAGGGATTCCATGTGGTATTACTATCATTATCTTTACCTCCAGGGCGTCGTAGAGGGCAGGCTCAAAACCATGGACAAGCGGAAAATACTCGAGGAGACCGTGGAGCAGCGCCCGGACTGTCCTCTCGCCAAAGTCTACTCCAGGAAAGAGGCCGAGGATCTCTTCGAGGATTTCTCGAAGGTCGAAGTCCGCGTACACAACCCGACGCATGACACTTTGCCCCTGACGGCCGATGAGATAAATGCCGTCGAGGACGAAGAGATACGATCGTTCCTGCGCCGGGCCGCCGAATTGGCGAAGACCGGCGACCTGGCGAGCGAGACGGGATTTTATCTGCTCGTTTTCGCGGTAAAATAATATTCTGTGAAGCCAGCGCGGAGCCGGAGGCCGGACAAGCCGATGACATCTGAAAATTATATCTCCCTTCAGGAGAAGGAGAACGAAAACTACGTCCTCCAGAGCGCTCCAAAGGGGGATCGGCACTGGTCGCTGCAGAAACGTCTGTTCGACATGATCCCCGAAGACGCCGGAACGATACTGGAGATCGGGGTAGGCGACGGATACTGGCTCCACCACATCTCCTCCAGCGTGAAATGCTACGGGGTGGACATAGTGGAAAAATTCGTCCGCGCCGCTTCGCAAAGATATCCGCTTAAGCTCGCCGTCATGGACGGCCAGCGCCTCGGGTTCCAGGACGACGCTTTCGACATGGTGTTAGCCGACAATGTGCTCGAGCATTTCTCCGACCCGGCCGGCGGCTTGCGGGAGATATGGAGGGTCCTCCGCCACGGATGCAGGCTTCTGGCCGCCATGCCCCTCGACGGCAGGAATCCGGGCGCCAATGGCTGTCCTTCGCATATGTGGAAGGTCGCGGATGAAGAACAGATCCGTGATGCGCTTAAGGAGGCGGGGTTCTGGAGGATAGAAATAACCATGGTGGACGGCCTGGAGTCCTTTGGAGTCCAGCACGACCCATCAGACAACATGCTCGTTCTCATCTCCGCGGAGAAAAAAGGGGACACGCTGAGCAGGCTGCGGCGCAGAATGAGGGACGCCGGAAAAAACGGCGAGCGGGTGGCCGTCTGCGGCGGCGGAGAACACACCGCGAAGCTTTTTCGCAAGAAACGTCTTTTTGACCAGGCGCAGATAACGGGCGTTTTTGACAGGAGCCCCCGCAAGCCGGAGCCTGGCTGGGATTTCACGCCGCGCCCGACCTGGGAGCTTTTCAGGGACCCGCCCGATCTGGTGGTGGTCTCATCCCACCGCTACCAGGACGAGATCGCCTCGGCCATCCGCCCATTTCTCCCTGAAAAAGTGGAGATATACAGCATGTACGAGCCGGGGGAATTGGAAATGGACGTACCGAAGCCATCCCGCCGCAAGTCACGATCCCGGACCGGGTCGCTGATGAAAGACGTGACGAAAGTTATCGTCATCTCCATACCGAAAACCGGGACGGGCCTCATATCAGGGCTTGTGGAAAACCTCGGCTACACCAAAAAGATAGTGGAAGAAGCGACAACGGGCGACGTCAAAGGACTCGGTGAGGGGGAGTTCCTTCTCACTCACATGATGAGGATGAACAAGTGCCGCGAGATCCTGTCCATGCTTGAAAGCGGCGAAGCGAAAATAATATTCAACTACCGCGACCCGCGCGCCGCCGTCGTCTCGCAGGTCAATTATGTCTGTGACGAGCGGTTCGGAGGCCTCCACAACAGCGCTTCGGCCAGAACGGCTGTCGCTGTTCTAACGGCGATTCCGAGACTGGAGGACAGGGTAAAATATCTTCTAAGCAGCGGATGGGAGCCCCGCACGTATTTTCTTGAAATGGGCTATCTCAGGCTGAACCCGAAGGTTCTCGACGTCCGCTACGAGGACCTCGTCGGCCCTGGCGGCGGGGGGAGCAGGGCAAAACAGGTCGAAACGGTGTCGAAGGTCATGGAGTATATCGGCGCCGAAGGCGATCCGGAGGAGGTGGCGGAATCGCTTTACAACGAAAAGTCCACGACGTTCTTCAAGGGAAACTCCGAGGCGTGGAGGGACGTCTTCGACGACGAGCTGAACGAGCTTATCAAAACCACCTATCCGGGGGTCTTCGACATCTACGGCTACGAGTAGCCGCCGCGCGTGAGCTTAGACGAAGATCACGCCGCTTTCGCGCCCGGTCCCAGCAATCGCCTCCCGCACTTCGCCGTGGTACTTGGACTCCACGGCGGCCAGAACCGCCGAGCCGGGATAATCGCCAACGCCGGACAGATGCGCGATATCTTCTCCCAGAAACTTTCCCCAGGCGTGCTCCCGGCGCGTGTCGCAATAGGCGCTTATCTCAAAACCTTCCCGCAGAAGGTAGCAGCTGGCCTCCAGCGCCGTGAGCCCGTGGCCGATGACGAAAACCCTGCGCGAGCCGCTTTTTTTCAGACCGTCCAGAACACGTCCGTTGAAGGCGTGCCCGGCGGCGGCGAGCGGGAAAGGCCCCGCGCCGTTCCCTCCGATCATCCCCAGAGAGCTGTACAACCATAAAAACTGCGCGCATTCCACCCTTTCAGGATCGAGCTTGAGCGCCTTCGAAAAAAGCTCCACGGCGCGCGCCGGGAGGCCGAGCCTGTCGAGGAACCACCCGAGCCGGACAAGAGTGTAGACGTCTTCGCCGACATCGTTCGGGACCAACTCCACCGCCTCTTGCAGGCACCCCCGGCGGGCTAGCCCGGACGCCTCCTCGACAATGACGTCGGCGTGGCGCGCTCCCTGCTCCACAACCGTCAGCCTACGCGAGGCTCTCCACTCCATGGCGGCCTGTATTATCCTGCGCGTCTGCTCGTCGTGGCGCCTCATCCCCTCGGGAGAGCGCTGGTGGACCCTGCGGCCGTCGGCCACGTGCGATCTTATTTTGATGAGCGTCTCCGGAGCGTAAACGAAACGCCCCCCCGCCTTCGCGAACCTCAGGAACATCTCGAAATCGTGCACGTTCGTGAAAGCGGGGTCATACCATCCGGCGGCGCGGTGCAGGGATTTGCGATACACGAAAGATATGGAAAGGTGTATGGCCCAGTTCCTGTCGTCGCAGAACACACGCTCGAAGCTGTAAGGGAAAAGGAGTTTCTTGTGCGTGATGTACGAGAGGGTCTCGTCCATCTCCACCTGGTCGGCGTAGGCGATGTCATGCCCTTCCGCCACGTCCAGAAGTCTTTTCAAGGCGCTGGGGCAGAAGACGTTGTCGGAGGCTATCCAGCTGACCCAGTCACAGCTTGCGCGTTCCAGGCCGGCGTTGAGAGCGCCGGGGACGCCGGTATTCGGCTGGCTTATGACGGTTATCTTGCCGCCGTAGCCTTCCAGAACTTTTTCAGTTTCGTCCGTGGAGCCATCGTTCACCACTATGACCTCGACGTCGACGCCTTCCTGCGACAGGACGCTCTCGATCGTCTCCGGCAGGTACTCGGCCTGGTTGAACGTGGGGATGATCACGCTGACCCTTCTCATCCCGCTTCCCCCTTTTGCGGCGTAAGAGCTAACGCCTCCGCCATCCACGCCGCCGTCCTCCTTAAACCCTCATCGAGGGATATCTCGGCCCTGAACCCGAGCGTTCGCTCCGCTTTCTCAACGCTTGTCGATTTTCGCTTCACCCTGTCCGGCAGGGGGGGCGCGCTCTTTATCATCCCTTCACGCCGCCTCCCCGTGATGTCCAGAATTCTCTCCGCCAGGCCGGCGATCCGCGTTTCGACGCCGCCGCCGATGTTCACTATCTCCCCCCCAAGACCGTCCGCCTTAGCGGCCATGACGACGGCCTTCGCAAGGTCCGTGACATAAATGAAGTCCCTCGTCTCGTCCCCCGTCCCCATGACGGTAAGCGGCTCGCCGGAAAGGGCGTTCCGGAGAAATCTCGCCGCCACACCGGTATACTCATCGCCGCGCTCCCTCGGCCCGTAGGCGTTGTTGAAACGCAGCGAGACGGCGTTCACGCCGTGGAGCTTGTTGAAGGTCAGACAGAGGTTCTCCGCCGCCTGCTTGGACACCGTGTATACCGCCCTGGGCCTGTCCGGCGCTCCCTCCTTTATGGGCAGGATATCACCGTCTCCGTATATGCCTGAGGAGGAGGCGTACACGAACGAGACAACGCCGCGCTTCTTTGCCTTCTCCAGCAAGGTGTATGTTCCGATGACGTTGCCCCTCAGGCACCTCTCGGGGTTTTCCGCGCCCCTGGCGTAGCCGGCCACCGCGCCGACGTGGAGGACATGGGTAAAGCGAAATTCCGCGAAGAGCCTGTCCAGGAGGGGGCCGTCGCCGTAGTCCCCCTCGACGAAACGGAATCTTTCGTCCCTGATGTGCGAAAGGTTGTCCCGCCGCCCGGAAAGCAGGTTATCCAGGGCCACCACCGCCCCGGCGTCCTCGAGCAGAGCCGCGTCCACCACGTGGGACCCGATAAATCCCGCTCCGCCGGTGACCAGCCAGGCGCCCCTATCGAGTCTCATCGGCTTATGGTCACAGGGAGCCGGCGAGCTCCGCGAGGCTTTTTTCCAGGATATCGACTATTTTTTCGCCCGCGGCGCCGTCGCCATACAGGTATCTTCGCCCCGGCCCGCCGTTGTTCCCGAGAAGGCGCGGGGCCCCGAGACTCTCCACGTGGGAGACGATGATCTCCGCCCTGTGGCCGACGAGCTTGGCCAGCCCCTCCTCGACGATTTCCTGACGCTCGGTTGACTCCCTGAGCACAAAGACCGGTTTGCCGAAAGCGGCGGCCTCCTCCTGTATCCCTCCCGAGTCGGTGAGGACGGCGACGCTCATTCTGATCGCTTTGAGGCAGTCGACATAATCGAGCGGCTCGACGAGCCTGACCCTCTCGTGCCCTCCCAGCGCCGAATATACAGTGTCGCGCACTTTTGGATTGGGGTGCGCCGCCCACAAGAAGTTATACCCCCTGTCCGCGAGATTTTTCACGGCGGAGCATATCGTCTCCAGAGGCTCCCCCCAGTTCTCCCTCCTGTGCGCCGTCACGAAAAAGTAGGGCGTCTCAAGGCGCAGGAAGTCTCCAAGATCACGGTTCGATGCGGGCCTGACGCCGTTCGACAGGAACTTCAACGTGTCTATTATGGTGTTGCCAGTCATGAACACGTTCGTCTCGATCCCCTCCCTTGCGAGGTTTCCCGTCGCCCTGTCGCTGGGGGCGAAATGGAAGTCGGCCAACGGGGAGATGAGTCTCCTGTTCATCTCTTCGGGGAACGGCCTCCATTTGTCATGCGTTCTCAGCCCCGCCTCGACATGCCCCACGGGTATCTTTTCGGAAAACGCCGCGGCGGCAGCGGCGAAGGCCGTGCTCGTATCCCCCTGCACGAGGACCGCGGCTGGCTTTATCTCCCTGAGCCGCGGGGGAAGAAGGGAGAGAACCTTCCCCATGACATCGGTCAGGGTCTGGTCCCGCGCCATTATCCGCAAATCCTCATCAGGCCGTATCCCGAGCTCCTGCTCCAACTCGTCGAGAAGCTCCCTGTGCTGGCCGGTGGATATCACGTAGGGGAACAGCGACTCGATCTTTCTCATGGCCCACACCACCGGAGCCATTTTCAGAAACTCCGGGCGGGTACCCACTATTACGACAACCGGTTTTCTCATCATCCGAAGGCCGTTTGGCAGCTCATGCCGCCCTAAACGAAATAGGCATGAGCCGTCTTCTCGGCGAGAGAGTACTCCAGGAACTCGTTGGTCTTGTCGAACCAGCAGTTGGGGCAGTCACGCGAGTTCAGCCTGGGGACGACATCTTTTCTTTTCGCCGAGTTCCAGATCTCCTTGAACGCGGAATCGCGGATATTCCCGAAGGAAAATTCCCCGACATATTTCAGGACGCAGCAAGGGTATATGTTTCCGTCGACGCCGAGCTGTATCTGGTAGTTATGTATCCGGCAGATGTCAAACCCCCTCGAGGCCGCCGACATCTGCCCCACCCTGCTCAAAAGGTCCACCACCTCGAACCCCTCGTCCGAGAGGGCCGATGCCGCGTCCAGCTGACGCTTTATCTCGTCCATGAAATCGGCGATGCTTTTTCCCCTGTCTTTGTCGTACACCGGCTTGAACTGGATATACCTCGCGCCGAGGGATTTCATCGTCTCGGCGGCCTTGTAAATCTCGTTCCTGTTGAGCCTGTGGACCATGAAGCTGGCCCCCACCTCAGTCCGCCCGACGACTCGCTTTACGTTCTCCAGGGCGGCGGCGAGGGTTGTCCCGTCCTCCGGGGCGTGCATGAGCTGGTAGGCGTCGTCCGTGGCGGCGTCCAGGCTCACCCGGATCCAGTCCGCCGCCGCCAGGGCGTCCAGGCTGCCGGGAAGGCGGCTGAGGTTGGTGATGACGCCGAAGTGAAACCCGTTGTCAATCACGCGGCGGAGGATTTTGTCGATGTCCTTGTGGATGAGGGGCTCGCCGCCTCCGACGAAGGTTATCGCCTTGACCCCGGCGTCCCTGAACTCGTCCAGAGCCTTCAGCACGGTCTCCGTCTCGAGATAAGGTATCTCCTTTATGTAGTCGCCCTTGTAATTCTGGTTCCTGGCCCCCTTGCGCCAGTAGCAGAACACGCATCCGTGATTGCACGAGCCCGTGATATCCATCTGGACATGAATGGGCCAGGGCGAACGCATGTCGTGATGGATCATCTTGTAAACGCTGAATCGATGATCCGGCCCGGGCATTTTCACCCTGCTGTCAGAGGCAGGCGCCGGATCTGACGCCGTCGTCGACATATCCCCTTTGCCCCACCTTGTAGTACCTGACCCCCGTGTTCTCCAGAGGTTTTTTGAACTTTTTCCATATCCCGTAATTGTCGAAAACGGCGCACCCCTCCTTGAGTTCGCCGGTGAGCCTCCTCAGCGGTATCCGCCCGTACATCTTGTGATCGGTGACTATGACGATTGAATCGAACCCGTCGAGCCCGGCCTTTATGTCATAGGGAGTCACTTTTCCATTGAAAAGACGGCTTATCTCCTCCTCGGAGTAATAGGGGTCATTGACAAATATCCTCCTGCCGCTCGATACAAGGCGCTCTATGATCTTGATGGCCGGCGAAAGCTCATGGACCTTGAGATCTCCCTTGTATGATATCCCCATAACCAGAGTCTTGTCCCCCTGCGACTCCCTTATCGCGCGTTCAGCGACATAGTAGGGCTCGGCGGCGTCGAACTCCACGGCGGACTTCAGAATCGAAAGGGACTCCGGCCTGCTCGAGCCGAGAAGGACATATTTGCTCGACAACGGTATGCAGTACCCTCCAGTGCCGAAAGAGGGGTAGTACTTGGGTATTCTCCAATGTGTGGCGGCGAGGCTGAGCACCTCGTCTATATCAATGTCAGGGTAGGCGTGGACGAGTTGGGTGGCCAGGACGGCGGGGACGTGCAGGAGGGCGTTCTCCACGGATTTCACGAGCTCCGCCACCCGGTGGTCCGACGCGGCCAGCAGGTTGTCGCACACGATGGACAACACCTCGCGCATCATCTCCGTGGTCTGTGGAGAGACCCCAGCGAAAACGCGGGGCAGGTTCTTGAGATTCTTGTCCGGTGAATGGAACCAGTCCCGCCGGGGGGCGACGCCTATGTTGAGCCCGTCGGTGAGCATTCTGTCGATCCTGCCGGGAGTCAATGTGCTTTCGATGATGACGAGATCGCCAGCGCAGTCCCCCAGCTTACCCAGGACGTCCAGGATGGCATCGTCCCAGGGCGCTCCCTCCCGCTCCGTCGGGACCGCGATGAAATGCGCCTTGATGTCATCGGCGCGCATCTCCTCCCAGTCGCTCGTGGCGCGGATGAGCCCGCCGTCAATAAACTCCTTCATCGTGGCGCCGAACCAGTACTCCAGGTTCGTCACACCGAGGACGCCCCTGTTGATATCCAGCGCGACATTGGGATTGATATCGTAGCAGATGACCTTGACCCCCTCGCTGGCGTAGGCCATCGCCGTTGTGCCACCGATGAACCCAGCGCCCCACACGCCGATTCTGGCTTTCCCCTCCAGAAAATCCTTTTTCGCAAATGATTTCATAACGCGGTTTTTAAAGATGTGGTTAACGCCTTTCGAGTCTCCGATTATATTACAACACCCGTGGCCTGTCCGGGCGGGTCTGGCTCATGTAAATCAACATATTTATCGGCCCGCCGCGGTTTGATCTTTAGCCGCGGGAGAGCCAGGCGGCCGGGCCGCGCCTACTCCCTTATCAGGCGGTGGGTGAGCTTTAGGTTCAACTTCGCGCCGGGATTGAGCCGCAGGAACATCAGATTGAAATCGGCGTCCTTGTACCCGGCCCTCTGTTTCAGCGCGCTCGAAATGAGCCTTTTCGCTTTTTCATGCTCGCCCAGATGGAGCATGGCCACGCCCTTGTTGTTGTAAAGCTCCGGTCTTTTGCTCTTTCTTGTCGCCTTCGAGTAGAGGTTCACGGCGGCCTCGGTCTCGCCACGCTGGAAGCGTATATTGCCCATGTAGAAATAAATCTCGCTCTCTATCCCTCTCGGCGCGCCGCCGTTGGACAGTATCCTCTCGCCCCGCGAAAGCGCCTCACCATAATCGCCGAAAATGTATGACTCGCGGAACGCCGCCAACTTCTGGTACCAGCGCGAGGCGTTTTTCACCTCCCCCTGGCTCAACACGTCCTCGATGATAGGAATCAGCCGCTTTTTGTAGTTCAGATGCTCGTAAGCGTAGCGCTGCCCTTCCTTGGCGATCTTCTCCCGCTCCCTGTCGTGTTTCAGGTAGTACCTGACAAGCTCCAGGGTCTCCTCCGGCGACGACGACCAGCAGAGCTGTTTGTGGTTCTCGAAATAGTTCTCCATCCCCTTCGTATAATGCCAGATCACGAAAGAGCCGCAGCCCAGCGCCCGGGCGAGCCGGCTGCCGTAGGCGCCGTACTCGGCGTTGGCGGTGATCCCGAGGACTATCTTCGCCCCGGAGTTCACCTTGGGCAGATCCTCGTAGGGGAACACGCCGCGGTAGTGGACCCTGTCCTTGACGTATGGTATCTCAAGCCAGCCGCCGTACCCCTTCGCCATGCCCCACAGGGAGATGTCATGGTTCTTCTCGATTAGGGGCTTCACTAGTGTGTCGATGGCTTGTCTTTTTGACTTATAACGCTTATAAAGCGGGTTCCCGTAGCAGACGACATCCGTTCTGTACTTCGCCGGAGCCTTTACGCGCCTGTGAACCTCCGGCACGCAGCAGAAGGGCATGTAGTAGACGTTCTCCACCCCGGCGCGCCTGTAGCTTTTATAATCCGCCTCGTTGTTGACTATAACGTTGTGGAAATTGAGCGCCCGCTGTATCTCGGTGTTCCTCTCGGGCCCCTGCTCGGTTACCCAGACGAGAACGCGGGTGTTCGTGCTCATGGCCGAGTCCAGGATCGGGTCGATGGGTTGACGGTAGCGATGGACCATGATATCGGGCGCATATTCCCGCAAAGCCCTTGTTATCATCTGCTCGCTTATCATGTTCGTGTAGGCTATGTCCACGTCCACAGGGAAAAAGTAGTTGTTGTTCGCTGAAGGAACGGCTATCTTCAAATCGTAGCCCGCCATTTTCGCGAACATTTTCTGGATGTCGTATTCGATCTCGTTTATGTTAGTCAACCAGAGTATTTTCTTTTTCCGGCTCCGTCTCGTTTTTCCCATGGCTCGACCTTGAAATTTTCCCATTAACCAGAGATTAAAACACTGTCTCCACCGCCTGCCAGTTCTCGCACAGCCTGCATGGCAAGGGAGGGGACGACGAGTTGACCTTTCCCCTCATCATCCGGTACGTTTCCCCGTTCCACAACTCGCCGAACACTCGCCCGCGCGCCTCCTCCGTCACGACACCGTAGGCCGGCGCATAGCAACACGGCGCGAACCGATAGTCAACAAAGAAGTTATTGTAATCCGTCCACGGCCTCGCGCAGCGGAACTCCTCCCGGAAATCCTCGCGCGCCACGCCCGAAAACTCCTTGTGAGGGATTTTCCGCGAATACTTCCTTCTCACCGCCTCGTAGAAATGCGCTATCTTGGCCGGGTCGAAAAAGATTTTGACGGACGCCGTCCTCATCCGCTCCTCTATCAACCCCACCCCCTTTCGCACGGATGCGTCGTCGGGGGCCAGGGAGTGGTAATACTCGAAGTCGGCCTCCTTCAACGCAAGCGGCGTCAGCGCCATGGGACGGATGTAGACCGCGTCCACGCCAAGCTCTTCGCCGATGTCTATAAACCTTGCGCCCTCAAGGATGTTGTCCCTCGTCAGCGGCATGGATATCGTGACGGAAAGGTCTGGTCTTCCGGGCCGTTTCCGAAGCTTCAGGAAATTCCTGAGATTCCGCAACGCCCGCTGGAAATCCCCGCCTTTGACGATCCTCCGGTAACTGTCGTCCGAAGCCGCGTTCAACGAAAAATTGACATCCACGAACTTGAGCCCCGCGACGATCTCCGCCACCTCCCCCTCCATCCCCTTGCCGTTGGTGATGAGGATCATCTTCGCGTTTTCCGGCAGACCCTCGTCGGCCCATCGGGCCGCTTCTATGAAACTGGGGTGCTCGATGGCCTCGCCGTTGCCTTCCCAGCTGAGCGTGTTCAATGTCGGCAGGATCGGCTCCAGCAGGCGTTTATACTCGTTCAGCGGCAGACGCTTGTAATCCTTGTCATGCTTGCAGCAGAAGTTGCACCGCACGTCGCACCTGTCCGTCAGCGCGACGCAGGCATGGAGCGGTTTGGATTCGACCCTGACTCTGCCTAGCTTCGCCTCCAGCAGGCTGATGGCGTTGTTGAGCGCGAAGTCGCCTCCACGATAGAAAAATTCGTAATATCTTTTCAGCTTGTCAAAAGATTCCCCGTCTCCGTCCCGCGCCGGGTCCGGCGCGTCAGCTATCCTGAGCGACTGGTCCTCGAATATCAGCGCCACCCTGCGCCGGGCGGCGCTCAGGGCCATCTCGATGAGATTGTTCATCGGCGCGCCCCCCAGGCAGGGAATAAAGACGGTGTCGTAGGAGGATGGCAAAAGACCAAGCCGCGGCATATGGCTCGCCGTCAGTCTGTTGAGATCCGCCGGATAGGTGGTGACCACGACGCCATGGCCCTCGATCCCGGCCGGGGCCGGCTCCCTGGCCAGAACGTTTATCACCTCTCCATTTAAAAGCGACTTGGCCGTGGCGAGGTATCTGGGGAAAACGTCGGCCGGCACAGAGCGGAACATCAGCGCCGTCGGGGTTTCAGTGGTCATGAACCCAAAAACCCCGAAACGGCGTCAAGCAAGGGGCCGGCGTTGAAAATTAACAGTAGTTCCATCATTGTCTAACGATAATTATAGCGGGGCCACCCGCCGCTCTTCATCTCGCCGCCGCGCCGGGGGCGCCGTGTCCGGCGGAGCGGACGAGCTCGCCGTCGGGGTTTACGTAAACGATCGCCCCCGCTCCTGCCTTCTCCGCGATCTCGAGGACGTTGCCGTAGCCGCGCAGGTGGCGGGTGTTGGCGGGGATCAGGGCAAGGTCCGCCGCGGACTCGGCCAGGGCCTGCCTCGCCTCGCCGTCCAGCCTCTCCCAGCTCAAAAACCCGTCGTAGCGGTACGGGATTACGCGGATGGATGGATACCGGACCACGTATTCGGCCGCCAGGGACTCGTGGCAGAGAAAGAAAACCTCGCAGTCCCACGTCCTGAACAAAGTTTCAAGGAGCAGGTTCAGGACCCAGTCCCTGCTGGAGCGAAAGACCAGAACCCGCCCGGGCCGGAAGCCGATGACGTCGCCGAGCTTTCCCGCGTTGCTCTCAAAGAGCGCCGCGCCGCGCCTTCTTCTGGCCCCGTCATAGGCGCGGAGGGCCAGGCGGCGCGTCTCTTTTATCTCCTCGGCCGCGTAGCCGGGCAGCGAGACCACCGCCTCCTCCCCGCCGTCGAACAGACGCCAGTCGCGGGTCTTCATCAACCCCTCCCCCAACGCCCAGTCGTAGAAAGGCGCCCCCGGTTGCGGCGTGGCTATCGACACCTGGCAGTCGGATATCAAGCCCTCCTCGAGGAGCCCGGCCATCAGCCGGATGGTCTTGCCGTCTTCTTCAGCGCTGGACCCGCGCCCGCCGACAGTGAACGTCCCGTAGACCTTGATCCCCACCTCCCTGGCCTTCGTCAAAAACCATTCCAGCCTCTCCGGCCTGTGTTTGCCTTTCAGCCCCATCCCCTCCGCCGCGGCCTCGCTCGCGGTCTCTATCCCCACCCGGACCTTGTAGTAGCCAGCCTCCTTCATAAGCTCCAGGGCCTCGGAGTCGAAAGGGGCGTAGGCGAGCATCGCCTCGTACTTGTATCCGTTCAGCCCGGCGGCTTTTATCGCCCTGGCCAGCTCTTTCACGTAGGAGATTTTCGCGTTGTGGATCTCGTCGTCGAAAAAGAACCCCTCCAGGCCGGGGTACTTCTCCGCGAGGTATGAAAGCTCCCCGATCACGCTCTCCACAGGCCGGGCCCGCCACGAGGGAGCGCCGTAGTAGGCGTGGCGCGCCACGCAGTAGGAGCAGCCGTAGGGGCAGCCCCGCGTGGCATAGACCTGTATCTGGCGATACTCGCAGATGTTGTCCGCCCTCAGGGCGTAGTCGTAGCGGCTTACGTCCTCGTCCTCGGGGAAGGGGAGCGAGGCCACGTCTATCAGCGATCTTTCCGGGTCGAACCCGATGACCCCTCCGCCGCGTGCGCCGGAGCGGAAAAAGTCAAGCGCGGACTTCAAATACTCCCCCTTCGCCACGGCGTCGGCGAAAGAGAGAACCTCCTCCGGGAAGGCCGTGGCGTGCTGCCCGGTCAGGAATATCCTCGCGCCGGTTCTCTTTTTCACCTCCTCGGCGAGCAGCCTGTCCTCATCGAATGTCCGCGTGGAGTTTTCCATGACAAGCCAGTCCGGGCCGAACTCCGCGATCGCGGCGGCGTACTCCTCCCTGCCCATGCGCGAAAGGCACCCGTCGAACAACCTCGCCTCGTGGGGTGTGTCCCTTTTCAGAAGAGCGCTCAGGTAGCCAAGATCGCGCGGGTAATAGACCGGCGCCTCGTCATGCCCCTTCGAGGCGGTCGTCCACCTGCTGGGGTATGCGATGATGCTCCACCCGGCGCTGTCCACGCCGACGGAGTTGGCCAGCGCTATCCTCATTTCGCCGCCGCGCCTCCCGCCAGGCGATGAAGGCCCATCGCCGCCTCGTGATGCTCCGGCATCCCCTCGAGCGCCTTGCGGTAGCTCGCGGCGGCCTCGCCGAGCCGCCATTCGCCCTCCAGCAGCGCGCCGAGACGGTAATGGGCGCGGTAGTATATCCGTCTTTGCTCCACATCGGCTAAATCGGCGTTTTCCACGGCGATGTTTAACCTTTTCTCCGCCTCCGCGCCTCGTCCCAGCCCGATGAGGCACAGGGCGCCATGGTACGGCGCCTTCACCCTGTCCGATTCCCCGAGCGCGTCAAAAATCTCCAAAGCCTCCGCAAGCCGCCCCAGCCTGTATAGATAAACCGCCCGCGAAAAATCCGCCGTCCCGGAGGCGGGGTCGGCCGCCGACCTTCCCGCGGGCTCAAGGTGATGGATGACGTAAGCTCCGGTGAAAACGTCGATGTCGAACCCGGCGCTGACGGCCCTGTGGCAGAAATCGACATCGTCGCGCTGGTGGTTCATCAGGTTCTCGTCGAACCGGACCTTTTCGAAGACGCGGCGGGCGATTATCATCATGCACCCGCTGATGTAGACGTTTTCGCTCTTCTCGGAGTAGCCGAGCATCCTCGGCGGGCACAGGGGGTCCTCCCTGCTGGCCCAGCTCCAGTCATACCACCGCTCCCCGGTGGGCAGCAGAACCCGGCAGGTGAGAAGATCGAACGGACGCGACAGCCTCTCCCTGATATCCGCGTACCACCCCGGCGGAAACTCCACGTCGTCGTCCAGCAGAATCACCGGGCCGCCCTCCGAGGCGTCTATCCCGATATTGCGCATCCGGCAGATCTCCGCGCGGGCGGCAAGGTCCGCGGCGGGAATGAAAGTCACGCCGACGGGCAGGGAGTCTTCATGTTCTCCCACCACGATGATCTGGCGGCGCGGCACGTCCTGGGAGACGATGCTTCGGACAAGACGCCTCAAGGACGCGGGGCGGGCGCCGCCGCTTATTATCACGAAAGCCGGATGCATGAAGCCTTCTTTTTCCATTCGCCCTTGCGCCTGCTGTTTTCTCCGCCTTCCGGGGCCGTTTCCCCGGAGGCGCCACGTTTCAGGATAGCAGATTCCCCGGCCATGCCGAAAGCGGCGGGCCTTCCTGCTTATCGGCCGCCCCGGCCCGCGGTTTAGCCTGGAGCCAGCAAGGGCGCCGTGTGATATAATCGGCCCATGTACACCGGAGGCGCCGCGCCAGCAAGTAAGACAAACATAACCAGGGGACAACTTCAGACGGGGGTCTTGTGAAAAAGATCGAGGCCATAATAAAGCCGTTCAAGCTCGACGAGGTCAAGGACAAGCTCAACGAGATCGACATCCACGGCATGACGGTCACCGAAGTCAAGGGGTTCGGCCGCCAGAAGGGCCACACGGAGCTTTACCGCGGCGCGGAGTACGTGGTGGACTTTTTGCCCAAGATCAAGATCGAGATCGTCACCACCGAGGACAAGGTGGAGGACGTGCTCGCCGCCGTGTCGGACTCGGCCCACACGGGCAGGATAGGCGACGGGAAAATCTTCGTGATACCCGTGGAAGAGGCGGTGCGCATCAGGACCGGGGAGCGCGGCGACGTGGCGCTTTAGGGCGCCTGGCCGGTTTTCGCCCCCGCTTTCACCGCCGAGACGGCCTCTTCCTCGCTTTCGTGGACGGAGAAATCGCTCTCCAGGTCCGCCAGCCTGAAAAGCTTCTCCACCGCGGATTGAAGACCGCAAAAGCTCATCATGCCGCCCTTCCTGGCGGCGGTCCTGCGCCTGCTCAGCAAAAGGCCGGCGGCCACGGAGTCCACGACGCTCACATCCCCCAGGTTTATGACGACCCTGCTCTCTCCCGCAGCCAGGGCGCCGTCGAGGGCGGCTTTTAACTTGTCCAGCGTGGCGGAGATGAGCTTGCCTTTCAGGCGGAATATGGTGATCCCGTCATCCGTGGCGAACTTGTTTATTACCATGAGCGTCCCGGCGCGAATCGTCTAAACGTTGCCAACGGCTTCATGAGGCGCTCCTGCTGAATTTTGGAAAAATAACACAGGGCCCCGCGCCCGATCAAGGGCCCCTTCCTTCCCGCGCTCCGTCGCGCTAGAATTTAAGATAAGCGTCATCTATAGTATGTATTCAACGATGAAAGACGATCCGTTTTCACAGTGGCGGGCGGCGAGGATGCGCCGGGAGGCTCTGGCCCGAAAGATCATCGGCGCGCCCCCGGGCGCGGACATGGAGCAGATACGCAGGGCGTTCAGAAAAAAGGCGCTGAGGCTCCATCCCGACAGGAACCCGGGCGACCCGGAGGCGGCGGCCCGTTTCGTGAACGTGAGCAACGCCTATTCGACCCTGGTCAAGGGCGCTGACGCTCCGCTCGACCCCCCGTCCGGCGGCGAGGAGGCCGAGGTCATGTCCGAGTCCGATTATTTCGACTGGTGGCGCAGGCGCTGGGGTATGTAAGGACGCCTTTTCAGTCCCTTGCGCGATCGCCTTTTCCGTATTTCGCGCTTTCGGCCGCAAGCCTTCTGAAAATCCGGCGGCTGACCTCGTCCGTCTCGAAAAGCGCCTCCGGGTGCCACTGGACGCCAAGCAGGAAGCCGCCGGGCCGCCTCGCCTCCACCGCCTCGATCAGCCCGTCCGGGGCCACGGCGCAAGCGACAAAACCCCTGCCGGGCCTTTTTATCCCCTGATGATGGGTGGAGTTCACGCTCAAGCTCTCCCGCCCCGCGATTTTTCCAAGCAACGATCCCTCGTCCACCCGCGCCGGATGGCAAGGCCGCTCCGGATTCGGCGCCTCGTGGGGGATCGCGCCTTCGAGCTGGTCCGGGATGCTCTGGTACAGGCTCCCGCCCATCGCCACGCTCATGACCTGCGCCCCGCCGCATATCCCCAGGACCGGCATTCCCCGTTTGACCGCCGCCCTGAAAATTTTTATCTCCATCGCCGTCCTCGCGGGCTTCAAGGGGCCGGTCTTCGGATGGGGCGCCTCTCCGTAAAGCGCGGGGTCTATGTCAAAATGGCCGCCGGAGATGATAAGGCCATCGATCATGTCCAGGTACCGCGCCGCCTTCGCGGGCGGGCCGGAGGCGGGGATGATGACGGGCAGCCCTCCCGCGGCCTCCACGGCTTCCGTGTAGCTTTTCTTGAGCCAGAAGACAGCCCGGCCCCCGAACCCTTCCATAACGGACGCGCCGTCCTCGCTGGTATCCGCGGTTACGCCTATTACCGGCGCTTTCGCTTTCGTCACGGCCGCCCGCCGGAACTGTTTACATGGTAGATTTTAAAAATCCTCATAAAACGTATTCCACTTCCACGCAGTATGTTACAATGGCACACAAGCTGGCGGCGCGCGGCGGCGCGCCCCGTTGTTCTCTTAATAGGGGAAACACGGTCGTTGCGATTGTAAATCATCTGCCGGAACAACTCCTTTATGACTGAGTGGTTCAAAAGGCGGGCCCTTGGCACAAAGCTGATCCTCGTCCTCGCCATCATCTTCACGGCCGTATCGATCGTAAACATATTCTGGTACGTAAACAAGCAGCGTAGCCTCGCCGTGAAGGAATCCAAGACCTTCGCCCTCGGCGTCGCGGAGACGGTTCTAAGCTCCCTCAACACCATGATGATACAGGGTACCATCGACGAGCGGGACATGTTCCTGAACCTCGTGAAGGCCACGACGTCCGGTCTGTCGGAGATACGGGTCTTCAGGAGCCAGACCGTCGTTGACCAGTTCGGCGCCGGGCACGAGGGAGAACAGCCGGTGGACGAGCTGGACTACGAAGTCCTGCGGACGGGAAAACCGGCCTTCTCTACCGTTGAAAGGGAGGACGAAAGATACTTCCGCGCCGTCGTCCCCTTCATCGTGTCAACGAACCGCGGCGGAGTCATAAACTGTCTCGACTGCCACGATGCGCAGGAGGGCGATGTCAACGGCGGCATGAGCATGCTCATATCGATGAAAGAGATCGACGAGCAGGTATCGGGCGACATCGTAAAGATGATCATCAACTCCATCATCGAGCTGGCCGTCATCATCGGCCTGGTGGCGCTGGTTACCAGCAGGAGCGTGAACAGGGTGCTCAGGAGAATAACGGGCCAGCTCAAAGAGAACTCCGACAGTGTGGAGGGCGCCTCCCGGCAAATAGCGGACGCCAGCCGCGCCCTGGCCGAGTCGACGACGGAGCAGGCGGCCTCCCTGGAGGAGACCTCGGCCACGCTCTCGCAACTTTCCGACGCGGCGGAGAAAAACGCCGGAGGGGCCAAGAACACCGAGAAATTGATGAGCGACGTCAACCGCCTCGTCTCCGAGGGGCGCGGCGCCATGAGCGAGACGGTCTCCGCCATGGGCGACATCTCCAGGAACACCAACAAGATCACCGACATCATAAAGGTCATACAGGAGATAGCCTTCCAGACCAATCTGCTGGCCCTGAACGCCGCGGTGGAGGCGGCGCGGGCCGGAGAGCACGGGAAGGGCTTTGCGGTGGTGGCCGAGGAGGTGAGAAACCTGGCCGTCCGCACGGGCACGGCGCTGAAGGACACCGTGGACCTCATCGACGCGGCCGACAAAAGCTCCCGCGAAGGCGCCAGGCTCGTCAACCTCGTGGACGAGTCGCTCAACAAGATAGCCGGGGCCGCCGAGGACGTGGCGGAGTCGGTCAGGAGCATCACCGAGGGCAGCAGCGAACAAGCCGTGGGGGTCAGCCAGATCAACAAGGCCGTCACCGAGATGGACAAGGCCACGCAGGCCAACGCCGCCACGTCGGAGCAGACGGCCGCCGCCGCCGAGAGCCTGTCGGGCCAGGTGGACCAGCTTCACGCCATCATAGAAAGGCTGAGAGCCATAATCCAGGGCACGGACTGAGAGAGCCCCCGGCCCGCGCGGGTCCGCGAAGACATACCCCACGCGCTCACGCCAAAAACAGTCCATCTTTTGTTTGCGTGAGCGGTGAAGAGGGTTTATATTTTGTTAAAGCGGTTACGCGGCGCATGTGGTTTGGGGGAGGATCGTTATGGCCGAAGCCCCGGCGGCGAGGGACGAGGAAATATATCTCGTTGTCAGGACCAGGTCCATCCTCGCCTGCGTCATCCACTGGGTCCTTTTCCTCTCCGTCGTTACACTCACCGTCACGGGCTTTTACATCGCCTGGCCCGTCTACTACCTTGGCCGGGGCGAGGCTTTTGACTCTTTCGCCATGGCCGAGATGCGGCTTTACCATTTCATCGCCGCGACGGCGCTGATCGTCTGCCTGTTGGCGCGGTTTTATCTTTCCTTCACGGAGTCCTGCAACAGGGACATAAAACAGTTCATCCCCACGCCGAGGAACATAATAAACGCCGTGAAACTCGGCTGGTTTTTCCTCACCCTGCGGGGCGGGAGCGCCCATTACCGGTTCGTCAACCCCCTGGGGGGGATCGGGATTTTTTTGATGGCGGTCTTCATGTTCGTCCTGGCGGTCACCGGTTTTCTGCTCTTTTTACCCGGGGCGAGCGAGAGGACGTGGGGCTGGGCCATGGGCTCGGCGCTGGATGGCCTTCTTGGCGGCCAGCAGAACATACGGCTCATACACCACCTGACGATGTATCTTCTGATCTTCGTCGTCCTGATCCACGTCTATATGCAGATATGGAAAAACAGCGTCTTCACGGAATCGGACATATCCTCGATCATCGCGGGCTACAAAATATTCCCGATAAGCCAGATCGGCCATTTCGCCGACTATTACGGCCTCCATCGCGAGGATAAGCCCCCGGCGGCCGAGGAGATGGAAAGAGAATCGAAGGTGATGATAGAGGCCAGGGAGTGACTGGCGCGGTTTTCGGGAGGTTTGTTGGGAAAGGCGGCAAAATGTCATTCTGAGCCGCTCTTTTGTCATGCTGAGCGAAGCGAAGCATCTCGCGCCGGATAGAACGACGAGATTCTTCGCCTTCGGCTCAGAATGACGCCGTGTGGCTTCAGCATGACATTGCGGAGCGCGATGCTGGAGAAAACAGAAAAAGAGAGCTTTATCGAAATACACGGTTCATCGTTTTCAACATCGGAGGGACGCCATGTGCCGAACGCAGGAGCCTTTGGGGGCCGGGCCGGATGAGAAGATAAAAGCGCTGGAGAGCCTGGACAGGCGGGAGTTTATGAGTTTCTGCGCGCGGATGGCGGCCGTGCTGGGACTTTCGGCCTCCTGGATCCCGAGGATAGCCGAGGCCGTGGAGGGAGCGGCGCGGCGCCCTTCCGTCATATGGCTGCATTTCGCCGAGTGCACGGCGGACACGGAGGCTTTCATCCGGTCGACCCACCCCTCCACGGAGGAGCTGGTCCTGAACATCCTCTCCATCGACTACCACGAGACGATCATGGCCGCCTCCGGCCACGCCGCCGAGGAGGCCCTGGCCCAGGCGGTGGCCGACAACAAGGGCAAATACATCGCAGTCTGCGAAGGGGCCATCCCCACCGCCGCGCCCCCCGGCCCCGGCGCCAAACCGGGCGACTACCTGACCATCGGCGGTAAGCGGGGGATAGACCTCGCCCGTGAGGTATGCTCGGAGGCTTTCGCGGTCATGTGCGTGGGCACATGCTCGAGCTTCGGCGGAGTGCAGGCGCAACGGCCCAACCCGACGGGCGCCAAGGGGGTGGAGGAGGCGATCGGCGTCCCCACGCTGAAGGTTCCCGGATGCCCCCACAACCCCGTCAACTCCGTCGCCGTGATCGTCAATTACCTCCTGCTCGGCTCCCTGCCCCCCACGGACAAGTACGGCAGGCCCCTTTTCGCTTTCGGCAAGAGGATACACGACCATTGCCCCCGCCGGGCGCATTTCGACGCGGGGCAGTTCGTGGAGAGGTTCGGCGACGAGGGGGCGAAGCGCAACTGGTGCCTGTACAAGGTCGGCTGCAAAGGGCCGCAGACCTATCACAACTGCTCGCTGGTGGAGTACAACGACGGGACGTCGTGGCCCGTCAAGGGCGGGCACGGGTGCGTGGGCTGTTCGGAGCCCCATTTCTGGGACAACATGCAGCCCTTCTACGAGCGTCTGCCGGACGTGAGGCTGCCGGGGGTGGAGGCCTCGGCGGACAAGGTCGGGTTCACCCTTGTCGGCGCGGCGGCGGCGGGGGCGGCGGCGCACGCGGTCTACACCTTCGCCAACAGAAAAAAGTTCGATCCCACACTGAGAAAGGAAGAGGACTAGACCATGGGCCAGCGTCACGTAATAGACCCCATAACGAGGATAGAGGGACACCTGCGAGTCGAGATAGAGCTCGAGAACGGCGCGGTGAAAGACGCCTGGAGCTCCGGAACGCTCTGGCGTGGGTTCGAGGTTTTCATGAAAGGGCGCGACCCGCGGGACGCCTGGATCATCGCCCAGCGTGTCTGCGGCGTCTGCACGGAGGTGCACGCCCTGGCGTCGGTGAAATGCGTGGAGGACGCCATCGGGATAAAGATACCCGGTAACGCCCGGATCGTCCGCAACCTGATCCACGCCGCACAGTACCTGCACGACCACCCGGTGCATTTCTACCACCTGCACGCCCTCGACTGGGTGGACGTGGTGTCGGCCCTGTCGGCGGACCCGAGGAAGACCTCCGAGCTCGCCGTGTCCGTGAACCCGAAGTCTCCGAAGAGCGGGGCGGGGGATTTTAAGGCCGTCCAGGACAAGCTCAAGAAATTCGTCGATTCCGGCCAGCTCGGCCCCTTCACGAACGGCTACTGGGGCCACCCGGCCTACAAGCTGCCGCCGGAGGCGAACCTGATGGCCGTGGCGCACTACCTCGACGCGCTCGCGATCCAGAGCAAGATCGCCCGTCTGCACGCCATCTTCGGCGCCAAGAACCCGCACATCCAGACCTACACCGTCGGCGGCGTCACCTGCGTGAGCGACCTTAACGCCGACAGGATCGGCGAGTTCCTCTATATAGTGAAGGAGGCGAAGGAGTTCATCGACAACGTCTACATCCCCGACGTGATCGCCGTGGCGCCTTTTTACCTGGACTGGGCGGGGCTGGGCGGCGGCCTTTCAAACTACCTCTCCTACGGCATGTTCCCCCAGGCCGGGGGCGATGAGCCGGGCAATCTGTGGTTCCCGAGGGGTTACATAAAAGACCGCGACCTGACGAAGGTCCACCAGGTGGACGTGGACAAGATCACCGAGGATGTCACAAACGCCTGGTACAAGTACGACACCGACGGGCCGCTGCATCCAAGCGTGGGGCAGACCAACCCCTGGTACACGGGGATGGAGACCGGCGCCGAGGGGGGCAAGTACTCCTGGCTGAAGACGCCGCGCTACGACGGGGCGCCGATGGAGGTGGGGCCGCTCTCAAGGATGCTGGTCAACTACGTCTCCGGCCACGAGGCTACGGTCGAGCAGGTCAACGGCCTGCTGGGCAGGCTCGGGCTGGGGCCGGAGATACTCTTCTCCACCCTGGGGCGCACGGCGGCGCGGGCCATCGAGACGAAGATCATCGCCGACGAGATGGAGAACTGGCTCATGGAGCTTGCCGGCAACATCAAGAAGGGCGATCTGGAGACCTACACGGAGTACGAGATGCCCTCCTCGGCGAAGGGTTTTGGGTTGACCGAGGCGCCGCGCGGGGCGCTCGGCCACTGGATCGAGATAGAGGACAAGAAGATAAAGAACTACCAACTCGTCGTGCCGACGACGTGGAACGGCTCGCCGAGGGATCGGAACGGGCTGCGGTCGGCTTTCGAGGAGTCTTTGATCGGCACGCCGGTTCACGACCCGAAACAGCCGCTGGAGATCCTGCGGACCATACACTCGTTCGACCCGTGCCTTGCCTGCTCGGTGCACGTGATCGACCCTGAAAGCGGCGAGAGGTACGAGGCCCGCGCGGTATAGCGGAGGGAGTATGAGGCAACCCAAAAGATATCCCCTTCCCCGGCGGGACTTTTTGGGCCGGGGACCGAGGCCCGCGCGCGCCCGCAACTGTCAACAACGTCCCCTCCCCTGGCGGGAGGGTTTTTTGAGGGAGCGGCGCGTGGACGCTCGAATAAAAGCTGAAGGAACGGCCAAAGGAAGTCCCCTCCCCTGGAGGGAGGGGATTAAGGGGAGGGGGATAAAAAGAAACCCCTCACCCCGGCCCTCTCCCTCAAGGGGAGAGGGAGAGCTTTCCACGCAATCCTCCAGGGTATCTTCGCCATGAAAAGACTGATATCGCCGCAAAAAAAGCAGCTGGTGGTGACGCGCAACTTCACCAACAGGCTGATCCACTGGATCACCTTCTTCGCCGTCATCGACCTGATGGTCACCGGCTACTACATCGGCGAGCCGACGGCGGTCTACGGCAAGGGGGAGGCCTACCAGGCGACGGTCATGGCCGACATCCGGTACCTGCACTTTCTCGGCGCGATGGTCCTGGACGTGGCGCTGATGGTCTGGGTCTACCTTGCCTTCATGAGCGTCTATCACCGCTACTGGCGCGACATGCTCCCCACCCCGGCTACGCTGTGGGGAGCGCTGCGGGTTTTGAAGTGCTACTTCACCTTCGAAAAGCCCCCCTTCTACCGCAGGTTTGACCCGCTCGACGGGCTTTTGTTCCTGCTGCTGATACTGCTGATGGCCCTGCAGATGGTCACCGGGTTCCAGCTCTATGTCCACGCCCTCGCGCCGGACTACTGGTGGGCCCAGCTTATCCGCGCCACGACGGACTGGGTGACCTGGCTTTTCGGAAGCGACCAGAACGTCCGCCTCGTCCATCACATGACGCAGTGGATAATGCTCGCAGGGATCATCGTCCACGTCTACCTGCAGGTGACCAAGACGATCATCTGGCAGGACGGGCACATCGGCCAGATCGTCGGCGGCTACAAGTACAGGGACATACGCTGACGTTGGGCGAGGGCGCGAAAGGACAGATAGCCGTCATCGGCGTGGGCAACGTCCTGCTCTCCGACGAGGGGCTGGGCGTCCGCGCCGCCGAGCGGCTGATGGCGGAGTACGACTTTCCCGAAAACGTGGAGGTCTACGACGGCGGCGTGACCGGCATGATGGGCCTGCTGCCGATAATCGAGGAGGCCGACAGCCTGGTAATACTGGACGCCGTGAACGGCCCCGGCGAGCCGGGGACTTTATATCGCCACACGCTGGACGATTTCCGCAAGGTCATCCCGAAGAAGATGTCCATCCACGACGTCGGCGTGATGGAATGCCTTGCGATAGCCCAGGTCACGGGGCGGCTTCCCCGCAGTGTTATCATCCTGGGGATGAAGCCCGGCGACATGACGACGCCGGGGATGAGGCTCACCGATACGGTGGAAAAGCGGATCGGCGAGCTTGCGCGGATGGCGGTGGATGAGCTTGCCGCCATGGGCTCGGCGCCCACTCCACAAGATTCCGGACAGAAAACGAAAGGGGAATTGTAGATGTTCTACACGCTCGCCGGGCTTGCCGCCGGGCTGGTCCACGTCCTCTCCGGGCCGGACCACCTGGCCGCCGTCGCCCCCCTGGCCACGGAGGGAAGACGGCGCGGATGGCTCGCGGGGCTGACGTGGGGGATAGGGCATACGGGAGGCGTCTGGCTCGTGGCGGCCCTCGCCCTTGCCATGAGAGGCGCCCTGCCGGTGGAGGCGCTGTCGTCCTGGGGCGAGCGGCTCGTGGGGGCTGTGCTCATGTGGATAGGCGTGTGGGGTTTTTTGAGGGTCTTTTCGGGCCGGGCCCGCGCTCACGGGCATGAGAAAGGCGTCCATACCCACGCCGCCTTCGGCGTGGGGACGCTGCACGGTATCGCGGGAAGCTCTCACTTCCTCGGCGTCCTTCCGGCTCTCGCGGCGCCCTCGAACATGGAGGCGGTTCTCTACGTCATCGCCTTCGGCGCGGGCTCCATCGCCGCCATGGCCGGGTTCGCCTGGGCCGTGGAGGCCGTCACGGCGCGGTGGAGCGGCGCGGAGAGGGCGTACCGCTGGTCGCTTTCGGGCCTCTCCTCGGCGGCGATAGCGGTCGGCGTCTTCTGGCTTGTGGCCTAGGGCGTCTTCGCCCCGGCCCGGCGGCGGCTCCGAGATCCTTCGCCTGTGGATCAGGATGACACTGGCCGCGCGCCGCCAGAAATGACAAACCGGCCGCCCCCTTCTCCCCTCGTCCCGGAGTTGCTGGTATACTAAAAAATTTACAGCCGTTTGACGTGATGAAAGACCAGATTCTCATCAAGGGCGCCCGGGAGCACAACCTCAAGGACATCGATCTTGCCATCCCCAGGGACAAGCTGGTGGTGGTAACCGGCCTTTCCGGCTCCGGCAAGTCCTCGCTGGCCTTCGACACAATCTACGCCGAAGGACAGAGACGGTACGTGGAGTCGCTGTCGGCCTACGCCCGGCAGTTCCTCGAGCTGATGGAAAAGCCGGACGTGGACTACATCGAGGGCCTGTCGCCCGCCATCTCCATCGAGCAGAAGACCACCAGCAAGAACCCCCGCTCCACCGTCGGGACGGTGACGGAGGTCTACGACTACATGCGGCTTCTGTTCGCCCGGGTGGGGGTCGTCCACTGCCACGAGTGCGGAAGGGAGATATCGAGCCAGACCGTCCAGCGCATGGTGGACAAGGTGTCGGCCCTGCCCGAGGGGACGAAGATACACGTCCTCGCGCCGGTGGTCCGCGACAGGAAGGGCGAATATCGAAAAGAGCTCGAAAGCTTCCGCGCCAAGGGGTTCGTCCGCGCCCGGGTGGACGGGAAGACACGGGAGCTCGCGGAGGACATCGTCCTCGACAAGAACAAAAAACACACCATAGAGATCGTTGTGGACCGGCTGGTGATAAGGGCTGGAGTGGAGCGGCGGCTGGCCGACTCCCTGGAGCTTGCCCTGGGTCTTGCGGACGGCGTGGCGCGGATCGACGCCGAACCGGGGGGCGAGATGATCTTCTCCGAGCGGTTCGCCTGCGCCCACTGCGGGATAAGCTACCCGGAGATCACCCCCCGCATGTTCTCATTCAACAATCCCCACGGCGCCTGCCCGGAGTGCGACGGGCTGGGGGTGAAGCGCACCATCAGCCCCGACCTTGTCGTCAATCCCGGTTTGAGCCTGGCCGACGGCGCCGTCCGGCCCTGGAGCAGGGAGACCGCCGTCTATTACAGGCAGATGCTGAAGGCCATTTCGGCCCATTACGGATTCCCCATGGAAAAGCCCTTCCGGCGCCTCCCCAAAAAGGCCAGGGAGATCATCCTGTACGGCGCGGGCGAGGAGATAATAAAGTTCCGGTTCGAAAAGAACGGCCGCAAGCGCGTCTACGACGGGACATACGAGGGTGTCATCCCCAACCTGGAACGAAGGTACAGGGAGACCGACTCCGAGTACGTCCGCGAGGAGATAGAGGACTACATGCTCCTTCTGCCCTGCGAGACCTGCGGCGGCAGGCGCCTGCGCAGGGAGGCGCTGGGGGTCACCATCGGCGGCAAGTCGATCATGGAGGTGTCGGCGATGTCCGTCCGGGAGGCGGAGGTCTTTTTCTCCGGCCTGAGGCTGGACCGGCAGAGGCGCCTCATCGGGCGGAGGGTGTTGAAGGAGATAGTGGAGCGGCTCGGCTTCCTGAACGACGTGGGGCTCGGCTACCTGACGCTCGACCGCTCCGCGGCGACGCTTTCCGGCGGTGAGGGGCAGAGGATACGCCTGGCGACCCAGATAGGCTCGTCGCTCGTGGGCGTGCTCTACATCCTCGACGAGCCATCCATCGGCCTGCATCACCGCGATAACGAAAAACTTCTCGGCACCCTTTTGAAGCTGCGTGACCTGGGCAACACGGTCATAGTCGTGGAGCACGACAGGGACACCATCCTCTCGGCCGACCACGTCGTCGACCTCGGCCCCGGCGCGGGAGTCCACGGCGGGGAGGTGATCGCCTCGGGGACGCCGCGGAGCATAACGAAAAACCGGCGCTCCATCACGGGGGACTACCTTTCCGGCAGGAAAAGGATAGAAATCCCCAAGGCCCGCCGGAAGGAAAACGGCGGGCGGCTGGTGGTGAAGGGCGCCGCGGAGCACAACCTGAAGAACATCGACGTTTCGATCCCCATGGGCGTCTTCACCTGCGTCACAGGCGTCTCCGGCTCCGGCAAGAGCACGCTGCTGCTGGACATCGTCTACAAGGCCCTGGCGCGCCGGTTCGGGCGGCGGGGCGAGCCTCCTGGCGCTTACAAGTCCGTCCTGGGGGTGGAGAATATCGACAAGGTGATAGATATAGACCAGGCCCCCATAGGCCGCACGCCGCGCTCCAACCCGGCCACGTACACCGGCGTGTTCACCCATATCCGCGATCTTTTCTCGAAGCTGCCGGAGTCGCGCAAGCGCGGGTACGCGCCGGGGCGGTTCTCCTTCAACGTCAAGGGAGGCCGGTGCGAGGCGTGCCAGGGCGACGGGGTCATCAAAATAGAGATGCACTTTCTGCCGGACGTATACGTCACCTGCGAAGTCTGCGACGGGCGCAGGTTCAACAGGGAGACGCTGGAGGTCGAGTACAAGGGCAAGTCGATCGCCGACGTGCTGGACATGACCATGGAGGAGGCCCACGAGTTTTTCCAGAACCATCCGCCGATCGAGAAGATACTGAGGACCGTAAGAGAGGTGGGGCTGGAGTATATAAAGCTCGGTCAGCCGGCCACCACTCTCTCCGGCGGCGAGGCGCAGCGGGTGAAGCTTTCCAAGGAGCTGGCCCGCCGCTCCACGGGCAGCGTCTTCTACATCCTGGACGAGCCGACGACGGGGCTTCACTTCCACGACGTGAAAAAGCTTCTGGAGGTCCTCTCCCGCCTCGTCGACGCGGGCAATACCGTCGTCGTGATCGAGCACAACATGGACGTCATAAAAACCGCCGACCACATAATAGACCTCGGCCCGGAAGGGGGTGACGAGGGCGGCCGCGTCGTGGCCCAGGGGGCGCCGGAGGATGTGGCGATGACCGAAGAGTCGCACACGGGGCGGATTCTTCGCGGGGAGTTGGGGCTTGAGCGAAAAGCCGCCGTCTCGCGCTAAGCGCCGCGTCCGGCTGGACCTTGAGTACCTGGGGACGCGCTACGCCGGTTTCCAGTTGCAGCCGAACGGGCTTTCGATACAGGAGATTGTGGAGAAGGCTCTCTCGACACTCGTCAACCATCCCGTCCGCGTCATCCCCTCCGGGCGCACCGACGCCGGCGTCCACGCCCGGCTCCAGCCCGTCCACGCCGACATATCCTCCAGGCTTTCCGACGAGGATATCCTGCGCGGGATGAACGCGCTCCTGCCGGACGACGTGGCGGTCATAAGCGTGAAAACCGTCCCCGATGACTGGCATGCGAGGTTTTCCGCGAGGGAGAAGACATACGTCTACACCATCCTCAACCGTCCGGCTCCCTCCGCCTTCGACCATGGCAGGGTGTGGCATGTTCGAAAACCGCTGGACGTGGAGGCGATGCGCAAGGCGGCGGGCGCCTTGATCGGCGAGCATGATTTCTCCTCGTTCCGCTCCTCGGGGTGCGCGGCGAAAAATCCTGTCCGGAGCCTGTCGAGGCTGGAGGTGGAGAAGGAGGGGGACGTCATCCGCATAACCTTCACCGCTGGCGGGTTTTTGAAGCAGATGGTGAGAAACATCGTGGGAACCCTCGTGGAGGTTGGGCGCGGCAGGATCGCCCCGGAGGAGGTCTCAAAAATCCTCGCCGCCAAGGACAGGCGCGCCGCCGGCCCATGCGCCCCGCCCGAGGGGCTTTTTTTGGTGGAGGTGAAGTACTAGCAGTATTTTCAGCCAGGCGAGCGAATCGGGGTCAGGTCTTGTATTTTGACATTTCGCGCCGGTTCGGCTTGCTTCGCTGGGTAGAAAAGACGAGATCCTTCGCTGGCGCTCAGGATGACAAAGTAAGAGAGCGGCTCCGAACAACATGGGGCGGGCGCTCGGGATGCGGCGTGAGCTGGCGGCGATGCCCGCCCCGCGCCGTCCTGAGGCGAAAGCCGAAGGATCACGTCTTTCCGCGGTGAAGTTATGGTGGCGCCGGGATGCTGAAACAAGTTCAGAGCAAGGTTCAGCATGACAAGAATATCCCCTCCCCCGGAGGGAGGGGGTATAAATAAAACACACCCCCACCCAACCCTCCCCCGTCGGGGGGAGAATGAGTGAGAATGTTTACCTCCCCGGCGGGCTTTCTATGGCCGAGATCAGCGCCTCTCTCACCCTTTGCCCGTTTTCCTCCCCCTCCAGCTTGTTTCCCTCCTCGTCGGTGACGTAGAAGACGTTGATGGCCCGTTTGCCCTCGGTGCTGATCTTGGCCCCGTTGATGTCCAGCCCCAGCCGGGCCAGGGTGTGGGTGATGTCGTAGAGCAGGCCGATCCTGTCCGGCGCCCATATCTCCACCACCGTGCTTATCCGCGACAGGTGGTTCAGGATGACAACTCTAGGCTCCAGGCCCGGCGCTTTCGCTCCCGGCTCCGGCCGCATGTACCTTGCGCGCCTTTTCACCATCTTGTCCACGTCTTTTTTCCCCTCCAGGAAGGCCACCAGCTCCTTCTCGAAGGCGGCCAGGGAGGCGGGGTCGGAAAAAAGGCTCAGGCTGGGCCCGGCCACGGTTATGGCGTCGAGGGCCATATGACCCTCGAAGGTGTGGATCTGCGCCTCGGTTACGTTCACGTTTTTCGCCGCGAACGCCCCTGCGATGACGGAGAAAAAGCCCAGCCGCTCCGCCGCGGCCAGGGTGATTCTGCCCGTGCTGTCGCCGGGATTGGAGCGGTAGCTGAGGGCGAGTTTTTTCGTCCGGAGGGTTTTCACGAGGCGGATATCGTCCACCACCGTGTCCAGTGTGGCGTTTCGCAGGTATCGGCTCGGAGCCCTCTCCAGAAAATCGCGCGCGGTCTTCTCGTCCACGGCGGGGCCGGGCAGGGCCGTGATGCCCTGTGTCAGCGACTCGATGCTCTCCTCGGGCGAAAGAAAGAAGGCCTCGCCCTCTATGAAGAACTTTTCAGCGCTTTCGAAAAGCTCCGAGAGCAGGTAGTCCTTCCAGTCGCTCCAGACCTCCGGTCCCACGCCGGCTATGTCGGCATAGGTCAGAAGATACAGCCTGCGCAGGGCGTCCCTGTCCCCCACGTCCTCGCAGAACCGCCGCAGGGTGGTGGGGATGGAGAAATCCCGGCGCTGCGCCACGCGGCTCATCAGAAGGTGGTTGCGGACGAGAAAGCCGACCCGCTCCTCGAGGCGTTCCAGCCCCAGCCGTTTCAGGATCACCGGCGTCCGCGTGTCCTCTTCCACGGCGTGGCGGTCCTCGGCCCGCTTGCCGAGATCGTGCAGCAGGAGGGCGAGCTTTATCACCTCCATGTGGTCCTCGGCCCGGAAGATTTCCCGGAGCTTGAGCCCCACCCCCCTGTTTTCAGGCAGGCTCTCCAGCATCCTGACGGTGTTGATGGTGTGCTTGTCGGCGGTGTACTTGTGGAACATGTCGAACTGCGTGAGCCGCCTTATGTGGGAAAACTCCGGGATCAGCCGCTCCAATATCCCCGTCTCCAGGAAGACCGAGACGGCCCGGGCGGAGTTTTTGAGGCGCAGGACGGCCATCAGCATCCTGCCCGCTTCGGGTCCTTCGAACCATTCCGCCGGGGCGGTCTCGGCGATTTTCCTCAGGCCCCGCCACAGGTTGGGGGCGGGTTTCAGGTTCTCCTCGGCGAGCCTGCGCGCTATACGGAAAAGGAGCGCAGGCCGCCCGCCGAGCCTTTCCGGGGGGAATGATCTTGCGTGAAGCGATGTCCCGTCGGTGAACAGCCCGTCGTTGTCGACGCTTATGGGCCGCCACGGTCTCATTTTCCTGTACTCACGGGCGAACAGGATCATTTCCCTTGAGAACCTGTCGATCGTCTCCGCCGCCTCGTAGTACCGCCGCATCAGCTCCGCCGCCACGGCGTTGTCGGACCCCTCCAGCCCCTCGCCCCGGGCGATGTCCGGCTGCAGGGGCTGGACAAGCCTGTCGAGGGCCTTCCCGGCGCGCCAGTGCAGGGCGTTGCGCAGCCTGAGCAGGACGGAATGGGCGCGCTCGACCTCTTTCGCGTCCGCGGGGCCGACTATACCCCTGGCTGTCATCTCATCCAGCCCCCACACGTCCGCTTTCGAACGCAAAAGCCACATCGCGGTGTGATAGTCCCGCAGGCCGCCGCGGCTCTCCTTCATGTCCGGCTCGGTCAGGTGGACGGTCCTGCCGTGGACGGCGTGGCGCCTTTTCGTCTCTTCGATCTTGAGCGCCATGAACGCGCCGGGCTTGTGGCGGACCACCTTCCTTTCATATTTTTTGTGGAACTCATCGAAAAGCTCCCTGGAGCCGGTCAGGAGGCGCGCCTCCATCATGGACGTCCTGGCGGTCAGGTCGGAAAGCCCCATGGTCACCGTGTCGTCGATGGTCCTCGCGCTGTGCCCCACCTTCAGCCCGATATCCCACAACATGGCCAGCAGGGAGTGGGGCGGAGGAGCGGCGGCGCCGGAGGAGCCCTTGAGCAGAAAGAGAAGGTCGATGTCCGAAAAGGGGTTCAAAAGGCCGCGCCCGTATCCGCCCAGCGCCACGAGAGCTCCGCCGAAATCGCCCCTCTCCCTCTCGAAAAGCTCTATTATCGTCTCGTCCACCGCGGCGCAGAGAGCGGAGGAGACCTCGAGCCCGCCGCCGCCGCGGTCGTGCCTCTCCCGGGCGCGGCTCCGCCTGGCCTCGAGACCGCTTTTCAGCTCCGCTGTTTTTGGCGTCATGGCGTCAACGCTCCCCGCCGGAACAGGACAAGGCGAATACCCGGCCCCCGCAACTCACACATCCTCCAAAGCGCCCATGGTGACGCTGAGCGTGAGCTTTCGCCCGTCCCGGATTATGTCGAGCTTTTTCACCTCGCCGGGCCTGCTCCGAAGGGCCAGGCTCCGGAGGGCGCGGGGGCTTTTCACCTGCTCGCCGCCGAAGGCGACAATGACGTCGCCCCTCGCCACGTTCGCCCTCTGCGCGGGGGAGCCGGGCTCCACCTGCGCAACCAGCGCCCCGGACAAGGGCGCGACACGCAGCGATTCGGCTATCTGCTCGGTGAGCGGCTGGACACGGACCCCTATCCTGCCCCGGGCCACCCTCCCCTCCCGGATCAGCTCCTCGGCGATTCTTTTCACCACCCCGGAAGGGATGGCGAACCCTATCCCCAGGCCCTGGCCCAGGACGGCGGTGTTCAGGCCGACCATCCGGCCCTCACGGTCCACGAGCGGCCCGCCGCTGCTCCCGGGGAATATGCTGGCGTCGGTCTGTATGAAATCCTCGATGTCCAGGATGCCAAGGTCCGACCGCCCCGTGGCGCTGACCACCCCCACGGTGACGCTGTTCTCGAGGTTGTAGGGGTTGCCGATGGCGGCGACGAAAAGACCCTGGCGAAGCGACTCCGCCGGAGCAAGCTCCAGGGGGACGAGGCCGGGGCCGCCGAAGACTTTGAGAAGGGCAAGGTCTGTCATCGGATCGTACCCCACGACCTCCGCCTCGTAATCCTTATCCGATCCGGCCACCCGCGCAATCACCCTGTCGGCGTCTTTTATGACATGGTAGTTGGTGATGATATGCCCGCGCCGGTCCAGCGCCACGCCGGCGCCCGCGGCCCCGACTTCATAGGTAACCCACAGCGTCTCCTCCAGGGTTTTAAGGGCGCCTTCCCAGAACCCGGCCTCGCCGCCGGAGGGCGCGCCGCCGGCCTTCCGGAGCGACAGCACCACCGCCACGGACCGGCGGGACGACGCCGCCACATCCTCGAAAAAACCCTCCGCCCGGGGCCCGGAGCCGCCGCCAGCCAGCCTCAACGCCGCCAGAAGCAAAACGCCGGCCAGCGCCCCAAAGAGGGCCGCCTTCGCGCTCTCTTTCACCGCCTCACCCCCGTGTGGACACCGCATATCCCGAACGTGAAGGGGATGAACTTCACATCGCCGAACCCCGCGGCCTCGACCAGCTCCGAAAGCCGCGCGGGCTCCGGGAATTTATACACGGAGTCCGGCAAATACTCGTAGGCGGACCGCTCACCCGAGACGACGCCGCCGACAAGGGGCAGTATCTTCGTGAAATAGAGCCTGTAGACCGCGGCCATGACGGGATTTTCCGGGGTCGTGAACTCCAGGATCACAAGCCTCCCCCCCTTTTTCAAAACACGCGCCATCTCCGAAAGGCCCTTTTCAAGGTCGGCGAAGTTGCGGACGCCGAAGGCGCACGTCACGCCGTCGAAAGAGCCGTCGCCGTAAGGCAAGCCCAGGGCGTCCGCCCGCTCGAGCGCTACGCGGCCATCGAGTTTTTTCCGTTTCACCTTCTCCCGCCCGAGCCGGAGCATCCGCTCCGAAAAATCCGCCCCCACAACGTTCGCGCCCCTGCCGGCCAGGGTTATGGAAAGGTCGCCCGTGCCGCAGGCCACGTCCAGGACAAGCCTGCCGGAAAGGTCCCCGAAAAGGGCCGCCGCGCGCCGCCGCCAGCGGATGTCCATCCCCAGGGAGAGAAGATGGTTCAACAGGTCGTACCGCGGGGCGATCGCCGAGAACATCCTCTGGACCGCCGCGGCCCTGGTCTCTTGAGCGTTCATGCCCTGATTATCGCACACACCAGCCCGCCGTCTCAGCCCCCGCGCGCCCCGCGTTGCCGCGTGGTCCTCGAGGTGTCATCCTGGGCGGGTTGAGGAGCCCTGAACTTGTTTCAAGGTCTTGCGCTTCGCGGTTTGAGACCCTTCACCAGGTTCAACATGACATGGCAAAGGGACGTCATCATCCCGAGGCGCCCCTCCGTTGTCATCCCAAGCCGCCCCTCTTTGTCATCCTGAGCCGAAGGCGAAGGATCCCAGAGCAGGCTCCGGCAAAAGCATCTCACAACCCAGGGCGGCGAGGATTTACGGCGCCCGCGGGGATTTTCCCTTCCTGCCGGAAGGACGCCCATCTCCGCCGCCTTCCGGTGAAAATTTACTACATAAATACGGAGTATCATGTAATTTAACTTGACAGGCTCCTCCCCTCCGCGGTATTCTGCCGCCATGAGATCGAAAAGAGCGGCCGCGAAGGGCGGCGGCATTGCGGGGCGCGGGCGGGTTTTGCGGGCCCGGGGCGCCGTGAGCCGGGCGGGCGGGGCCGGGGCGACGGTCAGGATCAGGGGAGCCGTCCCGTCCCTTCTGCCCGCCGAGCGCAAGGTGGCCGAGTACGTCCTTTCCAGCCCGGAGGATGTGATGGCCAGCTCCGTGGGGGAGGTCGCCGCCGCCTCCCGTGTCTCCGAGGCGACGGTGGTCCGGTTCTGCCGCGCCGCCGGCTTCCTGGGGTTCGCGGACATGAAGATCGGCCTGGCGCGGGAGATCGTCTCCCCTCTCGCCTCCACTCTTCACGAGGACGTATCTGAAAAGGACGACCCGGAGACATTGGCCCGGAAAGTTTTCGGGGCGAACATCGACACTTTGCGGGACACCCTTAACGCCCTCGACCCGGCCGCCGTGGAGCGCGCCGCGGGTCTTGTCGCCGGAGCCGGGAGGACGCTGGTCATCGGCGTCGGCACCTCCGCGCCGATCGCCTTTGACGCATACGTCAAGCTGATGCGTCTGGGCCTTCTGGTTTCCGCCCAGACGGACGCGCACCTGATGATGATGGAGGCGGCGCTCCTTTCGAAAAGGGACGTGATCCTGGCCATAAGCCACTCCGGCGCCACCAAGGACCCCGTGGAGGCCGTGGAGACGGGCAAACGCGCCGGGGCGCGGACGGTGGCCGTGACCAGCAACCACATGTCGCCGTTGGCGAAGGCCACTGACGTCACCCTTATCACGGCCAGCAAGGAGATGAAGTTCAGGACCGAGGCGCTGGCCTCGCGGATCGCGCAGTCGAGCATCATCGACCTTCTTTACGTGGCCGTGGGGCTGAAGGACAGGAAGATGGCGCTCGCGAGCGCGAGGAAGATAGAGAACGTCATAACGTCAAAACAGTATTAGCCGTGGCCCGCAACGTCATTCCGGGGCGAAGCCGAGGAATACCGCCGGGGCATGGCAAGGGCGGACGGGATGCTTCACTTCGTTCAGCATGACATTGTCGGGCGAAGGGCGGAGGAAAAGGCTCAGAACTGAGAACAACAAAGAGGGCGGAAGCGGATGATTACACTCAGAACTTATGTATTCCTGGACAGTCTCCAGGCCCAGCTCGCCTCCTTCATAGGCTCGACGGCGCGCGGCTTCCTGCCGGTGCCGGGGGTGGCGTCGCTTTTCGTGGAGATAGCGCCGGGGCTGGCCATTAACAGGGTGACCGACGTGGCGCTGAAGGCGACCACCTGCCAGCCCGCGGTGCAGATCGTGGAGCGGGCCTTCGGCCTGCTGGAGGTGCACGAGCACGACAAGGGCGAGGTGCTGAGCGCGGGGTCGGCGATCCTGGATTTCCTGGGGCTTGAGGAGTCGGAGAGGATCAAGCCGAACATCGTATCCAACCAGATCATAAGGAGCATGGAGGCCTACCAGTGCCAGCTCATCAACCGCAACAGGAGCGGCTCGATGATATTGCCGGGGGAGTCGCTGTTCATACTGGAGACCGAGCCAGCCGGCTACGCCATCTACGCCGCCAACGAGGCCGAAAAGGCCGCCGATGTGCGGCTTGTGGAGGTGCGGCCTTTCGGCGCCTTCGGCAGGCTTTACATGTCCGGGTCCGAGTCGGAGATAGACTCCGCCTCCGAGGCGGCGGTGACCGCCGTGGAGAGCCTTTCGGGGCAGGAGCTTCAGAAGAAAAAGAAATAGACAACACAACTCGCAGGGAGACAAGGAAAAATGATTGACGCATTGGGATTGATCGAGACGAGGGGTTTCGTCGGAATGGTGGAGGCCTCCGACGCGATGGTGAAGGCCGCGAGGGTGGAGCTCGTCGGCTACGAAAAGATCGGCGGCGGCTACGTGACAGCCGTTGTGCGAGGCGACGTGGCGGCGGTGAAGGCGGCGACCGACGCGGGGTCGCGCGCGGCCGAAAAGGTCGGCGAGCTTGTCTCCGTCCATGTCATTCCGCGCCCGCACAGCAACATCGACCTGGCCCTGCCCCTCGGGCGCAAGCCGGCGGCGGCGGAGCAGGGCTGATGCTTTTCGGCAAGGTCGTGGGGACGGTGGTCTCCACGAAGAAAACCGAAAGCATCGTGGGGCTGAAGCTGCTGCTGGTGAAAAACGTCGACCACCGCGGGGAGTTCTCAAACGGCTACCACGTCTGCGCCGACGCCGTGGGCGCGGGGGTGGGGGAGGTTGTCCTCTACGCCACCGGCTCGGCGGCGCGGCAGAGCGATATCACCCTCAACCGCCCCGTAGACGCGATCATCATGGGGATCGTCGACACCTGGGACGTGGAGGGGGAGACGGCCTACACCAAGGTAGAGCCCGCCCCGGCGGTGGATGTGTGAGGCTGAGAGCGGGGGACATTGGCTACCCCCTCCCCTGGAGGGAGGGGATTGAGGGGAGGGGGTATAAATAAATATCACCCCCACCTTATCCTCCCCCGTTGAGGGGGAGGATAAGGACGGAAGCCGCCCTTAAAAGGGAGAATGGACGAGAGGCGATGAAGATCGAACAGGACCAGATAGCCGACATTGTAAACCGCGTCGTTGAGAGGCTGGAGGCGCGGGAGGGCGCGGATTCGCCGCCCGCTCCGGCCGGGGCCGCTACACCTTCGGAGGGCGGCGCCTCGGGGCTAGGGCTTTTCGACACGGTGGCCGATGCCGTGGCGGCGGCGAAGGCCGCCTTCAGGACGCTGGACGGGATGCCCCTCGAAGGCCGCAAGAAACTGATCGAGGCCATGCGCCAGCGGGCGAGGGTGGAGGCTGAAAACCTCGCCCGGGAAGCCGCCGCCGAGACGCGCCTTGGCCGTGTTGAGACAAAAATCCTCAAGAACCGGCTCGCCATCGACAAGACGCCGGGGACGGAGATTCTGAAGCCGCTGGCCTTCACCGGCGACGACGGGATAACCATCGAGGAGCGGGCGCCCTACGGCGTCATCGGCTCCATCACCCCCTGCACGAACCCGGTGGCGACGGTGATATCCAACGCCATCGGGATGATCGCGGGCGGCAACGCGGTGGTCTTCAACGCCCATCCCACGGCCAAAAACGTCACCGCCCGCGTCATCAGCCTGCTCAACGAGGCGATCCACGCCGCCGGTGGCCCCGCCTGCCTGCTGGCCGCGCCGAGAACGCCCACCATCCAGAGCGCGCAGGAGCTTATGGCCCATCCCGATATCCGGCTGCTCGTCGTCACAGGCGGGCCTGGCGTCGTCAAGGCGGCGATGGGGTCGGGCAAAAAGGTCATAGCCGCCGGGCCGGGCAACCCGCCGGCGGTCGTCGACGAGACGGCGAACATACCGGAGGCGGCCCGCCACATAGTCGACGGCGCGTCGTTCGACAACAACATCGTCTGCGTGGTGGAGAAGGAGATCATCTGCGTCGCTTCCGTGGCCGACGCGCTGAAGGCGGAGATGAAAAAACACGGCGCGTACGAGCTTTCCCCGGCGCAGGTCCGCAAGGCCGAAAAACTCGTCATAAAACGCCCCCCGGAAGGGCCGGGCGACCACGGCGAGATCAACAAGGAATGGGTGGGCAAGGACGCCTGGCGCATCCTGCGGGCCATCGGCTGTGAGGAGGCGGGGGAGGATATCCGGCTGCTCTTCTTCGAGGCGCCGAAGGATCATCCCATCGTCGTCATGGAGCAGCTCATGCCTGTCATCCCGCTGGTGCGCGTCAAAGACGTGGACGAGGCGATAGATCTTGCCCTGAAGGTGGAACACGGATTTTTCCACACGTCGGTGATGCACTCGACGAACGTGGACAACCTCTCGAAGATGGCGCGGGTGGTGAACACCTCCATCTTCGTGAAGAACGGCCCTTCCATCGCGGGGCTCGGCGCCGGCGGCGAGGGGTACACCTCGTTCACCATCGCCTCGCCCACGGGGGAGGGGCTGACGACAGCGATAGATTTCACCCGCGAGCGGCGCTGCGCGCTCAAAGACAGATTCAGGATCATCTGAGCCCGGAGGCTATTTCCCGGAAACGCATGACGCAGGCAGACACCAGGAGATTCGAGAGAACCAAAAGGCGCCCCTCCCCTGGCGGGAGGGGACAAGGGGGAGGGGGTATTAATTTTACACACCCCCACCTTAATCCTCCCCCGTCCAGGGGGAGGGTTTGAATGGAGGTGTTTTGAGATGACGCAGCTGGCCGAGGCGGCGCGGGAAGCGGGGATCATAGGCGCGGGCGGGGCGGGGTTTCCCACCCACGTCAAGCTCGAAAACCCCGTGGACACCGTCATCGTCAACGGCGCCGAGTGCGAGCCGCTGATGCATGGCGACCAGGAGATCATGGAAAGACGCGCCAGGGAGATCGTCACCGCCTTAAGGGCCGTCAAGGCCGACTTCGAGAGGCGGCGCGAGGCGCCCGTCCGCGCTGTCCTCGGCGTGAAGAAAAAATACAAAAAAGCCATCGCTGCCATGAATGAGCGGATCGAGCCGGGCGAGGGTCTTGAAATCCTCCAGCTCGAAAACGTCTACCCGGCCGGCGACGAGCAGTTTTTGGTCTACGAAGCCACCGGGCGGATCGTCCCCGAGGGGGGCATCCCGCCGATGGCCGGGGCGCTGGTCATGAACGCCGGGACGCTGGCTCATCTCGCGGACGCCATGGACGGCAGACCCGTCACCGAGCGGCTCGTCACCCTCGGCGGCGCGGTGGACAACCCATGCCTCGCCACTGTCCCCGTGGGAACGCCCTTCTCGGAAATCATCCCGAAGCTCGGGCCGAGGGTCGACGACTACGTCATCCTCGTCAACGGCCCGATGATGGGCAGGATCACCAAGGACATGAGCGAGGTGACGACGAAGACCATGGGGGGTATTTTTGTGTTGCCGAAGCGGCACAGCTACGTATACAGGGCCAGGCGGCCGCTCTCGACGGAGATACGCCTTTCCAAGGCCGCCTGCGAGGTCTGCCGGTACTGCACCGATTTCTGCCCCCGTTTTCTGCAGGGGCACGCCATCGAGCCGCACAAGATCATGCGCGTCATCAACTACGACCGCGACCTGGACACGGACACGATAACCTCCGCGTGGCTGTGCTGCGAATGCGGCGCGTGCGACCTCTGGGCCTGCCCGATGTCGCTTTCGCCCCGCGTCATCTTCCGGGAGTTCAAGCGCAGGCTGGGCGAAGCGGGGATGAAGAATCCGCACAACAGCTCCGGGCTTGAGGCCGACCCCCACAGAAAATTTCGGGGCATCCCCTCGGAACGCCTGGTCACGCGGCTTGGGCTTTCAGAGTACGACATCCGCCCGCCTTTCCGGGAGGGGGTGTTGGAGACGCCATTCGTCCGCATCCGGCTGGACACCCATATCGGCGCCCCGGCCGAGCCTGTCGTGGCGGAGGGGGACAAGGTTCAAAAAGGCCAAAAAATCGCCCGGATACCCGAAGGCAGGCTCGGCGCGGCGTATCACGCCTCGATCAGCGGCGAGGTGGGGACCGTGGCGGCGGATTACGTGGAGATAAGGCGATGACCGGGACGTATAACGAGCCCGCCGTGGCGCTTATCGAGCTTCGCTCCATCGCCCGGGGGGTGAAAACGGCCGACGAGATGGTCAAGAAGGCGCCCGTCCGGCTGATGGAGGCGCGGACGGTCTGCCCGGGCAAGTACATCATCGTTGTGGCGGGCGAGGTGGGGCCGGTGGAGGAGGCCTACCGGGCCGGGGCCGCCCACGCGGGGGAGATGATCGTGGACGACATGTTCCTGCCGAACGCCCACGAGCAGCTCATCCCGGCGATGGAGGCCTGCGTGGAGGTGGGCGGGATCGAGTCGCTGGCTATCATCGAGGTCTTCTCGGTCGCTTCGGTCATCCTGTCCGCCGACGCGGCGGCGAAGGCGGCGGAGGTCACGCTGATCGAACTGCGGATGGCAAACGGACTCGGCGGCAAATCGTTCTATACCATGACAGGTGAGCTTCACGAGATCGAGGCGGCGGCGGAGGCGGGGGTGGCGATAATCGCCGAGCAGGGGACGCTGCTGTGCCATGAGATCATCCCAAACCCACATCAGGACATCAACCTGAAACTTCTATAGAGAAAACGTTATGCATCTTGCCAGAGTCAAAGGGCGCGTCGTCGCCACCCGGAAACACGAGGCGCTGGAGGGGGTGAAGTTGCTGCTGATTCAGCCGGTCGACCATGCGGACAAGCCGAAAGGGGAGCCGATCATCGCCACGGATCCGTTGCAGGCGGGCGAGGGGGACCTGGTGGCATACGTCGTCGGGCGCGAGGCGTCGCTGGCCCTGGATGAGAAGTTCACGCCGGTGGATGCGGGAATAGTGGAAATCATCGATTCGGTGAACGCGGAGGATGTTGAAAAATGAAGCTGTGCCGGGTGGTGGGCAACGTCCAGTCCACGGTCAAGCATCATTCATACGTGGGCCACAAGGTGATGATAGTTCAACCTTTGAATGAAAATCTGGAGCCGGAAGGCCAGACTTTTCTGTCGGTTGACTTCGCCCAGGCCGGTCCCGGGGATATTGTCCTTGTCGCCGTGGAGGGGAACGCCTCCCGTCAGCTCTTTTTGGACGATGGAGCGCCAGTTCATTCAGTTATTGAAGGAATTGTGGATCAGGTCGAGATCGAGGCCGGGGGAAGATAGTGCAGATATTGAATTATATAGATTATTCATCTTCATCGTCCGGCGCGGATCGCCCCGGACAGACCGGATTTCGTCGTCGCGCCACTTGGATCACGACTCTTGGCGGCGAATATAGTACCGATATTGCAACAATATCCATCACGATAAGATATTGTAACTAAGCACCATGAAGAGCGAACAGGAACAAAGACGGGAAATAGTAAAGGTCTGTGAGTTCATCCATCGCAAGGGCTGGATAAGCTCCACCGACGGCAACGTCTCCGTCCGCCTCGGGCGCGACAGGCTGCTGATAACACCCAGCGGGACTCACAAAGGCTTCATGACCCCGCGAGACCTGATCGTCATCGACATGGAGGGGCGCCTGATCGCAGGCTCCAGAAAACCCTCCAGCGAGACGGCGATGCATCTTGCCTGCTACCGGCAGCGCGCGGATGTGACCGCCGTCGTCCACGCCCACCCGACCTATTCCGTCGCCTTTTCGCTTGCCGGCATAAAGCTCGCCAAGTGCCTGCTGCCGGAGGTCGTCTTCACCCTCGGCTCCATCCCCACGGCCGGCTACGCCCCCCCGGCGACGGAGAGTGTGGCCGAGTCCATCAGTTGTTACATAAAAGACTTCGACGCGATCATCCTGGAGCGGCACGGCTCCGTCACCGTCGGGCGGGACCTGATGGGCGCCTACAACGCCCTCGAGCGGATGGAGCACGTCGCCGAGATCACCTACCACGCCCGCCAGCTCGGCGGCGCCCGGCCGCTGACCGCCGAGCAGATAGAAAACCTCCAGCGTATAGCCGACGCCCAGGGCTGGCCGCGGCGGCGGATCCTGACGGACGCCTGCAACGAGTGCGACGCCTGCGGCAGGATGACCCGCCAGGCGGACGAGGCCGCGTCCGGCGGTGACGCAGATGACGGCCGCAGACCCGGAGCCGGCGCCGGGGACGTGGCGGAGATAATCGCCCGGGAGGTCGCCGGAGCCCTTCGCAAACGGGCCTGATGCCGTCTCCCGCGGCGAGCGGCCTGCGGCGGCCCTGAAAGCGGCGGTGTGATAGTATAATTTGTTTTGAAACATCGTCCGCGGGTCAAGGAGGCGGGATTTGCCCCGGCGGGCCGCTTGTCACCGGATTTTTACAAACGCTATGGAGAACTCCATCGAGCTTGCAGGCGTGAACAAAAAGTTCCGCCGTGTGAATCTGAGCCACAACTACCAGACGCTGAAAGGCTATCTGCTGACGAAGATCAGCGGAAAGGCGAGTCCGGCCGCCTCCCCAAACGGGAGCTTCGAGGCGCTGAAGGACATCTCGTTCAGCGTCCCGAAGGGCCAGACGTGGGGGATAATCGGCCGGAACGGCTCCGGCAAGTCCACGATCCTGAAGCTGATCGCCGGCATATACAAACCCGACAGCGGGGTCCTCGCCGTCAACGGCCGCGTCTCCGCCCTCATAGAGCTTGGCGCGGGGTTCCACCCGGATTTCTCGGGTCGCGAGAACGTCTTCATCAACGCCTCCATCCTGGGCCTGCGCAGGCGGGACATAATCAAAAAGTTTGACGAGATAGTCTCCTTCGCCGAGCTGGAGGATTTTATCGACAACCCTGTGCGAACTTACTCCTCCGGGATGTTCATGCGGCTCGGCTTCTCCGTTGCCATCCACGTCGACCCGGACATCCTGCTGGTGGACGAGGTGCTGGCGGTGGGGGACCAGTCCTTCGGCGAAAAGTGCCGGGAAAAGATGGACGCCTTCAAGAAAGCGGGCAAAACCATCATCCTGGTGACCCACGACCTTCCCGAGGTGGAGCGATGGTGCGACGGGGCGGTCTGGGTGGACAAGGGCGAGGTGAGGAGAATCGGCAAGCCCAACCGGGTGGTGGACGAGTACCTGAGCTCCGTGGCGGAGTCGGAGAACAAGATAATCCTGGACGGCAGGGAGAAAGAAAAAGAGGAGCCGGAAGAGCAGCGCAACCGCTGGGGGACGCGGGAGGTGGAGATAACCCGCGTCACCATGCGCGGCGCGGACGGGGAGGAGCGCTACGTCTATCACACCGGCGACGCCATGTCCGTGGAGGTGGAGTATACGGCCCGCCAGCCCGTGGCCGAGCCGGTCTTCGGCGTGGCCATATACAAGACCGACGGGTCGCTCTGCTACGGCGTCAACACCGACATAGAGGGGTTGAAAATAGAAAGGGTCGAGGGGCCGGGAAAGGCGACGGTGACCTTCGACCGGCTCGACCTCGTCAACGGCTCGTACGCCCTCTCCCTTGCGGCCCACGCCAAGGACGGCCATCCATACGACTACCACGACCAGATGTACGAGTTCTCCGTCCGCAGCAAGCTGAAGGAGGTCGGCGTCTTCCGCCCGCCCCATTCCTGGGCCATAGAAGGCGCCGCGGTGTCCCGGGCCAGGGAGGAAGGGCAGTGATCGCCTCCTTCGTCGTCCCCTTCTACGGTGACGACATCGGCGGCGGGGCGGAGACGCAGTGCCGCCGGCTTGCGGAGAATCTCTACCTGCGCGGCGTGGACGTGGAGGTGCTCACAACCACCCTTAAAAACCTCGCGAGCGACTGGAACAGGCCATACTGGGAGCCGGGGGTCTACGACGTCAACGGCGTCACGGTGAGAAGGTTCCACCCGCGCCCGGTGGACGGGCACGCCTTCGCCAGGGCCAACGAGCGGCTGGTCCGCGGCCTGCCCGTGACCCTCGAGGACGAGATCGACTACATGACCAACGCGGTCAACTCCGACGCGCTCTACGAGTTCATCGGCGACAACAAGAAAAACCGCTACTACTTTTTCATCCCGTACCTGTTCGGCCTGTCGCTGTGGGGAACAAAGGTCGCCCCGGAACGCTCCATCCTCATCCCCTGCCTGCACGACGAGGGCTACGCCAGGATGAGGGTCGCAAAACAAATGTTCGACAGGGCCATCGCGGCGCTTTTCAACTCCAGGGCGGAGATGCGCCTTGCCATGAGCCTTTACGGCGGACTGCGCCGGACGGAGCCGATCCTCATGGGCGAGGGGGTGGACAGGGTGAAAGGGGCCGACGCCGAACGGTTCCGCGAAAAACACGGCCTGGGCGATGTTCCCTTCATTCTCTACGTGGGCAGGCGCGACGAAGGCAAGAACGTCCCGTTGCTGATGGATTTTTTCAGCCGTTACAAGGCGAAAAACCCCGGCTCGCCCTTGAAGTTCGTCTCCATCGGATCAGGGAGCGTCCCCATACCCGAAGAGATAAAGGACGACACCCTCGACCTCGGCTTCGTCCCGCCGGAGGAGAAGGCCGACGCATACGCCGCCGCCACGGCGCTTTGCCAGCCTTCGCTGATGGAGAGTTTTTCGCTCGTCATTATGGAGTCGTGGCTTGCCGGGCGGCCGGTCCTTGTCCACTCCGCCTGCGGCCCGACGTCCGAGGCCGTGGCCGAATCCGGCGGGGGGATCGCCTTCGGAAGCTTCGCGGAGTTTTCCGAGGCGACCGATTATTTGCTGGAGGACCCGGCGCGGGCCGATGAGATGGGGCGGCGCGGCAGGGAGTATGCCGAGAAAAACTACACCTGGGACACCATCTGCCGCCGGTTCAAGATTTTTTTGGAAGCGCTGGAGCGGGCGGCTTAGGCGAATGAAAATCCACCAGATGCTGCCGAACTACTGGTACGGCGACGCGATAGGAAACCAGGTCACGGAAATCCAGCGGCTGCTGCGCGAGTGGGGGCATGAGTCGGAAATTTTCGCCGACGTCATCCACGACAGGCTCGAGGCGCGGGACTGCCGCGATTTCGAGCGGGAGCGGGGCGATGACCCGTGGGTGATATACCACTACTCCACCGGCTCGCCGGTGAACGAGTACGCCCTGGAGAGAGTGGAAAAACTCATCCTCGTCTACCACAACATCACCCCCGTGGAGTTTTTCGAAGGCTATGACGAGACCGCCGCCCGAAACTCCCGCGAGGGCAGGCGGCTCCTGCCAAAGTTCGCGCGGAAGGCGAAGCTGGCCATCGCCGTCTCCCCCTACAACGAACAGGAGCTTTCAAGCCTCGGTTTTTCGAACACCGCCGTCGTCCCCCTCATCCTGCGGTTCGACAACCTCACCCCCTCCGGGAATGACCCCTTCGGCGACGGGAAGTTCAACATCCTCTTCGTCGGCAGGGTGGCCCCCAACAAGGCCCACGCCGACCTTTTGAAGGTTTTCCACTTCTACCGCAACTATATAAACAAAGACTCCCGGCTGGTGATAGCCGGAGGGTTCGACGCGGGAGGACGCTACTACCGCGGCCTGCGCAGGCTCGTGGATTTGCTGGACCTGCCGGACGTTGTCTTCACCGGCGCCGTCTCCGGCCGGGAGCTTGCCGACTACTTCGCCAGCGCGTCGGCATTCCTGTGCTTGAGCCGCCACGAGGGGTTCTGCGTCCCCCTGCTGGAGGCGATGCGGTTCCGCGTCCCCGTGGCGGCCCTCTCCGTGTCGGGGGTTCGGCGCACGATGGAGGGGGCGGGGGCGGTGTTCGGGCCGGAGACGAGGCCGAACGAGATCGCCGAGCTTTTGGAGATCATAAGAACCGACGGGGCCGTCCGGGGAAGGATGATCGAGTCGCAGCTTGATCGGCTGGACGACTTCTCGTTCGAAAAAACCTCCGCGGCCTTCCGCCGCGTCCTGGAGAAGACCGTCAGCCTGCCCTGACCACGGCCCGGGAACGAGCCGCGCCCGCGCGTGGCGCCGCTCTTCCAAATGTCATGCTGAACCGAAGCCCTGAGGAAATGAAAGGGTATGAAGCATCCAGCGCCGGACAGCGGGGTCCTCCGGCGAAGTTTACCCTATGTCATCCTGAGCCGGAGGCGAAGGACCCCGCTGTCCGGCCGGGAAGCGCAATGCGTGGCCTCCTGTTCACTCCTCTCCCGCGAGAAGCTCCAGAGTCTTTTTCTCCCTGTCCCTCATCCGCCTGGCCTCGGCGCCGCCCTTCTCGTGATCGTAGCCCGCCAGGTGCAATACACCGTGGACCAAAAGTCTTTCCACCTCATCATCGAGAGAGTGGCCGAGCTTTTCGGCCTGGCGGGCGGCCGTGTCCAGCGATATCACGACATCCCCCAGTTGCTCCGGGGCCACGCCGGGAAACTCCCCCTCCCGCTGAGAGAAAGAGAGCACGTCGGTGGGGCGATCCTTGCCCCTGTAGTCTCGGTTGAGGGACCGTATCTCGGCGTCGTCCGTCAGCAGGACGCTCAGCTCGGCGCCGTCAAGACCCAGGGAAGACAGGATCAGCTCCGCCTTCCTCCGCAGGCGCCCCGCGCCGGGTTTTTTCGTCCTTTTCCTCTTGAGTATGCTCACCGCCATGGCCGCCTCGCCTCTCCCCCTCCTTCGCGCCGGGATATTCTATTCTGTGGTGGTGTATCGCCGAAAGGACCCGCACGAAGCTGTCCTCCATCATCGCCAGGTCTTTCAAGGTGAGATGACTGTTGTCCAGCTGGCCCTGCTCGAACTTGTCGTTTATGGCCTCCTTGACCAGCGTCTTGATCATCAGCGGCGTGGGGTCCTTGCAGGCGCGGGCGCGGGCCTCTATGTTGTCCGCCAGCGCCACGCAGGCCGACTCCTTCGATCCCGGGGCCGGGCCGGGATACCGAAAATCGCCCTCCTTGACCGTCCCCCTGGTGGTGTCCTCGGCCCTTTTGGCCTTCTCGTAAAAGAAGGACGCCAACTGCGTGCCGTGGTGCTCCGGTATCATGGCGGCGATCTGGGGCAGGAGCTTGTACTGCCTGGCCATCTCCAGCCCCTCCTTCACGTGGTTGACGACGATCAGCGTGCTCATGGAGGGGGTGAGCTTGTCGTGGGGGTTCTTGCCGTGAGTCTGGTTTTCGGAGAAATACTCCGGTTTCTTGAGCTTCCCGATGTCGTGGAACATGGCGCCGGCCTTGGCCAGCAGAGCGTTGGCGCCGATGGCCTTGCAGGCCTCCTCGGCCAGGACGCCCACCATCATGGAATGCTGGTAGGTCCCCGGCGCCTCCATTATCATCCGGCGCAGCAGTGGATGGTCCTGGTTCACTATCTCCAGCAGCTTTATGTCCGTCACCACGGGAAACAGCCCCTCCACAAGCGGCAGGGCCCCGGAGACGAACAGCACCGTCAGCGCCCCCCCCATGGCCGCCAGGACCATGCTGCTCACCAGCCTGTCCGACAACGGCTCGCCCCCGGCCATGGCGAAGGCCGCCACCGCCACGGCGTTGACCACCGACACGTAAGCCCCCACCTTCATCACCGACGAGCGCTTGCTGTACATCCGCACCTGGTAGGCGCAGATCATCCCGCCGGTCATGGTGATGAGCGAGGGCATGGAAAAATCCCTGAAATAAAGGCCCGTCAGCGCCGCGGCCACTATGGTGAAAAGGACTGTCAGCTCCGTATTGAAAAAAATCGAGACCATCATCGGCCCAAAGGCCAGCGGCGCGGCCAGGATGTACGTCTCGATCCCCAGCCCCGCCGCCTGTGGCGCGAACACGGTGAACACCTGCGTGAAGACCCAGATGAGCCCCATGTGCCCGACAAGCAGCATGGCCAGCAGAAGCTGGAGCCGTGGATGGCCGCGGATGTCCTCGTGGAACTTGTTGACGAAGATCGACGAGAGCGTCACCAGGAGAAGGGTGAGGGCCAGGAACCCGAAGAACACCTCCATCCTTCCCCGGTCCTTCTCCATCCCGGCTATGTGCTCGAGCTTGGCCACGTGGGCCGGCGTGACCCGCTCCCCTTCGCGGACTATCATCTCGCCCCGCTGGACGCGGAAAAAGACCGGCTTGGTCTCGGCCTCGGCCTTATCCTTGCGCAGCTCGGTCTCCTTTTTGTTAAAGGTAATGTTTGGCTGGACGAGCCCCTCGGCCATGTGTGTCACCAGCCTGCGCAGGCCCGGCCTGTTGTCGGAGATCATGACCCCCGCCTCTTTCCTGATCCGTCTTTCCGCCTCGGCGAGGTCGTATATCTCCTGGAAATCCTTCACCTCCCGCGAGGCGCCGGTAGAAAGACGTCTCAGGGTTATCCCCCGGGCCGATGTGGGCGGAAGCTGCCCTTTGCTCGTGACAAGGCCGGTGGCGTATATAGGGCTTATGATCGATGAGACCATCTCGCCTATCCTGGGGGAGTAATGATAATAGCGGGCGGACTTGAGCGCCTTTTCGGCGGGTTCGACGCCGAGCTTGTCCCAGAACTCCTTCTCCGCCGCCTTGAAGGCCTCGCTGTTTTCAAACTCATTCACGGCCGCCCGCGATTCCGCCAGGCTCCCGTCCCCCGGTGGAGGGGACACCGCCTCGTCGGCGTCGAACACTGATATCACGTCCTTGTAGGCCCTCATGCCGGCGCGGGTGGAATAGACCGAGGATATGGTGAAAAAGGCCTCGTTGATCTTCGCCTTGATCTTCTTCTCCGCCTGGGAGTCGAAGTCGTAGACGTCCAGGACCGCCTCCCTGGCCTCGCGTTTTTTCTTGGCCGTGGACTCGTTGTCCTCTATCAGCATGTCCTCCGGGGCCTTGATGTTCCCCGGGGCGATGGACCCCTCCTCGGGGACTTTTATGGTCTCTGTCCGGGACGGGGTCATCATCAGCGCCAGCGCCAGCGCCACGGAAAGAAGAAGCAGAAAGACGAACTCTTTCCGTCTGCGCTCCGCGTCGCCGTCATCGCCGGGGCGCTTGCGCGAAGGCGCCAGGCCGCTTTCCTTCTTCTTGAAAGCGTCTATGTTGATTATCTTGCCCGCTGGCGTCATTGTCCGGCCTCCTCCGGGGTCTCCCCCTCCTGCCCCCTCTTGCCGCGCGTGTCGTCCTCGTAGGCTTTCAGGATCCTTTTTACCAGCTCGTGGCGCACAACGTCGCGCTCGGTGAAGGTGATGAACCTTATTCCGGGTATGTCCTTGAGCACCTTCTTGACGTGCACCAAACCGGACTCGGCCTTGGAGGGCAGGTCAATCTGTGTGATGTCTCCCGTTATCACCGCCTTGGAGTTCAGCCCCAGCCTCGTCAGCAGCATCTTCATCTGGTCCGGCGTGGCGTTCTGCGCCTCGTCCAGGATTATGAAGGCGTCGTTGAGCGTCCGCCCGCGCATGTAGGCCAGGGGGGCTATCTCGATAAGCCCCTGTTCGATCATCCTGTTCACCCTGTCGGCCTCCAGCATGTCGAACAGGGCGTCATGCAACGGGCGCAGGTAGGGGTTTATCTTCTCATAAAGGTCGCCCGGCAGAAAACCCAGCTTCTCGCCCGCCTCCACGGCGGGACGGGTCAGGATGATCCTGCTCACCCTCTTTCGCAGAAGATCCGAGACGGCGCAGGCCATCGCGAGGTATGTCTTCCCCGTCCCGGCGGGGCCTATGGCCAGCACTATGTCGAACCGGCTCATGGCGAAGACGTACTCCTTCTGCGTGACGGAGCGGGGGACTATGTCCGCCCGGGCGGTGGTCAGGTGTATCTTCTCCGAGAAGATGTCCTTTATCTTTATCGTGGGGTCGTCGTGGAAGGCGGGGATGATGAACTTCAGCGCGCCGTTGTTCAGGTCCTGCCCGGCCTCGAAAAGCTCGAAAAGCTGCGACAGCAGGCTCTCCACATGCCGGACGCTCTCTTCACCGCCGCGGACGTGTATCTGGCCGCCGCGGACGACTATGCTTACCCCGAACCATTTCTCGATGCGGCGCAGGTTGCGGTCGCCTACTCCGGCGATATCCTGGAGGGCGGGGCCGGACTCCAGGGCAAGCTCCGTCATTTCGCTCTGATCCCGGGTCAAGTCACACCAGGACAGGCCGCCCGGAGGCTGTGGGCGCGCCCGCTCGCGGGTCCGGCGGAAAGCTCGCGCCCCGTTATGAAGATGGCCTCGAACACGGCCGCTGTCACGCTCATACTTATGGAAATTTTACCACCTTCCCGATCTTTGGTGTCAAGCAAGGGAAAAACCCCCTGATTCCCGGATATGCTTTTTTAATTTTCCCCTCCCCAAGCGGGAGTGAACGTTGACCCGCAGTGTCATGCTGAGCGCCAGCGAAGCATCCCGTCCGCCTTTGCCATGCCCAACGGAATTCTTTGGCGGAGTTTACCCTGAGCGAAGCCGAAGGGCCTCAGAATGACAGTTAATCTCCCCCGGCGAAAGGGTTTTTGAGGTGGGGGTCCGGAGCCTGCTTTTTTCTCCACCTTTACAAGGGGGGGGGACATAAAAACGAAAAAATTCCACGCTATCCACAATCCTCTTGTCAGGCGAAAACTTTCTATGTTATATTTCAGATAATTATACGTCATAAGTTAAACAGCGGCTTTAAGGTGGTTCCGTGACGCCGTCGAGAACGGGTGTGATACGAGAGGCTGGCGGGGTTCTTCTGATAGCGGTCGCGTCTCTGCTCGGGCTGAGTCTTGCAAGCTACAACCCGGGCGATCCTTCCTTCAACAGCTATCTTTCCGGCGGGGCGCAGGTGAAAAACTACGCCGGCATAATGGGCGCGACGGTGGCCGACCTTGCGGCCCAGGCCGCCGGGTCCGTGGCCTGGGCGGCGCCGGCTGGTCTTTTTTACATCGGTTTTTCGCTTCTGTTCGGCGCGGGGGCGTGGTCTGTGGCCGTGTTCGTCTCCGGCCTTGCGCTTTTCGCCTTCTCCACGTCGGCGATTATTCATATCCACTGGGCGGAGGATCCCCTCTTCGGCGGCGTCGCCTCCGGCGGGATGCTGGGGCAGGTGGTCGCGGAGCGGGCGATGGCGCCATGGTTCGCGGTTTACGGGTCATACGTGATACTTTCATCGCTTTTTCTGGTCTCCCTTCTTCTCATGACCAGGACGCCGGTTTCATCCGCCGTCGATGGTCTTGGCCGGGCCGTCTCTGTGACCCCGAGATGGGCCGCCGCCGCCGGGCGGATGGCCTGGCGGGGGCTTTTGTGGCTTGCGCGGATCAGGATACCGATCCTGATGGAGACCGAGGAGGAACGCAGGGTAAGACAAAAAAAGAGCAGGATACGCGAGAAGGAGCGCGCCGGGGACGGGACAGGCGCCGGGGGAGAGGTTTTCGCCCCGGACATCGTGGACTTCGCCCCCGAGGAGCCGCCGCCGCTGCCGCCGGGACGGCTTGAGATCGGCGGGGACAAAAAACCTTCCGGCGAGCCTGAAAACTTTCAGCAGGAGATATTCAGGTTCGGCGCGGACCGGGGCGACTACGAGTTCCCTTCGTTGAAGCTGCTGGACTCCGCCCCGAACGTCTCCGTCCGCCGGTCGAAGGACGACCTCCTGAAAAGCTCCCGGATACTCGAAAAGAAGCTTCTGGACTTCGGCATAGAGGGGCGGGTGACGCAGGTTCTGCCAGGGCCGGTCATCACGATATTCGAGTTCGAGCCGGCGCCGGGGGTGAAGGTTTCGAGGATAGTGAGCCTGGCCGACGACCTCGCCATGAGCCTGCGGGCGATGTCGGTGCGCATTCTGGCGCCCGTTCCCGGCAAACCGGTTGTGGGGATAGAGGTTCCCAACGTGCACAGGGAGTCGGTCTTTTTGAAGGAGCTTCTTTCCAGCGAGGAGTACCAGCGCTCCGACGCGAAGATACCGCTTACCCTGGGCAGGGACGTGACCGGCAGGCCGATAGTGGAGGACCTTTCGAGGATACCGCACCTGCTGATAGCAGGCTCCACCGGCTCCGGCAAGAGCGTGGGGATAAACGCGATGGTGTTGTCCATCCTCTATCGCGCCGCGCCGTCGGACGTGAAGTTCATCATGATCGACCCGAAGATGCTGGAGCTTTCCATATACGACGGTATCCCGCATCTTATCGCCCCGGTGGTGACCAACCCCAAGAAGGCCGCCAACGCCCTGCGCTGGGTGGTGGCGGAGATGGAGCGGCGCTACGCGGTCCTCTCCGAGCTTGGGGTCAGAAACATCGAAAGCTACAACAGGATGATCCGGGAAAGGCCGGACAGGGCCGCAAGACGCCGCCCGGCCGCCGGTGAGGAGGACGCGCCGGAGCCGCTGCCGGAAAAGCTGCCCTACATCGTGGTGGTGATAGACGAGCTGGCCGACCTGATGATGATCGCCTCCAAGGAGGTGGAGGACGCCCTGGCCCGGGTGGCGCAGATGGCCCGCGCGGCGGGGATACACCTGATCGTGGCCACCCAGCGGCCCAGCGTGGACGTGCTGACGGGGCTCATCAAGGCCAACTTCCCGGCCCGCATATCCTTCCAGGTCCGCTCACGGGTCGACTCCCGCACGATCATAGACTCCATGGGCGCCGAGAAGCTGCTCGGCAAGGGCGATATGCTCTACCTCCCCCCCGGCTCCGACCTGCGCCGCATCCAGGGCCCCTTCGTCTCCGACGCGGAGATACACAGGGTGGTCAAGTTCCTGAAAGGACAGAGCGAGCCCGTCTACAACGAGGAGATTCTAAAGCCCCAGGCCGAGGAGGCCGAGGATGCCCTGGAGGAAGATATGGACGAGTTCTACGACCAGGCGGTGGAGCTTGTCGCCCGCACGCGCCAGGCGTCGATATCGATGATCCAGCGCCGGCTGAGGATCGGCTACAACCGCGCCGCCAGGATCGTGGAGATCATGGAGAAACAGGGCCTCGTCGGCCCCGCCGACGGCGCCAAACCGCGCGAGGTCTACGTCCGCGACACCGGCGACGTGGAGTCGTATAACTAAACAGACCTTGATGGTCTAATGGCCCCTGCCTGAAAATGCGGGTCGATCCCGCCCAGCTCATGCGGTTTCCCCGTCACGGCAAAAGCGGGGTAGGCTCAACTAATGTTGTAACCTCTGAAAAAGGCCTCATTTCTCGTCATTGCGAGGAGCCGCAGGCGACGCGGCAATCTCCAATGTCTTGAAATCTCGTGTCTCAAGATTGCTTCGCTTTGCTCGCAATGACAGGCTTCAGGCTTTTTCAGAGGTTATTACTTTCCAACAAACATATTCCCCAAAAGAGTTTAGTATATACTGGTATTAATATTGCCGGAGCTTAGCAATTATGATATACGGGAAAGGGAATAGCTCCATAGTTCACAATGGCGGAGAGATGTGCCTGCTGGAATGGCGACTCAACCAGCAGCTATTTTTCTAGGATATGTTAGCAAGGAAAGGAGCTAGAGGTGTCAAGAAAGAAGAGCATTAAGAAATCAGCGAATGATTTCATCTCAAAAATAAAAGATCTAGATTCGTTTCTGCGCGAATCTATTTCTCCTATGTCTGACGAACATAAGTCATGGTGCCACGATTACGCAGTAATCAGATTATATCGTGAATTTGAACAAATGATGTTGGCTGGAATCGTCGGTGCAATCAATAACGACACTAACACGATTTCCGAGGTCACCGGTGTCATTTTCCCTGCACATCTAACCGATGAGGTGTGTCAATATTTGATACTGGGAGACGGTTATTTCGATTTCAAAGGGAGAGATGGGCTAATCAAAACTTTAAAAAAATATGTTCCTGATGATCATTACCTAGTAAAAATTGTCATGAAAAATAAGTACAAAGATACGTTAGGAAGATTATGTGCGCTAAGGAATTATGCGACACACGAAAGCCACCAGTCAAAAAGAGCTGCAAAATCGGCTATTGGCCAACAAAGAATCGGTAGCGCTGGGTCATGGTTGAAAACGAGAGACCGCTTCCCTGATATGGCAAAAAAGCTCGGGGAATTGGCGAAAGAAGTCCATGATTCAGCACCATATTGAGTGGCAAACTAACGCTTGAGTCAATCTGAATAGTTACCCCTCTCCCGCCGGGGAAGGCGACGGCTAGGTCTTCTTCCCCCCATGCCGCCTCCGGCGTCCCCGCCCCGCCGAAAATTAACCCACATTCCCGGTTAAAGGGTGGAGCAAAAGCGCGACGCCGCGCTAATAGAGATTTTCTCGCTTTTATGTTCTCCCCCTTTGACGAGGATCGAGGTGGGCACTGGGTGATATGATTTATTCATACCCCCTCCCCTCTATCCCCTCCCGCAAGGGGAGGGGATAGTTGTTGGCTGCCGCTGGCTCATACCGGTTTCGGACCCCTGCCTCAAAAACCCTCCCGTCAAGGGAGGGGAAAATTAATCGAAAATAAACAACTTTGCGTCCCGTATAGGACGTATTATGAAATGGTATACATTTTTAATGGAGTTAAGATAGAAGATGAGAAACGGAGTTGCTCTCATAGCCCATGACGGAAGAGAGAAGGATCTTCTGGAGTGGTGGTGGTTCAACAGGGAGCTTTTGTCAAGAGACGTCATATACACGAACGTGCCGGCGAGCGTCGACAGGCCGGAGGCCGCCGAGATAATCACCATCCGCTCCGGGGCGGACGGCGGGGAGATGAAGACCGGCGCGCTGATATCGGACGGCGCCATAGGGACGCTGATCTACTTCTGGCACCCGAAGGTGGCCCACGCCCACGACGTGGACGTGAAGGCCCTGATCCGCGTGGCGGTCCATCACAACATAGCCCTGGCCTGCAACCGCAACAGCGCCGACCACATCATAGCCAGCAGGGTCTCGAACCCGGAGGGTTATTTCCCGGAGATGGACAAGGCCCAAAAACACGTCGCGCTGATCGCCCACGACAGCGAGAAGGAGAAGCTGGTCGAGTGGTGCTCCAGGTGGAGCGAAAACCTCTCCCGGCACGCCCTGCTCGGGACCGGGACGACGGCCGGGCGGATACGCGCCGCAACCGGCCTGCCGGTGGAGGGGACGCGCTCCGGGCCTGACGGGGGTGATTTCCAGGTCGGCGCCAGGATCGTGGAGGGGGGTGTGGACTACATGTTTTTCTTCTGGTCCACAAGGGACGTCCAGCCCCACGACGTGGACGTGAAGGCCCTTTTGCGCGTCGCGGTGCAGTTCAACGTCGGCATCGCCTGCAACCAGGCCACGGCGGACAGGATAATAAGCTCACACCTTTTCGAGAGCGAGTACGACTACGAGAGCCGGGCGCTGGCCAGGTAACAAAGAGCGAGGCGGCGGCTAGGCCTTATCCCCCTCCAGGTCCCCCGGCGCGGCGCCGTTCGTTGTGAGCGGCGCTCCGGCGCCCCGCGCCACCAGCGAATCCAGCAGCGAATAGAGCGCGGGCGTCACGACCAGCGTGAGGACCGTGGCGAACCCCAGGCCGAAGACGACCGCCACCGCCATCGGCCCCCACCAGTCCGCCGAGTCGGACCCTATCACCCATTCGAGATCCTTGAAGTCGAAGCTGACGCCTGTGGCCATGGGAGCCAGGCCCAGGATGGTTGTTATCGCCGTCAGCAGCACGGGGCGCAGGCGCGTCATCCCGGCGGTTATCACGGCGGTGGTCTTCGGCAGGCCGCGGCGGCGCAGTTGTATCGTGTAGTCCAGCAGCACGATGGAGTTGTTCACCACGACACCGGCGAGGCTTATCACCCCCACGCCGGTCATGATGACCCCGAAGGGGGTTCCCGTCGCCATGAGGCCGATCAGCACCCCGATCATGGAGAGGATCACCGACGACAGTATTATCAGCGGCGTGGAGAACGAGTTGAACTGGAAGATCAGCACGAAGGCGATGAGCAAAAGCGCCCCCACAAACGCCTTGCTCAAAAAATCCTCCGCCTCCCGCTGCTCCTTGTTCTGGCCGGTGTAGGCGACCCTGTAGCCATTGGGGACAGAGATTTCCGACCCCACGGCCCTTTTCACGTTTTCCAGGACGGCGTTGGCGTTGTAGGAGCTTGCCACCTTGGAGGAGACGGTTACGACGCGGCGCTGGTCGATGTGCCTGATGTCGCTGTAGCCGGAGGCCGTGGTGATCTTCGCCACGGAGGAGAGAGGCACGGACTTGCCGTCCTTCTTGATGAACAATTCCTCCAGGTCCTCGATGCTGTCCCTGCTCCGCTCCTTCAGCCTGACCCGGATGTCGTACTCATCCTTGCCCTGGCGATACACTCCCGCGATGGTCCCATACACGGCCCTCCTGAGGTCTCCGGCCACGTCGCGGGTGGAAAATCCGTAAGAGGCGGCTCTCTCCCTGTCGATCCTGATCGTAAGCTCCGGGCGGCCCACGGAGTAGTCGTTCTCCATGTCCACAACGCCGGGAACCCCCGCTATCAGGCTCTCCATCTCCCGGCTCAGGTCCGCCAGGATATCGTACTCGTCGCCCGATATCTCTATGTTCACAGGCGGCCCCGTCGGCGGGCCCATGCGCTCGGGCTCTATGCTCACCTTCGCCCCGACGATCCACGCCGCCTCGCCCCTGATCCAGTCCTGGGTCAGCTCCGTGGACTGGCTCCTGTCCTCCCGGTCGAGAAAGTCCACGGCGATCCTGCTTTTATGGCTCGGCCCTCCCTCGCCCGGCCCGGCGAAGTCGAACTGACCGGTGGAGACGCCGACGTTGGTGACGTAGGTCTCGAGGTCGGGCGCTTTCTCCACGATCTTCTCGAGGCTCCGGGCCACGGCGTCGGTCGTGTCCACGTTCGTCCCCGTGGGTGTCTCTATGTCGATGAAAATCTTGCTCGGCTCCACCGTCGGGAAAAACTCCACCCCAAGGCCCATCCTGGCGTAGACCGCGGCGACAATGGCCAGCGTCAGCGCCGCGGCGGCGAACGTGGCCCCACGCCGCCGGAGAGAGAAAACAAGGAGCCCCTTATAAAGCCTCATCAGCGGCCCCAGCTCCTCGTCGGCGAACTCGTCCATCTTCCTGCCGTGGGCTTTCACCCGCAGCATCGTGGCGCACAGGGTGGGGTTTATCACCAGCGCCACGAAAAGCGACGCGGACAGGGTGATCGTCAGCGTGTATGGCAGGTAGACCATGAACTCGCCCATGATCCCCGGCCAGAACATTATCGGCAAAAAGGCGCACAGGGTGGTGACGGTGGAGGCGGCCACCGGCGCGGCGACCTCCGCCGTCCCCTCGACGGCGGCCCTCACAGGCGGGGCGCCCTCCTCGGCGTGGCGGTATATGTTCTCCACTATGACGACGGCGTTGTCCACCAGCATCCCCAGGGCGAGGATAAGGGAGAACAGGACGACCATGTTCAGCGAAAAACCCAGCGCCGAGAGGACGAAAAAGGATATGAGCAGGGAGAAGGGGATCGAAAGCGCCACGAAAACGGCCACCCGCAACCCGAGGAAAAAGAAGATCACCCCCAGCACGAGGACCAGCCCTGAGAGGATGTTGTTCTCCAGGTCGTCTATCAGCGTCCTGGTCATCTCGCTCTGGTCGGCGGTGATCTTTATGTCCGTGCCGCGAGGCAGGAGGGGGAGCTCCCGTTCCACAAGCTCCTTCACGGCGTCGGAGACCTCGATGATGTTCTCGCCTGCCCTTTTGGTGACGGTCAGGCTCACGCAGTCCACACCGTTCAGGCGGGCGTATGACGACGACTCCTTGAAACCGAACCGCACGTCCGCCAGGTCGCGGACATAAACGGCGTTGTGGCCCGACGATCTCACCGCCAGGCCGCTTATCAGGCCCGGGTCTTCGAACTGGCCCGGGGCGCGCAGCAGGTACTTGTACCGCCCGATGTCCATGGACCCGCCGGGGATGGTGACGTTCTCCCGGGCGATCACGTCGGCCACGTCGTCCAGGCTTACCCCGTAGTAGCTCAGCCTCTCCGGGTCCGCGTCCACCTGCACCTCGCGCTCGATCCCCCCCACCAGCCCCACGTCCAGCACGCCGGGGACCTGCTCTATCTTCTCCTGCAGGTCCTCCGCCGCCCGCTTCAGGCGGGGCAGGCCGTAGGCGCCGGAGACGTTCACGATCATGATGGGGATGTTCGAGAAGTTGATCTCCATCACCTGCGGCTCGTCGGCGTCGGCGGGCAGCTTTGGCTTGGCCACGCTCACCTTGTCCCGGACCTTCTGGACGGCGTTGTCTATGTCCTCCGACGGGTCGAACTCCACGGTGATGGCGGAGAGGCCCTCCCGCGACGAGGAGCGCATCTCCTTTATGTTCTCGATGTTCTTCAGCTCTTTTTCTATCTCGCGGGTTATGAGCGTCTCGACGTCCGAAGGGGAGACACCGGTGTAGGTGGTGGTGACGATGACGAAGGGGATGGTGATGTCCGGACTGGCCTCCCTGGGCAGGGTTATGTACGAGTAGAGCCCCGTCACGGTGATGATCACCGCCAGGGCGTAGACGGCGACGTGGTTCCTTACGGAGTACTCAGTTACCCAGCCCATGGGCCCCTACTCCGCCCGGCTCATTATCCTCACCCTGTCCCCGTCGGTGAGGCCGCGGCCGCCGGCGGTCACAAGTATATCCCCCGGCGCGGCGCCGGAGCCGATGAGCGCCTCCTCCCCGGCCATGTCGTCTATGGTGACCATCCTCTTTCTGGCCACGCCCTCCTCCACGACGAAGACGGCGTGCCCCTCGGGAAGCTCCAGGATCACGTCCTGGGGGATCAGGACGGCGCCCGCGATCTCTTTGCGGACGAAGGTGACCCTGGCGCTCATCTCCGGCAGTATCCTCATGGCCTTGTTCCCAAGCTCGACCTCCATATCAAAAACTCTCGTCATCGGATTTATCTCCGGCGCGATGTAGGAGACTTTTCCCGTGTGCGCCTCCTCCGGGAAGGCGTCGAACCGGACGGTGGCGTCCTTGCCGATGGAAAAATCCGCTATCGACGTCTCCGGCGCACCGGTCTCGATCTTCACCGGGTCTATCGCGATCAGCCTGCCGAGCGGCTGGCCGGGGGAGACGATGGCGCCCTTCTCCACGTCCCGGGCGGCGATCATCCCGGCGAAGGGGGCCCTGACGGTCATATTGCCCCGCGCCACCCGCAGGCCGGAAAGGCGCGCCTCGGCGGCTTTCAGCCCCAGCCTCGCCTGCTCCAGCTGGTACTCGGAGACATTGGCTCTGCGCCCGGCCAGGGCCTTCAGCTTGTCATGGTCGAGAGCGGCCAGGTCCCGCTCCGCCTCCGCCTGGGCGATCCGCGCCTCGATCTCGGCCGCGTCCAGCCACACCAGCGGCTGACCGGCCTCCACGCCGCCGCCCTTCTCGAACCCGATCCTCACGACCCTGCCCGGCGCCTCGGGGGCGATGACCACCTCCCTGTCCGCCCTGACCGTCCCCATCAGCGTCATCTCCTTGCGAAACGTCCTCGGCTTTACGGCCATGACGTTGACGAGCCTGGCGTCGCCCGCGCCGGGGGCGGCCTTCTCCTCCACGCCATCGCCGGCCCCGGCCGAGCAGGCGGCGAAAAGCAGCGCGAAAGCGGCGTGGAGAAAAGCTCTTTTCATCACCGGTCAACCTCCACCACGCCCATGGCCCGCTCCAACCTCGCCCCCGCCAACGAGACTTCGTAGAGCGACCGGCTCTGATTTATCCTCGCGTTGGTGAGGGCCAGCTGGGCGTCCAGAAGCTCGAGCCTCGTCCCCATTCCCTCTTCGCGCCTTTCAGCGGCGATCCTGTAGGTCTGTTCGGCGTAGCCGACGTTTTCCCGCTGCGACGCGGCGAACTCCCTCGCCCGCTCAAGCTCCTCCCAGGCGGTCTTCACTTCCATGAGGACACCCCTTACGGTCTTCTCCGCGCGGAGCCGGGCCATATCCTCCTCCAGCCTGCGCCGGGCTATCCGGGAGGCGCGCTCGCGCCCGTCGAAAAGGTTGTACTCGAGCGCGAGCCCCACGCTCCAGTCGCTTCGCCACTCGCTCTGGCCATCCAGGGCCACGGCCATGTTGGAGTAGCGGTACGTTCCCACCGCCTTCACCGTCGGCAGAAGCTCGCTCTCCACGGCGCTGGCTGTCTCCTCGGCGGCGCGCTGGCTCTCCCTGGCGGCGATGATCTCCGGCCTGTTCGCCTCGGCCCTTGCGATGGCCTCATCGAGGCTGACCCGGGGCGGGTCGCTTTCGAGCCCGGCTTCTATCACCACGTCCTCCAGGGGGCTCAGCCCGAGGCTGTCCAGCAGGGCGGAGACGGCCCGGCTGTGCTCGTTCCTCGCCGCCACCAGTTCGGCCCTGGCCTGGGCGAGCTGGGTCTCGAACCGCATGGTGTCGTAGGACGTGTTCAGCCCCACTTCCTCGCGGTCCCTGGAGTCCTCCAGGTGGGCCCGGAGTTGCTCCACTGCCTCCTGCCTGGCCTCGATGACGCGGCGGGCATGGATCGCGCCGTACATCCTCGTTTTCACCTCTGTGAGAATATCGTTTCTCGCCGCGGCGGCGCTCTTTTCCGCGGCGGCGGACATGTGCCCCGCCGCCCTGTACCCGGCGGCGACAGCGCCGGAGTAGACGTATTGGGAGAGCCGGGCGTCGGCGGTGTAGAGATGGTCTGGCTGAAACTGAAAACTCATCCCGCCGAACTCGACCTCCTGGACGTTGCCCTGGTAGGTGTAATTGGCCGAGACGTCAAGGTCCGGCAGGGCCGCCCCGAAAGCCTCCTTCCGCCTCTGGCGGGCCGTCCTCTCCTCCATCCTGGCGATGGCGAGCTCGGTGTTTTTCTCCAGCGCAATGGCGGCGGCCGACTCCATGGAAAGCCGCAGCGGCCCGTCCTGCGCGGCGGCGAACGGCGCAAGCGGCAGGATCGCAAGCGCCGCGGCGAGGGCCGGCCCCAAGGGCCTCATTGATCCTCGCATTCTTCCTCCTCCACGACAATCGCCCGCATCATCCGCTTGACCACCGACACGTAGCCCCACACGTCGATGTCGGGCTCCAGTCCCTTTTGAACTATCAACCCGGCGTGGAGGCCGACCATGACCCGCGCCAGCGCGTCCGGGTCGACGCCGGAGACAATCTTTTTTTTCCTGCGCGCCTCGCGGATTATGTCCGCGAGGGCCTTAAGGTGGGCGTTCTTGCTGCGGCGCTGAATGTTCATGATCTTCCTGTTGCGCAGCGCCTCCGCCCAAAGCTCCATGTCCAGCCTCGGATCGCAGGTCTTCGGGTCGTCCAGCATGGAAAAGAAGAAATCCGCCAGGTCCTCAAGCGCCTTGAAGGTGTCGCTCCTGTCCCTGGCGCCGCGCAGGAGGGGGATGTTCCTGCCGAGCTCGTCCTCGGCCATCGCCTTTATGATGTCCTCCTTGCTCTTGAAATAGCGGTAGACCGCGCCAGGGCTGAGGCGCGTTTTCCGGCAGATGTCCCGCATGGTCGTCTTGTGAAAGCCCTTGCGGGAGAAGAGGGCCGCCGCGGCTTTAAGAATCTGCTCCCGCCGGGCCTTTAGATATTCGTCGCTGACCTTTGGCGCCAAGGGCTCTTCCCCCGTGACTCAATAAAAAAACGAACATTCGTTCTTTATATAGTCCTGGGCGGAGCTCCTGTCAAGCCGGTTTTCGCGGATTTTTTCCGCGCCCGCGGCTTGCCCCTTGTGCTAAACTTCGATGGTGAAGCCGCGCCCGTAGCTCAGCTGGATAGAGTATCGGATTCCGGTTCCGAGGGCCGCAGGTTCGAATCCTGCCGGGCGCGCCATTAAATCAATGAGTTGCGATGTCCAGCCGCGTTCTCGAAACTCTGGCCCTCGCAAATTTTCGCGAAAAAATCCTTTTAAAACCACCGGTCTTTTATATTTCCATTTGACCAATTCATTCTACGCTCGTAGAATACAAGTATGGGAGTATCCCGTGATTTGAAAAGGAAAAGCGCCCTCCGGCCGCTGGGGGAGCTTGAGGTTGAGGTGATGAAGGCCCTGTGGAATAAAGGGGAGGCTGCGGGCAAGGAAGTCTGGGAGGATATACGCGCTTCGCGAAAGACCGCGCTTACCACCGTACTGACCGTGTTGGACAGACTCTCCGGCAAGGGTTTTATCAGGCGATCAAAAAGAGAGGGCATTTACATCTACACGCCGTCAATCAGCCGGGAGAATTATACACGCGAGGTCTCGGGCAGGATGCTGAAGGATTATATTGATTTGTCCAGCTCGTCGCTGATCGCTTCCTTCGTGGACGCGCTGGATGATATTTCTCCCGACGAGGTTGAAAAACTCTCAAGGCTCATAGAAAAGAAAAAGAAGGGGCGTGGGTAGGGTATCGCCATGAATGGCTCCTGGGGCCGGATCGCGCTGAGAAGTTTTATGGGGGCGGTCGCGCTGGCTCTTTCGCTGTTTGCGCTGATCGCCGCCAGCGTACACTACGGCCTGTTGAACCTTCTCGGCCTCACGTCTCAGGCTGGCGCGGCCCTCGCCTGTTGCCGGACGCCTTTTTCATGGTGCCTGGTCAGCCCCACGATGTTCATGACCATCATCCCCTGGGTCGGTTTTGGAGTCGTGGCTACGGGTTTGCTTTTCGCCTTATTCAGAGCGGCTGGAAGCTTTATTGTGTCGCGAAGGTTTGTCACATCGCTTAATGCGGTCTCATTGGAAAAATTTCCCGAACTGAAAAGCTTCGCCGATTACGCCCACGCGCCAATAATCCCGTTTGAAGATGAGCGCCTGAAGGCCGCTTTCACGCTCGGCCTTCTCCGTCCGAGGGTCTATATATCGACAGCGCTTGTCCGCGAGCTTGACGAGGGCGAGCTTGAAGCGGTTGTCCTCCATGAGCTTAACCACGCCGAGAAGAGAGATCCACTGAAGCTCTTTGTCCTGTCGTTCATACAGGACCTGCTTTTTTTCGTCCCGCTTGGGTCTTACCTCTCAAAACTTTTCCACGGAACGAAGGAGTTCGCCGCTGATGAGAGGGCTGTCAGGGAAACGGGAAAGCCGTTTGATCTTGCGAACGCTCTTGTCAAGATGATGAGGATGAGACGAGGCTCCATCCCGGCTGGAGTACAGGCGTTGGACAATACGTCCCTCGCGGAAAAAAGGATAAAAGAGCTTTTGGAGCCTGGCGGAGCCGAAGCGGCCAGGAAGCCACTCCATCTTGTTTTTACCACGGCGCTGATAGTTCTCACACTGGCTGGCGCTTTCGCGGCGCCAATATACGCTGGAGGACGAAAACTTGAGAAATGCAACCACGATTATTGCCTCAGCTCTGAGAAGGCATGCCCGGCGCATCTCGACCATTGCAAAAAGTCGTGCGACCTGATGGAGAAGAAATAAAAAAAATTTGCTCATTATTTCTACATTCGTAGAATCGCGCGGGGAGTAAAAATTGCGGCAGAACAGAGGCATGTATACGAAGCGCGCAGCGTGGACATTGACGGCGTTGATCGCGCTCACCGGCCACGGTTGCGCGTCGAACGGGCCGGACGCGCGATTTGACCATTTAATAGAGGAAACCACGCGCGGGCTGAGCACGCCTGCCCTCGCCGTCCGGGAGAAAGAAAACGAAACTGATCAATTCGGCGCCGCAGGTTCATTGAGCCTCGACGCCGCGACCGGCGCCGCGATTGAAAACAACCCGGGCCTTACCTCCATGAGGCACAGAGTAAAGGAGGCTATGGGAAAATATCCGCAGGCCACCGCGCTGGACGATCCCATGATGGGTTTTGGCCTGTTTCCCGCGACGTTGGGGGCGAGCGGCGCGGATTTTTCCTACAAGCTCGACTTCAGCCAGAGAGTCCCCTATCCCGGCAAGTTGCGCCTCCGTGGGAGCGCCGCGCTGGCGGAGGCCGAGGCGTCGCTGGGCGATTTCGTTTCGGCGAAGCTTGCGCTTATTCACATGGTGAAGACGGCGTACCTTGAGTTATGGTTCGCCCATCGCGCCATCGAAATAAACGAGGATGACTTAAAACTTCTGCGCGAACTCAAGGCGATCGCGGCGACGCGGTACGGCGCCGGGGAAGCGAGCCTGCAGGACGCCGTTCAGGCGGACGTGAGCCTGGTGAGGGTCGAGCATCGCGGCATAGTTCTGGAGCGAACGCTAAGAGTCGCCACGGCGCGGCTGAACACGCTTATGGGACGGGAGGCTGGGCGGCCGCTGCCTCCTCCCGGCGATCTTCCCTCGGAGAAATTTTCCCCGGACAAGGCGGCGCTGCTCCAAGCGGCGCTGGAGAATAACCCCGGGATCAAATCGGCGCGATCGAGAATAGAGGCCGCGAACGCGTCCACAAAGCTGGCCGAGGCCCAAAGCTATCCCGACTTCACCATCACCGGCTCCTACAACCGCGCCTGGATGACCGATGAGCTTCGTCCTTTTATCGGCGTGACTGTGAACATCCCTTTGCGGTCCGAGCGGCTGTCGGCCGAGAGGAGCATGGCGGCGGCGAGGTTCCAACGGGCTGGCGCGGAGCTGGCCGCGGAGGAAAACAGCATCCGATTACAGGTCGAGGAAGCATGGCAGAGGCGGAATGAGGCGCGTCACGCTGAAAAACTTTTCCGCGAGGTTTTATTGCCGGAGGCGGAGCTGAATTTCAAGACCGCGCGGGGTGGATACAGCGCCGGGAAGAGTGATTTTCTGACCCTGATCACCGCCGGGAGGGCTTTGATCGACACGAGGCTTCAGTACGAGCGGATCATCGTGGACATGCGGATCGCCGAGGCCATGCTTGAGAAGCTTGCCGGGGAGGCGCCATGAAAGCGAAACTTCTGGCGCTGGTCATTCTGGCCGTCACGATGGCCGCCGCCGGGACGTTCGTGTATCTGAAAACGCCTGAAAAACTTCGCCGGAAGGATGCGCTCCATTACTGGCTGCACGACCCGGCGATAAGCAAAACGATGAAGTGGATCGGTCTTTCGGAGGAGACCGTGCTCGCCGGTCAAAAAATCTACTGGTGTCCGATGCACCCGCAGGTGAGAAGGGACGAGCCGGGCCTTTGCCCGATTTGCAACATGCGGCTTGTAGAGATGAAGGAGGAGGGGAAAGAAAAGGCGGACGGGGCGCTCGTGTTAACCACTGGGCAGATTCAGCAAGCCGGCGTCCGCTTCGCGGTCGTGAAGAGGCAGGCTCTCGCGCGCGAGGTAGAGACCACGGGCCGCGTCGACGCGGATGAGCGCCTGCTGAAGACGATATCGGCATGGGCGCCGGGCAGAAGCAGGATCGAAAGACTTTACGTGAACTTCACCGGCCAGGCCGTAAAGCAGGGCCAGCCGCTCCTTGCCATCTACAACCCCGGTCTCGTCGCGACACAGGAGGAGTATCTCGCCTTGCTCGAAAACGGCGCGGTGAGGCTGGCGCCGCTGGCTGACGCCGCGCGGACGCGGCTTGCGCGGTGGGGAGTGAGCGAAGGCGAGATGGAACTGATACGCCGAAACGGGAAGCCATCCGAGATTCTGACTATTTACTCCCCCCTCTCCGGAGTGGTAATCAAGCGGCTGGCCAGCGAAGGGGATTACGTAACCGAAGGACAGCCCATATTAAAACTCACCGATCTCTCAAGAGTATGGATATACGGTGACGTGTACGAGCATGAGCTTCCTTTCGTCAAGACCGGCATGACGGCGGATGTCGCGATACAGGGCAGGACCATCAAGGGGAATGTCGGGTTTATCGACCCCGTCGTAAACACGGAGACCCGGACGGCGCGCGTGAGATTCGACGTGTCCAACAAAGACGGATCGCTCAAACCCGGCATGTTCGCAAGCGTCAGGATACACGTTCCGGGCGACGAGGTTCTGGCTGTCCCCGAAAGCGCCGTGATTCTCACGGGTAAGCGGGCTGTGGCTTTTGTCCACGAGGGCGGGGGACGATTGCGTCCCGTGAAGGTCGAGCTTGGGAAAAAGTGGCTGTACCCTGAGGGCCAGGCAAAGAAAGGCGAAGCCGCTTTGCTTGAAGACGGCGGGAGATACCACGAAGTTTTGTCCGGGCTTTCGGAAGGTCAAAAAATCGTGGCCTCGGCGGGTTTCCTCGTCGCGGCGGAAGCGAGGTTCCAGGGCGCGCTGGAAAATATGTCGCCCAAGGAAGAGAAAGAACCCGCGCCATGATCCGCCTCGTCATCGAGTGGAGCGCGCGCAACCGCCTGCTGGTGATCATCGTCTCGATGATCGCCGCGCTCGCCGGGGCATGGTCGCTCTCCCGAATCCCCCTGGACGCCATACCCGACCTATCGGACACGCAGGTCATAATAGACACGAAGTGGATGGGGCGCGACCCGCGTACCGTCGAGGATCAGGTCACATACCCCCTCGCCTCGGCCATGCTCGCCGTCCCGAAAGTAAAGGACGTCCGGGGATACTCCATGTTCGGCCAGTCCTTTATATATGTAATCTTCGAGGACGGGACGGATATTTACTGGGCGCGAAGCCGTGTTATCGAGTATCTCAACCAGGTCAAAGGGAGCCTGCCATCCGGCGTCGCTCCATCCCTCGGCCCCGACGCGACGGGGCTCGGCTGGGTGTTCATATACACGGTGGAGGATACGGGAGGCCGGTATAACCTCGGCGAGCTTCGCGCCCTGCAGGACTTTTATGTTCGCTACCAGTTGCTGAGCGTCCCGGGCGTGGCGGAGGTGGCGAGCGTCGGCGGGGCCTCCCGGCAGTATCAGGTCACCGTCGACCCGCGAAAGCTTCTCCTATATCGGCTGCCGCTGGGCAGTGTGGCAAACGCCGTCCGCAAAGGCAACAACGACGCGGGCGGGGACGTGATGGAGCTTGGGGCCACGGAGTTCATGGTCAGGGGGAGAGGATATATAAAAGACATCGAGGACATCGAGAAAATCGTCCTGCGATCAGGCGCCAACGGAACGCCGACGAGAATAAAAGACGTGGCCACCGTCCAGATAGGGGCCGAGACCAAACGCGGCATCGCGGAGAAAGACGGAAATGGCGAAGTGGTGGCTGGCATAGTCGTGGCCCGCCACGGCGCGAATGCGCTGGAAGTGATAAACGGCGTGAAGGAGAAGCTTCGCCAGATATCGAAGGGTCTCCCGGAAGGGGTCGTCATAAACCCCGCCTACGACCGCTCCGGCCTCATATACCGCGCCATCGCCACGCTCAAATCCAAACTGATAGAGGAGATGGTGATAGTCGCTCTCGTCACCGTTTTATTCCTGTGGCATCTGCGCTCCGCCTTCGTGGCGTCGATCACGCTGCCGCTCGGCGTCCTGGCGGCCTTCATCGTCATGAAGGCGATGGGGCTGGGGGCGAACATCATGTCGCTCGGCGGTATAGCCATCGCCATCGGCGCGATGGTGGACGCGGCGGTGGTGATGGTCGAGAACACGCACAAACATCTGGAGAGGGGAGGCGATAAAAGCCGCGCCGTCATCGACGCCTGCGTCGAGGTCGGTCCGGCGCTTTTTTTCTCTCTACTGATAATAACCGTGTCGTTTTTGCCAGTGTTTGCGTTGGGCGATCAGGCCGGGCGGCTGTTCAAGCCGCTGGCGTACACCAAGACCTTCGCCATGGGCGCCTCGGCGGTCATCGCCGTTACGCTGATACCGGTCCTCATAGGAGTTTTCGTCAAGGGCCGAGTCCCCTCCGAAAATAAAAATCCGGCAAGCCGCGTTCTCATCTTCATCTACAGGCCTGTCCTGCGTATCGCGCTGAGGTTCGGAAAAACGGTGATCGCTCTGGCTGTCCTCGCGCTCGCCTTGACTGTTGTTCCCTGCAAAAAGCTTGGAAGCGAATTCATGCCACCACTGAAAGAGGGGGACATCCTCTACATGCCAACAACTGTCCCCGGCCTGCCCGTGGCCGAGGCCGCGCGGGTTTTGCAGACACAGGACAGGCTTCTAAAACAGTTCCCCGAGGTGGACACCGTGCTGGGCAAGATAGGACGCGCCGACACCCCCACCGACCCCGCGCCGCTCTCCATGGTGGAGACGCATGTCTCGTTGAAGCCTGAGGGAAAATGGCCGGAGCGGATAATAGAAAAAGGGTTCATACGTGGCATCGCGCTGGGTATGATCGCCGCGCTTGAAGCGGGGAACGTCGTCAGGAACGTAACGGCGCGGGATATCGCGGAGACTGTTGAAAGTCAGAGCCGATGGAGCCTGAACACATGGATCAGGGAGGAGCTTCTGAGGGGGATAAACATCATTTCCGTTAGACAAGAGCTCACGCAAAAACTTCAGGAAACGGTATCCAATGACCTGGTCTCCCATCTTTCATCCGCCGGATATCTTGCTCCTGGCGATGCTGGCAGGGCGCAAACGCTGCTGGGAAAATACACGGCTGCGTCCCCCGTCCCGCTCCGGCGGACAACCTTCGAGGAACTGACCAAGGAGGAGATGAACCGCGCCGTTACCATACCCGGTATGCCCAACTGGTGGCTCATGCCGATAGAGACACGCGTCGGGATGCTCACCACGGGCATGAAAGGTTTGCTGGGATTGAAGATATACGGCGATGACCTCGGTGAACTCGAAAAAATAGCCGTCGGTGTGGAGCGAGTTTTAGGCGCGGTTCCGGGGACGTTGTCCGTATCGGCCGAGCGGGTCATGGGAGGGAGTTACCTCGACATCGACCTTGACCGGCGAAAGCTCGCCCGATACGGCATCGCCATCGACGACGCAAGGATGGTCATAGAGTCGGCCATCGGCGGAGCGAACATCACCAATACAATAGAAGGGCGGTACCGGTTCCCCGTCAACGTGCGTTATCCCCGGGAGCTGCGTGACGACCCGGAGAAACTCAAAAGAGTATTGCTGACCGCCTCGAACGGAGCGCTTGTCCCGCTGGGCGCCGTGTCCACCATAGAGCTTCGCGGCGGGCCGCCGATGATAAAAAGCGAGAACGGCATGACGCTCGTCAACGTTCCCGTCGCCCTCGAGGCCGGGCAGGATATCGGGACATACGTCGCGCGCGCCCAGGCTGCCATCGACAGGGCCGCCATGAGCGGCGCCATCAAACTTCCGGCCGGTTACCACATGGAATGGAGCGGTCAATACAGGCTCATGGAGGATGTCAACAGGAGGCTCTCTGTCATCGTCCCGCTGACACTGGTCATCATCTTCCTTCTTCTTTACCTCAACTTCGGGAGCCTTTCGGATACATTGATAATCATGCTTGCCCTGCCGTTCAGCGTGATCGGCGGAATCTGGCTTGTTCATTCGCTCGGTTACAACATGAGCGTGGCGGTGGCCGTCGGGTTCATCGCGCTGGCGGGGCTTGCGGCGGAGACCGGCGTTGTCATGCTCGTCTACCTGAACATGGCTTACGAAAAGCGAAAAAAGGATGGGCTGATGCGGGGCCATGGCGACTTGATCGAAGCCATCATCGAAGGCGCGGTGATGAGAGTGCGCCCGAAGATGATGGTGGTAAGCTGCCTAATACTCGGTCTTTTGCCCATCATGTGGTCGGCGGGCGCGGGCTCCGGGCCGATGAAGCGTATGGCCGCGCCAATGATCGGAGGGCTTTTATCGTCCACCATCCTTACGCTCATCGTCATCCCGGTGGTCTACGCGATGTTGAAAAGGCCAGGTAAAGGGGTATATTCATGAATATGAGCAAGATGGTAACAGTCCTGTCAGCAGCGATATGCCTGGTTGCGGCGCCGGTCTCCACAGCCTACGCCAGCCGCATGATGGGCGGAGGCATGATGGGGGACGGGAAGATGTGCTCGATGATGGGGAGGATGCCGAAGACCGGCGTCGACCCTGAGAACCTGCCGGACGCGGCTTCTCCAGAGGCCAGGACCTACGCGAAATTCTGTTCCCAGTGCCATCCCCTGCCAAGCCCCAAGCGAAACTCGGCGAAGGACTGGAAGGCGCTGGTGGAGCGGATGGACTCGCGGATGCGGATGATGTCGGGCATGGGGGGCGGCATGATGGGGATGATGAAAATGATGATGGGCCGGGGCCGGGTGGAGCCGATGACGGCGGCGGAGAAAGAGGCGGTCATCGGATACCTTGAAAAGAACGCGCTGAAGGCTCTGGACAGATCGAAAACCGCTTCCCTCGATACCCCGGAATATAAAACGTTCGAGAGAATATGCTCCCAATGCCACGAGCCGCCCGACCCATCCATCCACACGAAATCCGAGTGGCCACGGGTTGTGCGGAAGATGGAGGAGAACATCAGGGAAGCCGGTGTCGAGGCGCCCACATCCGAAGAGAAGAAGTTGCTGCTCGAATTCCTGCGGCGAAACACTTCCGACTGACCAGCTGATCCAGCTTCCGGCGCGCGATTCCCAGTTGGCGGCCGCCTCAAATCCGCCCTTGACTCCGTAGCATAGTACGGAGTCTATATTAAAGTTGAGGAAAGGGAAATGAAACCCTTAACTATCGGAAAAGTGGCCAAACTGGCTGGCGTGGGAGTGGAAACCGTCCGGTTCTACGAGCGCAAGGGGCTTATCGACAAACCGCCCACGAAAGATTCCGGCTACCGGCAATACGGGGAAGACGTGGTGGGGCGGATAAGTTTTATCCGGCGGGCCAAGGATCTCGGCTTTTCGCTCAAGGAGATACAGGAGCTTTTGCGGCTGCGCGTGGAGCCGGGGGCCACCTGCGCTGACGTGAGAGCCCGGGCCATGGAAAAAATCGCCGACGTGGACAAAAGGATCGAACAACTTTCGAAAATAAAGAGCGCCCTGGAAAAGCTAGCCGCCTCGTGCAGGGGGCGCGGGCCGTCGAGCGACTGCCCGATACTGGAGGCTCTGGACAGGGAGGAGTGATGACCATGCCAAAAGTGGAGCTTATATACGATTCCACATGCCCGAACAAAGACAAGGCCAGGGCCAACCTTATGAAAGCCCTTTCCCTGGCCGGGGCCGCGCCCTCCTGGACGGAATGGGAGCGCGGCGACCCGGGGAGCCCTGATCATGTCCGGCGATACGGCTCCCCGACGATACTCGTTAATGGAGAAGACGTGGCCGGAGAAGCGCCGGGGGACGGCGCGGCCACCTGCCGCATGTACATAGACAGCGAAGGCCGCCGCGACGTTGTTCCGTCCGTGGATGTCATCGTCACAGCGTTGCTGAGAGAAAGCGTGGAGACTTCAGGCGGCGTGGCCAATGCGAAACATAAAAAATCGATAGGCGGAGCTTTTTCCGTTCTGCCCGCGATAGGCGTCGCGCTGGCGCCCAAGCTGACGTGCCCCGCCTGCTGGCCCGCCTACGCATGGCTCCTGGGAGTGTTTGGGATCGGGTTCGTGAATTACACGCCGTACCTTGCGCCTCTCATGGCGCTTTTCCTGACGCTGGCCGTGGCGCCTCTTGCTTATCACGCGAAAAGCAGGAGAGGCTACGGCCCGTTCGCCCTCGGCTTGGCGGCGTCCGCTGCCGCGATGACCGGCAAGTTCTGGCTCGGCTCGGAGCCTGTCATGTACGCGGGATTCGGCCTGCTCGTGGCGGCTTTTGCATGGAACTCATGGCCGGTGAAAACGGCCGATGACAACGCCCCCTGCCCCGCCTGTGTCGGGGAGGGGGAGGCTGGATGAACTGACTATTGAAGGAGGATTGAACGATGAACGCGAAGCGAAAGATAGAGGTCTTCAGCGCCGGATGCCCGGTATGTGAAGAGACGATCGAACTGGTCAACAAGACCGCGTGCCCATCGTGCGAAGTCGCGGTTCTGGACATGAACGACAGAAAGGCAGCCAGCCGCGCCCGGGAGTTAGGTGTCCATTCCGTGCCGGCAGTTGCTGTAGATGGAAAACTCGCCGAATGCTGCGCCGGCAGGGGTGTCGACGAGAGCGGATTGCGAGAGGCGGGAGTTGGGCGGCCGCTTTATTGAGAAAAAATTATCCGGCGCTTTTCAGCGTTTCCTTTATGTCGGCCGCTACGGCATAACCATCGACGACATGAAGGTCATCATCGAGCCGGCCCTCGGCTGGCTTTTATCGCCCACCATCTTCACGCTCGTCGTCATCCCGGTGGTTTAAAAAATGTTAAGGCGCAAATAAACAATTAGATATCGCGGGGAAAAGAACGCCGGGAGACTGTTTTAATTCATTGACTTTGTCCGCGGGGGGGATATATTATAGTATTCGATTGAATACTATAATATCTGGGGTAGAAAAATATGGATAAATCTCTTCTCGTTATCATAAGCTCACCACCATACGAGGGTTCCGACGGGGTCTGGAACGCCTTGCGCCTGGCTGACACGGCTCTGAAAAATGGGACGAAAACACGCGTCTTTCTCATAAACGAAGGGGTGGACACCGGCCGGAAAGGATTGGAGCCGCCGAAAAACTTCTTCGACCTGTGCGAGATGCTGACCGATCTCGTCAATGAGGGTGTCGAGGTCAAATACTGCAAGACGTGCATCGACAGGTGCGGCATAGGCGAAGGCGAGATGACGGACAAAATCCAGGTAGGCGCGATGAAAGACCTTTACGGCTGGATATTGGAGTCGGACAGGGTCGTGACATTCTAGCTAGGAGGCCGTCATGGGCAAGCGCGTAGTCGTTCTGGGGTCCTCTTTCGGCGGGTATCATTCCGCCATGACTTTGCGAAAACTGCTGGGCAGGGAGCACGAGATTTCGGTCGTATCCAGTGAAGACGTCTTCACCTTCATCCCCTCGCTGCCGTGGGTGGCGGCCGGATGGCGCGAGCCCTCGGCCATACAGTTCCCCGTAGCTGAAAAACTCCGGGCGAAGGGGATCGATTTTGTCCAGGACACGATAACCAGGGCCGAGCCGGACAAAAACCGGGTCTCAGGCTCGAAGGGCGAATACGAGTACGACTACCTGGTGACGGCCACCGGGGCGGAGCTTGATTTCGCCGCCGTCCCCGGCGTGGGGCCTGAGGGGGGGCACAGCTACTCCATTTTCTCGGCCGATCAGGCCCTCCAGACTAAAAGCGCGCTCGATAACGCCATCTCCAAGGGCTCCGGCTCGCTGGTGTTCGTCAACCTGCAGGGGGCGTCCTGCCTCGGGCCGATATACGAGATGGCGATGATAACCGACACCATCCTGCGCGGGAAGGGGATAAGAAGCGGCTTTAAAATAACCCTTCTCACCAACGAGCCTTTTCTTGGCCATTTCGGCGTGGGCGGGTTCGGCAGGATGACGCGAATGCTGGAGGACGAGTTCGCCGACCGCGACATCGCATGGAGGACGAACACCGAGATCGCAAGGATAACCGAGAACTCCGTCGAGCTTGCGGACGGCAGCGTCCTGGAGAGCGATTTCATCTTCACCGTCCCGGCGTTTTTCGGCTCTCACGCCTACATGGGGATCGAAGGGTTTTCGAATCCGCGCGGGTTCGTCATCGGAGACGATTACCTGTCCAACCCCGCCTATCCCAACGTCTACGCCGTGGGTGTGGCGCTGGCCATCGCCCCGCCGGAGAAGACGCCCGTTCCGGTAGGCGTCCCCAAGACCGGGCAGATGACCGAGGAGATGGCGAAAGTGGCGGCGCACAATATCGCGGCTGACATAAAAGGCGGGGAAAAGAAACGCGGCAAGGAGTTTTCAGTTATCTGCATCGCCGACGGCGGCGACACCGGTTTCTACCTCGCGGCCAGCCCGCTTCTGCCTCCGAGAAACAAGCTGACCCACAAGGAGGGAAAATGGGCGCGTCTTATGAAAGTCGCGTTCGAGAAGTATTACATGGCCAGCCTCCGCTATGGGCTCCCAGGCGCGCATTTCGGGTGGTGAGCAGGGCAGAGGATTTTTTTCCTTTCCGTAGTTCAAGTTGGGACAAACAGGAAACGCCCTCGCGGCGTTTTTCTATTTGAACTGAACTTTTTCAGCAGGCTGGTTATCGGGGCCGAGATTCTGATCGCCCTCGCCATAACGACCCTTTTCGTCATGGCGATACGCCGCAGGTTCCGCCGGTGAAGCCGCGCGGATAAAAAGACTCCATCTCCGGCGGCGGGCCATGCGCTCACTTGCCTATACAGAACTCGCTGAAGATCCTGTCGAGGACCTGGTCGTCGAACGCTTTGCCGGTCAGCCTCGCGACGGCCTCCCTGGCCTCGGCGAGGTCGGCGGCAATGAACTCGCGCGACATGCCCGCGTCCAGCGCCTCGATGGCGCGGCCGATCGACTCGGCCATCTCCTTCAGGTGGCTCACGTGACGCTCTCTTGTAAGCGGCGGGCCTTCCCCCAGGGGCTCGCCCTTCCTCTCCACCTCGCGGGCGATCCTGCGCCTCAGGCCGTCGAGCCCCTCGCCGGTCTTGGCGGAGACGAAGACCGGCTCCCCGGCGGCGTGTTTTTGAAGCTCGGCTGTGTCCAGGGCCAGCGTCCTGTCGGACTTGTTGACGACCGGGATCAGCGAGTACGCCCCTCCCGCCAGCGCGTCGGCGGCTTTTATGTCCTCGTCTTTCAGCGGCTCGGAGCTATCCAGAACGAAGAGGACGACGTCCGCCTCCCGCGCCGCGGCCAGGGTTTTTTCGACGCCGATTTTCTCCACCTCGTCCGCCGCCTCGCGCACCCCGGCGGTGTCCACGATCCTCACGGCGATCCCTTCTATCTGTAGCGTCTCCTCCACGGTGTCCCGGGTCGTGCCGGGGACGGGGGTGACGATGACCCTCTCCCGCTCGAGCAGCGCGTTCATGAGGCTGGATTTGCCCACGTTCGGCCTGCCCACGATGGCCACGGCGACCCCCTCGCGGTATATCCTCCCCGCGTCGTAGGAGAGAATCATCCCCTCCACCCGCCTCCGCAGGGAGACAAGCTCGCTTCTTAAACGCTCGTCCCCGGCGATGTCAAGCTCCTCGTCGGGGAAGTCGATGGACGCCTCCAGCGCGGCCATGACATCCACGAGGTCCTTTTCGATCCCCGAAAGCGTCTCCGAGAGCTTGCCGTCGAGCTGGGAAAAGGCGGTTTTCCATCCCTTCTCCGACCGGGAGCGGATGATGTCTATGATCGCCTCCGCCTGGACAAGGTCGATACGGCCATTTAAAAAAGCCCGTTTCGAAAACTCCCCCGGCTCGGCGAGCCGCGCCCCGCCCGCGAGGGATGCGTCCAGGACACGCCGGACGACCATCGGTCCGCCGTGGCAGGTTATCTCCACCATGTCCTCTCGGGTGTAGGTGTTCGGGGAGAGCATGACCGTCATCAGGACCTCGTCTATCCGCTCACCCCCGGCGCCGGTCACGTATCCGTAGCAGACCCGCCTCGGCTCGAAGTCATCCCGCCTTCCGCCGGAAGGCTCCCTGAACATCTTTTTGGCGATATCGACCGCCCCCGCGCCGGAGACACGGACCATCCCCACGCCACCCTCCCCGACGGGGGTGGATATGGCGGCGATGGTCTCCTGCTGTTTTACGGGGCCGCCCGGCTCGTTTGTCATGTTTTCATTATACCGGGGAGCGGGCCGGGACAGCGCCGCCGAAGTTGACAAACACCGCCTGTTACAGCAAGATTAGGAACTTCACCTGAAAACTTCTGTAGGATATAAACGTCGAAAAATGCGCCATTTCGAGTACAAAAACGGCGAGTATCACTGCGAAGACGTTCCCCTCTCGAAGATCGCCGGAGAGGTGGGGACTCCTTTCTACGTATACAGCCACGCCACGCTGACACGCCATTTCGAGGTCTTCGACAAGGCTTTCGAGGACGTCCCCCATATCATCTGCTTCGCGGTGAAGGCGAACTCGAACATAGCCGTCCTGCGCCTGTTCGCCAAGCTCGGCGGCGGGGCGGACATAGTCTCCGGCGGGGAGCTTTACCGGGCGCTTAAGGCCGGCGTCCCGCCGGAGAAAATCGTCTACGCCGGTGTGGGCAAGACACGCCCGGAGATAAGACAGGCCCTTGAGGCGAAGGTCCTCATGTTCAATGTGGAGTCCTCCCAGGAGCTTGTCACCATAGACGCCGTGGCGGCGAAGATGGACGTGAAGGCCCCCGTCGCCCTGCGGGTCAACCCGGACGTGGACCCGCGGACGCATCCTTACATCTCCACCGGGCTCAAGGAGAGCAAGTTCGGCATAAGCTATCAGACCGCGCTGGAGGAGTATCGCCAGGCGGCGGCCCTGGACAACGTGGAGGTGATCGGCGTCCACAAGCACATAGGGTCGCAGATAACCCAGATATCCCCCTTCGTCGACGCGCTGGAAAAAACCCTGGAGCTTGTCCGGACGCTGCGGGAGGAAGGGATCGGGATAAAATACATCGACATGGGCGGCGGCCTCGGCATCACTTACAAGGACGAGTCGCCGCCGCATCCCGTCGAGCTCGCGGAGCGGGTGGGGCCGATGCTGAAGGCGTCCGGCCTGGCCATCATCTTCGAGCCGGGCAGGGTGATCGCCGGCAACGCGGGCGCGCTGGTGACACGGACGCTCTACACGAAGATGAGCGAGGGGAAGGTTTTTTACGTCGTCGACGCCGCGATGAACGACCTGGCCCGCCCGAGCCTTTACGGCAGCTACCAGGGCATCGTCCCCGTGGACGAGGAGGTCAACGAACGCAAAAAAGTCTCCGCCGACGTGGTGGGGCCGATCTGCGAATCGGGCGATTTCCTGGCCAAGGACCGCGTTATGCCGAAGCTGCGGCAGGGCGACCTGATCGCCGTGATGAGCGCGGGGGCCTACGGGTTCTCCATGTCCTCGAACTACAACTCCCGTCCCCGCGTGGCGGAGGTCCTGGTGAAAGGTTCCGGGTTCGAAGTGATCCGCGAGCGCGAGACGCTGGAGGATCTTTTGAGGGGCGAAAAAGTCCCCGCCTGGCTGGAGTAGGCCGCATGGCCGGGCTGGAGTTTGCCGAAATGAGCGGCCCCGGAGCCCTGAGGGGCGAAAAAGTCCCCGCCTGGCTGGAGTGGGCCCGCATGGCCTGGATGGAGTGACCGAAGATGGCGAAGCTTGAGTTCACGAAGATGCACGGTCTCGGCAACGACTTCGTCGTCGTAGACCTGCGGAAGAAAAAGTTTCCGCGCCTGGCCGAAAAAGCCCGGCTGATATGCGACCGGCGCTTCGGCATAGGCTGCGACCAGGTTATTGTCATAATGAAGTCCCGCCGGGCCGATTACCGCATGAGGATATACAACCCCGACGGGAGCGAGGCGGAGATGTGCGGCAACGGGATACGCTGCTTCGCCAAATACCTGTGGGACAGGCGCGACCCTGTGATAAGAAGGAAAAAGAGCCTCGACGTGGAGACACCCGCCGGGATCATCCGCCCCAGGGTGGCCGAAGGCGGCATGGTGGAGGTGGACATGGGCGAGCCGGTCCTGGACGGCGAGGCGATCCCGTCGCTTTTCAAGGGCCGCGTCGTGGACGAGCCCCTGGCCGCCGTGTCGAAGCGGTACAGGATCACCGCCGTGTCGATGGGCAACCCCCACGCCGTCATTTTCACCGATGACGTGGAGGGGGTCAACCTTGAGCGGGTGGGGCCCGCCATAGAAAACTCTCAAAAATTCCCCAACAGGACCAACGTGGAGTTCGTCGAGGTGAAGAACCGGCGCAGGGTGAAGGCCCGCGTGTGGGAGCGCGGCGCCGGGGCGACGCTGGCCTGCGGCACCGGGGCCTGCGCCGTGGCGGTGGCGTCGGCGCTCAACGGGCGGACGGGGCGCAAGGTGGCGGTGGAGCTTCCCGGCGGGACGCTCGTCATCGAGTGGACCCGGTCGAACCGCGTGCTCATGACCGGCCCCGCGGCGGAGGTTTTCCGGGGCGTGATGGATGTTTGATTCCGGGCGGCGCCCCGGTTTGAAAAATCAAGGCCCTTCACGTCGCGGCGAAGACGCCGCCCGTCCAGGATGACAAAATATCAAGAAATCCGCAATGCTTCGGCGTCCCGAGCCGGAGGCGAGGAACCTTGTCTTTTTGAGCAAGACTGAAACCGGGACACTACAGACCCCCATGGCGCTTGATTCGGCGCCGGAGCCCGGATAATATGTTCAGATATCATCATACGGAGATATCAGGGATGTTCAGCGGATCGTTCGTGGCGATAGTCACGCCGTTCAAGGACGGGAAGATAGACGAGAAAGCTTTCGCCGATCTTATAGACTGGCAGATAGAAAGCGGGGCCAACGGAATAGTCGCCTGCGGGACGACCGGCGAGTCGCCCACCCTCACCCACGATGAGCACAACCGCGTCATCGACCTGTGCGTGGAGGCGGCGGCCGGGCGCGTCCCGGTCATCGCCGGGACGGGGTCGAACTCCACGGCGGAGGCGATCGCCCTGACAAGGCACGCCGCCGCGGCCGGGGCGGCGGGGGCGCTGCTGATAAGCCCTTACTACAACAAGCCCACGCAGGAGGGGATATACCAGCACTACAAGGCCGTAGCCAACGCCGTGGACATCCCGCAGATCATATACAACATCCCTGGCAGGACGGCGAGCCTGGTCAGCGTGGATACCATCGCCCGCCTCGCCTCCCACAAGAACATCGTGGGGATAAAGGACGCCGTGGGCGACCTTTCGTACACGGCCGAGCTTATCGAGAGGACAGGCTCCGGGTTCGTGGTCCTCTCCGGCGACGACGCGGCCACCTTCCCCATGATGGCGATCGGCGGCAAGGGGGTGATCTCCTCCACCGCCAACGTCGTCCCGGACAGGATGGCGGCCCTTGCGCGGGCGGCCATGGAGGGGGACTGGGCCACGGCGCGGGGGATACACTACGAGCTTCTCGGCCTGATGAAGGCGATGTTCATCGAGACGAACCCGATACCGGTCAAGACGGCCCTTGCCATGATGGGCAAGGTGGAGGAGGAGTTCCGCCTGCCGCTTTGCCCCATGTCGCAGATGAACAGGGAAAAGCTCAAGAACGTTATGAACAAGGCGGGCCTGCTGGAGGGCGCGCCGGACGAGGCGTAGGTTATTGGATATGGCTGTCAAGGTAATAATCTCAGGATGCGCGGGCCGCATGGGCAGGCTCATCACCAGGGCCGTCGACCAGGCCGAGGGGGTCACGGTCTGCGGCGGCGTGGAGCAGGCGGGCAGCCCTTTTATCGGCAAGGACGTTCTGGAGACGGCGGGCCTTCCGCCGGGAGGGATCGCCATCACCTCCGACATATCGGAGATCATCGGCGGCTGCGACGTGGTGATAGACTTCTCCGCCCCGGCGGCCTCTTTAGAGAATTTTTTGAAGGCCCAGGAGGCGGGAGCGGCCATAGTGATCGGCACGACGGGGTTTACCGACGAGCACTGGCTGCAATTCGAGGCCATGGCCAAAAGCGTCCGGGCGGTGATAGCGCCGAACATGAGCGTCGGTGTGAACGTCCTGTTCAAGCTGGCCCGGGAGGCCGCGGCGGCCCTCGGCGGCGAGTACGACATCGAGATCGTGGAGATGCACCACAACCAGAAGGTGGACGCCCCCTCCGGCACCGCGGCGCGCCTGGCCAAGATCGCCGCGGACGCGCTGGGCAGAGACCTTGGCAAGGTGGCCAACTACGGCCGCAGCGGCCAGGTGGGCAAACGGCCCCCGGAGGAGATAGGGGTCATGTCCCTGCGGGGGGGCGACGTTGTCGGCGAGCATACGATCATCTTCGCGGGCAAGGGGGAAAGGATAGAGCTTGCCCACAAGGCCGGCTCGCGGGACAACTTCGCCCTCGGAGCCGTCCGGGCGGCTTCGTGGATAGTCAGCCAGCCGAACGGCATCTACGACATGCGGGACGTGCTGGGACTGAGCTAGGCCCGGCCAGCGGCGCTAATGAAAGAATCGTTCGACCCTGAGCTTGACCGCGTGGCGGAGAGGGTATACTCAGGAGAGAGGCTATCCTTCGATGACGGGCTGGTCCTTGAGCGGACGCCGGATCTTCTGGGGCTTGGCGCGCTGGCCAACCATGTCCGCGAGAGAAAAAACGGCGACAAAGCCTACTACATAAACAACCGGCACATAAACCATACCAACGTCTGCGTGAACTCGTGCCGGTTCTGCGCCTTCTCCCGAAAGAAGGGGCAGGAGGGCGCCTACACGATGAGGGTTGACCAGGTGATGGAGGCGGCGAGGGCATACAAGGCCCAGAGTTTTTCAGAGTTCCACATAGTCGGCGGGCTCCACCCGGACATGCCCTACGAATACTACGTCGAGCTTGTCAGAAAACTCCACGAGGAGTTTCCCGAGACGCATCTTCAGGCCTACACGGCGGTGGAAATAGAATATTTTTCCAGGATATCGGGCAAGACCGTGGAGGCCGTCCTGGCGGAGCTTAAAGAAGCCGGTCTTGGATCGCTGCCGGGCGGCGGGGCGGAGGTTTTCAGCGAGCGCGTCCGGCGCAAGATATGCCCGGAGAAGATAGACGGACAGACGTGGCTCGCCGTCCACAAGGCGGCCCATCGCGCCGGGCTGAGCACCAACGCCACGATGCTCTACGGCCATATCGAGACGCCGGAGGACAGGATCGACCACCTCGCAAGGCTCCGCGAGGCACAGGACGAGACGGGCGGATTTCTGACCTTCATCCCCCTGGCCTTCCATCCGAAGAACACGAAATACGGCGATCTGCCGCGGACCTCGGGGCAGATGGACCTTCGGATGATAGCCGTATCCCGGCTGATGCTGGACAACTTCCCCCACATAAAAGCCTTCTGGATAATGATCGGCGAGAAGCTCGCCCAGGTGAGCCTCTCCTTCGGCGCCGACGACATGGACGGGACGGTGGTCGAGGAACGCATCACCCACGCCGCCGGGGCCGAGACGGCGCAGGCGCTGGCCAGGGAGAGGATCGAGCGGCTGATACGGGAAGCCGGGCGCGTCCCCGTGGAGCGGGACACCGTCTACAACCTCGTGGGGGCCTGAAGGCGCGGGATGAAGATCAGGCCCCGCGTCGGTTTCCACGACTTTTTGAACTCAAAACCGCTCCTGTACCCTTTCCGCCATGGCCTTCTGGAGACCCCTTTCGAGCTTATCATTGACACCCCCTCGCGGCTCGCCGACAGGTTCCACGAAGGGGATCTGGACATGGCGCTGATCCCATCCATAGAGTACGCCATGAGCGAGGACGCCGTCATCGTCCCCGCCGTCTGCATCGCGTCGCTGGGGCCGGTGGAGACGGTCGTCCTCTTCTCGGAGATGGCGATGGAGGACATGGAGTCGGTCCTCGTGGACCCGAAGTCGCGCTCGTCGGTGGCGATGCTGCGGATACTGTTCAAGGAGATGTACAACAGGGAGCCCGCCATGATAACCGGCGGGGAGGAAAGCCCGGCCGATATGCTCCGCTCCGCCGACGGGGGGCTTGTCATCGGCGACGCGGCTTTTTCGATCGACCGCGAAAAATACGTGGTGTATGACCTCGGCGAGCTGTGGTTCCGCCGCACCGGCCGTCCCTTCGTCCATGCCGTGCTCTGCTCGAGGCGCGGCCGGCGGTGGGACAAAGCCGTCGCCGCGATCGAGGAGGCCAAAAGCATCGGCCTGCGCGAGCGGGAGCTTATCGCCCGGCAGGAGGGCAGGGATCATCGTGAAGCCGACGCGATCCTGGACTACCTGACCAAGCGGATCATATACGACCTCGGCGAGGAAGAGCGCGACGGGCTCTCCGCTTTTCTGGGAAAGGCGGAGGACATGGGCCTGGCCCGCCGGGCAGGGCTGGAGTTTTACTGATCGCGCGGGTTGGGGCGGGTCAGCGGCTCCTGTTTTTCCGCAACAGCTCCAGAAACTCACCGGCGGGGACGGGTCTGCTGAAATAATAGCCCTGGGCCTCATCGCAGCCCCGCTCTTTCAGAAAAGCCAACTGCTCGGCCGTCTCCACCCCCTCCGCCACGACCTTCAGGCCCATGTTCTTCGCCATGGATATGATCGTCGCCACGATCGCCGCGTCGTCGGGCTCCTCCGTTATGTCCTGGACGAATGACTTGTCTATCTTCAGCGAGTCGATGGGGAACTTCTTGAGGTAGCCCAGGGATGAGTAGCCCGTGCCGAAATCGTCCACCGCCAGACGGACCCCCATGACGCTGACCGTCCGCAAGGTCTCTATGGCCACCTGCACGTCGCTCATGACCACGCTCTCGGTAATCTCAAGCTCCAGGTTTTCAGGCGGCAGGCCGGTCTTCTTCAGGGCGGCCTCCACGATCTCGTCGAGGCCCTTCTGCTGGAACCTTCGGGCGCTTATGTTCACGGCGACGGAGACATCCTCGTACCCGGCCTCGCGCCATTCGCCCGCCTGGGCGCAGGCGGTTGGTATCACCCACTTGCCGATCTGGAGGATCAGCCCCGTCTCCTCGGCCAGGGGGATGAACTTGTCCGGCGGAACCACTCCATACTCCTGCCGCATCCAGCGGATCAGCGCCTCGGCGCCGACGATCCGCTCGTCGGCAAGCCGCACCTTCGGCTGGTAGTAAAGCGTGAACTCCTCGCGCTCGATGGCCTTGCGCAACGCCGACTCCAGCTCCAGCCGTTCGAACATGCGGATGTTCATCGCCGGGGTGTAGAGCATGTAGTTGTTTTTGCCCCTCTCCTTGGCGCGGTACATGGCCACGTCGGCGTTCTTTATGATAGTGTCCGCCTCCTCCCCGTCGTCGGGATAGATGGCGACGCCGACGCTGACGGTGACGAAAAGCTCCTGCCCGCCAAGCAGGAAGGGCTCCGCCATCTCCTGGAATATCTTCCGGGCGACGGAGTCCACGTCCTCCTCGTGTTCCATGTCCTCGATGAGGATGGTGAACTCGTCCCCTCCGAAGCGGGAAATGGTGTCCTCCTCCCGCATAAGCGCCACCAGCCTGGCCGCCACCCCTTGCAGGAAAAGGTCTCCCGTGGCGTGCCCGAGGCTGTCGTTTATGTTCTTGAAGTTGTCCAGGTCGATAAAGAAGACCGCCGCCTTCCTGCCGCTCCGGATCGCCCTGGCTATGGCCACGTCCACGCGGTCACGGAAAAGCTCTCTGTTCGGAAGGCCAGTCAGGGCGTCGTGCCAGGCCCGGTACTTTATCTCCTCCTCGTGACGCTTGATCTCGGTTATGTCGTGGAACTGGGCAATGTAGTTGATAGTCTTGCCTTCGCTGTCTTTTATGGTGGAGATGGTCAGCCACTCCGGGTAGGCCTCGCCGCTTTTGCGCCGGTTCCATATCTCCCCCTCCCAGCGCCCGTCCTTCAGGATGCTGTCCCACAGCCGCTTGTAGAAAGCCTCGTCGTGCCTGTCCGAGCGCAGAAGCCTCGGCGTCCGGCCGATGGCCTCCTCGGTGGTGTAGCCCGTGATCTGCGTGAAACCGGGGTTCACTACCCTGATGACGCTGTCGGGGTCGGTGACCATGATCCCCTCGATGCTATTCTGGAAGACCTTGGAGGCAAGCTGCAGGCGCTCTTCGGCCCGCTTGCGCTCGGTGATGTCCAGCATGGTGCCGATCATCCTGACCGGCTCGCCGCCGCTGTCGGTGAAAACCATCCCTCTTGAGAGAATGTGTTTCAGGGAATCGTCCCCCTCCCCCAGGCGGAACTCGACCTTGAACGGCCCGCCGGAGGCCAGCGGCTCATTGATCGCTTTGCGGACGCTGTCCCTGTCCTCTGGATGAACCAGCCCGATGAACGCCTCGAGGGAGGGCTGGAAACTCTCCGGGGAGACCCCCAGAAGCTTGTACATACCGTCGGAGACGTTCGCCTCGTCCGTCTTGAGGTCCCACTCCCAGCTTCCGAGAAGGGCGACCTGCTGGGCCAGGGCTAGGGCCTCCCTGCTTTTCCTGAGGCCGTTTTTCATCTCCGCCAGCGCCCAGTCGCACCTTTTATAGATGATAGCCGCCGCGGCCGGCGCCCATATGGCCGCCAGGGCCAGGGCGCGGTTGAGGACAACCATCCACATCATCCCCCCCGGCGTGGAGAGGAAAAATCCGAGGACCGTCAGGACGGAGCATGTCCCGGCCAGCAGGTAGATGCTGCTGTCTTTCGGCGCCCGGAAGGCGAACAACATGGGGATCACGTAAGGAACGCCGCCCGCGACGCCGAGGGGCAGGCTTATGTCGATGATGAATATCCCCGCCGCCGTGGCGTAGGCGAGAACGCCAAGCCATCGCAGGCCGCCGATGTCGAGCGGAGTAGGGAGACCCACGCCGCTTGGCGGCGAGGCGCCGGGTGATGCTGTCATCCAACTTCCTTCAAAACCCGCGGGGGCTGTCCCGCTCCCGCGTCGTTCGCGCCGGTGAGAAACGCCGGAGAGGCGCCGCTCAGCTCTTTTTATAACAATATGATGCGATTCATGATACCACGTCAAACCCCTCGCGGAGGGACTCCCCCCGGTTCCCGGTCAAGCCATCCTGCTTTCCACTTCCGTGGCTGAAGTTTCTGAGGGGAAAGCCCGGCGCCGGCGTCCTCTCTTTCCCCATGGCAAGGGGGAGTCCGCCGCAAGGCGGGAGGGGGTTTTTGAGGGGAAATTCAGGAGCCCGCATGATCCTGAGCCAACTAACAATCCCCTCTCCCGGAGGGAGGGGACATTATAAATATCACCGTCCCTGTCTATTAACCGTGGATGGAGGCGCAACGGGGATTTGCGTTGTATCGGGCCGGGTGATAGGGTATTCTCTAGCTTTCCCTGGTGGTCGGTCAAAGCGCGGTTTTTATCTTTGGAGAGGGTAGATCATGGCTCGCAGCGCGATGGAAAAAGACGTCATAAAAGCCTTTCTGGGCGACGAGACGGAGTTCAAGGGCCTCCTTTCGTTTGAGGGTACCGTCCGCATAGACGGCAAGTTCGAAGGCGAGGTCGTGACCAAGGACAACCTCATCATCGGCGAAAACGCCGAGGTGAAAGCCCAGATAAAGGTGGGGACGCTGATGGTCCAGGGAAGGCTTGAGGGCGACGTCACCGCGGAGAAAAAGGTCAGCATCACCAGCAAAGGACGCCTCATCGGCAACGTCGTCACGCCGTCGCTGAATATCGAGGACGGGGCGCTGCTGGAGGGCTCCGTCTCCATGATAAAACGCGAAGAGGGAAAGGTCAGGCCGCTGGTGCTTAAAAAGGGCGACCGGCCGCAGACCGCCGAGATCGGGGGGAAAACGGAGAGTCCGGGTTCTTCACCCGCGGCCGGGGCCTGATCCCGGCGAAGAGCCGTCATCATGGCGCGCAAACGCCGCGCAGGGCGCCCGTAGCTCAGCTGGATAGAGCAACGGACTTCGGATCCGTGTGTCGGGGGTTCGAATCCCTCCGGGCGCGCCAAAAAATATCTTTCCCGCGCCTTTCCAGGGGGCCGGGCTTTAAAGATGGGGGGGATTCCTGTTTTGTCTCATCTACTTCAAAGGTTTGTCTGTTCGCTTTCGGTCATGGCTGTCATGCTTTGCGGACCGGCTTTCGCCGAAAGCGACGTCTCGAAGTTCGCCATCAACGGCCTCACGCTGGGCATGACCGTCGGCGAGGTCCGGCGAAAAATACCTGATCTGGAGCTGGAGGAGGCGAAGGTCGCGGACGGACGGATCATCGGTCTGATGGCTTTTCCGGGCAGGCTTGTCCTGAGGTTCGCCGGAGATGAAAAGGGCGAGACGCGGCTTTTCCACGTCCTGAGATACAGGGTGTTCAAGAACACGCCGGACCCTTACCCCCTCTTCATGGCGCTGGTCAAAAAATATGGCTACCCGGACTATACCGGGCGTGACATGTGGCGGATCAAGGCCTGCTGGGGCAAGTGTTACGGCAAACACAAAAAGCTCGAGTTCAGCCTCAAGATCGCGGGGATAAAGGAGGGTTTTCCGATGAACGTAGGACTGATCGACCCGTCCATGGAAGACGCGGAATGGTCCTTCGTCAACTGGGATCCCCCGCCGTTGCGGGACCGGACATCTGTCGATTGACAATATTCTCCCCCGGGAGTAGTTTGTATACAGGAAAGAGGCGCCCCGGAGAACACAAAAAATGCCTATCCAGCCCTTGAACGCCGGCAGCCAGTCCGCCCTGATCGGGATACGCCACATAGGCGACGCCCAGAACAGGATCGGGCAGAACCTTTCCCGTCTCGCCTCGGGGATGAGGATCAACCGGGCCGCGGACGACGCGGCGGGGCTTGCCATATCCGAACAGCTCATCGCCGACATCCGCTCCGCCGAGCAGGCCGGGCGGAACATCGCCGACGCCGGGGGGATGCTCCGGGTCGCCGAGGGGGGCCTGACGCAGATATCGGACCTGCTGGCCCGGGGGCGGGAGCTTTCCATCCAGGCCGCCTCGGGCACGGTGGGCGATGAGCAGCGGGCGCTGCTCCAGAACGAGATAGAGTCCATACAGGCGGAGGTGACCAGGATCACGAACGTCACCGAGTTCAACGGAACGAAGCCGCTGGCCGGAGACCTGGCCCCCGGCGCGGTGGAGCAGGTGGAGGTCCAGGCGGGGATCCAGAACACCCCCGAGGACAGGGTAAACCTGAACGTTGTCGAGGCGACCGACGCCGCGGCCCTGGGGATCGCCGGTGTGGACATATCCACCCAGGCGGGAGCGAGAGACGCCCTCAGCCAGTTCGACACGGCGATAGAACGTGTCACCCAGCGGCGGGCGCGGATCGGCGCCACCCAGAACCGGCTCCAGGCCGCCGCCGCCAACCTCGGAGTCCAGAGGGAGAACCTCGCCGCCGCCAACACCGCCATCCGCGGGCTGGACTACGCCCGGGAGACGTCAGCCTTCGCGAGAAACCAGGCCCTCGGCGCCGCCGGGATCAGCGCCCTGAGGCAGGGCCAGCAGAGCCAGGCCGGGATCATCGGCTCGTTGCTGGACATTACGGGGTAAGGGGAAAAACCTGCCCTTTTCAGGCGCGCCCAGGCCGCTTTGGCGTCCGGGATGAAGGGGGTGCAGCGCTCGTTCGGAACTCGGGCCGGGCGGCCGGGGGCTGGGGCCCACGGGTATCCCATGGCGCCTCAGGGCAGGGCTCAAGCGTGTAAAAAAACCTGGTGCCGGGAGCGGGACTCGAACCCGCAAGGCGCAAAGGCGCCGGGGGATTTTAAGTCCCCTGCGTATACCAGTTCCGCCATCCCGGCGGGAGAGCCGATTTTACCATCCCCCGCCGCGGATGAACATGACGGCGTGGGGGGCGCGTCAACCGGCCTTCGTGGGGAGCACGACGTTGAACGACGCCCCCTCTCCCTCGTGGTTTTCCAGCTCGATCCGGCCGTGGTGGTTCTCCACTATGTCTTTCGATATGGCAAGCCCGAGGCCGGTGCCCCTATCCTCGCCCTTGGTGGTGAAGAATGGGTCGAAGATTTTCCGAATCACCTCCTCCGGGACGCCGCCGCCGGTGTCCAGAAACTTTACGCGGGCCGCGGAGTCCTCGACGCTGGTGGAGATGATGAGCCTGCCCGTCCAGTCCATCTTCGCAAGCTCATCGTAGGAGCGGCCCTCCTGCCTCTCCTTCATGGCGTCGCGGGCGTTGCCGATCAGGTTCAAAAAGACCTGCGCCAGCTGGTCCTCATCCCCCTCCACGAACACCGGATCGGGGCTGAAGCGCCGCTCCACCTTGATGTTCTCCACCTTCATCTCGTACTCCAGCAGTTCGACGGTCTTGTTCAGCAGATCATGAAGGTCCACCTCGGTCATCTCGGGTTTTTTCTTCCTGGCGAAGTCCCGCAGGTTCTCGATTATCTTGACGCAGCGGCCCACCTGCGCCTGGATCATCTTGCACGTGTCGCGGAACTCCTCCGGCATGCCCTCCTCCATGCTCAGAAGCTGGACGGAGGTGGAGATTATGTTCAACGGGTTCTTAAGCTCGTGGGCGACCCCGGCGGCGATCCCCCCCAGCGCGGCCATTTTCTCCGACCGTATCAGCTGGACGCGGGCCCGCTCCAGGGCGCCGACGGTCTTCCGCAGCTCCTTGTTCGCCTGTTTCTGCGCCTCCTCGGCCTCTTTGCGCTCCGAGACGTCGAACATGTACTCGATGATCCTCTCCACCTCCCCGCCGCCGCCCAGGACCGGGTAGGCGCGGACCTCCCGCCACCTGCCGCCGTCCAGGCGGACTTCCATGGTCACGGGCTCCTTCGTCCGTTTGATCGTCTCGATCGGGCAGGAAAGGCCCATCACGTCGCAGGGGGCGTCCAGACCCCAGGTCATGTTGTAGCAACGGCTTCTCTCGCCGGCCCTCTGCCTCCTGGCGGCGGAGTTGGCCAGGGGGACGGTGTAGTCCCTGGTGTCGATCACCACCATGGGGTCCGAGAAGGATTCCATGAGGTTGCGCAGGGTGTGGTCCAGCTCGTCGTATAAAAGCTGGATCCTCTCCCTGGCCAGCCGGTTCTCCTCGATCTGGCGGGTGAGCGGCCTGTAGCTGAGAAAGTAGAGAACAGGGAAGAGAAACGCCGTGAGGACGAACGAATCCACCGCCGCCTCAGGCAGAACGGACATCTTCACGGCGGGCATGTTCAGGACGCTCATTATGACCCACTCGCCAAGGAAGGCTATGACGAGGATGAGCCCCATGAAACATATCGGCGAGAGCCTGCCGTCTCCCGCGGCCACGGACCACCGCCGCCTGAAGACGCTCCGGCGAGAAGATCCCCTTTCAACGGATCCGCTCATGGACTCACGCATAAGACCTCACCTGCGCGCCGAAAAAACGTCTTCCTCTGGACTTCTCACCACTTCCAGATAATATAATATAATCCTGCTTTACGGTAAAGTATTATTTACGCTTCTCCAGGGCGCCGGGAGCGGCCCGCGATCTTTTTTTTGATTCGCCGGAGCCTCTCCCTTATATTGGGTTGAGAGAGTCGATCCGGAGTTTTGTTTTTGAAAGAGCGCATACCATGCCAAAAGCTGTCGCCAATTTAAAGGTAGGGATACTCGTCGGCGGCGGCCCGGCGCCGGGGATAAACAGCGTCATCCGCGCCGCCACCATAAAGCTGCGCAACCACGGCGCGGGCGTGGTGGGGATATACGACGGGTTCGCAAACCTGATGAAAGGCGACGTATCGCAGGTCCGCGAACTGGGGATAGACGACGTATCCGTGATCCACTTCGAGGGGGGCTCCATCCTGCGCACCTCGCGGGCCAACCCCACGAAGAGAGCCGAGGACATCCATGCCGTGGTGGGCGCCCTCAAAAAGCTCGGCGTCAACTGCCTTATCACCATCGGCGGGGACGACACCTGCTTTTCCGCCCACCAGGTGGCCAAGGCCGCCGCGGGCAGGCTCCAGGTCATCCACGTCCCCAAGACGATAGACAACGACCTGAACCTCCCCCACGGCATCCGCACCTTCGGCTTCGCCTCGGCCAGAAGCTTCGGCGTGCGGATCGTCAAGAACATCATGAACGACGCCAAGACGACGCAGCGGTGGTACTTCGTGGTGGCGATGGGCCGGAAGGCGGGCCACCTGGCCCTCGGGATCGGCAAGCCCTCCGGGGCGACGCTGACTGTGATCCCGGAGGAATGCTCCGCTCCGCATCTTGACTTCTCCTGGCTGGTGGACACGCTGATCGGCGCCATCATCAAGCGCAAGGCGGCGGGCAGGCCCTACGGCGTGGCCATACTGGCCGAGGGGCTGGCCCAGAAGCTCACCCACCAGGAGCTTGAGCGGATGGGGAGCCTGGAGTACGACGAGCACGGCCACCCGCGCCTTTCGGAGATAGACCTCGGCAGGGTGGTGAAAAACACCGTCAAGGCCGAGCTTGCGAAGCTGGGGATCAAAACCACCATCGTGGACAAGAACATAGGCTACGAGCTGCGCTGCGTGGAGCCGACGCCTTTCGACATGGAGTACACGAAGGAGCTGGGCTTCGCCGCGGCCAAGCACGCCCTGCTGGGGGGCACCGGCGACATGGTGACGATCCAGGACGGGCGGATCGTCCCCATGCCCTTCTACAGCATCATGGACCCGGAGACGGGCAAGACGAAGGTCCGCCTGGTGGACATTCACACCGAGGCATACGAGATGGCGCTGGAATACATGATCCGCCTGCGCAAGCGGGACTTCGCCGACGAGGGGTACATAAAACTCCTTGCCTCCCAGACCAACCTTGACCCCGCCGCCTTCCGCGAGCGTTTTGAGAGGGTCGCCGTGGACTTCGAGGGGCCGACGACCTACATCCCGTACCAGCAGCCCGTGGGGGAGACCGCGCCGAACGCTTGAGTTTTCGGGGACTGGCGCCGATCATCTTTATCAAGATGAAGCGAAAGGGCCGTTTTCGCCGCGACGCGCAGGCATTGATTTTATAGGGTCAAAAAATGTCGGCAGTTGACATAGCGAACCTGACGGGAAAGCACCCCGATGTTCCCATGAAGCCCAGGGGCGCGATGATAAGGGATGTGAAGACCGACTCCGGCGATCCTCAGAGGGCCGCCCTGGCCCAGAGCGCCCGCGACGGTCTCCCCCCGGCGCCGCCGGGCGGAAAGGTCAATATCCTGGCCTGAAAAACGGCCCCGCGGCCAATGGCGCCCCGAAAGGCGCGAAGAACCCCAAACGCCTTACGGCGCCGGGGTTCCCCGTCCCTTGGATGAGATTTTTGTCCTCTCCCCGGAAGGGATAAGGCCAAAAAATCCCCAGCGAACAGCCGGGGGCTACTTCGCCGCCTGTTTTTTCGGCGGCGTGCCCCGTTTTACCCCCTCGATGTCAAGCTCGATGGTCACCTCGTCGCCGACCACCAGGCCGCCGGTCTCCAGCAGCTTGTGGAAATTGACGTTGAAATCCTTCCGGTTTATCTTTCCCTCGGCGTGAAAACCGGCCCGGTGGGCGCCCCACGGGTCGACGGCCTCGCCGAGCTTCTCCCCGGTCAGCGTTATGGTCCTTGTCACGTCCTTTATGGTCAGGTCGCCCTTGACGGTGTACCCGTTCCCATCTCGGGTGATCTCCTTCGCGACAAACTTCATCTCCGGGAATTTCTCGACGTCGAAGAAGTCCGGACTCCTCAGGTGATTGTCCCTCTTTTCATCTCTGGTGTTGAGAGAGGCGACGTCGACACTCGCCTCGGCGCCCGTGAGGGCTCCGTCGTCGTTCATCTCGAACACTCCGGAGAATTTCTGGAATTCGCCGCGCACCGTGCTTATCACCATGTGCTTAACGGCGAAACCCAGCCTGGTATGGGCGGGGTCCACGTCGTAGGTCGCCGCCTGAGCGGGGAGTGGAAGGAAAAAAGCGGCAAGGAACAGAATCAGCGCGTTACGGTAACGGGCCATGCAAACCTCCTGCGAAAATTGGGTTGTGACGCTCTCGATCCCCACCGGCGATCAGAGGCTCGTGTGCGATCCGTCGCAATAGGGCGGCGTCTTGGTGTGTTTGCACATGCAAAGCGCCGCCTCCTTTTTCTCTCCTACGGAGAACTCCACGGGCGTGAAGTCCGTCCCGGCGTGCGATCCGTCGCAATAGGGCTGGTTTTTCGACCGGCCGCAGGCGCACCAGTAATACGTCCCCGGCTCAAGATCCACCATTTTCGGACTCTTGTCCGCGATAACGGGCTCGCTCATGGTCTCTCCTCTCTGAAAACATAAAGTATAAAAAAGATTCACCCCCGATGAAAACCCCCGGAGCCGCGCCGCCGCGCCGCGCCGTGTCCGAGCTTTCTCAAAAGCCTCGACGCCTCCTCCTGCTCGGCGGGGGTGAGGGCGGCGGTCTCCTCCACGATCTCCGCGAGGACCTTCGGGAACACGCGGACGATGAGTCTTTCGCCCTTCGGCGTCAGGCGCACCGTGATGTAACGCCGGTCCTCCGCGTCCCGCTCGCGCCGGGCCAGGCCGTGCCGCTCCAGGTTGTCAACGACCGTGGTTATGTTCCCGCCGCTTTTGAGCATCTTGCGTCCAAGCTCCCTCTGGCACATGGGGCCCAGATGATACAGCGTCTCCAGCGCCCCGAACTGGCTGGGTGAAAGACCCGCCGCGCGCGCGGCGGCCCCCGGCCCGGCCATCACCGATTCCGACGCCCTCGCAAGCTTGATAAACAGGTCGAGCGCCCTTTTCTCTTTTTTCGTTCCTTCGTAGTGAGTTCCCATAATATATATCAAGGTCGAACTATTCAACATCGAATTATACACCACGCGCCCGCCGGGCGGGCAACAATCCTCTCCGCGGCCCGCGGCGCGGCGGCGGCTTTCCGCTCCGGGCTCCTTTACAGGCGCCTGTTTATGTATAATATGCGAGTCGCCGGATCAACGGGGGAGGCATTCTGCTATGCTGAAACGGGCTGTATTGATCGCCGCGGCTCTCGCCATCGCGGCAGCGCCGGGCGCGGAGTCCGAAAACGGGCCGAAACGGCGCGGGCATGGGGCCACGCGGCTTGCGCCGGATCTCATCGACGTCATGCACGACATGGCGTTTCATTTCTCACGGATCGAGTTCGGGATATTCACGAACAACCGTGACATGATCCGCCACGCGGCCGAGGATATCGGAAGGAGCGAGATGCCCGCGGACGGGGTGGCCCCCTACATCAGGAAGAACGCGGAGGATATAGCGCCGCTGATCCCGGAGAGCCTGAAGCTGATCCGCGAGACCTCGGAGGAGATAGCGGACGCCGCTGGCATCGCGACGATGCTGGAACTGCAGCAGAAGGCGAACATCATGGCCGAGGTCTGCGTCGGCTGCCACGACCTCTACAGGGATTGAGCCTTTCCGGGCCGCCTGTGCCCGCCGCTAAGCCTTCACTCCGCTTGCGCTCCGTTCAGGCGGGCGCGAGCGGGCGTCAACGCCACACCGCCGCCGTGTGCGCCATGCCCCCCGCGGAAGATCGGCCTGAGAGCGTCGATCACGCGGGGCCAGCCTTTTGGACGGCCGCGGACGGGGGACATTCCACCTTTAAAAACGTATTGTATTATATTGTATAAGGCATGTTTAGCGGTCTTCAATGAAAGCGGCCAGTGGGGAGAAAGCCTGTCCCCACCGGAGCGCCCGCGGCTTGAGACAGTCGATATGATTAAAAAAATCAGGACCTCCGACGTCAGGGTCGGCATGTTCGTGGAAAAGGTCGACAGCGACTGGCTGACCTCCCCCTGGATCATGAGCCGGTTCCGGATAGACTCGGAGAAGGACATCGCCAAGCTGAAGGAGTACGACATCCAGAGCGTCTTCATAGACACCGAGAAGGGGCCGGATGTATCGAGCGGCAGGGAGCAGGAGTGGCCTGGCGGCGAACGGGCCGTGGGCCTGGGCGTCGAGGAGACCTTCGAGGCGCCGCTCTCGGCGTTCTGGGTGGACAGGCCGGTCCCCGTTGATATTTACCGGAAAAGCGGCGCAAGTGTCGAGCTGATACTGAAGAAGGGCCTGGCGTACAGCGAGGAGGCCGAGGATCTTTTCAGGGGCTCAGGCGTCAGCTCCGTCCACGTGCCCAAAGCGCAAAAGGAACTGTTCGACCGGTACCAGGCCTCCCTGGAAGCGGAGCGGGAGGAGCAGAAAAGAAAGGGTTACGACGGTCTGTTCACGGATCCTGTCAGGGCGAACGAGTACCTTCGTATAAAGAGGGATTATTTTTCCATAGACCCCATCGCCCTGGCCGCGGGGGACAGGTTCAGGTTCGACATATACATCCGCCACGAGACCGGAACGCCGCTTGCCCTGGCCAGGGGGGAAAGACTCGAGGGGGGCAAGCGCGCCTGGTGGATGACCAAGGGGCTGGAGACGGCCATCAGGAACACGGACAGGAAGGCGTACCTGGCCTACATCACGGCGCGCTCGGACAGGGAAAAGGACGAAGGGGCGAGAGTGGCGATAGTGAGGGAAAACTCCAGGGCGCTGGTGGCGAACCTCGCCAAGAATCCGAGGTCCAAGAGGCTTTTGCGCAAGGCCAGGCAGACTGTGACCGACGTCACGGACCTGGTGATCCGCAACTCGGAGACCTTCTACGGTCTTTTGAAGCTGCGCGACTACGACTACGACACGTACACCCACTCCGTCAACGTCGCCGCGCTGACCACCGCCCTGGCCCACGCGGACGGGGTGAAAGATACAAAAGAACTGCGGGAGCTGGGCCTTGGGGCCATGCTCCACGACATAGGGAAAAGCCGCGTTCCCCACGGCATCATCAACAAGCCCGGCAAGCTCACGCCGGAGGAGTACACGGCGGCCAAGGACCACGTCGTCCTGGGATACGAGATGCTCAAGGACAACCCCGCCATACCGGACCTTGCCTTCATCCCACTGTTGCAGCATCACGAGAAGCTGACCGGAGCAGGCTATCCATACGGCCTCTCCGGCGGGCAGGTTCATCATTTCGGGAGGATAGCGGCCCTGATCGACATATACGACGCCCTGACGACAAAAAGGGCTTATAAGAAGCCGCTCAAACCCTTCGACGCCCTGGCTCTCATATCCAAGGCTATTGACGATTACGACAAGGCGTTGTACAGACTGTTCGTGAGCCTGATGAGCGCGCAGCGGACATGAGGACGGGCATTTGCGTCGAAACATGGCCGGTTTCGATAAACCAGGGCCCTTGGTCTCCTTGAGAACGTGAAAGAAGGAGGATAAGGATTGTTCCAGCCGGACCAGGAGATATCCCTTGAAAAAGAGAAAGGCTTCGCCCGGACGAACGTGCGGGGATGGCGAAAGGGGGCCTATCTCCTGGTCGACATCCCCGAAGGAGGCTGGAACACGCGCGACCGCTCGGAGATCGTCGCCAGGCTCTTCCGCGAGGGGGCCTATCACGGCTTCACCACCCGGATACTCGGCGCGTTTATCGAGATAGGGCTGATGACGCTCGCCTGGCCGGAGGAGACCATAGACACAAGCTACAGGGAGAGCGAGCGTTTCCCCGTGACGGCGCCGGTCACCATGTACCGCACCGTGGGGGACAAGTCGATCACCTGGGACGGCCTGATAATAGACATAAGCAGGGACGGATGCCAGGTCATATGCGAAAAGCCGCTCCAGCTGGAGACCTTCCTGTTCCTGAAAGGCGCCTTCCCGGACGGGTCCGTCTTCGACACGATAGGTTTCGTCATCAAGAGCAGGGACATAGTGGCCGGCCGGTACAGGTACGGCGGCAGGTTCGAGATAACCGACGACAACGACGAGAAGGCGCTGGCGGGTTTTTTGAAGCGGCTCACGGAATACCGCGGGGCGGGGATGAATTTCTCCGAGCCGCCCCCCGCCCGGCCGGAGATAGCGGTGGGAGCGCGCTGCCAGATACAGATATCCCGCGCCAGGTACAACTCCATCCTCCGGGGCAGCCATTTCCCCCGTTTCGCGCTGATGGACATCCCCGCCGAGCGCGGCAAACCCCTCGTCGTCCATCACCACGCCGAGGCCGTGGTCCGCTTTGAAAGCAAGGGGATTATATACGGCTTCGAGTCCCAGGTGATTAAACAGTACACGCACCCTTTCCCCCTTTGGGTGCTCCAGTATCCTGAGGAGATACAGAGCTTCAACCTGCGGAAAAGCCAGCGGGTGACCACTTTTCTGAGGGGCAGGCTGGTGTCGCCGCGTGGGGCGGGAGAGGGGGCCATCGTGGACCTGAGCGAGGGCGGGGGCCTTTTCGCGTCGAACTGGGGGGGCTTCCACGAGGGGGAGCGGCTGGCCATGGAGCTTTTCCTGCCCTCGGGGGACAGGGCCGGTCCCATCCCGTGCGTGGTCAGAAGCATAAAGCCGACGGGCAGAAAGACGCTGGTTGGGCTTTCGTTCACGGGGGGCGAGGACGAGCAGAGCGGAAAACTCCGCTCCTACTACCTCTCCTGCGCCAGGATGCTGTTCTGATAGAATGAGAAACGGAGGGTTGGCCGAGCGGTTTAAGGCGGCGGTCTTGAAAACCGTTGAACGAAAGTTCCGCGGGTTCGAATCCCGCACCCTCCGCCATTGCCGCATGGACAAAAGAACATGAACTTCCTGGACGAGAAAGCTTTTCTGGAGACGCTAAGGTCCGCCGGAATCGTCCCCTGCCGGGAGGGGAGGGCTCTGTGCTACGAGGACGAGGAGTCCGTCCTGGGGTTCGATTTCACCAATCTTTCCATACCGGACACGTCCGTCTCGCCTTTCGAGGCGCAGGGGGCGGGCGAGCGGAGCGTGGAATACGCCATGATCGGGACGATGCTGAGGATCCTGGACGAACTGGACCTTTTCCCTCTCTACCTTTACGCCGTGGACGAAGAGTGGGCCGGTGAGGACATCGGCAGGCTCCGCAAGAAGGGGCTTCTGACCGTCGAGGAGGCCTCCGTCCTCGGCCGCGTCATGGAAGAGGGGCGCGGCATGGATGTTATCGTCGTGGAAAGGGAGGAGGCCGCCGACGCCGCCCGCCTCATCGCCCCGCAGATCACGGCCCTGGGGACAGTCTGCGCCGCCACGGACGCCCGGGGGCGGGTCCTGGCGCTTTTTTCCCAGGACGATGAAGTATCCTTCAACACGATGGACCGGCGGATCTATGAAAAGGCCGCAAAAATGCTCGAAACCCTCAAAAACCTGCCCTTCGAGGTGATAACGGGCCCATGACACGGCGCAACTCAAAAAGCCTGTACGGCCGCTGGGGCGGGCTCCGCATGGCCCTGGCGGCCCTGTCGGCCCTCTCGGTTTCAGGGACGGCCATGGCTTTCGGCGACATGGAGTTGAGAGAAAAATGGGCGCAATCCATTGTCACAGTCAAAAAAACGGAGTGCGGGGGCGAAAACAAAGATGTCGCCAAGCTGCTGGATTACGCCGCCATCCTCATCACGCACAACGAGATCGGCGAGGCGAAGGATGTGTTGAAAAAGGCCGCCGCGAAGGCTTTATCCTCCGCCTGTTCCGAAAAGATCACCGGATCGGCCTCTTCGCCGGACTGATTTTCCGGCAGCGGGCCAGCCATCCGCCGCCGCCGGAGATGACATTGCGTGGCCGTGGGATTCAATCGTAGGCGGCCTGGATTCTTTTTATCGATTTCGCGAAGCCGGTGTCGTCGTCGGCCTCCACCAGGACGGCGTTGAACTGGCCCGGGCCGAGGGCCTCGTCGAACCTCTCCGGCAGTTTCTGGGTGAATCTTTTGAGGATGATGTCCACCCGCACGCCGATGATGGAATGCGACGGCCCCGTCATCCCGGCGTCGGTTATGTAGGCCGTGTTCCGGGGCAGGATTTTCTCGTCGGCGGTCTGCACGTGGGTGTGCGATCCCACGACCGCCGAGACGCGGCCGTCGAGGAAGTAGCCCATCGCCTCCTTTTCGCTGGTGGCCTCGGCGTGCATGTCCACCAGGATGACCTTCGTCTTGTCCTTGATCTTCTCAAGCTCCCGCTCGGCGCGCTGGAAGGGGCAGTCCACGGCGTCCATGAAGACGCGCCCCATCAGGTTCACCACGCCGATCTTCGCCCCGGCGGACGTCTCGTAGACCCCCGCGCCCCTGCCCGGCGCGGTGTCGGGATAGTTGGCCGGGCGCAGAAGGCGCGGCTCCGTCTCCACAAGCGAGAGCGCCTCCTTTTTGTCCCAGACGTGGTTGCCGGTGGTGATGACGTCCACCCCCAGGCCGAAGACCTCGTCCAGCAGCGCCCGGGTGAAGCCGAACCCGCCCGCCAGGTTCTCCCCGTTGGCGATCACGATGTCCGCCCTGGTCATGGAGATCACGTTGTTCAGGGCCGATTTCAGGACGCGTCTTCCCACCTTGCCGAAGACATCTCCCACGACGAGGATTCTCATGGGTTACTTGGCGTAGTTGGTGATCCGCGTCTCGCGGATGACGGTGACCCTTATCTCGCCCGGATAGGCGAGCTCCTCTTCTATCTTCTTTGCGATGTCCCTGGAGAGGAAAAAAGCCTCGTTGTCGCCGATGGCGTCCGGCTTGACCACGACGCGCACCTCGCGCCCGGCCTGGATGGCGAAGGTCTTCTCCACTCCATCAAAAGAGTCGCCTATCTCCTCGAGCTTCTGCATCCTGGCGATGTAGTTCTGCAACATCTCCCGGCGCGCTCCCGGCCGGGAGGCCGAGAGGGCGTCCGCCGCCGCCACCAGGACAGCTATGACCGACTCCGCCGGGTGGTCCTCGTGGTGGGAGGCGATGGAGTTTATGACCGCCTTCGGCTCATTGTACCGGCGGGCCAACTCCATGCCGATCTGCACGTGTGTGCCCTCAGTGTCCTGGTCCACGGCCTTGCCGATGTCGTGCATCAGCCCGGCCCTTTTGGCGAGCTTGACGTTCTGCCCCAGCTCGGCGGCCATTATCCCGGCCAGGTAGCCCACCTCGATGGAGTGCCGCAGGACGTTCTGGGAGTAGCTGGTGCGGAACTTCAGCCTGCCCAGGAGCCTGACCAACTCCTGGTGGATACCGTCGATCCCCAGCTCGAAGATGGCCTTCTCGCCGTTCTCCCGCAACTGGGCGTTCATCTCCTTGGATACCTTCTCCACCGTGTCCTCGATGCGCCCCGGGTGGATGCGCCCGTCGTTTATAAGCCTCTGGAGGGTCAGCCGCGCCACCTCGCGCTTTATGGGGTCGAAACAGGAGAGGATGACCGCGTTCGGCGTGTCGTCTATGATCAGGTCCACCCCCGTGGCGACCTCCAGGGCTCTTATGTTGCGGCCTTCGCGGCCTATGATCCTGCCCTTCATCTCGTCCGAGGGGAGGTCCACCACGGAGACGGTGTTCTCCGCCACGTGGTCGGTGGAGAGACGCTGGATGGCGAGGGATATGATCTGCCCGGCCTTCTCCGAGGCCTCCTCCTTCGTCCGTTCCTCGATCTTTTTCAGGTTGTTGGCCGCCTCCAGCCTGGCGTCGTCGAACAGGGCGGCCTTCATCTCCTCCCGGGCCTCCTCGGCGCTCATCCTGGATATCTCCTGGAGTTTTCCGAGCTGTTTTTCGACGGCGGCGCCGGCCTCCTCGATCTTTTCCCGGAGCCTGCCCTCGAGCTGGGCCAGGTCTTTTTCCCGGGCGGCCATATCCCGCTCGCGCCTTTCGGCCTGCTCGTATTTGCTGTCCAGGATCTTCTCCCGCTGAAGCAGGCGTTTTTCGAACTGCTCCATCTCGTTCTTGCGCTCCTGGGCCTTCTTTTCGAAGTCGGCCTGGGCCTTCAGGAGGGTCTCCTTGGCCTCGAGCTTGCTTTCCCTTACGACCGTGCTGGCTTCCTGCCTGGCTCTCTCCAGGACGCGTTCGGCGTCCGCGGAAAGCTCCGCCGCCCGCCCGGCCTCGGTTACCCTTTTGAAATAGTATCCGGCGCCGAACCCCGCGGCCAGGGCGCCGAGAATGATAATGGCGGTTTCCATCTCGCTTTTCCCAACCTCAAAGAAGGTTTTCGCGAAAACGCGCGGCGCGCGAACCGCGCGCCCGCTACAAAACACAACCGAGACGGAAGGCTCCGAAAAAGTGTGGGCGGGCCGGTTTTTAAAGGATCAGCGGATCAGGGTTTCTCCGGAAAAGACGTCGCGGAACGCTGCCGCCGCCGTCCGGTCTCTCCGGGGAGAGCGCGGACCGCGCGTCCGTCCATGCCGGCGGAAACGGGCAAGGCAATCCGTATACGCCGCGGCGCCCGCCCGCGCGGCGGGGAACCGTGACGGTTCTTTTCCTCCATCCAAAACCAAAGGCCGATTCATCCTCCGCCGAAGCGAGGCCGCCGAAGAGCTTCTCGAAAACTTCGCCCGCCTCGCGCGGAAAAGATATCAAAAAGGACCAGATCCAACCCATAATATGTGATTCGGAGACTCTACCGTTCAATAACAATCGCATGGATACTTAAATCCCCCGCCATCGCCGTGGGGCCATTTTCTTTGAGTCCTTTCCCAAACAGGTGGGCGCCGTCCGTACCGCATCAGGCTTTCCGAAACCTTAGGCTTCGGACATGCTCACAACGGCCTTGGATAGCTCCCTGAACTCGAGTGTTGGCTCAAGAAAATCCAACCACCACGAACGCGGCAGGGGAGATAGTCTCACCCCTTCGCTTCCAGGAGCGAACTCCTTTGCTTCTAATTATTTAATACCACAATCCCGAAAATAAAACAAGCGCGAAAACAGAACTGAAAAGCGGCGGGATGACGGAACAAGCCGCGGAAAATCAGCAAGATACCAACAAACCGCGAAGGCCCGGGACCGCCTTGAAAGATGACCGGCCCCGGCCGGGCCGGCCGGGGCCGATCACACATCAACGCCTCCCGGGGAGGAAGGCTAATACTCAGACGAGGCCGAAGAGAAAGTGGTGGTCCTTGAGAGGCCGTCAGGCGACGGCCCAAGTTGGTGGTGGTCAGTAAAGTGGTGGTCTGGGTCCGGCCCCGGATCCGAGCTGATGCCAACACAAAAAGCGGACGCGGCGCGGACAGGGCCTCCACGGCCCGCGGCCCGCGCCAGCCGCCACGATCTGTAAATCGCGGTCAAACCAGCGTCTCCCGCCGTCTCATTTGATCCCGATATCAAGCTGTTTTTCCTCATAGCGTTTCAGAAGCTGCTCTATGGCCTCCCGGAAGAGAACCGCCTTGGTGACACGCAAATCCTTGGCCACCTTGTTGAGCTGGTCTATCTGACGCTGATAAAGATGCGTCGTGACCGGAACCTTCTTTTCGCTGTCGCTGGTCTTGACCATATCTCGTATAGTTAAAAGAGAATGAAATGATTATATTCTCTTCAGAAATATTTAAACATAAATTGCCGTTCAGTCAAGCTTTTTTTTTCGGGTCATGCGAAAATTTTCGCGGTCGCTTGCTTTTTCCCGGTTTTCGGCCGGGCGTCATCATCGCTTTCTGGTGGAAAGGGCTGGCGCGCGTGGAGGGTGGATATGGAAATCGTCAGCGTGGGGAGGGGGGATCCGTCCGCCGTCAGCCAGGCGGCTCGCGGTTGAAGGAGTGGGGCAGAAGTTTTGAGAGGGTGTGCCGCTCCACGTTCCCGGAGGCGTCCGCCAGGACGATCACCGTGTCCCTGGAAAACTCGCGCAGGGTCTGGCGGCAGGCGCCGCAGGGGTAGGTGATCTCGCCCGAGGAGGAGACCACCGCGACCTTGACTATCCGCCTCTCGCCCTCCGAGACGGCCTTGAGGACCGCCACCCGCTCGGCGCAGACGGTTAGGCCGTAGGAGGCGTTTTCCACGTTCACGCCGGTGAAGATCCGCCCCGTGTCCGCCACCGCCGCCGCGCCGACCATGAATTTCGAATAGGGCGCGTAGGCGCTCTCCATAGCCTCCCGGGCAAGGTCCACAAGGTCCTCGTCCGGTATCTCAAGCTCCTCTTCGCGCTCGCCGGTCATGTGTTCAGCTTTCACCTTCCCCCGCGCCGCGCCGCGCCGCGAACGGATTTTTTGTTGATGTTGAAAAGATTCAGCGTCCCAGAAGCTCGCCCGGCGGGACGAGGCGGGCGGTAAGGCCGTCGAAGTATCCCAGGACCTGGTTTATGGCCAGGCTGTTGAGCTCGTCCCGTTCTCGGACAGTGACAAAATAGCTCAACACCTCCGGCGTGAAAAGGGAGGCGGCGGGAACGTACCGCCCACCGACCCAGACCCCGGCGCCGTTTGTCTCCAGCGTATGGAATATCTCTTTCAGGGCGTCCACGCCGGCCTCGTTGTCCTTCATTATCCGGGATATCCCGGTGTCCTTTTCCAGGAGGTCGACAAGCTCATCGAGCGCCTTCTCTTTGTCTTCTCCGCCGGACCCCGCCGGGGAGCCAAGCATCTTTTCGAGCTTTTCGACGGCCTCGGACGGTCTGGGTATGCTCATCGATTTCCATGAATGTTAAACCCGCGCGACGATTTTACTATAACATCAACCCCGCCCCGTTGGGTACAATCAGTCCCTGTATGGAGCTTCTATACGTCCTGGTCCATCTCGCCGACGGCGCGGCCGAGGCGTGGTCGTCGTCCCGCGGGAGGATAGACACCCGCGGCAGACCCTGGCGGGATGTTTTCGATCTCGAGCCGCTGGCCGCCCGGGAGCCGCAGGCCAGGGCGATGATACACCTCGCCGGGGACTCCTCCGCCGTCGGCGACGAGGAGAGGGAGGCGCTCATGACAGCAGCCCGGGAGGCAGGCTACGGCTCCGTCCGCATAGAGACCGGCGAGCCATTGAGCCCCGAGGAGGCTTTTCAGATTATGCCGTTGCCGTTCACGTGAAACCATGAAAACCGTGATCATAACCGTCGGTGACGAGGTGGTCTCGGGCCACACGGTGAACACCAACGCGGCGTGGCTGGCTGCGAGGCTGGACCCTTACGGTCTGTCGCCGGAGCGTGTCCTGACGCTGCGCGACGACGCCGGGGAGCTTGCCAGGGAGATACGCGCCGCGTTTAAAAAATACGGCCTTGTTTTCGTGACCGGCGGTCTCGGCCCCACCCACGACGACGTGACCAAGCCGGCCCTGCTGAAAGCGTTCAACACGAGGCTCGTGAGGGACGAAAAGGTTCTGCGGGCCGTGAGGCGTTATTTTTCCGCCAAGCTCAAAAAACCCATGCCCCCCGTCAACGAGGGCCAGGCCGACGTTCCCGAGAGCGCCGTGGCCGTCCCGAACAGGTGGGGGACGGCGCCGCTGATATATTTCGAGTCGGGCGGCCGGATGCTTTTCGCTCTGCCTGGGGTTCCTTACGAGATGAAAAACCTGGTGGAAAAGGAGGTGTTGCCCCGCGTACGTAAAAAATTCAAGGCGCCAGCCGTGGCGAGGAGAATATTGCGGACAGCCGGGATCGGCGAGTCCGACCTGTACGAGATGATCGAGAAGGCAGGCGGCCCCGGCGATGGCGTGGAGCTTGCCTACCTGCCGCGCATGGGGATGGTCGACCTGCGCCTGACTGTCCGGGGAGAGACGCGGAGGGCGGCCCAGGCGGCGCTTCGGCGGGCCGAGGCGCGGCTTTTGAAGACGGTGGCGCCTTTCTGCTACGGCAGGGACGCCGACACGCTGGAGGGGGTGGTCGGCGGAATCCTCGCCAGAAAGAGGCTCACCCTCGCGTGCGCGGAAAGCTGCACGGGTGGGCTTTTCGCGAGCATGATAACCCGCCTCCCCGGCTCATCGCGCTATTTTCTGGAAGGAGCGGTCACCTACACCAACGAGTCGAAGATAAAACGTCTCGGCGTTCGGCGGCAGGTCATTGAAAAACACGGCGCCGTCTCCGCCGAGACCGCCCGCCGGATGGCCGAGGGGATAGCGAAAACGTCCGGCGCCTACATCGGCCTGTCCGCCACCGGCGTCGCCGGCCCCACGGGAGGCACGAGGGAAAAACCGGTCGGCCTCGTCTACATCGGCATGTGTTTTAAAGGCAGGACCGAGGTCAGAAAGCTTCGGCTCGGCGACGAGCGGACGAGAAACCAGGAGAGGACGGCGCTGGAGATGCTCACCTGGCTGTGGCGCTCGGTTCGGGATTTTTAAGCCGCCCTCGCCGTGTCGGCGCGAATGATGTAAACTCTCATGGCGCGGGAAAATCCAGGAGAAAAGGCAGGAGTGAGCGAGCGGAAGATAATAGTCGCCCCGTCGATCCTCTCCGCCGATTTCGGGCGGCTGGCCGAGGAGGCGCGGGCCGTCGAGGAGGCGGGGGCGGACTGGCTCCACGTCGACGTCATGGACGGGCATTTCGTCCCGAACATAACCATAGGCCCGCCCGTGGTGGAGAGCCTGCGCCCGATGACAACCCTGCCGCTCGACGTTCACCTGATGATCGAGAAGCCGGAGCGCTACATAGGCGACTTCGCCCATGCCGGGGCGGACATCATAACCGTCCACGCCGAGGCCTGCCCGCACCTGCATAGAGTGGTGTATCAGATAAAGGAGACGGGCAAAAAGGCCGGGGTGTCGCTGAACCCCTCCTCGCCGCTCGGCCTGCTGGAGGACATCCTGCAGGACGTGGACATGGTCCTGCTGATGTCCGTGAACCCCGGTTTCGGCGGCCAGACTTTTATCCCCTCGTCGCTTCCCAAGGCCGGGCGGCTGAAAAGCATGATCGAGAAGGCCGGGCTGGACGTTGACATAGAGATGGACGGCGGGATCAAGCCGGAAAACGCCGCCAGTGTCCGCTCCGCGGGCGTGAATGTCCTCGTGGCCGGGTCCGCCATCTTCAAAAGCGACGACTACGCCGGGGCGATCGCCGCCATCCGGGGAAAGGGAGGCTCTTGAGCGGGGCGGAAAGGACGGTTCCGTAGAATCCCCATCATGTCCGAGCCGCTTATAAAGGTTGAAAACCTTCAGGTCTTCTTCGACACGCCGGCGGGCGTGTCCCGCGCGGTGGACGGGGTGTCCTACGAGGCGCGGGCGGGGAAGACGCTGGGAATCGTTGGGGAGTCCGGCTGCGGCAAGACGATCTCCGCCCTCTCCATCCTGCGCCTGATACAGCCGCCGGGGAGGATCGCCGGGGGGCGCGTTCTCTTCGGCGGGAAAGACCTTTTGACGCTGCCGGAGGAGCGCCTGCGCCGCATCCGCGGAAACAGGATCGCCATGATCTTCCAGGAGCCGATGTCCGCGCTGAACCCTGTCTTCACCATCGGCGACCAGGTGTCGGAGCCTTTGCGTGTCCACCGCGGCATATCCCGCCGGGAGGCCCGGGTTCAGGCGGCGGAGCTTCTGAAAAAGGTCGGCATCCCCGCGCCGGAGCAGCGGGCGGCCGAGTATCCGCACCAACTCTCCGGCGGGATGCGCCAGCGCGCCATGATCGCCATGGCCCTGGCCTGCGGCCCGGAGCTTTTGATAGCCGACGAGCCGACCACCGCCCTCGACGTCACCATCCAGCAACAGATACTCGACCTGATGCTGGAAATGAAACAGCAGTACAACGCCTCCATCATCCTAATCACACACAACCTCGGGGTGGTGGCCGAGACCTGCCAGGACGTGGTGGTGATGTACGCCGGGACCGTCGCCGAGGAGGCGGAAGTTAAAAGGCTCTTCGCCGCCCCGGCGCACCCTTACACACAGGGGCTCATCGAGTCCCTGCCCGTCCGCCACGGGTTCAACGAAAAAGGAAGGCTGAAGGAGATACCCGGCGCCGTCCCGGACCCGCTCCACAAGCCGCCCGGCTGCGCTTTCCATCCGCGCTGCCCGAAGGTGATGGAGATATGCAGGGAGAAGACGCCGGAACTCAAGACCGTCGACGGCGGGACAAGGGTCGCCTGCTGGCTCTATTGACGGGGTTACGACAAACAACAACGGCAAGGTCCCTTAGACCGGCCTCTTGGCTGGTGTTCAGGTCGCGGGCGTCAGAGCGATCCTGCGCCTCCTCCCGGGAGGGGACTTTCAGGTGGTCTCAGGCGCTTTTCTAGCCGCGGAGCCGAAGGAGAAATTCAGCAGGATGCCGAGCTTCCCAAGCTCCGGGTGGCCGTAGAAAGGATCTTCGGGGGTTTCCATCCGCGCCTTGTATATGGAGTCGAAACGGTTCTGGATAGCCCACAGGTCGAGACCCAGGTCGGCGGTCTGGGCGGCGAGGATCATCTGGATGACGTTGCGGGCCATGTCCACGTCCCGCTCCCTGTCCAGCCTGTCGATGGTCTCCAGCAGCCGCCGCTCAAGCTCCTTGCGGACGGGCCGCAGGTCCACGTCCACGTCCCATTTTCTCATCTCCCCCAAAAGGTTTGCCATCCTCTCCGGCGCATCGGGCTTGGCAAGCTCCCCGGCGGAGTCCAAAAGCTCCTTTTCCAGGATGTACTGCGCCGCCATCTTGAACTCCCGCGGCGGGGGGACCTTGGCCTCGACGAAGAAGTCCATCATCCGCCGGTTGCGCCAGAATAGCTGGTCGTAGGTGTCCACGAAGCGCATGATGTGATCGGCGAAGAGGACGTTGACGGCTTTCCGGCGCTGCTCCATGAAAAGGTCCCTCAGGGTGAAATGCCCGTCCTTGAAGGCCGCGTCCAGCCGCCTTATAAGCTCCGCCATGGAGCGCTGACGCCAGACCCAGAAGACGTCTTTCACCAGCGGCTCGTAGTCCTCGATCCCCGTGTCCGGCCGGGTGAAGCAGGTGATGTCCGCCCCGCCGAGGCGCAGCGTGGCGGCGACCATCGCCTTCTCTTCCAGGGTGATCTTCGACCTGGCCACCGCCCGGGAGACGTAAAGGGCCGTGTCGCCGTATTCCTCCTTCTCGCCGCTTTTTTCGCGTACCTCGAAGACCTTTCCCAGGCCGCTTTCTCCGTTGGCGTCGAGGGTGTGGGATATGGCGTGGTTGGCAAGCAGCCTTGAAAGCGTCGCCTTCTCCGGCAGGACGTAGCGGCGGTATATGTCCTCGCCGTTTCCCTGGGCGGGGATGTTGCTTTTCGCCTTTTTCAGGATTTCCAGAAAACCGCTCTCCATGCTCTCACCGGTCATGTCCTCGACAAGCTGCATGGCCCGCGCGGCGTATTTCAAAAGCTGGGAGGTCTCGATGCCCGACACGTCGTCGAAAAACCAGCCGCAGGAGGTGAACATCAGCATGGAGTTACGCTGCGCCTCCAGCAGGCAAAGGGCTCTCACCCGCTCCTCCCGTGAAAGCTCCCGCCCGGCCCGCTCGGCAAGGAACCGGTTGGCGCGCTTTTCGCTCCTGTCCAGTATCACTTCTATGTAGCCGTCCCGGGCCTCCCACGGGTCCTTGAAAATTTTCCCCCCTTCCCGCTCGTATATCTCGTCGATCCGGGTTTTCAGGTTGTCCAGCGCCTCCCGCAGCGGCGCGCGCCATTTCTGGTTCCAGTCCTGCCCGCCGATGCTGCAGCCGCAATCGCTCCTCCACCGCTCCACGCCGTGGGAGCACGACCACGACGAGTTCTCGTGGATCTCCGCCTCGGCGGGGGGGGGGTGTTTCGAGAGGTATTCGGCGTAGTTGGTCAGCTCTATCTCGTCGGACTTTTCGATCCACTCAAGGGCGTAGGAGAGCGCCATCTCGCCGAACCTGTGGTGGTGGCCGTAGGTCTCGCCGTCGGTGGCGATGTTGACGATCTGGCTCCATTTTCTCTGTTCGGCGAAGCCGTCCTTCAGCCTCTTTGCGAACTTCTCGCCGCTGTCCAGGATCTCCTCGAAGGCCACGGCCTGGCTTATCGGCCCGTCGTAGAAGAAGACCGTTATCTCCCGTCCGGCGTCGAGCTTCACCTTGTATGGGCGGGTGGGGTCTATCCCGCCGTTCACGGGGGTCATCTTCCCCCCCTCCTTTTCCCGGACGGCCTTGGCCTGGCTGGGGGCCAGGATGGTGAAGGTTATGCCGTTTTCGGCCAGAGCCTGGAGGGTCTTTTTATCCGCGGCGGTCTCCGGCAGCCACATCCCCTCCGGGTCGCGCCCGAAATGGCGCTTGAAATCGGCGATTCCCCACTTGACCTGTGTGGTTTTGTCCCTGTCGGTGGCAAGGGGCATTATCATGTGGTTGTAGGCTTGGGCAAGGCCTGATCCGTGGCCGCCATGCGCCTTCGCGCTGGCCTTGTCGGCCTCCACTATTCTTGCGTAGGCGGTCTTGTCGTTCTCCTCGAGCCAGCTCATCAGTGTCGGGCCGACGTTGAAGCTTATCCGCTCGAAGTTGTTCACTATCCGCTTGATCCTGCCGCCCTTGCCGTAGAGGCGGGAGGCGGTGTTAGGGGCGTAGCATTCCCTGTTCACCCGCTCGTTCCAATCGTGGTAGGGCGCGGCGGTGTCCTGGACCTCTATGATCTCGAGCCAGGGGTTCTCCCGGGGGGGCTGGTAGAAGTGCCCGTGGACGCACAGGTATTTTTTCACGATCGTCGCTCCGAAACTCTCCGCCGTCCGGCGCAGGCTCAGCGTTCCCCTGCGTCGCCGGTCATGGGGACGAAACGCACCGTCGTCACCGAACTGTAAAGCATCTGGCCACCTTTTTTCTCTCCCAAAAGCAGGTCCTGGAAATATTCGCCTCCCACCGGCAGGATCAGCCGTCCCCCCTCCTTCAGCTGCTCCTCGAGCGGCTCCGGCACGTGGTCGATGGCGGCGGCGCCGATTATCTTGTCATAGGGCGCGGCCTCGGGCCAGCCCAGGCGGCCGTCGCCGGTCACAACCGTGACGTTATTATAACCCAGCCTTGATAGACACCCGGCGGCCTGCCCGGCAAGCTCGGGGATTATCTCCACGCTGTAGACGTGATCGGCCAGCAGCGAGAGAACCGCCGCCTGGTAGCCGGAGCCGCCGCCTATCTCCAGAACCATGTCGGAAGGCTCCACACGCAGCTCCTGGATCATCAGGGCCACTATGTAAGGCTGGCTTATGGTCTGGCCGTGGCCGATCGGCAGGGGGTTGTCGTCGTAGGCGTATCTTTTAAACGACTCGGGGACGAAATCCTCGCGGGGGACGCTCCCCATGGCCCGGAGGACAGCGGGGTCGGTTATGTCGCGGCCGGCAAGATGGCGCTCGACCATCACCCTCTTGGCCCCGTCGAGATGACGCATGTCAAACCCCGCCAAGTTTCAGCAGGCCGGTGAGAAAGACAAAATCCTTCGCCGGAGCCCGCCCTGGGGCGAAGCCGAAGGGGCTCAGGATGACAAAAAAGGGCGGCTCAGGACGGCAAACCGGCAAAGCCTGTTGGTTCCGCAAAGGTCTCCCGCTCAAGAGGCCGCGCCCCGCATCGGGGGCTCCGGCTGGAGGATCAGTAGATAAGCCCGTTCTTTCTCAGCCACTCGTCCTGGTCGAAGACCTTTGACAGGTACTCCCTGAAAGCCTTTTCGGCCCTCGAAAGCCTCCTGCCGTCCTCGTAGGAGTCGGGCAGCTTGACCTGCTCGTCCGGCTTGTCCCCTGCCTCGCCGTTCGTCCCTTCTTTCGCGGCGCCGTCCCCGCCGCCTGGCGGAACGTCGAACCCCATGGCCTCGGCCAGGTTGCCCACTTTCAGCATGAGCACCATGAACGACTTCGAGTCGATCTCGTCCGAGCCGGAAAGCCTGGCTATCGCCTTTCTGACGTCGCGGGACCTGACTATGGCGTCCACGATGGCTTTGGAGAGGATCTCCATCTCGTTTTCGGGGCTCGGCTCTTCCGGCATGTCTAAATCCCTTTATATATTCACTAACATTTCGGGTTCTCTGGATTCTACCACACGCGGCGCCGGGGGAGAACCCGGGGCGGCAGGGAGATCTGTCAGGAGAGAAAAAACACCGCTTCTTTTTCACATATTACCGTTTTTTCCAGTTAAGGATGGACAAAACTCATTTGTAGTGTTATTTTTGACATTATTTGCCAAATTAGGCGCTAAAAGGGGAGGCCGATGTTAATCGAATTCAGTGTGACCAACTTTCGCTCAGTGCGTGACCGCCAGACACTCAGTCTGGTTAAAGCAAGCGGCAAAGAAGAGTTGGTCCAAACCAATACCTTCAAGGCGCAAGCTTTCCGCGAGTTCGACCTGTTGCGCTCCGCCGCGATCTATGGCCCGAACGCTGGAGGCAAAACAAATGTTTTGCTCGCGTTGCGAACCATGCAGCAGATTGTTTTGGGGTCGGCTACAAGTCAAAAACGCGGCGACAAACTGCCGGTCACGCCGTTTCGCCTAAGCCAAACCACCAGCAATGCTCCAAGTGTGTTCGAGGTGGTTTTCATCGTCAACCACGTCCGTTACCAGTATGGTTTTTCAGCCACAGAAGACCGCATTCATGAGGAGTGGCTGTTGGCCTACCCTAAAGGCCGTCCCCAGCGGTGGTTCGATCGGGCCTGGAACGTTGAAAGTAGCAAATATGACTGGGAGCTTGGCAACAATCTATTAGGTGAGAAACAGCTCTGGCAAAAGTCCACGCGAGACAACGCGTTGTTTCTTTCAACTGCCGTTCAACTCAATAGCCAGCAATTGCAACCAATCTATGACTGGTTTAGTGACACGTTGTACATCGTTAATCTTCCAGGCTTGGCTCCAACTTTTAGCGCTTCGCTTTGCGAAAAATCGAAGGAAAAACAGGAAATAATGGATTATCTGCGCGCGGCCGACCTGAACATTGAAGATGTCATTGCCAAGAAAAAGCCTTTTGATATCAAAGAATTGCCAGACGATATGCCGGAGCATGTCAAAAATACAATTGCTGGCGAACTGGAAGGCAAAGAACTCATCAAGATTAAGACTATCCACAAAAGCAGCGAGGGTGATACGGTGTCATTCGACTTCAAAGATGAGTCAGACGGCACTCAAAAACTTTTCTCCTTCGCCGGGCCTTGGATTGACACTTTATCTAATGGCTACGTGCTCTTTATCGACGAACTGCACGACAACCTGCATCCACAGTTGGTGCGGTTTTTAGTACAGCTTTTTCACAGTAGTGAGACCAATCCTAAAAACGCTCAACTGGTTTTCACCACCCACGAAACTTCTATTCTCAACCAGGAGGTATTTCGCCGTGATCAAATCTGGTTTTGCGAAAAGGGCCAGGATCAAGCAACAACGCTTTACCCTTTAACAGATTTCCACCCGCGCAAGGGGCGTGAAAACCTTGAACTGGCGTACCTCTCGGGGCGTTATGGCGCTTTGCCATATATAAAGCCGCTAAAGACGCATAACTGATGGGCTTCTCTAGAAGGAAAGCGAGGCAGGCGCGTGAATTAAGACGCCGCAAACCCAGGAGAGAACCTTACGCCAAGGTATTGATCGTTTGTGAAGGTGAAAAAACGGAGCCGAATTACTTTAAAGGATTAAAAGATTACTACCGCCTTAACAGCGCAAATGTGGAAATCTGTGGAGAAGAATGCGGCTCCGATCCGGTCAGCATAATCGAACATGCCAAGGAACTCTATGATAAGGAAGGCGCTGGCGACCCCTTTGATAGGGTGTATTGCGTCTTTGACAAAGACAACCACACAAATTACGCGCAGGCTGTGGACGCCATTAATCGAGTTGCGCCTAAAAATACTTTCTTCGCCATCACCTCGGTTCCATGCTTTGAGTATTGGCTAATACTGCACTTCATTTACACCACAAAGTCATATAGCGCCATGTCAGGGAAAAGCGCATGCTTCCAATTAACATCAGCGCTTAAAAAATATTTGCCTGATTATGACAAAGGGCAACGTGATGTCTTCTCGTCCCTTGAAGATAAATTGGAGACGGCCAAAGCCAACGCCGTCAAAGCTTTTAAAGCCGCACAGTCAGCTGATACCGATGATCCTTCCACTCGTGTCCATGAGTTAGTGGATTTTTTGCAAAATATCAAAATGAAAAATTCATCAAAGCCCTCCTAAGCCGCGCCCGCCAGCCGCTCTCCCACGAATTTCTTGAGGCGTTTCAAAAGCCTCGCCTCCGCCTGCCGGACGGCCTCGCGGGTGATGCCGTGGCGCTCGCCTATCTCCCGCAGGGTCGTGGGCTCGTCGGAGAGTATCCTTTCGTCCAATATGACGCGGTCGCTGGGTTTCAGATCCTTTTTGAACTGTTCGATCGCCTCCTGGAGTTTTTCCATCATCTGCTCTTCACCGATATCCTCGGATACGTCCCGCCCGGAGGCGGAGAGTGTCTCGGCGAGCGTGCGGGTGGAGCCCTCCTCCACGGGCTGGTGAATGGAGGCGTCCTGGGCGCCGAGGCTTTTCTGGACATCGATGACGTCCCGCTCGGAGGCGCCGAGTTTTTCGGCCAGCAGCTTCGGCCCGGCCTCGATTCCGCCCTCTTTCATCTTCATCTCCAGGGCGCGGAGGTTGTAGAGGAGCTTTCTGCGGGTGTTGGTCGTCCCCACCCGGACGAGCCGCCAGTTGTCCAGCAGAAACTTTATCATGTAGGCGCGGATCCAGTACGAGGCGTAGGTGGAAAGCCGCGCGCCCTTCAAGGGGTTGAATTTTCTGACGGCGCGCATCAGGCCGTAGTTGCCCTCCTGGATCAGGTCCAGCATGTTCTGGAACGAGGAGCGAAACTCGAAGGCTATCTTCACAACCAGCATCAGGTTCGACGTCACCAGCCGGAAAGCCGCCTCGCGGTCGCCCGTCCGCTGGAAACGGAGGGCCAGCTCTCGCTCCTGCTCGGCGGTGAGGATGGGATACTTCTTGATTTTGCTGATGTAAAGCTGCAGCGGGTCCGCCAGAACAAGGGCCTCGTCCGCGATGTCCTGCTCCGCGCCGCGCTCCCGGTCCTCTCCGGGGCCCGTTTTCTCAAGCTTTTTCAAGTCCGTTTTCATGGGGCATATTTTAACATGAGCGCCGCGACGGTTCCCTGACGCGCCGGACCGCGCCAAAATTTCCCGAAAGTCAAAAATCCCGCGGCCCGGCTCCGGGGATTTACGATTGTATATCAATGAGTTAGCTGTCGGCCCGTCCGTTTCCCGGCAATGGCGCCGCATTTGCTTCCAACTAGGTAAAGGAATGTTTTCAGGAGGCGATCGATGGGACTTGTCAGCGATCTGCTCTTCACCAACAAGGTGGGCAGGCTCGTCAGCAAAGCGATGGACATCCACGCCCAGCGGGCGCTGCTGGTCAACAGCAACATAGCGAACGTCGAGACGCCCGGCTACAAGGCCGTTGACCTGGAACCTTTTGAAAATAGGCTGAAAGAGGCCTACAAGCCCGGCATCGGGGTGAAAACGACCGACCCGCGGCACCTGGACGGCGCTGACGGCGGCCTGGAAGGGTTCAAGCCGAAGGTGGGGGTTTCGCAGGACGCGCCCCGGCTGGACGGCAACAACGTAAACCTGGATCGCGAGATGGCGAAACTTCTGGAGACGTCCCTTACCTACCAGACGCTGATAGCCGTCCGGGGCAAGAGGGGCGGCATAATCGACGAGGCCATAGAAAGAAGTCTTTAAGAGTGGAGAACGGCTGACCCTTGAATCAAGGGGGCCGAGCTGACTGAACCGCTGGCGCGGCGGTCGTTTTGAGACGGGGAGAACAGACGATGGCTGACCTTGGCATGAAAGTCCTTACGAACATGGAGCCTCTCGGCTCCTCACTGAAGATCCAGAACGCCGGCAGGAAAGGGGAGGAGGGGGGGTCGTTCGCCAACACCCTGGCGGATTCCCTGAAGGAGGTGAACCAGTACCAGCTCGAGGCGGACAATGCCATAGAAAACCTTGTCGCCGGCAAATCAAAGAACATACACGAAACGATGATAGCCTTGAGCAAGGCCGAGATCGCCTTCAAGCTGACGATGCAGGTGCGCAACAAGGTCATCGAAGCCTACGAAGAGGTCATGAGAACGGCCGTGTAGTCTCGGGCCGCCCATATCTGAAAAAGCGCAAAACCGTTGCCCCGCCTCCCCACATGCGTTTTTAATCCCCTTGCCATCCCCCCGGCGTAGAGGATAGACTTTTAACTTTAATGCTGGAGACAGGAGAGGATCATGGTTTTGCGGACAATAGGAATAATCATCCTGGTGGCGGCGATCGCCGCCGGGTCGCTGTTTTATGTCTACGGGGGCGGCCCCGTCTCCGCGCCGGGCGGCGGGGAAACGGACTCTTCCCTGAACTTTTCCCTGCCGAAATCATCCGACGCCGCCGAGGCGGGCAAGCCCCTGGACCTTGGTCTGGACGAGATACCGGAGGTCGTGGCCGAAATCGAAGGCGAGCCCATCAAGAGGGACGGCTACGTGGCCGACCTTGAGCGCTTCAGGGAGAACATGAAGCAGGCGAACAACCCCATAGGCCAGGAGCGGTTCGAGCAGATCAAGTCGATGATGCTGGAGAATTACATCAACACCGAGACTCTTCGCCGTCAGGCGGAGAAGGAGAAGATGCAGGCGCCACCGGAGAAGGTGGAGGCGAGCTTCACCGCTATCAAGAAAAACTTCCCCAGCGAGGATGCTTTCAAGCAGGCCCTGGCGGCGCAGGAGCTGACGGAAGCAAAGGTGAAAGACAGCATCAGGCAGAACCTGGCCATACAGGGCCTCGTTGAAAAACACGTCGTAAGCAAGATCGACGTGACCGACGAGCAGGCGCGGGAATACTACGAGGTGAACAAGCTCGAGTTCGAAAAGCCCGAGCAGGTCCACGCCGCCCATATCCTGGCGCGGTTCGACAGCGACGCCGGCCCGGAGGAGAAAAAGAAGGCGAAAGAGAAGATCGAAACCGTTCTCGAGCGGCTCGGGAAGGGTGAGGATTTCGCCGAATTGGCCCGCTCCGTCAGCGAAGACCCCGGCACGGCGTCCAACGGCGGCGATCTCGGCTTCTTCGGGCGTGGCAGGATGGTGCCGGAGTTCGAGGAGGCGGCCTTCAACACAGAGCCGGGCAAGGTCTCCGGGATCGTGGAGAGCAGGTTCGGCTACCACCTCGTAAAGGTCCTGGAGCGCCGCCCCGCGGGCGTGCTGCCCTTCGAGGAGGTCAAGGAGGATGTCAGGACAAAGCTCGAGCAGGAGAAGGTAAGGGACGGCGTCCAGTCCTACGTGAAAAAGCTCCGCGAGCAGATGAACGTCAAGGTCTTTTAGTAGGCCGCTGGAGCGCCGGGGAGCGGTTGGCGTAGCAATAGGCGCAGCCGAGCGTACAGGTGTCGTAGGCGCCTATGTCCTTCGAGGCGTAACAGAGGCACCCCTCTCTTGTCGGCCTCTTTTTGAGCCCGGAAAGGTCCCGGTCCGTGACGCGCCCGAGCCTCTCCGCGTCCACGCACGAGCCCTTCGGAGCCGCCTCAAGCTCCGGCTCGCAGCATGACCGGACGGTTATCCCCGCCTTCGCGGCCATCCGGGCCATCCCGGCGGCAAGCTCCTCCAGTTCCTCGCGCCGGGGGCGGTAAAACTCCGCACCGTGTTCTTTGAGCAGGGGCAAAAAGTTGCGCTCCACCTTCCTGTAGACGTCGATGAAGGATATGACGCAGGTGTCCGTCGAGCCCTCCATCAGGCCAAGCAGCCGCGGGAAATTTTCGAGATGCCAGGCGGCGTCCGTCATGGAGGTCAGGATTATAGGGTCGTACCGCCATACCACCGTGTCCGGCCCGAACCTGGCGGCAAGCTCCCGGGCTGTCCCGGCGGCGGCCTCCACGCCGGGCGAGCCGGGGTCGAAAAGGCGCGGGTAGCCGATGATGGTGTATTGGCAATAGAACCCGTATCCCATCCCGCTCAGCCGGGAAAGGCTCTCCAGCATGGGGCGGTAGTTTCTCGACCAGAAGACGACCCCGTCCACGTCCCCCGGCCTGAGGGAAATCTCGGAGATTTTTCCGTTGTAGGGGTTTTTTACCTCGACGCGCCCCTCCCGGAACCTGTCCATCAGCCACTGGCCATGCAAGGCGGGAATGTCTGTCCGCCGTGACGCTGATATTACGGCCATGGCGCTGATGGGGAGAATACGAAACCCTTCGCCTCCGGCTTGGAGTGACATTGATCGCGCGGCTCAGTGAGATGGCGTCTGCGTCGCGGCTTCAATCCACCGTTCCAAACCCTTCGCCGACGCTCCAGGAGAGACGGACAGGTCAACTCTGCTCCAGGGCCTCTTCGGCCCATTTGATGGCCGACTCTTTGGCAGTCCCCCCGCCCGCCATGCGGGCCAGCTCGGCGACCCTTCCGCCGCGGTCGAGCTTCGCCACCACCACGCCGGTCTTCCCTCTCGATGCGTGTTTTTCCACCGAGTAGTGAGCGTGGGCCTGGCGGGCCACCTGCGGCAGGTGCGTGACGCAGAAGACCTGCGCCCGCCCGGCGAGCTCGCGCAGCTTCTCGCCCAGCCGATCCGCCGTGACGCCTCCTATCCCCGCGTCTATCTCGTCGAAGACGATGACAGGCGCGGGCTGCTTGCCGTGGAGGACGGTCTTCAACGCCAGCATCAGCCTGCTCATCTCGCCGCCGGAGGCCACCTTCACGAACGGCTTGGGCGGCGAGCCGGGGTTGGAGGAAAAAAGGATCTCCACCTGCCCGATCCCGTCCCGGCTCATCTTCACGCCTCTGCCGTCTTTTCGCGCCGGGCTCTCCGGGTCGTCGCCGTAAGCGAAGGCAAGCTCCACCCGAGCCTTGCCCATGTTCAGGCCGGCAAGCTCTCCCCGAACGGCTTTCGCGAATCTGTCCGCGCCGCCTCGTCTCTTTTCGTCCAGGGCCAGGGCAAGCCGGGCCGTCTCACGGCCAAGCTCGGCGGCCTTTTTTTCAAGCTCGTCCGCGCTCTGTCCGGCAAGCTCGAGCCCGGCAAGCTCCGCCGCCGCCTGGTCACGGAAGGCCAGGATGTCTTCGATCGTCCCGCCATACTTTTTCTTGAGATTCTTTATCATGTCCAGCCGGTCGTCCACCTCGGCGAGCCTATCCGGGTCGCGCTCGATTCCGTCGGCGTGGCGGCTCAGCTCGGCGGCCGCCTCGTCGGCCCGCAGGCTTATCTCCACAAGCTCCGACGCGAGCGGGACCAGCGTCTCGTCCAGTTGGGCCATCCGCTCCACGGCGGCCCGGGCGGCGCCGAGAAGGGCCGAGGCGGCCCGGTCCCCCCCGTCCAGGGCGCCCGCGGCCCCGGCGGCAAGCTCCATCAGCGCCTCGACGTTCGAAAGCCGGCTCTTTTCCGCGGCCAGCGCCTCGTCCTCGCCGGGGGCAAGGGAAGCGGCGTCGATCTCGTTCACCTGGAAGCGCAGAAGGTCCATCCGCCGCTCGGTCTCCCTCTGGTCTTTTTTCAGCGAGGCCAGCTTCCCGGCGGCGCTCCTGTACTCGTCGAACTTCTCCTGGAACTTCCCGCGCTCCCCTTCGATCCCGAGAAAAGAGTCCAGAAAGGGCAGGTGGGCTTTTGGCCTCAGGAGGGTCTGGTGCTCGTTCTGGCCGTGGATATCGACAAGGGTCTCCCCGGCGGCCCGCAGCTGCGCCACGGTGGCCATCGCGCCGTTGATGTACGTTCTGTTCTTGCCGGTTCTAGTGATTATGCGCCTGATGAGCAGCCCGCCGCCGTCGCCCTCCAGCCCCTGCTCGGCAAGCCAGGCCGGCAGGCCGGGGACGTCGTCGGTGTCGAACAGCGCCTCCACGACGGCCCGCTCGGCGCCGGACCGGATCATCTCCTCGCTGGATCGGCCCCCCAGGGCAAGGCCCAACGCCTCCACGAGGATCGACTTTCCCGCGCCGGTCTCGCCGGTGAGGGCGTTGAGCCCCCCGGCGAACTCCACCCGGGCCTCGTCCACTATGGCGAAGTCCTTGACGTAAAGCTCCTTGAGCATAGGGACATTTTAGCTTTTTGAGCCGCCGTCACAACAAGGGATTTTCGCGCCGGGCTTGCGGGGAATGAAAAAAGGGCCGCGGCGAAAGCCCGCAACCTGTTGATAAAAAATGGTGAGCCGTACAGGATTCGAACCTGTGACCCGCTGATTAAGAGGAGCTTCAAGGCCCTCTCCCCAATCCTGCCTATTTCAACTTAAATATCCCCAAGTATTGATTAATTCAGGGGTTACGAGTAACATCTGGATAATACTAGGTACCAATATTTCCGTTTTAAGACGCGAATTTTCGTGCCGCGTGTGGGGAATATGTGGGGAATACGGGGTTAGAAAAATGCCGACGTTGAGCAGAATCAAGACAAAATATCCAGGCGTCTACTACATCGAAACCGATCCCGGATTCCGTGTCTATTATATCAGGTACCGCAAAGACGGAAAGCTGATTGAAGAAAAAACTCCAGCCCGCTCGACCGCTCAGGCGAACCAGATTCGCGCCAAACGAATCACAGGGGATCTGTCCAACCAAGAGCGGCGCTCGATGATAGCGGAAAAGATGAAACGGACGATTGAAAACCTCATGCTCGAGTATTTCTCCACCCGTCCCAAGGGAAAATATCTGCGTGATGATGAAAAGCTATACAAGAATCATCTCCGCGAGGCATTCGGCCAGAAGACACCGGAGGAAATAAAATCAGCGGAGGTGGAGCGGTTCAAGAACGGGCTCCTGGAAAGACGCAAACCGGCGACGGTCAAGCATATTCTCGCCCTTCTGCAGCGGATAGTGAATTTCGGCGTGAAACAGAGGCTTTGCCATGGACTGGATTTCAAAATAGAAATGCCGAGGTTCGACAACAAGCGAACCGAGTACCTGACGCAGGAGCAGGTCTCCGCCCTGGTAAACGCGGCGGAAGCCGACGAAGACCCGCAGGCGCGTGGTGTCGTCCTCACGGCCCTTTTCACCGGGATGCGCCGTGGGGCCATTTTCAAGCTGCATTGGGACGACCTCGATTTCGAGCGCGGGCACATCTTCCTGCGCGAGCCTAAGGGCGGGAAGACGGGCGAAATCGATGTAATACCAATGAACTCTTTCGTCCGCGAAGTATTCGAGAGTCACCCACGTAATGGAAACCCCTATGTTTTCCCGGGCCGTGAGGGTGGCGAGCGTATAGATTTTAAGAGAGCATGGAAAAGGATCAAGAAACGCGCCGAACTCCCCGAGAATTTCAGATTTCATGGCCTGCGCCACGCCTACGCCTCGCTTCTCGCCTCCAGCGGCAGGGTGGACATCTACATGCTCCAGCGCCTTCTCACCCACCGCACACTGGAGATGACCCAGCGCTACGCCCACTTGTTGGATTCCGCGCTGCGCGACGCCGCTGAGACCGCGGCTGATATTTTCAGACAAGCGGTTTGTGGATCGCTTTCTGGAAAGAAAGGATGAAACTGGAGAGTGAACCGAAAAAAGCTGGAAGGCAGTGGAGATTCATATGGAATGCCTTATCAATCAGTTGCCTGTTGTTATGCTCCTGAAAACCAACGGACCCACCATGGCTCGTCGGCATAACACCAAAGAACTTTCCCCCGACGTAACCAGAAATGAGATTCACACCCCTTTCTTCTCCATACTGAAGGATCAAGAGTCGCTGAGTTATCGGAATAAATCGTAAGCTGCCAGCATGGGCGGTCATCCGGGATTAAGTTCATATGCAAGGTTAGCCCACATCCACAGGGACAGAGCATAGCGACATACTCTCGATGACCATCCTCCTCTACAACGTAGAGCGTTGCTTTCCTAAGGCTTTCCGGGAGAGACTCATGAACAATAACGGTTCTATAAAAAGGCCCCCTCTTAACGAATTTGCAAAATTTAAAATTTTTGAATAGTGTCCTGAGCCATTTCATGCAACTTCACGTTTCACAGAAAGTTCAAGTTCACCCAAGAAAGGCTCCGTGTCGCCAATGCCTATACTTTCAGCAATAAGAGAGCATGGCACGCCTTCCGACTCATAGAATAATTCCATGCTCGCAAGACTGAACGTAATGTTGGCATATTCTTTGTTCGGTTCCTCACGATAAGGGTGAATTCTAGCAAGGAAATCGTTGACTACAAGGGAGGCCCCAAACATATTGACTGAGATCACGGCAGGCTTATTTTCTTCGACACCGGCAATATAGCCCTCCCTGGCTTGGTTGGCATAGGCTTTAGGATCATTTCTGTACAATCCCGCACCTCTCACTTCATCCATGTCGAACAGTCCTCTGCTCATAAGGCTAGATTTGCCTGGCTGAAGATAATGAACTGTTCCGCATACTTCACGGATATTTCCTTTATCCTCTCCTTCAGAAATCGCGTCAAGCTTGACGCCAATGTCGAAGTAAGGAATCAAGTAGTAAGTCGCCAACTTGTTTAGGAGGTACCGGCCGTCGATTGTATCCATGCAACCGAAGACAACATCGCATTGAGCGACACATTCAACAACATCCCTATTCCATAAGTTTCTCTTAATCGGGATTACGCGCGTCCCGAATCCGGCCTGGTTAATAGCGTCGAATAAGACGTCGACTTTGAACCGGCTACTTCGGACATCGGACATCGTAGAGTTCAATATCCGATTGACATTCCTATCCTCCATGCGGTCATTGTCTACTATGATGATTTCTCCAACGCCAAGCCTTACCAACTGCTCAATTACTGGGCTTCCTGTACCTGAGCAACCGACAACAGCAATGGAAAGGCGCTGTAGGCATTCCGTCGTTCCCTGACCAAATGCCTGTTTATGGGATGCGACAAATGAGGGGATTTCGCTCTTGCTTTGGTTTGGATACCAAAAGTGCAGGTCGTCACCCACCACATTGATTGCGTGGATCGGAATAAATTTCCCTTCCATTCCAGAAAGAGCACGTCCAAACATCTGGCCATCAGGAGTCATGACAACGCTTCCATGGGGGACCTCAGACTCGATCCAAGCCTGAACCATGGGTAACAACTCCGAATCACTAAAATCGTCTTTAGAGGAGAAGTAAGGCTGACCGCTTGGATGACTGTGAAACTTTATGACGGAGTAGTTTTCGTCAAGGGCCACTTCGAGTAATGAAATAAGAGCTTCAGTTGACCACGAAACCTCGGAATCGACTCTCTTGTTGTAAGCCGACACCGGGAGTCCGTGGACCTCCCTTACCAGCAAGCGATGCCGTCGATCCCCATGCCGGCGGCCGCAAAGAGCGATAGCAACTGCCTCTTTTTGGTCACCGGGAAATAAAATCTGCTTAAGCTCCTCATGTTGCGAGGATGTCATGCTAAGGGTTACAGGTACATTCATTTAACAAATTCCCTTTCAAGCCAGTCCTCGATCAGGATTACGTGTGATTCGAGGTTATCAACATCAGGCTTCCAAGGATTCTGTGTGGTTCGATGGCGAGACCATCTTTGGAAGATATTCCCATGAATAGCCTGTGTCGCATTAGTCTGAGCAATGGGAACCCCGTCTTGTCGCGCCAGAGCGGGGGAAAAATAAACCATGTCGAGTTGGGCGTTGGGGTAGCCGGTTTCCATCCGAATAGCGGCCGTAACAGTGGTGTGGTTATAGCCCGCGGGAAGAGGGAAGTCGTGTATGAGTAACCATTGAGATCCATCGATAACCGTCTCCCACGGAAGTCCATAGTCGTTTAGAAAAGCTTCGTCGCTAGGGAACAATGGAAACTGACGCCGCAAGGGAATGGTTTCACCCTCTATCTGGTCCCTCGGTAGGGCTTTAAACTTCTCGATACCGGGGTGGCAAAGATCTACGGTTTCGTCCAACTCCACTTTCTTCGGACGTTGACCGCCGATTTTGACTCTGAGCGTGTAGTTTTCAGGGGGTGTCAGGTTGGCTTTTACAAGTACCTCACGACCAGTGACCTGTGAGGAACCAAAAATATAAAGCTGACCATTAATTTTTACACGATATCCGCGACAGAGGGGAGGCTTAATTCCTTTTCGCGCATATTCTTCCAGATCAGCGATCTCATCGCTAACCTCTTCGGTGACTTCCTCTTCTTTCGTGGGATTTGATTCGTCGCTCATGTTATTCTCCTTCTCAGCGGCCGCCAGCCTTGTTCTTGGTCCGGTCGGCAAGTTTGTACCTTTGGCCCGGTTTGTACTCCTTAGCCATTCAATCCTCCATATATCAAATAAATGTAAACACAGGGAACCACTGGCCCATTGACAAGTCGGCTCATCAGCGTGAAAATGTTTCACATGTGATACAGTATAAGAATAAAACCGACCGTTGCTCCTGTCAAGCAATGTTTTACTAATAAGACAGAAGGAGGGTTATGACAAAACTTACACTGGAAAATCTTGGTAGAAAGCTGGAAGCAAAACGCGCTTCCCTTGGAGTCCGTGCTGCAGCGAAAGAAATAGGTATCAGTCCTGCTACTTTGTCACGGGTCGAGCGTGGCCATATGCCCGACCTAGCCACTTTCAAAAAAATATGTATGTGGCTAAATATCGATCCAGGCGAGGTTCTTGGCATTAGTGGGGGGAAAACTGAACGCTTAAAAGTTGCTGTAAACTTTCGAAAAGACCATGCCATTCACCCAGATACTGCTAAAGCCTTAAGTGATATGATTATGGCTGCACAGCGAGCATTTATGGCAACTGAGGAGTGATTCCGTGCAGAGAGGTTTTAAAACATGGTGTGAGAACATTGCCCTTCAACAGAGAAATAATTTTGGGCTTCGCGCTTATGATCCACTCGATCCTTGGTTGTTAGCAGAATCGAAAGGAATAACAGTTTGCACTGCAAATCAGATTCCAGAATTAAGTAAAGAATCGATAGAAATTTTAACTGTAAAGGATAAGGAAAGCTGGTCTGCTGTAACTATAAATGGAGCAACTACTAGCTTGATAATTCTAAACCCTGTGAATAGCAAGGTTAGAATGGCCAGTGACCTAATGCATGAAATGTCTCATCTTTTCATTGGGCACAAAGCCGCCAGAGTGGATGTGACAGAAGATGGAATTTTGTTATTAAATACATATAGTAAAGATCAAGAAGAAGAAGCGACTTGGCTGGCTGGATGCCTGCTCCTGCCTAGAGAAGCTCTCCTTCACATTCGCCGTCGAAGGCTTTCGTTCGATGAGGTTAAGCGTATTTATGGGGTAAGCAAGCAAATGTATGATTTTAGAGTAAGAATGACGGGAGTGGATCGTCAATTCAAACAAGGCCTTGGCCGACCCCCTCGCAACGCTATCTAAGAAACCGATGTCAACGTGTCATCTGGCTTCTCACCCCTGTTGGATCAAGCGCAGTAGTTTTGGTCCACCGAATGGTTAGTTTTTCTGACTCAGCCAAGAGCTAACCGTATTATTAGCATCCTCAGCATCGGGAATAGAAATATGTGGCTTTAAAGAGTGCAGACGTTCAGCAACATCTTTTTGCTCAGTCTTGCCTTCCTGGCAACGAATCCAGGATGCGGTCGCAAGGCGTTCAAGAACTTTCACAGGCTGTAAACCAATAAATTCACAGACGTCCTCGATAGCTTCCAGTTCTTCTGTTGACAACTTCTCGATACTATTAACGAAATCAGCCATTTCACCCGGGTGAAGCACGACACCGTATCCCGCTACGTTCGGCTCAATCCTTACCGCCCCGTAGCTTTGCATTTGCTCAAGCTCTGATTCGACGTCAAATGAATAAGGACCGTGCCTATACAAGACAAATTCAAAAGGCAGATCAACTTTCCCTGAATCCCGCAGAAGCGATAAGGCTTTTTGGACATGGGTTTTCCCCGTCCAACTGCCATGTTTATGGAGAGAATCAATAATAGCCAGTATAAACGCATGCCTTTTAAATTGCATAGCGCCTCCTCCCATACTTGCTTATTGCTTTAATAATTCCTTCACCTTGCTGTCAACCAACTGCTTGGCCTTTTCGCTGATCTCTGGGTTGGCAAAGATCAACCCGATTTCTACCGCTGGCACGTTGGCGACGACCCCAGAAACCCGCAATGAGCTTTCAACCGAACCGTCATTGGTCTGAACGAGGAAGTCATTAGTCTCCGATTTCGGGCCATAAGAGTCCGATCGAATGTTGTCCTCTCCAAATTCCGTGGTCATATAGTCTAGCAAATCTTTAAGGATTGTTGGCTTTTTCTTTTTATGAGGCGTTACAAGCTCATAAACGGTTCGAAAATGCTTTCTGGATAATGCCCGTGAAGCAAGATCATGAAGGCCGCTTGAGGAGTTTGCCGCCGCTTCACGCATTGCTACTACGACCTCATGGTCGCCAAGCCTCATCATTTTTTCCCAATCTGTCGGAAACTTGCCACCATCGATCCATGCCTGTAAAAACTCCTTGAGGTGCAAGTCATATGCCCGCCTGACATCGTGAAAATAAACCTGCGTATACATGAAATATCTGGCCAGGAGCAAGGCCTCCGCCGCATGGATTGCCCCTATATCAAGCCCAAGGGATATTTCTTCGTTGTTAGGATCAATCAGCGCGGTCAAACCGGCTATGAGAATGTGGGGATCAAAGCGCCCATAGGCCACACCAGCATGCCAGGAGTCCCGAAGTAGATAGTCAATGCGGTCCGCGCCGAAAGTGTTCCCGCAAACGATCTCGTTTAAAAGGGTCTTCCAGGGCGTCAGCTCATGGCCGGGTTCACTCTTGGCTCGTTTACCAGCGTCCCATGCGACGTCTATGACGTCCTCTGGCTTGATCGGCGAACCCTCTTTCTGGAGCAATTCGGCGATTTCGGAATTCCGGATGATACTCGCGGTAATCCGCTCGTGATTCCATCCTTCAGGAAGAAGCGCCTCTTCAGCCCCATGAGAAAAAGGGAGATGACCGATATCGTGGAGCAACCCGGCGAGACGAACGACCCGCCGCCAATAATCCTTCTGTTCGAGCTCCTCAGCGATTCTTTCATGCACTGTGTCTGGGAGGCGATTCCGAAAAAGCCGCTCAAAAATCCTTCCCGCAATCTCCATCACACCCAGCGAGTGCTCGAAACGCTTGTGTGTCGCCCCTGGATAAACCTGGTAGCACATCGCCAACTGGTGAATGCACCGCAGGCGCTGCATCGGAGCGGAGTCTATCAGCCGCTTCTCCAGTTGATCGAACAGGATGAAGCCGTGGATGCCGTCCCGAACCTCATGAGTTAGCTTTGCCACACCCAATTATCCCATGATTGCGCATCATTGTTGAATCACTCAGGAAATTCTTTTCGCAGGATGTTCGAAATTTTATCTTTCAATTCCGTAGCATCCTTTTTCGCGGTTTCCCAAACGATACGCCAGTTCACGGAGAAATAGGCATGAACAGCGATGTTGCGAAACGCCACTATGTCCGGCCACTCCACTTCGGGATGTAATTCCTTGAACTCTCCGGAAATTCTGGCGGCGGCCTCGCCTATCACGATCAGTTTTTGAAGAGTGGCGCTTTTTAAAAGCTCATTGCCCGTGAAGTCCTCAAACCCTTTTCCTTCCAGAAACGCCGCGACATGATCGGCCGCGTCTACTATATCCACAAGGTAGAGCTTGTCATTCCGCATATATTATCTTCGCGGTTGAGAGTACCTCATCGCGGATAAGATCTTTCAGCCCATCCTTGGGCACAAGGTCGACCTCCCTCCCGAACATCGATGACAGTTCCCTTTGCATCCTGGAAAATTCGATGAAGCCTACCCTGGCGTCCGGTCTGAATAGCACAAGGATATCCACGTCGCTGTCTTCACCAAATCCGGCTTTTACAGCGGAGCCGAAGATGGAAAGCTCTTTCACCTTATAACGCGCGCAAAACCCCCGGATTTTCTCGTCCGGTATTTCCAAGTCGCTGACGATCATGTCCCTGTCTCTGTCAAAATATTTTACTTACAGCTAATTCTACCAGATTCATAGCGGACAGCAGCTCCCGCATGAATTACCGTTCACTCCACCTTCGGAAAACTCGTCTTCCAGGCGGCCATAACCCAGCCGATGATCGGGTTCCGGCCTCGTCGGCGCTTTATGAACTGGACGCGGCTCGATGGGTTGAGCGGAAGAAGGACGAACTCCTTCGTCTCGGGCCGGTACTCGACACGCTTCACGACGAACCCCTTATCCGCCTCCACGTAAACGCAGTAGAGTTTTTCCGGGTCGATCTTCTCCGGCGCGGGGGCTTCCTTGCAGACTATGACTATGTCGCCGTTTCGAAGCTCCGGCTCCATGCTTGTTCCGACAACCCTGATCGCAGCCACGTCCTCCCGCCCCACCCCCTTTCGCAGGTTCCTGGGAAGAACCAGCTCCTCCTCGAAGTCTAAGTAAAGCTGGTTCCTGGGCGGGCCCGCCGCCGCCTCGCCTTCGATCCTGACGGTGAAGTAGCGGCTTTCGGCCCCTTCGGTATCGGGCGGAATTTCCGGCGGAGGCTTTCCGGTCAGCAGCCAGTATGGGTTGACGCTGGTGTTCCGGACGATGGAAGCGATGGTGTCGGCGGATGGTCTGGTCTTCTCGTTTTCGATGTCGGAGAGCGACCCGTGGGAGATACCGATGAGGTCGGCGAAGGCCGTGACCGTGATTCCCTTGCTCTTCCTGAAATCACGCAGCCTTTGGCCGATCATGAAAATGTCCCCATGCCGGATAATAATATATTGACATGCGTCCGCATACCGACATATATTACATCACGTTTACCCAGGGTTTCAACGGGCGTGAGGAGAGAAACCCTCGACAACGCGAAGCCATGAGCGGCTTTGGACAAGTTTAGGGCGCAACGCGCCGTGGTGGTCAAAGGCTCTCCTCTCCCGTTTTTCATGATCGGCTTTTACCGGGATTATATCCCGATTTGATTATATGGAGATGTCAGTTTCTTCAGGGAGAGCCGATCATGAAAAATCAGTTAACAAGAAAGGGTGATGTTGAAAGCAGGCTTCTGACCGAGAAAGAGGCCGCCGACCACCTCCAGCTCAGCGTCAAGACGATGCAGCGTTGGAGGTACCTGTGCTCCGGGCCGCGCTACCTCAAGCTGAACGGTTCAATCCGCTATCGCCTCTCCGACCTGGACGAATGGGTCGGGGCGAACGTCTGCGACACGACTGACACAGAAAACATCGCCTGAGCGGCCCGGCAGGCGATGGTCAGCAAGGCAAGGCTGGAGCGCGGCCGATACTGGGACCGCGTATGGCCGCTGGTCTCCGGTTGCGCACGTGTATCAGTAGGGTGCGACGGTTGCGGAGCGCTCTGCAAAAAGAGCGCTGTCAGCATACGACCTGGTTCCCTCGATGCGCCCCTCAAAAACGAACAGCCTAAGACTTGGATAATCCGAAACGATCTTTTTCATCCGGCCGTTCCGGACGGGTTTATCATTCGCGCTTTCGGAATCATTGGGGCGTGTCCTCATCATTTGTTCATCGTCATAACCAAACGCCCGGATCGTATGGCGCGCCTTCTTCTGTCTGTAGCGCCATTGTCGAACGTCTTTATCGGGATAAGTGCGGAGAGTCAACAGGCGGCGGACATGAGGATTCCCTATCTGCGCCGCCTCTCCGAGTGTTGGAGCACCCTCGCATCGTTGGATCCGCTGCTTGATCAAATTGACCTGGCCAATTATCTGGACGCTCTCGACTGGGTAATCATCGGCGCAGGCTCCGCCGGGCGTTGTGAAATGGATTGGATATGGAGCCTCGCGAGGCAATGTGACGCGGTAGACATCCCCGTTTTCGTGCGGCGGGCAAGCCTCAAGGGGAGGCTGGTAAAGACGCCTTTCATCTTGGGCCGGCGTCGGCTGGAGACACCTGGATGATTTTTAGATGAGGGGGAGCGGGTGGGCGGAATCAGCGAGCTGAAGGAACTCATAGACCTGCACGATCTCGCGTCCAGGCTGGGACTGGAGCGGCCCGGCGGGCGGGGCAACTACCGTAGCCCGAAGCATCCGGATAAGAATCCATCGTTGTCCATCTTCGCTGACGGCAAGGCTTGGAAGGATCATTCTACCGGCGAAGGCGGCTCCTGTGTTGATCTGGTCAGGTACGTCACCGGCTGTGATGCAGGCGAGGCGATAAGACGGTTGCATGAGATATACGGAATCGCCGAGAGGCCAGCGTTAGATAAAACACTCCCCAAAACGCATGCTGAGTATATCTCCGAACGCTGTTTGGCGGACGCGGCAGGCGTAATCGGTTATCTCACGGAACGCGGTATATCCGGGGAGATCATCGGAAAAGCCATCAAAACACGGGCCATTGGCTGGAACACATGGACCAGCCAAAAACTATCACCCGGCGATTTGATGTATGGTGGCCCCGCAGCGGCATTCGTAGTCAGGTCTCTCAACCCCGGACATGTTGCCGCAGTCGATCTACGATTTGTCAATCCCGACCTCAACGGCGGAATTAAAACCGTCTGCCATGGCGAGAAATCCGGCCATCCATGGACATCATCATGGAGTTTCGTAAAAAAGGCGCATACGGTTTATATCGTCGAATCGCCGATCAACGCGCTGTCCATCGAGACAGCCAAACTTAATGGCGTTGCAGTGGTGGCCACGCGCGGTGTCGCCAACGTCGGCTCCATAGACTGGCGGTTCTTGCAGAGCAAAAGGGTCGTCATCTGCATGGACAACGATGACCAGCAGGAGAACGGCCGCAGGCCCGGCCCCGAAGCCGCATGGGAGTTGAACGAGCGTCTGACGGCGCTCAATATCGCCTCGCTGATGGTTGATCAAAGCGAGTGGGAGCATAACGACGTCAACGACATCCTGCGCGAACTCGGTGTCGACGAGCTACGCCAAGCCCTGCGAAAGCTTGAGCCGTGGGCGATACCCGGATTGCCGGGAGAAAGCGCCAAGGGAAGATCGAGGCTGTGGCTTCCCAATCACGACTACTCCCGTTACTGGCGGTTCCGTGTGAAAGAAGATTTTACGAGCCATATCTCCAAGGTGGAGACGGACGACGAAGGCGAGGAGAATATCCAGGCAGAAGACGTCGCGGGATTCAGGATCGCGGCGCTCTCTCGCGTGACCGTCGCCGCCGCCACATCTGTAATGACAGGCGACGTGGATAACCAGCCGAAGGTCTACTTCGCCGTCTCCGCCCAGGTTCCGCGGCATGGGCCGAACCTCGTCCGGCGCGTATTCAACGATGAGGATCTGCACAATGTCGAGAGGTGGAAAAAGTTCGGGCCGGTGTTCAAGCAGGCCCTGCTATCCCGCCTGGTGATGATATGGGAGCGCGCGGCCCGCATCGGCGAGCGGAAGGTGGCGAACTTCGTGGGGCTTGCGTGGCTCGACGGCAAACCGGTGGTCAACGAAGGGCCGGACTGCTATTTCACGGATCCGGAAAAGCAGTGCCCCTATCATTCGTTAACCTTTCCGTCAGGGACGAATAGCGATGCCCGCCGGGTGATAGCCGCGTATCAATCAACGTTCAAAAAGAACGCCGCCTCGATGTTACTAGCCTGGGCGCTTGGATCGCACCTGAAGACCTTTCTCGGATTTTGGCCGCATATGATCATGCAGGCGGATAAGGGCGCTGGCAAGTCGACCCTCGTCAAACGGCTCGAACGCACGATCGCCATGACGATGTTTTCAGGCCAGTCGCTATCGACGGAGTTCCGGTTGCTGACCAGTGTCTCCCACACGTCGCACCCTGTGGGTTGGGAGGAGCTTTCGGCGAGACGTCAGGAAGTGATCGACAAGGCGGTCGCGCTGTTGCAGGAGGCCTATCAGTACTCTGTGACCAGGCGTGGAAGTGAAATGACCGAATACCTGATCTGTGCTCCAGTGCTTCTTGCCGGTGAGGATGTCCCCGTTCGGTCCCTTCTCGGCAAGGTCGTACAGACGGAGCTTACGGGTAGAAAGGGAACGCTCCTGCCACACGACCTGCCACGATTCCCTGTCCTCGAATGGCTCAAGTTCATTGCCGGGCTGACACGCAAACGAGCTTTGGAAGGACATGAACAGGCTCACAACTTTCTTCTAGACCGTAGCCGCGCTCCGAAAGACGACACGCAGGCTCAACGCATGTCCGGCAACTACGCCGCAGTCCTCCTGGCGTGGAAACTTCTCTGCGAGTTCGCCGGAATCGACGATAGCCAAGGCGGATTTATTGATGACCTTGTCGAGGAGATGAACGTTCATCTTGCCGACACCGTAGCCGACCGCGAGCCATGGGTCTGGGTCATGGAAATTCTCCTATCAGAAATAGCGGCGGGGAGATTCGGCCATCCCTACACGTGGGATACGGTTCTCGATCCCGTCACGCTGGAGGGCGAGCTTTGCCTGGTCGTCCGCTCGAGCCACGTCATGGATCACATCGCCCACACGATGAGCCTGCGGGACAAGTGGAACATGCTGCCGGTCAAATCCGATCGCGTCTTCAAACGTCAGCTTCTCTCCGCCGGCGTCGTGGTCAATGATCACGTTGAGCGCACGATCGACGGCAAGCGTCTGAGCAGGATGCTGGCCATCAGCGTCGAGCGGCTGGAACGGTTCGGACTCTCTGCGCCTGTTGAATCTCCCGCTCCGAAAGACAGCGACGATGGCTGGCCAGGTTATTAAATCATGCACCCCGGTAAAAAGATGTTTCAGGACTCGAACTTTCCCGCCCGATTTTAGTCGTTCAGGACGCGGGGAGGGCGCGGATAACTGGTGGATTCTCATTCTCATCCGGCCTAACTCATTGATTCGGGAGAGCGACCCCTCCACCAGTCACCCGCCATTCTCCACCAGTTTCGCTTCGACTTCCACCATTTTCGCCTCCTTCTCCACCAGGCCGTTTTCGCGGCCTCGCCCCTTTTATCTCTCTCTTTTAATTGATTTCAAAGGAGAAAGAAGAACAGGGAGCGATGAAAAGATACAAAACACGCATCCACCAGTTGCAGGGGTGTATGAAAAAGCAGTCCACCAGTTTCCACCAAAAAAAATCGCTGACTGGTGGAAAGTGGTGGAAGTCAACTGTTTGAAATATTTGACGGCTTTAATCGAAGACACCCCCCTTCCACCAATCCACCAGTGCGCCGCCTGTGGGGGGTCTTTTTGGCCGATGGTTTCGTACCGAGGTACGTTGAAAAGGCGGAATACGTTGCTGGCGGCAAACTCCCTGACGTCAATTATCGACAATTCCGTTTCGCTAGTGCGTAACGCACTAGACGGAGAGAATGCTTCGTGTCGGGAAGGGGAAACCTTTACTCATGAATTCCTGTTTCACCGCCTTGTGCGTCATGCACATGGGAAAGGATAAAACCCGTGGAATTTGGCGATCCTGAGTCCCTGAAAAGGGCGTGGGAGAAAAAGAGGCGGCTTTACGAGAGTGGTATCAAACCGTCGGCGGATCCCGTGGAGAGACTGCAAAGAACGAAAAGCCGGCCGGAAAGCAAAAAGTATATGCGCCTTGCCATCGCGGCGAACTGCTACGAGTGCGTTGGGCGGCAACGCAGTTACCGGCGGCTGATCGCCGAATGCGAGGGGACGAACTGCCACCTGCATACGCTCCGCCCATACAAACCCTCCGCCGAAGGGAAAGACCGATGACGAAAAACACGGGTTGGGAAACGATTGTCCCCTGGGTGGACTCGAGGAGGGACAGGATAAGCGGCTGGGCGAGGTCGAGGATGGGAATGTCGGCATACGACATCGAGGATTTTATTCAGCAGGCCTACGTCTCGGCGTATGAGGCGATGACTTCGTCCGAGGTCGAGAAAAACCCGGAGCTGTTCGAGCGATACTTCTGGGGCGTGTTCAAGAACCAATGCCGAGGGATGCTGAATGGACCAAAACTTTCGGAGGACGTGGAGCCGGTGGCCGTAACCACATCGCCGTTGCCGATCCGTGACGACCAGTTGGAAACCTCGCTCGAAATCATGACGCCGCGGGAGAAGGACGTGTGGCGCCGCCTACTGGGCGCCAACGGAGGGACGCCGACCCTTACCGCGATAGCCGCCGACCTCGGCTGCTCACGGCAATGCGTCCAGCAACTGCGTGACGCGGGATTGCGCCGCGTGCGGGAACATTTTTCGACGAGGCCGAGGCTCCGCCTAATAAACAAATAAACTACATACTTAAAAAACTATATTTTTACAAATTCCGCGCCAAACCGCGCCGCCTCTCGCCCACGCCCGTCGACGCCTTGCGGTCTCCCCACATATACGTTGAAAGGGGTCGAAAGTTAATTACACCCCCCTTCAAGGGCCGTGAAAGTTAATTGGACCCCCTTTAGGCGAAGGCTAATTAACTTTGGCTGATTTTTCACGACCTTCCCCCGTTTTTGTGGACACGTAGTTAAGCTGCCGCATTCTCAAACTCCGCCGGACTGAGGTACCCCAGGGTTGAATGACGGCGCTTGCGATTATAGAACACCTCGATCCACTCGAAGATATCCGCTCTGGCCTCGTCCCTCGTCCGGTAATTACGATGATGGACAAGCTCCGTCTTCAGCGTCCCGAAAAAGCTCTCCGCCACCGCGTTGTCCCAGCAGTCGCCCTTGCGGCTCATGCTAAGCTCGATCCCGCTCGTCTTCAAAAGCTTGCGGTAGTCGGAACAGGCGTACTGGCTCCCCCGGTCATGGTGGGCCAGCAGGCCGGCCCTCGGCTTCCTGCGACATATGGTCATGCGCAGCGCCGACATCGTCAGCTCCCGCGTGATACGGCTACCCATCGACCAACCCACGACAAGCCTGGAAAAAAGGTCCATTACAACCGCCAGGTAAAGCCAGCCTTCCCGGGTCCAGACGTACGTTATGTCGCCCACCCACACCCGGTCAGGCGCCAAGGCGACGAACTCACGGTTCAGACGATTCTCCGCCACCGGATGATTGTGCTTCGAATCGGTCGTCGCCCGGAACTTGCGCCGCTGTCTGGCGCGTATGCCGTTCGCCCGCATCAGACGGCAGACACGCTTACGGCCGCATCGGACGCCATCCGACCGCAGCTGGGCGTGAACACGGGGACTTCCATACGTGCCACGGCTCTCCTTGTGAATCTCTCCGATCCTCTCCAGCAAACGCCCGTTCTCCCTCGAACAAAAACTCTCGGAACGATTCAGCCACGCGTAATAACCGCTCCGCGACACACCAAATACACGACACATCAGGCCTACCTCGCAAACCCCGCGGTGTTCTTCTATGAACCGGAACCGCGACGGTCTTCCTCGGCGAAGTAGGCCAGCGCCTTTTTTAAAATGTCGCGCTCCTGCCGGGTCTTCAAAAGCTCGCGCCGCAAACGGTGAAGCTCCTCGTCACTCGCCTTTAACCGACCCTTGCCGGGAAACGACTCCTCAGCGTCTTCGGCAAACTGCTTACGCCATTTGTAAATCAGGTTCTCATGGACCCCAAGATCACGGGCCACCTCCGAGACCTTGTGACCACCTTCCGTTACCATATTCACCGTCTCGATCTTGAACTCACGGCTGTACTTCCTGTATCTCTCCGCCATTGAACACCTCCATCGAACGAGTATTATCCATCTTTTCGAGGTGTCCACAAAAACGGGACATGTTCAAGTTGAGAGGAGAGAACAAATGCTTGGACTGGACATTGGTTTCGGCGACGTGAAAGCGGTCGCCGAGGATGGAAGGAAACTCAAAATCCCCACGGCGGTCGCATACGCGGGCGATGGGGTGTGCGATCTCGGCGAGCTGTCCAATGATCACCGGGAGCATCTGTACATGGGACGAAAATACGTGGTCGGTGAAGCCGCAATATCACGGGCCTTCTCGACGAGGAGTCTTGAGTTTCTCAGGAAGTACGCTCCCCTGCTGGCTTGTAGGGCGATCGAGGAATTAAAGATGAATATTTCCTCACTCGCCTTTGGTCTTCCTATGGCCTATTACACCTCGCAAAACAAATCGGAGTTTTTGTCATCGATGAGGAAGATCGAGGTTGACGGCAGGACGATGGAACTCGGCGCGGAGGTGTTTCCCCAGGGCGTCGGGGCGTTGCTCGACTACAGGCTCTCCGATGATGGCAGCGAGAAGGAAGGAACCGCCGTCTGTGGCCTTGTTCTGGACGTGGGTTTCAACACTGTCGACGTCGTGGCGTTCGAAAACGGGTCGGCGGTGAAGGCCGACTCCGGCATGCTCGAGAGGGCGGGGATATCGAAAGTCACACAAGAGCTCGCCAACGCCCTTCAGACTGAGACCACCATAAACCTCAGCGAGCAGGAGGCTAAAGACGCGCTGTTGAAAGGGAAGCTCGCCGTCTATGGATACGAAAAGGACCTCAGCGAAACCATTCGTGGAACGACCGAAAGATACGTGGAGTGGCTGCTATCCGTCGTGGCGTCCCGCTGGGAGGATCGCCTCCAACGTGCGGGAAAACTGATCCTGGCCGGAGGTGGAGCCTATTATCTCAAGACATACATCCCAGCGAGGTACCGAAAGGTGCTCTTTATCCCCGATGAGCCGGAGTTCGCCAACGCCCGTGGTTTTTTAAAGGCCCTCAAGGCCAGGGCGCTGAAGACGGCGTAGCGTGAAAAAACTCATAGTGACGCTCCGGGACAAGAGCGTGCTTGAGAGCGTCAACATGGTCCCACGAGGCGCAAGGGCGAAGTTCGTCGAGCGAGCGCTGAGGCTCTACCTGGAGAGCGAGGAGGGCGCGGCCGTCTTTGGCGTCTTGCGAAAGGACTCGTCTGTTTCAATCAATAATCGGCCTACACTCAAAGCCGTTCCTCAAAAGAGCGACGATCCGGTTCGAAAGGTACTGGGCGACATCGATGATTGAGGGATACCTTTCCTCATCGTTTTGAAATTCTCTATTGCCTCCTCCGCACATATGGGTAGGAGGTTTGAGAATGACCAGAATCTTTATCGCGCTTTTTAGCTTTGCTCTTGTTTTTGCCCAGAGTTCGGCCGCCGCCGATATCCAGTGGCTGGGCTACGGGTGTGACTGCACGGCGGAGACAAAGACCGAGCCGCAGTTCATCGTTTGCGACGAGTGTGAGGCACCGAAGAACGTCAAGGCGGCCGAGCGGGTTTTCAGGAAGAATTACCCGGGCGTTGAGTACGAGTCGTTCCGGAAAATGGATATCCCCGGCGTGTACGAGGTGGCGCGGGGCGGTAATGCCCTTTACTTCGCGCCGCCGGACTTTTTAGTTCTCGGCGAGATTTTGCGGGACGGGAAGTCGATCACCGCCACGCGGCGTGATGAGCGAATCTCCGCGCTTATAAAAGACCTGCCGCTGGATAAGGTTGTAAAGATCGGAGATGGGCAGAACACCGTCATAGAGTTCGCCGATCCAGACTGCCCATTCTGCCGAAAAGCCGCCGGGTGGTTCGAGAAGAAGGACGACGTCACCCGTTACGTCTTCTTCTTTCCGCTGACAAACATTCACCCTGACGCCGGGAAGAAAGCGAAATGGATCCTCTGCTCCGATAATCCGGCCTCCGCTTACTCGGCCGCGATGAAGGGCGATCTCGACAATGGAGAATTCGAACTATTGACGTCCTGCAAGGAGAAAGCCGATCCCCTTCTTGCCGAGAGCATGAGCTGGGCGCGCAAACTCGGCGTCAGCTCCACTCCCACCTTCTGGATAAACGGAGAGCGCGTCAATGGCACCAACTTCCAACAAATCGAAAACCTGCTCAATGGAGGAGATAGGAAATAATGAGCAACTCGACAAAGCAGCTGATCGTCTTGTCCTCGGCCCTGCTGGCTGTATCCATGGCCACGGACGCATTCGCCCTGGCGGCCCCGGGCGCTGGCACGTTCGCCTATGACATCTACGACATCGCCATTAACAGCATACTCAAAGGCCCGATTGGCTTCGTCGCCGGCGCGGCTTCGATCGTCTTTGGAGCGGTGATCGCGATACAGGGCAAGATACTGGCCGCCGTCCCCGCTGTTTTAGGTGGCGCTATGCTTCTGAAAGCCGATTCCATCGTCACCACCCTCGGCGCGATCATCTGATGGAGAAGCGATTCCCCCGATACCTCAACTCGCCGATACAGGTCCTATGGCTGGAGTCGGACGAGTTGGCGGTCTTCTTCATCGCGCTGTTCGTGGCGCTGATGTTCGAGTCGTGGCTGCTGTGGACGCTGCCCGTCTTCGGCCCGTACTTCTATGGCCGGTTCAAGCGGAACCACCCTCGCGGGTTCCTGCGGCATTGCCTCTACTTCACCGGCCTGAAGAACATGCGCGGCTATCCCACATACTTCGAGAGGGAGTTTCTGGAATGAGACTTTCGAAGTTTCTACAGGAGTCATCGAACATATACGCCGAGAACCGGCTGCTCAAGTTCGTCGTTGTCGTGATCGGCCTTGCGACGCTGGCGAACACGGTGGCGGTTATAAAAGCGTTCAACAACCAGCGGACGATCATCGTCCCTCCGGTGATAAGGGAGAGGATCGAGGTCAGCGGGGACTCTGTGGACGAGACGTACATAAAGGAGTTCACGCGCTACGTGATGGGCCTTCTGCTCAGCTATTCTCCGCAGACCGCCAAGGGTCAGTTCGAGGAGCTTCTGACTCTGTACGCGCCGGAGGTTTACGGCGACACCAAGGCCGAGTTCTACGATATGGCGGAGTCGATCAATGCGGCGAGGACAAGCTCTGTCTTTTACCTCAACGGAATCAAGGTGAACGAGGAGGAGCGCCGCATCCAGGTCAACGGCCTCCTGCGTCAGTACATAGACGACATGATGGTTTTGGACGCCCAGAGGGTCTATTACCTGCGCTACAGGATCACCAGCGGCCGGTTCATGCTGGAGAAAATAACCGAGGGAGTGGAGGGGTAAAGATGCGAGCTACCTTTTTGTTTGTGATGTTCCTGGCTATTACCTCATCGCATGTGTTTGCAGGCGAGCCCGGTCCCATGCCGGAGAAAGAGCCGAATCCCTCAGTTGCCAGAATACCAACAAGAACGCTTCCACCGCCATCGACACAGCAGGCTAACGATGAGCCAGTGAACGAAGTGACAGAGGTTCTCCCCGAGATAGCAACACACGTCCGCTTGAGCTCCACGGATGTTAACAGGGTCGTCTGCCCCTCTGAGATTCATGACGTAGTCTTCTCCAAAGAGAAGGGCGTGGACGTGAAGGTCAACGGCAGGAACGCCTTCGTGAAGTTCCTAGTGAAGAAGGAGCCTGACGGCAAGGAGGTTTACAGCAAGACACCGACAGAGCTATTCGTGGTGTGCGGTGGGGATGTCTACACGTTGATAACCCAGCCTGCTTGTATTCCATCGCGAACGATCCGGCTCTCCTCCGGCTCGGAAAAGCGAATCGAGGAGAATCTGGAGCTGATGGGCTCGCTTCCCTTCGAGAAGAAAGTCCTCGATCTCATAAAAAGCATGTATACGGACGATATCCCAGACTCTTTCCTGGTAAAAAGCGTCGATGAGCCTGTCTTCACCGCCAACAGTCTCGATGTGCGGTTGAAAAGAATCATAGAGGTGGAAGGCGAAGGCCTTCGCGGCAAGGAGTTTTTAATCACGCTCGAAGGGAAGGACGCCGCGAAGCTCTCGGAAAAGGATTTCCTGCATCCCGCCATTACCAAAAAACCGCTGGGGATCACGCTCGACAAACTTCGATTGGGTAGCCATGGTGACACGGCAAGGTTGCTTATCGTCGAGAGATCGATGGAGGAATAGGCGATGAAAGAAAAGCTGAAAGCTTATTGGCGAAGCCTTCCTCCGGAGAGAAAGCGCAGGGCTACTGTCTCCCTCATCGCGGGAATCGTGATTCTTTTCGGTCTTCTGGCCTATGAGCTTCGGGGAACGCCATTAGACGACATAACACATAAAACCAAGGAAAAGTCCATATCCCTGAAGCCCACGGAGCTCGAACGCTCCGCCTATCTCGAAAGCAAAAAGGAAGCGGAGCGTGTCGCTCGCAGGCTTTCCGAGTTCGAGCGGAGGATGAACGACCGGCTCACAGCCTTCCAGCGGGAGATGGAGAAGCGGCCCGACGCTGAACCCATACCCGCTAACATCACACCCCAGCCACTTCCGAAACCACCTGGAGCCACCGCAGTGGGGAGGGGAGAGCGCATGGGCGGACGCCCCCTCGGTCCGTCCAGGCCTCTCCCTCCCCCACCCCCTCCGAGGCTCAAGAAGGATCAGGAAGGGCCGGAGTATGTCGGAGGGATCGAGTTCGTCAGCGCTCCCGCGGCGAAGGAGAAACCCGGCGAGAAGACGGCGGATAAAAAAAAAGAGGAGACGATCTACCTTCCCCCTTCTTTTATGGAGGCGAGCTTAATATCCGGCCTGGACGCGCCGACGGTTGAGAACGCCAAGGGCAACCCCATGCCCGCGCTGTTGCGGGTGAAAGCGCCTGCTGTGCTACCAAACCGCGTCAAGGCCAACCTCAAGGGCTGTTTCGTGATCGCCAGCGGTTATGGCGACCTGGCCGCCGAGCGGGCGTATCTCCGGCTGGATACACTTTCCTGCATATCGAAAAACGGCGGGTCAGTGATCGACCAGCAGGTCAAAGGTTTTGTGGTCGACGTGGACGGCAAGATCGGTCTTCGCGGACGTGTCGTCTCCAAGATGGGATCGACTATAGCGAGATCGATGGTCGCAGGCTTTTTCGGTGGTGTGGGCGACGTTCTGCGGTTAAGCGGCACGACGACGTCGACCTCCGCCCTAGGAACTACGCAGATGTATGACACCGAAAAGCTCGCCGAGATAGGCATCGGCTCCGGGCTTGGGCAGGCTGCCAAAGAGATTCAAAAATTCTATTTAGAGCTTGCCCGTCAGACCATGCCGGTGATCGAAGTGGGCGCGACAAAACAGGTGACGCTCGTCATCCAGGAAGGGGCTGACTTGAAAATCAGGGACGCCTGCGTGGGCGTGGAGGAAGGGTGCGGCTGATGAGATTTTTTGCGGTGATAGCGCTCGCCATGACGGCGGCGAGTTGCGCTACGTTCGTGAACCCTTACAACGAGGATTTCTCGTGCCCGAGGACATTCAACGGCAAATGCGTGAGCATCACCGAAGCCTACGACGAGTCGGTGGAAGGAGCCGAGCTGGAAAAGGAGAAACCCGAGCCGGAGCCCTGCGACTGCTGGCCGAGCGAGATCGACTGCGAGTGTGAGGAGGCCGAGCAGAAGAAAGATATAGAGAACGCTATATCCAAACAAGAGAAAGCCGCCTCACCCAATAGCCCCGAGGATAGCTACCGCGAATCCCTGTACGGCAAGCTATCCCGCCTGATAGACGAGCCGGTGACGCCGATGGTCGCCCCACCAAAGGTTCTTCGCGTTCTGCTTCTACCTTACGAAGGGCCGGACAACGCGCTTTACATGTACCGCTACGTATACTTCTTCGTCGACGAGCCGAGGTGGATTCTGGACGAGCTGGCCACGCCCACGGAGGACTACGAATGAGTCCGCTTGGGTTCTTAACCGGCCAGAAAGGCGGCGCCATGCTGGCCGACCTCCAGAAGTTAACACGCCGCGTTAAATTCTCCGACTACCTGCCGTGGATCGCATATGACCCGGAGACGCGTGTCTACGTCAACACCGACAACACCGTCGGCTACATGTGGGAATGCGTCCCCCTTTGCTTCGCTGGCGACCCGACGCAGACCGCGTTGGAAGGGCTCTTCAGGATCGGGTTCCCGGAAGGCGCTGTTATGCAATTCACGCTGTTCGCCGATCCGGACCTGAGGCATATCCTGGACGCTCACAAGAGCACTCGATCGCGTGATCTGCCACTTGCCAGGCGCGCTACCGACGAGCTTTGCGAATTTCTTCTCGATTCCTCAAAGAAAAATTCCTTCGGCGCTCCGTTCAGGATTTTTCGCCTGTTCGTTTCCCTAAAGATACCAGTGGAAAAGACCAAGGGCCTGAACATGGACGAGATCAGGGGAGGTGTTGAAGAGGCGTTGACCGGCGCGGGGCTGATTCCAACCCCGGTCGAGCCGCCGGTATTGCTCGACTGGATGAGGAGAATCTTCAACGCGGAGACATCGAGCAACAGCAGTCTGTGGAACGAGAATGTCCCCATCCGCAAACAGATCATACGCTCGGAGAGCGATGTAAACATCGGTTTCGATTCCATCGAGGCGGGGGGCAAAACATTCAGGTGCGTCACACCGAAGGCGTTCCCGAAACAGGTGAGCCTTCTCCAGACGAACCAGCTTTTCGGCGGGATATGGGGCATGATCTCAGACGCGGAGCAGATAAGCTCGCCCTTCATCTACACGCTGAACGTAGTCTTCGAAGACCTTTGGGCCTCGCTGCACCGCAAGTGCAATGCCGTTCTCATGCAGCAGGGGGTGGGCTCCTTCGCGCCGTCTCTCGCCCGCAAGCAGGAGGAGTACCTCTGGGCTACGGATACACTGGAATCCGGCAAAAGGTTTCTTAGGATAATACCGATCCTGTGGATTTACGGCGATGACGCCAGAAGAGTCGACGACTCGGCCAAACGCGCGCGCCGCATCTGGGAGGGGCAGGGGTACGAGACTCAGTCCGATCGCGGCATTCTACCAATCCTGTTCGTCTCGGCGCTGCCCTTCGGCCTCTACAACGTTGACAGTAATGTCGACGACATAGACCGTGACTTCATCACGCCGCAGGACACTATCGCGGCTGTTCTGCCAGTCCAGGCTGACATATCGGGCGGCGGGCGGCCTGTCCTCACAATCATCGGACGCAAAGGCCAAGTCTGCGGGATGGACATCTTCGACTCCGCCGCAATCAACCACAACCTTTTCATCGCCGCTGGCTCAGGGGGCGGAAAATCGTTCCTGGTGAATTACATCGCCGGGAACTACTATTCCGCCGGGGCGAAGGTTTGGATCATCGACATCGGAGGATCGTACAAGAAGATGACGAAGATGTACGGCGCGCAATACCTGGAGTTCTCCGGAAAAGAGGACATCCGCCTCAACCCCTTCTCCACCGTCGTCGATGAGGAGTACGACCTGCCGGTGGTGACCGCCATCATGGCACAGATGGCGTACTCGGCGTCAGACAAGCAGACGCCTCTTGAGACCGAGATGTCCCTTTTAAAAGACGGCGTCCGCTGGGCATGGCGGAGGTATGGCAAGGACGCGGGCGTCGACGCCGTGCGCGAGTTCTTGAACACGTTCCCGAAACATGCTGATGAGCTCGAGGATAACCTTCACGCAGACATAAACACGCAGGACATAACAAAGGCCGCCCGAGAGCTTGCCTACAACCTGAAAGAGTTCGGCTCCGGTGGGCTATACGGAAAATATTTCAACGGCCCGGCGACGTTCGACATCTCGAAGGACGATTTTGTCGTCCTGGAGCTTGAGCACTTGAAACCTATCAAGGAGCTTTTCCGGGTCGTGACGCTCCAGGTCATCAACGCCGTTACCCAGGACATGTATCTCTCAGACCGCAGCACACCCAAGCTCGTGATCTTCGACGAGGCGCACATGTTCCTCTCTGGTGGCGAGAGCGAAATCCTGAAGAAGGTAATCGAGGAAGGATATCGCCGGGCAAGGAAATATAACGGCTCCTTCACCGTCGTCACACAGTCGATTCTTGATCTGCGCGACTTCGGCCCGGTTGGGCGGGTCATACGATCCAACTCCGCGTTCAAGTTCTACCTGCAGTCGGTGGACTTCGAGGAGGCAAAGATGGCTAAACTCCTCGACGCCGACGAGTTCACCATGCGCCTGTTAAAGAGCGTGCGTGCGGTCAAGCCCAGGTATTCCGAGATGTTCATGGACACGCCGTTCGGTATGGGGGTCGCCCGGCTCATCGTGGATCCATTCTCCTACTATGTCTACACATCCGAAGCGAAGGAGATCGCGGAAATAGAGTCACTTGTCGACGGCGGCATGTCCTACGAGGAGGCCATTGGCGCGATGGTGAGGAGGAACAAGCGATGAAACGCGTGTTCTTTAGATCAATTTTTCGTGCGGCGCTTTTTGGGCGTTTTCTCCAGGAATTTTACGCCTTCGATTCCCTTAAAATCGGAGTCCGACGTCCAGATAACCGCGTCATGTTGACGCGCCGTGGCAAGAATAACGCTGTCGGCGAGAGGAATCTTAATATCCGCTCCCAGCTTGGCCGCGTTCAACGCTATGGTGTCATCAAGGTCGACAACGTGCCCTTGACGCATCGCGGCCACCACGATCAGCGCGGCGTCCTCGCCTTTCTGAAGGTATACTCTTTTGAACACTTCCAAAACGCAGATGGAGGGAACGAGAAGTTTTTTTACATTCTCGATGGCGGGTGCGAAAAAATCCGCCCCCGGGCCGTCAGCGTAATACTCGAGCCACCCGCAAGAGTCGACGAGATTCATAGAGTCGGCGCTCACACCCTGTCCTTATCTCTTTCTACCACTGTGTCGATTCCTTTTAAAAAACCCCGAAGTTTTGAAAGGGAACGCACGGGGACGAACTCAAGGCGATTTTCATATCGAAATATCTCCACTTTTTCCCCTGGGCGAATCCCCATCGCCTCACGCTCCTCCCGGGGAATAACAACTTGGAACTTTGGCGATACAGTAACTACGCTCATTTTCCACCTCATCGATACATAGTATGTCATACGATATCACAATCGATCAAGCCTGTCCATTCATGAATGTAGCTCGGCCTGAATTGATGGCATTAATGGCAAAGACGAAACCATCTCATTGCCCCACACGCGGGGTCCACGGCATTCCGTCAGCGACTGCGCTTCTGATGGTTGGGATTCTTATTCTGGGCTTTTTGGGAGCCGCTCACGCTCAATCTGGCGATTCAGAGAAATTGGGTCAGGAAGCAGGTTACAGGGCGCTGGAGAGCTTTGGAACTCTCGATGGTCTGCGGGATAACCTGATCTCCCCGATGATCGGTGGCGATGAGTTACCGGTTCAAGGCGGTGAGACTGTTGAAATCTCCATCCCGTGTCCGGCGACAACGAATTTCCTTGATGTGACGGTTGGCCCGGCCGGGAGCGGAGGGGATATCTCCAACATCCACTTCAGACAAGACACCGACCTTGACGGTTCCATCGATCATTCATCCTATCTCGACGTTCAGCGAGTCTCCGGTGTGTGCGCCGACGGCGTGATCTCGTGTGAGGCCGGGACATGGGCGAACTGCAATTTCTATCGGTGGAACGCGGGCACTTCCGGCCAAATCGCTCTCGAACCTTTGTCAAAGAATGAGCTTAAGGAATGTTATTGCGTGAACAACAGCTGCGCCGCGGGCGTCGTATCCGAGCGCCTCCTCAGCATTACGCGTGACCTTGGCGCCGGAATGATCGACGCCATTCATGGAGCAAATCCCCATATAGCAATATCGGAATCGAATATCTCCGCTGGTCATGCCGTTTACTCCGCGAGGAATATGGCTGACGCCTCTTGCGAGAGCGCCACCGATCAGGCGACAGGAGACCTATATATCAACGTCGAATCCTCCGTGGGTAGTGTGGATTCGATAAAGGCGCAGACGAACGACTTCGAGACCGGCCGGACGAGGATGGAGAATATATCGTCTAACCTGTCGGCCAACGTAGACTTTTCCTCTGTAACCCTCTACTACCAGGATGAGTATGGATCACACAATACCGCCTTAGAACCTTCGGAGGCTTACGGCTCTTTCCCGGAATGCGTGGAGGTCTGCAAGGTTCGCAAATCCTTAAATGACACGCAGGCCTCCAGGGACGGCCACACAGCTCTGTTCCGGTACGACGTTACGGAAGTCGATTACATACTTAAAAAATGCGACGAGGGCGTTTGTCCACTCGAAGCCAGCGAGGATATCCTCGCCGACTGCTCCTGCCTTAACGAATTCAACACGGCCTTCACCTCGATGGCGCTGTTGGAAGGCGCGGCCAGGACGGTCATCTGCTCCAGCGGGGTCAGGAAATGAGAATTTCTGCCCTTCTGCTCTGCTCCGTATTGCTTGTCGCGCTTCCGGCCCATGCCGAGCAATATATGTGCGGCGGCGACTTCGACGGCGATGGTTACGCCGACCATCAGGGCGAGGTCACCCAGTGCCTGAAAATCCAGTACTGCCCGTCCACCGGCGCAGGTTGCGTATCCGACCAGGACTGCACAATCTACGGCTCCTGCTCGCCTTATGACACACACGAGTACGAGTGCCAGGATGACGGCTCGAAATATTTCACGATAGTTCAATGCGAGGGGCAATGCGCGGGATTGTGCGTTGAGCTTCCCATTACAAGATACATGTGCTCCACGGATGGAACCCAGAGTCCCACAATGGCCGATTGCGAGAACTCATGTCCTGACAAAACAGAAAGCTGCGCCTTCAAGTGGGAATGCCCGTTTGGAGGCTCTTATCTGTGCGTGGATATAGACGATCCCGCCAACGTGAATCTCACACCGGCCGATATGCACTACCTGCGTGATGATGGCGCCCGGACCGCCGATGGCTGCGGCGGTGAAGTGTATGTTCTCAACGGGATGCCGGGCGAGTGTGGGATGGACGGCTACCGTACGAGCTACAACGATTGTTGCGAGCGCGCCGTCCAGAGTCAGGCAACGGAATGCGATCCCGATCCCGTTCAACAGGGCGACGGCTGGACGAACGTCGCCCGGGGATTCGGCGAGTGTCACGGTCTGGGTTTTTACTGCAAGGAATCATGGCGGTATATCGGCTGCGTGCAACGTGGCGAGGTCTACTGCTGTTTCGGAACCCTGGGCCTTGGTCGTATCCTGCACGAGGAGGGCAGGCCGACACTTAAAAGTTTTGGATCTTCAGGCGACTGGGGCTCAGCATTATCTCCCAACTGCCGGGGATTTACTTCAGCCGAGTTCCAATCCCTCGATACCAGGGATATCGATATCTCCGAGTTCCTCGACAGATATTTAAACAGCGACGCCTCGTGGATCGATGGGATGAAACCCTGGGACAGCGTCCGGCAGGAGCTGCGCGACGCGATTATCGGAGCGGGATAATGAATATATCAAGCCCGCAACTGTTCGATGTCGAGGTCCATGGCACGCGCCAGCTTCTCCAGCGTGGCTTTGCGGGTGCGAGCGCCGGGTTTCTCCATCTGCGCAAGGGCTGGCTGGGAAATCCCGGCTTTTTCGGCGACCTCCTCCTGGGTCATCTTCAAATACTCTCTCCATGCGCGGACAAGGCTCATCCCCTTCTTCACCGTCAACCCGACGACCTCATGGGGTATCGTATGTTTCTCTTTGGTTACCTGACGCATCGCACTTTGATTTTTGTTTTCAGCTTTAGCCATGCGCGGTCGGTCGTTATGGCCGGAAGGTTCATTACTTTCGCCGTGGCGAGACATGCCCGGTCACCCAAGGATAGGCCCAGTTTCCGCGTAACCGGCCTGAGCTTTCCAGCCTCGAAAGCCATCTCCTCGTTGAAATCGACTATTTCGAGACCAAGCGTTAACAGGGCCTCACGGGCCGCATCCTCCGGCGCGCCATTATCCATGAGCTTGGCAACAACCTCGGAGATATTTACTGTGCTCGCAGTCGCGTCAGGGATCATTTCCTCCACCTTATCCGACCCGGCTTCACCATTTAACAGGGCCAGCAAGGCGGAGGCGTCCAGTACGCATTCACTCACGGGCGGCCTCCCTCCTGCGCTCTTTGATAAGCTCTTCGGACAGCTTGCGCCCTTTCGGAATATATTTTCGGATTATCTCGCGGGCCATCTCCACCGCCTGCTGAGGCGTCATTATCTCGAGTCGGCCTTCCATCATTCGGATGACGAGCCGATCCCCTTCAGAAACGCCCAACTCCTTCCTGTACTTGGCCGGGATAACCAGGCGCCCAGCGTCACCGAGTTTAACCGTGGTCTCTTTCATATGGCATATCTCATATTCATGGAAAATATTTCACTATGTGCCAATTATATCAAATATGGCTTATGCGCGCCATGATCACGTTTATCCCGCTGATTCTCATGGTATCGATTATGTCCGAGGCAGGACAAAACAGGGAAATACTTGGAACTTTCGGCGCGACGTACCAGATAGTCGAGCCGGACGCGCTGGAGGAGATCAAAAAGAAGGCCGACCGCGTTGACTGGCAAAAGGTTTTCAGAAACAGACTGCGCAAAAACATACAAAACTTTAGGCCTCCGGATATCGCGTCATTGCCGAAGGCCGAGCGCAACAGGGAGTTCATCGTAAACCCTGCCTACATCCTTGACTATGACGTCCCGGCGGCTGAAGGAGTGGTCTACCCGGCCGGCTTTTCATACAACCCGCTCGATTACATAAGTCTCTCCAATGTTCTGGTCGTTTTGAACGCTTCGGATAAAGAGCAGGTGGAGTGGCTCATGAAGTCGAAGCACGCAGAGGACATGAGAACGATTGTTCTCGTAACCGGCGGGCATATAGAGGAATTGACCACGCGGCTCAAAAAACCCGTCTACTACTTGACGGAGCGGCTTGCCAAAAGACTCGGTTTGCGGGCCGTCCCATCGATCGTGGAGCAGGACGAGCGATCATTCAAAGTGAGAGAAATCGATGTCGAAGTTAAAAATTCCGCTGATTAGCCTTGCCTTCCTGCTGGCGATCACCGGGCAGGCGTGGGCGATCTGCGCCGGGACGCCGTTCAACCCTGCGACTGACGTCTGCTGGGACTGTATGTTCCCGATAAAGATCGGGGGCGTTACCACCTACCCGAACACGTCGGGCTCGCCTGACCCGCCGGACAGCGCAAACACTTCCTGGTGCGTATGCCCGGCCCCACCGCCTATCCATTACAGATACGGCATCCCCATCGCCTTCTGGGAGCCACGCGCGCTGGTGGAAACGGTCAAGGAGCCGTTCTGCTCGCCGACATTGGGCGAGAGCATGGCAGGCTCATGGGCGTCATCGGCGGGTTACACGCGGGGTTTTGGCTCCGGCGCGGGCAGCGATCACTCGCAGGGCGGCCAGACGGACGTCTACACCTTTGCCCACGCGCACTACATAAAGTTCCCGATATGGGCTGTGATGGGATTACTTACCGATCTTGCCTGTACGACGCAGGGCGGGTTCGACGTCATGTTCATGTCGGAGTACAACTTCGCCTGGAGCAACGACGCCCTGGCGGCCATAGAAAACCCCGACGCGAAGCTGTTCGCCAACTACGCTTCTCAGACCGCTTGCGCGGCCGATGGCGCCGCGGCGAACACCTGGCTTCCGCTCAATGAACTCTACTGGTGCATGGGATCGTGGGGCAGCGCGTTTCCGCTGACCGGGCACATCACCGAAGAGAGCGACACCCAGGCCAACGTGGGCCTTGCCGCCCGGGTCAACTTCCTTCTGTCTAGACTCGGGATGGTCATGGACTGCGGCGTTTACATGTGTGGCTGCGTCTACACGCCGAACTGGGTGAAGTGGAACTACAGGTTTCACGTGGCCAAGCCCGTCCGCGATTCCATGTGCCACCCGATCGGCCGAAGCTCCCTTATCTGGGGCGCGATGAAAAATCCGCCATACTCCGGGAACAACTTTCTATGGGTGACCTTCAGGAAAAGGACCTGCTGTGCGTTCTGACATTTTGACCATCGTAATCGCGTTGGCGGTTGTGGTGATGACCTCTCAAGAAGCCGTATCGGCCTCGAACGAAGCCGTCGAGCAAGCCGCTAAACGAGCTTCGGGAGTTTTCCATTCCGATGAGTTTCGGGATCGAGTTGAAACAATCCGGGAACGGCTCAAAAGCAAGATGCTCGGCGATGAAGCCGAGCAAACCGGCCAGAGTGATAATGGCGGGCAGTTTCTCTCATCATCAGAGCGGCTGTATGTCTTCATTTCGTCCTCGATCCCGAAAGCTACCCTCCGGCGCTACCTAGCCGATCTGGATGGAGTCGATGACCCGAACATCGCTGTCGTGATGCGCGGGTTCGTCGGCGGAATGGCGAAAGTCGGGCCGACGCTGGAATTCATGAAGGAGGTATTGTTCAAGGACGAAAATTGTGATCCAGCCGCCGGGCCATGCGAGTTGTTCAAAACAGGGGTGCAGATCGACCCAAAACTGTTTCGCAGGTATAGCGTCGAGAGAGTTCCAGCCATTGTATATGCCACGAGTGTGACGACCAATCATCCACAAATGAGTGAGGGAATAATTAAAGCGGCTAATGTGAGAGGAGCTTACGCTGTCTATGGTGATGCTTCTCTAGAGTATTTGTTAAGGCGCATTCAAAAGGAGAGCGGAAGCAAATCGCTGGCCAGGATGATCGCTCGGTTGAAGGAAGGGTTCTTCGATGGCAAGCGGTAAGCTGATAGGGGTGTTTATTGTCGCTACCGCCGCCTACACCGGGACTTTCATTCCGGGCAGGGTAATAGTCACAACATCACCGTCGCTTGATCACCGTGTCTTTTACAAGAGAGCCATCGGCTCTGGCGATGTCCCACGTAAAGGCGACTACGTAATCGCCCGTGCGAAATCGCGATACATCAACGATGGAAACCCTTTCGACATGGCAAAGCGGGTGGCCTGTGTTCCCGGTGAAGAACTGCGCGTTGAAGGGAGGCGCTATTTCTGCGATGGGGCTTATCTTGGCGAGGCGAGGACGCGCTCACTGAAAGGTGAACCGCTTAAAAACTTTGTGTTCAACGGCAAAGTACCAGCCGGGAACTTGTTCCTTATGGGTGACGGAAAGGACAGCTTCGATTCGCGTTACCTGGGATTCGTGAAGGTGGATGATGTCAAAGCGATCGTATATCCGATTTTATAGCATTGTGGCGTTGGCGCTATTAACCGCATCGTTGGCCGACGCAGAGAATCGGTGCGCTCAATGCGGCTGGTTCTGGTACGACTGGGCTAAGCCAAAGCAGGAGGAAAAGACAAACACGCCCACTCCACAACCTGAAGTTATTCCGAGCGCCGATCTGTGGCGAATGGATCCTGATAAGTTTCAGGAGCTATTGGCCAATGCGAAAAAAGAAGCCGTGCGCGCTCCCACGATTGATAACGTAAAGCGATACTTCCATCTTCAGGACATAGCCAGGCGCAAGGCGGCGGCGTTCGCCAACGTTGCGATGGTCGTGGCGAAAAACAATCCGCAATATGAGGGCGCAAGGGATTTGCCTGTCTCCGCGCCAGGGCGAAAGGCCATGCTGCGAATCAGGCGTGAGGAGATCGGGTCAACGATCCTCAGCGCAAGGGATGACTTCGCGCTTCTTTACTTCCACTCGCCGGATTGTTCATTCTGCGCGGCGCAAGACGGTATCCTCGGCCAGTTCGCGGAGAAATACGGCTGGATAATAAAGCCGGTCGATGTGGATCGGGAGGCGGTGATCGCTTCACGATTCGACATCCAGACGACTCCCACGCTACTTCTTATATATAGAATGAGCGACGACCACCTGCCGGTCTCCGTAGGCGTAGCGTCCCTGTCCGAGATTGAGACGGAGCTTTATCGAGGAATGCGTCTTCTCCGGGGCGATATCACGCCGGAGCAATACTCCCTCTACGAATTCCAGCGCAAGGGCTATTTCGATCCGGCGGCCACAGGAGTGGAGGCCAGAGAATGATCACACGAAATGCAAGACTCGCGAGTGTCGCGATTTTCATGTTTATAGCCACGCTCTCTACGCCAGCCCACGCCGGGTGGGTGGATGACTGGATCGACCAGAAGACGGAAACCTCGCCTGGATACTTCAAGGGACAGCAGCGAGGATATTACACCGCAGGCGGATTCTCAGCCCGTTGGTATCAGGGGAACGACTACCTGTTCAGCGCCGAGCCGCCGAGAGTCAAGTACGGCTGCGGCGGGATCGACGTCAACCTCGGCGCGTTCTCGCTCCTCAAAGACCCCGATTACCTGATGAACAAGTTCGAGCGGATCATCGGCCCGGCGGTCGCGTCTTACGCCTTCGACATTGCGCTGGACACCCTCTGCCCCCAGTGCGCCAAGGCGATGAAAAGCCTGGAGTCGATATCAGACATGCTCAACCAGATTCAGATCAACGATTGCCAGGCCTCGCAGGTGCTCGTCGCCAAGACGTTCAGCAAGGAGGACGACCCCAAGTACCGCGCAGCAGTGGACAGCTGGGAGGCGATGACGCAAGGCGTCGAGGACTCCTGGCACGAGATCAAGGAAGGCTGGCAGGGGAACAACGACAAGCCGCTCACCAACGACGCGGACAAAATCACCGGCTGCCCGGGTGAGCTGCGCTCTATTTTCGATGGCTATTCCGGTAAAAGCGTTCTGCAGGTCGCCGGCGAGATGAGGGGCTATCCGGACAGCTATATGGACCTCGCCCGAGGCCTCGTTGGCGATGTGATAATCGAGTCCCGCAATCAGGGGAACGGTGCCGTCTCCTTCATACCAAAGGAAATCCCGCCATGCCCGCGGAACAAGACCATGGGCACCGAAGGCTTCCTTAAGGGCTCCATCTACGCACGGCCGTCGAACGGCGGCGATTGCTACCAGGTAAACGACGCGAACAGGGAGCTTGCCCAGTGGGCTCAGCAGACGCTGGAGAAAATCGCGGGCAGTATCAGGAACGACACGCCGCTTACTGCCGCTCAGCAGAGCTTCATAGACTCGTTCCCGCTTCCCATCTACTCCACGCTCAAGTCGGCGGTGAAGACAAACCAGGAGGAGATGGTCGTCGTCATGTTCGCGGACATCGCGGCGAGAGGTTACGCTTTCGGGATGCTGTCCGACCTGTATGAACTTGTCGGAAGCAACATCCGCCTTGTGGAGAGCGTCATCGACCGGCAGGGCGGCTACATCAGCCCGAACTGCATGATCGAGAACCTGATCGCATCCACGAAAACTGCCATGGAGAAGATGAGACGCAGGCTAGCCGAGCAGGCGATGGCTATCGGTCAGGACTACCAGAGAACGGCTGGTGAGCTGGGAGCGTATTTCACCGTCGTGAAGAGACTTGATGAGACAACTCAGAAATCCGGCGATGAAACGGCCGAGACGATAAAGAAGGACGGGCTGTGAGAATTTTTTGGGTTACGCTCATCACAATAATCACCTCTGCCCATCCAGCCCTTGCCTGGGAGGACGAGTTCCACGTCTACAACGGATTTGAGGCGGCATACGGCGCGTTCCGGAACGTCGCGCTGATCTTTTCCGACGTGCGTTACCAGGGGCTTTTCGTTTCCGTCGTCGTCCTGGGCATGCTGTTCGGGATGATAGGAGCGCTCCTGCGCGCTGGTGTGGGCCTGAGAGTTGGCGTCCTCTCCGCTTGGGCTCTCCCGCTTCTCGTGGGTGTGATGCTCTACCTCGCCTTCGTCGTCCCAAAGGGGACCATCCACGTCTACGATCCCGTGAAGAACCGGTACGAGGCGGTGTCCGGCGTCCCCGACGGAATGATCATCATCCTAGGCCTCCTCAACAAGATCGAGCGCGGGCTCGTGGACATTATCTCAACCGCCGGGATACTGCCACCGGAGGCCGGTTACGACCGTCAGGCGGGCGGCGTTGGGTTCGACATGCTCCTCGGCATCGGCCGCCGCGGCGTGACGTTCGACGACCTTCATATCCACCAGTCGCTAAAAAAGTACGTGGACGACTGCCTCTTCTTCGGAGTCAACAATCCGCAACCGGCGCTGAACATCAGTCCCAACGACGTCGCAGCGAACACGGACTTTTTGAGCATCCTCGGCCAGGCGGACTACAACCCCATCTACACCGTCTACTATGACGACTCCAACCCCGGCGGGATCGAGCTCACCTGCAACCATGCGTGGGCAAGACTGCGAAGCGATCTCACCGCCTCCAGCAACTACGACAGCATCACCAAAGCCCAGTGCGCCTCGGCCGGGTTCGACCCCACGATCCCCGCTCAGCTGACACAATGCAAAGCGACGCTGGCCGACGCCGTCAACTGGATGGAAAACACCACCGGCGCATACACCGCCGAGACCGTGTTCCGCCAGGCGGCGATAGCTCAGGCCATAGACACTACCGTGCGAAAGTACAGCCCGGACGCGGCCATCCGCGCGCTCGCCGACCGCAACGCCGGCGTCTCCATGATCTCCGCCGGTGTCGCCGCCAACGATTGGGTACCCGTCATCCGCGCCGTGACGCTCGCCATCGCCGTGGGCCTCACACCGTTTTTGATCCTCTTCCTCCCCACGCCGCTTTTCCCGCGCGTGGCCGGGATGCTGGTCGGCTTCTTCGTCTGGATCACCGCCTGGGGCGTAACCGATGCCATCGTCCACCAGTTCGCCATGAGCTACGGCTACAACACGTTCGAGGAGGTGCGCCAGAACCAGCTCGGCCTGCACGCGATCATGATGTTCGAGACGGCGTCGATGCGGACGCTGGCCGCGTTCGGGGCGATCCGCTGGACCGGCGCGATGCTGGCCACGGTGATGACGATGATGATCATCCGGTTCGGCGGCCACGCCATGGCCATGTTCGCGGGCCAGTTGACCGCCATCCCGAAATCGGCCGGATCGATGGCTGGGCAGACAGCCGCCACGCCGGAGGGAGCCTCCCGCGCTTTGCTCTCCGCATCCGAGAGCGCGGCGTACATAAGGTTCGCCGAGAGATACAACTGGACGAACCGCGCCGGCATGTCCTACTTCGGCCCGACGCAGAAGATGGAGACCGCCGGACAGACGGTTGAAGCGCTATCCGGCGCGGGGCTGGATGACATGGGCGCTATCGAGTCCGCCGCTGACAGGACATCCGACGCTACGGCGAAAGGGGCGATGGAGAAGGTCGGCGCCGCCGAGCAGATGAAATCTGAAGAGGCGTACAAGTCCGGCTCTCTGACGGGCGCGGGTAAGAGGACAAGGGCTCATGTGTTAACAACGCAGGACGCCGAGTCCATGGCCATGGCCGAATCGGCAAGAGGCGTCACCGGCGCGCAGCTTCTATCCATAGTAGGCGGCGGCAGATCATGGGGCGAAATAAAAGACGCGGCAAGGAGCATGGGATTCTCCAACGTCAGCCGCGTGGATCAGGCCACTTTCGGGGACGTGTCGCTGGAAGGCAGGGCCGTGAGCGCGTTCAATCAGGAAGGCGTCGAGGTCGCCCGGGCGTTCACTGGATATGCGACGAAAGAACAACTCGGTGGCATAGCCGATTGGGCGCATGGGGAGGGGCATCACAGGTTCGCAAGCTACATGAGCGAGTTGGCAGGCTGGCTCGGCGCTGGCGAGCGGGTTCAGCTATCCCTGGCCGGCGACGCCGATGGCTGGGCGACAGCCAAAGCCGAGCATGGCGCATCCGTCCTGCATTACGATCTCGCGCAGAAGCGATGGCTGGAGCAGAGGCTGGAAGGGCACGAGCGCGTCTGGCAGGATATCGACAAGCACGTCACCGACCAGACCACCACCGTTCAAGAGGGCTACAAGGTCCAGCGTTTCGCCGTCGACGAGTACCTCGCAAGCTGGGGCGCGAAGTACGACAGCCAGACCGCCATCCAGGCCGCCCTTAACCGCGACCCGCGCCTCTACGACGCCGTCACCGATCCCGGTCTCACCGGCCAGCAGCGCGACACCCTCATGTGGGCCCTCTCCGCCCAGATCGTCACCGGGATGGTAAGTAGATTGGAGGGGATTGATGCCGACAAAGCGAGCGCATCTCTCGGCGTCGGCGGAGACGCTTGGATAGCGAGCGCTGGAGCTAGCACATCTGCGGAAACTCTATCAAGGGAAAGCGTCGACTCTCGAATAGTGGATATCCACGACAGGATCATTAGTTCGTATAAAGAGTCATATTCTCAGAAGCTCAACCGAATGGAAACCGGTCAGGCCATGGCTGACGCAACTGGGATGTACATCGAGGAAGTCTATAAAAGGGCCGAAACCGATAAATATGGACCGAAAGAAATTATCAAAGACATGCTCCCAGACGGCCTTCCCCGTGTAGATCAAAACGATAAGACAAGCTTGGACAACCTTACGAACGGAATGGATTAATTGCCATTCTCTTTAAAATCCGCGCCGGGAGGGGTCATATACGGGCCACCATAATGGAGTCCAGAGATATTGTCATCTTTCACAAAGTGTTCCGGCTTCGCAGCTTTTCCTCTGATCGCGCCTATGGCAATGACTACAATAACCAGCGCAACGAACAGGATTACCAAAGTGTCCATAATTCTTTCACCTTTCCATACCCAAAGGTTACAATGATATAAACGCCTATGCCAATATATTTTGATTAAAACGAATATATCGATGCCTCTATGGATACTAGAATAGTCAAATCCACTTCTAAGCGATCAGCTACCACTGATGATATTGTCCTTCGTGAAACATCTACCACACGCCTTGTGTTCCGACCGATCTTAGTGGATAACGAACAAAATAATGAGGCCTCGGTTAAAGGTACTTTCATATTTCAACGAAAGGGTGCAATTGGAAAGTGGGAAGATACGGAGTCTATACCTCTTTCAACGTTAAAAAAGGGAGAAGGGGTTCAGCTAGAACTTAAATCCTCAGAACTCCTGAACCTGTATTCAGAATTAGGCGCTCTTTATGAAATCTATCGAAAAGAAGGTATACCACGGGGAGAGGCTCGATTTGTAAAGGCTAGCCGAACGGTGCAAGCGGTAGCGGAGATGACAGACGAGGAACTCACTGCCGTAGTCAAAGGAACTCAATCCCTTGGCGCAGAGGCTCTGGCTCGCTTAATTCGTTGGGCCAGCGAAGCTGATAATTTTTCATTGATGTTTGACCGGCTTGAAGTGCTTGAGCCGGACAGCCTTTTGAAATTAAATGCAGCTCTCGGCATTTCAATTTTGAAGCGAGCCTTAAAAACATGGTCAGATAATCGAAACAATTCTGACGAGGAATTTTGGCAACGGCTTTTGCAAGAGCAGTCCTTTGTCTTGGAGCAAGTCTTCTTCCTTCCGGTTGTAATTATTAAAAGCAAAGCATACGTGGGCGGAAAATCGGTTAGTAATAGAGGTGGAAAAGTAGTCGACTTTCTTGTAAAAAATCAAGTGACTAAATCTGTTGGGCTCGTTGAAATAAAGACGCCTAAGACACCGCTTCTCGGGCATCAATATCGAAGCGGAGTATACAATGTTTCCCAAGAGTTGACTGGATCCGTCGTTCAAATACTGAGTTATCGTGATTCCCTAAGCCAAGAACGGGCAACGCTACTACGAGATGAGTCAGGAAATGTAGAAGCATTTGACCCAAAGTGCCTTATTGTAATTGGCCACGCAAAGAATCAACTTACGGATTTATCTAAGAGGCAGTCGTTTGAGTTATTTAGGCGGCAACTGCCAGATATTGAAATTGTCACCTATGATGAAATGTTTGCGTGCACAAAGCGTTTGGTGAACCTTTTGGAAGGGAGGATGGAAGAAGGGTAAACTATTGACTTTCAATTTTGTTTATTTCACTAATTCTGTTATAATTTAACTATTATTTCTGCTCTTTATGAGCGCTCTTCGGGTTTGATCCGAAGACTAAGGCAACGGGTTTTAGCCCCGTGTGTCACAGGCTGACCGGCGGGTCAGAAAGAGTCCCGATTACTATCGGGGCGACCTCAATCAACACCCGTATTGCGCGCTCGCGTTTTTATGCTCTAGCGTGCTCACGGGGAACCCAACCTTAAAGTAATCAGCCGTATTCCATAGCGGCAGTGACGCGGGCTTCGTCCGCGTAAATTCCATACATGGCCCATTGGGGGGCCGCAATTTCTAACTTGCGCGGCTCCCGTGGGAGGAATCCACCTCCTTTGCGAAGGGGGCTTCGCGCGCCTATCCGAAAAGGAGGATCATCATGGAAAAGGAAAAAACCGTCACCATCACGGAGTCGGAGCTGTGGGAGGCCCTGGGGAAAATGGTCAGCGAGTTGCTGTCCCGCCCCGAGGAGGAACACGGCGAGGAGCCAACAGCCGAGGTCGAGTCCGAAAGCTCCAACGAGCCTGACGACGAGGCCCCGACCCCGACCGAGAAGCCGTCCGCGCACGGACAGCGCAACGTCACCACCGGTTTTATCGCCGCGGTGAGGCAGGACGGCGAAGGTTTCCGCATAAGAGACCAGTGGTACAAGGTCACTGGCTCCACGCGGATCGAGACCGATCTCGCCAAGGGAAAGAAGGTGAAAGTCTACTTCTCTTTCGGCGACAACTGCGTGTTCGCAAACGCCGTCTACGACGCGTCCGAGCCGAAACCGGCCGCCGCGTTCTGACGGCCAGCTAAAACTCCCCGGTACCGCCGGGGATCGTGTTCAACCACGGTCTCCGGCGGGGGGAGCGCCAATGGCGTTTTCCGACGCCGGTAAACCGGCATCGAAGGG
>JBPRGF010000028.1:0-1279 GCA_051418015.1 Candidatus Nitrospinota bacterium M3_3B_026 | reverse complement strand
GCCGCCGCTGTCGTAGAACCGCACCTCGTTGGAGTCGGCCCTGCCGTCTGCGTCCAGGTCAAAGAATTTCAAGGACCCGTCAGTCGCCGTCGGCGCGTTGAAGTCATAGGTGTTCGTGTCGGGAAGCTCCACGCCGACAGGGTGGTCATCGCGAAGATCTGTGCCTATGGCGAAAACAGTAAAGGCGAAGTCGCCAAATCCCGACCCATGGCAAGTGTTGCAACCGGCATAATCTGTCCACAGCCCGCCGTGGCCGCCGCTCGACCCCGGCCACGTGCTCAGCCATGCGTCGTCCCAGCCATCGAACGTCGTCTCCTTCGCCGCGTTATACCTGCCGGAGCCGGGCATGTTTATGATCGAGTCTATCGCCACCGTTCCGTCGTGGCAGGAGAGGCATGTAAGCGAATTGATCCCCGGCTGGGTGGGAGACTGGCCCGAGGTGAGCGGTATATTATATAGGTTGTATGAGTTGCCCGGGTTCGTGCGGTTCCAGAGCGGCGCGTCGATCGTGCTGTTGGCGCCGTGGGGCGTGTGGCAATAAACACACACCTCGCCGTAGAAGTTGTGCGGAATGAAAGGGGATTCCGGATCCATCCCCGGGTTGTAGCTCACCGTCATGTTGTGGCGGGTGTTGACGATGCTGCCCGTGTTGCTCGCCTTCGTTCCCGGCGCCCATCCGTCGGCGAGGGCGGCGGGAGCGGCCATGCAAAAAGCGGCGAGGGCCAAAAACAGCAGAACAGTCGTCCGTCGCATATCCCCTCTTTAAACCCGGATGCCGTCGCGAAAAACAATTGAAAAACAATTATGGGAAGGCGCTCATGAAATTATCATGCAATTTGCTGGCCGTCCAGCGAGAGTAAAGCTGTATGCCATGAGGCGGCATTTAATGCTTGATATATCAAGGAGTTCATGTAACTTGACCGTACACTGTCATGTTACAGAGAGAGACAACAGTCCCGTTTATGAGAAAGCTTGCCCCTCTTTTTCCCGGATTTGGGAATTTTACTTGTCGTGGCAGGTGAGGCAGAGCGACGAGGCGTTGTTGTTGTTCACCCGAAGGAAGGAAGGAATCAGCGCGCCACCGCCGCCGTCGACGCCGTGCGGATCGTGGCAGGAGGCGCATTCGACCTCGTAGCCATCGCCGCCGCCGCTGTCGTAGAACCGCACCTCGTTGGAGTCGGCCCTGCCGTCTGCGTCCAGGTCAAAGAATTTCAAGGACCCGTCAGTCGCCGTCGGCGCGTTGAAGTCATAGGTGTTCGTGTCGGGAAGCTCCACGCCG
>JBPRGF010000027.1:0-45888 GCA_051418015.1 Candidatus Nitrospinota bacterium M3_3B_026 | reverse complement strand
TGCCCAGCGCGCCGGGGCGGCGGCGAAGGACACGGCCTCGCTGATCGAGGACGCGGTAAAGAAAGCGGCTGACGGGGGCGAGATAGCCGACCGGGCGGGGACGGCCCTTGGCGGGATCGTGGACAGCGTGAAGAAGGTGACGGATCTCGTGGGGGAGATCGCCGCCGCGTCGAACGAGCAGGCGCGCGGCGTGGACCAGGTGAACACCGCCGTGTCCCAGATGGACAAGGTGACCCAGCAGAACGCCGCCAACGCCGAGGAGTCCGCCGCCGCCGCCGAAGAGCTTTCGGGACAGGCGGACAAGCTCAAGGAGATGGTCACGGACCTGCTGGGGCTTGTCACCGGCGCGGAGGACGAGGAGAGGGGACGCGGCGTCCGCCGCGGAAGAGGACGGGAAAGCGAGACCGGCGGATACGGCGAGGAGAGCCCGAAAGCGCTCCCCGCCTGACGCGGCCGGTTGCCCGGCGAAACCTGCTCCACCTCCGCGGCGTGGATTCCGGGTAATCTTTCCGGCCTTACCATGACCCCATTATGTGAGATATCCGGACAGCGTCTCGTTATGGCCTTCTAATACACTGTTCAATAATTGTTGATGAAGAATTCTCGCGCATGATTTATAATGTTGCAGACTGATTCTTGAGGTACTCTGCAGGGGCGTTTATTAGAGAATGAAGAAAACTTCAATGAAGTTAAAGGCATTCGCCCTGATGGGTTTGATAGCCTTCGTCACGATCTGCTCCAATTTGGTCGTTGTCTACTCCATAAATCTCGGTAAAAATGACGGCAAGATAATAAACGCCCTTGGAAGGCAGAGGATGCTCTCCCAGGCCATGGCCAAGACGGCGCTGGGGATCGCCTCGCGGGGTGAGTATAAGACGCTCGAGAACCAGGTCCTGGTCTTTGACCGGTACATAACCAGTATGCGCACCGCCTATACGGAGACAATAATCTCCGCCGCGGACGAGGCGGATCTTTTGATCTCCAGGAACCCGGGGGAGGAGAAGCATCCCGCCATCCCCTTCCCCGCCACCTTCGCCAGAATGGTGAACGAGAGGTTTCAGGGAGAGGATCTTTCCGTGGACATTCTCTCCGAGAACCCGATAAACCCGGAGAAGAAGCTTGTCTCCGAAATGGACAAGCGGGCGGGTGAGGCGCTGAAGAAAAATCCGTATGACATCTACAGCGAGGCCGCCGAGGGGGAAAACGGCGTCCTTTACCTCTATTTCTACACAGGCGACATCGCCACGGCGGACGGTTGTATCGCCTGCCATTACGCCCTGGCCGACGCCGAATACGAGAAGGGCGACCTGCTGGGAGTCCGTAAATACAAGCTGCTGTTCTCCATCGACCCGGCCGTGGGGCGCGCCGAGCTGAACCCCGACGACGGCAAATACGACGGATTGCGCCAGATGTTCGCCCAGACCCTGTCGGCCGTTAGGAGCGGAGGCGAGTATCCCCTGGACCTTGCGATGTCGAAGTACCAGGCGATCAACGCCGTTGACGATGAGGGCTTCCAGGCCAAGGCCCTGGAGGTGGAGAAGGCGCTGGGAGAGTTCGACGAGGAGTTCAAGAGCCTTATGGAGGCCTCCGCCGGGGCCGGCATGTTCATGGCCCGCCGGGACCTGATGGGAAAATCCGACCAGCTCAGGAAAGCAAGCGACGACCTCGTCGGAATATACCAGTCCATAGCCGACGGCAGGCAGAGCAGGCTTTTCTGGACGGTGACAAGCCTCGGGGTGTTCATCGTGGCGATGATCGCCGCCTCGGCGGTCTATTTCAACAGATCGGTGGTGGCTCCGCTGAACGGCATCATGCGCGACCTCGGCAACGAGGCTGTGAGGATGTCCGCCGCGTCCGACCAGCTTGTCGGCTTCAGCCAGTCCCTGGCCGAGGGGGCCACGGAGCAGGCCGCCGCGCTGGAGGAAAGCTCCGCCTCGCTGGACGAGATATCGTCCATGACCAAGGGCAACGCCGACAACGCCGGCAAGGCCAGCGCCATATCCGCCGAGGCCAGCGACAAGGCGGAGACCGGCAGGGAGAACATAGGAACGCTGATAGAGGCGATGAAAGAGATAGACTCCCTGGCCCTGCGCGCCCGCTCCGACGCGGAAGGGGGCGAGAAGACCATGAGCGAGATGATGACCGCCATGAAGCAGATGAACACGGCCTCGGACGAGATCGGCAAGATCATCAAGGTGATCGAGGAGATAGCGTTCCAGACGAATCTCCTGGCGCTGAACGCGGCGGTGGAGGCGGCCCGGGCCGGAAAGCACGGCAAGGGTTTTGCGGTTGTGGCCGAGGAGGTGCGGAGCCTGGCCCAGCGCTCGGCCAAGGCGGCCAGGGACACGACGGCCCTCATCGAAAGCGCCAGGGAGAAGGCGGAGGGCAGCAGCGGGATGGCGGAAAAGGCCGCGAAGACCCTGGGGCTGATAATTCAGGAGGTCCAGGACGTCGCCGCCAAGGCCAACGAGGGGGCGGGAATGGCCGACACGGCCGGGCACACGCTGGAGGAGCTCGTGGACAGCGTCAAGAAGGCCAACGGCCTGATCTCCGAGATCGCGGCGGCCTCCAAGGAACAGGCGACCGGGGTGGAGCAGGTGAACCACGGCGTGGCCGAAATGGACAAGGTGACGCAGATAAACGCGAGAAACGCCGAGGACTCCTCCTCCGCCGCGGAGAAGCTGAGCGCCCAGGCTGGCAAGCTCATGGGCGTGGTGGAGGCGCTGGCCGAAATCGTCGGCGACTCAAGACAGGAACACGCAAAAGAGACGCCGGAGGCGCCGTCCGGCGAACAAACTCCCAAGGCGTTGAAATCCGCGGAGCTTTAAGACCGATACGGCGAAAAGCCGCCCGCTGACGCGTATCAGGCCGCGGCGGAAGAAGCGGCCTTCATTCCCTGTATTCACATCCGCAGAGCTGGCGGATATATTTGACCAGCCCCCTGATCCTCTCCTCGTTCAACGTGGTCTTGTGCGCCGGCATGCCCTCCGAGAGCCCCACGGCGTCGCCCCCCTCGCTGATGGTCTTGAATATCCGCTCGTCGGAGGCCTTGCTCATCCTCTCCGGGTCGGTGTGGTTGGCGGGCGGAGGGTCGAGCAGCCTGCCCAGCTGTGAATTGCCGTCGCCTTGCTGGCCGTGGCACTGGGCGCAATAGGTCTGGTAGTCGTCACGCGCCTGGGCCGATTCGCGCGACGCCCCCTCCGCCTTCCGCCGGCCTCCATCGAAGTTCCACTTGGCCTGCGCCCATGCCTGTCCCCAGGCCCCGGAGCCGGTGAAAATGACCACAAAGAGCGCGCAAGCGATTCTCATCAAATGCCTCGTTCGTCCAGTCACCTCCAATACCCCCTCTTGTGTTTCCTCGAAAAAACGTTACCTGGAGACCCAGACCAGGCTCCCATAAACCCAGCCCTCGTCCCCCTCGGTGTCCAGCACCTTGTACCAGGCCCCCTTCTCGTCGAGCACCTTGAACAGGTAGCCTTTTTCCACCACGAAGACTATCGGATTGTTCGTGCCCGGCCCCTTTCTTATGTTGGCCTTCTCGTTGATGACGATGGCCGCCCTGCCTTTCCCGATGACCTGCTCGTGCACCCAGCCGACATCCCCCTCATGGTCGCGCGCCACGTACCAGGCCTGGTACTTGCAAAGATACTCCAGCGGGTAGTAGCGGGGAGCCTTCCACAGTATCGGGTAGTCCGTGCCAGGCCCGGCGCGGAGCCTGGCCGTTTCGCTTTCCACGTAGATGTTTTCCGCCAGGGCCGGGGCAGCGAAAACCGCCCACAGTAAAGCGGCGGTGAAAACCGTGAGCATGGCGCGCGATCCAGTCATGACTCGCCGCCGGGCTCTCCGCCCTTCCTCCTTTTCCTCGCGCCCCGCCTTCTGCTTTTCCGCGAGGTTCTCCCGGGGGCCTGGGCCTCCGGGCCGGTCTGCCCGGCGCTTTCGGCGTCTGCCGGGGCGTCCGCGGCGCCCTTTCCAGGCGCGCTTTTTTTTCTTTTCCTCCTGCGTCGTTTGGACGGTCTGGCGGGGGCCGCGCTCTCGCTTTTCGCTTCGCCGCGCGCCGGAGGGGCTGGCGGTTTTTCGGCGGCGGCCGCGTCTTCCTCCGCCGGGGCCTGCGCCTCTTTCGAATCCTTCGTTTTCGGCGGTGGAGGGCTTACCTGCTGGCCGGGGCGTCGGGGGACGACCTCGGACAGGTCGTATTCCTTCTTGGACTCATCCTCGAACATGACCGTCACCCTCTCCCGGAGCAGGTTCAACTGGAGGACCCTGCCCGTCCTCCCGTCGGTCGTGAGACACCCCTTGCCGAGGCGCGGCGCGCGGCGGGTGAGCTCCTTGTAGTGGGCGTGTTCATAGGCCAGGCAGCACATGAGCCGCCCGCATACGCCCGATATCTTGCTCGGGTTCAGGGAAAGGTTCTGGTCCTTGGCCATGCGGATGGAGACCGGAGCGAAATCGGGAAGAAACGTGGAGCAGCAAAGCTCGTGGCCGCAGGGGCCGCAGCCGCCCATCATCCTGGCCTCGTCGCGGACGCCGATCTGCCGCATCTCGACCTTGACTCTCGTGAAATTCGCCAGCTCCCTGACCAGCTCGCGGAAATCCACCCTCCCTTCCGCCGTGAAGAAGAAGACCGCCTTTTTCCCGTCGAAGGTATAGTTCACGCGGGAAAGGCTCATGGGCACGTCCAGCTCCACGATCTTCTCGCGGCAATAGGCCATGGCGGTCTTTTCCTTGCGGGCCAGCTGCCGGGCCCTTTTCTCATCCTCCCCGGTGGCGCGGCGGGCGATCCTGCCGGGCCTTTCGCCGCGGATGGTGAGGGAGGCGGGGAGCCTCGCCACGGCGACTTTTCCGAAAGACAGGTCCCTGCCGTTTTCCACCACGCAAAGGTCGCCCACGGAAAGCTCTATGTTGTTCCAGTAATAATCCTCCGGCCTGCCCCCGCAGCCCGCGATGACGCTGACAACGTAGTCCTCAGGTTTTTTGGCGCCGGGCTCGCGCCGGGGTGGGGGCGTGTCTGAGATGGCCCCGGAAGCGCCGAACCGGCCGCTTTCCGCGCCGGCCGCGGTCTTTTTCGCGTCACGCTCCCGCCTCTCCCCCCGGCTTTTGTCCGAAGGGGCGGCGCCGCGCTCCTCGTTGAGGTCGTCCATGTCTGTCTGGTGTTATTCCTGAGACTCGAGGCACAGAAGGCCGGTCACTAGCAGGGGGTTCACGTTCCACTGCCTGGCGAAGATCATCTCCTGCGTCACGGAATATATGCGAAGCAGCCTTCGCCGAGACATCCCCGAGGCCGCCTTCTCTATCCTCGAAGCGATATCAACATTTATCAAATTATCACATTTCCCCCGTATTCGCATAGTCAGCAGATCGCGGACAAGCTCGGTCATGACCTGCAACAGCCTGTCCACGCGGCTCCTGTCCGCGCCCTTGTCCATGAAAACGGCCAGCTTCAGGATATCCTCCGGGCGGAGACCTCCGTCCTTCCCGAAAAGGATCGAGATCGCCTCCTCCCTGATCTCCTTCTCCTCGTCCAGCGCGCCGGACAGGGCAAGCCCCGGCGAGCCCCTGGAGAGCGCCGCGGCGGCGCGGGCCTCCTCATCTGTCATCCCGCCCCGCTCCTCCAGGAACGCCGCCAGCGCGCCGAATGGAACAGGATTGAACCTGACCATGCGGCAGCGGGAGATTATCGTCGGCAGGAGCTTGCCGGTGTTGACGGCGGCGAGTATTATCACCGTGTCGCCGGGCGGCTCCTCCAGCGTCTTCAGGAAGGCGTTCTGGGCAGCGGTGTTCATCCTGTCCGCCCCGTCGATGACGAGGACCTTCCGCCGGGCCTCGTAGGGTCTGTAGCCAGCGGCGCGGATGATTTCCCTCGCGCGGGCTATGTCGATCTCCTCCTTCACCTTCTTTTCGCGGATCTCGGGCCTGACCACGATGATGTCGGGATGGGCGCCGGAGGCCGTTTTGACGCACGTTCCGCACACGCCGCAGGCGTCCTCCCCGCGTTTTTCGCAGAGCAGCGCGCGGGCGAATGCGAACGCGGCCGTGAATTTGCCCACGCCCTCGGAGCCCATGAAAAGATAGGCGTGGGCGGGCTCCCCAGGCGGCAGGCCCGCCCGCAGGATCCTGAGAGCCGTCGGCTGGCCGATTATCCCGCCGAGCGCCGGGGCCTGCCCGCCCATCACGCCTCGCCACCCCCCGGCAGGATGTCCCGGACGACCCTGAAAACCTCTTCGCCTATCTTTTCCGCCTCGCCCGCCGCCTCGACGACTTTCACCCTTCCGGGGTCGGACCCGGCGATCTCGAGGTAGCCAGAGCGGACGCGGTGGTGGAACTCAAGCGATTCCTTTTCGAACCTCGCCTCCTCGCTGCCTTCGGCGTCGATCCTGCCGTTGGCGCGGGCGAGCCCCTCCTCGGCGGGCATGTCGAGGACTATGGTAAGGTCCGGGCGGACGCCTCCGAGGACTATGTTCGTCATGACGCTTATAAGCTCCCTGTCCAGGCCGCGGGCGAAGCCCTGGTAGGCCATGGTGGAGTCGGCGAACCTGTCGACGAGGACGATTTTCCCCGCCGTGATCGCGGGCGCTATCACGTTTTTCGCCAGCTCCCGCCGGGCGGCGGAGAAGAGAAGAAGCTCCGTCACGGGGTCGAGCCGGTCGGTCCGGGGGTCCAGCAGGATTCCCCGGATCGCGTCCCCCGCGGGTGTCCCGCCGGGCTCCCTGGCAAGCTCGACGTCACGGCCCGCGGCGCGGAGCCTTTCGGCGAGAAGTTTTATTTGCGTGCTCTTGCCGCTGCCTTCAACCCCCTCGAAGGTTATCAGGAGTCCCTTCAATCGCTTCTCCTTTTCTATCGTTCGCTTACCGTAAAGTCTATCTCCCGGCGCTGGTGGAGGCAAGCGGCGGTTTATGCGCCGGGGAAGCCTCACGCTTGCTTTGCTGAAAAGCCCGCGGACAAAAAAAACCCCGCGCCGCTTTTTGGAACGGCGCGGGGTCGTATGGTAAACGGAGGAGCGGGGCCTAGTACATGCCCTCCATGCCGCCCGGCATACCGCCTGGCGCGCCGCCCGGCGCGGCGGGTTTCTCCTCCGGTATGTCGCAGACCACCGCCTCCGTGGTGAGCAGCAGCCCCGCGATCGACGCGGCGTTCTGAAGCGCCGTTCGCGTGACCTTGGTGGGGTCGATGATTCCCGTCTCCACCATGTCGACGAAGTCTCCCGTGGCCGCGTTCAGGCCGACGCTCTGTTTCTCCTTGAGGACCTGCTGGACGACGACAGATCCCTCCATTCCGGCGTTGTTGGCGATCTGCCGCAACGGCTCCGTCAGGGCCTTGCGCACGATCTCCATGCCGATGGTCTGGTCCGCGTTGCCGCCCTCTCCCTTGGCCAGGGCGGAGATGCACCGGACCAGGGCCACGCCGCCGCCGGGGACGATGCCTTCCTCGACGGCCGCCCTCGTCGCGTGCAGGGCGTCCTCGACGCGGGCCTTCTTCTCCTTCATCTCCGTCTCCGTGGCCGCGCCGACGTTTATCACCGCCACGCCGCCGACGAGCTTGGCCAGGCGCTCCTGGAGCTTCTCGCGGTCATAGTCGGAGGTCGTCTCCTCGACCTGGTTGCGGATCTGCTTGACGCGGCCCTCGATGTCCTTGCCCTTGCCTTTGCCTTCGACGATGGTGGTGTTGTCCTTGTCCACCGTGACGCGCTTGGCCTGGCCGAGGTCCTCGAGCTCCACGCTCTCCAGCTTCACGCCAAGCTCCTCGGAGACGACGGCGCCGCCCGTCAGGATGGCGATGTCCTTGAGCATCTCCTTGCGCCTGTCGCCGAACCCGGGCGCCTTGACGGCGCAGACCTGCAACGTGCCGCGCAGCTTGTTGACCACCAGCGTCGCCAGGGCCTCGCCCTCGACGTCCTCGGAGATGATGAGCAACGGCTTGCCCATCTTGGCGATCTTCTCGAGCAGGGGCAGAAGATCCTTCATGTTGGATATCTTCTTTTCGTGCAGCAGGATGTAGCAATCCTCCAGCTGCGCCTCCATCCTGTCCGGGTTCGTGACGAAATAGGGGGAAAGGTAGCCCCTGTCGAACTGCATCCCCTCGACGATCTCGAGGGATGTCTCCATGGACTTGGCCTCCTCGACGGTGATGACCCCGTCCTTGCCGACCTTCTCCATGGCCTCGGCGATCAGCTCGCCGATGGCCTCGTCGCTGTTGGCGGAGATGGCGCCGACCTGGGCGATCTCCTTTTTCTCCTTGGTCACCTTGGAAAGCTTCCCGAGCTTTTCCACCACCTTGTCCACCGCCAGGTCGATGCCCCGTTTGAGGTCCATCGGGTTGGAGCCGGCGGCGATGTTCTTCATCCCCTCCCGGAAGATGGCCTGGGCCAGCACCGTGGCCGTCGTGGTACCGTCGCCGGCCACGTCGGAGGTCTTGCTGGCGACCTCGTTCACGAGCTGGGCGCCCACGTTCTCCTGCGGGTCCTTCAGCTCTATCTCCTTGGCGACGGTAACGCCGTCCTTGGTGATGGTCGGCGACCCGAATTTTTTCTCGATAACCACGTTGCGGCCCTTGGGGCCGAGGGTCACCTTGACTGCGTTGGCTAGCTGGTCAATCCCGCTCATGATCTTGTGGCGGGCGTCTTCACCGAATGATATCTTCTTGGCCATTACTCTACCTCTTTTTAGTTTTTAGGTTTCCAGGTCTCGAATCCCTACTCCACGATCCCGAGAATGTCGTCTTCCCTCATCAGCAGGTACTCCGTGTCCTCGACCTTTATCTCGGAGCCGGCGTACTTGGAGTAGATGACCTTGTCGCCCTTCTTCACCGCCATGGGGCGCCTGGAGCCGTCCTCCATTATCTTCCCTTCGCCGACGGCGATGACCGTACCCTCCTGGGGCTTTTCCTTTGCGGAGTCGGGGATTATGATCCCGCCCTTGACCGTCTCCTTGGCCTCCATGGGCTGAACAAGCACCCTGTCGTGCAACGGTTTTACGTTAACTCCCATCTAATGTTCCCTCCTCGAGTCTTGAGAATAAAATTACCGCCCCCGCGGCGGCCGCCGCGAAATAAAGACAGCGCCGCGCGGGCTTCGAGTCCGTCGTTTTAGCGCTCCCCGCTCGAGAGCGCTAACAGACGCAAAATAGTACGGGCGGAGGTGAAAAGCAAGCCGCCCCCGAAAAAAAATTCATTTTTTTGCGTCGCGCCGTCTCTCCCGGCCAGCCGGAACTTCGCCGCCGGGGTTCTCCCTGGAGCGGCGGGGCGAAAGGGGAAGGGCTGAGCGGGCCCGGCCGGAGGCGGCCGGGGGAGCGATCCCGCGCCGGGTCCGGCTTTTTCTCGCATGGGGGCGCAAGAGGCTGTGAAAACGCTTGACTTGATGGATCATTTCGGAGAGAATTTTTAGTTCTGAAAGGGCGCGTAGCTCAGGGGGAGAGCGCTTGCTTGACACGCAAGAGGCCGGTGGTTCGAAACCACCCGCGCCCACCATGTAGACGGTACATTATTGAAGAATGTAGACGGTACATTATTGAAGACGGGAGGACATATATTATTAGTCGCCATAGAGGAGCGCTCGTCCCGGCGGGCCGCGGCTCCCTTTTTTCTCTGGGAGTGAGAGGTTATCGCTAAGGCTCTGAGGATAAACGCCCATATCCGGGCGCCTGAAGTAATGCTCATAGGCTCCGACGGGACGAAGCTGGGTCTCGTCTCCCTGGAGGAGGCGCGCGAACATGCGGCGGACGCGGATATGGATCTTGTGGAGGTGGCGCCGGACGCCAAACCGCCTGTCTGCAAGATCATGGACTACGGCAAGTACAAGTACCGCCTGAGCAAGAAGGCCCACGACGCCAAGAAAAAGCAGAAGAGCGTCCGGCTCAAGGAGGTGAAGACCACCCCGGCGACCGAGGAGCACGACTACAGGTTCAAGCTGAACCACGCGAAGAGGTTTTTGGAGCACGGCGACAAGGTGAAGGTCACCGTCTTCTTCAAGGGACGGCAGATTACGCACTCGGAGCTGGGGTTGAAGATACTGGAAAGGTTCGCGGCCGACCTTGAGGATATGGCCGTGGTGGAGTCCGAGCCGAAGCAGGAAGGGCGGAACATGGGCATGGTGTTCGCCCCCCGGGCCGAGGTGGTGGCCCCCCGGGAGCAGGAAGATAACGAGGAAAACGAGGATTGACGAAAGCTTATGCCTAAACGAAAAACCGTGAGAGGCGCCGCGAAAAGGTTCAAGCGGACCGCCTCCGGCAAAATAAGGCGCAAAAAGGCGTATCTTCGCCATATACTGACCACCAAGTCGTCCAAGACGAAGAGGAACCTGCGCAAGGCGGGCTACATCGACGGCAGGGACGAGGAGGCGGTTAAGAGGATGCTGCCTTACCTTTAAGAGTAGGGCTTTTTAGAGGACAGCGAGGGTTCAGCTATGCCGAGAGTTAAGAACAGTCCGGCCACGAAGGCCAGGCGCAAGAAGATACTGAAAATGGCCAAGGGTTACCGCGGCGCCAGGAGCAGGACGTTCCTGAAAGCCAAGGAGGCGGTGACCAGGGCCTCGCAGTTCGCCTACCGCGACAGGCGCGCCAGGAAAAGGGATTTCAGGGCGCTCTGGATCACCAGGATAAACGCCGCGGCGCGGGCCGAAGGAATGAAATACTCCACTTTCATGCGCGGGTTGAGCGAGGCCAATGTGGAGGTGGACCGCAAGATACTGGCCGACCTGGCCGTCAACGAGCCCGAGGCTTTCAGGGAGCTTGTCGGCATCGCCAGGGAAAAAGCGGGCGCCGCGCAGGCTTGACCGCCGCCTGACCGCCGGGAAAACGGCGCGCTCCGGCGGCCGGGCGCTGTGGGTAATGGAAGGTTTACGGTCCGTATAGATCGTAAACCTTTTTTTGTTTGAGACGGAGGGATGATTGGAAGCCGAGCTCGAAAAGCTCAAGGAGGAGTCGCTCTCGAAGGTGGCCGCCGCATCGTCCGCCGATGAGCTGGAAAGCCTGAGGGTGGGCCTTCTGGGCAAGAAGGGCCTGATTACCGCGCGGATGAAGGGCCTGCGGGAGGTCCCGCCCGAAAAGCGCCCGGAGGCCGGAGCGGCGCTCAACCGCGTGAAATCGGCCGTGGAGGAGGCCATATCCGAAAAGCTCGAGGCGATCCGCCGCGAGGAGATGACCCGCAGGCTCGAGACGGAGATTTTTGACATAACACTTCCCGGCAAGCCGGCGGGGCTTGGGAGTTTCCATCCCGTCGGCGCCGTCATGGACGAGCTGATCGAGATTTTCCTGGGGCTCGGGTTCATGGTCGAGGAAGGGCCGGAGGTGGAGACGGACGAGAACAACTTCGCCAAGCTCAACTTCCCCGAGGAGCACCCGGCCCGCGACATGCAGGACACGTTCTATGTCCAGGGCGGCGCGCGGCTTTTGCGGACACACACGTCGCCGGTGCAGATCCACGCCATGGAAAAGCACGAGCCGCCCCTTTCCGTCATCGCCCCGGGCAGGGTTTTCAGATGCGACTCGGACATCACCCACTCGCCCGTGTTTCACCAGGTGGAAGGTTTTCATATAGACCGCGACGTCACCTTCGCCCACCTCAAGGGGACGCTGGAGCTTTTCGTCCACAGGCTTTACGGCAGGGAGACGAAGGTCCGGTTTCGCCCGAGCTTCTTTCCTTTCACCGAGCCCTCGGCGGAGATAGACGTCAGTTGCCAGATATGCGCAGGCTCGGGTTGCCGCGTCTGCAAGGGGACGGGCTGGCTGGAGATCCTGGGCGCGGGGATGATCGACCCGAACGTCTTCAAGGCGGTGGGCTACGACCCGGAGGAGTGGACGGGGTTCGCCTTCGGCTGCGGGATAGAGCGCATCGCCATGCTCAAGTACGGCATAGACGACATCCGCCTGCTCTACGAAAACGACGCCAGGTTCCTGTCCCAGTTCTGAAAAGATGCTGATATCTTACCTGTGGCTTCGGGAGCTTGTGGGTTTTGACCTCTCGCCGGAGGAAACCGCCGCGACGCTTACCGGCCTTGGTCTCGAGTGCTCCATCGCCGATGACAGGCGCGGCTGGTACGAAGGCGTAGTCATCGGAAAAGTTTTAAAAGTTGAAAAACACCCCAACGCCGACAAGCTGAAAATCTGTGAGGTGGACACGGGCGGCGGGACGCGAAGGATAGTCTGCGGCGCGCCGAACGTCGCCGAGGGGCAGACCGTCCCGGTGGCCCTCCCCGGCTCCGTCCTGCCGGACGGGATGAAGATAGAGAGCCGCAAAGTCCGCGGGGAGACGTCGGAGGGGATGATCCCTTCCGAGGCGGAGTTGAGACTTTCCGAGGACCACTCCGGGATAATGGTTCTCGACGAGGGTGAGCCGGGTGAAGAATTTTCGGCCCGGCACGAAGTACGCGACACGATCCTGGAGGTGGACCTGACCCCGAACCGGGGCGACTGCCTGAGCATGATCGGCGTCGCGCGCGAGGTGGCCGCCGCCACGGGCGCCAGGCTCGAGCTTCCCCCGGCGGAGGCGGCCGAGCTGGCCGGGGAAGCGGCGTCGCTTGTCTCCGTGGAGATAGAGGAGCCAGAGCTTTGCCCCCGCTATTCCGCCAGGGTGATAAAAGATGTCAGTATCGGCCCGTCGCCTTTCTGGATGCGCCGCAGGCTCATGGCGCTAGGTGTCCGCCCGATAAACAACGTCGTGGACATAACCAACTATGTCCTGATGGAGACGGGCCACCCCCTGCACGCCTTCGACTATCACAAGATGGCGGGCGGAAGAATCATCGTCAGGATGGCGCGGGAAGGAGAAAAACTCGTCACGCTCGACGGCAGGGAACGCCTCTTAGGCCGGGACTGTCTCGTGATCGCGGACGCGGAGAGGGCCGCCGCCCTCGCGGGCGTCATGGGCGGGGCGGACTCCGAGGTTTCCGTGGGGACGAGGGACGTGTTGCTGGAGGCGGCGTATTTTGACCCACGCTGTATAAGGCGCGCAAGCAGGTCGCTCGGGATATCCTCGGAGTCGTCCCACAGGTTCGAGCGGGGGACGGACATCGAGGGCCTGATATACGCCCAGGACAGGGCCGCGCGCCTGATGGCGCTTGCCGCCGGGGGAAAAATCTCGAAGGGCAGGGTGGACGCCTATCCGCGCCCGGCGGGCAGGAAAGAGGTACGGCTGAGATTCCCGGCGCTGGACAGGATAATGGGCGTCAGCGTGAACAGGAAGAGGGTGGAGGATATCCTGTCGAGGCTGCGTATGGAGAAGGCCGCCTCGGATGACCGCTCCATAACCGTCCTCGTCCCCACCTTCCGGCACGACATCGAGCGGGAGATAGACCTGGTAGAGGAGGTGGCCCGGCATATGGGCTACAACTCCATTCCGTCATCCATCCCCCGTGTCGCGGAGAAGGAGAGGGAGATGAGCGGAAGCCTGGAGATTCGCCGCGCCCTCCGGAGGCACCTTCGCTCCATCGGGATGATGGAGGGGATGCGGATGAGCTTCGTTGGCGAGGCGGACATGGGCCGTCTCAGGCTGCCGGAGGATCACCCCTGGCGCGGGCTCGTGCCCATAGACAACCCCTTAAGCTCGGAATGGACCCATCTTCGCCCCAGCCTCCTGCCGGGGCTTCTGGGCTGCATGAAGGCGAACGAGGACGCGAAAATCTTCGAGCTCGGCGTCGTCTTCCGGTCGGCGGGGGGCGGAGCGCCGGTGGAGCGCTGGATGGTGGGCGGGGTGATATCCGAGAAGGAGTCCCCGAGCGTGTGGGGCGGCAGGGCGCCGAGGCGAGACTTTTTCGATCTCAAGGGCGTGGTGGTATCGATATTTCACTCACTCGGGCTTGGCGGGCGGCTCTCCTTCGAGCTGTCGCCGCATCCTTTCTATTACCCCAAAAGGCAGGCCGATGTTCTGGCCGGCGGCGAGGTGATAGGAAACATGGGCCAGATTCACCCGGAGACTCTGGAGGCCTACGAGGCGGACCAGGAGCTTTTTGCCTTCGAGCTGGACATGGACGCCCTGGCGGCGCTGGAGCCGGAGACGCCGTTCTCAAAGTCTCTCCCGCGTTTCCCCTCGGTTAAACGGGACCTGGCCGTCGTCGCGCCGGAGGAGACGCCGGTGGCGCTGATTGTCGAGTCCATCAGACGCCACGGGGGCAAAAAACTCCGCGAGGCCGTTCTGTTCGACGTCTACCGTGGCGGCAAAATCGGCCACGGCAAAAAGAGCCTCGCCTTCTCCCTGGAGATGCGGGACGACGAGAAAACCCTCACCGACGAAGAGGCTGGCCGCGTGTTCGAGGCCGTTGTCAAAGGACTCGAACAGGACCACGGGGCGAAGCTCCGGTAGCGCCCCGGTCCGTCCCCCTGGAAATCGCTTGAATTATTCCCCTCCGCGATGATATTATTCTGACCTGTGAAGTTTCAATAAGATAAGGGGTGTTTGCGGACAGGTCACTTCAAGCGCAAGGCGCGCCCTTAAAAAGGCTTTTCAATGAATTTCTCGCTTCTGGACAGACTGAGGGAGCAGCTGTTCTTTCTGTTCAATTACGTGAACGACCTCAAGGAGGAGAACAGGGAGCTGAAGCGCAAGGTCTACCGTCTGGAAAAAAACCTTGAGAAGAAAGGCGCCGCGCCGGACGCTGAGGTGTGGCGGGCCGAGCGGGCGGAGCTTGTCGAGGAGCGGGACAGGCTGATGATGGAGCGCGAACTGGTCCGCAAAAAGCTCGAGACCGTCATAGGCAGGCTCGACGAGGCGCTGGAAAGCGAGGAGGCCCTGAGACAATGACCGATCAGAACGCGGTGAGAATCCAGGTCTACGGCAAGGAATACACCATCCGAAGCCCCGAGGATCCTGAGGTGACCCGCGAATACGCCTCCTACATCGACAACCTGATGAGAGAAGTCGGCCGCAAGACGGGCTCTCTGGACGTCAACCGCGTGGCGATCCTCGCTCTCCTGCAGATCACCCACGAGCTTTTCACCCTGCGTAAAAGGGTCGAGAAGGACGAAAAGGAGTTCAACCGGCGGATGGACGAGCTTTTGAAGGAGGTCACCGCCTCCATGAGCAAGGGGGGGATACAGACCGAGTTCCCGCCGCAGTGAGCCTCCTCCCGCCCCTGTTCGCATGATCCGGCCCGGCGCCTCTTTGCGCTGGCGCCTGGGTAACCGGCAAGGTATAATCCCCCGATAAAACAGGCCATAAAAAGCTATCCGTGTTTTCAAGGGAATACCTGGATCTTGCCGGGCGTGTCATCTTCGCCATCCGGGAAAGGGCGAAAGGTCCGCCGCGGGCCGAAGGGGCGCCGCCGACGAGGTACAGCGAGAGGATCGTCCAGACCCTCTGGATGGAGCAGCCCTGGGGCCCCGGCCCTGTCCGGGACACGAAAAGACGCGGTGTGAGGATAATCTCCCCCGGCTGGCTGAACGGCGCCGCTGGGCCGGATTTCAAGGGCGCTGTTTTCAACATCGACGGCGGGGAGGTCGAGCGGGGCGATGTTGAACTTCACGTAAGATCGTCCGACTGGCGCCGCCACAAACACCACCTGGACCCCGCCTACAACAACGTGAAGCTGCACGTCGTGATTTTTCAGGATTCCACACTCGGCCCCCAGCGCCGCCAGGACGGGCGGAGGATGATCGAGATAGAGCTGGCCCCCGCCTGCCCCGCCGCCATCGACAAGACGAGGGCGGCTCTCGCCGGACCGCCCGCGGAGCGCGTCCCGGAGCTTTCCGGCAGGTGCGGCGAGGCGATGGCGCGGATCGGGGAAAAGGACGCCGGAAGGCTTCTCGATGCGGCCGGGGAGGGGCGGATGACGTTGAAATCCGAACGCTATCTTAGCGCCATCAGGAAAGGGCGCGGCGAGGAGGCGCTCTACAGGGGATTGGCCGAGGCGCTCGGTTTCAGGTCGTTCAAGACGCAGTTCGGACAACTGGCCGAAAACGCGCCCCTCGATGTTCTCCGGGAAGTTGTGTACGAAGTGGACCATAAAAAAAGGTACATGACCCTGCAAGCGCTTTTCCTGGGGCTTGCGGGCCTTGCGCCCGATCCGTCTGTGAAGGAATATGACCATGAGTCCGAAAAGCTCCTGGCGAGGCTTTGGGCGGCGTGGAAAGAGATTTCAGCCCGTTACGGGCTGCGCGCCATCCTGAGGGCCGAGGACTGGAAGACGGCGGGCGCCCGACCGGCGAACTTTCCCGCCGGGAGGCTGGTGGGTCTCGCCCGGTTTCTTTCCATCCATCTCGACTCGGCGCTGGACACGCTATTTATCAGATTGGCCGAAGATTACCCCGCAAAAGGCCCCAGGGCCGAGCGCGTGGAGTGGCTGGCGAAGGTGGCCTCCTTTTTCCAGCCGCCGGATGACGACTACTGGCCGTGGCGCTACGTGATCGGTGGGAAAAAGCTGAGACGTCCAAGGAGCCTTGTCGGCCCGGGGAGGGTGGAGATAATCCTCGTAAACATCGTTATCCCTTTCCTGCTCGCCCGGGCCCGCGTTTTCGGCGACGCGGGGGGCGAAGAGAGGCTCCGGCTCGTCTTCCACGGGATGCCGGGGCTGGAGGAAAACCATATAACAAAGTTTATGGCCGCAAGGATGCTCCCGGCGATGAAGACCCGCGCCGTCATGAAAGGCGCGGCGCGAAGGCAGGGCCTCGCCCAGGTATACGCCGATTTCTGCCTGACTCTGGACGCCGGATGCGCGGTCTGCCCTTTCGCCGCCTACCTTGAGAGGCTGGCCCCCGGGGGCCTGGTGGAGGATCGGGACATGGCGGCCGGGATATGCCGTTCAAAAAAAACGGTTTAAAAAAAACACTCCGGAAAAGTGGAAAAAGTGTGGAAAAAATGTTTGCAACCTCCGCTCCGCAGTACTATATTTAGTACATCTTGGTGGTCTTGCGGCGCCCGCCGCGTAAGGAGAGAGTCATGATTGATCGGCGTGTAATAGTCCTCACCCAGGGGGATCCGAAATTTCAGTCCAGGATAGAGCCATTACTTGTAAACTACGACGGCGCGAAGGTTAAATATTTCGACGTCTGCGCCTTTTCCCTCACCGGGGACGAGATCAAATCGGCCGATACCGTCCTGATAAACGGCGACCGTTTCCCGTTGACGGAAAAGTGCAAGAGGAGCTTCCAGAGCCTCAGCGAGCAGGCGCGCGAAAACGGCAGGGATTTTTATATATTCATGCTCACCTGTGACCTGAAGGTCGAGGATTTTCTTCGCAACCAGAACTACTTCGTCACCGACACCATCGACATAAGCCGCAACCTCGATGCGCTCCGGGCCGCCCTGGACGACGTTCTGCTCGCGGGCGTCTCCGGCAGGAGTTGAAAAAAGGCGGCTTCCGGCCCGTCGTTTCAGCGCTCGTTCTCCAGAAAGTTTTCGAGCCGCCGGACGCCCTCTTTCAGGTTTTCCATGGAGTTGGCGTAGCTGAATCTCAAAAAACCCTCTCCGCCGGGTCCGAAGTCTATCCCCGGCGTGACGGCCACCTTCGCTTTCCGCAGTATCTCGCCCGCCAGCTCCAGAGAGTTTTCGCCAAGCTTTCCGGCGTTCACGAACACGTAAAAAGCGCCGCGTGGCGGACAGGCGGCCGGCAGGCCCAGGCGGGCAAGCTCCGCCAGCAGAAATTTCCGCCTTTCGTCGAAGGTCTTTCGCATTTTCTCCACGTAGGGCTTTCCCTCTTTCAGCGCCTCCACGCCCGCCCACTGGACGAAGGAGTTGGGGGAGATGTTTATGTTCTGCTGCATCCGCTTCACGGCGTCCGCCAGCCCCGGCGGGACGATGGCGTATCCCAGCCGCCAGCCGGTCATGGCGTATCGTTTTGAAAAACCGTCTATGACGACGGCGCGATCGGTGAGCTCCAGTATAGAGCGCGCCTCCCCCTCGTACACCAGGCCGTGGTATATCTCGTCGGAGATAACCAGGGGCCCCAGCGCGGCCAGCCTCCGCAGAACCTCCGGCTCCAGCAGCGCCCCGGTGGGGTTCGATGGGGAGTTTATCAGGATAGCGCGGGTTCTGTCTGTTATCTTCTTTTTCACCCTGCCGGGGTCGAGCTGGAACCCTTCATCTTCAAGGACTTTTACGAATACCGGCTTCCCGCCGAGAAAACGGACGAAGTTCGGGTAGCACGGATAGCCGGGATCGGCCATTATCACCTCGCCGCCAGGGTCGAGAATCGCCGCCAGAACAAGGAGCAGGGCGTTGGACGTTCCGGGAGTGACGACGACCGTTTCCGGGGGCGCCGCGACGCCGTACTCCGTTTTCATATGCCCGGCCACGGCGCGGCGGAGCTCGATCAGCCCCTGGCTGTGGGTGTATTTTGTCCGTCCCTGCTCGATTGCGGCGACCCCGGCCTTTTTTATCGGCTCCGGCGTGTCGAAGTCCGGCTCGCCCACCTCCATGTGGACGACGCTTTCCCCGGCGCGCTCCATCTGTTGGGCCTGCTCCAAGATGTCCATGACGATAAAGGAGTTTATGCCCGCGGCCCTTTTGGAGACGCGCAACGGTCTTTTTCCGGCGTTTTTCATGGCCGGTCCGTATGGCCAATGATGGCGGGAAGGGATTCGCCCGCGAGAGGGCGGCTGGACGGGGACGAACAAAACCCCGTCCCGTCAGGATTCCCGGCGGCGTGACCATCTCCTGACGCGCCGCCTGTCCGCGAGACAGGGTTTACCGTTAACCGCGGCGGTGATGGCGCTCTATCCGTTATCTGGCGCCACGCCGATAATATCGGCTTCCCACCGCGGAGCATCCGCTCTCTCATATCTAATATAAGTCCGCCCCGCGCGGCCGGTAAGTTAAACGGGCCATGGCCGGCGCGTTTTCCCCTTTCTCCGCGGCCGCGTCATCATGGGCTGTAATGATACAGGATAGCGCTCACGGCGGCCACTCCCGCCGTCTCCGTCCGCAATATTTTAGGCCCAAGCGAGGCCGTGGCGAACCCCTGTTCCTTGAGCCGTTCAACCTCCCTTTTGTCCAGCCCCCCCTCCGGGCCTGTCAGGACGAGTATCGACCCCGGCTCTTCATGCTCTTTCAGGACGGATTTCAGCGTTGCCGTCTCTTCCTCCCACAGGACTATCATGATGTTCGCGGGATAGCGGGCGGCCAGCTCGCCGGGATCCGCCGGGGGGGCTATTTCGCAGGGAGCGAGAGCGCGGGATTGTTTCGCGGCGGCTTTCGCGATCTTGCGCCATCTTTCAAGCCTGCGCTCCATCGCCGCCTCGTCCGGGCGGGCCACGCGCCGCTCGGAGGTGACGGGGACTATCCGCTCCACCCCCAGCTCGCAGGCCATGCGGACGATATCGTCCATCTTGCGCCCCTTCGGGACGGCCTGGGCGAGGGTTATGGCGGGCAGGCGGGTGTCCGGGACCTCGCGTTTTTCCAGTATTCTGGCGGTCACCGTTCCCCGCCCAAAGCTCTCTATCGCGCAGGCGTAGCGGCCCACGGCTCCCGCGGAGATTTCAATTTTATCCCCCGGTTTCATACGTAGGACGCGCCTTATGTGATTGGCGTCGGCGCCGTGGATGGTGATCCTGTCTCCACTGACGTCCTCCGGCTCGGCCAGAAAGTGTCTCAATTTTTGTTCTAGTCCCCGAAGAATCCCGCTGTTCTTTGCCAGACCGTATGGGATGCCTCGCTGGCGCTCAGCATGACATTGATGAGGAGTTGTCATTCTGAGCCGAAGGCGAAGAATCCAGTCCGCCTTTGGCAAGATCGAACAAAGTCCCTCACGCCGCTCAGGACGACGATGCTCCGCCCCGCGATCCCTACTTGGCCGAGGCGGGCGTGAACTCCGTCTTTCCCGTCTTGATCGAGCAGAGCGCCGCGCACATGGTGCAGACCTCATCGTCCTCCGGCGCAGTCTCGGCCCTTCGTTTGGCCGCCCGCTCCGGGTCGATGGAAAGCTCTATCTGCGTTTTCCAGTCGAGCGCTTTCCGGGCGCGGGCCATGTTGTCGTCCCACTCCCTCGCGCCCTTGACCCCTTTGGCGATGTCCGCCGCGTGGGCGGCGATCCTGGCGGCGATCACGCCCTCTTTCACATCTTCCGATGTGGGCAGGCGCAGGTGCTCGGCGGGGGTGACATAACACAGAAAATCCGCCCCGGAAGCGGCGGCGATGGCGCCTCCTATGGCGGAGGTTATATGGTCGTAGCCCGGCGCGACGTCTGTGACCAGCGGGCCGAGGACGTAGAAGGGCGCGCCTCCGCAAAGCCTTTTCTGAAGCTTCATGTTCGCCTCGATCTGGTCCATGGGCATGTGCCCCGGCCCCTCGATCATCACCTGAGCGCCCGCCTTGCGGGCGCGGGCGGCCAGCTCGCCCAGGATGATCGTCTCTTCCACCTGCGCCCTGTCCGTCGCGTCCGCCAGGGCGCCGGGGCGCATCCCGTCGCCGAGGCTCAAGGTCATGTCATACTCGCGGGCGATCTCGACGAGCCTGTCGAAATCCTCGTAAAGGGGGTTCTCCGCGCCGTGATACTCCATCCACTTGGCGTGCAGGGACCCGCCCCGGCTGACTATATCAAGGAGCCTTCCTTCGTCTTTGAGCCTTTGTACGGAGGCCATCGTGACGCCGCAATGGACGGTGATGAAATCCACCCCGTCGCGGCCGTGGTCCTCTATGGCCTCGAAGATATCTTCGGCCGTCATGTCCAGCAGATGGCCCCCGGCCTTGAAATTCTCCGCGGCCACCTGGTATAGCGGCACCGTTCCCAGGGGGGCGGGGCATTCGGCGATAACGGCCTTCCTGATGGCCTTTATGTCGCCGCCGGTGGAGAGGTCCATCACGGCGTCCGCCCCGGCGGCGATGGCGGCGCGGGCTTTTTCGAGCTCGTTTTCCATGTCCGCGTCGTCGCCGGAGGAGCCTATGTTGGCGTTGACCTTCGTCCGCAGCCCCGCGCCTATGGCCAGGCCGTCGATGGGGCGGAGTTTGTTCTTCGTTATGACGATGGAGCCGTCCAACGCGCCGTCACGGATGACCTCGGGCGCGACGTTCTCTTTTTTCGCCAGGGTCTCCATGGCCTCGGTTATCTTCCCCGCCCTGGCGGCTTCAAGCTGTGTGGTCATGACCTTTGTCCTTATGCTCTGGCGTCTCCAGCCTTTGTTCGAGCCGGGATGGCGGGAAGGGTTTTTCCGGAAGGCTCTCGCCAGGCCGAAAACTCCCTTCGCCGGCATTACCCGGATCAGGTTCTGAGGGTGCTTCTCAGCCGGCGCTCTTTGCGAAGGCGCCAGCGCCCCTGCCTGCATCTTCCACGATATCCCAAATTATACCAGAGTCAATACAGGATCGCCGGACGGGAGGGGATACCCTTGTCATGCTGAACTTGTTTCAGTCTTCCCACGGTGTCATGCTGAGCAACGCGAAGCATCTCGCGCCGGACGAAACAACGAGATTCCTCGCCGGAGCCTGCCCTGAGCGCGAGCCGAAGGGGCTCAGGATGACAATATGACAAACCGGGCCAGGGAAACAACCTCACCCTATATTCTTAAACGAACCCGCCGCCGGTTAATTGGTGAGCTTGAATATCAGCTCCACCCTGCTTTTGACTCCGGTCTTGCGGTAGACGGCTTTCAGGTGCTGCTTGACCGTGGCGGTGGAGATGCCGAGACGCTCCGATATGGCGGCGTTGTCGAACCCCGCGCGGACCATTTCCACGATCTCGCGCTCCCGGGCGGACAGGGTTTCGCCCTCTGGTTGGTTTTTTTCCCCTGTCGTGGACGCGCTCTCCATCCTGTCCGGGAAGGAGAGCTGAACCTCCACGGAGTCGCCGTCGCGCAGGATGACGGGAAGATTAAGGCCAAGGCCCACGGCGGTCATGAGGTTGTGGTGAAAAATCTTCAGCCTGAGACCCATTGCCGTTATCTCGCTGGCGCCGCTTTTGCCCCGGCAACGCCGAACGTCGGCCTGCAAGGACAGGACGCGCGCCGTTTTCCCGGCGCCGGGCTCCGCCAGCGCTTTGTCGCAGACGACGATGGAGCCGCGCGGGCCTAGCCGCCAAAGCTCCCTCAGCGTCCGCAGGATCATCCTCTTCACCACCAGGGGACTGGCGGCCGACAGGGCGCCTTCATCGGACACCCTGTTCTCCACCGCCGCTCCGGAAAGCTCCGGCGAGCCAAGGACGGACTCCGCAGCTTCCCGGAGCCTGACAGGGAGAAGGTCGCCGCCGGGCTCCGCGGCTGTGGCGGCCCGGCCTCCGGGGGAGGCGAGCCGCAGAAGACCGGCCACCACCTCCTCGTTGTAGGCCCTCGCGCCGCCCCGCTCGTCTGAGTAAAGCAGGACCATGGGGTAGGGATAGTAGGGCATCCTCACGGCGGCCAGCAGGCGTTGTCCAGAAGACCTTTCCGCCGCGCCGAAGCTGAAATCCGCCAGTCCGCTCTCCGTCTCGCTTCCCGGGAAGGGTGGGCTTATCTTCCGGTTGGCGTGGATTATCTCGCCGGAACCGGACAAAGCCGCCGCCGGAAGCGGGACGCTCTCCACGAAGTCTATGACCTCCCTGATTTTTCCCTGCGGGACGAAGGATTTTCCTGGGCCGGATTTCATGCAACGCTCCTCATTTGTATGAATATTGCCGCCGCGCGAAGATCGCGAATATTCTACCACTATAATATGAAACCACAATACTTATTGTTCGCGGGAAAAGGGGCCTGTGGCCGGAGGCGGGGGTTTCGGGGGCGTCAGCCGTCCTTCATGATGTTGAGCAGCTTCACGACGCGGACGGGGCGCGCCTGCCCTTCCGGGAAGAGGGCCGCGGGCAGGTCGGAGGGTCTCGCGGCTCCGTTCGGGGTCATCCGCGTGTCGAACTCCAGGACGCTCCCGTCCTTTATCTCCACGGCGCTCACGAACGCTTTCAGGTCCACCGTTCTTCTCTTCCCGGTGTCTCTTTGCGCCATGACGCTCTCGGCGGCGTTGAACTTTTCCACCGCCTCGCGTATCTTTTCCGGCGTCGCGCCTTCCAGGACGATCCTGTAGCGGAATCCGGCCACGGCCGCCGAGGCGGACCCGTCCCCGGCGGATAGCCTCTCGGCGCGCGCGATATGGAGCCCCTCCGGCAGCCGCCTGTTGACGGATTTTATGAAATCGTCCGTGTCGAGTTCCTTCTCAAGCTCCAGGTCCAGAAACTCTTCGCGGCTCTCCACCCCCACGGGAAGCGCGTGACCCCAGGATATCCTGGGGTGGGGCGAATAGCCCCTGGAGTAGCTGAAGGGCGCCCCGGCGGCCCGAAGGGCGCGGGTGAGGACGGATTTTGTCTCCAGGTGCGAGAGGAATCTCAGCAGACCCGTCTTGCGCCAGGCGAGGCGGTACCGGATTTTTTCATCGCGCCTTGCGCCTTCGCCGGGGGCGGGCTCCGGTTTTTTCAGGCCGCGCTCCGGCGGCGCCCAGCCGTACTCATCGAAACAGACCGAAGGGTTCAGGCCGCACCCCAGGCATTCGCCGGTTTTGCAGTCTTCAGTCTCTTCTCCCTTCAGGGCGTTTTTCCATTCACGGATGAAATATTTTTTGGACAGGCCGGTGTCGATGTGGTCCCAGGGGAGCGTCCCGGACGTGTCCAGGCTCCTGTTCGCGTAGAAGGCCGAATCCAGCCCGTTGGCCTCGAAAGCCTTCATCCACGAGCCGAAGTCGAACCGCTCCGTCCACGAGTCGAGCCTGCGCCCCATGTTGTACGCCGTCTCGACGACGCGGGCGAGCCTCCTGTCGCCCCTGCTGAAGGCGGCTTCCAGGTGGCTCATGCGCGTGTCGCCGCTCTTGAGCCTGAGCCGCCTGTTCCTTTTGATGAGAGAGAAGATGCGCTCTTTCTTTGCGGCCAGTTCCTCCATGGTGTTCTGGCCGAACCACTGGAACGCGGTGTGCGCCTTGGGGACGAAGTTCGACACGCTGATGGAGATGTTCTGGAACTTGTTCGATCCCTCCTTGAGGGAGGCCAGCTTTGCCAGGAGGTGGTATATGGCGTCGATGTCCTCGAAGGTCTCCGTGGGCAGGCCGATCATGAAATAAAGCTTCAGCGACCGCCACCCGGAGGCCAGCAGCCTCGAGGCCACGCGGAGGATGTCCTCATCGTCCACTTTCTTGTTGATGACGTTTCGGAGCCTTTGGCTTCCCGCCTCGGCGGTGATCGTGAACCCCGTTTTCCTGACCCTGCCCACCTCGTGGATTATCCCCTCCGTCACCGTCGCCGAGCGCAGCGAGGGCATGGAGACGGATATCCTCTCTTTGGCGTACCTGTCCATGAGCGACTTCAGCAGGCCGTCTATGTGGGAGTAGTCCCCCGCGCTCAACGACGTTACCGATATCGCGTCGTAGCCCGTCCGCGCGAGGGCATCGTCCATTATTCCCATCACCTCGTCCGGCCTCCGCTCGCGGACGGGTCTGTATGTCGTTCCCGCCTGGCAGAAGCGGCAGCCCTGCGTGCAGCCGCGGTCTATCTCCACGTTCAGCCTGTCCTGGACGGGCTGGCCGAAGGGGAGGACGAGCTCCGTGGGATAGGGGGACTCGGACAGGGTGGGCAGAAAGACCCGCTCGGCCTTTTCGTAACCTTCGAGCAGCGGTGTTATCCTCTCTATCTCCCCCGTAGGTTCGTATGACACGCCGAAAAGCGAGGGGACGTATACGCCAGGCGTCCCGGCAAGTTTTTTGAGAACCTCTTCGCGCGGCGCGTCCTTCATGGCCGCCGCCTGGCGCAGTATCCGCGGCGCGGCCCGCTCGCCGTCGCCCAGGAAAAAAAGGTCGAAAAACTCCGCCACCGGTTCGGGGTTGTAGACTCCCGCGCCGCCGCCTACGACCAGCGGATCGCCGGGGCCGCGCTGGGCCGCTTTCAGGGGGATTCCGGCCAGGTCCAGCATCCACAAGATGGTTGTGTAGGACAGTTCGTAGGGGATGGTGAACCCCACGACGTCGAACTCGGACAGCGGTTTTTTCGTCTCCAGCGAGAAGAGGGGCAGCCCCTCCGCCTCAAGGGCGGCGGCCATGTCCTCTTGCGGGGCGAAGGCGCGCTCGGCGAAAAGGTCCGGCTCGGAGTTTATCACGTGGTAGAGAATCTTGAGCCCCAGGTGGGACATGCCGATGTCGTAGAGGTCCGGGAAGACGAGCGCCATGGAGCCCGAGGTTTTCCCGCGGTCTTTGCGGACGGCGTTCGGCTCAAGCCCCAGGTAGCGGGACGGGGCTCTGACCCTGTTCAGTATCCTGTCGAGTTTTTCCGTGGGGATCGAGCTCAATTCCGAAACCTTCTCAACGAGACGTTCAGGACCAGCCCCACGCCGACGAGGTTTGTGAGAAGCGATGAACCGCCGTAGGATATGAAGGGCAGGGGGATCCCCACTATGGGGAACAGGCCCAGGGTCATGCCGATGTTGTACAGGAAATTGAAGCTCATCATGACGCCGACGCCCACCGCCGCTAGCGAGCCGAACTTGTCCCTGGCGTTGATGGAGACGTCCAGTATCCTCAGGATGAGAAAGTAGAAAAGCGCTATCAGGATCAGCGATCCGATCAGCCCCACCTCCTCGGCCACGACGGAGAAAATGAAGTCGGTGTGTTTTTCCGGCAGGAAGTTGAGCTTGCTTTGCGTCCCCTCGAATATCCCCTTGCCCCACAGGCCGCCGGAACCCACCGCGATCTTGGACTGTATTATGTGGTAGCCCTGGCCCATGGGGTCGGCCTCTGGGTTCAGGAGCGTCAGTATCCTGTTTTTCTGATACGGCTTGAGCATGAGCCACGACACCGGCAGGATCAGCGCCGCGCTGGCGGTGATATATCCCAGGGCGCGTCTCTCGACGCCGGTCATGAGCGCCATTCCGGCGAAGATGGCCAGGTAAACGGTGGCCGTGCCGAGGTCGGGCTGTTTGGCCACCATGACAAAGGGGACAGCCGCGACCAGGGCCGGTTTCACGAGGTCTTTCAGGCCCATGTCACTGGTGTCGTCCCTTTCATCCAGTATCCGGGCGAGCAGTATTATCACCAGGATTTTCATTATCTCCGACGGCTGGACGTTGAAGCCGCCGAACGAAAGCCAGCGTTGCGCGCCTCCTCCCTCGCGGCCGATGATCTCCACCATGATAAGCAGCCCGAGCCCAGTGAAATAGAGGGGATAGGCCATTCGCTCGATGGAGTGGTAGTCCAGCAGCAGGACGGGGACGACCGCGATCAGACAGAAGGCGATCCAGTAAAGCTGCCTTGCGTAAAGGTTTTTCAGGAACGCCGAGTCGCTCTGCAGGTTGGCGCTGTAGACGGCGGCGACGCCGGCCGCGAGCAGGAGAACGGTCACGCCGAGCAGGGCGAAATCGAAATCCCGCCACCTCCTGCGCTCCAGATACTCACCCGTCATGGCCGCGCTCCGCCTCGTTTTCTGCCCGTTCCCGGCCAGGATCGCCGGGCCGCTTCGCTGCCTCTTCCCCTGGCGGTACAGGACCTCGCCTCAGCTTTTTCATCGCCACGGGATAGCCGTCTTTTTTTTCAGCGCCGATCTTTGAAAGGTATGCGTCCATGATGGCCCTGGCTATCGGCGCCGCCGCCTCGCCGCCGTGGCCGGCGTGCTCGGCTATGACCGCCACGGCTATCTTCGGGTCGTCATAGGGTGCGAAGGCGACGAACCAGCCGTGGTCCCTGAACTTCAGCTTGATCTCCTCCAGCTCTTTCTTTTCCTCGTCGTGTTTCATCCTCACCACCTGGGAGGTGCCGGTCTTGCCGGCGTACACGTAAGCCCCCTTCTTTATCCTCCACGCCGTGCCGCCCTGCTCGTATACGACGCCGAGCAGGGCCCGGCGGATCAACCCGAGAGTCTCCGGGGAGACGCCGGCCCTATCGACGTTTCCTTGGGCGGCGTCCCCGCCTTTTGTCCTCAGGGCTATCCTGGGAGTGATCAGCCTGCCGCCGTTGGCCACCGCGGCTATCATCCTGGCCTGTTGTACGGGCGTGGCCAGAACGTAGCCCTGGCCGATGGAGCAGGAGACCGTTTCGCCGAGTATCCATGGCTCACCCCGGGCTTTCTCCTTCCATCGGCGCGTCGGGATCAGGCCGGATTTTTCGCCGAGCAGGTCTATTCCCGTCCTGTGGCCAAACCCGAACATCCTGGCGTATTTCGCGATTGTGTCTATCCCCAGCTTGAGCCCCACGTTGTAGAAGAAGACGTCGCAGGACTGCACGAGCGCGTCGTGGGCGTTCATCCAGCCGTGGCCCCCTTCCTTCCAGCAACGATAGACGCGTCTTCCGAGGCGGAAATGGCCCGGGCAGAAATACCGGCTCTTCCGGTCTATGATCCCCTCCTCCAGCGCCGCCGCGGCGACGACTATCTTGAACGTGGAGCCTGGCGGATACTGTCCCTGAATCGCGCGGTTTTGCAGGGGATGGAACCGGCTGGTGATGAGCTTGCTCCACTTTTCCGGGCCTATGCCGGAGGCGAAGGCGTTGGGGTCGAAGGACGGTTTGCTGACGAAGGCCAGCATGTCTCCGGTATCCGGGTCGATGGCCACGGCCGCCCCCATCTTCCCCTCGAACGCCGCCTCGGCGGCGGCCTGGGCGTCGAAGTCAAGGGTGATGCGCAGGTCGGCCCCGCTTCTCGGGGGTATGACGCCGAGCTGCGAAAGCTCCCTGCCCGCCGCGTCCACCTCCACCCTCTTAAAGCCTTTTGTCCCGCGCAGGGAGCTTTCGAATATTTTCTCGATCCCGTACTGGCCGATGAAATCGTCGCGGGAGTAGGCGCGCGGCGGGGCCTTTTCCAGCTGCCGCCTCGTTATGGCCCCCAGGTAGCCGAAGAAATGCGACGCCATGTCGCCGTGTACGTAGTTCCTTATCGGCTTGACTTTCAGGTAGACCCCCGGGGCGTCGATCCTGTTCTCCTCCACGAAGGCCACGCTCTTCCTGCTGATGTCGCGCTTGAGCACCACGGGCTGGAAAGGTTTTGACGTCTCGATTCTCGCAAGCGCCTGCTCCACGTCGAGGTTGATCTCACGGCCAAGGAAGGAGAGGACATCTTGCGTGTCGTCAACGTCCTCCGGGATGAGCGCCAACTGGAACGACGGGCGGCTGTCCACAAGAAGGCGGCCGTTACGGTCGAAAATCCTCCCCCGCAGCCCGTCCAGGGTGACCTCGCGTATCCGGTTGTTTTCGGCGCGGTAGGACAGCGTGGCGTACTGCGCCACCTGCAGGTGCCACAGGCGCAGGATCACGAGGAGAAACCCAGCCGACACCAGCAGGGTAAAAAAGAAAACCCTCCTGCGCGCCCGTTTGAAGAATATCTCCGACTCGGTTCTTGGCCTGAACATGACTTACTCCGTGACGGCGTATCGCGCCGGGGCGAAGCCGGACAACGTCCAGCCCGGCGGGAAACCGCAAGTCCTGTCTGACGCGCTCGCGGCTGGAGTCCTCGATTCCCGGATAAGCTTGTCTATTATCCCCTCCCCCGGCGGGAGGGGTTTTGAGGTGGTGGTCCGAAGCCCGCCCGCCCCCACGGCGGCCACAATCATGCCCTCCCCCGGCGGGAGGGGATTGAGGGGAGGGGGTATTGTAATTTTCAAATCACCCCCACCTTTATCCCCCCATTCAAGTGTGAGGATGTTTTTATCGATGACCATGTTTTACGACGTTCTGGCCTGTGTTCAAACCACGTATCAGGGAAAACAGGGGTTAGAATCCGGCCATCCCCTTTTGTGACGGGTAGGCCGAAAGCTTCTCGTGGAACATCTCCTTTATCTCCTCCAGCCGCTTCTCGCTTTTGGCCTCGAACCGGAGGACCAGCACCGGCTGGGTGTTCGACGCCCGGATCAGCCCCCACCCGTCCTCGAAGACGACCCGCGCGCCGTCGATATCCACGACCTTCAGCCCCTGGCCCTTGAACCAGGCGGTTATGTCCTTTATCAGCTCGAACTTGACGTCGTCCGGGCAGTCCACCCGTATCTCCGGCGTGTTGTAAACCTTTGGGACGTCGGCGAGCATTCCGGAAACTTTCGTGTCGCTTTCGGACATGATCCTCGCGAACCTGGCCGTGGCGAAGATCGCGTCGTCGTAGCCGTAGTAGCCATCCTTGAAGAATATGTGCGCGCTCATCTCCCCGGCCAGCTCGGCGTTTTCCTTTTTCAGCCTCGCCTTGATCAGCGAGTGCCCGGTGGGGTTTATGACGGGCCGCCCGCCGTGATTTCTTATGTCGTCCTCGAGGTTCTGGGAGCACTTGACGTCGTAGACTATCGCCGCGCCGGGCTTGCGCTTCAATATGTCGCGGGCGAAGATCATCATAAGCTGGTCGCCGAAGAGTATCCCCCCTTTCTCGTCCACCACGCCGATCCTGTCCGCGTCGCCGTCGTAGGCGAACCCCGCCTCCGCGCCGGTCTCGATCACCTTGGCGATGAGGTCTTTCAAGTTCTCCGGGATGGTGGGGTCGGGGTGGTGGTTCGGGAAAGTCCCGTCCACTTCGCAGAAAAGCTCCGTCACGTCGCAGCCGAGCTCTCGCATAAGCCGCGGGGCGAATATTCCGCCGCAGCCGTTGCCGGCGTCGATGACTATCTTCAGTGGGCGTTCAAGCTTCACCTTGTCCTTGACCATGGCGATGTAGTCCTCGATGACGTCGATATCCGTCACCGTCCCCTCGCCGGTCTCGTAATCCTCATTTTCTATAAGGTCGGCCAGGGCCTGTATGCCAGCGCCGTGGATGGAGTCGGTCCCCAGGTTCAGCTTGAATCCGTTGAACTCCGGCGGATTGTGCGAGCCCGTTATCATGACGCCGCCGTCGGTTTCAAGGTGGAATATCGAGTAGTACATCAGCGGGGTGGGGACGAGGCCGATGTTCATCACGTCGACGCCCGCCGAGGTGATCCCCTTCGAAAGGCTCTCGAAAAGCGCCGGGGATGATTTCCTGGCGTCCATTCCCACCGAGACTTTTTTCCCCCCGTTACGGCGGACGGTGGTCCCGAAAGCTTTCCCCAGCGTCTCCACCACCTCGCCGGTAAGGTCTTTTTCCACGACTCCCCGAACGTCGTATTCCCTGAAGATGTTTCTATTCATCTGGCTCCCATGATCTAAATGATTTTCAAGTCCGGCCCGTTTCGTCCTTTTCCTCTCCCTCCCGGCCTGGCTCCGGCGCCTTGTGCTCCGCCATGATCTCTTCCAGGCTTCTCGCCTGCCGCCTCGGCCTTGGTCCCGTCAGAACGCCTCCCGTCCGGAATCTCACCCACGCCGCCGCCGGGATCAGCGGGACAAGCAGGGCAAGCAGCGTGAACGCCGCCGCCCTGGCCCATCTCGCCTGCCCCTGCAGGAAGAAAAACCATGCCGCGTACCCTACAAAGTATACATAGAAAGCGAGCAGGGCGGCGAGCAGGATCAGGATTATTCTCATGCCCCCCCTCTCATCCTGGGGTTCCGGCGGGCTCCTGGCTGTTTTCGTTCCCCATTCCCGCCCGCGCTCCGCGGCCGAAAAACTCCGCCACAATCCTTTCAGCGGCCGCGGCGGACTCCGCCCCGTTAACGGCGGCGCGAAGCCTCGTGGCCCCGGGAAGCCCCCTGGAGTAATAGGCCATGTGGGCGCGGAACTTTTTTACACTGGATTTTTCGCCGTGGAACTCCACCATCATCCCCAGATGGCGGAGGATGACCTCCGCGCGCTCCTGCGCGGAGACCGGCGAGTATGAGCCCGCGGCCAGAAGCTCTTTTATCTGGCGGAATATCCATGGCCGCCCCAGCGCGCCGCGCCCGATCATGATGAGCCGGCAGCCGGAGGTTTTGAGCCTGTGGAGGGCCTTTTCGGGCGAGTCTATGTCCCCGTTGCCGATCACCGGTATGGCCACGGACGAGGCCGCCTTCGATATCACATCCCAGTCCGCCTCGCCCGAGTACCCCTGCGCCGCCGTCCTGCCGTGGAGCGTCACCGCGGCGGCGCCCGCGGCTTCCATGGCTTTCACGAAGTCGGCGGCGATGATCGAGTTTTTGTCCCAGCCGATCCTTGTCTTCACCGTCACCGGTTTTTTTACCGCCCGCGCCACCTCTCTTACCACGCGCTCGGCCTTGCGGATGTCCTTGAGCGCCGCCGCGCCGGCGCCGGTCTTGACAACCTTCTTGACGGGGCAGCCGAAGTTTATGTCCATGATGTCGGCCCCGCCATGCTCTTCCGCGATAAGGGCGGCGTCTCTGACGATCTCCGCGTCGCCTCCGAATATCTGGGCCGCCACGGGCCGTGGCTCATCTTTCCCCGGGAGCATCCCTAGAGTTTTTTTCGAGTCACGGACCAGGGCGTTGGCGCTTATCAGCTCCGAGAACGCCATCCCCGCGCCGTATTCCATGACGATCCTCCGCCAAGGCAGGTCCGTTATCCCCGCGATGGGGGCCATCAGCGCCTGCGACTTCAGCGGGATTCCACCTGTTTCCATGGGTCCAATCTAAGCCATTTCAAGGGACTGTTCAACGTGGAAGGCAAGCCATGTTCTCCGCGGGGCGCGGCGTGGCGGGTGAAGTTTCAGCGTCAGCGTGGCGCCATGCGCTCCCGGGGGCCCCTCGGCTTGTTCAGGGGGATCATGGCGGCGAACCGGGCGAGGTCTTCGTCGGAAGGGTCGTCGTCGAAAAGCTCGTTCAGGTCCAGCGGCTCGGGGAAAATCGAGCAGAGCGAAAGCTTCCCCGCCGCGGACAGCCAGAGGCGGTTGCAGGTCTCGCATTCTTTTTTGGTCTCGGCTGTGACGATCTTTACGATAGAGCCGGTCCCGTCCACCTTCCAGGGGTTGTTGGTGACGGCCACGCCCTCCATCCTTGTCATGGCGCGCATCTTCCCGAGGCGTTCCACTATTTCCCCCATCGTCAGCCTCTCCGCGGCGCCTTCCGGCGAAAAGCCCTCCACTAGGTATATGTCGAAGCCCCGGGCGACGGCCCATTCCACCATCCTCTCTATCTCGTGGTCGTTCACACCCGGCAGGATGGTCATCTTCACCGTCGTGGCGGCGCCGGAGAACGCCTTCATCGCATCCAGCCCGGCGATGGCCTTTTCCAGCCCGTTGTGGCCCGTGATCCGGCCGTAAAGGGCCGCGTCCAGCGAGGGGAGCGCCACGAAAATCCTGTCCAGGGCCGTCCCGCCAAGCTTCCCGGCGATCGGCGCAAGGAGCGCCCCGTTCGTGGACAGGGAGACGGAAAGCGTCCTTATGGACGAAAGCTCGCCCACAAGCTCCACGATGTCCGGCCGGAGCAGAGGCTCGCCGCCTATCAGCCTCGCCCGTCTCATGCCGAGAAGGGACATCGTTTTCATGAAACGGATCAGGCGGGAAGTTTCGAGCAACGGCCCCCCGCCGGGCGTCCCGGCTGTGGAGCAGTGCGAGCAGCTGTACTGGCAGGCCCCGCTTGCCTCTATGTTTATAAGGTCGACCGCCCTGTTGAACTTGTCGACTAGCATAACTTGAACCCTGTAAGCTTTTATTATACTTTAATTTTCTCTCCCCCCACGCCCCGTGTCAAACGAAATTACCCCGTCAGGGGAACACAACGCCGCGGCCCGCGCCGGGGAATCGTTCATGCTGTGTAACACTGTGGGACGGCATCCCCCTAAAACTCCCGTCTTCCGCCCGTGTGGGCGGCGAGATATCTTTTTGTTTCGGAGGCAACCACCGGCGCGAGCGCCGCGAGAGCAACGAGGTTCGGGAACGCCATCAGCCCGTTCATGATGTCTGAGAAGGTCCATACCACCTCCAGCCTGGCGACGGCCCCCGCCACTATGAGCGTCACGAAAAGAGCCCGGTATGGGACTATCACCCCCACACCCAGGATCGACTCGAGCGCCCGCTCGCCGTAATAGCTCCATCCCAGCATCGTGGAATAGGCGAAAAAGACAAGCCCCAGGGAGACGATCATCCCGCCCCACTCGCCCGGCAGCGCGCGGGAAAACGCCTCCGCCGTCAGCGGCGCGCCGTTGATCCCGTCCTCCCACGCTCCCGAAAGCAGGATCACCAGCGCCGTCATCGTGCAGACGACCAGCGTGTCGATGAAGGTCTGGGTCATGGAGACCAGCGCCTGGGCGACGGGGTTTTTTGTCCTTGCCGCCGCGGCGGCGATGGGCGAGGAGCCAAGCCCCGACTCGTTCGAGAATATGCCCCTGGCCACGCCCATCCTCAACGTGAGCCAGACCGTGGCCCCGGCGAACCCGCCCGTGGCCGCCGTGGGGGAGAGGGCGTGGCGGAAGATCAGCCCCAGCGCCTCCGGGACGTCCCCTGCGCGGGAGGCTATTATCCACAGCGCCGCGCCGCAGTAGAAAAAAATCATGACCGGGACGATGACGGAGGCCACCCTGCCGATCCACTTCACCCCGCCGAGGATCACCAGCCCCGTCAGCGCGGCGAAGACCAGCCCGGATGCCAGGGGAGGGACGTTGAAAGATCGCTGGAGCGCGTCGGCGACGGAGTTGGCCTGGGTCATGTTCCCTATCCCGAAGGAGGCCAGCGCGGCGAAGACGGCGAAGGCGCCGGCGAGATATTTCCACGCCCGGCCGGGACCTATGGCGCTGATGTAGACCATAGGGCCGCCGACCATGTTCCCCCGCTCGTCCACATAGCGGTATTTCACCGCCAGGACGGCCTCTGCGTATTTCGTGGCCATGCCCACAAGGCCCGTCACCCACATCCAGAAGACGGCGCCCGGCCCGCCCACGGCGATGGCGGTGGCCACCCCGGCTATGTTGCCGGTCCCCACGGTGGCGGAGAGGGCGGTCATCAGCGCCTGGAAATGGGATATGTCGCCTTTCGCGTCCTTTTCGGAGCGTTTCACGAGCGCAAGGTAGAGCGCGGGCGCAAGCCAGGTGAACTGCAGGCCCCGCAGGACCACCGTGAGGTAAAGCCCCGTCCCCAGAAGCAGCAGGATGAGAGGCAGGCCCCAGACGTATGAGTCTACAAGGCGTAATATTTCCATAGCCTTCCCATTCGCGTCCCCGTTCGAATCCGGGGAGATTACCACAGCGCGCCGGGAGAAATCGAGCCCGGGAGCCGGCTTCAGGCGAAGGTCAGGCTCTTTCGAAAAGAGCCACCGCTTCTATGTGGGACGTCTGAGGGAACATGTCCACCGGCTCAACCACCTTCAGCGGGAAGCCGAGCTGCGCCAGCCTTTTAGCGTCCCGGGCGAGTGACGCCGGGTCGCACGAGACATAGACGATCCTCTTTTTCGCGAGCGCCGCCACGGCGTCGAGCAGATCGTATATTCCGCCCCTGGGAGGATCGGCTATCACCGTGTCGAAAGCGAGACCGTTCTCGACCATCCGCCGCGCCGCCTCCTCCGCTTCCGCCCTGCTGAAACTGGCCGTCAGGACGCCCAGCCTGTCACGGTTGGCCTCGGCGGCCCTCACCGCCTCCGCGCTCGACTCCACCCCGGTCATCGCCGCGCCGCGCATGGCCAGGGGAAGGGCGAAGTTTCCCATCCCGCAGAAAAGATCCAGGCCGGACATCCCGGTGAGAAGGCCCGAGAGCCTGGCGACGGTCTCCACGAGGGTCAGGTTCTGGTCCGCGTTCACCTGGCTGAAAACTCCCGGCCAGTAGACCAGTTTTTTATCTTCGATCGTCGGCGTCTCGACGGCGACATCGCCCTCGACGCTGAAGTTTTTCCCGTGGCGCATCGCGGCGCCTTTAATCCTTTCGGATGACTTTACAAGGCGCTCCAGAAAACCTTTCGGAGGCTCGCCTTTCACCCGAAGCTCCACGACCGCCCCCTCGTTTTCGCAACCGCCGGTGAATATCTCCAGCTCGTAAACCCCCCGCGCCGCCTCTCCCTCGGCGCCCAGGAATTTCCTGACGTCCGCGAGGGCGCCGTTCACCTCGCCGCTGGCGATGGGGCAGGAGTCCACGGCCACAAGGTCGTGCGATCTGGGGCGGTAGTACCCTATCCTCGCCGTCCCCGCGCCGCAGTCGGCTTTCATCTTCACCCTTGTCCGATAGCCAAGCTCGCGGGGGGATGGCTCCGCCGGGGCGGCGGTGATCTCTATCCCGCCGATCCGGGCCAGCAGCTGTTCGATGATCCTGCTTTTCCATTCGAGCTGCGCGGGATAGGACAGGCCCATCCAGGGGCATCCGCCGCAGTCCGCCGCGTGGGGGCACGCGGGATCCGTCCTGACCGGGCCCGGTTTTTCCACCCGGACGAGGCCGGCCTCCACGTGGCGTTTTTTATCCTTTTCCACACGGGCCAGCACGGTATCGCCCGGGTAGGCGCCCGGGATGAAGACGACCTTGCCGCCGCGCCGTCCCACGCCCGCGCCGCCATAGGCCAGCCCATCTATCGTGATGGTGAAAAGCTTTTTGTCCGTGTTTTCGTGGTGGGTCATGATCTTGTGGAAATCAGCGGGCGCGCCGGGCTCGTCAGGCCCCGACGTTCAGTATCATCCCCGTCTCGTCGCAGTCGGGGAACTTGTGGCAGCGGACGCACTCGCTCCATATCTTGTGGGGAAACTCCTGTTTCTCCACGATCTCGAAGCCTAGTTTCCTGAAAAAGCCGGGGACGTAGGTCAGCGTGAAGACCTTTGGGACTCCTAGCCGCCTGGCCTCATCGATGGCCTTCCGGGCAAGCGCCGCGCCTATTCCCCTGCCGCGGCTGTCCGGATTGACCGCCAGCGCCCTTATCTCCGCCAGGTCCTCCCAGGCGATGTGAAGCCCGCACACGCCCAGCGTCTTTCCCTCCTCTTCGTAGATGATGTATTGCCGGATCGTCTCGAAAAGCTCGTTTATGGAGCGGGGGAGCATCTCCCCCCTGTCGGCGTAAATCTTCACCAGCGACTGGATCGCCCTGGCGTCCTTTATGATGGCGGGGCGGAACACTCCCGTCAGGGGTTTCTCGTTATGCGCCGTATCCGTCCTGGCCTCGCTCATCTTCAAAGTTTATCACCTTCCCCCTCCTTCAGCCACGCGCGAAGTTTCTCCGCCAGCTTTTTCGGGTCAGCCTCCTCCGCCGCCTCGATCCGCCCGGCGGCCTTGTCCGCGTCCTTTCCCAGCCTGGAATGCGCCTTCGCTATCATGGCGATGGCGCGCCGCCGCTCCTCCCGCGCATCCGCCGCGCCACCTTTTTTCAACGGCCGGAGCCTGCGCCACAGCGTGATGAACAGAACCGCCAGCGCCGCCCAGGCCGCCGCCAGCGCCGCGGCGGCGAAGACTTTTGTCATGTCGCCCTCGGGTGCGTCTTGTCGTAGACCTGTCTCATCCTGACCGTGGCTATGTGTGTGTATACCTGCGTCGTGGATATGTCCGAATGCCCCAGCATCACCTGCACCGCGCGGAGGTCCGCGCCCCTCTCCAGCAGATGCGTGGCGAAGGAGTGGCGCAGTGAGTGCGGGCTCGGTTTTTTTCTGATCCCGGCTGCGCGGGCGTGTTTTTTGACTATTTTCCAGAACCCCTGCCTGGTCATCGGCCCGCCGAGCCGGGTGATGAAAAGGTAATCCGACGTCTTCCCTTTCAGCAGGGCCGGCCTTGCCCGCTCGGTGTACAGCCTGATCCGCTCCAGGGCCGTCTCGCCGAGCGGCACGGCGCGCTCCCTGGAGCCTTTGCCCATGACCTTGACGAACCCCATCTCCGCGTTAAGGTCGCTCATCCGCAAGGATACAAGCTCCGATGCGCGCAACCCCGTGGCGTACAGCGCCTCCAGCATGGCGCTGTCCCGCAGCCCGGCGGGGTCATCGAGGCCCGGCGCGGCCAGGAGCTTTTCCACGTCCTCAAGCGAAAGCGCCCCCGGCATCGGCCGTCCGAGCTTCGGTGAGCGCAGCGCCTCGGCGGGGTTGTTCCGTATTATCTTTTCGCCCACGAGGAACCGGTAAAGACCTTTGACCGCCGCCAGCGCCCGCGCCCTCGACGAGGAGGAAAGGCCCGCGGCGCGCAGGCCGTTCATGTAGTCCGTTATGTCCGTCGAGGTAAGGGCCTCGAGCGTGTCCGGCCCCTTGAAGCCGACGGTGTCCAGGAAACGCGCCCCGTCGCGCCGGTAGGCTCTCAGGGTGTTCTTCGCCCTGTTTCGCTCGACGAGCAGGTAGGTGATAAACTCGTTCAACAGCGTGTTCTTGTCCATATCCTGATATTTTAACCGACGTGAGCGAAAAATTCCTGAAGGCGAACGGGCCTTTCAGCCTGCGCCTCACGGCGCTTTCCCACGGCTTCTGCCAGACGCCGCCCTTTGAATGGGACGGGGAGAGGGAGACCCTGGAGATGGCGGTCGCCAGAAAAGGCGGGAGCCCGTCCGTGATCGAGATGCGGCAGGGGAGGGGAGGCGTCCTGGTCAGGGCGAAGAAGGGGCGCGTCCTGAAGGCCGATTTGAAAACCGCCGCCCATTGCCTGCGCCTCGACGAGGATTTTTCCGGATTCTACAAGCTGGCCCGCTCCGAGCCCCGGCTGAGGTCCGCCGCGAGAACGGGCGCGGGCAGGATCCTGCGGTCGCCGTCGGCTTTCGAGGATATCGTCAAATCCATACTCGGGACGAACGTGGCCTGGAGGCAGGCGGTGATGATGATCCACAGGATATCGGCCCTCGGCGAAGGCGCCCCCGGCTCGCCGCTGCGCCTCTTCCCGGCGCCTTCGATGATACTGGAGGCGGGGCCGGAGTGGCTCAAGGAAAAGGCCCGGGTGGGCTATCGGGCCGAGTACGTCGTCGAGCTTTGCCGCCGCGTGGCGGAGGGGGAGCTGGACCTCGAGCCCGTGGACAAGGGGGAGCTTGCAGGCGGCGAGCTGCGGGAGCTTTTTCTTTCCATAAAAGGCGTCGGCAAGGCGACCGCCGCGTACCTGCTGACGCTCCACGGCGAGTACGGACATCTCACCATCGACTCCGCCGTCCATGCCCTGATGCGTAAGATCAACGGAAGACCGATGACGGACAGGCAGATAGAGAAAAGGTACGAGCGATTCGGCCGGTGGAAGGCGCTGGCGCTGTGGTACGAGTGGGTGACGGCCTCCGGCTGGCTGGACGGTTTCGAAAAGTGAGCCGGACCCTTTTTTCAGGCGACGGTTCTCAAGGCTGGTTCGGCGCCGGAAAGCGGCAGGAGCGCGGGCGAGCGGCCGTTTCCGGCGGATTCATAGAGCGCCTCTATCATCTCCAGCGCCTTGTAGCCGTCATAGCCTGACGATACCGGCCTTTTCCCCGTCTCCATCTGTTCGATCAGATCGCTCACTCCGCCCACGAATGGGTTCACCGCCGGGCCGGAGTCAGGGAACGGGACGCGCTCGAGCTCGCTGAAGCCCGTGAACCTTTTGCTGGGCTTTGTCATGTAGAGCCTGTGGGTATGGTTGCCAAGGATGACGCGGGCCATGTCCGTCTGTATGTCTATCTCGAAGTGGAAATAGCCCCGCTCGCCCCCGCCCAGGATCAGCCCCTTGGCGCCGTTCTCGAAAACGACGAGCCCAAGAGCCGTGCTCTCCACGCAGGATTCGCCGTGGGGCCTGTCCTCGATCCCGATGACGTAGGCGGCCTCCCCGGCGAAAAAACGGAAAAGGTCGACAAGGTGCGTGCCGTCATGGAACATCGGCCCGCCGCCGTGTTTTTCCCGGGAGAGCTTTGGGGGCGGAAGGCTCAGCGTGTAGCCTGTCATGGAGCGAAGCGCGCCCAGCTTCCCCGCCGACAGCATGTCACGGATCACGCGGAACCTTGAGTCCCAGCGCCTCTCGTGGCCGATGACGAGCGCGGCGCCGTTCTCCTCGCACGCCTGGATCATCTCCTTCGCGGCGGACGCGGCGACGGCGATCGGTTTTTCGCAGTAGATGCCTTTCACGCCCTTTTCCGCCGCGTGGATGACGATCTCGGCGTGGGTGTCCGTCCATGTCGCGACGGATACGATGTCCGGTCTCTCCCGCTGGATCATCTCCCGGAAATCGGAGTATAGCCTCCGCGTTCCCCAGCGCCCGCCGAACTTTTCCAGGTTTTCAGGGTTTATGTCGCATCCCGCGGCGATCACGGTTTTCGGATGGGCGGCGAAGGCTCCGGCGTGGCTGGCCGGTTTTCCGCGCAGGGGGTCGTCCTCCAGCAGGCTGCCTATCCTGCCTGTCCCTATTATCGCGGCCCTGTATTGCCCTTTTTTCGTCATGACCACCGGAATAACAGTCCGTTTTCACATCCTTTGAAATATATCGGAAAGGGACGCCCCGGGCATTAGGGGAAACCGTGGCTGCTGGCGCCGCCCCTCCTTCGGACGGGGGATGACACCGGCCGTGTTTTCCATAATTATTTGCAATTGTGAGTATCATTATGGTAATATACCAAGTTTCTTACTAACTTTAGTCGCAATGATTCCAGGACGCGCCGGAAAAACCCCCGGCCCTGCGGATTTCCCTTGAAGAAAACATGGACAAGACCATACTGATCGTCGACGACGAAGAGGAGATATGCCGGACGCTGGACCGGATACTCGCCCGCGCCGGGTATAAAACATTCACCGCGGCGTCGGCGATGGAGGGGCTTGTCCTGCTCCAGGACAACCGCGTTCATCTTCTCATCACGGACATCAGGATGCCGGGCGTGAGCGGGCTGGACCTCATAAAACAGGCCCGGGACCTTGACCCGAGGATACCGGTTATAGCCATCTCCGGCTATGGCGACGTGGCCACGGCCATAGAGTCGCTGGACCGGGGCGCGTTCTTTTTCCTCAGCAAGCCGTTTGACGCCGAGACGATCCTCGGCGTGGTGGACAAGGGCATGAGGCTGCCGCACCTGGTGGAGGAGTCCGCGCCGGGTGTCGAGGGGGCCGCAAGCTCCATTGATTTCAAACTGCTCCCGAAGATGGAGGACGTTCCCGCGGCGGGGCGCCTTGTGGCCGACGTGGCGCGGAGCATGGGATATCCCTCCCGCTATTATACGACGATATTGCCATTCGTGTTCGACGAGATGATGGTCAAGGCCGTCGCCGCCGGGATCGAGCGTGGATCGGGCGAGCCCATCCTGGCCAGGGTGGTCATAGGCGAGGAAGACACCCGGATGAGCTTTGCGGCGCCTCCCGGAACCTACGACGCCTGGGCCGCCGCCCGCGAGATGGAGGACGCCGACCTTGGCGACCCGGAGATGGTGACCATGATGACGATCGGGTATTACGCCGACAGCTTCACCGTCGAAGAGGACGGGGGCGGCGCGGCCGAGGTCGTGATAGTGAACAGAAAGGAGCCCGGCGCCGCGGGAAAAGGCGCGGGCTCTTCGTCCTGAAAGCGCGCCGACGACCCTGCCCCCCAGCCCGGCGCTCCGCTTCTGAACACCTTTTTTGCGGGGGCTCCCCTCATCCGCCGTTTCGCCGCCGCGCGGGTTTTATAATAAAAGTCTGACATGCGGGTAAAAAGGCTTGATTTTCGCCGGCGCTTGACCTAGATTAAACGTCAGATGGTTTGGCCCCTACGCCCCGGAGACTTTTTTTCCTCATGCCCCAAGCGGTCTCCGGGGCGCCCTTTTTTTTAATGCGTTGACTGTTCCCGCGCCGCTGGAAGACAATACCCCCTATGCCCGAGACAGATCAAAAGCCCCTGATATCGTTGAGGGGGGCGAGCAAGCGATACGGCAGGGTCACGGCCCTTGACGGGGTGAGCCTCGATTTCCGGGAAGGAGAGGCGGTCACCATCTTCGGCCCCAACGGGGCCGGAAAGACGACTCTTCTGAGGATAATCGCGGGCTTGATAAGACCGACCGGAGGCGAGATTCACATCGCCGGCGTGGACGTCACCGGCGGCCACCACGACGAGATAAGGAACAGGATAGGCTACATATCGCACCAGAGCTTCGTCTACGGCCAGCTGACGGCGCGGGAGAACCTTATGTTTTTCGCCAGGCTCTACGGTGTTCCGGATCCCGGGGGCAGGGCGGATGAGCTTTTGGGGGATGTGGGGCTTTCCGCCAGGGCGGACGACGTCGTCCAGACCTTCAGCCGCGGGATGCGCCAGCGCCTCTCCATCGCCAGGGCGCTCGTCAACGGCCCGGACATAATCCTGCTCGACGAGCCTTTCACCGGGCTGGACCAGCACGCGGCGGACATGCTGCGCAAGACCCTGGGCCGCCTGGCCGGGGAGGGCAAGACGGTGGTGATGATAACCCACAACATCAAGGCCGGGCTCGAGATGGGCGCGAGGGTCCTTGCGCTCGTGGCTGGCGGCGTCCGGCTGGACCGCCCCGCCGAGGGGCTCGACTACGCCTCCTTCCACGACGTCTATTTCGGCGTCGTGGGCCAGGCCCATTACTGACGGGGGAGCGGGTTTGCGATGAGGCGGTTCTGGGCCGACGTTGTCAACATCGTCCGCAAGGACCTTTCCATGGAGCTTCGCGGCAAGGAGATTTTCAGCACCACGTTGCTTTTCGCCCTGCTGGTCATGGTGATATTCAACTTCGCCTTCGACATGACCGCCGTCAGGGTCGAGGACGTGGCGGCGGGGGTTTTGTGGGTGGCGATCCTGTTCTCCGGCGCCCTTTCCATGAACCGCTCGTTTCTCTACGAGAAGGAGGACGGCTGCCTTCACGCCCTGATGCTCGCCCCCGTGGACCGGTCGGCGATATACTTCGGCAAGGCCATTACGAACTTCGTTCTGACGATGGCCGGGGTGGTCTTCATCGTCCCGATACTCATAGTGTTGTTCAACGTGAACGTGATGGAGCGTTTCTTCTGGCAGAGCGCCGCGCTGCTTCTGGGGACGATGGGGTTCGTCTCGGTGGGCACGCTGATATCGGCCATGTCCGTGAACCTGAGAGCCAGGGAGATGATGGGCCCGCTGCTGATGTTCCCCGTTGTCGCGCCGGTGGTGATCGCGGCGGTGAAGGCCTCCGGCGGGCTTGTCCGGGGCGAGCCGCTGGAGGCGCTTGCGGTCTGGTTCAAGATACTGCTGGTTTTCGACGTGGTATACTTGGTTTTGCCGTGGCTTGTTTTCGAGCATATCATCGAGGAATGACGGGCCGCCGTATTGGCAATGTTGTTCGGACGCCCCGCTATGTCATTCTGAGCCGAAGGCGAAGAATCCCGGCGTTTTTTTCGAAGGAATTTTGACATGAGCTACGTTATAGCCGCTTACGCGATCGTTTGGCTCGTTTTTTTCGCCTATGTCTTTTACCTGGGGCGGAAGATAACCGGGCTGGAGCGGGAGCTCTCCAACTTCCGGAAATGAGTTTTCTGAAAAAGAACATCGGCCCCATCGGCGACGCGCTGGCCGTGGCGGCGGCGGTCATGATGATGGTCTCCATCTACATGGTCTTCGTCCACGCGCCCATGGAGAGGGTGATGGGCTGGCCGCAGAGGATATTCTATTTTCACGTTCCCGTGGCGATCTTCTGCTACGTCGGGTTTTTCATCACCTTCGCCGGGTCCATCGGCTATCTCTGGACGAAGGACCTGGCCTGGGACAGAGCCGCCGTCTCCGGAGCGGATCTTGGCGTGGCTCTTGCCACGTTGATGCTGGTGACGGGGATGCTGTGGGGCAAGCCGATATGGGGCGCATGGTGGACCTGGGATCCGCGGCTCACCACGTCGTTCATCCTGTGGCTCATATTCGTGGGATACCTCGTCCTCCGGTCGCGGGTGGAAGATGAGACGCTGAGGGCGAAGTACGCCGCTGTCATGGGGATCGTGGGGTACGCCGACGTGCCGCTTGTGCACTGGAGCGTCAAGCTCTGGAGCAGGGGGCTGCACCCCGTGCTGGAGAAGGCGCCGGGCGACCCGGGGATGGAGCCGGAGATGTTCGCCGCCATCCAGTCCTGTTTCGTGGCCTTCGGCCTGCTCTTCGCCCTGGTCTTCATCCAGCGGCTGCGCTACGAGTTCCTGAAAGGAGAGGTTGCCCGCCTGAAATCGGCCGGTGGTTGACAAGGAAAAGGTCAGGTCCGGCTTCGTCGCCGTCGCGGGAAGGCCCAACACAGGCAAGTCCACCCTCGTCAATCGCCTCGCCGGGGGCAAGGTGGCCATCACCTCGCCCCGTCCGCAGACCACCAGGAACAGGATCATAGGGATCATGACGAGGCCGGGGCTGCAGATCGTCTTCGTGGACACACCCGGCGTGATGAGGAAAAAAGGCTCCGCCCTGAACGCGGCGCTGGTGGAGACGGCGATAAGGTCCATAGAAGACTGCGACGCCGTCCTCCTGGTCACCGACGCGGCGAGACCGGACACGGATGAGGAGCGCTACGTTCTTGGCAGGCTGGCACGGGCCTCCGCGCCGATGGCCCTCGTCATCAACAAGATCGACATCGTGAAAAAGCCTCTCCTGCTTGAAAGGATCGGCGAATTGTCGAAACTGCGGAAGTTCGACGAGGTTCTCCTTCTCAGCGCGAAGACGGGGGAGGGCGTGGACGAGCTGGTGGAGTATCTCTCCGGCGTCCTGCCGGAGGGGCCGGCCTTCTATCCCCCGGACATGATAACCGACCAGCCGGAGAGCTTCATGATCGCGGAGATCATCAGGGAGAAGCTCTTCTACTCTCTCCAGCAGGAGATACCGTACTCCACTGCCGTCCTGACGACGGGGGTGGAGGACACGCCCCGGGGCGCCGTGGTGATAACGGCGGACATATACGTGGAGAGGGAGTCGCAGAAGGGCATCGTGATAGGGAAGGGCGGCGCCATGCTCAAGAAGACAGGGGCGGCCGCCAGGGCCGAGATCGAGCGCAGGCTGGGGGCGAAGGTGTTCCTGGACCTTTCCGTCAAGGTGGAAAAGAAATGGACCCGCGGCCGCAAGGGCGTCTCGCGCCTCGGCTATGGCGGGGATTTTTCCTGAGGGCCCGGGCCGATGCCCCTTTACGAATCGCCCGCCGTCATCCTGAGAACGATAAGGCTCGGCGAGGCGGACAAGATAGCCACTCTCTTCACCGAGCGTTTCGGGAAGGTGAAGGCCGTCGCCAAAGGCGCCCTGCGGCCGAAGAGCAGGTTCGGCGGCAGGCTCGAGCCCTTCTCGCTGGTGAGGGCCATATTCTTCGGCAAGGAGAAGACGGAGCTTTACAGGCTGAACTCGCTGGACATGCTCGATCCCTTCATGACCCTGCGCGGCGACTTCGAGAAGCTCGGCAGGGCGTGGGTCTCCGTGGAGCTTGTCGACGCCCTCCAGCGGGAAGGGGACGAGAACCGGCGCGGGTTCGAAAGCCTTCTGGAGCTGTGGCGGGCGCTTACCAGGGAGGAGCGGCCCGCGAGGATGGACCTGCTTTTGCGCCTGTTCGAGCTTCGGTATATCTCCGGGGCCGGTTTTCAGCCGGTCCTGGACAGATGCTCAATGTGCCGCGGCGAGCTTGAAGGGGCCGAGGTCTGGTTCGACCCGGTCAGGGGCGGCGCCGTGTGCCGCGCCTGCGCTCCGGCGGCGCCCTCCGCCGTGAAGACTGCCATGGGCGCGGTGCGGCTGATGGCGAGGGGGCTTTCCATGCCGCCGGAGAAGCTTTCACGCCTTTCGGCGGGGGAGGAGGTCGTGGCCGAGCTTGGCGGCCTGGTCAGAAGCTACGTGAGCGCCCATGTCCGCCGCCAGATGCGGTCTGAGAGCTTTTTGAGCCTCGGCTCGGAAAAGGATTGGTAGTGGATCAGTTAGAGGCGAGGTCTTTCGGCTTTCGCCTCAGGATGACGCGAGAGGGCGGCGTGGAGAACCCCCCTCCGGCCCTCCGCCAAAACGCCTTCGCCCTTGACGTTCCCCTGCCGGTGAACCATACTAAGCAATTTTTCCCGCGAGCGTCCCGCGCCCGCGGGGCGGACATGAAATCTCGGGAGAGACGCTATGCATCCATGGTTTGACATAGAAGTCGGCGACAAGGCGCCTGGCTACGTGAAGGCGTACATAGAGATCGAGCGCAACTCCAGGCTCAAGCTGGAGCTGGACAAGGAGACGGGCCTTCTGAAAGTGGACAGGGTCCTGCACGGCGCGGTGCACTACCCCCACAGCTACGGGTTCATACCAAGGACCTACTGCGAGGATAAGGACCCCATAGACATCTTCGTCCTCTGCTCCGAGACCATCCCCTCCGGGACCATCGTGGAGGGGAGAGTGATCGGCATGATGCGGATGCTCGACCAGGGCGAGCTGGACGACAAGGTCATAGCCGTGGCGGACAAGGACCCGGCCTACACGGAGATTTTCAACATAAGCCAGCTTCCCGCCTACCAGCGCCATGAACTCAAAAAATTCTTCGAGGAGTACAAGACGCTGGAGAAGAAGGAGGTGACGGTGAAAGACTTTCTGAATCACGACGAGGCGGCGAAAGCCGTGCGGCAGGCCCTCGACATGTACGAGAGGGAAAAGGAAAGGCTCATGGAGCTGTATCTTTAGGGGCGCCGTCCCTTTTGCCGTTTACCCCCGGCGCATTTTTCGCGCCGTTCCCTGTTTGCCGAGAGCTTCGCATAACCAGCGCCTTCGCCATGTTGTCGTTTTGAGGCCCTTCACGGATTCGGTTTCCGCTCAGGGCTTCGGCTCGTTCAGGGCGACAACAGTGGACGATTGTGGCCAGGTTGCGCAAGGCTCTCCTGTACAGAAAGGGAGCGGCGGAAAAGAGGAGCGCCCCTAAAAATCCTTGAAATCGTCGTCCAGCGGTATGACGTTTTCCCTGTAGTCCTTTTGACGCTCTTCCTTCTGCTCGCTGTCCCGCCCTGCGTTTGTCCGGGGTTGCTCTTTTCTATGCGGCCTTTCCGTGTCCGGGGCCGAATGCTTCCTCGGCGGCAGGGCGCGCGTCTTTTCCTGCTGCTTCGTTGCAGGAGTTTTCAGTCTCTCGCCACTACCGGCGCCGTCCGCGCCTCCTCCCTTGACGACTTCTCGCAGGTCCATGACGATCTGGTTGAGGCCGTTCGCGTGAGCGGCAAGCTCTTCGGCGGCCGCGGCGGACTCCTCGGCGTTGGCGGCGTTCTGCTGGGTCACCTTGTCCATCTGGGACACGGCGGTGTTCACCTGGTCCACCCCCTGCGCCTGCTCGTTCGACGCGGCGGCTATCTCGCCCACCAGGTCGGTCACCTTCTTCACGCTGTCCACGATCCCGCCAAGGGCCGTCCCCGCCCGGTCGGCTATCTCGCCCCCGTCAGCCGCTTTCTTTACCGCGTCCTCGATCAGCGAGGCCGTGTCCTTCGCCGCCGCCCCGGCGCGCTGGGCA
>JBPRGF010000026.1:0-78429 GCA_051418015.1 Candidatus Nitrospinota bacterium M3_3B_026 | reverse complement strand
GCCGCCGCTGTCGTAGAACCGCACCTCGTTGGAGTCGGCCCTGCCGTCTGCGTCCAGGTCAAAGAATTTCAAGGACCCGTCAGTCGCCGTCGGCGCGTTGAAGTCATAGGTGTTCGTGTCGGGAAGCTCCACGCCGACAGGATGATCGTCGGTCAGGTCCGTCCCCAGGGCGAAGACGTCGAAAGGTATGCTGGGGATGAAACCGCCGGAGCTGTGGCAATAGAGACAGGAGGATGAGTTTCCGGAGTCCCCTATCAACGCCCGGTGGGTGCCGGCGGCCCCTGGCCATGAATCCAAAAAACCGGTATTTACGCTGTTTTCCTGCGCGGCGCTGTATCGGCCGGAGCCTGGCATGTTTATGATGGAGTCGATGGCCACGGTCCCGTCATGGCAGGAAAGACAGGTCAGGGAGTTCACCCCCGGCTGGGTGGGCGACTGGCCGGAGGTCAGCGGGATGTTATAAAGCGTATATGTGTTCCCCGGGCTGGTCCGGTTCCAGAGCGGGGCATCGATCTGGGTGTTGGCCCCATGGGGCGTGTGGCAGTAGACGCAGATCGCGCCGTAGTCGTTGCGCGAAGGGTCCATGAATGCCGGGTTGCCCCCGTTATCCAGCAGGTAGCTCATCGTCATGTTGTGGCGGGTGTTGACGATACTGCCGGTGTTGGACGCCTTGGTGTTGGAGGCCCACCCGTCGGCCCTGACCGCGGACGGCTTAAGTAACGCCGCGGCGGCGACGGCAAGGATCGCCGCCTGGACCAGCGGTTTCCTGAACAGGCGCATCATATCCATATAAACCCCGATGACTCAATCTCATTCAACGCGCCCCCCTCCAGACAACATCTCTAAGTAATATTGTGCATACGACGTGCCACCACGTCCGCGCATAGCTATTTCAAACACTTACACAGCGCCCGGTAAAAAGATTTTCCCACGATTGAGAAGACCGCCGGGCCGTTATCGGCGAATACCGTCCGCGCCGTGTCATCGGCGCCGGAGCGATAACGTTAACCACTGTTACAGAACCTGGCGGGGGCCGAACGCTTTCCGGGCCTGCTGGAGCAGGGGAATCAACGAAACCCGGCGCTGGCGACGGTTTTTCAACCCAATGCGGCAAAACCGGGCGTTCCCGTTTATGAGAACGGAAAAGGGACGAAATTCCAAAAACTGAGAATAAACGGAAAAATGTCCAGCCCCAAAGGCGGCGGCCTGTCCATGGCAGGATGGCCGCTGGGCTGTTATATTCAGGGAGACCTTCCCCCTTGCCCGGCGGATGTCCGGGGAAGGACATGCGGCGCACGGGCCTCATTCAGGCTCCCTGAAACATAACGGCCCGGCGCCCCCCTACAAGCGCCGGTCGCGTTATCGCAGAACCGGGAGCCAAAACTCCAAGCTCTGCCTGCTGATATTATTAGCATTATCCATGCCGCTTTCAACTCACTGATTTTAAAGGACTCCATCAAGTCAACACCCGATTATTTTCTCAAAACTGGGAATTCCTCTCTCAAAAACTGGAATCCGGCGGGTCAACGCACAAATTTCCCCTCCTCTGGAGGGAGGGGACTAAGGGGAAGGAGTATTAGAATCATACACCCCCACCCAAACCTCCCCCATCAAGGGGAGAAGTTAAAAGCGCGGAAATCTTTATTAGCGCGGCGTTTCACTTGTTCTCCACCTGATTAACCGGGAATCAGGGCAACGTTTGCCCCCTTGCTTTCAGGCCGCGGGTCGTGTTTAATTCAGGTGGAAATGGGGTGAGTCGAAAACTCGAAAAAAGGGAGATAGGTCTATGGTCACTCTTCGCTATCACGGTCATTCCTGCTTCGAGGTTTCAAACGGCGGCAAGCGCGTGTTGATCGACCCCTTCCTCACCGGCAACGAGCTGGCCGACGCCGGGCCGGACGACTTCGACACGATGGACGGCATAATCGTCACCCATGGCCACGCCGACCACATAGGCGACACCGTGGCCATCGCCAAGAAGACCGGCGCGAAGGTGGTGTCCAACTTCGAGATAGTGAACTACCTCGGCTCCCAGGGCGCCGAGGGGCATCCTTTGCACATAGGCGGCGGGGCCCAGTTTCCCTTCGGCCACGTGAAGCTCACCATCGCCCACCATGGCTCCACCGGCCCCAACGGCGAGGCCCTCGGCGCGCCCGCGGGGGCCATCCTCACCATGGACGGGAAAAAGATATACCATGCCGGAGACACGGGGCTTTTCATGGACATGAAGCTGATCGGCGAGATGTACGGCCCGCTGGACGCGGCGCTGCTTCCCATCGGCGACAACTTTACCATGGGAATCGATGACGCCGTGAAGGCCGCCGAGTTCCTGGGCGCGAAGGTGAACATCCCCATGCACTACAAAACGTTCCCCATCATCCCCGCCGAGCCGGAGGATTTCGTGAAAAAGGTGGAGGCGCAAGGCGGCAAGGCCAAAGTCCTGGCCCCCGGCGAAAGCATGGAGGTTTAGCCGGGCTGAAGCGGTACCATTCTGAGGCCTGGACATATATGAACAGGCTCAGGACGGCGCCAAGGCCGCGCGGCTCCCCGCCGGTGTCCTCGCCGGGCGGCATGATGTATGATGAAGCATACTGAACGGGAGAAGTTCGCCGAAAACCAGAAACCACAGAACAAGAATCAGGGAGATATGAGCGTAGAAACAGAACAGGCATATTACAAGGACACCCTGGACAACGGCCTCAGGGTGATGACGGCGCCCATGGGCGGCGCCCGCTCCGTGACGGTCATGATCCTGGTCCCCGCGGGCTCCAGGGCCGAGGACCGCAGGATAAACGGCATATCGCACTTCATGGAGCACATGTTCTTCAAGGGCGCGAAGCGCTACCCCGACGCCATGGCGGTCGCCTCGGCCATAGACTCCGTCGGCGGCGTGTTCAACGCCTTCACCAGCGAGGAGACGGTGGCCTATTTCGTAAAACTCTCCTCGGCGAAGGCGGAGGTGGCCTGCGACGTGCTGTCCGACATGCTGCTTCATTCGAAATTCGACCAGGAGGAGATAGACCGCGAGCGGGGGGTCATCATAGAAGAGATCAGGATGTACAACGACGACCCCATGAGCCGCGTCCAGATGGACTTCAAGGAGAGCTTTTTCGGCGACCAGCCCCTGGGCTGGGACGTCGCCGGGCCGGAGGAGAACATCAGGGCCTTCACGCGGGAGGATTTTTTCGGCTTCCGCGAGGCGCGCTACACGGCGGACAACATCGTCCTGGCGGCGGCGGGCGATATAACAAGGGACGGCGCCCTCGGCCTCGCCGAACGGTTTTTCGAAGGCGCGCCGCAAGGGGCGAGGCCGCCCGTCGAGCCATACAAGCCCATGGACGGGGCCAGGAGCAGGCTGAGAAGGCGGGACATCGAGCAGGCCCATTTCGTCCTCGGTTTCCCCATCCCCGGCGACGAGGACGCGGCCCAGCCGGCGCTGAAGGTGTTGAACAACATCCTCGGCGGGACGATGTCTTCCCGGCTTTTCCACGAGATAAGGGAGCGCCGGGGGCTGGCCTATTACATAAGGTCAGCGCGGCAGGCTTTCACGGACACGGGGGTGTTGGACGTCTCGGCGGGGATAAACGTGGACAAGCTCGAGGAGGCGATCGCCGTGGTCATGGAAGAGATCATGAAAATGGCGGAAAAGGGCGTCACCGCCGAGGAGCTTTCGAGAGGCAAGGAAAACATAAAGGGCAAGAACGACCTTTCCATGGAAAACTCCATGAGCCTTGCCACGCTCCTTGCCGCAAGGGAGGCGCTCTACGGCAAGGTGAAGACGCCGGAGGAGATAAAGGCGGAGATAGACGCCGTCACGCTGGAGGATGTCAACGAGGCGGCGCGGCGGTTTCTCGTCCCGGAAAAGGTCCGCATGGCCGTCCTGGGGCCATACGACGACGCGGCCAGGTTCGACGCCAGGCTGGGGAGCCCGCGATGACGGAGCCGCGCAGGACGCTCTTCGTCTGCACGGGCAACCTTTGCCGCTCGCCGATGGCCGAATACCTGACGCAGGCGGAGCTTGCGGCGCTCGGGGCGCCGGACGTCCTGGTGGAGTCGGCGGGGACGCTGGGGCTGGAGGGCGCGCCCGCGGCGCGGCCGGCCGTGGCCCTGCTGAGGAAGCTGGGGATCGACATGAGCGGACACAGGGCAAGAGAGCTCACCCCGGAGATGCTGGCCGAGGCGGACCTGGTTGTCGTGATGGAAAAGGGGCACATGGCGGACGTTCTCGCCATGGCCCCGTCCGCGCGGGATAAGGTGGTCCTGATGGGAACCCTGGCGGGCGACGGCGCCGGGGAGGAGATACCGGACCCCCTCGGACACGACGAGGAGTTTTTCCAGAAGACGTTCGAGACCATCCACAAGGCGGCGCGAAGGCTCGCCGAAAGGCTCTCGGAAGAAGGAGGGGCGGACAAGTAGCGTCCAGGCGGCGCAAGCCGGTCTGAAGCTGTTCTGAAAGCGTTTCCACTTCGCGCCGCGGCATGGGCCGTCTACTCAGGCGCGCCCGCAAAAGGCGCCCGGACGGGGGACGGGGGAGCCGGGCCGTAAACCCCTTGATCTGATCCGCCACGGGTATTAATATCCCGTTATCTTTTCGATGGATGGGGAATCGGCTTTTTGAACACGTTCGTCAAGCTCTCCGCGTTCCTTCTTGCGATGACTCTCGCCGCCTGCGGGTCGTCCGGCGGGAGGGTTTTTGGGGGTTGGGGTCTGAAGCCCGCCGCGCCCGCGGCGTCCAACAACATCCCCTCCCCTGGAGGGAGGGGATCGAGGGGAGGGGGTATTAGAATCATACACCCCCACCCAAACCTCCCCCATCAGCAAGGGGGAGGAATAAGAACGGCGGAAAAGCCTTCGGAGCCTGGCGGGACCTCACATACCACGACAGCGAAATTGGGGTCAGGTCTTGCGCTCCAAACCCAAACGCGGCCGCCGCTGATTGCCCGGACGGAAGAAAATGGGGTAGTATGAGCCGATAAAGTTCTCCGGAGGCTTATGACGCGGGAAATGGACAGGGACGAGGCTTTCAGCCGCCAGGACGTGAGGGTGGAGGTGTATTTCCCCATCCGCTGGGCCATCGCTCTGGACCCTGGAGACCTGGCCGAGGAGATCAAAAGCCACCGCTCCTGCGACCGGTTCACGACACCGCCCACGGCCTTCACCGACCTGCCGACGGACCTGGCCGAGCTGACGGAGTTCCAGGAGATGTCCCCCCACATCTACAGCATGTGGATGTCGCTCGAACGGCGGCTGGACCACGTCATCCGCCTGCTGAGCCAAAAAATCTTCGACGCGCCGGAGATGGAGCGCGGCTACTGCCTGAACCTTTCCGCCGGGGGGGCGCTGCTGCGGTTCATGGAAAAACCCGAACAGGGCCAGAGGCTGCTTGTCAGGATGAACCCGCCCACTTTCCCGCTTTTCATTTTGGAGATAATCGCCGTGGTTAAATCCGTGGCGGAGGACACGGAAAAAGAGGGCGGATGGCTGGTCAGCGTGGAGTTCGAGGCGATCAACGACCAGGACCGGGAAGACCTCATCACCTATATCTTCAAACGCCAGCGGGAGATCCTGAGAAGCAAATCCAGCTGACCCCCCCTTCGCGCCGTTCGGTACAATCATTGCTACAATAAATTATTGACTACCTTTATTGCGTCAACCTGTTGACTGATGGGGTTCCATGTCCAAGAGACTGAGGATATTGACCTTCAACTGGCATGAGCCATACATATGGTTGCTGTCGAAGACCGGCCACCGGTTCGACGTGGCGGAGCCATCGCTGGGGAGGGAGGGGATACGCCGGTGGGACGGCAGGGTCAGGCCGGTACCCCAAAACGCCCGCGTCATCGGCATGGAGACGGCCCGCGAGAGCCTGCGGGATGGCGCCTACGACCTCGCGCTTTGCCATAACTTTATGGATTTGAAGGAGATATCCTCTCACCCCGTCCCCGCCGTCCTGCTTTTCCACAACAAGTTGACGACGGAGCTTGCCCTTGGAGGGGACACGGTGAGCAGGGAAAAATACCTGGCAGGCGTGGCGGCCCTGGCGCAGCGGGCGGACGAGATGGTCTTCGTCTCCGAGTCCAAGATGGCCGACTGGGGCTTCGGGCGTGGAAAAGTCATCAAGCCCGGTGTTGATATTGACGATCTATTATCTTATGAGGGACACGAACGCAAAGTCCTGCGCGTGGGCAACTATATGAAAGAGCGGGACATAATGCTGGGCTACTTTATGCAGGAGAGAGCCGTGGAAGGGTTTGAGTCCACCATCGCGGGAGTCAACCCCACCCTGCCGGGAGCGCGCCTGGCGGAAAGCTTTGAGGCGCTGGCCGGGTTTTACGCAAGCCACAGGGTGTACCTGAACACCACCCTTGCGCCCTACGAGGACGGCTACAACCTCGCCATGCTGGAGGCCATGGGCGCGGGCCAGCCGGTCATATCCTGCAAGAACCCCACCTCGCCCATAGAAAACGGCGTGAACGGGCTCATCTCCTCCAGCATGGACGGCATGAGAGCGGCCATAGCCGCCCTGATGGAAAACCGCGACTCGGCGGCGAACCTGGGCAGGAGGGGAAAAGAGACGGTCATGGAGCTTTTCGGGATGGAAAAGTTCAAAGCCCGGTGGGAGGATGTCTTCGAGACTGTCGCGGGTGGATGAAAATGGAAAACAACGGAGCGGCGATGACGGTTTTCAATAAAAACGTGGCCGCCATAAGAGAGCAGGATCCGGAGCTTGCCGAAAGGCTCGCCGCCCTCCGCCCATCCCAGCGCGTCACAAGAAGCGTGGACGGGGCCGGAAAAGTCTCCATCAAGGTCAGCGCGCCGGGCGGTGAAGGGACGCTGCGCCTGCCAAGCCTCAAGGCGCCGCGGCTCAACGGCATGGCCGGGGAGATGGCCGGGGCCAGGATGGTCGTCGTCCTCGGCTTCGGCTCCGGCGGGCTCTTCGCGGAGGTGGCCGCGCGGACTCAGGACCAGACCTTCGTGCTGCTCATAGAGCCGGATATCGACGCCTTCGCCTCCGTCCTGCGGGAGGTGGATTTCTCCCGCGCGCTGGGCCAGAAGCGCGTCTCCCTCGCCGTGGGTGAGAGCGCCGACGCGGCCACTCTCGCAAGGGCCGAGGACGCCTACGCGGTCTTCACCCTCTCGGATTTCATCATCGTGGAAAACCCCTGGTCCGCTCCGCTCTACCGGGACTATTTCGGCGAAGTGAAGATAAAGCTCGAACAGCTCAAGGAGTTCGGCGCGCAAAACCTGCTCACCCTGAGCCACATGGGCAAAAAATGGCGGGAGAACATCCTGGAAAATCTGCCCGCCATAATAGCATCGCCCCCCGTCTCCGCCCTGTTCGGCCGCTACCGGGGCGTCCCGGCCTTCATCGTGGCGGCCGGCCCCTCGCTGGACAAGAACGCGCGGCTGCTCGCCTCGCTGAAAGGGAGGGCCCTGGTTATAGCCGTGGACACCGCCGCGCGCAAGCTGCTGGCCGAAGGAGTGGAACCGGACATCGTGGTCTCCCTCGACGCCAAGGACGAAAACTACCTCCACCTCGCCGGGGTCAGGATGCCCGGAGCCTTGATGGCCCTGAATCCCGTCGCGAACCCCAGGGTTGTCAGGGAGAGCGTGGGGCCGATGGTCTTCACGGGATACGCCGAGCCTCTTTTCGAGTGGATGGAGGGGTTCATCGGCGAGCGCGGCATGGTACGCGTCGGGGGATCCGTGGCCACCTCCGCGCTGGACCTGACCCTGAAAATGGGATGCTCGCCTATAGTCTTCGTGGGGCAGGATCTTTCCTATGACAAGGAACGGACCCACACGGGCGGCGCCCTGGCCAGCATCCTGGGCGCGCCGCCGGAGGATGAGGGGATTCTGGACGCCAGGGGCCTTTTCGGAGCGCCTGTCAAGACCACTGCCAAGATGAACGCCTGGCGCAAGTGGTTCGAGCTGATCATATCCCACGAGTCCATCCACGCCCTGAACGCCACGGAGGGAGGAGTCCCCATCGCCGGGGCGGAGAACATAAGCCTGGCCGAGGCCATATCCCGCCACGCCGGGAGCGGAACGATAACGCCCCCCGCGCAGGCCATGGCGGAGGCCAGGGCCACGGCGTCCCGGGAGGCGGCCGCGGAGGCTCTCATCCAGGCAAGGGACGAGGCGCGAAGGGTGAAATCGATATGCGGACGGGGAATGGCGGCGCTCCGGGAGGCGCTCGCGGCCGTGAACGAAAACGGCGCCGTGACGGGGGCCACCAAGGAGAAAATCAGCCGGATGAAGGAGCGCTCCAGGGATATACTGGAGCGCAGGCTTTTTGTCGATATAAACCGCTGGATGGTGGACGCCGTGCTCGACTCGGTGGAGGCGCTGTGGCGGAGGGCGGACGGGCTCGAGGGGAAGGCCAGGAGTCTCACCACGATCGAGTCTTTCAGGGTCCTGTTCTCGGAAACCTACGGCATGGCGGCGGATTTTGAGAAGCTGGTGGAAAAGTCACTGAAGACGTTGACGAACACGGAAAAGGCGGGGGCGGTATGAGCTTTTTGGATAAAAACATCGCCGCCTTGAGGGCGCGCGATGAGAACACCGCGCGATGGATGGAGTCCGCCCAGGAGCCGCCGGACCTTGAGATCGTCACGTCGAAATCGGGCGCGCCGGTACCCAGGCTGGGCAAGGTACTGTTGCACAGCTCCTATTACCCGGAAAAGGAGGCGGAAAAGCTGGCGGCCTCCGCCGGGAGCGTCGAGGAGCGCTCTCTCGTGGTGTTCGGGTTCGGGTTCGGCTATCACCTGGAGAAGATCGCCCGTGAGGCGGGCTCCGTAACGGTGATAGAGCCCTCGCCGGGCGTCCTGCGGGCGGCTTTCGAGGCGAGGGACCTCGCGTGGCTGATAGAGAAAATAAATATCGTCCCCCCCGATGAGTTCGCCCGGCCAGCCTCTTCGTTCGATCCCCTGCGCTCGGACTGGATCGACCACGAGCCCGCGGCGAGGATTTTCAGAAAAAAGCGCGACCTTCTGGCCGAGCCTTTCATCGTTCGGACGTGGGCGGCGAAAAAAAAGTACAGGGTAATGGTCATAGGCCCCGCCCTCGGCGGCTCCGTCCCCACCGCCGCCTCCACGGCCCGGGCGCTCTCGGAGCTCGGCTTCGAGGTCGATTTCGTGGACAACACCCCATATAAAGACGAGGCGGCGAGGATAAACGAAACCACCCCCGCCCCGCGAAACAGGAACGCCCTCAAGACTATTTTCAACAACTATCTCGGCGAGAGGATCGCCGCCCGGGCCGACTACATGAAACCGGACATGATACTCGCCCTCGCCCAGGCGCCCCTCGGGCCGGAGCTTATCCGCAGGCTGAAGAGCCTGGACGTCCCGATAATCTTCTGGTTCGTGGAAAACCACCGGGCCATACCCTACTGGCGCGCCGTCGCGCCCCATTACGACTATTTTTTCGGGATACAGAAAGGACGGTTCCCGGACATGCTGGCCGAGGCGGGGGCCCCCTTCGCCGGATACCTGCCGCAGGCGGCCGACCCCGCCGTCCACCACCCTCTCGCCCTCTCGGAGGAGGAGAGGGAAAAATACGGCTCGCCGGTCTCGTTCATGGGCGCGGGATACCCAAACCGCCACGCCGTCTTCTCGCGCCTGCTCGACCTGCCGTTCAGGATATGGGGCACGGAGTGGGACCTTCAGAGCCCCGTGGGAAGGCTCGTCGCCAACGCGAACAGGCGGCTGGATCCGGCCGAATACGTGAAGATATTCAACGCAAGCGATATAAACCTGAACCTGTCGAGCTCCGCCACCTCGCGGGGGATCGACCCGATGAACGATTTCGTGAACCCCAGGACGTTCGAGATAGCCGCCTGCGGCGCCTTCCAGCTGGCCGACGAAAACGGCGAGCTTGCCGGGATGTTCGAGCCCGGGCGCGAGATCGCCACGTTCAGGGACGCCCACGAGCTCAGAGAAAAGATAGACTATTACCTCGAGCGTCCCGCCGAGCGTGAGGCGATAGCCAGGGCCGGCATGAAAAAAGTCCTCGCCGAGCACACCTTCGTCCACAGGATGGCCAGGATGATGAGCGTGGTCATCCCCCGGGAGGAGGATAGGATAGAGAGGGCCAGGCGGAAAAACCGCGGGATAAACGACGTGGACGCCATCCTGGAGCGGACGGAAGACCCGGAGCTTGCCGCCTTCCTGGCAAGGTTCAAAGGCCAGGGGGCGCTCTCCATGAAAAAGGTGATGAAGGCCATCGAGGAGGGGGAGGGGGATCTGTCCCGCCAGGAGGCGCTGTTCGTGATGATAGACCAGATACTCACCCAGGGGCCGTGAGATGGGCGAAAACATACTCATATTGAACCTCACCAGGATCGGCGACCTGATCCAGACCACGCCGCTGATAAAGGGCCTGCGGGAAAAACACCCCTCCGCCAGGATAACCGTCCTCGCCAACGTTAAATTCGCCGGGATACTGGAGCTTGTAGAGGGGGTGGACGAGATCCTGATCTTCGACATCCAACAGTTCGCCTCGAAAGACGGCGCCGAGCCGGATGTCCTCGCGATATACGAATATCTGGACGGGATCACCCGGCGGCTGGCCGGGCGGCGGTTCGACCTGGTGATAAACCTGAGCCACTCGAAGCTTTCCGCCATGATGGCAAGACTCATCGAGGCCCGGGACGCCGCGGGGTTCATAGCCTCCCCCACGGGGGACCGGCTGGTGAAAAACCCGTGGCTGATCTACTTCATGTCCATGCTCAACTTCAGGATGCTCAACAGGTTCAACCTTGTGGACATGTATCTGCGGACCGGCGGAGCCGCTCCCGGCTCCGGAGCAAGGCTCGGCCTGTCCGCCGGGGAGGAGGAGATGGCGCGGATCGGGCGCGAATCGGCCGCCCTCGGCGTGGGGCCGGATGAGCCCCTGGTGGCCGTCCAGGCCGGGGCCAGCCGCAGCGACCGGCGCTGGAGCCCGAAAAACTTCGCCGAGGCGGCGGACCGGCTCAGCCGGGCCAGGGGCGCGAAAACGGTCCTGCTCGGAGCGCCGGCGGAGGCGGAGCTTGGCGCGCAGGTGGAGGCGGCGATGGAGACCCCGGCCATAAACCTCGTCGGCAAGACGAGCCTGGCCCAGCTTGCCGCCTGGGTGAGGCGGGCGGACCTGCTCATCACCAACGATACCGGAACCATGCACGTGGCCGCGGCGCTCGGGACGCCAATCGTGGCGCTCTTTTTCGCCCACGCGCGGGTGGAGGAGACGGGACCCTACGCCGAGGGGGCCTATATCCTGAGCGCGGACATCGAATGCGCCCCCTGCTCCCACAGGACGAAATGCGAACATCTGTCCTGCCTGGGCCGGATAACACCGGAGGACGTGGCGGAGGCCGGCATGGCGGCGATGGATGGGGCGAAGCTTCCCGAAAGGCCGGAGCGCGGCGCCGGGGTGAGGATATACAGGAGCGCCTTTGGCGCGGACGGGGGGGTAGAATACGTCCCCTTCGGCCTCCCGGAGCTGTCCCGCGACGAGTTTTTCGCCTATCTTTACCGGCCCCTCTTCGTCGAGGCGCTGGCCCGCTGGAACGACCCGGAGGCGGCCCGCCTGCCAGCGGTGGAGGTGGACGATGCCATCGGCCGGCTCAAGGCGAGGTTCGCCCCGCCTGCCAGGGGCGCCGTGGAGGCGTGGACGGCCCGCGCCGTCGAGGGGGCGGAGAGGCTCATGGCGCTGGGGGCGGAGGCGGCGCGTCTTTCCACCCTGGCCGGGAAAAAGGGAAACAACGCCGGGCTGCTCAGGGAGTTGGCCCGCGCCATCGAGGGGGTGGAGGACGAGATCGCCGCAGCGGCATCCGTCTACGAGGCGGCGGGGCCGCTGGCCTTCATCTACAGGAGAAGACAGGAGAGCCTGGAGGGCGAGGAGCCGGGCCGGATCGCCCGGGAGGCCGCGCTCGCCGGAAGTTGGCTCGAGATGGCGGCGGGGATGTTCGCCGAGGCGGCGCGGCGGGCGGAATCGGCGCTGACGGACGACCGGACCGCGTTGGTGGGGAGATAGAATGAGAATATTCGCGAAAACAACCGCGGCCCTGCTGATCGCGGCGCTTGCCGCGGGGTGCGGGATCGACCAGAAGATAGACGAGGCGCTCAACCCCCCGGCGCAGAAAGAACGGCCGGTGGCGAAAATCTCCGTGGACAGCAAGCAGGTGAAGGTGAACACCCAGGTGACCCTCGACGGGACCGGCAGCTACGACCCGCAGAACAGGACTCTCACCTACACCTGGAGTCTGCTGGAAAAACCGAAAGGCAGCGCCTCCGCGCTCTCAAGCTCGAGCGATCCCGTCATAACCTTCACACCGGACAAGGGAGGGTATTACACCGTCACGCTCCAGCTGGCCAATGACGCCGACAAGAAAAGCGACCTCCTCACCGTCCGGATAGACGCCATCGGGACGGGGGACAACCACCCGCCGATAGCCATAGCCGGAGACGATCAGACGGTGACGGTGGACTACGTGGCCGTGCTGGACGGGACGGGCAGCTATGACGTCGACGGGGACGATATAACCTATACCTGGGCCCTGATAAGCAAACCGGGCGCCAGCGCGACCGACGTCGTCTCCTACCGCGAGGCCACGGCCTACATCTACCCGGACGCGGAGGGGGAGTACACGCTGCGCCTGAGGGTCAGCGACGGCGTGGACATCGACGAGGATTTCACCGTCGTCACCGCCGAGAAGGAAAGCTCCTGAGGCGTTGGCGCCGCCGGTCAACCCTGATAGACTAGTCTGGTGAGATTGACCCATGGAGCGAAAGGGGCGGCCGCCCCGTGTTCGGGAGACCTTTATGGCGCCACAGATAAAGCTTAACGGTGAGACGATACAGGTGGACCCGGCCGGGGCGGAGACGCTCTCCGGCCTTCTGAAACTCATATCGGAAGAACGCTTCGGACCAGACGAGGTCATCACGGACATCGTAGTCAACGGGGAGCGCCTCGAACCCGAGGAGGCGGCGGACTTCGCCGTCGACGCCCCGCTGGGACAGATATCCTCCCTCAGCCTCACCACGGCGAGCAGCCCGCAGGCCAAGGGAGCCCAGCTTCTGGCCGAGATGGGCGAATACCTGAAACGCCTGACCGGCGGGATGAGCCTACTCGCGGACACTTTCAGGGTCGGTAAACCGGAGGAGGCCAACACGCTGCTCGTGGACGCCCTTTCCGGCCTGTCGGCCTTCGTGGAGCTTCTGCAGACGGCGAAGATGCTCTCCAGGACGGACCTTTCCAGCCTGACCCTTGACGGAGAGAGCATGACCTCGATGGAGGAGAAGCTTTTGGGCGTCCTCACGGACTTCAAGGAAGGACAGGAGGCGGGCGACTGGGTGACGGTGGCGGACCTTCTCGAATACGAGCTTGCGCCCCAACTCGACTGGTGGAAAGGCTTCATCCCCAAGATGGAGACCGAGCTTCTCAAAGACGCCCTGTGACGAGCGCCCTCCCGGCGCGCGGCGAAATGCTCCACATATTCGCTCCTGATCGCGGTAAAATTTATTCTTATGGGCGCCGATAAAAACTCGCGCGCGGAGGAGAACCCTCTCCGCGCCTACCTGAAGGACATCAGCGGCATACACCCCCTGTCGCGGTCCGAGGAGAAAGAGCTCGGGCGCAAACACGACGAGGCGTCGTTGCGCGAGCTGGTGGAGCGCAACCTGAAATACGTGGTGATGGTGGCCAACCAGTACAAGGGCATGGGCCTTTCGCTGGAGGACCTCATCAACGAGGGCAACCTCGGGATGATGGAGGCCGCGCGGAGATTCGACCCGGAGCGGGGCGTCAAGTTCATCACCTACGCCGTGTGGTGGATACGCCAGGCGATCCTGAGGGCGCTGGCGGACCAGGCGCGGGTGGTGCGCCTGCCGATGAAGCAGGCGGGGCTGATGAGCAAGATGGCCAAATCGGTGGACGCGCTTACCCACAAGCTGGGGCGGGAGCCGGCGCTGTCGGAGGTGGCCGAGAGCCTGGGGGTGAAGGTCAAGGCGCTCGAGAGGGTGATGAGAGTCTACAAGGGATACATGAGCCTGGACTCGCCGCTGAGCAGGGACAATGACTCCACCCATTTCGTGGACATGCTGGAGACGGATCCCGAACACTCCATCGAGGACGACTACATCCGCCTCTGCCTGCACCACGACATGGCGTCGCTGCTGAAAACACTGCCCCAACGGGAGGAGGCGGTGTTAAGATTCCGTTACGGCTTTGACGAACCCCCCATGACCCTGGAGGAGATAGGGCGCAGGATGGGGCTCACGAGGGAGCGTATCCGGCAGATAGAAAAACAGGCCAAGGAAAAGCTGCGGTCCAGGCTGGGAGTGAAGGTTTTGGAGGACTATATCAAGTGAGACCCGCCGCGCTTTTTTTCCTCTGCCTCCTTGCGCTCGCGGCCGCCCTGCCCTCCTGCGCCACGGAGAAGACAAGCTCCAGGTACCTGATCGGCGAAATCCCGCTCAACCGCGCCGTGGCGTCAATGACGAGGACCGCTAGGCTCTACCGGGAGTTGGACACGATCCTGATCGCCGACGTTACCCTACTTGACATGGGTCTGCGGCGGGCGTGGGTGGACCAGGCGGCGGAGGCGGGCCGCCTGGGGCCTTCGGAGAAGGCCGCCCTGCTTGAAAAGGAGAGGGAGGAAAACGGCGCCAGCGCCCAGTTCCTCGTGGCTCTCTACACCTCCGAGGACGAATGGAACGACCTCGAAAAAGAGGGCTCGCGGTGGTCGCTTTTCCTGGAGGCGGACGGAGGGCTCGCCCGGCCCGAGTCGATAAGAAAGGTGAAGCTCGAGGAGCTGAAGCTGCGGGACAACCTGCCTTTCGAGACCGCCTTCCGCTCCTTTTACATCGTCAGCTTCCCCAGGGAGGCGGCTGGCGGCCCCCCCTATACCCTGGGGATGTCCAGCCTGCTGGGCGAGGTAAAACTGCGCTGGCGATCCGCCTGAAGACTACGAGCCCCGGCGCCCCATTCTGATATACTCAAAAAATGGCGAAAAAAGTTTACCTTGAGTCCCTTGGCTGCCCCAAAAACCTTGTGGACTCCGAGCTTGCGCTCGGCGCGCTGCGGCGGGCCGGGGCGGAGCCGGTGGCGGACGAGACATGCGCGGACGCGCTGATAGTCAACACCTGCGGGTTCATCGATGCGGCCAAGGAGGAATCCATCGACGCCATACTGCGCCTGGCCCGGATAAAGGAAAACAGGCCGGGCGTGAAGCTGGCGGTGATGGGGTGCCTGTCCGAAAAATACCGGGACGAGCTTTTAAGGGAGATACCGGAGATAGACGAGATCTTCGGGACGGCGGACCTGCGGCCGGTGGTGGAGCGGATCGCCCCGAGGCCTCCCGCCGATATGCCCGACCCCCTCTCCGGCCCCAGGGAGCTTTCCACCCCCTCAAGCTACGCCTACCTGAAGATCGCCGAGGGGTGCTCGAACAGCTGCTCGTTCTGCGTCATCCCCTCCATCCGGGGCCCGTACTGGAGCAGGACGCCGGATGAGCTGCTGGCCGAGGCCGAGGACCTCGCCCGGCGGGGGGTGAGGGAGCTGATACTCGTGGCGCAGGACACGACCCTCTACGGCGCGGACCTTAGGATGAAGGACGGCCTCGCCGGGCTTTTGGGCAAGCTCTCCGGCGTGGAAGGGATAAGGTGGATCCGCGTCTTGTACATGTATCCATCGCTTGCAAGCGGCGCCCTGCTCGACGTCATCGCCGGGGAGGAGAAGATCGTCCCCTATTTCGACCTGCCCCTGCAGCATGTCGCCGACAATGTTCTGAAGAGGATGTCCAGGCCCGACACCGGCGCGTCGATACGAAGGCTCGTGGAGCGGATAAGGGAAAAAGCGCCGGGGGCCGCCATCCGGGCGTCGTTCATCGTGGGGTTTCCCGGCGAGACCGGGCGCGACTTCGCGGAGCTTCTCGGCTTTGTCGAGGAGGCCAGGCTGGACCACGCGGGCTGTTTCATATACTCTCCCGAGGAAGGGACGCCCGCGGCCGCGCTGTCCGGCGCCATCGGCGGAAAAACGGCCGGGGAGAGGCTGGACGCTCTCATGGGCGCCCAGAGGAAAATATCCGCCAATATCCTGGGGGAGAAGGTGGGGCGCGTGGAGGAAGTCATGGTCGATGGAGCGAGGGAGGACGGGCTCTTGTTGACCGGCAGGCTTGAGACCCAGGCCCCGGAGATCGACGGACATGTGATCCTGGATTCGGCGGACGCGGCGCCTGGTGATATAATTCCGGTTCGGATAACGGGCGCGATGGATTATGACCTCATAGGGTCCGCGGCGTCCGTGGAAGCCGGAGGGAAAATATGAGCCAGACGGGCAAGCTCGTTGTTTTCATCACGACGTCAAGCGAGGACGAAGCCAAGTCCATAGCCACCATCCTGGTGAACGAGAGGCTGGCGGCGTGCGTCAACATTGTCCCCGTTGTCCGTTCGATATACATTTGGGAAGGCAAGGTCCAGGACGACAGGGAAACCCTGCTTATAGCGAAGACCAGCGAGGAGCGGTTCGCCGCCCTTAAAAAACGGGCAACGGATATCCACTCCTATACCACGCCGGAGATCATCGCGCTGCCCATCGAGGCCGGAAGCGGAAAATACCTGGAGTGGATCGGCGAGGTTGTCGGCGGGGCGGAGGACCGACCTTAAGACAGCGCTTGTTTTTTTGAAAATATTTTACTGGCAATGGCGGGGCCTGGCGCCATATAATTTTATAATCCAAGATGTTACGGTGGAACGAGGAGAGGTCCTTCGCGTCTTTGAAACCAGTTCAGGGGAAAAGCCGATATGACCAAGATAGACATCATCAACCGTGTGGCCGACGTCACCGGCCTGTCCAAGCAGGACGCCGACATCGCCATAGAGACAATCATATCCCTCATCAAGGAGACCCTCGCCGAGGACGAGCCGGTGATACTGCGCAGGTTCGGCTCGTTCCAGACCCGCTCGAAAAACCCCCGGATCGGCAGGAACCCCAAGACGGGCGAGGAGGCGGAGATTTCGGCCCGGAAGGTGGTGAGGTTCAAGGCCGGAAAACACTTCAAACAGGCGGTAAACAACGAATCCGCCTGACCTTCGCCGCGCCCCGCCGTCTTCGCGGGGCGGGCCATGCGCGGAAACTCCCCGGCGCGCCCCCCTTTAAGGAGCGCTTTGCTAACCTGGATGATTCACTCTTTTGCAGTCCTGAGCCAAAGGCGAAAGATCTTGCCTTTACTGTTTGTCATAATGAAATCAAGGTCCTTCACATCGCGGCGAAAACGCCGCTCGTTCAGGACGACAACAGCGGGCGGATTCGAGTAAATTATGCGAAGGTCTGCTCTTTAAGAGGCGTGGAAGGCGTCCCGTCATGAAAGAAAGCGTAAGAAAACTGATCGTCGAGATGGGGGAAGACCCCACGCGGGAGGGACTCGAGAAGACTCCCGAGAGAGTTGAAAAGTCCCTGCGATACCTGACCAGCGGCTACAGGATGGACGCGGCGAAGGTCATCGCCGGCGCGCTGTTCGAGGAGACCTGCGACGAGATGGTGATCGTGAAGGATATAGACCTTTTTTCTCTTTGCGAGCATCACATGCTCCCCTTTTACGGCAAGGCCCACGTGGCCTACATCCCCGACGGCAGGATCATCGGCCTGTCCAAGATCCCGCGGGTGGTGGAGGTCTTCGCCCGCAGGCTGCAGGTCCAGGAGCGGCTGACGAACCAGGTGGCGGGAGCCCTCTGGGAGGGGCTGAGGCCCAAGGGTGTCGGGGTGGTCATCGAGGCTTTGCACCTTTGCATGGCGATGCGGGGGGTGGAGAAACAGGACTCCATCAGCATCACCTCGGCCATGCTGGGAGGGTTCAAGACGGATCCACGGACGAGGCAGGAGTTCCTGTCGCTTATCCACCCGCGTTGACACACCCCGGCCGGGGTTGTTACGCGATGTAGCCGAGGATGGTGAAGAGGATCGCCACCCCCGCCGCGAGCGCGCTCAGGATCATGGCCACGGGCCGCTTCGAGGGCCTTCTCTCCTTGCCGCCCCTGTCTATGAAGGGCACGAGCAAAAGCGCCAGCGCCGCCAGGCCCTGGGCCATTATCCCGAGCAGCTTCGGCGCCCAGCCCCCCAGGAACTCGAAGTACTGCGCCACCCTGAGGCTGTAGTAGGCGGCGAGAAAATACCACTCCGGCTTGATATGCTCCGGCGTGTCGAAGGGGTCCGCCTTCGCCCCCAGGTGCGGCGGGATCAGCGTGGAGATGGTCACCAGGATCATCAGGACCACAAGGCACATCACCACCTGCTCGGTCACGTGGGCCGGGAAGAACCAGTACGCCCTGCCCTCGCGGATCAGGCGCTTTTTCTCCTCCATCGGCAACGCCTTGACCTCGCACTCTTTCTTTTCAGTGAATTCCGTCTGGCAAGCCATATCTGAAAAACTCTCCACCTACATGGGGCCGGATATCCCCTGTCTCCGTATCTGCGCAAGATGCAGGACGACGACAAGGCCCGTGACGGCCGGAAGTATCATGACGTGCGCCGCGAAGAACCTCGTCAGCGTCACCTGCCCTATCTCCTCCCCTCCGCGCATCAAAAAGCGCAGCCCCTCTCCTATATAGGGGATTGCCGCCGGGGTCTCCGTCCCCACCACCGTGGCCCAGTAGGCAAGCTGCGTCCATGGCAGCAGGTAGCCGGTGAAGGCCAACCCCAGGGTCAGCATGAAAAGCGTCGCTCCCACGACCCAGTTGAGCTCCCTGGGGGCCTTGTATATTCCGCTTATGTATATTTTCGTCATGTGGATCAGGATGGTCACGATCATCAGGTTCGCCCCCCATGCGTGTATCCCGCGGATCAGCCAGCCGAACGGCACCTCGTTCATGATCCTGGCCACGGAGGCGTGGGCCTGGTCTATCGTCGGCTGGTAATAGACCATAAGCAGCATCCCGGTGACCGCCTGGCTTATGAAAAGGAAAAAGCTTATCCCCCCGAAACAGGACCAGAAGTTAAGATGCGCCGGGACGATCTTCTCGAAGACCTCGTCGTCGAGTATCTCCTGGACTCCCAGCCGGTCGTTGAGGGCGGAGTAGAGCCTTATGAAAAGCCTGTTCCTTATCCGGAACGGCCCCAGCTCAAGGGTGTCCATCTCCATGATCTCGTCAGGCCTCCTCTATGACCACGTACTCGTCCTCCACCCGCGCCGGGTACGCGGGAAGAGGCGACGGCGGAGGGCCCGCCAGCACGTTCCCCTTGGCGTCGAACTTGCCTCCGTGGCAGGGGCAGAAAAGCTCGCCGGAGTCCTCCTCCCATTTGACAACGCATCCCAGGTGGGTGCATATGGCCGACAGGGCCACGAGCTCCTGCTCGTTGGGGCGGATTATCACCGCCGGCTTGTTCAGAAAACGCACGAACTTCGCCTCCCCGATCGGCAGGTCGCTCAAGGGGAATTTCATCGACCGGACGCCCGCCGCGCCCCTCTCCCGGCGCGGCGGCCAAAGGTACGCCCCCACCGGGTACAAAACCCCCGCCAGGGAGGCAAGCCCCAGCGCGCCGAGGACGAAGTTCAGAAATCTTCGCCTCGTCTCCGCCAGCCTGCCCAGCGCCTCGGTGACCATCTTCTACCTTCCCGCCGTCGGCCGCGACACCGTCTCGTCCCTGTTCATCTCGATGCGCATCTCGGTCTCCTGCATTATGACCGGGGTGTAAAGGTAGTCCACCCAGACCGAGACCGACGCGCGCCTGTTCCCCGGAACGTAGAAGGTGAACGACTCGCTCCGTGTCTCCTTGGGATAGATGCGGTTGTCCTTGGCGAGGCTCCTGCCGCGGCCGAGCATGATGTCCGCGTCGCTGGTCAGCTCGTAGCCGTTCTCGTCGAATATCGCCTTCTCGTAGACGATCCTGTCCTTGTAGACCTTGCCGCCCGGCGCCCTCACCTCGCAGTAGAGGATCAGCTTGCGGGTCGGTATCCCCGTGGGAACGCGGTGGCCGGAGCCGGTGTTCGTCAGGCTCACCTTCACCGTCATTCTGTCCTCGCCTCTCTCCACGCCGGTGATTTTCAGGGCCAGGGCCTTCTTCAACTGGGTTATGGAGTGGCCCCCGGCCAGGTCATGGCTGAATATCTTCGGGCCGCGTTCGCCTATTACCTTGTCCGATATCTCACCCGGAATCTCCGGCATGTGGCAATACTGGCAGGGCTTGCCCTCTTCGGCGTAGACGCTCTCCTTCCACTCGCTGTAGGTGGTCATCACGGGGACGCCGTTCGGCCGGTACTCGTGGCAGGAGGCGCAGAACCTGGCCTCGGTGTGCAGCCTGGAGTAGGCGACCTTGTGCTGCTTGACGTCGCCTTTTTTGTTGGGGCCGTATTTCACCAGCCCGAACTCTATCTCGAAGGGGTATTCCTCGTTGGCAAGGTCCACCTCCTTCATGCTGTGGCAGAAGTCGCAGGAGATCCCCTCGGAGGTGGGGGTGACGTCGAAGTTATATTCGTGGGTGAACCTGGTGGTGGGCGCGTGGCACCGCAGGCAAACCTTCGCCGCCTTGCCCTCGCTCTTGTAGCTCGCCTCCATGTACGAGGCGCGGAAGATGGGATCCGCCGTCGCCCTGGCGTGCATCGACTCCTTCCACCTGTCGTATATCTGGGTGTGGCACTTGCCGCACACCTCGCTGGAGGTGAAACCGGTCTCGTTGATTTTTATCTTCTCGTGGGGCGGCTGGCCCAGCCCCGGCCCGGCGGGAAGGAGCAGAAAGACCGCAAGGAGAAAGGCCGGAGCCGTCAGCCCCGCGCGCCGCGCTTGGTCGATCACCTTCATCCCCCCTCCATCCAGGGTTTTTTCGAAAAAAACCAGTTACGCCGCGGCCGCGGGCTGAAAAGCCGGGCCGCCCATACATGATAGCCCGTCCGGCGCGATTCGCCAACACGCGCGGCGCCGTTGAAGCCCACGGGCCCCGTGCTACAATGGCCGTTCACTAGAAGGATTGATGCCGGAGGACCTGAAAGGATGCGCCAAACCCCTAAAACGATGGTCGTCACGTCGGCCCTGCCCTACGCCAACGGGCCCATCCACCTGGGGCACCTGGTGGAGTATATCCAGACGGACATCTTCGTCAGGTTCCAGAAGATGAGGGGTAAAAGATGTCTCTACTTCTGCGCTGACGACACCCACGGCGCCCCCATCATGATCCGGGCGAAAAACGAGGGGGTGGCGCCGGAGAAGATCATCGAGCGATACCACACCGAACACCAGCGCGACTTCGCCGATTTCCTGATCGAGTTCGACAACTACCACTCCACCAACTCCGAGGAGAACAGGGAGCTTTCCGAGGAGGTTTACCTCAAGCTCAAGGAGGGCGGCCACATAGTCTCCAGCGATGTGGAGCAGGCATACTGCGAGCACGACAAAATGTTCCTGCCGGACAGGTTCGTGCGAGGCGTGTGCCCACGGTGCGGCGCGGAGGACCAGTACGGCGACGTCTGCGAGGCGTGCGGGTCGCACTACAGCCCGACGGAGCTGAAAGAGCCGCGCTGCTCGCTGTGCGGGACGACGCCTGTCAGGAAGACGTCGAAACATCTTTTCTTCCGGGTGGAGCATTTTCACGCGACGCTGAAAAAATACCTGGAAGGAGACGCGCTCCAGCCGGAGGTGAAAAATTACCTGGCCACATGGATGAAGGAGGGGCTGCGGGACTGGGACATCTCCCGCGACGGGCCTTATTTCGGATTCAGGATACCGGGCGAGGAGAACAAGTATTTTTACGTCTGGCTCGACGCGCCGATAGGCTACATCTCCGCCGCGAAGAGCTGGGCCAAAAGGGCGGGGGAGGACTTCGACGCGCTCTGGATAAGCGGCGAGGCCGAGATACACCACTTCATCGGCAAAGACATAGTCTATTTCCATACCCTGTTCTGGATACCGATGCTCGAGGGGGCGGGCTTCAAACTCCCGTCGAAGATACACGTCCATGGCTTCCTCACCGTCAACGGCGAGAAGATGTCCAAGTCCAAGGGGACTTTTATCATGGCGCGGGACTACCTGGATCACTTAAACCCCGAGTACCTGCGCTATTACTACGCCTGCAAGCTCAAAAACTCCGTCGACGACCTCGACCTGAACTTCGAGGATTTCATGTTCCGCGTCAACGCCGAACTGGTGAACAAGGTCGCCAACCTCGGCTCGCGGACCATCGGGATGATGAACAAGCGCAAGGAGCTTGAGAACAGGCTGGAAGCGAGTTTGTGGTCAAACGAAGCGAAATTGCTTGGCAATATCTGGGATGAAGTCGGGCATATACTCAAAGACTACGAAAATCTCGATTTCGCCGCCGCCACGCGAAAAATCATGCGCTTGGCGGACGAGGCCAACGGTTACATCGACACCGAAAAACCCTGGGAATATAAAAACGACCCGGGGCATCAGCGGCGCATCCTCACGGCGGGCATAACCGCATTCATGCAGATATCGAAACTCCTGAAACCCATCGTCCCTGCTTTCGCCGAAAAGGTGGAGCGCATCCTGGGCATCGCGCCCATGAAATGGGAGTCGTTCGCCCCCGATGCCTTGATAAAGGAAAAAGGCGGACGCCCCATCGGCCAGTTCGAGCGGTTGGCGGAGCGGGTGGACCCGAAGGCGATCGAAAAACTTCTGGAGGTCTCCAAAGAAAGCGCCGCGCCCCAGGGGCCTGCCAAGCGCGAGATAGCGCCGATAGGCGAACCGATAGATTTTGAAGACTTCGCGAAGGTCGATCTGCGGACGGCGACTGTCCTTGAGGCCGAGCGCGTCCCGAAAACCGACAAGCTCTTGAAGCTGACCGTCGACGCCGGAGGCGAGGAGCGGACGATCGTCGCCGGGATCGCCCAAAGCTGCGCGCCGGAGGAGGTCATCGGGAAAACGGTGGTCATCGTGGCGAACCTGAAGCCTCGCAAGCTGAAGGGGATAGAGTCACAGGGGATGTTGCTGGCCGTCAACGACGGCGGGACTCTGAAGCTCATCACGCCGGACGGGGACGTCGGAAGCGGCCTCAGGGTCTCGTAGCCTTGGGCGGGCCTAGCCCTTTCTGACCCCGAAGTTGTCTATGTATTTCTGGATGCTCCGGATGGTGAGAAGGAATGTGTCGTACTGGCCGGCGGTCAATGTCCTGTTCATCTCCACCAGGTCGGCGGTGTAGAAGACGCCGAAGACCATGTTGTTCCACTCGTTGAAGAACTGTTCGAGTATCCTCGACCCGCCGTTGGTAAAGTCGTATGACTCCTGGAGGCGCCTGTGGATGTCCTCGACGGCGCCCGCGTATTCCAGGATCTTGTCCAGGTCCGCCGAGCTTAACGGCTTGTTGGAAAAAAACCTCTCCACCCTGCCGGTAGCCACGGATAGCTCCTTCAGGTAATCCTGTACAGCGCCCTGGCCTCTCTTTTCCTTCATCCCCCTGGCCTCTTTTATAAACAAGTAATTATAATCCAATCAAATCCGCAGGAAAAGAGGCGGCTCAAGGTGGAAACGCGAAACGGCGTCATCAGCCTGCTCATACGTCCGATATTGAAGCCGGTGGAGTTTGAGGATGTGAAACACCTTGAAAGAACAGGTGTCAAAAGGGTCGATCGCGAAAACCCGCGCCAGGAGCGGCTTTTATGGATCGCCCCGGCTCCTTGTACACCAATAAGATATGGCGGAGAGGGAGGGATTCGAACCCTCGGTACGGTTCCCCGCACACGCGCTTTCCAGGCGCGCACCTTCAGCCTCTCGGTCACCTCTCCGCGTTGAACCTGAAATTATAGCTCGATACTCCGCGCTTCGCTACCCTCCCCGGTTTTCCATATAGTCGAGACGGTATTCCACGTAGTTCCGGGCCGAGCGGGCGATCCAGGAGCGCTCCTCGTCCGTGAGTCTTCGTTTCGGCCTGGCTGGCACGCCCATGACGAGCCAGCCCTCCTCCACGACCGTCCCCTCCGCCACCACGGCGCCCGCGGCGACTATCACGTCGGGTTTGAGGACGGCCCCATCCATCACTATGGCGCCCATGCCGATGAGGGCGGGGCCTTCTATGACGCATCCGTGAAGGGTGACGCTGTGCCCCACGGTGACGTCGTCGCCCAGGATCAAAGGGTACGACGGTGTTCCGGTGACGTGCAGCACGGCGCCGTCCTGGATATTGGTCCTCGCGCCTATGCGGATGTAGTTAACGTCGCCCCGCGCCACGGCGTTGAACCATACGCTGGACTCCGCCCCTATGGCGACGTCGCCAATGACCTTGGCGCTCTCGTCGACGAAGGCAGTGGGGTCGACCTTCGGCGTCTTGTCCTTCCAGGGTTTTATCATGCTTTTCTCCTCCGGTTCTTCGGGGCGCGTTTTTTCACGCCCTTCCTTCCCCCCGGCGCCTGTATGTTAATATACTGGCTTTGAGAACGCCATTCGGACGGGACCGCATGGGATCGGATTTCACCGGGAAGCCTGTTTTCCACTCCATCTTCTCCATGATGGAGGAGAGTTCCCCCAGCCTGGCGTCCGTTTTCGCCCAGATGGATATACTGGGCGAGACGAGCTTCGCCCAGATGGACGTCCGCGAGACCGGGGCCGAGATCACCGTGGAGGTCGATCTTCCGGGTATGGACGCCTCCGGCATAGATGTCATGATACAGGGAGGCTGGCTCATCGTGGAGGGGATGAAAAAGGAGGATCCCGAAAAGAAGGACGGGATCAATTTCCTCTGCCTGGAGCGCAGCTTCGGCCCGGTGAGGAGATTTCTCAAGCTTCCCGCCCCCGTTGACGCGGCCTCCGCCAGGGGGGTATACAAAGACGGTGTTTTGGCAATAAGATTGCCCAAGCGCGAGGAGCGCCGGAACAAGGCGCGGAAAATATCCATAGAAAAACCATAGAGCTGGAGAGCGATGGCCAAGGGAACGCAGGGAGACGAGGAGAAGGGAGCCGTAACTCAGGATCAGGGCGGCCTGGAGATACCGGACACGCTGCCCCTGCTGCCGGTGCGGGACATGGTGGTCTTCCCGTACATGGTCCTCCCGCTTTTCGTGGGGAGGGAAAGCTCCATAAACGCCGTCAACGAGGCGCTGGCCGGCGACAGGCTCCTGATGCTCTCGGCCCAGAAGGACCCCTCCACCGAGGACCCTTCCGCGGATGACCTGTACAAAGTGGGTACCGTGGCCATGGTGGTAAGGATGCTGAAGATGCCCGAGGGGGGCGTGAAAATCCTGATCCAGGGCCTGGCCAAGGCCACAATACTCGACTATCTCCAGAAGACTCCGTACATCAAGGTGAAGATAGAGCGGATAATGGAGCAGGAGTGGGAGCCCGGCGGCAAGGAGGACCTGAAGAGCGAGGCGATGACGCGCAACCTGCGCGAACAGCTTGAGAAGGCCGCGAACATGGGCAAGCAGATGTCGCCGGAGCTGCTCGTGGCGGCGCAGAACCTGGACGACCCCGGGAGACTGGCCGACCTCGTGGCGGCGAACCTCGGGCTGAAGGTGGAGGACGCGCAGGCGGTGCTGGAGACCATCGACCCCCAGGTCAGGATCAAGAAGGTTTCGGAGGTTCTGAACCGGGAGATCGACCTTCTGGGGATGCAGCAGAAGATACAGAGCGCCGCCCAGCAGGAGATGTCCAAGATCCAGCGGGAATACTACCTGCGGGAGCAGCTCAAGGCCATACAGCGCGAGCTGGGCGAGATCGACGAGAAGACAGAGGAGATAAACGAGTTCAGGAAAAAGATGGAGAAGGCCGGGATGCCGGAGGAGGTGAAGGCGGAGGCGGTCAAGCAGTTGAACCGGCTGTCGAAGATGCACGCCGAATCCGCCGAGGCCACCACCGTGCGAACCTACCTTGAGTGGATGGTGGAGATACCGTGGTCGAAAACCACGAAGGACAACCTGGACTTGAAGCTTGCCCAGAAAGTCCTGGACGAGGACCACTACGACTTGGAGAAGGTCAAGGAGCGGATGGTGGAGTACCTGGCCGTGCGCAAGCTCAAGGACCAGATGAAAGGCCCCATCCTCTGTTTCGTCGGCCCCCCCGGGGTGGGCAAAACCTCCCTCGGCCAGTCCGTGGCGCGGGCCCTGGAGCGCAAGTTCACCCGGATAAGCCTTGGCGGCGTCCGCGACGAGGCGGAGATCCGCGGCCACCGGCGCACCTACATAGGCGCCCTGCCGGGGCGGATCATCCAGGGGCTCAAACAGGCCGGCTCGGCCAACCCGGTCTTCATGATGGACGAGATAGACAAGCTCGGGGCGGATTTCCGGGGCGACCCGTCGTCGGCCCTCCTGGAGGTGCTCGACCCGGCCCAGAACAACGCCTTCGTTGACCACTACCTCGGCGTGCCGTTCGACCTTTCCAACGTGATGTTCATCACCACCGCGAACGTGGTGGACACCATCCCCCCGGCTCTGCGCGACAGGATGGAGGTGATAAGGCTTTCCGGCTACACCGAGGACGAGAAGGTTATGATCGCCAGGAAGTTCCTGATTCCCCGCCAGCTGGCCGAGCACGGGCTGAGGTTGAAACACCTGAAGTTCACCGACAAGGCGCTCAGGGGGATAATCCAGCAATACACCCGGGAAGCGGGGCTGAGAAACCTGGAGCGCAACATCGCCACGATATGCCGCAAGACTGCCAAAGACGTCGCCAGCGGCGGGAAAAAACAGCACAAGATACTCCCCGGGAACCTCTCTGATTACCTCGGCGTCAGGGTATACACCCCCGAGGTCGAGCAGGAGAAGGACATGGTGGGCGTGGCCACCGGCGTGGCCTGGACGCAGGCTGGAGGGGAAATCATGAGCGTGGAGGCCACCCCCATGCGCGGCTCCGGAAGGCTCACCCTAACGGGCAAGCTGGGGGACGTGATGAAAGAGTCCGCCCAGGCGGCGCTGACCTACATCCGCTCCCGCGCGAAGGAGCTGGGTGTCCCGGAGGAGTTCCACGAGAAGACCGACATTCACGTCCACGTGCCGGCCGGGGCCATCCCCAAGGACGGCCCTTCGGCGGGCATCACCATCGCCACGGCCATAGCCTCGGCGCTGACGGAGACTCCCGTGAGAAAGGATATCACGATGACCGGCGAGATAACGCTCCGGGGCAGGGTGCTGCCCATAGGGGGGGTGAAGGAAAAGGTCCTGGCGGCCAAGCGGGCGGGGATCGACGAGATCATACTCCCCGTGGACAACGAAAAGGACCTGCAGGAAGTGCCGGAGAATATCCGCAAGTCCATGAAGTTCCACCTGGCCAGGGACGCCGGGCAGGTGCTGAAGTGGGCGCTGGCCAAACGCGCCGGGAAAAGCAAGGCTCCCGCTAAAAAAACCGCGAAGAAAAAGAGCGCCGCAAAAAGAAAACAGCCCGCGAAAAAGACCTCCCGGAAGAAAAGAGCCGCGGCCGCCTAGCGGGTCGTTGAAAAAGGCTCCAAATTGAATATAGGGTCGAGATTCTTCGCCTGACCGCTCAGAGCGGCAATAGAGAGCAGTCTTTCAACAAGCTGTCAGGCCTTGGCTTTTTTCATGCCTTTGCCGGAGCGGCGTCCGCCCGCCCCGGGCTTTTTGCCGCCCTTCCCCGCCCACAGCATGAGAACCGGGCTGGCGACGAATATGGAGGAATACGTGCCCACCGCTATCCCGACGAGCAGGGCGAAGGAGAAATCGTGTATCACCTCGCCGCCGAGGAAGAATATGGACAGCACCACGACCAGCGTCGTGCCGGATGTGAGCAGGGTGCGGCTCAGGGTCTGGTTGATGGAGACGTTCAGAAGCTCCTCGAAAGGCAGCCCGCGCTTGAGGCGCATATTCTCGCGGATCCTGTCGAAAACGACTATGGTGTCGTTGAGCGAGTAGCCTATGACGGTGAGCAGGGCCGCTATCACCGTAAGGGTGAACTCCTTGTCCATGATCGAGAAGGCCCCGACGGTTATCAGGGTGTCGTGGACGAGGGCGATGATCGCGGCCACGCCGAACCGGAGTTCGAACCTGAGCGTGATGTATATGAGAATGCCCGCCAGCGAGTAGAAAAGCGCCAGCATGGCTTTTTCCCTCAGGTCGCTTCCCACCTTCGGCCCCACCATCTCCACCCGCTCCACCGTGAACGCGTCGCCGTATTTGTCCCTCAGCGCGTCCTCTATCAGCTGGGCGCGGGTCTTTTGGCCCGCCTCAGCCTCATCCACCCTGGGGGCGCGGATCAGCAGGTCCTCGGGCTGTCCGAACCTCTGGATGCTGAAGTCACCGAGGTCGAGGCTCCCGATCGCGCCGCGGACCTCTGAAACCTCCGGTTGCTTGTCGAACTTGAGCTGGATCAGCGTCCCACCCTCGAAGTCGATCCCGTATTTGGGGCCGCCGTGGTACACGAGCGAGCCGATGGCCAGGAGGAGAAGCGCCGCGGAGACGGCCGCCGCGATTTTCCGCGCGGCGAGAAATTTTATGTTCGTGTCCGGGCTCACTATCCGCATGGCGTTATATCTTCAGCTCCGTCAGCCGCCGCGAGCCCATGTACCAGAGGAAAAACGTCCGGGAGACGAAGATCGCCGTGAAAAGGCTCGCCAGTATCCCGAGAGAGAGGGTCACCGCGAAGCCCTTGACGGGCCCCGTGCCGAACTGGAACAGCACCAGCGCCGCGATAAGCGTCGTGACGTTGGCGTCGATGATCGTAAGGAAAGCCTTGGAAAAGCCCGACTCCACCGCCGAGCGGACGGTCTTGCCGATCCGCAGCTCCTCCCTTATCCGCTCGAAGACCAGAACGTTCGCGTCGACGGCCATGCCTATGGTGAGGATGATCCCGGCGATGCCGGGCAGCGTCAGCGTCGCGCCGAAATAGGCCAGCGCGCCCGCGAGGATGACGATGTTGAAAAGCAGCGCCGTGTCGGCGACCACGCCGCCGAACCGGTAATAGACAAGCATGAACACCAGCACGAGGACGCCGCCGGTTATGATCGATTTCACTCCCCGTTCGACCGAGTCGCGCCCGAGCGATGGGCCCACGGAGCGCTCCTCCAGCTTGATCAGCGGCGCGGGCAGGGCGCCGGCCCGCAGCACGAGCGCCAGGTCGCGCGCCTCCTCGTAACTGAAGGAGCCCGTTATCATCGCTGACCCGCCGGTTATCTTCTCTCTTATGACCGGCGCGGAGTATACATGGTTGTCGAGCACGATGGCCATCCTCTTGCCAACGTTCTCGCTGGTGATCCTGCCGAAGACCGCGGCGCCCTCCTTGTTCAGGTCGAGCGACACGTAGGGCCTGTTGTACTGGTCTATCTGCACCACGGCGTTGGAGAGCATGTCGCCGGTCAACTCCACCTTCTTTCTGACCACGTGGGGCGCCCTGTCGGTCTCCTCTCCGGTGATTGGGTCCACCACCCTTTCGTAGAGGACCTCGGAGCCGGGAGGCAGGCCGCCGGTCTTCGCCTCCTCCGGCGAGACGGTCTCGTCTATCATGCGGAACTCGAGCCTGGCGGTCTTGCCGATGATGCCGATGGCCCTCTCCCTGTCCTTGACGCCGGGCAGCTGTATCAGTATCCGGTTCCCCCCCTCGCGCTGTATCGCCGGCTCCGCCACGCCGAACTGGTCTATGCGGTTTCTCAGCGTCTCCAGGGCCTGGTCGATGGCGCCGTCCTTCACGGTCTTCCGCTGGTCCGCCGTGTACGCATAGGCCAGGGCCCTGGAATCGCCGCCGGGGGCGGGCTCTATGATTGTGTAATCGGCGTCTATTATGTCCCTGGCCTTCTCCCCCTGCCCGGCGTCCGGGAACCCCAGGAATATCGTCTCGCCCTCACGCCTCGCCGAGTCTACCTTCACGTCCCGCGACTCCAAAAACTTTTTGAGGTCATCGGCGACGCCGTCCAGGGAGGAGACCACCGCCTTGTCCACGTCCACTTCGTAGACAAGGTGCATCCCCCCCTGCAGGTCCAGCCCCAGGTTGATCTTCTCGTCCACCGGCGTGGCGGACCATGCGCAAAGACCGGCCACCGCGGCGATGACGGCCAGCCTCCATAGCAGGTTCTTGTTCATTTGCCGGGCTTGTCCTTACCCCCCTTCTCCTCCGCGCCCGCCGCGGCCTCCCGCGCTCGCTCCGTGATGGCGCCTTTCTGGACCTTGACCCGCACGCCCTCGGCTATCTCCACGGTGACGGCCTCGTCCTTGACCTTGTGCACCACTCCATAAAGCCCCCCCGAGGTGATCACGGAATCGCCCTTATTCAGGGAGTCCTGCATGTTCCTCAGCTCCCTGTTGCGCTTGGTCTGCGGGCGGATGAGGAGAAAATAGAATATCGCGAAAAGACCGCCGTAAAAAAGGAGCATTATCGCGGTATGCCCCCCCGTGTCGGGGGCGCCCTCCGGCGGGGGCGCCATGGCCGTCGCCGTCTGGATTACATGGTAATAAAGCATGATCGTGTCCAGGAAACGAGAAATAAAAGCGAAATGTTAATGGAAACCGGGGGTCTTTGCAAGAAAAACCGGGGCGGGGGCCCGGGCCGTCCCGGTTTGACTTTTCACCGGCGATGGGAGATTAATAATCCACGAGCCGATGATGTGAACGTTTTAAGCAAATGCCGGAAATAAGAAAAGACCCGGTGGTGGACCGGTGGGTCATAATCTCCGAGGAGAGGGCGGCCCGGCCCATGACAAGATGGGCCGAAAGGGAAAAAGAGGCCGAGGAGGACTCTTTCTGCCCTTTCTGCGAGGGGAACGAGACGTTGACCCCTCCCGAGGTCCTGGCCTTCCGGGAAAACGGCGGAAGGCCCGACGGGCCGGGCTGGAGGCTGCGGGTGGTACCCAACAAGTTCCCCGCCCTCGGCATGGACGGCGGGCCACTGGTGGAAAAGAACGGGATATACAGGAGTGTCTCCGGCGTGGGGGCTCACGAGGTGATAATAGAGACACCGGACCATGCAAGGCAGCTTGCGGACGGGCCGCCGGAGATGGTGGTGGACCTTTTCCGGGCGGTGAGGATGAGGATTGAAGCGTACAGGGAGGACGGCAGGATAAGCTGCGTCCAGTTCTTCAAAAACCACGGGCCGGAGGCGGGCGCCTCCCTGGGGCATTCCCACTCCCAGCTTATCGCCATGCCGGTAGTCTCCAAGCATATCCGGGAGGAGCTTTTCGGGGCCGAACGCGCCCGTGAAAAGCTGGGCCGGTGCGTCTACTGCGAGATCGTCCGCAGGGAGCTGGACAATGGCGCGAGGGTGGTCATGGAAAACGACGGTTTCGCGGCCGTGGCGCCTTTCGCGCCGAGGTTCGCCTACGAGACCTGGATAATCCCCAAGAAACACGCGCCGCGGTTCGAGGAGTCCGCCGCCGGGCTCCTCGAGGACCTCGGCGCGGCCTACATGGACGTCGTGGGAAGGATCAACGCCCTGCTGGACCGCCCTCCGTACAACATGATGCTGCACACCGCCCCCCAGGACGGGGACGGATACGGCAGCTATCACTGGCACATGGAGCTTATGCCGGTTCTCACCCGTGTGGCGGGGTTCGAGTGGGGGTCCGGGTTTCACATCAACTCCACGCCGCCCGAGGACGCGGCGCGATTTTTGAGGGAGGTCTCCGGTCATGGCGGGCCCTGAAAAAAAACGCCCGCTCACCATAGTCATGGCCTCGTCCGAGGCCGTCCCATACTCCAAGACCGGCGGGCTGGCCGACGTGGCCGGGGCGTTGAGCCGCGCCCTCGCCGGGCTGGGCCACAACGTCCACCTGTTCACGCCCCTGTACGGCGCCGTGAACCGAAAGAGCGCCGGGATACCGGAGAGGGGGATAACCGTCAAGGTTCCCATATCATCGAGGGAGGTGAGGGGGAGGATCCTCTCGGCCGCCGCCGGGAAGGTGAAAGTCCGTTTCGTGGAGAACGACAACTACTACGGCAGGCGGGGGCTTTACAACGCCCCGGAGGGGGACTACCCGGACAACGCGGAGAGGTTCGTCTTCTTCTGCCGGGCGGTCCTGGAGGGGATAAGGCGGCTTAAGATCAGGCCCGACGTGATCCACGTCAACGACTGGCAGACGAGCCTGATCCCCGTCTACATGAAGACGCTCTACAGGGACGACCCGGCCGTGGGGCGCGCCGCCTCGCTGCTGACGATCCACAACCTCGGCTACCAGGGTGTCTTCTGGAAGCTCGACTGGCACTTGACCGGCCTGCCCTGGCGGCTCTTCTCGCCCGGCGGGCTGGAGTTTCACGACAGGATAAATTTTCTCAAAGGAGGAATCGTCTTCTCGGATGTCATAACCACCGTCTCCGAGACCTACGCGAAGGAGATTATGACCCCCGAGCTTGGCTGGGGCCTCGAGGAGACTTTGAAGGGAAGGAAGGAAGACCTGCGCGGTGTGCTGAACGGGATAGACACGAAGGCGTGGAGCCCCGCCACGGATCCCTTGATCCCCGCCAACTACACCGCCTCGGATCTCGCCGGCAAGGAGGTCTGCAAAAAAGCCCTGCTGGAGGAGATGGGCCTTCCTCCAGGCGATGAGCCGCTGATGGCCTGCGTCTCGCGCCTGGCCTCCCAGAAAGGTTTTGATCTTCTGGCGCCGGTGATAGAACGGATGCTCGACGAGGGCGCCAGGTTCGTCCTGCTCGGCTCCGGCGACCGGGGGCTGGAGGATTTCTTCCGGTCGCTGGCCGAGGCCAGGCCGGGGAGCATGGCGGTCCGCATAGGCTATGACGAAGGCCTGGCCCACAGGATAGAGGCCGGGGCGGACCTTTTCCTGATGCCTTCCCATTACGAGCCGTGCGGCCTGAACCAGATGTACTCCCTGGCCTACGGGACGGCCCCGGTCGTCAGGGCCACCGGGGGGCTGAACGACACCGTGACCGATTACGATCCGGCGACCGGCAAAGGCAACGGTTTCAAGTTCACGGAGAGGACTCCCCGGGCGCTCTACGAAAAGACGGCCTTTGCGTTGCGGCTGTTTCGCGAAAACCGCGGCGCCTGGGTTAAAATGGTAAAAAGAGGGATGAGAGAAGACCATTCCTGGTCCCATTCGGCCGGGAAGTATGAAAGGCTGTATCGCCTCGCGCTCTCGCGGGCCAGTGGCGATAAATGATGAGACACGAGGAACGCTTCACCCATGAGCTTGGGAAGATGTCCTCTTCGGAGCGATATCTCCGGAACAGGCTCAACGGGTTCGCCGAGGATATGAAAACCCGCCTTCGCGCCGACGCTCTCGCGATCCTGCTGCTGGACGAGGCCGGCCAGACCCTTACCGTGTGGTCGAGCTTCGGCGAAAGGGCGCCGTACCATTTCGGCGTCAGGATACTGAAGAACCAGGGAGTTTTCTGGAAGGTCATGGAAGAGGGGCGGTCAGTCTCCTTGCCCGACCTTGAGCCCGATCACGGCAGCGAAGGTTACGCGAGCATGATATGCGCCCCCCTGGCGCCCGGCGGCGAGCGGCTGGGGGCCATATGCGCCCAGAACCGGGAGAGGAGAGATTTCACCCCTGAGGATGTGTCGGCCCTGGAGAAGGGAGCCGCCGAGATCAGCGGCGCCGTCAAGGCCGCATGGTTCGTCCACGTGACCAGGCGCAAAATCCAGGCGCTGGAGGATCTCAACGAGCTGAACCGGCAGCTTGCCCTTATGAGCGGGCGGGACGAGATCATCAACAGCGCGCTCAAGGCAGCCGTGGAGCTGACCGGCGCGCGGCTGGGAGCGGCTTTCATCGAGGAGCCGGGGGGGGACGTTCTATCGTGGAGCTTCCCGCCGGAGGCGGGCGGGGAGATATCACCGGACCTCGCCAGCAGCGGCGCCGTGTCGCAGGCCGCGGCGTCGGGAGAGCCCGTCCGGGTGGACCATGTGGAAGCCGGCGGCTCCGGACTGGAGAACGTGGCCCGGAAGGCCGCGCTGATTCAGCCGATGACGCTGAACGGCGAAGTGATGGGCGCGATGATCGCCGCCGACAGAGTCACCGCCATGGAGGGACGCTACACATCCTTTTCCAGCGAGGAGGCGGACACGCTTTCGTCGATAGCCCGCGCCGCCGCCCAGGCGCTCGCCCGCGCGCGTTCGGCCAGGAGGCTTGAGGACGCCCTCGAGGAAAACAGGAGGAACGTCGAAGAGCTTTCCCTGCTTTTCCACCTGTCCACGGCCATGCAGCAGGTGATAAGCCTGGACGACACCCTTAGGGTCATCCTCTCCTGCGTGACGGTGGGGAGAGGGCTCGGTTTCAACAGGGCGATGCTTTTGATGGTGAACGAGAACACGGGCCTGTTGCAGGGGATGATGGGGCTGGGCCCGGACTCGCCGGAAGAGGCGGGAAGGATATGGAGCGATCTCGAGGAGCACGCGGTGAAGACTCCCGACTTGGTGCGCTGGCTGGTGGAGCAGGACCCTTACGAGATAAAGGACTCCCTCTTCAACCGTTTCGCCCGCTCCATCAGGACGCCCCTCGACGGCGGCGGCGCCCTGGCCCGCGCCGTGCGGGAAAAAAGGGCGGTGAACGTGACTGGCCCAGGCCAGCTGGACGAGGAGGACAGGGAGCTGGTGGAGGGCCTCCAGTGCGACAGGTTCGCCATCGTTCCGCTGATAGCCAGCGATGACGTCATGGGGGCCATACTGGTGGACAACAGGTACAACGGCCAGCCGATCGCCGACTCGGGGCTGGAGCTTCTCACCCGCTTCGCCGCCCCCGCGGCCTGGTCGATAGAGAACATAAAGCTCGTGGAGAGGCTCACCGCCGTGAACAAGGAGCTTATAGCCCTGGAGAGCCAGATGGCCAGGGTGGAGAAGCTGTCGGCCCTGGGCGAGATATCGGCGGAGGTGGCCCACGAGCTCAAAAATCCGCTTGTGACCATAGGAGGGTTCGCCCGCCGCCTGCTGGCAAAGCTCCCCGGCTCCAAAACGGAGGCCAAGTACGCCTCGATTATCGTCAAGGAGGTGGAAAGGCTCGAGACCCTGCTAAAAAACACGCTGGACGTGACCAAGGAGAGCGTGGTAAACAGGAAAGCTGTCGACCTGAACCAGGTGGTCGCCGAGGCGGCCGATTTCTATTGGCGGGGAATGACCGAGAAGGGGATAAAGCTGAACATGGCGCTTTCCCCTGACATAGGGAAGGTATATATAGACGCGGCGCAGATAAAACAGGTGGTCATCAACCTGCTGTTGAACGCCCTGGAGGCGATGACCTGTCCGAGGCACGGCCTGCCCCGGGAGATGACGGTGAAAACGGAAGCCATCCCCGGGCCCACGAAGTCGGCGCGCCTTTCCATATCCGACACGGGGGGAGGGATAGCGGAAAGGGACCTTCCTAATATCTTCAACACGTTCTTCACCACCAAGCCCAGCGGGACGGGCCTCGGGCTTTCACTTTGCAAGAAAATCGTCAGGATGCATCATGGGGTGATGGAAATTGACAACAAGCTGGGGATTGGGGTAACGTTTACCATCATTTTGCCCTGTAAGACGCAGGTCATCTGATATTCTTTTGTAAAACAAGCTTTTTCATAGCGTTTTTCGGAGACGCCAAATTGGCCAGGACAAAGATTCTCGTGGTGGATGACGAGGAAAACATCCGCCTCCTCTACAAGGAGGAGCTGATGGAGGCGGGGTACGAGGTCGAGACGGCCAAGGACGCCATGGACGCGGAGAAGAAGATCCCGGAGTTCGAGCCGGACCTTATAACTCTGGACATCAAGATGCCGGGGATGGACGGAATAGAGTTTCTGCGCAAGTTCCGCGAAAAGGACAAAAAAACCCCGGTGGTCCTCTGCACCGCCTACTCCGACTACAAAAAGGACTTCAAGATATGGGCCTCCGAGGCCTACGTCGTGAAGTCTTTCAACCTGGACCAACTCAAGGCCACGATAAAGGAAGTGCTGGAGCGAAGCGCCAGGATGGAGCAGGACTGACACATCAGGCGGCGATGCCCGCGCCCCACCTCGCCGAGGTTGAAGCCTCCCGCCGCCCCGGCCCGCCTGGCCCCCCTGCATCCCGCCTCGCGCTGACGGAAACGGTGAGGGGTTGATCCGCATCTAATCCGTCATGCCGGGCGGCGCCCCCGGCGATGTCACAGCCGTCCCCCGGGCCCGGGCCCGGAATCATTTTTTGAAAGCTCAATTGATTGGTATAATAAAAGCGATGTCAGTGGAGTGGAAAAAAGCCCGCGGGGCTTGAAGTTGGCGGGTTTTCGCTGTTTGTTCTGGAGATCCGATCTCACCGGTGGTCATTTCAGCGCGCCGCAGGCTTTCGAGCCTGCTTTGAAGGGCGATCTCTTCCCGCGGGGCGCGGGAACACCGGGTGTTTTTAACTCGCGGCCGGGGCATGGCGGAACCTTCCGGAGGCGCCCATGACGGCGTGGCGCCATCCCGCCGGGCGGCGGAGGGCCTGTGAAAAAGACAGAGACGGCGGAGAGCATCTTCCCGCATGAGCAGATACTGGACCAGATCCACGACTCCGTGGTCTCCACGGACCTGGAGGGCAGGATCACCGGGTGGAACAGGGGCGCCGAACGCATGTTCGGCCACAAGAGGGAAGAGGCCCTGGGCGAGCACATCCGGATGGTCTACCTGGAGCGGGACCACGATTTTCTCGAACGCGGCGTCATCGCCCCGCTGAAGGAAAAGGGCGCCCACGAGGTGGAGGTCCGGATGGTCAGAAAGTCCGGCGAGACTTTCTACGCCCACCTTTCCCTTTCCATGATCCGCGGCCGGGCGGGAAACCCTGTGGGGATGATCGGCTACTCGCTCGACATCACGGAGAACATGAGGGTCAAGGAGACCCTCATGGAAAACGAGGAGAGGCTGCGGGCGCTTTATCTGTATAACCCCGACGCCGTCTTCTCGCTCGACCTCGAAGGATGGGTCACCATGATAAACCCCGCCGCGGAGAGGATAAGCGGATACAGCGAGAGCGAGGCGCGGGAGCTGAACTTCAGGGACCTCGTGGCGCCGGATGACATGGAAAAGGCCGAGGCGGCCTTCGCCGGCGTTCTCGGCGGGCGGCCCCAACGGCTGGAGACGGCCATCCTGGACAAAAACGGCGGCAAGGTGGACCTCGACGTCTCCATCATGCCCCTCGTCGTGAACGGGCGCATAATCGGCGCGCACGGCATCGCCAAGGACATCACCCAGGCCAGGAGGGCCGCCGAGGCGATCAAACAGTCCAACGAAACCTTCGCCACCGTCATGGACAGCCTCGCCGCGGCGGTATACGTGGCGGACATGGACAACTACGACATCCTCTTCGCCAATAAGTTCGTCAGGGAGATATTCGGCGACGTCATCGGGAAAACCTGCTGGAAGACCTTCCAGGCGGGGCAGGACGGCCCCTGCTCTTTCTGCACCAACGACAAGCTGCTCAGCCCCGGCGGCCAGCCGTCGGGGCTCTACGAGTGGGAGTTCCAGAACACCGCCAACGGACGGTGGTACAAGATAAGCGACCGGGCGATAAGATGGGTGGACGACAGGATCGTCCGCCTCGAGATCGCCACGGACATAACCGACCGCAAGCTGGCCGAGCAGAACACGAAAGACGCCATGGAAAGGGCCGAGGCGGCGAGCCGGGCCAAGTCCGAGTTTCTGGCCAACATGAGCCACGAGATACGCACCCCCCTCAACGCCGTCATAGGCATGACGGAGCTGGCCCTCGGCACGGACCTGACGGAGGAGCAGAGGGAGTATCTGGAGATGGCGCTCTCCTCGGGAGAAACGCTGCTCGAGGTGATAAACGAGATACTCGACTTCTCCAAGATCGAGGCGGGCAAGCTGGAGCTGGAGGAGGCGCCCTTCCGCCTCCGGGAAGTCCTGGAGAAAAGCGCCGAGCCGATGGCCGCCCACGCCCAGCGCAAGGGGCTCGAGATAATGGTCTCCGTGGACCCGGGCGTCCCCGACTCCCTGATCGGCGACCAGGCCCGCCTGAAACAGGTGATAAACAACCTGCTGGCGAACGCCGTAAAGTTCACGGAGCGGGGGGAGGTGGAGCTTGGCGCGAACATCGAGAAGGACGGGGACGGGCGCGCCGTCATGCTTTTCATGGTCAGGGACACGGGCATAGGCATACCGGAGGACCAGCAGGAAAGGATATTCGAAAGCTTCACCCAGGCCGACAGCTCAACCACCCGCAGGTTCGGCGGGACGGGCCTCGGCGTCACCATAGCGAAAAGGGTCGTGGAGCTTCTCGGCGGCCGGATATGGCTTCAGAGCAGGCCCGGCGAGGGCAGCAGGTTCTATTTCACCGCCCCTTTCAAGATCAATGAGAATGAAAAGGAGGAGACGCCGGCGCCGGAGGACAGCGCCAGAATCGAAAAAAGGTTGCGCTCCGTCCGGGCGCTGGTGGTGGACGACAACCGGGCCAACAGAAAGATACTGGGCGGGCTCCTGTCGCGCTGGGGCGTGGAGGCCGCGGAGAGCGCGAGCGGAGAAGAGGCCCTGCGCGTCCTCGCCGAGGCCGTGGCGCGGGGAGCGCCGTTCGGCCTTGTCCTGCTGGACCAGAAGATGCCGGGCCTGAACGGACGGGAGGTGATCGAACGGATAAGGCGCGACCCTGCGCTGCGCTCCCTGAAGGTGATCCTGCTTACCTCCGCCGGGCCGGACAGGGCGAAAAAGGACAGCGGGAAAGGAGCGGACGCGCGTCTGCCGAAACCTGTAAAGCGCAAAGACCTGCACAACGCCATCCTGGACGTCCTCGGCCTCAGCGGCGCAGAGGACGGAAAACGCGGCCCGGAGCGGCTGCCGCCCCTCGCCAAGGGCGGCCTCGACATACTGCTGGCCGAGGACAACCCGGTCAACCTCAGGGTCGCCGAGAGGACCCTGGAGAAGATGGGGCACAGGGTGGCCGTGGCTGAAAACGGAAAAGAGGCCGTGGAGATGTGGGAGAAGGGGGACTTCGACCTTGTCCTGATGGATGTGCAGATGCCGGAGATGGACGGGTTCCAGGCGGCCAGGGCCATCCGCGAAAAAGAAAAAACAAGGGGCGAACGCATCCCAATAATCGCCCTCACCGCAAGGGCCATGAAGGGCGACAGGGAGATGTGTCTCGAGGCGGGCATGGACGACTACATCCCCAAACCTATTAAGATAAAGGACATGGCCGAAAAAATCGGCAGAGTCTCCCCCCGCCGCGCCCGGGACGCGGACGGCGGCCCCGGGCTGGAGGGGCTTTTCGACCTCGAGGAGTTGCGGCTGATCTTCGGCGCCGACGGCCTGGAGGAGCTTTTCACCATTTTCGCGGACTCCGCCTCGAAAAGCATAGCCGCCGCGGAGGCCGCCCTGGCCGCCGGGGACTTCAGCGGCGTCGAGAGCCAGGCGCACCTCATCAAGGGGACCGCCTCGCAGTTCGAGGCCGTGGCGCTGACCGGCGTGGCGGAACGGCTGGAGAGGAAGGGACGGGAGAAGGACATCGCCGGAGCCGAAAAGGCATTGGAGGAGTTGAAGTCAAGATTCGCCGAGATAAAGGCGGCCCTCGCCGCCCGCCAGGGCGGCGCATGACGAAAAAGGCCGTTATTTTCTCATGAACATCCTGAGGATCTCTTCCCTGTCCACGGCGAGGGCCACGGGCCGTCCGTGGGGGCATGTATAAGGCAGGTCAAGCCCCTCGAGCCTTTCCACCAGCGCCGTTATCTCCCTCTTGTCGAGCCTCTGACCGGCCTTCACGGCGCCTCTGCAGGCCATTATGTTTATGGCCTCCTCCGCCAGCCGGTCGAGCCCCGCCCCGTCGTCGAAAAGGGCCGCCCGCCCGGCTATCTCCATGACAACGGCCCCAAGGTCGGCTCCGGCCAGGATGGACGGAACACGGCGCAGGGTGAAAAAGCCTTCCCCGAACTCCTCCAAAACTATCCCCAGCCTCTCAAGGTCGTCGAGCCGCCCCTTGATGTGGGCCGCGTCCCGGGGCGAAAGCTCCACCTCCACCGGGAACAGAAGCTCCTGGGCGTCTACTCTCCCCTCCCTGTATTTCCTGGTCAGGCTTTCGTAAAGTATCCGCTCGTGGGCCGTGTGCTGGTCCAGCAAAAGAAGGCGGCCGCCCTCCTCCACGAGGATGAACGAGTCGAATATCTGGCCCACGGCCCTCACTCCGGAGAAAGACGAAGGCCCGGAGCGGAAAAGGTCCGGCGCCTCGCGGACAGCGCCCTCCGGAAAACCGCCCACGGCGGGGCTCTCCGCCTCCTCCCGCTCCAAGGAGGCCACGGGCTCGCGAAAAGAGGGCCTGCGCCTCAAGGGACCGGCCGTAACGCCCCACGGCCCGTCCTCCGAAACAGCCTTCTCCGCCCCTTCGCCGGCGGGCGGCTCCGGCTCGGCCCGCCCCGCTCCGCCCCTCGAGCCCCTCAGCGCCTCGAAGACCCCCTCCCTGACCAGGCGGAAAACGGCCCACCCGTCGGCGAACCGCGCCTCCGTCTTGGCCGGATGGACGTTCACGTCCACCCTCTCCGGGGGTATCTCGAGAAACAGGAAGGCCACGGGGCTCCTGCCTTTCGGCAGAAGGGAGCGGTATCCCTCCACCAGGGCCCGGCCTATCGACCTGTCCCGCAGGTAGCGCCCGTTGACGTAGATGTACTGGAGCCTGCCCCTGGACCTCGAAAGGCCGGGCTTCGATATGAAGCCGGAGAGGCGCATCCCCGAGCTTTCATGGGCGACCGGGGTGATCTCGGAGAGTATCCCCCGCCCGAAAAGGGCGGCGATCCTGTCGAAAAGAGCGTCCTCGCCCGAAACGGCCGGGGCGTCCATTACCGGCCTGCCGTCCCTGACAAGCCTGAAGGCGGCCCCGGGCCGGGCCAGGGCCTGGCGTATCACCGCCTCCTGGATGTGCCCGGCCTCCACGGCCTCCGACCTCAAAAACTTGCGCCTGGCGGGGGTGTTGAAAAAAAGGTCCCGCGCCTCGACCCTCGTCCCGGGGATGGGGGGCGCTTCTCTCACATCCAGCAGCCTGCCCCCCTCCACCGCCACCTCGACGCCGGAAGTGGCGTCCGCCACGCAGGTGGTCAGGGAGAGCCTTGTCACCGACGCTATCGACGGCAGCGCCTCGCCGCGGAAACCGAGGGTGGATATGGCCTTCAGATCCTCCGCGCCGCTTATCTTGCTTGTGGCGTGCCGCTCGAAGGCGGCCAGGGCGTCGTCGCGCCCCATCCCCGACCCGTCGTCGACCACCTCGATATGGGACTTGCCGCCGTTTCGCAAAAAGACGCCCAGCGACCCCGCCCCGGCGTCCAGGGAGTTCTCCAGAAGCTCCTTCACGATGGAGGCGGGACGCTCCACCACCTCCCCGGCGGCGATCTGGTTGGCCACGCCGTCGGACAGGACTCTCACTGTGCTTTCGTGGGATGCGCGGCAGGTCGTGTTTTCCATGTCGTCCGGGGTTTTTCTGCTATTCTAGTCCCGGACGCCCTCACGGTCAACAAGGGTCCGGATACGGTTTTTCCGCGGCCGGGCCGATCTTCCACAAAAGCTGTGGAAAGAGCTGTTGAAAACCGGGGGGCGAGGATTAAAAAATAATTAAAAATTAACGATTTATAACAGATTGCCCAAAAATGCGGCGATATCGCAACCCTTTGATAACAAAGCGTTTACGAGAAGGGCGAGGTTTGTCAAGGCCTTTCGCGGGCTTTTTCTCTTCCCGCGCCGGGGCTTTTTCAACAAACCCGGAAAAATTCAGGCTCCATCATTGAAAAATGCAGCTTAAGTTCCCCTTTCCGGCCCACAGGAAGGACAGCTTCGAAAACTTCGCAAGCGACGGCAGGAACGCAAAGACCCTCAGGCTATGCCGGGCCTTCGCCGAGGGCGCGCCGGGCCAGCCGAAAAGCCTTGCTCTCCACGGCCCGAGGGGCGCGGGCAAGACACACCTGCTGTCGGCCATGGGCAGGAGGGTGAAGGAGCTGGCGGGCGGCGGCGCTGCCCTCTACCTCGACGTGGGCGTCCTGGCGGAGAAGACGATGGAAGCGGGCGCCTACGAAAGGATAAAGCGGTTCACGGCGAAATACGAGAACGCCGCCTTCCTGGCCATGGACAACCTGGACCTCGCGGCCGGGGACAAGGCCGCCGAGGAGCAGGTGTTCCACCTCTACAACGCCGTGGCGGAGGGAGGGGGGAGGATCGCCGCGGCCGTCGAGGCGGCGCCCTCCCGGTGGATTTTCAACGACCATCTCAAGACACGCCTTCTCTGGGGGCAGGTGCTCAGGCTGGAGCCCGTGGGGGACGAGGGGATGTCCGCCGCCCTGGTGAAAATGGCCTCGGACGCGGGGTTCGTCCTGCCGGAGGCCGCCGCCCGGTGGCTTGTAACACGCCTGCCGAGGGACCCCGAAAGCCTGATGGAGGCGCTCGAGAGGGTGGACCGGTATTCCTTGACAACCGGGCGCAAAGTCAGTATAAACCTAATTAAGGAGGCCTTGGAATAGCCTTATGCCCGCAGACCCTGGACGGCGAGGATCGCCCGACGCTACCGACAGGTACCAGACCTGTCCACAGTGCGGATGTCCGCACAAGATGGACGCATCGGTGTGTTCTTTCTGCGGCGTCCCCCTCTCCAGCAAGCCCCCGGTGGCCGAAAGGCTCCGCCGGGCGATGGAGACCGTCAAGTGGCGCTACAAGATCAAGGGCCGGAAAGCCTCCTACTCGGCGGGCAGGCTGGCCTCAAGGCTGTTCACTCTCTCCTTGGGCGCCGCGCTGGTCGTTCTGGGCGGGTGGTTCATCGTCCGCGCCGTGGGCTCGGCGAGCTTTTCGGAGTTTCTCATCGGCGCCCTTTTCTCCATTTACGGGGTCTACTCCTCGGCCGCCGTCCTGAAAAACAGGTAAAAACGCCCCCTGTCAGCGTATCACCAGCCCGCCGTACCCGACCACGCTTGAATAGTCCCCGCTGGTTTCTCCGGAGGTCTGGTAGTCTATGAGAACCGCCTCCTTCGCGCCGAGCCGCCTGCACGCTTCCATCACAACCGCCGTCGGCAGATAGCCGCACATCGAAATCCGCTCGCGCCGGACCACCTCCAGCAGGCCTTTCGCGTCCAGCGCCATGATTTTCTCGATGGCCTTCATGTCCTGCGCCCGGGCCAGCTCGTGGGGCACATAGTGGGAGAAATCCGTGCTGGCAAGGAGCATGGCGTCCCTGCCGGAGTGTTCTATTCCCCGGGCGATTCCTTCGCCAAGCTCCAGCGCCTCCGCGTCCGTGAGGCCGGAGAGCAGGATGGGGACGATGCGGACGCCGCCCATGAAATACTGTACGAACGGCAGCTGCACCTCCAGGCAGTGCTCGGCCTCGTGGGCCCACGGCGCGCCGGACAAAAGGGGCGCCTCGGCCAGCAGATCGGCGGCCAGCCCGTCGTCCACGGGGACATCGCCTGTGGGAAGCTCCCATTCACCCTCGGCCATGAGCGCCGCTTTTGGTGGCTCCAGGAACCCCGCCCCCGCTCCGTGGTTCGGCCCGAGCATCACGATCGTTCCCGCCGCCTCGACGCTGGCGTAGACCCTGGCCGCCACCGGGCCGGAATACTTGTGTCCGGCATGAGGGACCACGAGGCCGTAAGCGGGCCCTTTCTCGACGCCCGAGACGTCGAAGGCCTTCATCTGGGCTTCTATGGAGCTTTTCATCCCGGGGTAGAAATACCCCGCCACCGCCGGTTTCCTGACCGTGGTCATACCGCCTCCGGGAAGGCTGTTGTCTCTATATCTAAGATCAGCCCCCGGGGCGCGCCGGTCAAGGCTTTTGCGGGCCTATCCGCCTCACGGCCCGCCGGAGCCCTTGATATCGGAGAGCGTGAAGACGGGACTGTAACGGAGTCCTCTATTCTCGAAGACCTCCCGGCCGCCCATCTCCCTGTCCACGACCGGGACAACGCCGACTATCTCCGCCCCGGCCTCCCGCAAAGCCTCCACGGCCTTCAGGCTGGAGCCGCCGGTGCTGACCACGTCCTCCACCACCACAACCCTCGAGCCCGGCCCCACGGCGCCCTCGATCCTTTTCCCGGCGCCATGGCCCTTGACCTTTTTCCTGACGATGAAGCTGGAGACCGCTCCGCCCTCGAGGGCCGACACGAGACTCACCGCCGTTGATATGGGAACGGCGCCAAGCTCCATGCCCCCGGCGGCGTCCGCGCCCCAGTCTTTCATGACCCCGTAGACGGCCCTGCCGGTAAGCAGCGCCCCCGCGGCGTCGAGGGTGACCTCCTTGAGGTCTATGTAATAGCTCGACTTCTCGCCCGAGGCGAGGGTGAACTCTCCCGTCTTGTAGGCTTTCGCCCTGATGGCTTCCAGCAGCTTCGCGCGTATGTTTTCTTCCATGGCATGAGCAAGGGTTAAACGGCACGGGCGATTATATGTGAAAGCGGGGCGGGGAGCAAACTTTCGGCCGGCCGCCACGAAAGGTTTAAGGGGACGTTTAACGGCTTTTTCGGCGACCTGCTAGAATAGGGGAATGAGAAAGTCCAGGCGGATCAGTGTCGGAGGTGTGGAGATCGGCGGCGGAGCGCCCGTGAGCGTCCAGTCGATGACAAAAACGGACACGCGGGACGTGGAAGGCGCCGCCGCGCAGGTGTCAAGGCTCGAAGCGGCCGGCTGCGAGATCGTCCGCGCCGCCGTCCCCGACATGGACGCCGCAAGGAGCATAGCCGGGATAAAGAAGAGGATCAACATACCCCTCGTCGCCGACATACACTTCGACTACCGGCTGGCGCTCGAATCTTTAAATCAAGGCGCGGACGGGCTGCGCCTGAACCCCGGGAACATAGGCGCGCGCTGGAAGGTGGAGCAGGTAGTGAAAGCCGCCGCGGAGAGGGGCGCGCCGATCAGGATCGGCGTCAACGCCGGGTCGCTGGGACGTGACATGCTGGCCAAATACGGCGGTCCCACGGCGGAGGCGATGGTCGAATCGGCCATGGGGCATGTCCGAATACTGGAGGACCTGGGCTTTCGCGAGATAAAGATATCCCTCAAAGCCTCCAGCGTCCCCGTCACCGTGGCCGCGTACAAGGCTCTGGCCGATGTCGTGGACTATCCTTTCCACGTGGGGGTATCCGAGGCGGGGACGCCCTGGACGGGGGCCATAAAGTCCGCCGTGGGGATCGGCGCTCTTCTCATGGACGGCATCGGCGATACAATACGCGTATCGCTGACCGGCGACCCGGTGGAGGAGGTGAAGGCGGCCTACGAGATACTGAAAGCCTCCGGGGTTCGCCGGGTGGGGCCGGAGTTGATATCGTGCCCCACCTGCGGCAGGCTGAAGATAGACCTTTTCAGGCTGGCCGCCGAGGTGGAGGCGGAGCTTGCCAGGCTCGACAAGCCGCTCAAAGTGGCGGTGATGGGGTGCGTAGTGAACGGCCCCGGCGAGGCGCGGGAGGCGGACATCGGCCTGGCAGGCGGCGACGGGGTGGGGCTGATCTTCAGGAAGGGCGAGATAGTCCGCAAGGTGAAGGAAGACGAGCTGGCCGAGGCGCTCATGGAAGAGGCGCGCAGGCTTTAACCTGACGGGAGCGCGGGGAAAGTGGACAGACTGAACATACTGGTGGCCGGAGGCGGGGGGCGGGAGAGCGCCCTGGCCTGGAAGATATCGGAAAGCCCGCTGGTAGAGAAAATTTACGCCGCCCCGGGCAACGCAGGGACGGCGCGGGTGGCCGAGAACGTCCCGCTGGGCGCGGAGGATGTCGCCGGGCTCGTAAAGCTCGCGAAAGAGAAATCGATAGACCTTGCCGTCGTCGGGCCCGAGGCGCCGCTGGTTGGGGGGATCGTGGACGCTTTCCAGGAGGCGGGGCTCCTGGCTTTCGGCCCGTCGAAGAAGGCGGCGGAGCTTGAAGGCTCGAAGATTTTCATGAAGGAGCTTTTGAGGGAGGCCGGCGTCCCCACGGCGCGCTACGAGGCGAGCGTCGACAGGGAGACGGCCATGGCCGCGCTGGACCGCTTCGGCGAGAAGGTGGTGGTGAAAGCCGATGGGCTGGCCGCCGGCAAGGGCGTCGTGGTGGCGGGATCCAGGGCCGAGGCCGAGGCCGCCATCGACGAGATGATGACCCGGAAAAGGTTCGGCGAGGCGGGAGCGAAAATAATCCTGGAGGAGGCTCTGGAAGGCGAGGAGGCTTCCATCATGGCCTTCCTCGACGGGGAGAACTACATCATGATGCCCTCCAGCCAGGATCACAAGAGGATCGGCGAGGGAGACACCGGCCCGAACACCGGCGGCATGGGGGCTTATTCGCCCGCGCCGGTCATCACGGAGGAGATGGGCCGGTGGGTCGAAAAAAACATAATCCGCAAGACCCTGGAGGCGATGGAGGCCAGAGGCAGACCCTACCGGGGCGTCCTCTACGCCGGGCTGATGATAACCGAGGACGGCCCGAAGGTTTTGGAGTTCAACTGCCGGTTCGGCGATCCTGAATGCCAGCCGATAATGACGCGGATGGAAAGCGACATCGTCCCCGTCCTCCTCGCCTGCGCGAAGGGGGACCTTTCCGGCGTGGAGCTTTCGTGGTCTGATAAACACGCCGTCTGCGTGGTCATGGCCTCGAAGGGCTACCCCGGCCAGTATGAGAAGGGGAAGGTGATACACGGCCTGGAGGAGGCGGAGGCGATGGAGGGCGTCTCCGTCTTCCACGCGGGAACGAAGCTTTCGGAGGACGGGAAGGTGATGACCGCGGGCGGGCGCGTCCTCGGCGTCACCGCCGTGGGGGAGGCGATCCAGGACGCCATCGACACGGTCTACGCGGCGGTCTCCAGGATAAGCTGGGACGGGGCCGTGTACAGGAAGGACATAGGACGCAGGGCCGTTTTCCGATGACCTTCAGAGGGGCCCGCCGTCCGCCCGCCGCTCTTCTTCCCGTCCTTTTCTCTCTTGCCCTCCTGGCCGCCGCCTGCTCGGCAAGGGAAAAAATCCCGGAAAACACCCTCGTCGTGGCGATGGAGTCCGCCCCGGCGACGCTCGACCCCCGCCTTTCCACCGGCGCGGCGGCGGCGAAGGTGGGGGACCTTCTGTTCAACGGGCTGGTGAAGCGAAGGGACGACCTTACCATCGCCCCCGACATCGCCGAAAGCTGGGAGACGCCGGACGGGACGACCTATGTCTTCCACCTGCGCCCGGGCGTTTTTTTTCATGACGGAAGGAAGCTGACCGCCGCCGACGTGAAATCGACCTACGAGTTCATCCTGGACGAGAAGAACGGCTCCGCCCACCGGGGAAACTACGAGGTGATAGACTCCATCGCCGCGCCGGACGATACAACGGTGGTCTTCAGGCTGAAGGAGCCGAACGCGCCGTTCCTGGGGAACCTGACGATGGGGATAGTCCCGGCGGGAGCCGGAGAGGAGACGGCGGAAGCGCCGGTGGGGACGGGGCCTTTCAGGCTGATGAGATTCAAAAGTGACGAAAGAATCGAGCTTGCGGCGAACAGGGGCTATTTCGAGGGCGCGCCCGCGCTGGACGGCGTGATCCTCAAGATCATCCCCGACGAGACCGTCAGAACGCTCGCCCTGGAGCGCGGGTCCGTCCACGTGATAATGAACCCCATAACGCCCGACCTGCTGCCCCGTTTCCGGCGCGACCCGGATCTCCGCGTCGTCACGAGGCCGGGGACGAACTACTCCTACCTCGGTTTCAACATGGAGGACCCGCTGACGGGCGACAGGGCCGTGCGCCTTGCCATAGCCCACGCTATCGATAGAAAGAGCATAATAAAACACATCCTGAAAAAGCTGGCCGTGGAGGCGGCGGGCCCCGTATCCCCGGCGTCGGTTTTCTATGAAAAAGACGCCGCCAGGTATGAGCATGACCCGGAAAAGGCGAAAAGGATCCTGGACGAGGCGGGCTACAAGGACCCCGACGGCGAAGGCCCGGCCACTCGGTTCACCCTGAAATACAACACATCGCAGAACGAGCTTCGAAAGAGGATAGCGGAGGTTTTCCAGTGGCAGCTCGGCAGGGTGGGGATAGGCCTGGACATACGCTCCTATGAGTGGGGGGTCTTTTACTCGGACATCAAGAAGGGCGCGTTCCAGATGTATTCGCTGACCTGGGTGGGAATAACGGACCCGGACATACTCCATTACATCTTCCACTCCTCCTCGGCGCCGCCCGCCGGGGCCAACCGCGGCCGGTACAAAAACCAGCGGGTGGACGAGCTGCTTACGCGGGGGCGGGTCACTTTCGGAGAGGAGCGGAAAAGGATATACTCCGAGGCGCAGAAGATACTGGCCCGGGACCTGCCATACGTCTCCTTGTGGTATCCGGTGAACGTGGCGGTACTGGACAGGAGAGTGAAGGGTCTCAGGCTCGCGCCGGACGAGAACTTAAGATCGCTCAAAGACGTGAGGATCGAACAGGGGCGATGAGAGCGTATATCATAAAAAGGCTCTTCGCCGCCGTGCCCGTCGTCCTCGGCGTCGTCACCCTGGTGTTCCTCGTGATGCGCCTGACGCCCGGCGACCCGGTGGAGATAATGCTGGGCGAGAGGGCGGCGGCGGCGGACAAGGAAGCGCTGAGAAGCGAGTTGGGGCTCGACAGGCCCGTTTTGGAGCAGTATATCTTTTTCCTGGCCGGGGCGGCTGTGGGTGATCTTGGAAAATCCCTCTACACCAAAAAGAGCGTCACGGCGTCCATACTGGAAAAATACCCCGCCACGTTCGAGCTAGCCGTCTGCTCCATGATACTGGCTGTCGTGATGGCCGTCCCGCTGGGGGTGGCCGCGGCGGCCAGAAAGGACACCGCGGTGGACCGCGGCTCCATGGCCGTCTCCCTGCTTGGGGTCTCCATGCCGAGCTTTTTCATCGGGCCGCTCCTGATCCTCGTCTTCTCCGTGGAGCTCAAGTGGCTGCCCGTCTACGGCCGGGGCGGGGTGGAAAGCCTCATCCTGCCATCCATAACGCTGGGGACGGCCATGGCGGCCATCCTCTCCCGGCTCACCAGGTCCTCGATGATCGACGCGCTGGGGGAGGACTACATGACCACCGCCAGGGCAAAGGGGCTGGCAGAGAGCGCGGCGCTTTTCAAGCACGCCCTGGCCAACGCCCTCATGCCGGTGGTCACCGTGGCGGGGCTGCAGTTCGGCGCGCTCCTGGCCGGGGCGATAATAACGGAGACGATATTCGCCTGGCCGGGCCTTGGGCGGCTGACCATACAGGCCATCAACGCCCGGGACTATCCCCTCGTCCAGGGGTGCGTCCTGGCGATATCGCTGTCCTACGTCTTCGTCAACCTCGCCGTCGATCTTCTGTACGCGGTGATAGACCCGCGGGTGAGGAACCGATGAGAAGGGCGCCGGCCACGTTCTGGGCGGGTCTTTTTCTGACGGCGGGTTTCGTGGCCGTGGCGGTCCTGGCGCCGTGGATCGCGCCCTGGCCGCCGGTGGAGCAGGACCTTTACGGCGGCCTGAGCGGCCCCGGCCCGGAGCATCTTCTTGGGCAGGACAGGCTGGGCAGGGACATCCTGAGCAGGATCATGAGCGGCGCGCGGGTCTCGTTGCTGGTGGGGCTTGTCACGGTCTCCATCTCAACCGTCACGGGCTCGATCATCGGCGCGGCGTCGGGCTACATCGGGGGCAAAGTGGACGGGGTGGTGATGCGCGTCCTGGACGTCTTCCTGGCCTTTCCGGGGCTGCTGCTTGCGGTGGCGGTGATGGCGGTGATGGGGCCGAGCCTGATGAACGTCATCATCGCCTTGAGCCTCATGGGGTGGACAAGCTTCGCGAGGCTCGCCAGGGGGCAGGTGTTGTCATTGCGCGAGCGGGAGTACGTCCTGGCGGCGGAGTCGATCGGGGCGGGGGCGGCGCGGGTGATCGGAAGACACCTTCTGCCGAACCTGGCCGGGCCGGTAATCGTGGAGGCGACGTTCGGCGTGGCCTCGGCGATAATAGCCGAGGCGGGCCTGAGCTTCCTCGGGCTAGGGGTCCAGCCGCCCACGCCGAGCCTGGGGGCGATGCTTTCCGAGGGGAGGCAGTTCCTGCTTGTCGCGCCGCACCTCATAACCTTCCCGGGGCTTGCCATAATGATGGTCGTGATGGGGGTGAATTTCCTTGGCGACGGGTTGAGGGACCTGCTGGACCCGCGGCGCGGGTCCTAGCCGCCAAGGACCAGGTCGACGGTTCTTCGCGCGCGCTCCAGTTCGCTGTTCCAGCGTTTCAGGAGGTTTTTCTCGTCCTGGTACTCGATCACTATCTTGGGATCGCCTTCCAGGCGTTCTCTTATACTGTCGATCAGCCTGTCCGCCTCTCCCCACCTTGCGCTGTTCATGCTTTCGCAAAGATCGGCCATGTCGATGGCGGTCGTCACGTCAGGATAACGCGAGGAGGGCAGGCCCTTGCGGGCCGCTATATCCAGGATATCCTCGAACCATAGCCGGGCTTGCGCGCATTCTCTTTTCTCCAGCGCCACCCTGCCCAGGACCCAGCGGGAAGCGGTATCCCTGGTGAAGCGCCTGCTCATGTTGCGCGCGATCTGCCCGGCCTGCTCGTACTGCCCCTCGTACAGGTGTATCCACATGAGGCTCGACAAGGCATAGTCCCGCGCCAGCGACCCGCCGATGATCGAGCGCTTTATCATCTCCACCCCCTCGGCCTTCATGTTTTTCCCGTCGGTTATGAATTTGCGGATGATCCAGGAGAGCAGGCGGCCCCCTTCCTCGCTTTTGCGGCTGGAGAAGTAGTAGAGCATCCCCAGGCCGAAGTAGGTGTCCGGTGTCTCCGGCCGCTCGGCGGCGACGCGCTCCAGATGTTTCTTGGACTCCACGCCGCTGAGAAAGGCTTTTACCATCCGCCTCCGCTTGGCCTCCAGCAGGCCGGTGTAGCCGTGAATGCCTCCCAGGAAAAACCTCGCCGCCGTGTCGCCGGGGTTTTTCCTGAGCCTTCTTTCGCATAGCTTCTCGCACTTTTCGGCGTATTCGTAGAACCTGCCGATCTCATCCGGGACGTTCAGCTTCTGGATTTTCTCCTGCACTCCGGCGGCGTAGAAAAAATACCCCCCCGGGTTCTCCGGGAAGGCTTCTATGTACTCGGCCACAATGGACAGGCCCTCTTCGAAGTCGGTGTCGGCCACCTTGAAGATGGCGGTTTTTATGCGCTCTTCCCAGCCGTCCTCCACGAGACCGTAATGCGCCGCCACGGCCGGCCCGGAAGCGGAGAACAGGAGGATCGCCGCAAGGATGGATAACCGCTGAAAAAAAGCGAGCTTCATTTTTCCGGCAAAATCCTTCGAGATCGGCGCGGGGTCTTTCCGGGAAATCAAGTCTACCAGCAAGCGCGGGAGGCTTTCAAGGCGGGCCGCGTCTTCCCGGCGGGTCCCTAAAACAGCCTGTTTATCTCGCGCTGCCTGGCGGCGACGTAACGGCTTATTATATCGGCGCAGCGGTTCTCCAGGCTGACGAACTCGCCCCTCACGTAGCAGGGCTTCTCCAGGGGCCTGCCCTTGCCGGAGGGGTCTATCCTGCCCTGGCTCAATATGTTCATCCTGACGTTCTCGAGCGGCGGCCAGTCCCCGGGCAGCTCTATGTCCAGCTCCACCTGCGGCGAATCCCACCTCATGCGGGACCTGTAGCGCAGTCCGCCGACGCTTATGTCCAGCGCCGTTGTCCGCTCCACCCGCTCATCGCTTTTAACCAGCGCCTTGACCGGCCTGCCGACGCCGGGCTCAACGCGGTAAGACGCTCTTCTCTGCGCGCGTTCCAGGGTCAGGGGTCTCGCGAACTTGAGGGAGTCGAACCCCAGGTGTTTCTCGACGCCGGAGAAAAGCGCCGTCAGCCTGTACTGTATGTCGTTCAGGAAGAAAACGATGACAACCGCGGCTCCCGAGCGCAGCGCCCCCCGTCCCGGCCTCGGTATGAGCATGTCCATGTAGAACCCGGACGAGTTCCCATCGAGCCCAACGAAAAAGGATCTGTAGGACTCCTCCCTGTCATCGGGCAGGATTATCTCCACCTGCTGGCGGACCTTGAGCGCGGTCTTGAGCACCTCCGCGGTCTCCCCTTCGGCGGCGGGCCCACCCCGCTGGGCCGGAGGCTTTCGGCGGCCAGCGGCCGGCCCTCGGAAAAAATCGAACAAAGGCGCCATTTGAAAAATCCCCCTACCGAACGAACCCGGCGCCGCGGCCGGCGCCACGGTCAGCGCATATCTTTATGATACTTCGATTTCAAGCCGTCAGGCAACACGCCCGGCCCGCGCCCGGCTTCTTGACAATCGAAGGGGAGCGGTGATATTTTCCTGATTTTCATGGTTTTCTTGCATATCGTCCCATGGCTTCCCCGTTCCTTATCCAGAGGGAGTCTTTTTAACGTGAGAACAAAATGAGTTACAAGGAGACGTTGAACCTTCCCTCCACGGGCTTTCCCATGAAGGCCAACCTCGCCCAAAGAGAGGCGCAGACGCTGGCCAGGTGGGAAGAGATGGACCTGTACGGCCGCGTCAGGGCGGCCAGGGCCGGCAGCCCAAGGTATATCCTCCACGACGGCCCCCCCTACGCCAACGGGCACATCCACAGCGGCACTGCGCTGAACAAGATACTCAAGGACATGGTCGTGAAGATAAAGAACATGAGCGGCTTCGACGCCCCATATGTCCCTGGCTGGGACTGCCACGGCCTGCCCATCGAGCACCAGGTGGACAAGACCCTCGGCAAGGCCAAGCGCGAGATGAGCGCGGCCGACATCCGCCGAAAATGCAGGGAATACGCCGAGAAATTCGTCGGAATCCAGCGGGAGGAGTTCAAGAGGCTCGGCGTCCTGGCCGACTGGGACAGGCCGTATCTGACCATGAGCCATGGCTACGAGATCGGCATACTACGTGAACTTTTGAAATTCATCGAGAACGGCGGGCTATACCGGGGCTTCAAGCCCGTCCACTGGTGCGCCTCGTGCCGCACGGCGCTTGCGGAGGCGGAGGTGGAATACTCAGACCGCGTCTCCCCCTCCATATTCGTCAAGTTCAAGCTGAATGAAAAAGACGCGGAGGCCATGGGGCTTGCCGCGGGTTCGACATACCTCGTGATATGGACCACCACGCCGTGGACGCTGCCGGCCAACCTGGCCGTCGCTCTGCATCCCGATTTCACCTACAGCGCCGTCAGGGCGGGCGGGGAGACGCTGATACTCGCCGAGGACCTGGCGGAGCCCATCATGCAAGACATGGGCTCCGGGGATTACGAGACGCTGAAAAAATTCAAGGGCGCGGAGATGAACAGGATGACGGCCCATCATCCTTTCCTGGGCAGGGAGTCGCTGGTCATCAACGGCGAGCACGTCACCCTGGAGCAGGGCACGGGCCTCGTCCACACCGCCCCGGGCCACGGCCAGGAGGACTACGTGATCGGCCAGAGGTACGGGCTGGACGTTGAAAACCCCGTGGACCCCGCCGGCAGGTTCATGCCGGACACGCCGTTTTTCGCCGGGATGAAGGTGTGGGACGCCAACGAGGCGGTGATCGAGAAGCTGAAGGAAAAGGACGCGCTGCTGGCGAGGGACGAGGTGGAACACTCCTACCCTCATTGCTGGCGTTGCCGGAGCCCGATCATATTCCGGGCCACGGCGCAGTGGTTCATCTCCATGGAGAAAAACGACCTCCGCAAGAAAAGCCTGGAGGCTGTCCGCGGCGTCCAATGGAGGCCCGCCTGGGGAGAGGAGCGCATCTTCAACATGCTGGAGAACAGGCCGGACTGGTGCGTCTCCCGCCAGCGGGTGTGGGGCGCGCCGATCATAGCCTTCTATTGCCGGGGCTGCGGCGAGGCGCTCATGGACGCCGGGGCCGCCGCGCGGGTCATAGACATCCTCGACGAAGAGGGGGTGGACTCCTGGTTCGAAAAACCGGCCGCCCATTTCCTGCCCGAGGGCGCGGCCTGCGGAGAATGCGGCGGCTCGGAGTTCGACAAAGGGCGCGACATACTGGATGTCTGGTTCGACTCTGGCGTCTCCCACGCCGTCGTCCTGGAGAAGGATGAGAGGCTGGACTGGCCCGCGGACCTTTACCTGGAAGGCTCCGACCAGCACAGGGGATGGTTTCACACCTCGCTTCTGGAGTCTGTCGGCTCCCGCGGCGCGGCGCCTTACCGGGAGGTTCTGACCCACGGCTACGTGGTGGACGGCATGGGGCGCAAGATGAGCAAGTCGCTCGGCAACGTGATCGCGCCGAAAACGATCATCGACAAGAGCGGCGCGGAGATTGTCCGCCTCTGGGTGGCCAGCGAGGATTACAGGGAGGACATCCGCCTCTCCGACGAGATCCTGAAGAGGCTGACGGAGGCGTACAGGAAAATCCGCAACACCATCCGCTTCATGCTCGGCAACGTCTCCGACTTCGACCCGGCGGCGGACGCGGTCCCCTTCGAGGAGAGACTGGAGCTCGACCGCGTGATCGCCCTCAAGTTCCAGAAGCTGGCCCGCAGGATCACCCAGGCGTATGAACGGGGCGAGTTCCACGTCTTCTATCACTCCTTCCACAACTTCTGCGTGACGGACCTGAGTTCTTTTTACCTGGACATAATAAAGGACAGGCTCTACACCTTCCCGAAAAGGGGCCCGGAGCGGCGCTCCGCCCAGAGCTCCATGTACGAGGTCGTCCACGGGATGCTCAGGCTGATGGCCCCGGTCCTCTCCTTCACCGCCGAGGAGGCATGGGAGAGCCTTCCGGGCGACCCTGAGTCGAGGGAGCCGAGCGTTCACCTGGCGCTGTTCCCGGAGGCGGACTTCCTGGCGGCGAACGAGCATCTCCTGGCCGAGTGGGACAGGATCATCGCCATCCGCGGCGAGGTCACCCGCGCCCTGGAGCTGGCAAGACAGAAGAAGATCGTGGGCCACTCCCTCGACGCCGCGGTGGAGCTGTCGCTGTTCCAGTCCGACAGGGAGCTTCTGCAAAAGCACGAGACCGGCCTGCCGTTCATATTCATCGTGTCGCAGGCCTCCCTGGCTGACGGGCCGCCGCCGGAGGGCGGGGAGATATTCAAAAGCGAGAACGTGCCGGGCCTTACCGTGATGGTGAAAAAGGCGGGCGGGGAGAAATGCGAGCGGTGCTGGAATTACAGCGAGACCGTGGGAAAATCGGAGGATCATCCGGGAATCTGCGCCCGCTGCGCCGCCAACCTGGCGGCCGTTGAATGAGCGGCGCGGGCTTTCCGGGCGCGCTCTTGCGGCTCGCCCCAGCGCTTGCGGCGGGGGCCCTCATCGCGGCGGACAGGGTGACGAAAATGATCGTGGAGGAGTCGATCCCCCTCAACGGCGCCGTCACCGTCATCCCGGGCCTCTTCAACATCGTGCACATAAAAAACCGCGGCGCGGCTTTCGGGCTCCTGGGCGGCGTGGAGAGCGAGTGGGTCTCCCGCGGGTTCACGGTGGTCTCCATATCGGCGCTGGTCATCATAACGGTTCTCTACCGCTCCCTGCCGCCGCGGGACAGGGCGCCGAGGGCGGCGCTGGTCTTCATCGGCTCCGGCGCTTTCGGCAACCTCATCGACAGGCTCAAAAACGGCGCCGTCACCGACTTTCTGCTGTTTTACATAGACGGCTACCAGTGGCCCGCCTTCAACGTGGCGGACTCGGCCATCACCGTGGGGGTCATGCTGCTGGCCTGGTCGCTTTTCACGGGCGGAGCCCACGGAGAAAAGCAGAGGGGGTGAGACCCGCCGGGGCTTATCCTCCGAAGAGGCGGATCATGTCCCTGCCGTTGGACTTGGCCTCGTAGAGCGCCGCGTCGGCCGCGGCGATGATCCCCTCAAAGTCCGTCGCGTCGCCGGGGAACTCCGCGACGCCGATGCTCACGCTCAGCCTCACGCGCGCCGAGTCCGTCTTGGCGAAGACGTGGCCGCGCAGCCCGGACCTGATCCGCTCCAGGGGAATGACGGCGTTCTCCTTGCAGGTCTCCGGCATCAGTATCATGAACTCCTCGCCGCCGTAGCGCCCGACCACGTCTATCACCCGCAGGCGCCGGGAGATGAACCCGGCGAGGCCGCGGAGCGCCTCGTCCCCGGTCAGGTGGCCGTAGGTGTCGTTTATCTCCTTGAAGTGGTCTATGTCCAGCATCGCAAGGGAAAAGGGCCGCCTGAACCTGCCGCTTCTTTGTATCTCGATGTTCAGCCACTTCTCGATGGCGCGCCTGTTCAAAAGCCCCGTCAGGTGGTCGGTGGACGACTCGCGCTTGCTTTTCAGGCTCCGGCCCAGGCTCGCCTTCACCCTGGCCACCAACTCGTCGACGGCGAACGGTTTCGTGACGTAGTCGTCGCCCCCGCTGTCGAACCCCATGATCTTGTCCTCGGTGTCGTCCTTGACGGAGATGAATATGAGCGGTATGTCCCCGCCGGCCTCCTTGCGCAGCTTCCGGCAGAACTCGTAGCCGTTCATGATGGGAAGGTTGATATCAGATACGACAATGTCCGGACAGGCCTCGTACAGCTTGACGATGGCATCCTTGCCGTTTCTGGCCGTGACCACGGCCAGGCCCGCCTCGCTCAGGTGTCTTTCGACCTGTCGGAGGGTTGGCAGGTCATCCTCGATGACCAGGACGGTGCTCTTGTCTTCGTTTTTCATTTAGACTTTGCAGTCCCGCCCCCCTGACGGAAGAGAATGGCTTATTTTCAAATAATATCACCTTTCCGGCGAAATTGAAATTTTCCATACCCGTGACATCTTTTCAACGCCGCCGGAGGGCGTCCGTTGATGTAGAATAATTGACATGCTTAGAAGACACCTTCTCGTCATAGCGGCCCTGGCGGCCCTGGCGGCGGCGCTCCCTTCCACGGCGCAGCAAAGGTCCGTGCTGGTGGCGACGGTGGACGGGCCGATAAACCCCGTCGTCGCCGAGTACATCGCCGGGTCCATAGACAAGGCCGAGAGCGACCCCTCCGTGGAGGCGCTCGTGATCCGGATGGACACCCCCGGCGGGCTGGACACCTCCATGCGCCAGATCATAAAGAAGATGCAGGGGGCGGCCGTCCCGGTGATAGTCTACGTCGCGCCTTCGGGCTCCCGGGCCGCGTCGGCTGGGGCGTTCATCACCATCGCCGCGGATATCGCCGCCATGGCCCCGGGCACGAACATCGGCGCGGCGTCCCCCGTCAGCATGGGAGGCGGCGGGATGGACAAGACCATGCAAAAAAAGGTCATGAACGACGCCGCGGCCTACATCCGCTCCATCGCCGAGGCCCACGGGCGAAACGCGGACCTGGCCGAGGATTTCGTCCGCAAAGGCGCGTCGGTCTCGGAGACGGAGGCGCTGGAGAAAAACGTGGTGGATCTTTTGGCCGATGATCTGCCCGCCCTGCTCGCGGCCGTGGACGGAAGGACGGTCAAGACCGTCGCTGGTGAAAAAACCCTCGCCACGGCGGACGTCCGCGTCGAGCGAAAAGAGATGACCTGGCGGCAGAGGGTTTTCAACGCCCTGGCGAACCCAAACGTCGCCTACATCCTGATGATGCTGGGGTTCTACGGGCTCTTTTTCGAGCTTTCGAACCCCGGGGCCATCTTCCCCGGCGTCATCGGGGCCATATGCCTGATACTGGCCTTCTACTCCCTGCAGACCCTGCCCATAAATTTCGCCGGGGCGCTGCTCATACTGCTTTCCATCGTCCTTTTCATGCTGGAGATTTGGGTCACCAGCTTCGGGATACTGACCATCGGAGGAATCACCGCCCTGGTGATCGGCTCGCTGATGCTCATAGAGGCGCCTGAGGATTACATGCGGATAAGCCTCTCGGTGATAATACCCACCGCGCTTTTGACTGCGGGATTTTTCACGGTGTTGCTCGGCTCGGCGGCGCGGGCCCAGTTCCGGAAGGTGGCCACCGGCTGGGACGCCATGGTGGGTCTTTCCGGCATGGCTGAGACGGAGATAAAACCGGGCAAACCCGGCAGGATCATGCTGGAGGGGGAACTGTGGAAAGCCGTGAGCGAGACGGGGACGATAAAGCCCGGTGACAGGGTGGAAGTGGTGAGCGCCTCGGGCCTGACCGTCACCGTGAAACCGGCGGCGCAGGCCTCCGAAGAAGGCTAGCCTCTCTCTTTTTTTGCGCCGGTGAGACGCAGGCCGGTCAGGCCTGCTCTTCGGCCGGTATCCTGCGGGTTCGCTTGCGCGGCATGGCCGAAGGGTCCCTGTCCACGAGCTCGATGACCGCCATGGGGGCGTTGTCGCCCGCCCGGCGCCCCAGCTTGTAGATACGGGTGTATCCGCCCGGCCTGTCCTTGTACCGCTCGGCAAGGCCGCCGAAAAGCTTGGCGACGGCCTCCTTGCTCCGCACGAACGCCAGGGCGCGCCTGCGGTGGGCGAGGGTTCCCTTCTTGCCGAGGGTGATCATCCGCTCAGCGTGGCCCCGGAGCGCCTTCGCTTTCGGCTCCGTAGTCGTTATCCTCTCGAACTCCAGCAGGGATGTGACCATGTTGCGGAACATGGCCTTGCTGTGGCTCGTGGTCCTGCTGAACCTTTTTTTCTTCTTAAGATGTCTCATGCTCTCTCAAACCGGATCAGGCGCTGCCGGGCTGACCCTGCTCCAGCAGGGAAAGCTCCTCCTTGTACTGGTCCACGTTCATCCCGAGACGCAGCCCCATATCCGTCAGGATCTCCTTGATCTCATTGAGGGACTTGCGGCCGAAGTTGCGGGTCTTGAGCATCTCGGCGTCGGTCTTGGTCACAAGCTCCATGATGGTCTTGATGTTCGCGTTCTTCAGGCAGTTGTAGGAGCGCACCGAAAGCTCCAGCTCGTCCACGCTTTTCCTCAGGTTCCTGGCGACCCTGAGCTTGTCCTCGTTCACCGCCTTCGTCTGGGGCTCCTGCTCCTCGTTGAAGTTTATGAATATCTGCAGGTGCTCCTTCATGTTCTTGGCGGCCAGGGCCACGGCGTCGTCCGGCCTGATGGCCCCGTTGGTCGTCACCTCCATTATGAGCTTGTCATAGTCGCTGGACTGCTCCACCCTTGTCTTCTCCACGCGGAAGGCCACCTTCGTCACGGGCGAGAAAACGGCGTCTATGGGGATCACCGATATGTCCCAGGAGGGATCCGCGTTCATCTCCGCGGGGGAATACCCCCGGCCGGAGCGGATGATCATCTCTGCCTCCAGCTTCGCCTTCTCCTCGGTCAGCGTGGCGATGTGGAGGTCGGGGTTCAGTATCCGCACCTGGGGCGGCGCCTCGATATCGGCGGCGGTGACGTCGCCCTTGCCGGAGGCGCTCAGGGTGATGGTCCTGTCCTCGTCCCCATCCTTGCGGAGTATCAGGCTCTTCAGGTTCAATATTATCTCCGCGACGTCCTCCACAACACCGTCGATGGTGGAGAACTCGTGGCTCACGCCCTCGAATTTCACCGCCACGACGGCGGACCCGGGGATCGAGGAAAGAAGGAGCCTCCGGAGCGAGTTGCCAATGGTTATCCCGAACCCGCGCTCGAAGGGCTCGGCGTGGAAAACGGAGTAGGTGTCCGTGCGCCTTTTCTGGTCATACTCCAGCTTCTTGGGCCTTACAAGACCCTGCCAAGCCGCTATCATGTAACCTCCTTCATCGTTCAAAAGGCGAGCCTACTTGGAGTAGAGCTCGACTATGAGCTGCTCCTGTATCGGCATCTGTATGCTTTCCCGGGAGGGCTCGTCCTGGACCACGCCCCGCATCGCATCGCGATCCAGGGTGAGCCACTCGGGTATCTGCTTGTCGGAGATGTTCTCCACGGACTCCCTGATGGCGTCGATCTTCCTGCTTTTCTCGCGGACCTCGATGACGTCGCCTTTCTTCACGCGGTACGACGGGATGTTGACCTTGCGCCCGTTCACCATGAAATGGTTGTGTCGGATCAACTGCCGGGCCTGGGGGCGGCTGCTGGCGAAGCCGAGCTTCAGGACGGCGTTGTCGAGCCTCTCCTCCAGCAGCTGAAGCAGCGTCTCGCCAGTCACGCCTTTCGACCTGTCCGCCCTGTGGAAGTATCCGCGGAACTGTTTTTCCAGGACGCCGTAGACGCGCTTGACCTTCTGCTTCTCCCGCAACTGCATTCCGTATTCCTTGAGCTTTATCCTCCTCTGGCCCGCCTCGCCGGGGGGATAGCTCCTTCGCTCTATGGAGCATTTCTTGGAAAGGCACCGCTCCCCCTTGAGGAAAAGCTTCATGCCTTCGCGCCTGCACAGCCTGCAGACGGATCCGTTGTACCTCGCCAAAACCCTATCCTCCTGTCAAAACGCCGGCTCCAGCCCGCCTCACACCCTTCTGCGCTTGGAAGGCCGGCACCCGTTGTGCGGTATCGGCGTTACGTCCTTTATCAGCTCAACCTCCAGCCCCGCCGCCTGCAGCGACCTTACCGCCGCCTCGCGCCCGCTGCCGGGGCCTTTTATATAGACTTCCACCTTCCTCATGCCCATGTCCATCGCCTTCCGCGCCGCGTTCTCCGCGGCGGTCTGCGCGGCGAAAGGGGTGCTCTTGCGGGAGCCCTTGAACCCCTGGCCCCCGGCGGAGGCCCACGCCACCGTGTTCCCCGCGGGGTCGGTTATCGTGATGATGGTGTTGTTGAAGGTGGATTTCACGTGGGCGATGCCGTTCGCGCCCACCTTCTTGAGCCTCTTTTTTGATGCTGTAGTCTTCTTTTTATCCGTCATGGTCTTTGTCGTGACGCCTCGTGTCTGTGGCTACTTCTTCTGCTCTTTCCTGCGGCCGGACACCGCCGTCTTGGCGGGGCCTTTGCGCGTCCTGGCATTGGTCCTGGTCCGCTGGCCCCGGGCGGGGAGCCCCTTGCGGTGCCGCAGGCCCCTGTAACAGCCTATGTCCATCAGTCTTTTTATGTTCAGCTGGACCTCGCGCCGCAGGTCTCCCTCCACCTTGTACTGCTTCTCTATTATGTTCCGCAGGTGCGTTATGTCCTGGTCCGTGAGGTCCCGCACCCTGGTGGCGGCTTCCACGTTGGCCTCCCTCAGTATCTTCCCGGCCGTGGCGGCGCCAATGCCGTATATGTAGGTGAGGGCCACCTCTATCCTCTTGTTCCTGGGGATGTCCACCCCGGCTATGCGGGCCATATGTCAAAAACCTCCTGTTCTCACCCCTGCCGCTGCTTGTGCTTCGGGTTCTCGCAGATGACGCGCACTATGCCCCCGCGCTTTATCACCTTGCACTTGTCGCAGATCGGCTTTACCGAGGCTCTTACTTTCATGACCATCCATCCGCCGCTGGAAAGCGGCGCTCTCGTCGAAAATTAATAATACTAACAGAAATCTCCGGATTGTCCAAACTAAAATTCAGTCAAAAACGCTCAAAACGTCGCGCCCGTCATCGGTGACGGCCACGGAGTGCTCGAAATGGGCCGAAAGAGACCCGTCCACGGTCCGCACGGTCCACTTGTCCTCCAATATTTCCACGTCGGACCCGCCCTCGTTGACCATGGGCTCTATGGCCAGCACCATACCCTTTCTCAGGGCGGGGCCGCGGCCGGGCCGGCCGAAGTTCGGCACCTGCGGATCCTCGTGGGGGCTTGACCCTATGCCATGCCCCACGAAGGCCCTGACGACCGAATATCCCGCCGCCTCGGCGTGGGTCTGTATGGCGTGGGATATGTCCGAAAGCCTCCCGCCGGGGCGGATCGCCTCTATCCCCTTCCAGAGGGCCTCGCGGCTCACCCTCATGAGCCTGGACGCCTTTTCGGACACCTCCCCCACGGGGAGGGTCTGGGCGGCGTCGCCGTAGTAGCCCTTGTATTCCACGCCGAGATCAAGCCCCACGATGTCGCCGTCGCGGAGTTCCCTCTTGTCCGGAATGCCGTGCACCACCTGGTCGTTTATCGCCACGCACAGGGTGTTCGGGAACCCTCTGTACCCCTTGAACGACGGTCTGCCGCCAAGGTCTCTTATAACCTCCTCGGCGGCTCTGTCGAGCTTTATGGTGTTGACGCCGGGGGCCAGTATCTCCTCGAGCCTCCTGTGGGCCGCCACGACGATCCTGTTGGCGGTTCGCAAAAGCTCGATCTCATCGCTGGACCGGTAGTTTATCGCCATCGCCGCCTGGCCGCCCCGCCCGTTTCACGCCCGGTGGACACGCGGCCTCTCAGGGCTCCAGTGTGGCCAGGATGTCCCCGCTGATCCTGTCGATCGGCTGTTCGCCGTCGATGGCTTTGTACTTGCCCGATCCCGAGTAATACTCCTGGAGCGCGCCAGCCTGCTGGCTGTAGACGTCGAACCGTTTGAGGATGGTCTCCTCCTTGTCGTCGTCGCGCTGATAGAGCGCGCCGCCGCACTTGTCGCAGACCCCCTCCGCCCTGGGGGGGCTGAACTCGACATGGTACATCTGGCCGCATTTTTCGCAGGTGCGCCGGCCGGTGAGGCGTTTTACGAGGTTCTCCGGGGCCACCTTGAGGTCTATCACGTAGTCGATGTCCATCCCCTTGGCCGACAGCGCCTCGGTGAGCGCCTCGGCCTGGGCCAGGGTTCTGGGGAACCCGTCGAGTATGAACCCCTCCTGGCAGTCCGGCTGGCTGAGCCTGTCGTTTATTATCCCTATCACCACATCGTCCGGCACGAGCTCGCCAGCGTCCATGTAGGCCTTGGCCTTCCTGCCCATCTCTGTCTGGGAGGTCACGGCCTGGCGGAGTATGTCGCCGGTGGATATCTGCGGAATCCCGTACTTGTCTATGACGATCTTGGCCTGTGTCCCCTTCCCGGCCCCCGGCGGGCCCAGCATGATTATCCTCATCGCTCACTCTCCTTTGATGTTCAACGCCGGCCGCGCAGGCCGCCTTTGCGCACGAGCCCCTCGTAGTGCCGCATCACCAGGTGCGACTCCACCTGGGACATCGTGTCCATCCCCACGCCCACCACGATGAGCAGGCCGGTGCCGCCGAAATAAAAGGGCACGTTGAGCTGGGATATGAGAATGTCCGGTATCACGCAAACCGCGGACAGGTAGACTGCCCCGGTGAAGGTGAGACGGGAGAGAACCTTGTCTATGTACTCCGCCGTGGGGTGGCCCGGCCGGATGCCGGGGATATGGCCGTTCTGTTTTTTCAGGTTCTCCGCCACGTCGGAGGGGTTGAAGATTATGGCGGTATAGAAAAAGCAGAAAAAGAATATCGCCGCCACGTATATGACCTCGTAGAAGAAATTGCCGGGCCGGAGCATGTCCGCGGCGTAGCCTATCCAGGGCATGCTCTCGCGGTCCATGAAGTTCAGGATCGTCGCCGGGAACATGATTATGGACGAGGCGAAAATGGGCGGGATCACCCCGGAGGTGTTCACCTTCAACGGCAGGTGCGACTGCACCGGCGCGGTCATGCGCCGCCCCACCATGCGCTTGGCGTACTGGATGGTGAGCCTGCGCTGGCTGGCCTCCATGAAGACTATCGCCGCGATCACCACCACCATCAGCGCCGTGAGGGCGGCCATCAGCACGGCGTTGAGCTGGCCTATGCTTATCATCTGCAGGGTCTGGAAGATCGCCGTGGGCATGTCGGCCACGATGCCGGCGAATATTATCAGCGAGATGCCGTTGCCTATCCCCCGCTCGGTTATCTGCTCGCCGAGCCACATCAAAAACGCCGTCCCCGCCACCATCGTGATCACGGTGGTGAGACGGAAACCCCACCCGGGCGAGACTACCGCCAGTTGACCGCCGGGGGACTGCAGCGCCTCCAGCCAAAAGGCTATCCCCATGGACTGCACCGCCGCCAGGACAACCGTGCCGTAGCGGGTGTACTGGGTGATCTTCTTCTGCCCGGCCTCGCCCTCTTTTTTCAGTTTCTCAAGCTTCGGCACGGCCACGGTGAGCAGCTGCAGGATGATCGACGAGCTTATGTAGGGCATTATCCCCAGGGCGAATATCGTGGCCCGGGAAAAGTTGGACCCCGTGAACATGTCGAAAAACTGGAACATCGTCCCAGCCATGTTCCGGAAAAAGTCGGCCAGAGTCTGGGTGTCCACGCCGGGGACGGGGATGTGGGAGCCGACCCGGAACACGAACAGCATCCCAAGCGTGAACAGTATCCTGTTGCGAAGCTCGGGGATCTTGCTTATGCCGCCGAGAGCCTGGCCGATCACTTTCAGGCCACCTGGGTTTTCCCGCCGGCCTTCTCTATCTTCTCGACGGCGGTTTTGGAGAACTTGGACGCCGTTACGGTGACGGATTTCGGCGCCTCGCCCCTGCCCAGAACTTTGAGCTTTCTATTCTTCCTGATGACGCCCTTCTCCACGAGAACCTCGGGGGTTATCTCCCCCTCGAGCCCCAGCCGGGAGAGGGTGTCCAGGTTGACGATGGCGTACTCCTCGCGGAATATGTTGGTAAACCCGAACTTGGGCAGCCGGCGGGCCAGCGGCATCTGGCCGCCCTCGAACCCGCGCGCTATGGAGCCGCCGGACCTGGACTTCTGGCCCTTGTGGCCCCTGCCGCTGGTTTTGCCGCTGCCGGATCCTATCCCGCGGCCGACTCTTTTGCTGTTTTTCCTCGCCCCTTTGGGGGTTTTAAGCGTATGCAGCTTCATCTTTTTCGTCCGTTTCAGGCTCTGTCTCAATACCCCGGGCTTTCCTGATCGTTTTCGGGTTCTCCAGTTGCCCGAGACCTTCCATGGTGGCCCGCGCCATGTTGAACTGGTTGGACGTGCCGAGCGACTTGGTGAGGATATCCCTCACCCCGGCCACCTCCAGGATGGCGCGCACGGCCCCGCCGGCGATCACCCCGGTCCCCCGGGAGGCCGGCTTCAACAGAACCCTCCCGGCGCCGAAGTGGCCCGTAACCTGGTACGGAATGGTGGTGTCCTGAAGGTATATCTTCATGGAGTTTTTCTTGGCGTTGGCCACGGCTTTCCTTATGGCCTCGGGCACCTCGTTGGCCTTGCCGGCGCCGACTCCCACCGTCCCCGCCTTGTCGCCCACAACCACGAGGGCGGAGAATGAGAAACGCCGGCCGCCCTTGACCACCTTGGCGACGCGGTTTATGTGTATGACCTTGTCGACAAGATCCCTGTCCCGGCCCTCGGCCTGCTCCTCGCGCCTCGGGCGGCGCGTCTTTTTCGCTTCACTCACATTGATATCCCTTTTTCGCGCATGGCGTCCGCAATCTCCCTGACCTTGCCGTGGTAAACGCGGCCGTTCCGGTCGAACACGGCGCTTTTGATCCCAAGACCCAGGGCGGCCTCCGCCAGGGCCACGCCGGCCCAGCGGGCGGCGGCCATGTTCTTGCCGCGGGTCCCGGCCCCGGCGCCCATGGTGGAGACGAAGGCCAGCGTCCTGCCGGACGTGTCGTCTATCATCTGGGCGATGACGTTCCTGTTCGTAAAGCTGACAGTGACCCGCGGCTTCTCGGCGGTCCCCCGGACCTTGCCGCGGACCCTGGCCTTTCTGCCCAGCCTGCGCCTTCTCTTTGTGTCAAGAATCCTGCTCATATCCAGACTACCCTATTTTGAGACCGCCTTGCCTGCTTTGCGGCGGACGCGCTCGTCCTCGTAGCGGATGCCCTTGCCCTTGTAAGGCTCCGGCTTGCGCAGCGCCCTGATGTTCGCCGCCACCTGGCCGACGACCTCCTTGTCTGCCCCGATGACCGCAAGCTCCGTGGGCTTGGAGGTCTCGAAGGTCACGCCTTCGGGCGCTTCCATGTTTATGCTGTGGGAGTAGCCCAGGGACAGCTCCAGCCCCGAGCCCTTCTTGGCCACGCGGTATCCCACGCCCTCGATGACGAGGGTCTTCCTGAAACCCTCCGCCACGCCCTGGACCATGTTGGCGAGCAGCGACCGGGAAAGACCGTGCAGGGCCCGGCTTTCCCTGTCGTCCTTAGCCCTCTTCACCACGAGCTTGTCGTCCTCTCTCTCCACGGCCACGCGGGGATGGAAAACGCGGGTCAGCTCGCCGAGCTTGCCCTTGACGGTCACCGTGGCGCCGTCTATCTTCACCTCCACCCCCTGGGGGATGTCTACCGGCTTTTTGCCTATCCTGGACATGACGCTAAAACCCTACCATATGTAACACAGGACCTCGCCGCCGACATGGGCCTCCCGGGCTTCCCTGTCGGACATGATCCCCTTGTTGGTCGATATCACCGCGGCCCCGAGGCCGTTGCGCACCGTCGGGATGTCGTCCGCCCCGGCGTAGACCCTGAGACCGGGCTTCGACACCCTCTTCAGGCCGCTCAGGGCGGGTCTGTCGCCGTCATACTTCAGGTATACGCGAAGCTGGCCCTGCCTGCCGTCCTGGATTATCTTGAAATCCCGGATGTAGCCCTCCTGCCTCATCAGCGCGGCCATCTCCGCCTTTATCCTGGACGAGGGTATCGTCACCTTCGCGTGCCGAGCCATGACGGCGTTCCTCATCCTCGTCAGAAAATCCGCTATTGGATCGCTCATGCTCATAGCCCGCCTCCGCCCGTCACCAGCTGCTCTTGGTCACGCCGGGGATCATCCCCTCGAGCGCGAGCTTCCTGAAACACAGCCTGCACATCTGGAACTTCCTCAGGTAAGCCCGGGGCCGGCCGCAGACCCTGCACCGGCTGTAGGCGCGGGTACTGAACTTCGGTTTGCGCCTCTGCTTGGCGATCATGCTTTTCTTGGCCACTTTCCTCTCCCGTCAGTTTCTAAACGGCATCCCGAGACGGCGCAGGAGGCTCTTGCCCTCGGCGTCGGTCTCCGCCGTCGTGATTATGGAGATGTTAAGCCCGTTGACCTTCTCCACCTTGTCGTAGTCTATCTCGGGGAATATGAGCTGCTCCTTTATCCCCAGGGTATAGTTGCCGTGGCCGTCGAAGGCCTTCCCGGAGACTCCCTTGAAATCCCTTATCCTGGGGATGGCGGCGGTTATCAGCCTCTCCAGAAACTCGTACATCCTCTCGCCCCGGAGAGTCACCATGACGCCTATCCCCACCCCGGCGCGGAGCTTGAAGTTCGATATGGCCTTCCTGGCGCGGGTCACCACCGGCTTCTGGCCGGATATCGTGGTCAGGGTGTAGACGCCGTTATCCAGCGCCTTCGGATTCGCCGTCGCCTCGCCCAGACCCATGTTGAGAGTTATCTTCTCCAGCCGGGGCGCCTGCATCACGTTCCTGTACCCGAACTCCTCCATGAGGGCCGGGATTATTTCCTTGTGGTATTTTTCTTTCAACGTTGACATGGCGTGTCCCGCTTACACGATATCGAACATTTCGCCGCACTTGCGGCAAATCCTGACTTTCCGGCCGTCCTCCAGCCGCTTGTGGCTTATCCTCACCGGCCGGTCGCACTTGGGGCAGAAGATGCTGACGGCGCTGACGTGTATCGGCGCCTCGCGCTCCACTATGCCCCCCTCCCGCTGCCGGGGGTTGGGGCGCATGTGGCGCTTTATCACGTTGACCTTCTCCACCACCACGCGGTCCCGCGACGGGATAGCCTCGATCACCCGGCCCTTCTTGCCCTTCTCGGCGCCGGACGTCACGACCACGATGTCGTCCTTCCGGATGCTCATCTTACTTTTCTCTCCCGCGCTCATCACAGCACCTCCGGGGCAAGGGATATGATCTTCATGAACTTCCTGGACCGCAGCTCGCGCCCCACGGGGCCGAATATGCGGGTGCCGATCATCTCCTTCGAGTCGTCAACCAGCACGGCGGCGTTGTTGTCGAACTTGACGTAGGTGCCGTTGCCGCGCCGGATTTCCTTTTTCATCCTGACCACGACGGCGTTTTTCACCGTCCCTTTTTTTATGTTGCTGTTGGGGGCGGCCTCTATGACGGAGACCTTGATTATGTCTCCGATCCTGGCGTACCTTTTATGGCTTCCCCCGAGGACCTTTATGCAACGGGCCCTCTTCGCGCCGGAGTTGTCCGCGACGCTGAGGGTGCTGTGAAGCTGTATCATAACGGCTCTCCGCTCACACCTGCCTCTTTTCGAGGATCTTCCCGAGACGCCACCTCTTCAGCCTGCTCATCGGCCTGGTCTCCACTATCCTCACCTTGTCCCCGGCCTGGAGCGCGTTCTCCTCGTCGTGGACGTGGTAGCGCTTGCTCCTGGTGACTATCTTCTTGAATATGGGGTGCGATACCCGCCGCTCCACCCGGACCACGGCGGTCTTGTCCATCTTGTCGCTCACCACGACACCCACCCGGCTCTTGGGGAATCCTCTCTTCCTGTCCGCCATGGTCTCCTATTCCTTCCCAGCCTTGTCCGCCTTTATCCTGCGCAGGCTCATCTCGGTGTTTATCCTGGCTATGTCCCGGCGGGCGCTCCTGAGCCGGGCCGGGCTGTCCAGCTGGGCCGTGGCATGCTGGAACCTGAGCTTCATGTACGACTCTTTCAGCTCCTCCATCCTGCGGGCGAGCTCCTCGTCCGAAAGCTCCCTGATCTCGGCGGCCTTCATATCACGAAACTCCTCTCGTCCCGGTCCAGGTAGCGGGTCTCGAAGCCGAGTTTGTGCGAGGCCCTCTTCATGGCGCCCCTGGCCACGCCGGGCTCCACGCCGTCCAGCTCGAAGAGTATCCTCCCCTGCTTCACCCGGGCCACCCAGCTTTCCGGCGAGCCCTTGCCCTTGCCCATCCTGACCTCGGCGGGCTTCTTGGACAAAGGCTTGTCCGGGAAAACGCGGATCCACAGCTTGCCGCCGCGCTTCACGTGGCGGGTTATGGCCACGCGGGCGGCCTCTATCTGCCTGTCGCTTACGAGGGCCGGCTCCATGGCCTGCAGGGCGTAGCGGCCGAAGCTTATGGAGCCGCCGCGGTAGGCCGTGCCGCGGTTCCTGCCCTTCTGGCGTTTTCTGTATTTTACTTTCTTGGGCATCAACATGGCCGCGTCCTCCTACTCCCCGGTCTTCTCGGGCGGCTTCTCACCGCCTTCCCCGGCCGCCTTGGCGGCGAGGTCGGCCCTGGCGGCCTCGACGGCTTCCTCTATCTGCTTCTGGTCGCGCAGCTTCCGCCGCTCCTCCAGCTTGCGGGCCTCCTTGCCGATGTAAATGTCGCCCTGGTACACCCACACCTTGACGCCGATCACGCCGTAGGTGGTCTTCGCCTCCGCCACTCCGTAGTCTATGTCCGCCCGTATGGTGTGAAGGGGGACGCGGCCCTCGTGATACCACTCCGTCCGGGCGATCTCGGCCCCCGCCAGCCTGCCGCCGCAACGCACGCGGATGCCCTTGGCGCCAAAACGCATGGCCGTGGACACGGCCTTCTTCATCGCCCGGCGAAAAGCCACCCTGCGCACAAGCTGCGTGGCGATGTTCTCGGCTACGAGCTGGGCGTTGATCTCGGGCTTCCTGACCTCTTTTATATTGATGAATATCTCCTTGCCGGGGAGCATCTTCTGGAGCCGGCCCTTGAGCCTGTCGACCTCCTGACCCTTCTTGCCGATGATGATCCCGGGCCGGGCGGCGAATATGTTTATCTTGAGCTGCTTGCCCTTGCGCTCCATCTGGATGTCGCCTATCCCGGCGTGATAAAGCGCGTTCTTGATGAAACCGCGGATCCTGATGTCGCTGTGGAGGTTGTCGGCGTAGGGCCCCTCGGCGAACCAGTTCGAAGACCAGTTGCGGATAGTGCCCAGCCTGAAACCTATGGGGTGAACTTTCTGGCCCATCTTCTATTTTTCCTTCTTCTTTTCAGCGCCGCCGCCGGAGGATTTTTTAGCGGCCTTGTCCTTTCCGGCGTCGCCGGCCTTCGCCTTGGGGGAGGCTTTTTTCTCCTTCGCGGCCTTCTCTCCGCCCTTTTTCCGGGCGGCTCTCTTTTTGGCCCGCTTCGCCTCCCTGGCGGCCCTCTCGGCGGCCGCGGCCTCCTTCTCCTTGATATCCTCCTTCACCAGTATGGTGATATGGCTCGTCGGGCGGCGGATTATGTTGGCCCTGCCGCGGGCCCTGGGCATCTGCCGCCGATACACGGGGCCCTGGCAAACCCAGACCTTCTCTACCCGCAAAAGCTCGGGCTCCTCCACGTTCTTGCCCTCCGCGTTGGCCACGGCGGATTTCAACAGCTTGACCAGGACGTCCGCGCTCCTCCTGTTCGTGAAACGCAGGATCCTCATCGCCTCCTCGACCTTCCTGCCGCGGATCATGTCCGCCACGAGCCGGGTCCTCTGGGGCGATATCCTGTGAAACCGCAGCGTGGCGCTGGCTTCGATGGCCTCCATAACCTCCAAACTCCGCCTTCCCGGCCGCCCGGGCGGAATCATGCGCCGGAGGCCGGTTGTATTTAGAGAAAAAACAGAAAGTATAGACACCTATAGCCGGGCTGTCAACATTGTTTTTTCGGCCCGGGGAGACGGTGGAGGCTTTTACTTGCGCGGGCCCTGTCACTTCGTCTTCAAGTGGATAAAATACTCTATGTTCCCCTTCCTGCCGGGGACGGGGGACTGGAACTCGCCCAGGCTTTGAAGACCCAACGCGGCGAAAAAGGACACAAGATCGTCCACGACGGCCCTCCGCGCCGCCTCGTCGCGGACCACCCCGCCTTTGCCGACCTTCTCCGGCCCCGCCTCGAACTGCGGCTTCACCAGCGCCACCAGGGAGGCGCCCTCCCTGAGGGCGGGCAGCGCGGGCGGGAGCACAAGCTTCAGAGATATGAACGACACGTCCGCCACCGCAAGGTCTATGGGGTCCTTTATCGTGGCCGCGTCCATCCTCCTCACGTTGACCCCCTCCAGGCAGACGACCCTGTCGTCCGTTCTCAACCGGTAGTCGAGCTGGCTTTTGCCCACGTCCACGGCCCAGACCCTTCGCGCGCCGCGCTTCAGCAGGCAGTCGGTGAATCCCCCCGTCCCGGCGCCTATGTCCAGACAGACGAGCCCGGCGGGGTCAACCCCAAACCGGTCGAGGGCGGCCTCGAGCTTGAGCCCGCCGCGCGAGACGTATGGGATATCCTTTCCCTTTACGGTTATCTCGGAGCCTTCACGGATGAGCGTCCCGGCCTTTGTGACCGGCCTTCCGTCGACAAACGCCAGCCCGGCCATGATCATCCCCTGAGCGCGGCTCCTGGTTTCGGCCAGGCCCAGCTCAACAAGAAGGGTATCCAGCCGCTTTTTTGGCATGGGAGGGGCGGCGGGTCTTGAAAAGCCCCGGTTTTTCCCCGGCGAGAAGCTCCCTGGCCGTCCTCTCGATCCCGCCGGCGTCAAGGCGCAGCTCGCGCCGTTTCCCGGCCTGGGAGCCGTGGCTTACAAAGACGTCCGGGACGCCGAGCCTGCGGACGGCGGCGCGGGAAAGGCCCATGGACTCCACGGCCTCCAGGACGGCGGACCCGAACCCGCCCGCCAGGACGTTCTCCTCCACGGTCAGCAGCAGCCCGCAGGAGCGGGCCATTTTCTCTATGATTTTCTCGTCGATGGGTTTTACGAATCGGGCGTTCACCACGGCGACGGACAGCCCGTCTGCCCCGAGCCGCTCCGCGGCCTCCAGGGCGGGCAGGACCATCGATCCCACGGCCATTATGCAAAGGTCGTCCCCCTCCCTCAAAACCTCCGCCTTCCCCACGGGCAAGGGCTCCACCTTCTCCGGCCGCTCCACCCGGGCGGCGGCCCCGCGCGGATACCTCAGCGCCGCCGGGCCGGGATAGTCCAGGGCCGTCTTCAGCATCCTCCGCAACTCCAGGCCGTCCTTCGGCGCCATGACTATCATGTTGGGGGCGAGGCGAAGGTAGGACAGGTCGAAAAGCCCCTGGTGGGTGACGCCGTCCTCTCCCACTATCCCCGCCCTGTCCACGGCGAAGGTGACGTCCAGGTTCATCAGGCACACGTCGTGGACTATCTGGTCGAAGACCCTCTGCAGGAACGTGGAGTAAACGGCGACCACCGGTTTCATCCCCTCCGCCGCCAGCCCGGCGGCGAAGGTGGCCCCATGCTGCTCGGCTATGCCAACGTCGTAGAAACGGTCCGGGTATGCGCTGGCGAACCCGTCCAGCCCTGTCCCCTGGGGCATGGCGGCCGTTATGGCCGCTATCCGCTCGTCGTCGGCGGCAAGATCCATGAGCGTCTCCGAGAAGACGTCGGTGTAGGTGACGCCGGAGGAGCCGTTCACCTTGTCCCCCGTCTCGGGGTGGAAGGGGGCGACGCCGTGGAAGTAGGGCGCTTTCTCCTCCGCGGGGGGGTAGCCCTTACCCTTGGTGGTTACCACGTGCACGAGCCTGGGGCCTTTCAGCTCCCGGACAGCCTGGAACGTCTCCACCAGGTACTCTATCTCGTGCCCGTCGATAGGGCCGACGTACTTGTAGCCGAGGTCCTCGAACAGCCTGCCGGGAACTATGACGCTCTTGACGGCCTCCTCGAACCTCCGGGTGAACTGCGCCACCTGGCCGCCCGCCAGGGCGTTCACGATGTGGTCGAACTCGTCCCTGATCTTGGTGTACCACTTGCCGGTGATTATCCTGTTCAGGTGCTGGGAGAGGGCGCCCACGTTGCGGGAGATGGACATCTTGTTGTCGTTCAGCACGACGGTTAGGCCGGTATGCGTCGCGCCGGCGTGGTTGAGCCCCTCGAAGGCCAGCCCGGCCGTGAGCGACCCGTCGCCGATGACGGCTATGACGTCGTTGTCCCCCCCCTGGTGGTCGCGCGCGCGGGCCAGCCCCAGGGCGGCCGATATGGACGTGCCGGCATGACCGGTGTTGAAGCAGTCGTAGAGGCTCTCCTCCCTGCTCGGGAAGCCGGAGACTCCCCCAGCCTTGCGCAAGGTGTCGAACGTTTTGTTCCTGCCGGTCAGGATCTTGTGGGCATAGCACTGATGCCCCACGTCCCAGACGATCTTGTCCCCGGGGAGGTCGTAGACGTAATGCAGCGCGATGGTAAGCTCCACCACCCCAAGGCTGGAGGCAAGATGCCCCCCGGAGCGGGAAACCACATCTATGATCCTGGCGCGTACCTCCCGGGCAAGCTCCGGCAGGGCGGAGACGGGCAGGGATTTTATGTCCTCCGGGCCCTCTATCCTCTCCAGGATTTCGTATTCGTGGATCTTTTTCATTTCCAGCGTCTGCGCGTTCGAGCCAATTCCTCTCCCCAGAATAATGATGTTCTCACTTTTCCACGGCGCGTTCAACGGATTAATTTTCAGCCCCTCCCCGCCGCCAGAGGAGCGCGGGGCCTGCCCTGAACGCCGTGAAGGGGCTCGGGACGCCGAATCGTCTCCGGTTTGCCAACCCCTCGTCGTCCTGAACAAGCAAAGCGCAATGAAGGGCCTTGATTTGTTTTTCAAACCGAGACACCCCCCTGCCGCCGCTCTTTTACAGGAGAGAGGATGTGATGTAGATTTAATAATGACGGATAAAAACGAGGATTCACGCCCCCTGTCCGCTTGCCGGGAGATCCGCGAATGAGGATTGATGACAAGATAGTGGAGCTTATATCCGCGGAGGAGATCGCGGAGAAGGCCGCCGAGCTGGGGCGCGCGATCACCGGGGATTACGCGGACGGCGAGCCGGTCCTCATCGGCGTCCTGAAGGGGGCGTGGGTCTTCATGGCCGATCTTGCGAGGAATATCGACCTTCCGGTGGCCTGCGACTTCCTCGGCGTCTCCAGCTACGGCGCGGCGAAAAGCTCCTCCGGGGTGGTGAAGATCGTCTCGGACGTGTCGACCTCCATCGAGGGCAGGGACGTGATAATCATAGAAGACATCATTGACACGGGCATAACGCTGAGCTTCATCAGGGAGTTTCTGGCATGGAAGAAGCCGCGGTCGCTTGCGGTCTGCGCCCTGCTGGACAAGCCCGCGCGCAGGGTGAAGGAAGTCTCTCTGGATTACACCGGGTTCACCGTCCCGGACAGGTTCGTGGTCGGCTACGGCATCGACCTCAACGAGAAATACAGGAATCTGCCCTACATAGGCTATGTGAAAGACTAGGCCGAAAGAACGCGGCGGGAAGGGAAAAATGGAAGACAGGGAAAAACTTTCCCGCCTGATAGAGACCGCGCGGGGGGAGGCCCCGGCGAACCTTCTCATCACGAACGCGCGGGTGGTGAACGTCTTCACCGGCGAGATATACAAAACCGGCGTGGCCGCGCTGGGGGACAAGATAGCGGGCGTGGGGGATTTTTACCGTGACGGGAAGACAGTCCTGGACGCGGAGGGCAAATACGTCCTCCCCGGCCTGATGGACGCGCATATCCATATCGAAAGCTCGCTTCTTGCGCCCTGGGAGTTCGCAAGGCTCGTCCTGCGGCGCGGGACGGCGGCGGTGATCGCCGACCCTCACGAGATCGTCAACGTGGCCGGCGTCCGGGGGTTCGAGTTCATGCTGAAAGCGGCGGAGAGCCTTCCCCTGGACTTTTACTTCATGGTTCCCTCCTGCGTCCCCGCCACGGCGCTGGAGACATCCGGCGCGAAGCTTGGCGCCGGCCAGGTAAAAAGATTGCTGAAAAAGAAGAACGTCCTGGGCCTGGCGGAGATGATGAACTTTCCCGGCGTCATAAGCGGCGACGAGTCCACGCTGGAGAAGATAGCCGCCGCCCGCGCATCCGGCAAATTCCTGGACGGCCACGCGCCTGGCCTTTCCGGCGCGGACCTGCAGGCCTATATAGCCTGCGGCGTGGACACGGACCACGAATGCGTGAGCGCCGGGGAGGCGATCGGGAAGTTGAGGGCGGGGATGCGCGTCATGATCCGGGAAGGGACGGTGGAGAAAAACCTCGCCGACCTCGTCCCCGCAATCAACGAAAAGAACATACACCGCGTCCTCTTCGTCTCCGACGACAAGAGCCCGCTGGACCTTTTGCGCCACGGCCACCTCGACGACACGCTCCGAAAGGCCGTCCGCGCCGGGCTGGACGCCGCCAGCGCCGTAAGAATGGTAACGTTCAACCCGGCTTCCTTTTACGGTCTGCGCCGCAGGGGCGCCATCGCGCCGGGATACGCCGCCGACATGGTCATTGTGGAGGACCTGGAAAATTTCAAGGTGGACAAGGTCATAAAGTCCGGCGCGCTGGTGGTGGATGGCGGCGAAGCCGTCCTGGACATCCCCGGCCATCACGACGGCTTCATAACCTCCAGGATGAACGTGAAGCGCCTCTCGGAAGAGAGCTTCCGCGTCGAGGACCGCGGGGAGCGTGTCAGGGTGATCGAGGCGGTTCCTGGCCAGATCATCACCGGCCACGGCCTGGCCCGCCTGTCCTCTGAAAACGGCGCCCTGCTTGCCGACACGGGCAGGGACATATTGAAGATCGCCGTGATGGAGCGGCACAAGGGGACGGGGAACATCGGGCTGGGCTTTGTCCGCGGCCTGGGGCTTTCCGAGGGCGCCATCGCGTCGTCGGTCGCCCACGACTCGCACAACATCGTTGTGGCTGGCGCCGATGACAGGTCGATGCTGACGGCGGCGCGGGAAATAGAAAAACTCGGCGGCGGCCTCGCGGCGGCGGTGGGGGGCGAGATAAAGGACGTCCTGCCGCTGCCGATCGCGGGGCTAATGTCGGCCGAGCCCGCGGAGACCGTGGTGGAGAAGCTGGAGCGGCTGCTCTACGAGACGAGGCTGATGGGGTCGAAAGCCGAGAACCCATTCTCGGTCATCTCGTTTCTCGCGCTCGCTGTCATTCCCCATCTGAAGATAACCGACAAGGGCCTCGTGGACGTGGACAGGATGGGTTTCGTCAGCGTTTACGAGGATTCCTGAAGACGCCTTTCACGGCCGCTCGGGCTCCGCGGGCTCTTCCCCCGGCGGCGATGACTCTATCCTGTCGCCATACCGTCCATAGAGCCACTTCAGGGCGAAGGGGGGCGCCAGTGTGGTCACGGCTATCACGATCACCATGCCCGCGTAGACCTCGTTGTTGAAGATGCCACTGACGCGGCCCAGTTCGGCGAAAATCAACCCCACCTCCCCGCGTGGTATCATCGCCGTCCCTATGATCCAGCGCTCCGGCCACGGCGCCCGGAGCGCCAACGCGCCAACGACCTTCCCCACGACGGCCGCCGCCAGCATGGAAAAAGAGAAAAGCCAGATAAACGTGGAGTTCCAGTCGATCTCACGCAGGTTCAGGGAAAGCCCGACCATGACGAAAAAGATCGGCGTGAACAGGTGGATAATGGGTGTCATCTGGTACTCGATGCGGCGCGCGAAGGCCTCGTCCACGTGCAACGCCACGCCGAGGGGCAGGAAAAAGCGCCTGGACAGGGCCAGCCCCGCCGCGAAGCCGCCCAGAAGCTCCGGCGCGCCCACGGCATGGGCCAGCCACGCGAAAAAGAGCACCAGGGAGACGATGGTGGTTGGTATAAGGCCGGGGATGTCGCTGATGGCGTCGAAACGCTTTATGACCACGGACATGAGTTTGGCCAGCATGGGGGCGAGTATGAAAAACGCCGTCACGAAGATCATCACCTTGCCCGCGTTCGCCAGGCTGACGCCGCCGGCGATGGAGAACTCGTAAAGCAGCGCCAGCATAACCACCCCGAGCACGTCGTCCATCACCGCCGCTCCCAGCACGATCTGCCCCTCCGGGGCGCCGTGGCGCTTCAGGTCCGTCAGCACCCGCACGGTCACGCCTATGCTGGTGGCCGTAAGGGTCCCTCCGGCGAAAAGCGACGGCAGCAACGGCAGGCCGAAAATCATGTAACAGAGGGCAAACCCGAACACAAAAGGGAGGACAAAACCGGCTATCGCCACGATCAGGGACTTGGCGCCCGCCCGGAACAGGCGCTTGACGTCGGTGTCCAGCCCCACCTCGAACAGCAGCAGGATGATGCCTATCTCCGCCATCAGCTTGATGACGTTGAGGGGCTCGATCCATCCGAGCAGGGAAGGCCCCAAAAACACCCCCGCCAGCAGCTCGCCTATCACCGGCGGGGCATGGAGCCGCGAGGCCGCCTCGGCGAAAATCCGCGCCGTCAGCAGGATTATCAGCAGATAAAGGAAAAACTCGTGAACTTCCATGGCGCCCGCCGGTTGTTGAATATTCCCCGAGCCGGTTCATCGGCTTTTATGTACTGCTAAACATAAACCCCGGCCCGCCAATCCGCCACGGTCTTTTTCAACCACGTCTCAAAACACCGGGCCGAAGGGAGCCATGTCAAATATAAACCAGGCTGACATCCATGACAACGCCGCCGGACACGCGGGGGATGCCCTCGCCCGCCGAGTCCGGTATTATATGAAGCTGGGTTTTCTTGAAAAGAAATGTAAAACTGATGAGACTGCGGGATTTTGCGCCATTCCGGCCCGCGTGGCGGAATTTCATGGATTGTGAAAAAGCGCCGGACCACGTCCTGCCTGATGAGACCGCGGCCGCGTTATTTTCGCAGTCGTCAATAATCGGAGACAGGGTGAACGGCTCCCCCTCATGAAAGGATCGAAGAGATGACCGGGAGCGAGGGCCACAGGCCCTGGGGTTTTTACGAGGTGCTGTCGGACGCTCCGGACCATAAGGTCAAGCGCATCACCGTCCGCCCCGGCCAGCGGCTAAGCTACCAGCGCCATTCAAGGCGCTCCGAGCATTGGTATGTAGTAAGCGGCATTGCCGTTGTGACCAGGGACGGCGAGCGGATCGAGCTTGCGGCGGGTGAGTCTGTCGACCTGCCCGTCAAAACATGGCACAGGATCAGCAACCCGGGCGCCGGGGACATGGTGTTCATCGAGGTCCAGACAGGAGATTACTTCGGCGAGGACGACATAGAAAGATCCGAGGACGACTACGGCAGGACAGGATGAGGGCCCGGACAGAGCGGCTCGGCTGACTCGCGTCTTTCGGTGAGCCCAGGCGGTTGACAGGGTCGCCGCCGCGGCTGTATCGTAAAAGACTTGCAGAGAGCGGCCAGGGTCGTCAAACGCGGAAAACGAACCCGGTGTCAGCGCGCCCCACGCCTCCCATCGAGGGGCGCCTGACCGGTCTCTGGGCCGAAACCGTTCACAGAGGGCGCGGCGAATATGGACAATTCCTCCCCGCGCTTCGGCCGGACCCGGGGAGAACGCGGGGGACGGCGGCGCGAGGAAACGATGTCAAAGGCTGGAGAGGTGACCGAGAGGCCGAAGGTGCTCGCCTGCTAAGCGAGTGTGGGTAATCAATCCCACCGAGGGTTCGAATCCCTCCCTCTCCGCCATATCTTATTGTTTTTATTGGTCATATAGAGACCCACGAAAGCCGCTCCTGGCGTGGGTTTTCACGATCGCCTTTTTTAACATCTATTCCTTCAAAGCCTTTCACGGATATCATTTTTCGCCCCCGTTCGCCCCTGGCTCAAGCAGCATGGCGATTATCGGCGTCATCCGGAATTTTTTCCTGAACCTTGATGAAACCCGGAAACTCGGCCAGCAACGGCCGCTTGATATCTGTAATCCAAATATGTGTTTCAGCTATTACCCCATGATGGTTGACGAGCGTGAAGGGGCTGGCGTCTTGCTATTCGCGTTCGGCGCGATATACACTTTTGCATTCTTGTTTGACGCGTTCATGATTTACCGCCCTCTTGGAGACAAAGCAAGGTGGATACGATTCACATGGCCGGGTCATGGATTACCGATCACGAGATATCCACGGTCGAGAAGGCCATGCGCGACTGGTACGAAAACCCGTATTATTACTGCGAGCTGTTCCAGAAGGAGTTCGCCGGGCGCATCGGCCGCAAGCACGCCCAAATGACCCCCAACCGGACCGCGGCGCCACACTGGATCAATTTCCCGGCTTCATTGACACCTGTAAATCACGCATAGGGCAAGGTCGATTCTCCGATGAAGCTGTTCAAGAGGATCAGCATGTCAAAGAAGCCCCCGCATGGCTACACCGGCTCGTCGCTGCCCGTCTCGTCGACCTGGATGTCCTTGTTCCAGGTGGAGCGGCAGATGATTTTCGATTTGTCG
>JBPRGF010000025.1:0-20480 GCA_051418015.1 Candidatus Nitrospinota bacterium M3_3B_026 | reverse complement strand
GACCCACCCGCGCCCGCGTTTCTTCTCCAGCGCCTCGACCCTTTTCCGCAGGGCGCCCACGTCCCCCGACGGCATCGCGACAAACTGCAGGGCCAGAGGCCCCAGGTCCAGGTCAAAGAGGCGGCTCCCGACCGGACACTTGAAGAAGTAGTGCTTCTTTCGGGTCGCCGTGGCGATCGCCTCAATCTCCCGTTCGTTCAGGCCCATCGTTCGGTAGAGGGCCTTTGCCTCTGGATCGACCGCGTCGGGATTCGGGAGGAAGATCTTCGTCGGGCAAGAGTCGATCACGATCTCCCGGTTTTCGAGCTGGGCGATCTGGGCGGGGGTGTGGGCGACCATGACGACCGCCGCGTTCTGCTTTCGGAGCGTGAGCAGCCACTGCTTGATGCGTTCGGAGAAGCTGGAGTGCATGAGGGCGTGCCAGACCTCCTCCAGCACAATGATCGAGGGGCGGTCGGCCCGGAGTTGCCGCTCTACGTGGTGGAAGAGGTAGAGCAAGAGGGGAATAAAGACGCTCTCCGGCAGGTCGCGCACGGCGGAGAGCTCGAAGACCTGATACGCCGGATTTAGGGCGCCGGAGGTGCTGAGGTCTTCTCCCTCTTCGCAAGTGTCCATTTCGGAAGCCTCCTTTTCAGAAGTGTCTTCCGCTAAGGCGTCTCCTGCAAGCGCATCTTGGCTTCCATTGAGGAGGTGCGCGTAGGTCCCCTCCCCGACAAACTGCCCGAGGGCGCCGGCGACCTCTTCATCCTGCACGAGGATCTTGAGCTCCTCCAGGGTGCGCATGTGAGGGGGGTTGGCCGCGATGAGCCTGAGGGCGCGCCCGATCTCGGCCCGCCGGGCAGGCGTCGGGGTTACGCCCTGAAGCTCGATGGTGGTCTCGATCCAGGAGGCCGCCCAGGCACGTTCCTCCTCATCGCCCACCTGAAGAAGGGGCTGGAGCGAGAGGGCCGCCCCTGCGTCTGGGGAGAGCTGGTAGTGCCGCCCACCTACGCCCTTGGCGAGGAGGTAGCCCGAGTGCCCGAGGTCAAAGAGAAAGACCTGCGCCTTTTCGTAGCGGAGCCACTGGGCCATGAGCGTATTTACGACGACGCTTTTTCCGGCCCCGGTGGCGCCGATGACGAGCGTGTGGCCCACGTCCCCCTGCGCATGCAAGTTGAGCCGGAAGGGCGTCGACCCGTCGGTCTTTGCCGAGAGGAGCGCCGGGGACCCGGGGGGGAAGAGGTGGCTCTGGTTGTATTCGGCCCCGGGCCAGATCTGGGTTGCGGGCATGAGGTCGGCGACGTTGCGGGTGTGGACCGCAAAGCGCCGGCTGTTGGCCGTCCCGTTGCCGGGAAGAGATCCCAGGTAGGCCTCCAGGGCATTTACGTCCTCGATGCGGCTGGGGAAACCGGCCTCGACAAGGACCTCCCGGATCTCCTCCGCGATCTCCTCGGCGCGGGCCTCTTCCCTCTCCATGACGATGAACGTGGAGGTGTAGAGGCAGTAGCGCGCCTCGGCGGACTGCATCCGGGTGAGCGCCTCCTTTGCGTCGGTGGCCATCCGAACCGCGCTCTCGTCTTCGAAAAACTCGCGCTCGACCCGTCGCTGCTCCTCGCTTACCTGCTGCCCGGTAAAGCTCCGCAGGGCCTCACTCAGGCCCTTTCGCTTCTTGAACCAGGAGTGCCGCCGGGTCCGGATGAGCTGGGAGGCCGTCTCGGAGCTTAGCATAATGAGACGGGTGCTCCAGCGGTAGGCCGCCGGCAGGTTGTGAAGGCGGCCCAGGATGCCCTGCGAGGTGGCGTTCGGAAAGCCGTGGAGCGATACCGCTCTCACGTGCCGGTCCCCCACCCGAGGGGCAAAGCCCCCAAAGACCTGCTGGTCGGCAAGGTAGGAATTCAGTCCCACGTTGACCGGCGGGGGCATGACCGGGTGCTGAAGGCCCGTAAGGCACGTGTGCAGGTGGCGAAGGAGCTCCTCCGTCGAGAGGCGCCTCAGGCGAAGCGGCCCGCGCAGGCGCATCTCGACCTCCGATACCTGCGCCTCAAAGAGGTCGATCAGCCGATCCATCTTGGTGGACGCCCGCTGACGGCCGGTCACGAAAAACCGGGAGAGCTGGTTGTAGACGCCCGCCGGCGGCTTGTAGGTCGCCGTGAGCACGTAATCGGTCTCGAAGACGCCGCCTCGGGACTCACCCGAGTTAGCCTCGAAACGAGACGTATACCCCGATCGGCGCTCCTCGTCGATGAGGCGGCTTAGCCCGTCCGGGAAGGCGCCGTCCTCTGCCAAGAAGCGAGCGGGCCGGCGGATGGCGTCTACGTGAAACATCCAGCCGTCGGAGAGGGGCAAGAGGGCCTCATTGAGCTGGCGGGCGAGGGCATTACGCTCGTGAATGGTGGCCGTCTGCATGTCGGCGCCTCGATAAGCCCAGGCGCAGAGCATCGACCCGTCGGCCTGCTGGAGGGCGCCTTCGCCGATGATGGAGTCCCAGTGCAGGAGGTCGGCGATGCCCGCAACGCCGGGGCGAAACTCCCGCGTCGCCGACAAGGCTTTCGTAAGAAGCGCCCCGCCCCCGGCGCCGAGAAGAAGAGATAGGAAGTCCATGGACGTGTTCGTTTATAGCAGACGTGTTCGTTTGGGAAAGGGCGTGGTCGTTGTCGAAAAGGGTCAGGTCTTCGTTGAGATACAGGACCGTCGCTTGGGCAGCGGCACGCGGATGTCGCTCACCGGGCCGTAGTAGGCCCTATGCGGGAGACTCGCGGCGAGGACCTGAAGGAACTGCGGGTCGCTTCGTAGGAGCCGCCGGGTAGGGACGTGAATCCCCAGCCCGACCAGGAGGCACGGAAGAATCGCCATCGGACTAAAGTTCGCCACGAAGAGAAACGCGACCGAGATGCCGACCTCCATGAGCAAAATTCCAAACTCGACCCCGGCAAAAAGCGGGCTCCGCACCAGGGACTGGTGCACCGTGTTCGTCTCAAGGACCGGAGCCCCTACTGAGCCCCCTTCCTGCGGGTGGGTTTCCATTTTTTGCTCCTTGGTGTTCGTGCGACTATGGTGTTGCTATGAGCAGTCCTGCTTCAAGCCCCCAATTCCAGGCTTCATTCAGATCTCGCCCTTCAGGCCTCACCTCCTTCCGGACCTAAATAACGGCCCCAAAGATGGTGGTGCTGATGGCCGCTGCGCCGATGATGAGGCCCGCCGACACGATGACCTTGCCGATCATCTGGAAGCCCTCCTCGTTCCGGCTAAAGCCCCAGATGACCGCGCCCCCGATAAACATGAGAGCTGCCAGGAGCCGCGCCGTCTGGCCCGAAAAGATGTCGAGGAATGAGGTCAGGGCCGTCTCCCACGGCACGCCGGCGGTCGTTCCGGCCGCAAGGGCGGGGCTGGCGCCGATAGCAAACGAGACGGCCAGACACGCAACTGTCGCACGGAGAAGCCGAGTGGCCCTGCTCCCCTCCTCTTGTTCACTTCCGGAAGATGAAAGAGGCGCGAGCGGCCTTGGGGAGCTGGATGTTCGCTGAGAACCGCTGTGATCGGTCGAGGACATGGGCTGGGTCATGGGTATGGCTGAGTTGTTGGTTCTTTGATTGGTCGTGAGTACTTCTTGCTTCTGTAGGTTCAGCTCTGAGGGGACTCACTGCTGAGAAGTCCCTTGAGGGACCCCGTTCGTCCCCTTGAGCCGAAGTTGACCCGAGTCACTTGGGCCACTTCCACTCAGGTCCCCGCCACTTGAAAACAGCGGGCTGAGCGCAAACGTCCCGGAGGGCGTCAGTTCATTTCCGACCTGGACCACGTCGGTGATCTTTCGCCTGTCGCCTTCTTTTTGAATCACACAGATGAGGTCGATCGACTCGGCGACGAGGACGCGGTGGTCGACGTCGTAGGCCTGGCGGGCCAGGCGCGCCATCCGGCGCAGCGCCCCTACCGGGCTCGTGGCGTGGACGGTGCCCGTCCCGCCGGGGTGGCCCGTACACCAGGCGTCCATCAGGTAGTAGGCGCTCCCGTCCCGCACCTCCCCGACGATAATCCGGTCGGGGCTGGCCCGAAGGCTCATCCGAACGAGATGGGCCATAGGCGAATGGAGCGTCGTCTGAAATTCCCGCCGGTCCTCCGCTGCGCACTGTAGCTCAGGCGTGTCTTCAATCAGAAGGAAGTTCTCATGGGGTCCGTAGTCGGTCATCGCCTTCAGGATGGCGTTCACGAAGGTGGTCTTGCCGCTCCCCGTTCCCCCGGCTACCAGGACGTTCTTTCGCGTAGCGACTGCCACTTCGAGGCTCGCCTTGAGCCCCGGCGTAAGAGCGCCCTGCGCCACGTAGTCGGCGAGGGTGTAAATCCGGGTGGGGCGCTTGCGGATGTTCAGGCAAGGAATCCTCACGATGCGGGGCAAGATGCCCTGCAGGCGCGCCCCTCCAAAGATTGCCTCTGGAAGCTGGGCCTGAATTGATTCGTTCCCCGGCCCGAGGGTCTCGGCCTGCCGGTCGGCGACCACGTTTAGAAACGAGCGGATGTCCCCGGGAGAGAGATACATCTCCGTGCCTACGCGCCCTTCTTTACGGGTGTCTAAAAACACGCGCCCATCGAGCGGGCTGGTGTAGATCTCGGTGACGTTCTCGTCGCTCAAGAAACGCCGGGCCGGCCCCAGGTAGTGGGCCATCCGCCGGGCGCTCTCTCGCTCTTGGTGATGGGTCTCGTGCATGGGTTCTGTTAGAAACGGGGCCGGTTGGGCGCGTGAGGCTTCCCTGGCGAACCCGGAAAACCGGCGCCCATCATACGCCCGTTTCCCGCGCCTGTCAAGAGCCCATGGGCCCAAAACCCATATTTGCGCCAGATGCGTATGTGGCTGTTATGGACGGCTTACATAAAGATGAGCCAGGCGGGTCTTGACGGGAGCCTCCACCCCGCTTCTATTGGGACTTGTGGCACCAGGCTCTCCGAAGATCTCTTCTTCCTTCCGGGGCCTTCCCCTGGGTCCTCCTCTCATTACCGCCCCATCGCTCTCCCGAGCCCCATCGCTACCGAAACATGTCTACCTACCCCGAACGCTTCCTCGGGCGCCTCAAGGGCCTGAAGCTCCTCCCCGAGAGCGGAAAGTACCCGGCTCGCTGGGAAGCCCGGTGCCCGGCCCACAACGACCGGACTCCAAGCCTCTCTATTTCCCTGGCACCCAAAGGACACCTGCTCGTCCATTGTCATGCGGGCTGCCCGACTGAAGCCGTTATGAGCGCGATCGGCCTCGAAATGAGCGATCTCTATCCCCCCTCTGCCTCCCCTCCGAAGAAAAACGCTCCTGAAAAGCACACGCCCACTCCGGAGCCCGCCAAACCGGAGACCGTCCAATCGCCCCCCTCCAACCAAAACCCAGGGTCGAAGACGAAAAACGGCCGCTTCGGCGAAATTACGGGCACCTATGACTACTACAACGCGGAGGGGAGCCTCCTGTATCAGGTCGTCCGCTTTGTGCCAAAGAGGTTCCGGCAGCGCAGGCCCAACCCAAAGGGGGGCTGGATCTGGTCGATGGATGGCGTGGGGCGCGTTCCCTACCTCCTCCCGGAGATGCTTGAGGCAATCGGCGAGGGCCATCCAATCTTGATCGTCGAGGGGGAAAAAGACGTAGAGACCGCTCTCCAGATGCGATCGGAACTCGAAGCCTCCTCTGGTCGATCATTTTCCGCGACGACCGCGCCGGGCGGGGCCGGGAAGTGGCGCTCTTCCTTCTCCCGCTTTTTCAAGGGGGCTCACGTGTGGATCGTCCCCGACATTGACGAGGCCGGATTCGACCACGCCCGGCAGGTCGCAACACGCCTCTCAGGCGTTGCCGAAAGCATCAAGGTCCTTCGCCTCCCCTCGACCACCCGGCACTTTGACCTCTCGGGCTGGGCCGCCCAGGGAAAAACTGGGACCGATCTGCTCCACCTGGCCGACCAGTCGCCCTACCTCCTCAGCCGGGCGCACCCGACGCACGAAGTCGGGTTCGAGGCGGTGCCCGGCCCTTCTGCACCAATGGAAGAGATTCAGGAATACCTCGTCTCTGCCGGCAGCGTCCGATCGGGAAAGGCCTCCGGTAACACATCAACAGAGGAAACGCCCCCGGAGGAAGTGCCAACTGAAGACGCATCTTCGGGGGAAGACGCTCACATCTCCCCTCCAGAGCAACAAGACGAGCAGCCAACCTCCCCAGAAAAACCCTCCAAGTGGGAAGGAATCGGTGTGGAGGTGACCGATGGCCTGAGGCCCACCGAAGCGATTCTTTCGGGCCTCGACCAGGTCGTGAGCAAGAACCGGAATGGAGAGGTCGGATTTTGCCTTCCCATTACCGATCCGGACGTCTCCGATTCAGATGTCTCCATGTCGAATGGTTCTACGACGGATTCCGACCCAGACGAGAGAACTATCCACTCAGAGGGGGAGGATCCTACGGAAGAACCTGATCTGTCGGAGGAGACCGGTCCTACAGAGGAAACGAGTTCTCCAATGGGGACCGATCCTCTCGGGTCCACAGAGGCGAACTCCCCCAAGCCTGATGCCGTCGAGACTGAATCGATTGCGGAGGCTGATGAGACGCCCACCTCTCGAAAGAACGGTTCTCGGGAAAACGAGTCTTCGGATAATGGACCTTCCGAGAACGGGTCCGTGGCGGCCCTCTCAAGGCAGAACGGGACCTCCCGTTCTTCAGAAACCCGTCTTTCGGAAGGCCACCCATCTTCCGAAACCAGCTTTTCCTCGGAAACTCGAAGGATGATCCGTCTCCTTGAGGAGGAGGGCGCCGAGGTCATAAGCGCGGGCGGCGCCTTCTACCTGGTGTTTCCGTTTCCCCCCTCTGCAGAGAACGGTTCCCAGAAGCAGGCCGGTGAGCTACGACCATCCTCTTTTTCTGGCAAAGCATATCCTCTTGAGAGCCCGCTTGTCGTTCCACTTCTCCTCCGTCTCGCCTACGACCGCAGTAGATGGATCCCAAGTCCTGATGCGTGCCGGGCGGCCCTTCTTTTTCTCGCCCCAGCGGTTCCTTCGTCAGCCCACGTCTCTTCGCGCGTGGCTGCCGGAAACGGAGCCCTCTACATTGACGCCGGCGAAAACACCATTCTCGAGGTGGGGCCCGGCGAGTGGCGGGTCCGCTCCAGCGCGCCCACCGTCTTCCTTCGAAGCGAGTATGCTCGTCCCCTGCCCGTGCCCAAGAAGAGAGGCTCCCTCACCGGCTTCCGCCAACTCCTTCAGATTGAGGCGGGCGAGGCCTGGGTCGGGATACGGGGGTGGCTCCTCGGGGCGCTCTGCCCGACCGGCCCGGTGCCTCCCCTTCTCCTGGAAGGAGATGATCCTCGGCGCCTCTCCTGGCTGGCCGGGCAACTGGCCTCCCTGCTCGACCCGAGGTCCATCTCGCCGGGAAACCCGTTACGACCGCTTCTTTCTACTCGCCTGGAAGCTACCGCCGACCCGAAAATTGGGAGCCTACGCCAGACCATTCCGTTCCAGGAAGCCCTGTTCTTCGAAGAACCCAGCCATAAAGCTTCCCCCGTACCTCCCTTTGTCTGCTGCCTGCCTGATCGCTTTCTGAGCGGGAGCCCTGCGCTGTCTTCAGGCTCCGAGAATGGAGACGAGCACCCCCAGCCTCTGGCGACGCGGCTCATTTTTGTCGGCTCAGGGCACGAGCTGCCGCCCGAACTGCGGAAAGGACTTCTTGCCGTCCGACCTACCTTTCTGAACGATCCTCTTTCAGCAGATCCTTCCTCCCCGACCAACACGGGTGTGGAAGCCCCGTCCGAAAGGGACGCTCGGGGGGAAGCCCTCGGCGTGCTCTTGCAGGGCGCCGCCGAAGCAATGGAGGGGGCAGGGGAGATTCCGCTTCCTGAAGATCTCTGGGACGGCCCTCACCGAGACTTCCTCGCATGGGTGGCCGCCGCCGAGGCTGGGCTTTCCCCCGCGTCTCTCGGATCCGAGCGTTCTGTTCCCTCCTCCCGGCCCTTCGTGGACGTCTGGCGCGAGAGGCGCCGCCGACCCGGTCTGCTTCGCAGACTAGTTCGGGCACTCTTGCGACGCGTGGGATGGGTTTCGATCGACCGAACGCGACCCTGAAGACCGCTCGCGACCACGATGTCCAAAATGAAATTGTACATTCATTGCACGTCGCGCACACGGCTGCACACGGTTCGGGGCACGATTGTACTACTCATGTAGCCGAATAATGCACATCGCACGTCGAATGAAACATCATTGCACGTCACCAGCTGCCTGATCGGAATCTTCCACGAGGCGCCACCGAGCTCCGGCTCCCCGACCTTCCAGTTCAACCAAATCGATCGAACGGAGGGTCTGGAGATTGTCTTGCACCGTGCGCCGTGGCACGTCTCCCAATTCCTCTAACACCTCAGAGAGCGCCGCTTCTTGCTCTTTGGCAACAACCTTCAAAATTTCCCGCTGGAGATCGGTCAGATCGTGTTCGACACGGGTCGGTGGCACATAGTGAATCGGGCGGAAACGCACAACGATCCCCCCGCCTCGCTCCTCGAACTCCGGCGGTACGAGCCCAGCCTCCTCGGTGGCCTCCCGCATCATGATCGTGCCCCGTCCCCACTGCTCGATGATGCCCCGCCGGTAAAAGGTGTCGGCGATCAGGTCGTTGCGGAGTTGGGAGACGTGCGGCTGGGTCAACTCCTCAATCGAGATGCCGGGAGGAAGAGTGCCGGTGTTGGTGATCTCCAATCGGTCGTCGTAGATCGCAAGACCGACGGAACTGCCGCGAAGCCCATAATCGCGGTGACAGAGGGCGTTGGCGATCGCTTCACGCAGCGCCTCCATCGGGTAGAGGGGCGTGTCCTCCCGCTCCATCGCATCGGGCCGGACCTTGCTCGCGATGGGCAAGTGCTCTCGGAGAAACTGCTGTGCCCGCTGGAAGAGCGTAAACGCGTTGGCCCGCACCTGCCGGTTGTCCTCGAACTCGCTCTTGGTCGTGCCCCGAAAGCGGGCCATACGGAGCAGGCACTGAGGGTAGTCGGGCATAAACACGTCGCGCTCACCGAAGAGCACCACAGCGGCACTTAGGAGTTCGCCGTTGCGGATGAGGCCGAGGCCCCGGAGCAGGTCCTCCGGGTCGCGGGTGCCCGGTTCCTCTATGCGCCCCCGGTCAATCGCGGCGTTGATAGTGCGGGTAATCTCTGACGCATCGAGGTCCTCAACGGACACGCCTTGGGCCGGGCGGGCCTCCCAGCGTCGGCGGGGATCGCGGTTCTCGACGAGTCGCTTCTCGTAGGTGGACTGTTCCATCGGGCGTGTGGTAGGCCCCTGACGGACGTAGGGGCGCCCGTCGTAGGCATACGGGCCCCGGCGATCCCCGGGCACGCTGATGACGATGACGGAGCGATCCCCCTCTACCGGGACCACATCGGGATCGAGAACCACCTGGGGCTCGATCTTGCCCAGCTCGCTGGCCACGTCCTGCCGGGTCGAGTCGGCCACCTCCTGCCCCACGATGGTCCCGTCGTCCTTGACGCCAAAAAGCACGTAGCCGCCCGGGCCATTGAGCATGCCGCAGACGGCTTTCGCCGCAGCGGTGCGCTGGCCTGTTGAGCGCTTGAATTCCACCTGAGCCGACTCGCCCCTCCCTACAATGTTACGAACGTCATCTGTAGTCATTCGAGATGTGCTCTTAACTGGAAGATCTCCGGGACGTATACTGTAGGCACCATGGACAGTTGATTTCCAACCTGGAGTCCGTAAGGAATTGTCGAGTCAGTCTCGAAGCCACGAAGCTCGTGCGGCGTACACCTGGTTCAGATGCTTCTGAAACGCCTCCCTGCACGCCTCCGTGCCGCCTACAAAATATGTCCATTCCGCCGGGGCATAGATTTCTTCTGCTGGAAGAGTTTCCGTAAGCGGGGTCGTCGGCAATGGGGCTTGCTGAACGAGACGCCTCTCCAGAGAACAAAGGTGGCGGCTATCTCCCTCCCCTTTCCGGCGATCCACTTCACCATCAGTAGCGGCTACTTCGCCGCGCCGCATCACGTCGTGGTGTACCACGAGGATCCGTTTTGCACCGTCCCTCTGGCCGTCATTAGAGCGTATACCTCTTTCTGGTGAGTGCCCGTTTTTGACAAGCCGGCCCCTGACGGAAAGACGCGCAAACCCACAGGCAGTGCAGAGAGACAACAGAAATCGCCCGGGACGCCAATGGCCTTCCATCAAATTATTGTCCTGGCCAATCGGCCCCGTTGAGCCGAGAGCCGGCCCCACGAATCCATTTTCCAGGGTAGCCCGATCCCAAGTCGATAGGGTGCCCCCCGAAGGCTCTCTACGTTCGTCTCTCTGTTGAAGGAGCGAGGGGAGTGGAATCTTTTCTTCGTCCTCGAAAAACTGAACGGTGTTTTGACCGCATGCCGGACACGGCTGAAGGGGAGGAATGAGCATCAAGGAAATCCGTAATCTGGAGCCGCATCCGTGACAGGGTACCCTCATAGGGTAGACCTGCCGAACTGCCCCTCCAAAGCAGACCGGTGGTACCGGAAGCCGCAAAGGGCTCCCGTAGGGATGCGACCCTGAGTGAAAGGTAATAGGCGAGTCTCAATCAAGCGAGACCCGAGCGCACGGATTTGAGATTCCCTTAATACTGAAATCCATCCTTCGAGGCAACCCCCTCTTTGGTTTTTCTGACCCCTCCTCAAAGATTTCACCGTACTCCACGTCCGGTTTCGCCACCGGCGCACGGCTGACGTGCCAGAACTCCTTTGCACTCCGGTTCTGCATAGGTCTATTTATCAAATCTAATGGGACGCTCCGGCTTTGCACGGATGTTCTACCCCATATAACCCAGTGCGCTATAGTCCAGATGCGCATTCAATTTGCGCGCGTGAACTGAAGTTCGCAGGTCCTCCGAGCTGCCACCATGGCTCGGATTCTGAAGTGCTGAAATCGCGTTCGGTCTGCATTCGTCGGGTTACTCCCATATTTTATTTATTAGCTCGTCACCTGAGCCTGCGCCCCCTACCACCGGGAGACTCGTCGCCTTGCCCCGAAATCTCGGGCATGAAATATCGAGCCTGCAGAACCGGTTCACCAAATAGTGAGCGCGGCGAGGACCGGACGTGCTGCCTGACGCCCCACCAACGAAAATGAACGGAGACCAACCGACTCCTCCATCTGGGATCGAGGTCGTGCGGATTGACTTCAGCGATCCGCGAGACCCGGCCCTCGAAGGCTGGAAGGTCGCGGGGGAAAACGACTCCCCGTCTGAAGGTCTTCTGGGCCTGCTGGAGACCAAGACCGTGTATTTTCCAGACGAGGTTTACGGTTCGGTGGAGGCCGCCTACACGGCCGCCGTTCTCTGGAGCCGCCGCTACCAGAAGGAGCCCGACTGGTCGGACACCACAAACATTAGCCGGGTCGACACCGGCCCCGAGCAGGGCGACACGCACGGCGATTTTGTTCGGGTACAGCGACAGGGCACCCTTCGAAAGAAGTTTTTCTCTGACGTACGCTTCGGCGGAAAAACGGGCGCTCGGCACGCAGCCCTCATCTGGCGGGACCTAGTGAAAGGCCAGATGCCTGAGGCTCTCTCCTTTGAGGCGGCCAGGAAGAAAAGCGCCGCCCATCAGTCCCAATTCGACGTGCCGGGCATGACCGTAATCGAACGGCGAGATGCAGAGGGCTTCGTCCATCCCGCTCTTCAGGTCCGCTGGACCACCCCGGAAGGCCAGGTGCGGCGCCACATTCTTTCGCTTCTAAAGTGGTCGCCTCGGCAAGGGGTCTGGAAAGTCGCCAAACGGCTCGCCCAAGAGTACGAGGCCGGAAATGTTGACATCCGGCGGAGCTACCTCTTCAGCGACCTGCCGGAAGACTGGTTCGAAGAGGCGACCACGACCGAGCGCGTCCAGCACCTCTTTGAGAAAGCCGTTTCCGGCGCCACGGAGGAAGCAGAAAAGATTCTCCGAGACCGGAATGAGGCCCTGAAGGGCGTTCCCGGTCTCTCCGTTGCCACCCGCAAGCGAAACGGCCGCTATGTGCCGCTCTTGAGGGTCACCTATGAAGATCCGGCAGGCAAAGAGAAAAGCCGCTCACGCGTGCTGGGCCGCCGATCCCTTGCAAGCGCGACCCGCGAGCTTTGTAGCGTGCTCGTCCAAGAGTGGGAAGGGGCGTCTCCGGAAAAGTTGCCGCCTCCCTCGCAGGCACGCACATCGCCGTTTTCTGTCTTTCGCAAGGGCCTCTCTGCTGAGGAGCAAGTCGCGCACCTAACCGAACTGGCACTTCCTTCTCTTCGAAAAGAGATGCGGGAGCTGATCAGTGGGCCGCCGGGCGTGTCTTTGTACTTCCAGCGCCTGGCCTCCGGGCGCTACAGCCCGATGGTCGAGGTGACCTGGGAGGCGCCCTCCGGGGACCTCAGGCGAGGGGTGAGCTCCGCCTTAGAGCACACCTTGCGCGGCGCCCTGCTCAGAGCCTGCGAGAAAACGGCCCGCGCCCTGGCTTCGGGAGAAGTCCGTCAGAAGACCCTCTTTGAGGCTCCCTCTCTATTTTCAAACCTTACCGGGGCGGATCGAGAAGCCCTGGGCCTTGGATCCAACGCTGACGAGTCCGGTGCTGACGTGGTGAAGCCCGAAGCGATCTCGGAAGCGTCTCTCTATGAGTTGATCTCTCGCCTCTACCGGTCGGTCCTCCCCCCCATTGAAGCGGCCTATCACCTCCGGGTCCTTCACGGGGCGCCTGGACTCCGCTTTGAAGAGGTCCCCCACCAAGAGGGCGGTGCAGCGCGTCTTGTCGGGCGGTGGCCTCAGGAGGATTTCTCCTGGGCCACCTGCGCCACCTCCCTCTCAGAGCTCGGTCTCGAGCGTGCGCTGCGGGACGTGTTAAGAGCCCTCGCGCAAGAGGTGTCCCGGGGCACGATCTCCGTTCGAGAAGCACTGACCCAGAACTCCCCTCTTCGCGTGCTGGAGGTCTCGGAGGAGCGCCTGGGGAGGCTCGCCGGGGAGGATCTTCAGGAGATGCTTTTCGACAAGCTGTATCCGCCCCTCTGTGCCCTTCAGCGAATCGAGGGCGGACCGAAAGAGCGGCGAGAGGACCGGTTTATTGGCTCCCACCTGTCGATCGAGAGCGGCTCGGATGCCCAACTGGCGCTCCAGGAATCGTATTAGATTTCCAGCATCTCGCGGCCGCGGGCCTCTTTCTCGACCCGATCCAGCGTGCGGATCGCCACGTGAATTGCGACGTGGCGAAGCGAGGCCTTGAGAAGTCCCTTCATGGCTCCAGTTTTCGATGCAGCCTTTTTCGAAGCCTGGCTCTGGCTAAGAGAGCGTGCGGTGGCGCTCCGCTTCAGAGCAGGCGTATTCAGAGCAGGTTTTCTGTCTACACCGTTTCCTCTCGTAGCAGCTTCCCGGCTTGGCTTGGCGCTCCTACCCGCTTCCCTGTTCACCTTGTCAACCGACTGTGCGCCTACTCCCAGAATCACCTGTCGAAGGGCCTGACGCTGCTCGGGGTCAAGGGACCGGACCCTTTCTGTGACTGCCCGGCTCTGCTCCGAAAGCGGCCGCCGACCGGTAAGCTCTCGCACCTTCTCGGCGAGGGCAGATGCCTCCTTCCTCGTGGCCTCAATTTCCTCTCTCTTCTGGAAGAGCCCCGGGTACTGGGTTGTCCCCTTCTCCGCAGAGAGACTCTTCTTGAGGACGCCTTGGCCCAGAACGTTCTCATCGGACTGGCCCTTTCCGAACACCCCGAGCCGGGTGGCGCGGCGGGCCGCATCCTGATAGGCCCGCGCAAGGCCCGCTGCTTTGGCCGTGGCTCGAACGGCCTCAGACCGCGCCGGAGTAGAAAATCCAAAGGCCGAGGCGCCCCGAAGCGCGCCAAGACGCTCAGGCGATGCGGTAAGAATCTGACTCGCTTTCCCGAAGTCAGGGCTCCCGGCACTTCTTGTCTCGCCACCCAGCCTTATCTCGTGCACCAGCCGGCCCCATACCCGAAGGGCCTCGTCGGGCCGCCGGTACGCCACCTGGAACACCGATCGGAGACCTGCCTGCGCCGCCTCCATCTCGCGGATCTGCTCCTGCATGTCGCGCAGGTCCATCGTCAAATCGTCGGCTCGTCCCATGAGGGCGGCGCGCTCCTGCGCGAGAGCAGAGGCGCTCGCGTAGGTGTCAATCTCCTTCAGGGCAAGGCGGGTGCCCGCATCCAGCTCGCCAACCAGTGAGGAGAGATCCAGCGAGGAGAGATCCTCGGAGAGGTCTCCGCTCAATAGTTCCTCATATGCGATCTTCTCTTCGAACGGTAGCTTGCCCTCATCTGGGCCAAGCCCGAAAAGGCTCCACTGAAGCTCGTCCCAGCCGTCCGGCTCCGAATTCGGGGTAGGCCCGGTTGGCGTCTCTCCATTCTGAGAAAGCCCGGCGTCCTCCATTTCAATGCCTGCGTTTTCGGGGGCAGTGTCCGTTCCGTGCTCAGAATTTTCGTCCCCGGGGTTTACGTCTGGTTCCATCTTGTCTCCTCCTGTTTTCGGATCCCCTGTATGTAGGTTCACCTGGTTTTGTGGGGTCTCCTTCGATGGTCACATTGAGCGGGAAGGGCTCTTCCGCTCTGGACCTCTTTGTCCTTCCAACTGGACACCTTCCAGCTGAACGCCTTCGGGAAGGGCTCTGCGGAGCGCCTCCTGCACTTCGGGAGACTGTAGGCCTTCCCCTTCAAGGCCTCCTCCTTCATAAGCAGATTCGCTTTCTCCACCGCCCTCCGCTCCAGGCTCCCTCTCCTTTTCAGGCACCAGGACGTAGCGCCGCCCAAAGCGGGACGCTGCCTCCCGGTCACGGTCCGCCAACCGGCCGAGGACCCGGCGGAGCCTACGCTCCAGTTCGGCGACCCCTTCTCCGCCTTGAACCTGCCGCTGCCACCCACGAAGGCGCTTTTCGAGCCCCAAGCGCGCCTCGCGGATCGCCTCTCGCGTCTCTTTGAGCAAGGCTTCCGCAGGCAGCGTAGTTGCCGATGGACCTCCTGACACTTCTGCACCATCCTGCCGGCTCTGCCCCCCTGTGAGGATCTCTTCCGGGTGAGATCCTTCGGAATCGGAATCTCTTCTCATAGAGGACTCTTTGTCAGGCGCCACAGTTTCTGATGTACTCCACGGATTTCCCTCTTCGCTCATGCGTGCATCGGTTGCCTTTGGGAGAAAAAGCTCTGCTGCCTGCTCCGCCGTTAGGCGGTGCTCGCTCAAAAGAGCAAGAAGCCGCCTCTCTTGTTCTGGGGAACTCTTCCCTAGACGCGCCTCGCCCAATACGTCCCCCAAACTCTCAGGGGTGATGCTCCGAGCGCTCTCCTGGCGCTCGACTGTACAGGTGGCCCTTCTCCAGAGCTCCCGGGCCTCTTCTTTACGCCTGCGGCCCTCTCTGAGCTCGCTGCCTCTGGAGGCTCCATTGGAGAGTCGTTCACGCGATGAAGACCCTCCCGCTTGGAGCAGGTCCTCCAGAAGAGTCGTCCCTCGCATCTCAATCTGTTTGAGGTCCTCTTGCAGGCCCGCCACGTCTACCTCCTCCGCCTCCAAAAGCGCAGAGCGCCGCGTAAGCTGGTACGCCTCCTTTCGACGCCGAAACGCCTTTCCGAGCGCCAACAAGAGGTCCTCGGCCTGCTGCTCTCCCTCCCGTTTTCTACCTGCCCCAGAGCCGCTTCTTCGAGTGTCTTTACCCCTCCTTGTGTCTTCGTCTTTTCTGGACCGCCTCGTGGTCTTTTCCCGCTCGTTGGCCTTTCGGGGTGCATCCCCGACGGGTTTGATGAGACGCCCGGCCACGTCCGCCTCGTGTTCGCGTAGGGTCTGGCCGAAGCGGGCTTCCAGCTTGGCAAGCGACGTGCCCCCGGTGATCTGCCCCGCCCGCACGGACACCTCTCCCTTTGAGATCAGAAGGTTGTCTCGGCCCCGCACAAATCGAAGGTCCTCCCTACGAAGGAGCTCCTGAAGGTGCCCCCAACTCGTTGCCGTTTGCAGGGCAGCGCGCGCCTGGTTTCGCGCGGCGGTTGGAAACTGGTCGATGAGACGGATTGGGCTGCTCTGTGCTCGGCCGCCCTCCGTATTTCGGAGTTCCGTCTCTTGCCCGGCTCGCTCCCAGTAGGGCCGAGGGGCCGGCTCCATTCCGAACTCGTCTTCCAGTTCCCGCATCACGCGGGTAATCACGTAGTAGCTGTTTGAGGCCTCCACCAGGCGGGCCGTCCAGTAGTCCCAGCGGGCGATCATCGTGTGGGTGTGAGCAAAGTAGGCGTCTCCGTGAGCTGCGGTAATCGCCATGTTCTCCTCCAGCCCGAGGGCGCCGAGTGTCCTTTTCACGGCATACTCCATCTCGGGTCGGGTGGGCCGGTCGGCCGGGTCGAACCCGATTGTCAGATGGTAGCCGAGTGCCTCCGTGTTGGTGAAGTGGCCGCTCAAGTTCATCTCGGCGGCGGCTTTTTGCAGGTCGCCGCTCACGTAGCGGGCCGTCGTCCACAGGACTCGCTTCTTCGGCGAACCGTCTGTACCGGACTGCAGGTAGCGAGCAAGCGCCCCGAAGGAGCTGACTTTCGTGATGTATCCGATCATTTATCGCAGGGATTCTTGACTGATGGGGTTGACTTCTCTGCGCATCCGGCCCCCTTCTCCTAGGTGGATCAGTGGATTCGATCTCAGTTTTGGAGCATAATCCCGGCCGGTCTACCGATTTTCGCCGCTGAGCTCTTTTTCGATTGGAGTATGGATGGCACCGATTCCTTCCCACTTGGCCAATGGATAACGGTGAATCGGGCACCTTACCCACAGGGACGAAGGGGGAAACGAGCTCACAATCGGCTCCAACCTCCGGCCGTGGCCTGTGATAAAATGCTCTCGGCGACTCCTTTTCAGACCTCGATTTGCCTTCGGACCCTTCCTACCGGGACCTCCAACCGGGCCAATCGATGGCGATTCCTGCGCTGCCCAAGGGCGATTCCCGTATCGATCGAAGGGGATTCAGCGTCCGAATGGACCCCAATTATCCGCTAAACGTCTCTTCGAGGACCTTCATCTGTTTCTCGATCGAGCGGAGGACCGCCTGGATTTCAGAGCCGATTCCTTCTGAATTTGGCTCTTCGAAGGCGAGGGTAGAGCTCCCTTCCCCACTCGATGTTCTGCTGGACAGGGCCGTCTCGATGCCCTTCAGCGCGCAGGCGAGCATCCGGAGGTCCGTCTTGAGGACCGCTTCGAAGAGGGGATGGTCTTTGTGGAGGAGGCGCCGGCGCCCGTATCCCGAGAGAGAAAGCCCCGTCCGGGCCGCGCTCTCCTTTACCTGTCGTTTTTCCTCGGCGGTCAGGTACACCTTGACCGCCTGCTTCGACTGTTTTTTCGGCGGCGTTTCGGGCCGCCCGCCGCCCCGAGGGGACGCATTTGAGGTTCGCATCTGCATTTTCCAGTGATCGTGATCGGTTCTTTAGGTGGGGCAATAACGGCTGCCCAAAACGGCTCTTAGCAATAGCTCTTTGGGTAACGGCGCTTCGTAATAACGGCTATCAAAAGGGTCCTCTCACAGCTCTCTCAGCGGCCTCTCTCTAGGTCCAATCGTGGGGCTTCCCAAGGCCCTTCCTGCCGATTTTTAGAGCTCCGTTCAGGAGCCATTTCGATGGCAATTTCAAGGGCACTTCCTCAGGGGTCCCTGCAGGGCTTCCCGAAAGGCGAAGTAGGCCCAAACAACATAGGTGCCCTTTCGACCCCCCGGCACATTTAGCACCCTCCCACAGGGCCTCTTCTGAGCCTGCTTTTTGGGCGGTCTCAGGCGCCTGTTTTGAGAAGGCTGTTGCCGCTCAATCTTCTCCTCATGGAATACACTTTCGAGGGGCAGTTCGGCGGGCCGCATAGCCTCGCACTGGAGTCCCAAGGCTGGAGGCCCAAGGTATCCCTTCCCCCTCTTCCCCGCAAGAGCAAAAGCAGACGGCCGGGCATGCTCCCGGCTCATTCACAGGTGCGCATGTGGCTGTTATGCCGTGGAGGTGACCTCTCGTAAGCGGACCTCGCTGAGCAGATCCCGATGAAGTGGATCCTGATGTGTTGCTCTTGCAATACCCCCCTCTCGCTACCCGCCCGCCTCCACTGGGTGCTGTTCGGAAGGATGGGAATTTTTCCTGCAAGAAATCCCCCTTGCATGTACGGCTATCGAGTCCATTCTCTCCGGGCGCCTCTATTTCCCCTCTCCCTCACGCCCCGCCAAAGCTACACCACGGTACCCACATCCGCAGATCGCGCGTTCTGTGGCTTCTGGGACCGCCTGGGGGCGTTCTACGCCGCTCTCCGGGAGCTCTTTGAGCCTGACCCTCACCTCTCGCTCTGCGGCTGATGCGCAGCAGCCTGTGCATAACAGCCTCAACGACACGCCGGAGGCGCAAGGGATGTTGCGCTGAAAATCCCTTTTGGGTTCCAGCATCACTCGTAAATAGGGGTGCACAAAATGACAACCTGACTACTTCGACAGTCCGACGATTTATGCACCCTGCCTATTTATGCACCCTGCCTATCTGCGCGCTCTGTCTATTCCGGAAGGTTGCCATCCCGGCAAGGTGCCAAAACTGACAGGGTGTCCATTTGGGCAGGTTATCCATACCGACAGGTTACACATACCGACAGGTTCTCCAATCCGACAGATTTCCTGTTTCGACAGGTGGTCGTGTTGACGGGTGGCGATTCTGCCAGAGCGATCAAACTGGCTAGATGTCGATGCTGGCAGGTCGTCAAGTTGACCGGTTGCCCGTCTTGCCAGGTTGCCAACTTGCCAGGTTGGCAACCTGTCAGATTACCGGTTTTGCCAAGTCGCCCTTCCTGCCAGATTGGGAGTACTGGCAGAGCGCCCAGACTGACAGGCTGTCCAAACCGACAGATTGCTCAGAGTGTCAGGTTGCTCGAAGCGACAGGCTCGGTCCTGCCCGGGTTTCCTCCTTCCTTTTCCCTTCCAACCAGACCCTCGACTTCCATGACATCTTCTCCGTCTACGGCGCCGGCCGCTACCGCCAGTTCCGCCCAGAAAGGCTCCACCGCCTCTCCTTTCCGCGCTCGGCCGCCGATCATCAGCACGATCAACTTTAAGGGCGGCGTCGGAAAGACGACCTCCTGCCTCAACCTCGCGGCCGCGGCCTACGAAGAGAGGCTTTCCGTTTTGATCCTCGATCTCGACCCGCAGGGAAGCGCCACGGAGTTTGCAAATTTGGACCGAGCAGGCGAGGGACCGACTCTCTTCAACTGGCTTACCAATTCCTGTTCGCTTCAGGAGGTCGCGGTGAAAATTCGAGGGGGCGAACGTGAGAATAATGAACGTGAGAACAGCGGTTCTATTTTCCTTTGCCCTGCCGACGAGCGGCTCATCCAGATCCAGAACATCCTCTTCTCAGAGGGGAAGCGCTCTTACCTCCAAGAGGCCCTCGCCAAAGAGGCCCTCGCCACGGAGACATCCTCGTTTCTGAGGCGCTTTGATTTCATTTTCCTCGACGTGCCTCCGTCGCTAAGTTCGCTCTCGGACAATGTGGTCTTGACCTCCGACCTTCCCTTGCTTGTGCTCTCCTGCCAGTTTATGAGCCTCAAAGGGCTTCGTCGGTTTACCAGTATGATCCGCCGAGCGGAGCGGGCCGGCGCCGATCCGGACTGGTATATCCTGCCGACCTTCTACCGCTCGACCGAAATCGAAAGCAGTCTCGTCTGGTCTCGCGTTGCGGAGGTGGCGAAGGTCTACCCCGAGGGTCGTCTCCTCAGTCCGATTGGGCGCTTTGCAGCCTTCGGTCAGGCCTTTCAAGCTGGGAAATCCATCTTCGAATATGACCGGCGCCATCCGGGCGCAGAGCAGTTCTTGACTGCCTTTATCGAAATCCGAGAGGCTGCAGGGAGAGAAGACGCGGCCCCGCAGAACAGTGCCCCACAAAAGAGGGCTTCGTAGAGAGCAGTAGGTTCGATTCCTCCGGAGTGGGCGCCTTTCCTCTCTGCGAGTGGCCCTTTGTCCGGGCCTGTCGACTGGATATCCATTCAAATAGACTTCCTTCCCAACGCTACCCAGCTGAAGCTCATTGGGGAGGCCCTCCTCCCTCTTCTCTTCCCTCAGAATCCCAAATCTCATGCCCACGTCCCAAAGTGACATCGAAGCGGCCCTCTCCCCCGTCAACCTCGGGCAGCTCTCCGAGCTCATGTTGTCAAAGAAAAACGGCCTGGAAAAACGTGAAGGAGAAAAGCCCCCCGCCCAAAACGCCAGCCAAGACGGCGGCCCTGAGGAAAAAACCGGCGCTGACCACGGTGATAACGTAGACAAGGGCCACTCCGCATCGAGTCCTGCAGAGAAACGGCAGGAGAGAAATCGCCGCCGAAAAATCGCCGCAACAAGCCAATCCCTCAAAAAGCAAAATCCGGAGCAAACCCCGGAGGGCCGCCCGTCGACGCCGGATGTGAAACGCCCAACCGCAGAACGATCGAAGAAGCGCCATCGGGCCGCCGAGCGCCCGACGTTCACTATCGGCGCCGACCAAATGGCCACGCTTCGCGTCCTCGGGAGTTCGAGAAGAGATCCGCTCGGCTCCTCGGC
>JBPRGF010000024.1:0-162634 GCA_051418015.1 Candidatus Nitrospinota bacterium M3_3B_026 | reverse complement strand
AATGTCATCCTGAGCCCCTTCGGCTTCGCTCAGGGCAGGCTCCAGCGAAGGATCCCGCCGTTTCATACGTTGCGAGACTCTTCGCTGACGCTCAGAGTGACAATAAAGCGCTATTTACTCCGGCGCGGCTGAAAAACCATCCGGCCGCCGCGTTGCTTGCGCTGGTAATCGTTGCCATGGGCGCGCCCGCGGCCTTCGCCGACGGGTGGGCGCCGGGCACACAAGCGCCCAACGTGGACAGCGTCGCCAATACCAGGCACAATCTTACTTTTACCTATAACTACAAGATGAGAGACTGGGTCAGCGAGGTAAATAACCGGTATGGCGAGGTATGTGTATACTGCCACACGCCGCATGGCGCCAACTCCACGATCGACGCGCCGCTATGGAACAGAACTAATCCGGGGAATACGTATACTTTATACAACACCCCCCTGCAGTCCGGCCAGGAACCCACCCAGCCGGGGACCAGTTCACTGACCTGCCTCTCCTGCCATGATGGAACCGTTGCTTTGGATTCCATCATCAACATGCCGGGATCGGGGCGATACAGCGCCGCGCAGGAGACCAGCCAGAACGATGCTTTTTTGGATACCTGGGACGACCCGTCTTCCACCTACCACCTCCCAATCGGCGTCAATAACGTAGATGGTTCTGTTGTCGGCGATGGCAATTACGATCCCGCGTCCGACGAAAATGATACCTGTATGGGTTGCCATGATCGTAATTCAGCCCTAGGGTTTGATTTCGGTATCTTCACCATCGGATTATACCTTCGCGACGACCACCCGGTGGGCGTGAAACTTCCCAACACCACGCTCTACGACTTCAAAGCGCCGACGGGGACGGACGGGACGTTGAAGTTCTTCGACGGCGACGGCGACGGGCGGGCGGACAACAACGAGGTGCGCTTCTATGACACCGGCGAGGGCTACGAGGTCGAGTGCGCCTCGTGCCACGACCCGCACGGGGTGGACTCCGCCGGGCCGGGCAGCGAGTTCATCCCGTCGTTTCTGCGCGTCAATAACAACAACGCTTCGTCGTTGTGCCTGACGTGTCATGACAAATAGACGGGCGATGTCGAAGGCGCGGCGGGCCGGGAGCACCCGCTACTCTTTTTTCTGCCTCTTTTTCCACTCATGGTAGAAAATCGGGACGAGCATGACCACAAAGAACGCCGCGACCCCAACGGCCACGGGGAAATACTGTGTGAATATCACGAAGATCAGCTCGTAGGGGCCGTACTCGGAGATCGGCGGGACGGCGTCCTCTTTCATTTCCCCCTCACATCGATGACAGGCGCCCCGAGAATGGAGAACTCTATCCACCGGACGCCGAACTTGAGGAGTTCTTCGTCGTTTTCCCTGATCCCATCCACGGTATCCTTCTCGATCTCGAACCGCTCCAGGAATGTCGTGCCGAAGACGAACTCGCGGAACTTGTCCAGGTCGTAAAGGGCCATGAGGATCATGCCGAGCTTCTTGTCGTCGAGTTTTTTCGGATCCAGCTTCGGGTGAAAGGAGAGGCTTGGCGAGACGGCGTTGTAGTAATTATACTCCTTCGCCCCCTGGTCGACGACCCACTCATCCAGCCTCCACGTCTTCGGCTCGCCCCAGCCGAGGCAGTGATCCTCCTCGATCTTGAAAAAGACGCTCTCCCCCCGGGCCTTGTCCGTCCCCGAGGAGACGCCGTGGCCGAGGGGATAGAGCCTGCAGGTCGTGGGCCGGTCGGAATAGACCGTACATCCGTCGTCCGTGACGAAGGGGCAGGCGCCATCGCCGTTCATTTTCAGCCGGACGGCGGGCAGGCCGAAACCCGCGTCCGCCGTCACGCGGCCGTGTTTTTCGAGAAAATCGCCGGAGCGCATCCCGAGCCTGTTTTTGAGCCTCAGGACATCGTAGGGCGTCAGGGTGATCTCCGCCTGGCGGCAGCAGACCGTCCAGCAGGAAAGCTCCTTATGGCAGCTGAAGCTGAAAGTGTCGTTCCACCCTACCCTGCCCATCCTGTCGAGTATCTCGTCGACACCGGCCAGGGGGTTATGAGGCTGCGAGTTCTCGCTCACTTAATAATCTCCACAATAATAAACGGCGCCATGGGGTGGCCGGCGGTTACCCGCCACTACCGCGGCGCCGCTGGCCTGGTAGATAATATCAAAAACCCGTTCGATTCGCTAACCGGCCGGGCGCGCAGGAGGCGCCGGACCAAAGACCTGGATTTTCAGGCGCCGGGGACGGCATCCTCTGGGCCAAGGACGGCTATGAAAGCCTTCAGGGGGTTTGAAAGATATTTGCTCTCCAGTATTATCAGGCTCAGCTTCCTTTCGAACTTGTATCCGTCTATCTTGGCGGTGGAAAGAGACCCGTCCGCAAGCTCCCGGCTTATGGAGCTTCTGCTGACCACCGCCACGCCGAGGTTGGCCTGGGCGGATTTTTTTATCGCCTCCGTGTCGCCTATCTCCATGATGATGTTCAGCGGCGTGCGCGGGTTGTCCATTATGTCCATGAAGACCTTGCGCGTCCCGGAGCCTTTTTCCCTTATTATCAGCGGCTCTTTCTGGAACTCGTCGAGGCTCACGTACTCGCGCCCGTTCCACGGATGCGTCGCGGAGAATATGACGACCAGCTCGTCTTTCTTGAAAAGGTGTATCCTTATGCCCTTGTTGCGGACCGGGCCCTCCACAAGCCCCATGTCTATCTCGTTCCTCAAAAGCGCCTGCTCGATCTGGTTCGTGTTGCCCACCATCATCTCCACCCTGCCCTGCGGGTACTTCCTCTTGTACTCGCCGAGATAGTCCGGCAGGACATAGTTCGCTATGGTGGTGCTGGCCCCGATCCTCAACGTCCCGATGACCTTGCGGGACATGTCGTCGATCGCCTGCTTGCCCTCCTTCAGCGTCGTCAACGTCCTCTGGGCGTATTTCTCAAAAACATGCCCCGCCTCGGTCAGCTCGATCCTCCGCCCTATCCGTTCGAAAAGGGGCGTGCCGAGAATCTTCTCCAGCTTGATGATCTGCGCGGAAAAGGCTGGCTGGCTGATCGCCATCTGGTCTGCGGCGCGGGAAAAGTTTTTAAGTTTCGCCGCCACCAGGAAAAGATCCAGCTGATGAATGGTAACCTGATCGAGCATAGATAATAGTCTATCCTAATTATCCAAACAATCTATTTTATTTTTCACTCCCCCGGTTGCATAATTTTACCATCCGCTGGTTCAGTTTATCGGCTGGCGGACCGGAAAATCACGAAATTTTTCGAGGGGAGATGCTCACGTTGCGCTGGAGAGGAATTCTTTCCCGAGCCGACCGGAGCCGTATAGTCCTTCCCCGCCTTCCCATATATTCCAGCGCAGGACACCGCCAGGAAAATCACGGATTGATTCACGTATCAACTTTTTAGGGAGAGGGAACGATGCCAACATTTGTCATCCAGGAAAAATGCGATGGGTGCAAAGGGCAGGACAAGACGGCCTGTATGTACATCTGCCCGAACGACCTGATGTACCTCGACAAGGACAGGATGAAAGCGCTGAACCAGGAGCCGGAGCAGTGCTGGGAATGCTATTCCTGCGTGAAGATATGCCCCCAGCAGGCGATCGAGTGCCGGCCCTACGCCGACTTCGTTCCCATGGGGGGCACCTCTATCCCCATGCGTTCGTCGGATTCGATCATGTGGACGATCAAGTTCCGTGACGGCAAGCTCAAGAGGTTCAAGTTCCCGATCCGCACCACGCCGGAGGGGTCGATCAGGGCCTACGAGGGGCGGCCGGAGCCTTCCGGCGCGGACCTTGACAACCAGAATTTATTCACCGAGGCCGGAAAAGAGCTTTCGGCGCCTGCCAAATAAGGGGAGAGGAGAGAACAGATGGTATCACCAGCAGAGAACTATCACGCTGATTTCGCCAAGGACCCGGTCATAGAAGAGCACGAGACCGACATCCTTCTGATCGGCGGCGGCATGGCCGCCTGCGGCGCGGCCTTCGAGGCCAAGCGCTGGGCCGGAGACAAGTACAAGATCACCCTGGTGGACAAGGCCGCCATGGACCGCTCCGGGGCGGTGGCCCAGGGCCTTTCCGCCATCAACACCTACCTGGGCGAGAACACCCCGGAGGACTACGTCCGCATGGTCGCCAACGACCTGATGGGCGTCACCCGCGACGACCTGGTGTACGACGTCGGCCGCCACGTCGACGACACCGTGATGCTGTTCGAGGAGTGGGGGCTGCCGATCTGGAAACAGCCCGGCGACGAGGGCAAGACCCTGCGCGAGGGCGGAAAACCCGTCCGCTCCGGCAAATGGCAGATCATGATAAACGGCGAGTCCTACAAGGTGATAGTCGCCGAGGCGGCCAAGAACGCCCTGGGGATGGACAACATCATCGAGCGTTGCTTCATCGTGAAGCTTCTGCTCGACGAGAAGGAGGACAACAGGATAGCCGGGGCCGTGGGCTTCTCCGTCCGCGAGAACAAGATCTACGTCTTCAGGGCAAAGGCCATCCTGTGCGTCGCGGGCGGCGCGGTCAACATCTTCCGCCCGAGGTCGACCGGCGAAGGCATGGGCCGCACCTGGTACGCCGTCTGGAACGCGGGATCGACATACACCATGCTCTCCCAGGTGGGCGCGGAGATGACCACCATGGAGAACAGGTTCGTCCCGGCCAGGTTCAAGGACGGATACGGACCCGTCGGCGCGTGGTTCCTGCTGTTCAAGTCGAAGGCCATAAACGCCAAGGGCAAGGTCTACGCCGTCGAGAACAAGGATATGCTGGACGAGTATCCGCCCTACGGCCACGCCGCCGTCACCCCCACGTGTCTGCGCAACCACCAGATGCTCAAGGAGATGAGGGATGGACACGGGCCTATCCTCATGGACACGCCCACCGCCATGGCCGAACTGTCCAAGACAATGGACGCCAAGCAGGTCAAGCACCTGGAGGCCGAGGCCTGGGAGGATTTCCTGGACATGACCATAGGCCAGGCCAACTACTGGGCCGGGATGAACATCCGCCCGGAGGAGAGCCCCTCGGAGCTTATGCCCACGGAGCCCTACTTCCTCGGCTCGCACTCCGGCGCCTGCGGGGCCTGGGTCTCCGGCCCGGAGGATATCGCCCCGGACGAGTGGCAGTGGGGCTACAACCGGATGACCACCGTCAAGGGCCTGTTCACCGCCGCCGACGGCGTGGGCGCCTCGGGCCACAAGTTCTCCTCCGGCTCCTTCACCGAGGGGAGGATCGCCGGCAAGGCCCTCGTGAAATTCGCTCGGGACAACGCCGACTTCAGCCCGTCGCTGCATCTTTCCGCGGCGGAGCTTGGGGCGGAGATCTACAAACCGTTCCAGAACTTCCTTGACAACAAGGACTACTCCACGGACCCGATGGTCAACCCGAACATGATCCGGCCGAGGATGATGATGTTCCGCCTGAACAAGCTCATGGACGAGTACGTCGCGGGCACGTCCACCTACTACGTCACCTCCGAGAAGATGATGGACGAGGGGCTGAAGCTCCTGCTGATGCTCAAGGAGGACTCGCAGAAGATGGCCGCCAAGGACCTGCACGAGCTGATGCGGGCCTGGGAGAACTTCCACCGCATCTGGATGGCGGAGCTGCACCTGCGCCACGTCTACTTCAGGAAGGAGACGCGCTATCCGGGCTTCTATTACAGGTCGGACTATCCGAAGCTGGACGAGGAGAACTGGAAGTGCTTCGTCAACTCGAAGTATGATCCAAAGACCGGCGAGTGGGAGATAAAAAAGGTCCCCCACATCGACCTCGTGCCGAAGAGCTAGGTGGTTTAAAATAACGCGCGCCTTCCGGAAACTGAAAAGTCCGGAAGGCCGCCGGCAGGCGGGGCGAGCCTTTTTGAGTTTCGTCCCGCCCGCCGGCGGCTCCGACTGTCCGGCCCTGACGCTTGACACCGCCGGATAACGAAAAACGAGGGGAGTTTTTATGCAAGACAGCGTCCTTGTCATAGGCGGGGGGATAGGCGGGATGACCGCGGCCGTGGAGGCGGCCGAACTGGGGCGGAAGGTGACCCTCGTGGAAAAAGAGGCCTACCTGGGCGGCCGCGTCTCCCGCATGAACAAGTATTTCCCCAAGCTGTGCCCGCCATACTGCGGGATGGAGATAAACTTCCGCAGGATCAGGATAAACCCCAACATTGAGATACTCACCCTATCGGAGGTCGAAAAAATCTCCGGCAAGATGGGAAACTTCGAGGCCACGATCAGGACCAGGCCGCGCGGTGTCAACCAGAAGTGCGTGGCCTGCGACGACTGCGTCCCCGTTTGCCCGGTCACCCGGAAGGACGACTTCAACTACGGCATGAGCGAGACGAAGGCGATATACCTGCCGCACCAGATGGCCATGCCGATGAGATACGCCATCGACATGAGCTTGTGCAAGGGGACCGAGTGCGGCGAGTGCGTCAAGGCGTGCAAATATGGCGCGATCGACCTTTCCATGGGCGAAGAGACAAGGACGGTCAAGGCCGGGTCGATAGTCTACGCCACCGGCTGGAAACCATACGACGCCGCGAAGATCGCCAACCTCGGGTACAGCGAGATAAAAAACGTCATAAACAACGTGGAGATGGAGCGGCTTGCGGCCCAGAACGGCCCGACGGGCGGAAAGATTTTGAGGCGCGACAACGGCGAGCCTGCCAAAAAGGTCGCCTTCGTCCAGTGCGCCGGGTCCCGCGACGAGAATCACCTGCCCTATTGCTCCTCGATCTGCTGCCTGGCCTCGCTCAAGCAGGCGACATACGTCCGCGACCAATATCCCGAGGACGGCGAGGTCTACGTCTTCTATATAGACCTTCGCGCCCCGGGCAAGTACGAGGCCTTTTTAAACCGCGTGGAGGCGGACGGGAAGGTGAATCTCGTCAAGGGCAAGGTGGCGAAGATCGAGCAGGATGCCGACGGCCGCGCGGTGGTCACGGCGGAGGATATCTTGGGGGGCGGCAAACTTCGAGTCGCCTGTGACCTCGTGGTGCTGGCGACCGGGATGGAGCCTTCGGTCAAGGGGGACGGCCTGATGAAGGCCGACGAGAACGGCTTCATGCCGTCTGATCTGCAGACCGTGGGGGGGCTCCTTTCCACCGGCGTGGCCGGCCGCCCAGTGGACGTGACGACGTCCGTACAGGACGCGACGGGAACGGCCCTCAAAGCTTTTCAGGTCGGCGCAAAATGAATGTTTTTCAAAAAACTTCCGGGGCTGAAGCGGGGGCTTCGTCAAACCTGAAAGCCTCCCAGGCGGGGGCGCTCAAATGACGGAGGAGAAGAAAGTGGAAAAAAAGATCGGCGTCTACATCTGCTCCGGCTGCGGGATAGGCGAGGCCATGAACATAGACGAGCTTTCGAAGGTCGCCTCCGAAGAGCTGAAGACCCCCGTGGTCAGAACCCACGGCTTTCTTTGTGATAACGAGGGCGTAAAGCTCATAAAGGACGACATCGCCAATGAAGGCGTAAACGCCGTTGTCATCGCCGCCTGCTCGCAGCGGGCCTGCTACGACATATTCGACTTCGGCGAGGACGTCCTGCTGGACCGTGTGGACATCCGGGAGAAGGTCGCCTGGAGCCATGAGCCGGGCAACGAGGACACACAGGCGCTGGCGGCAGACTACCTGCGTATGGGGCTCGCCAAGATAAAGGCGATGGAGCCCCCCATCCCCCACATAGACGAGATGGACGGCGCCATCCTGGTCGTGGGCGGTGGGATCACCGGCCTGACCGCCGCGAAAAACGCCGCCAAGTCGGGGCACAAGGTCCATCTCGTGGAAAAAACGGAGAGGCTCGGCGGGTTCATGAACAACCTCGCGAAGACCTTTCCCCGCAAGGCGCCCTACGACACGCCGCAGGACAACGACATCGAGGACCACGTGAAGGCCGTAGAAGACGACCCGGACATAACCGTCCACCTGAGCACGACCATAAAGTCGATCTCCGGCGCGCCGGGGATGTTCGACGTGACGTTGCTGAACGGCTCGGAGGCGACGATCCGCGCCGGGGCCATTGTGCTGGCCACCGGCTTCAAGCCTTATGACGTCAACAAGCTCACACACCTTGGCGCGGGCCTGCCGAACGTTATCAGCAACGTGGATTTCGAGAAGATAGCGGCCTCCGGCGATATAAAACGTCCGTCGGACGGCAAGCCGGCCAGAAGCGTCGTCTTCATCCAGTGCGCCGGATCCCGCGACGAGAACCACCTGCCCTACTGCTCGTCGGTCTGCTGCGCCACATCGTTAAAACAGGCCATGTACGCTCGGGAGAAGGACGGCGCCGCCTCGGCCACCATCATCTACAAGGACATGAGAACGCCTGGGAACACGGAGCTTTTCTACAAGAAAGCGCAGGACGACCCGGGGATTTTCCTCACCAAGGGTGAGGTCTCCGGTGTCGAGCAGAACGGCGACGGGCTCGCGGTGACGGTTGAGAACACGCTGCTTGGCGACACGGTGAAGGTGAAGGCGGACCTCGTCGTTCTGGCCGTCGGGATGACGCCGACCACCCACGACCCGACGGTGACCGTCGACAAGCCCGAGGAGCAGATGACCGACCGCGACCAGTTCAAGGTCGGCAAGGCGCCGATACTGAACCTGACATACAGAAAAGGCTCCGAGCTGCCAGACCTGAAATACGGCTTCCCGGACTCCCATTTCATCTGCTTCCCATACGAAACCCAGAGGACGGGGATGTACGCCGCCGGGACCGTCCGCCATCCGCAGGACATAGCCGCCAGCATGAGCGACGCCGCTGGGGCGGCGCTGAAGGCGATCCAGAGCATAACCCTCGGCAGGCAGGGCAAGGCCGTCCACCCGCGCGCGGGGGACACGAGCTACCCGGAGTTTTTCCTCGACCGTTGCACGCAGTGCAAGCGGTGCACGGAGGAGTGTCCTTTCGGCACGCTGGACGAGGACGAGAAGGGAACGCCCAAGCCGAACCCCACAAGGTGCCGCCGCTGCGCCATATGCATGGGCGCCTGCCCGGAGCGGATCATATCTTTCAAGAACTACAACGTGCCGATGATCGCGCAGATGATAAAGTCGATAGAGATACCCGACGAGTTCTCCGGCAAGCTGCGGGTGATAGCCTTCGTGTGCGAAAACGACGCCATGCCCGCCTTCGACATGGCGGGGATAAACAGGCTCAAGTACGACGCCTCGGTGAGGATCATCCCGCTGCGCTGCTTGGGGTCGACGAACCTGGTCTGGATAGCCGACGCGCTTTCAAGCGGCGTGGACGGGATCATCCTGCTCGGTTGCAAGCACGGGGACGACTATCAGTGCCACTTCATAAAGGGCTCGGAGCTTGCCAACTACCGCATCGGCAAGGTGCAGGAGACGCTTGACCGGCTCATGCTGGAGTCGGAGAGGATACTTTTCGAGCAGATAGCGATAGACGACTACAACAGGGTTCCGGAGATAGTCAACGGCTTCATGGAGAAGCTCTCCACGATGGATCCGAACCCTTACAAAGGTTTTTAGAGAACGCGGGGGTGATGAGGATATGTCAGACGCCGACGTCCAGGTCATAGAGCCCGACCCTGTCTTCGTCCGCAGGGTGATGGAGATGGGGGGCGCCACGCTCAAGAAATGTTTCCAGTGCGGCAATTGCTCGGTGGTGTGCGAGATATCGCCCGACCACGTCCCCTTCCCCCGCAAGGAGATGATCTGGGCGCAGTGGGGACTGAAGGACAGGCTTTTGGGGAACGCCGACGTGTGGCTTTGCCACCAGTGCAACGACTGCTCCACCCACTGCCCCCGCGGCGCGAAGCCGGGCGACGTCATGGCGGCGGTCCGAGACATCAGCTTCGCCGAATACGGCGCGTTCGGGCTGGGGCGGTTCTTCACCGGCGCGAAGTATCTGCCGGCCCTTTTCCTGATACCGGCGGTGATAATCGCCGCGGCCATCGGCATAGCCTCGAAGGAGGGGTTCACGTCCATGAGGCCGATCGTCTATTCGAACATGATGCCCGTCCCGGCCATCGACGCCGTGTTCCTGCCCACGGTTGGCTTCGCGGCGCTTTGCGCGATCATCAGCATAATGAAGCTCTGGAAGGCCATGTCGGCCGGGTCGCCCGGGGCGTCCGGCTCGCGCGGGTCAGTCGCCGCTGGCGCGATAGCGGCTCTTGCGGGGATACTCAAGCATGACAAGCTCTCGAAATGCGTGACCAACAGGCCGCGGTTCACGGCGCATCTTCTGACCATGTACGGCTTCCTCGCTCTGCTGGCGACGACGACCGCGGTGGCCATCATGTACTGGATGAACAAGCTCCACATAGCCGAGGTGGCCAGCACGCCGCTGTCGCTTTCGCATCCCGTCAAGATACTCGGCAACCTGGGGGCGATCCTGGCGGTGACGGGGGTGACGCTCATCGCCGCGCGCCGGTTCGGCCCCTCGTCGGAGGACGCGGGCGTCACTGGGTTCTACGACCGCAACTTCATCTGGATACTCTACATCACGATCATAACCGGAGTCCTGGCGGAGATTTTTCGCCTGGCCGGCGCGGCCCTGCTTTCGTTCGGGGTGTACTACGTTCATCTCGTTTTCGTTTTCAGCCTGCTCGTCTACGCTCCCTTCTCGAAGTTCGCCCACTTTTTCTACCGATTCGTGGCGCTTACCTACGCGAAGACCGTGGAGCGCGAGAGGGAGCGGAAGGCGTCGTGAACATAAGAAAATCTTATCGGGGGAGGTTTTAGAGCCATGGGCAAACTGGTTAACCCGCATGGTGGAGGGCCGCTGAAGCCGCTCCTGCTCGAGGGCGAGGAGCTCAAGGAGGAACTGGCCAGGGCGAAGGAGTATCCGAAGGTGACGATGACCTCTCGGGAGACGTCGGACCTCATCATGCTGGGCATGGGCGCGTTCACCCCGCTGGAGGGCTTCATGGCCAAGGGCGACTGGGAGGGTGTCTGCGACGGATACAAGACCACCTCGGGCCTTTTCTGGCCGATCCCCATCACCCTTTCCGCCACGGCCGAGCAGGCCGACGGGCTCAAGGAGGGCCAGAAGGCCGCCCTGGTAGACGGCGAGACGGGCGAGATCATGGGCGCCATGACCATCACCGAAAGGTACCAGATCAACAAGGCCCACGAATGCATGAGCGTGTTCAAAACCACCGACGAGGAGCACCCCGGCGTGGCGAAGGTGATGGCGCAGGGAGAGGTGAACCTGGCGGGGCCGGTGAAGGTCTTCTCCGAGGGGCATTACCCGAAAACCTACAAGGACATCTACATGCGCCCCGCCGAGACCCGCGCCGAGTTCGAAAGACGCGGCTGGAGCACCGTCGCCGCTCTGCAACTTCGCAACCCGATGCACCGCTCCCACGAGTACCTGGCCAAGATAGCCATCGAGGTGACCGACGGGCTGCTGATCCACCAACTCGTCGGCAAGCTCAAGCCGGGGGATATTCCCGCGGATGTCCGGGTCAGGGCGATCAACACGCTGGTGGACAACTATTTCGTTGAGAACACAGCCATACAGGCCGGATACCCGATGGAGATGAGGTACGCCGGGCCCCGCGAGGCGCTGCTGCACGCCGTGTTCCGGCAGAACTTCGGCTGCTCGCACCTGATAGTCGGGCGCGACCACGCGGGCGTGGGGGACTATTACGGCCCCTTCGACGCCCACCGGATATTCGACGAGATACCGAAGGGGTCGCTGGAGCTTCAGCCGCTGAAGATCGACTGGACGTTCTATTGCTACAAGTGCGACGGGATGGCCTCCATGCGCACCTGCCCGCACGGCAAGGATGACCGGCTGCTGCTTTCCGGCACAGTTCTCCGCAAGACCCTCTCTGAAGGCGGCGAGATACCCAGGGAGTTCTCAAGACCCGAGGTGCTGGAGATACTCAGGGAGTATTACCAGGGCCTGGAGGAGAAGGTCGAGGTCAAGCTCCATCGCGCCGCCACGGGCGAGGGCGAGTAAGCGGGAGCGGCCTCGGACATAGATAGATAGAAGGTATCGCCAGCATGCCGGAAGTCTTCGCGTGCTGGCGTTTTTTTGCCCTTACCCGGAGTTTTTAAGGGATGACGAGAAAATATATATTGGCCACGCGCAACGAGGGCAAGCTCAGGGAGTTCAACCACGCCTTCGAGGGGACCGACGTAAAATTCGTATCGCTCAATGACCTGCCCGGCTCCTTCGACGTGGAGGAGACAGGGAGCACATACGAGGAGAACGCCCTGCTCAAGGCGCGCGCCATCGCCAGACGGTTCAGAAGACCCGCGGTGGCCGACGACTCGGGGATAGAAATAGCCGCCATGCCGGGCGAGCTCGGGGTGAAGTCGGCCCGGTACGCGGGCGACAGGCCCTACTCCGAAGTGAACGCGGAAATCCTCGAAAGGCTCAACGGCGCCAGCGACCGGTCCGCGCGCTACGTCTGCGTCCTGGCCATGGTGGACCCGGAAAGCTCCACGGAGACGGTCATCACCGGAACCTGCGAGGGCGTGATCCACGACAGGCAGAAGGGGTCCGGCGGATTCGGCTACGACCCTGTCTTCTATGTGCCGGAATATGGGAAGACGATGGCCCAGCTTCCCCTGGAAGTGAAAAACAGGATCAGCCACCGCGCCAGGGCGATCGGGAAACTCAAGGCTATCCTCCTCCCCTCGGGCCAGAAGACGGCATGAGAAAAGGCCCCTTCATCACAAAGGGGCCTTCTTCTCAGCCTGGGCGCGAAAATCACGCCTCACGTCGTCACGCAGCCACCTTTCCGCCCTCGTGATAGATACAATTATCACACCTGTGCTCGGCGTAACGGCCGCACATGACGCACTTCGCGCCCTCCTCGGCTGTCTTGAGAGCGCCGCCGCAGTGATAACACCTGACCTGCCGCTCCGCCCTGGCGTCGTAAAAAACCAGGTTCGCGGGTTCGGACTTGGCCGTCTTGCGCGAACGCTTCATGGTCTTGCTTTTCATAATCATCACCTCTCTTTCTGCTTATGTGATGCCGCCGCCGTGGAGAGGATTCATTTTTTCGGATTGACGCGGGCGGCGGGATAACGTTATATTTATCATATAGTTTCGGCTACCACGAGAGGCGTGGGCAAGATGAGGAGAGGATTTCGATGACTGTATTGAACTTTTACACAGCGTCCTGGTGTCCCGACTGCGCGGCGGCCAAAAGGGTCCTGGACGAGCGCGGGCTGGACTACAATCTCGTTGACATCGACGAGACCCCCGAGGCGGTGGATACGATAATCGCCGCCAGGGGCAAGCGGGTTGTCCCGACCCTCGAATACGGGGGCAGATACATGGACGGGAACAGATTCAACCGGGAGAAGTTCGAAAAAGAGCTCGACGAGCTGTTTTGGGGATAGGGGGACGAGCCCGGGCGCGGGGCCGGGCCGGATCGGCCGTTTACGACCCCCCAGCGAGGCTCGCCAGCGCCGCGGACACGGCGTCCGGCTTCTCCCCGGAGCGGGCCACAAGCTCCTTGACACCGTAAAGAACCTCCGCGCTGACCACCCGTTTGCTGATCCTGCCGTCCATTATCGGCGTCTCGAACCCTTCGGGGAAGATATAGACCGGCGTGCCCACATCGGTGAACCGGTCGAGGTCCACGATGTCAAAATCGTTTATCTCCACGCATCCTTTTGTCTTTGCCACTCGCTCCCCCAGCCCGGAGCCGTGTATCCATATCCCGTCCCCGGTTTTGCTCAAGGCCGCGTCCAGATCGTTCGGATAGTCGAGCACGAAAGCCCCGGGGCCGTACTCGGCGGGAAGCTCGCTGTCCTTTTTTATCCCCACCACGTGGTAGAGCCCCTCGGGGGTCTTCCTGTCGCCGCTTTTTTGCTTGTCCCCCCTCTTCTCGCCCAGGGCGGCGTCGTAGCGTTTCACTATACTGTAATAGCCGCCCCCGTCCTCCAGGACGAAAAGACGTTTGCGGGATTTATCCACCAGCAAGACGAAGGGCGCCTCGCTGTTCGGAGCCGGAAGGGAGTAAGCCGGTTTCGGCAGACTTGAAAAATCGATAACCGGGTCTTCAAACGGCGCAGGCGCGGGCTCAAGCGCGGCTGCCAGGTTTTCGCCCTCCCCTCCGTCCTCCGCCTCCGGCGAAGCGGCGGTGTCTTTCATGGAAGAGACTTCCGGGGCTGGGGCCGGCTCGCGCCTGTCCTGGACGGCGGGGGGGGCCATGCCGCCGGATATCCCCACCTCGGCGGGCGGGGGGTACGTCACGGCGTAGCTTATTATGGAAAAGGCGAGAACCAGCGCCGCCCCCAGCGCGGCGGCAAGGCCGGGCCTGCGGGTCAGAAAACCTCCGCCAAGGTCGAACGCCCGTTCCACCGCCATGTTGGCCCGGCGCGTCTCGGCCTCCACCCTGATCTTGTAAAAAAGCCTGCGCAACGGACGCGAGCCCTCAACGTACAGAACGCTCATGGCGCCGGCCTCCACTCCTCGGACTCTATCCTCCAGCCTTCATCCGTCCAGATCATCGTCAGCTTTTTTATCCCCTCGTCGCTGTACGTTTCGGAGCTGTAACGCTGCATGAAGCTCACCTCCGCCACGCCGCCGCCGACGGACACGCGAAGCCCTTCCACTTCAACGCTGATACTTCCGGCCGTGCTGAAGGTCCGGCGCTTTCGCTCAAGCCAGGCGCCGAGCCCGGCGCCATCGTGCGAGAAGGTTTCCGCGTAATATGAGCCGTACTTTTCAAAAACCTTCTCCCGCCATGCCGCAAGCCACCCCCGGACGGTTTTTTTGACCTGTTCTTCGGCGTCCCGCGCCCCGTCCGCCCCGGTCTCGGCGGCGTTCTCTGAAAAGCTGTCCAGCTCTTTTTTCAAAAGCTCGTTCTCTCGCTCCAGGATGGCGGCCCTGGCCTCAAGACCGGCCGCTTCCTCCCTGAGATTTTCAAGCTTCCCTTCCATGGCCGCGGCCTTTTTTTCAAGAGATATTATCATGTTTTTCTGCTCTTCGATCCTCGCCCTGGCGGCGGCGAGCTCCGGGTCCTCCCTCGGCCGGATAACGACGGCCAGGGAGGCGTCTTCCATGGAAGTCTCGTAATCAACACCCTGGAGAAGCCATATCTCCAGCCGGACAGCGCCGGCCTCCCTGAAGTCGATAACGTGTATTTTCTCCACAAGGTCTCCCCCCACGGGGATGATGGCCCCGTCCTCGTAGCTGCTCCCTCCGGGTATCTCGACGGCGATCCTGCGGGGGTTCTCGAGCTTGTAGGAGATGTATTCGAAAGGCGCCGTGGCTTTTATGCGCACCACGGTCCCGGCGCCGCGCCGAACTGTTTGTATATCAGAGACAACGGGCTCTTCGCTGTCCGCTTCCCGCTCCTCCGTCTTTTGCGCGGGTTCTTGCCGCGGGAGCCATTTTTCCAGAGTCCCCGGAAGGGCGCAAGCGGAGAAGGAGGCGGCCGCCATGAGCGCGAGTATGAATCTTGTATAAAAGGTCACGTGATCTCTGATCGTTCAAGCGGGATAATCAACGCGGCCTCCGCGCCCGCGCGAGGATAGTTTTACAGCTTGCGTCAGGGCGCGTCAAGGGATTATGAAGACCCCGGCGGCGGCTTCGAGCGCGGTAACCGTTTCGTTCCCAAAAGATCCCGCTGTCATGCGGACATGCAGGGTTGCGATATTTTCTTGACTCGACGCCGGGTTTATTGTGAAAATCTGCTGTCCATGAACCGCGCAGGAAAGGTTTCCATGATGGCCCCTCGTCTTTTCCGTTCGTTCACAACCGCTTTTACGATAGCTTCCCTGTTGATCGCTGGCGGCTATTCACACGCCCAGGAATCCTCCATAGCAGCGGAGGCCGTCCATGTCGAGGGGGCGGCGAGTTACGTCTCCGTAGACGACGAAAAGACGTATCCCGTGGAGGTCAAGACGCCCTTCCGGGAGGGCGACCGCGTGTCCACGGGGGCGGACGGAATAGTCGAGATATCTTTCGACACGGGTGACCTGATGCTCGTGGACAACGACACGGAGCTTTTGATCCGGTCCCTGTCGCGAAGCGGCGAGGCCTCCTCGTCGGTGTTCGGCCTCGAGCTTGGCCGGGTGAAGTCCTACGTCACGAAACTTTCCGGTAAGGAGTCGAAGTTCGAGATACACACCCGCGCGGCGATCTCCGGCGTGGCTGGCACGGAGTACGTCGTGGAGACGAAGGACGACACGACCAACGTCTACAACACGAGCGAGGCGAACGGCGGGGACATCTTCGTCGAGGGGCGCGACCCGAGCAAGACAAGAATCACCCTGCCGCCGGGGATGGGGACAAAGGTTGTCGCTGGCCTTGCGCCGGTGGCCCCTTTCGTGATCGAGCCGGAGCTGCTCAAGTCGCTTGAACAGCTCATCTTTCGAAGCCGCGGCGGCGCGGCGGCCGGCGGCGAGAGCGCCGCGGCGGCCTCCAAGGATACGGCGCTCGTGGCCGGGATGAGCGGGACGACCGTCGCGGCCATCGGGGGCGGAGCCGCCCTGACGGCCGTCGCCGTAGCGGGAAGCTCCAGCGGAGGAGGAGGCGGAGGAGGCGATGACGGCGGAGGCGCCCCCAAGGACGTCACCGGGACGTGGGACATGTACCTGCGATGCTCTTCCCAAAGCTCCGACGCGGCGAAGGTAACGCTGAACATAAACGAGAGTTCCGGGGGGCGGTTCACAGGCTCCGGCTCCGGCACGGACTACAACGGCACGCCGATGAGCATACGCATCGAGGGGACTTTCGACAGTTCCTCGAAGGTCATGAGCGGCAGGATTACCACGACCTTCGAGGGAGGCGACTGTACCAGGGTAGACGAGTTCAGCGTGACCCTGTCGTCCAACGACACGGGATATATCTCCACGAACCAGACGCAGGTCTGCGGTTGTGACGCTTTGATCCGGCTGGTCAAAAAGTAGGCCGCGGGGCTTCAGCGCGCCTTCGGCGTCAGGCCGCGCCTGGGCGGCGGCTGTTGAAGAAGCGGATCATGCCGGTGATAGCCCGGTTCACCGGCGTCTCGACCCCCGTCTTCCCCCCCAGCTCCACGACTTTGCCGTTGAATGTGTCTATCTCCATCAGGCGGCCCACTCGCCTGTCATGGAGCATGGAGGGGATCACCTCGCCCCCCTTGAGGGTGACCTCGATGTTCTTGTCCGCCAGGCCGAAGTCCAGGGGCGAGCCCATCGCCCGCGTCACGTGGATCCACTCCAGCATGGCCTCTTTGACGGTGGCCCGTGTGTCCTCGAACCCGGCGGCTTCTCCGGCGGAGCAGTCCAGGATGGCGCACATCGCGTTGAACCCAACGTTCCAGACCATCTTCCCCAGCAGGTCGCGCCAGATATCGTCCGAGACGCGGCATTTCACGCCGGCGTCCTCGAAGACGCGGCAAAGCCGCCCCGCCTTCTCAGACGCAGGCTCGTTGAACTCCCCCAGGGCGATATGTCCATAGGCGGTGTGCTTTATGACACCCGGAGCCAGGACCCTCGTTCCTATGAAAGCGATCCCGCCCAGGACCCTGTCCCGGCCGTACTCGTCGGCTATGATCTTTTCGTTGTCTATCCCGTTCTGCAGGGAGACGATCACCGTCTCCGGCCCGGTGTTGTCCCGGTACAGGCCGAGGGTTTTTTCGGTGTCGTAGGATTTGACGCAGACGAGGACGACGTCCGCCACGCCGAAGTCATCGGCCCGCTGCCCGGCTTTGACTTTCACGTTGAAATCGCCGTTGACACTCTCCACGGTAAGGCCGCTTTCGCGCATCGCGTCCAGATGGAGACCTCGGGCGATGAAAAAGACCTCGCTCCCGGCGCGGGCGAGCATGGCGCCGTAGTAGCCGCCGACGCCTCCGGCTCCGACAACCAGAATCTTCATAATTAGGCTCTCCTCCGGGGCCGAGTATAACACAAGGCGGCGGCGCGGCGCGCCCGGCGGTATGTTATATTGAAAGTATGAGAACGCATGGAGGTTCCCCTTGACGGGAAGGCTGGCCCTGTTCTTTTTGCTCCTGCCCTTCGCGGCCGGATGCGGTTACGCCCTCGTCGGCACTGGCAGCTCCCTGCCCCCCGGCATAGAAACGGTCTCCATACCCCTGTTCGAGAACAAGACCGGCGAGCCGGACCTGGACACCATCATCACCGCCGTCGTGAAAGAGGAGTTCATAAAGGACGGCAGGCTGAAGGTGGATGACAGCGCGGCGGCGGACTCGGTGCTTGCCGGGGTTATCCTCGGATACAACCTGAGGCCCCTGGCCTACGACGCGGAAAACAACGTCACCGAGTACATGGTCACCCTGGCGATAAGGATCACCCACATAGACAAATCGAACGGAGAGACGATCACGAGCCAGCGGATGAACACGAACTGGCGCTACGAGGTAAACCCCTCGATAACCGCGTCCGAGAGTTTGCGGTTTGACGCCATAGAGACCGCGGCGCAGCGGGCGGCGGAGTCCATCGTCTCGCTGGTGATAGAGTCTTTTTGAGGCAAGGAGGTCTTATATCAGGACCGTAGAAGGGAACACGACGGGCCTCAAGCCCTCGCAGCTGCGCGCGATGGAGAGAATATACAGAAGGAGAGTCCCTCCCGGCGCGATAATCACCCCGGAGCTTGCCGGGACGCTCTGCAAGATATCCCGGGAGACCGGCCGCCAGATCGGCGTCCTGATAGACCGCCGCGGCAGGGTGGAATACATCATCGCGGGAACCCCCGCCGAGATCGTGATTCCGAACCTGAGCCGTTACCGGACAGGCCCGGGAAGACTGAAGGGGCTGCGCCTGGTCCATACCCATTTAAAGGACGAACCCCTCTCCCGCGACGACCTGGCGGACCTTGCCATGCTGCGGCTGGACCTTGTCATGGCCGTCGGCGCCGACGGCGAAGGCCGCCCTCTTACAGCCTACATCGCAAGCCTGGACCCGGCCAGGACGGACCAGGAGCCCTGGCGGCTCGAGGAGCCCGAAAATTTCTCCAGCGTCGACTTTAATTTCGGCGAGTTCATCAAGGGGCTGGAGGATGAGTTTTCCCGCGCGGACACTCGCCGCGTGGAAAAGGGCGCCCTCCGGGCCGTCCTGGTCCATGTCTCAGAGCTGAAGGAAAACGACGCGGAAAGGAGAATGCAGGAGCTTTCCGAGCTTGCCAGGACGGAAAGGATAGATGCCGTGGAGAAGGTCATATACCGCGGAACGCCCCACCCGAGGAGCCTGCTGGGGTCGGGAAGGATGAGGGACCTGGTGATAAGGTCACTGGCCCGGAACGCGGACATGATCCTCTTCGACCAGGAGCTCTCCCCCGCCCAGGCAAGGTGGATAGGAGACCTCACGGACCTGCCGATACTCGACAGAACGCAGCTGATCCTGCGCATCTTCGCGAAGAGGGCGGGCTCGAAAGACGGCAAGCTGCGGGTGGAGCTCGCCAGGCTGAAGTACACCCTCCCCAGGCTGGGGCTGAAAGACGACGCGCTCTCGCGCATACGCGGCGGCATCGGAATGCGCGGCCCCGGCGAGACGGCCATGGAGGTCTCCCGCAGGAGGATCAAGGACAGGATCAGCAAAACCCGTGAACGGCTGGAGAGGCTCGGGCACGGCCGCGAGCAGCGAAGAGGCCGCCGCAAAAGATCGGGCGTTCCCCAGGTGGCGGTGATAGGCTACACAAACGCGGGCAAGTCCACCCTGCTGAACGCCATAACCAAAAGCGCCGCCTTGGTGGAGGACAAGCTCTTCGCGACGCTGGACCCGATGTCGAGGCGAATAAGGTTCCCCAGGAACATGGAGGTGGTGATGTCGGACACCGTCGGGTTCATCCGCGACCTGCCGGAAGACCTGCTGGACGCCTTCCGCTCCACGCTGGAGGAGCTTCGCGACGCCGATCTGCTGTTGCACATGGTGGACATATCCGACCCCGACTTCGAGGAGCAGATGAAGACCGTGGAGAGCGTCCTCGGCCGCCTCGGCCTGGAGAGGATTCCCCGCAGGCTCGTCTTCAACAAGACCGACCTCGCCGACCAGGACATCGTCCGCAACCTGGCCCGGCGCCACAACGCCATACCCATAAGCGCCGCCAACAGGACGGGCCTGGACCGGCTGACGGAGACGCTATCGGAAGATCTCGAAAAGATCCTGCAGACCGTGACAACCGGGAGCGAAGGCAAAGCCGCCCTCAGGTAACCCCCTTCCCTGCCCCGGCTGGGGCGCCGGGTCAACGCGGAACGGTCTCGGCCAGGCGGCGGTATTCCAGCCCGTAGAGCATCTCCAGGTAGCGCCTCGTCTCGTCGCGCTCCAGGTTGGTGACATGTTTCCAGAAGCCGTACACCCGCGACAGGGTCATCATCCTCTCCGCGTAGAGGTCCCAGGTGTAGCGTTTTTTCACCCTCTCCATGCCGCCTTCGGATATCTTCTCCCAGTACCCTGGGTCGTCCTGGCATTTTTCCAGGAAATCCGCGATCATCTCCGTTGTCTCGTCTCCGTGGTTGGGGTCTATGTGAAAACCGGACACGCCGTGCTCTATTATCTCCATCGGGCCGCCGTAGCAGGTGGCGAAGGTGGGCAGACCGGAGGTCATCGCCTCGATGACGGTGAGCCCGAACGCCTCGAACAGGGCAGGCTGGACGAAGACGCCGCGCCGGTCGGCAAGATGGCGGTAAAGCTCGCCTGCCATGTTCTTGTCCAGCTGGGCGCCGATCCACCTTGCCTGCCCGTCGAGACGATGTTCGTCCATCAGCGCGTGGGTCTTGTGTATCTGCTCGATCTCCTCCCGGTCATCCGAGGCGGCGGGGTCCGTGTATCCCGCCACTATCACCAGGTTCGCGAGGTTTCGCAGTCTCGTCGAGCGGGCGAACCACTCCACGAGCCCGGCGATGTTCTTTATGTAGTCGAGCCGGGATATGGTGAACAGCACCGGCTTGTCCTTGTTCTTCAGCTCTCCGCGGACGCTCTCCCTCTGGCCGCCGAACACGAGATCGTCGAGCTCGGAGCGCAGGCCGGTGAGCCTTCTTTCCCCCTCGGTGTAGGGAAAATAAACCTCCGAGTCCGCCCCGGGCGAGACGATGTTGAACTTCGGGTCGAACATATCCACGCCGCTGACTACCCTGTAAAGGCCCGGCATGGTGAACGACGAGTAGCTTTCGTACTGGCCGACGCTGTCCACCCTCCCGGCTATCTCCTGGTACGTGCTGGTGATTATGAAGTCGGCGGTGTTCATGGAGATCAGGTCCGCCGTGAACTGGCAGGAGAAATGGTACCTGTCCTCGTTGTCCTTCCAGTAAAGGTCGGACATCAGGTATTTCGCCTTCTCCAGGGCGTGGGCTATGTTGCACTGGGTGACGTTGAGCCGACCGGCGATGAGCGAGGCGGCCAGCGCCCCGTCGGAGTAGTTGCCGATTATCAGGTCCGGCCTGGTGAGAAGCTCCGAGGCCGCCTCCTTCTCCACCTCCGCGGCGAACCGCTCCAGGTACGGCCACACCTCGAAGCGGGATATCCAGTGGGGAACGATTTCCCCCATCTCGTTCCTGAAGGGGACCCTGAGTATCTTGGCGTTCGCCGTGCCGATGATGCTCTCCATGCGCTGGTCGCAGGTGGTGCCGCGGGCCTCCGGGATAAGCCGGGAGACGACGAGGATGCGCGGGTCGTAATCTATCCCCTGCTCGAAGAGCCTCCGGCGCATCTCCTTTTCCAGGGCTCGCACCTGGTCGAGGATATAGACCACCTGGCCGCCGGTGTCCGGGAGCCCCAAAACGTTTGACTGGCCGAAAAAACCGTGCGGGGAGAGGATCACGATGCTGAATATCATCGGTATCCGCCCCAGGAACCGCTCCAGCGTGGACGGCTCCGGCGCCTCCAGGATGTCCATCAGCAGGCCCAGGGTGTCCCGCATCCTGGCCGCCGTCCTGCCCCAACCGATCTCGAATCCCAACTGCTGCATCCTGGAGCCGGCCTCCTCCCATCCCGCGTCCTGCGGAAGGCTCCCCAGGTAGTCGTCCGCCATGCGCAGGGCCTGGCGCAGCTCGTGGACATCCGTTATCCGCTGGTTCAGCATCAACTGGGAGCCCTGGAACTGGTGCATCCGCAGAAAGCCCAGCAGGCCGCCGTACCCCCTGCCCGATTCATCAAAAAGCTGGCTGGAAAGCTTCCGGTTCAGGAATTCGACCCCCCGCCCGATCGAGCGCGACTCCCTCAGCTTCGGGAACCCCCTGTTGAACGGGGCCAGGTCTATCTCCAGGGTCCAGTCAGGCGCCGCGTCGCCGCCGTTCACGAGGCGTTCTTTGAACTTGAGGAAATCCTCGACGGGCGCCTCCTCCACCCTCAACGCCTCCGTGTGGACGCGGACGTATTCCCACCGCGCCACCCTGGGGCGTATCGCAAGATACATCCATGGCTGCTCCAGGGCCGCCTCCTGGGTGGCGTACAGGGCCTCCGCCAGGGGGGATTCGCTCATGTGCGTCCTGCCGTCCCGCGAGACAAAATCCTGGAACTCCTCCCAGACCTCCGAGCGCAGCAGAAAAGGCTTGCCCTTGCCCATGTACGCGCGGAACAGGGCGTAGGCGTCGTCCCTGGCGCTTTGAAGATAGTCGGTGAGCCTTTCCCTCATCCCTGAGTCTCCACCTTCGCCTCCGCGCGGATTTCTCCGAAAAAGTCGTATCGCTCCATCGCCTCTATGATACCCCAGGCCCCCCGGCCCTCGGCGAAATAGACCCGCGGCCTGTGCCTCAACTTGTTGAGCTCCTGGTCATGGTTCCCCACCACGACGCCAAGCGTGTCCCCCAGGAGCATGTCCTCCTCCGCGGCGGACACCCCGGCGACCAGGAACCTCTCTATCGGGATCCCCCATTTCACGGCAAGGTACCTGAGCGCAAGGCTCTTGCTGGCGCGCATGGGAAGAACGTCCAGGAAGGACCCGTGAGACAGGACGACGTTGGCGCTCAGGCCGGTCTTCCGCAGCCGCCGGATTATCTCGCGCGTCTTCGGGGCCTCGTCCGCGTCGGTATAGTAGCTTATCTTCATCCTGCCCTGCCCCCACTCCGGCTGGAGCGTCAGGCCCGGCAGCTCGCCCAGCGCCTCTCTTATCTTGTCCGGCCGCCAGCGATACTCTATATGTCTGCGCCAGCCGTAGTCCTCCACGAGGTTCGGGCCGTAGTATATCTCGCTTCCCGCCGACGTTATCAGGATGTTCGGCGTGGGGGCGCCCAGTTCATTCAACGCCTCCAGCGTCATGTCCAGCCCCCGGCCCGTGACCACGGCCAGCGCCACGGCCCCGGCCGCCTCGTCCAGTATCTCCAGGAGCCGTTCAAGCCCCTCCTCGTCCTCCATCAATATCCCGTCAAGCCCGGTCACGAGAACGCGATCGGCGGTGATGAGCCGGCTTTTGACGATGGGGCGGGTCTGCTTTCTCCTGTGCTCCCCTATCTGCTTTTCGACGGCTTCCATGTATTTTTCGATGTGGCTATCCCATGAGAAATGTTTACTCGCGCCATCCAGGCCGCTTTTGGACCAGCGGCGCCACTTTTTCCCATCGCTTATGACCTCCAGTATCGCCTCCCCCATCCGCTCCTTGTCCGTCGGGTCCACGAGCAGGCCGTTTTTACAGTGCGACACGATATCACGGGGCCCGCCGTCCTCCGTGGCCACGATGGGCAGTCCGCTTGCGGCGGCCTCTATCAGGGTCAGCCCGAAAGGCTCCGTCAGGGCCGGGTTCACGAACACACCGCGGGTCCTCGCCGCCAGCCGGTAGATGTCCGGCGCATCCTCGGCAGTATGCTTTTTCGGATAGGCCACCTTCCCGTACAGGTCGTAATAATCTATAAGCGCCAGCATCTCGTACAGGACGTCCCTGGCGCCCTTGTCCATCGTCTTTATGTCTTCGCGGCTGCCCACTACCAGCATGAGGTTGGCCTTCTCGCGCAGCGTCTCGTTCTCGCCGTAGGCCCTGATGAGGGTGGCCACGTTCTTTCTCATGTCGGCGCGGGAGAGGGTCAGGACCAGCGGCTTGCCCGGCTCCCTGACGAACTTTGCCAGTTCGCCGTAAAAATTCACCTTCTCGAGCGGCGTCTTCGCGGGCGGCGGGCTGAAACGGCTCAGGTCGACCCCGGGGGGGATGACCACCATGCGCTCGGGGTGGTAGTTGTCGTACAGGCTGTACTGCTCCTCCACCTCCTGCCTCGTGCTGGCGACAACGAAGGAGGCGTAGTCCAGCGCCGTCTCCTCGGCCTCGATCCTGCGGCCGATGTGAAGGTCGCTCTGGATTTTTTCTATCTTTATCCCATGCCTCAGAAGGCGGCGCTTCTTCTCCCTGCCCAGGGAATGACCCGTGTGGGCGAGAGGGATGCCGAGCGCCCCGGCCAGCCTTGCGCCTACATAGCCCGCGTCGGCGTAGTGGCTGTGGATCAGGTCCGGCTCCCGGCCTATGCTGCGCCAGTATTTCAGGATGGTGTCGGCGAAGTTGTCCATGTAGGGCCATAGAGCCTCCTTGCGCAGGTACCGGCGCGGGCCGAAGGGTATCCTTATGATGTTCAGGCCGGGGGCCATCTCCTCCACGAGCTTGGCGTAGTCGGAGCTTACCTTCTCGTCCACGATGAGCCTCGTCAGGATGTCCACCTTTTCCACGCCGGGATGTTTTATGAGGGCGCGGGCAAGCTCCACGACGTATTTCGTCTGCCCCCCCGTGTCCGCGTCGCGGCCAAGCTCCAGCCTGTCGCCGCGCAGAAGGCCATGGGCGTTTATCAGCGCAATGTAAAGGCCCCTCTCCTTTTTCAAACCGAAATCCCCCACTGGGCGGCGCGCGCCTCGTAGATTCCCCTATCACGGGTGGTGGCGCCGCGCATCCCGCAAACGTCCGAGGCGAAGGCCACGGCGCGCGCAAGCGTCAACTCCACGGACCAACCCCCGGCAAGACCAAGCATGACAACGGCGCTGAAAGCGTCACCGGCGCCGACGGTGTCCACCACGTTCTCAACGTCATGTGGACTTTGCCGATACACATCTCCGCCCCGGGTGAGCATCATCGCGCCTTCGGCGCCCATGGTGACGACGAGCCCGTCTAGGCCGAACTCGCCCAGAAGCCACTCCGCCGCGCCGGGCGCCCCGGCCGTGGAATGTCCCGCGGAGCGGGACAACTCAAAAAGCTCGTCGTGGTTGAGCTTGGCCCACGCGGCCCCGTCGAGGGAGGCATGGACGCTCTGTTGTGTCCACCAGGGCGGACGCAGGTTCACGTCCACGAAAACCGGCGCGCTGACCGCCTCCCTCAACGACGCCAGGGTCCGCCTGGACGTTTCCGACCGGGCTATGAGCGTTCCGTGGTACAGGATGGAGAAATCGCCTCCGGCCGCGGCTTCAAGCGACGCGCCGCTCTCTATGAAATCCCAGGCCCGGCCGGGATGAATGTTGAAACTCGGCTGCCCCCCCTCCAGGGAGACCTCCACGACCCCCGTGGCGCGCTCCGGGTCCACCTGGACGCCGTCCGTGTCCAGGCCCCAGGCGGCCATGGACTCAAGCACACCCCGGCCGCGCCCGTCGTCCCCCACCCGGCTGATGAAAAGAGGATCCAGCCCGAAACCGCGCAGATTCCAGGCCACGTTGAAAGGAGCCCCCCCCAGCACGGCGGCGCCGTCGTGAAAAACGTCGTACAAAACCTCCCCGAAGATCAGGGGCCGGCCCCGCTCATCACGCATAACACGCTATAGTTACAATAATTTACACCCGCGCCACAGTTTAAACCATTAAGGGCGTGAAGGCAAGGAGACCCCCTGATTCCCGGATATGCGTTTCTATTATCCCCTCCCCCGGCGGGAGGGGATCAAGGGGAGGGGGTATAATTAACATCACCCCCACCTTAATCCTCCCCCGTTGAGGGGGAGCATGTTTTTGTTGATGACCATGTCTTGCTATCCCTGGCTCGCGCTCCACCAACTTTATCCGGGAATCAAGGAAGGAGACCACGGAACGGACAGTGGGCCTGTTTGATTTTTTTCCAAAAGGCGAGGTCTTTCGGGCCTTCGGCCTCGGGGAGCTCATCGGCTCCGAAGCCGCGCGGGAGCGTTTCGACGAGCCCCGATATGATAAAATTGAATTGACAGCGCACAGGGGCGCGCATATAATTTTAGTCTTTTGCGGGGTCGTAGTTCAGTTGGTTAGAACGCCGGCCTGTCACGCCGGAGGTCGCGAGTTCGAGTCTCGTCGGCCCCGCCATTTTTGAAAATTCGATGTCCTTGACAGAATGCGCCGTGTGCGCCTGGCGAGCCACATGCGCGTTGAAGTTCCGGTATGAGTCTTCCGAGCTTCACTGCCGGGAGTTCACGAGGGACGTCACGCTGGACGCCGATGGCGCCGGGCCTCGTGAAAAAACAGAAAAAGGCGGCAAGCCTGACCAGGGGCGGAGTAGCTCAGGTGGTTAGAGCAAGCGGCTCATATCCGCTGCGTCGGGGGTTCGAGTCCCTCCTCCGCTACCATATCATCTGAAGGACAACAAGGAACAGGCCCCACGCCCGCGGGTCCACAAACCCCGTCCAACCATCCCTTGGCGCATGCTTCACCCATCTCCGGAGCCGGGGGCCTGCTGCTTGTGGAGGAGCTTTACGAGAAGAGCGAAAAAGCCCCGGTCGAACCCTTCCCTGTCGGCGGACATCAGGTTCAGGGCGGCAAACGGGGTGAGAGCGGCCCGGTATGGCCTTTTCGTGGTGAGGGCGTCATAGGCGTCCGCTATGGCGCAGATCCTCCCGAAACTGTTTATGTTTTGCCCGTCGAGCCCCTTCGGGTAGCCCGTTCCGGAAAGCCGCTCGTGGTGCTGTATGACCGTGTCCAGCGACAGGGCTGGGATGATGTCAGATTTTATGAGCATCTCGTATCCACGCGGCACGTGCTCCTTTATCACCTCGTATTCGTCGATGGTCAGCCTGCCTGGCTTGTTCAGCAGCCGGGGGTCCATGAAGCTTTTCCCGATGTCGTGCAACATCCCCCCAAGGCCCAGCTCCGTCAGACCGTCACGGCGGGTCATCCCGGCCCCCAGCCCAAGCGCCAGGGAAAGCGTGGCGACGTTCACCGAATGGGTGAAGGTGTAGTAGTCATGGCTGTTCACCCGCATCAGGGCGTAAAACGCGCTGGGGTTGTCGAGTATTATCCCGATTATGTCCTCCACGGAATCCCTCACCGCCCCCACGACCTTCTCGGAGCGGGGGTCCCTCGCCAGGTCGGCCAGCGTCAGACGCGCCGTCTCGCGCACGTAGGAGGCCCTGACAACCCTGTCTTTCGACGCTTTCGCGTGGCGGGCGATATATTCGCGGTACGCCAGCCTGTCGCTGTTGTGGATCACCAGGTACGCGTCCATCTCCCGCCAGAAGGCCAGCGCCTCCTCCTTCAGGAGGCCGTTCGCGTCCAACGCCTTTTTCATCGCGCCGTCGCTCCGGATGAAGATGTCGAACCCCGTGGAGGAACCCGGCTCCAGGACGAAATGGCTGATGGGAAAATACTCCGCCATGAAGCGGTAATGCTCCTCCACGTTGGCGGGATCGAGATACCGCCCCTCGAAACCCTCGCCGGAGAGCTTCTCCCGCTCCCGGGCCATGGCGGCCCTGTAACGCTCGTAATCCTCCCTCTGGCTCTCCAGAACGCGGACTTCCTCTATGCCGGAGGACTGTATCAGCTCGCAGGCGTCGTAGCTGTAAAAAGAGCCCTTTTTCAGCACAAGGCTCAGGCTGCCGTCATCCCGGGCAAGGTAGATATCGACCGCAAGGTCAGCGCCGTAGGAAAGCGCGGAGACGGGAACGGCGAAGGTCTTCTCGGGAGAGACGGCGGCGCTCTCCGGCTCCGCCTCCAGCGCCGCGGCGTCCTTTTCGTCTATATAGACGTTCTCTATGCCGTAGGAGAGAAGTTTCTGAATGTCCTCTTTCGAGGTGATGGTGAAGTTTTTGCTCTTCAGCGGGGAGAAAAGCCAGGAACTCTCCACCTCCCGCACCGTCATGCCGACCCTGAGATCGACGGCGCCGATTTTCCTAAGACCCATGCCCCACCAAAGAAAAGCCCCCGAGAGACCTCCCCAAAAATTATTAACAAGTATACACAGAAAAAAACACAAAAGATATGAAAGGAGGCAATATTTTTTCATGACGCCGCCGCGCCGGGCGGAGGCCTTGCCGGCAGGAATTTCCGGACTCCGCGATATCCGTTGTCCAGCAAGGCCCATGATGAGAAAATCAACCAAGGGGCAACGCGGCGGCATGGGAGGACAACGCGGATGGCGTCAAAGAAAATCCACGTGGGAACGTCGGGCTGGACGTATGACGACTGGTCAGGGAAGTTTTATCCTCCCGGCGTGAAGGGGACGGACAGGCTCGCCTATTACGCGGAGAGGTTCGACACCGTGGAGGTGAACGCCACCTTCTACAGGACGCCCTTCCAGGGGATGATAGACTCGTGGAACCGCAGGCTCGACCCCGGATACCACCTCGTCGTAAAAGGTCCTCGCAGGGTGACGCATCTGAAAAAGCTGAAGGACTGCGCCGATCCGCTGAAAAAGTTCCTTGACCGCGTCCTCCAGCTCAAGAGCCTGAAGGTTATCCTGTGGCAGCTGCCGCCATCGCTGGGAAGAGACACGGACAGGCTCGATGAGTTTCTCTCCGGCCTTCCGAAAAAAATCCGCCACGCCGTCGAGTTCCGCCATGAAAGCTGGTGGGACGATGAGACGGCCAAGCTCTTAGAGCGTCACGAGGCAGCCTTCGTCTCCGTGAGCCATCCAGCGCTGCCGGACGACATCATCCCCACGGCGGATTTTCTGTACCTCCGGTTTCACGGCATGGGAAAGGAGCTTTACCGGTATAACTACTCCCGCGATGAGCTTTCAGGCTGGGCCGGGCGCATAAAGCCGCTTTTGCGCGGGCGGGAGCTTTACGCCTTTTTCAACAATGACTACAACGCCCACGCGCCCGCCAACGCCGCGGTTTTCAAAAAGATCCTCGCCGGAAAATGACGCCCGCGGGCCTGCGAGAGGTGAAAAACCGTTTTCGATTGTCATTCTGAGGCGGCGCCGAAGAATCCCGCGGCGGCTTTTCGCGCGGCGGTGTGTCAGAGGCGCCTCGGCGCCTCCGAAAGCTTTTTCCCGGCCCGCTAAAGCCTGTCCCGGCCCGTCCGTTCCAGGCCGCAATACTCCACCGGCTCCGTGCCCTCCACGAATATCTCCATCATGGTGTTTTCGCACATGGCGGTGGCCAGCTTGCCGGAGTCGCGGTCTATCAGGCGGGCGGCTATCCTCTCCGGCGGCCTGAAATGCGCCACCGGCCTGTCCCTGAGCGCTCGGGACATGAAATCCACCCAGATGGGGCCGGCCGTGTGGCCCCCCGTCTCACCGCTTCCCAGCGGGTGGCCATCGTCGAAACCGACCCAGACTCCCGCGGCGAGGCCGGGCGTATATCCGGCGAACCAGGCGTCCTTGAAGCCGCTGGTGGTACCGGTCTTCGCGGCGACAGGGCGGTCGAGCGCTCCGGCGATCTTCCCTGTCCCGTTGTCGACCACCCCTTTCAGCATGTTGGTGAGAACATACGCCTCCTCGGGCCGAACGGCGTCGGAGATGACGGGATCGTTTTCCTCCAGGATCTCACCGTCGGCGCTCGTGACAGAGACGATAAAGCGCGGCTTCGCGCGCAACCCCCGGTTGGCGAGCGTGGCGTAGGCCGAGGTCAGCTCCAGGGGCGTAACTTCCCCGGAGCCCAAGGCAACAGAGAGGTAGCCCGGCAGGGGCGAGCGTATCCCCGCCCGCCAGGCGGCGTCCAGCGCGGCGTCCAGGCCCACGCGGTCGAGCAGCTTTACCGTCGCCACGTTCAACGAATTTTCAAGCGCCTTCCTCAGGGTCACGGGACCGTAGAACCTGTTCGAGAAGTTCACGGGTTTCCAGGCGCCTCCGCCGCCGGGCCTGGGGAAGGAGACCGGTGAGTCTATGATTATGTCCGCCGGGGAGTAGCCTTTTTCCAGGGCGGCAAGGTATACGAAAGGCTTGAAGGCCGAGCCGGGCTGCCGCTTTGCCTGTACGGCCCTGTTGAACTTCGACCTTTCAAAATCCGTCCCTCCCACCAGGGCCAGGATCGCGCCGTCTTCCGGCCGTATGGCGACAAGCGCCGCCTCCACGGGCCCGCCGCCGGAGTCAAGCCCCGATGCGAGAACCCGCTCGTTCACCGCGGCGGCGCCCTTTTTTACCGCTTCGGCCGCGAACGCCTGAAGGTCCATATCGAGCGTGGTCCTGATAATAAGCCCCTCGCGGTACACCCTCTCCGTACCGTAGGTCTCCTCCAGGTATTTTCTGACCATCTCCACGAAATGCCCCGCGACAGCCTGCTCCTGCATTTCCCTGTTGAGGAGGATCGGCTCGGCGGCGGCTCTCGCCTCGGCCTCCTTCGTTATGTAACCTTCGGCCCTCATCCTGCTCAAGACCGTCGCCCGGCGCTGCCTTGCCAGGTGCTTGTTTTCAAAGGGAGAATAGCGGCTGGGGGCGCGGGGAAGGCCCGCTATCAGCGCCGCCTCGGCGAGGTCGAGGTCTTTAACTGACTTGCCGAAGTAAACCTGCGCGGCGGCCTCGACGCCATAAGCGCCGGCCCCGAGGTATATTTGGTTCAGGTAAAGCTCCAGTATCTCCCTTTTCGTGTATCTTTTCTCGACCTGGATGGCCAGCAGCGCCTCCTTTATTTTCCTGATTACGTTCTTCTCCGGCGTCAGGAAAAGCTGCTTGGCGAGCTGCTGGGTGATGGTGGAGCCGCCCTGGGCCATCCTGCCCATCCTGATGTCCACGAGAAGAGCGCGCAGGATGCTCAAGAACCGTATCCCCTTGTGCTCGAAGAACTCGTCATCCTCCGTGGCGAGGACGGCGTCTACAAGAATTCGTGGAACGTCGTCGTAAGAGACCCAGAACCTCTTTTCCCTGAAAAGCTCCGCGATCCTGCGGTCGTCGCTGTCCAGTATCCTTGTGACGACGTTGGGGCGATACTCCTCCAGACCGCGGACCTTCGGCAGGTCGTGATACATCGCCACAAGCAGCCCGAGAAAGCTTCCGAAAAGGACCGCGAAGGAGGCTAGAAATAGAAAAAGCAGGGGGTTGCGCCTGAATAACCTCATATGTTGAGCGACCGTCCCCCATCCACGACAACGGTCTGGCCAGTGATGTAGTCCGCCTGGGCAAGGAACAAGACCGTCTTCGAGATATCCTCCGGCGAGCCGAACCGGCCGAGAGGTATCCGCGCCTCGATCGCCTTCACCGTCTCCTCCCCCGCGCCGCCGGAAGGCTCCAATATGGCCCCAGGCGCCACGGCGTTGACCAGAACGTCCGGGGCGAGCTCCACGGCAAGCTGCCTCGTGAGCGCCTTCAGACCGGCCTTGGATATCGTGTAGGGCAAGTAGCCCTTTTTGGGGTAGCTGGCGTAGACATCGACAATGTTCACGATCCTGCCGGGCGCGGCCTCCCCGAGGCGCCTCGAAGCCTCCATGGATAGCGCCGCCGGGGCGACGACATGGGTGGCATGATATCTCTCGATGGCCTCCGGGGTAATCTGTTCCACTCCGCTTTTCTGGAATATCGAGGCGTTGTTCACAAGAAGATCGAGCCTGCCGAAGGCTTCGCAGACCTCGTGCGGCAGCCTGACACACTCGGAGATGTTGTTCAGATCGGCCTTGAAAGTTTTCGCCGACCCCTCGCCTCCGGCCGCGTTGATCCTCTCGGCCAGGGAGGCGGCCTCTCTGTCCGAGCTCCGGTAATGAACAGCCACGCGCCAGCCGTTTTCAGAAAGTTTCAGGGCGATCGCGCGCCCCAGCCTTCTCGCCGCGCCGGTCACCAGCGCCACTTTCGATTTATCCGTCATACTCTGGAATGTTAGCGGCGAACATGACGGGTGTAAAGGACTTACAGCTCCAAAGGATTGTTGACGGCGATGGCGGCGGTAGGCTATAAAGGTTGGATATATGTATAATGATTTCAGTTTATTTATCCTGATTTAAATATATTCATACCATGGGCGCTAAATTCGGCCGGAAAGGCAAGGAAGGCGGCGGCGAGACAGCGGCGGCGATCCTCAAGGAGGAGCTTGAATCGCGGTTTCTGGCTTATGCCCTTTCCACCATCGTGTCGCGCGCCCTGCCGGACGTTCGCGACGGGCTGAAGCCGGCCCACCGCAGGGTGCTCTACGCCATGGGCCAGATGAAGCTCGACGCCGAATCACGGTTCCGCAAATCCGCCGCCGTCGTCGGCGACGTGATCGGAAAATACCATCCCCATGGCGACCAGGCCGTCTACGACACCATGGTCCGCCTGGCGCAGGACTTTTCGCTGCGCTACCCGCTGGTGGAAGGTCAGGGCAACTTCGGCAATATCGACGGCGACTCAGCCGCGGCCATGCGCTATACCGAGGCGAGGCTGAGCAGAATCGCCGGGGAGCTTTTGAGGGATCTGAAAAAGGAGACGGTCGATTTCGCCCCTACTTACGACGAGACGAACATCGAGCCGAAGCTCCTGCCGGCGAGGTTCCCGAACCTGCTGGTCAACGGCGCGGCGGGGATCGCCGTGGGGCTGGCCACAAACATACCGCCGCACAACCTGACCGAGGTCATAAACGCCCTCACGGCGATGATCGACGACCCGAAGATCGACACCAGGGGCCTGCTGAAACACGTAAAGGGGCCGGACTTCCCCACCGGAGGCCAGATCATCGCCTCCAAAAAGGAGCTTCTGGACGTTTACGAGACCGGCAAGGGCTCCATAAGAGTCCGCGGCGAATGGAACAAGGAGGACCTGAAGCGCGGCAAGTGGCTGATCGTCATAACGTCGATCCCTTACACCGTTAACAAAAGCAGGCTGATAGAAAAGATCGCCGAACATATCATCTCAAAGAAACTGCCGGCGATAGTGGACATACGCGACGAATCCACGGAGAAGATCAGGATAGTCCTGGAGCCGAAAAGCCAGAACGTGGACCCGGCCCAGGTCATGAGCTATATCTACAAACATTCGGACCTGCAGATTAACTTTCCGGTCAACATGACCGCCCTCACGCCCGACGCCACACCCTTGAGACACTCCTTGATGGAGGCGTTAAGGTCGTTTCTCGATTTCAGGCTGGAAGTAACTGAAAATAGGCTGACTTACGAGCTGAGAATCCTTCGGGACAGGCTGCATATCCTTCAGGCCCTGATGAAGGTCTACAAGGACTTGGACGCGGCCATCGCCATAATCCGCAAGTCGAAGACCCGCGACGAGGCCAGGATGGGCCTTAAGCGCAAATTCGGGTTCGACGACACCCAGGCCAACGCGATCCTCGATCTTCGGCTGGCCGCCCTGGTGAGCCTCGAAATATCGAAAATCAGGAAGGAGAAGGCTTCGATGGCGGCCGAGGCGGAGATAATCGAATCCGTCCTGAAAAGCCCGGTGAAGCTTAGGAAGCTCGTCCGCAAGGAGCTTGCCGAGATACGAAGCGAGTACGGCGACGAACGGCGGACGAAAATGCTGGCGTCGGCTCCGGCGGAGCCTGAGTGGCGCCCGGAGACTTTTATAGAAAGCGAGGAGACCAACGTCATAGTTTCCCGGGACGGCTGGGTCCGCCGCATGAAAAGCGTCGCCAACCCCCTCACGCTGCGTTTCAAGGAGGGGGACAGCCTGCTTTCCTGGATACCGATGAACACGCGCGACGTGGTCCTCTTTTTCACCTCGGCGGGGAAGGTCTACGGCATGAAGGCCTACGACATACAGCAGACCACCGGATTCGGCGACCCCGTCCAGGCCTTCTTCAGGCTCGGCGACGGCGAGCGGCTTGTTTCGGTGATCGGCCTCGTCAAGGATGGGGAGAACGGAAAAAAATCCCAGCGCGGGCTTTTCGACGGGCTCGGCGAAGAGGCGGTGGCGAGGATATACGGGGAGACTATAGACGAGGCGGCGGAGCTGATGGTCATCACCGAGGGCGGTATGGGGTTTCGCTTCTCGGCCGAATCTTTGGGGGAGACGAACAAGAACGGGAAGAAGATAGCCAGCGTCAAGGGCGATGACGCGGTCTTTTCCGTCTTCCGGGCGCGGAATCCTCTCCTTTTCATCCTGTCGAGCGACGGGCGGGGCCTGTTGTTCGGCGTGGAGGAGGTTTCCATGCTCAGCGGGCCGGGGGCGGGCGTGAGGCTGATGAAGCTCAAGCCGAACGCGCGCGTTCTCGGCGCCCTGAACGTGAAGGAGAAGGACACCATCGCGCTGACCTATTACAGCGGAAAGGACGACAGGCTGAAGGCCGCCGGGCTGGAGAAAGGCTTGCGGGGCCAGGTGGGGCGGAAACTGGCCGCCGTCCGAAAAAAGCTTTTGGGGCTGAGGCTGGAGTAGGAGGATGACAAGTTTTTCCCCCCCCTTACTCCCTCCCGCCGGGGGAGGGGGAATAGTTTCCCCTCCTTTACAAGGAGGGGCGGCGGCGCGAGCCGCCGGGGAGGTAGTCTTCGCTTTTCCGCCTACCCCCTCGGCTCCTTCGGAGCCACTCCCCTTATAAAGGGGGAGAAAAGAGATGGCGGTGAATTGAATAAATTCAACATGAGTCTTCGTAGATGACCAATAAATACACCGCAAAACACATAGAGGTTCTCGAGGGTCTGGAGCCCGTCCGCAAGCGGCCGGGGATGTACATCGGCGGGACGGACGCCGCGGGGCTGCATCACCTTGCCTGGGAGGCTATCGACAACTCCGTCGACGAGGCCATAAACGGCCATTGCGACACCATAACCGTGACCATCCGCTCCGACGGCGGCCTCACCGTGGAGGACAACGGCAGGGGGATACCAGTAGACCCGCATCCCAAGTTCAAGAAACCGGCCCTCGAGATCATCATGACCACGCTGCACTCCGGCGCCAAGTTCTCCAACAAAAGCTACAGCTCATCCGGCGGCCTGCACGGGGTGGGGATATCAGTCGTCAACGCTTTGTCCGAAAAGTTGTCGGTGGCCGTCAGGAGAGGCGGGGCCGAATGGACGCAGGATTTCGCGCGGGGAAAACCGAAGGGAAAGCTGAAAAAGAGCCGCAAGACAAAAGGCTCCGGGACTGAAATAACCTTCTGGCCGGATCCCGAGATATTCACGAAAAAATCTTTCAACAAAAAGTGGATCGCCGAGCGGGCGGAGACGAAGGCTTTTTTGAATTCCGGACTGACCATCCACGTCGTCGATGAGAAGGAGGGGGCGAAGGAGACTTTTCACTACGAGAACGGCATCCGCGACTATCTGGCGAACCTGCTGAAGGGCAAAAAAACCGTTGGGGGGGGGTACTTCTACCATGACGACAAGACCAACGGGATACAGATAGAGCTTGCCCTGCAGTGGACGTCGGGGACGGAGTCGCGGATACTCTCCTACGCCAACTCCGTCTACACCTCCGCCGGGGGGGCTCATGAGAACGGGCTCCGGAACGCTCTGACGAAGACGCTGCGCGGCCACATGGAACGCGTCGCCGGGAAAGGCAAGACGCCGCAGATCGTCGCCGACGACGCGCGCGAGGGGCTGGTGGCGGTCCTTTCGGTCATGCTGCCGAACCCGCAATTCCAGGGGCAGACGAAGGAGAAGCTCAACAACGTCGAAGCCCAGTCCGCAGTCGAGACCTCCGTCAAGACGGCCTTCGAAAGGTACCTGCTGGAGAACCCCTCCTCCGCCGAGGAGATAGTGAACAGGGTGAGGCTTGCGGCCCAGGCGCGCCTTGCCTCCCGCGAGGCCAAGGAGACGGTGCTGCGAAAAACCTTCGTCAGCCACCGCCTGACCCTGCCGGGCAAGCTCGCCGACTGCGCCTCCACCAAGCCCGCCGAAAGCGAGCTGTTCATAGTGGAGGGAGACTCCGCCGGGGGCTCCTCCAAGCAGGCCCGGGACAGGCGGACGCAGGCCGTCCTCCCCCTGCGCGGCAAGATTCTGAACGTGGAGAGCGCCACGGCGGAGAAACTGGCCGCCAACAACGAGCTGAAAGCCCTCACCACCACCATAGGGACGGGGATAGGCCCGGCGTTCGACTACTCCAAGCTGCGCTACGGCCGGATAATCATCATGACCGACGCCGACGTGGACGGGGCGCACATAAGCGCGCTTCTGCTCACGTTTTTCTACCGCCACATGAAGAAGCTGGTCGAAAACGGCCACGTCTTCCTGGCGCAGCCACCGCTTTACAGGATAGAGCTTGGAAAGAAGACTCATTACGCTGTCGATGAAAAGGCAAAGGAAAAAATCCTGAAAGACGCCCCGAAGAACGTCAAACCCGTGATACACCGCTACAAGGGCCTTGGGGAAATGCCGGCGCCGGTGTTGAAGGAGACCACCATGACGCCATCCGGCAGGCGTCTTTTGAGGGTGACCATAGACAACGCCGAGGCGACGGACACGGCGTTCTCCCGCCTGATGGGAAAAGACGCCTCCGCCCGCTACGAGTTTTTGAAGGAAAATTCCGCCGCGTTCGTGCGTTCAGGCGGCGAGCTGGACGTCTAGCCTCGCTTCTCACCCGCCCCAGCGCCAGAAGGCTATGACGGCCAGGGCCACGAACACCAGCGCGAGGTTGGTGTACGCCACCACGTAAAAGGTCCTCTGCGGCGGCGTGAGATGAGACGGCAGGGAGGGGTCATACGTTCCGGCCTTCTCCATCGCCTCCAGCTTCTCCGGGCCGTGGGGCGCGCCTTCAAGCTCCGAGGTGAGATCGCGCCCGGCGGCGTGTTTCCTGAGGTGTTCGCCGTCCTTCCACAGCTTCGAGGCGGTGACGTCGTAGACTTTTCCCTTGAAGGCGATGTATGCCGGGGCGCCCCCCTTGCCGTCGAAGGCGCCCAGCGTTCCGGGGCCGAAGACGCCGTCCTTTGGATGAGCTGCTTTCGCCCGGCCTTTCCTGAGCCTCGGGTTCAGCAGCGTCACCACCATCGCCGCCGAGGTCACCATGACGGTGTATATGAGAATTTTTACCGATAGCAGGATCCCCCACCTGGTCCCGTAGAGGATGTCCGCGCCGTCGATTCTTGAGAGCGTCAGCAGGATGCCGCTTATCCCCACGGCGATCATCGAAAAAAGCCCCAGCCGCATCTCCCCCTTGGGCAGCCCCTTGGCCGCGTAGGCGGGGCGCAGCAGGATGTGGACGTAGAGAATGGTCCCGAACCACAGGAAGCCGCCGATAAAATGGACAAGCCCCGTCACGGCCCGAGCCGTGGCGCCCATGGGCATTATCGGCTCGTATCTTTTATCTCCCGGCCAGCGGTAGCCCGCGGCCTGGTAGGCGAGGCCGGTCTCGTTGAGCGCCCTTCCCTCCGGCGTCACGTGGCATGCGGCGCAGTCTTTGCCCGTCCGCTCAGCGTACTCCGGCGTGGCCGCGGCGGGAAGCGGCGCAAGCAAAAGGACCGCCGCCGATAAAGCGATCAAGAATAATCCGCGCATTATTCGCCGCGATAAGGGGTGGTATGGTTAATCCGCCATCCTGCCAACAATGTCATCCTGAGCAACGCGAAGGATCCCGTACCGGACGAAACAACGAGATTCTTCGCTCCGGCTCAGAATGACATCGCTTGCGCCCCGCATACGCGCCCGCCAATGTCATGCTGAACGAAGTGAAGCATCCCGCGCCGGATGGAACAACGGAATTCTTCGCTTTGAATGACATTTTACGCCAATCAAAATCCCCTGACACAGAGGGGGGGGAGAGGCTTTAACGAAATAATTTTGAAAGATGCGCCGACCCTTACTTCGAGAAAATTCTCAGAAAACCGCCCAGCCTGCCCCCGCTCTCCTCCAGAATGCTGTCCAGTTCCCCGGCGTCGAGCCATATCCCCTCGCAGGTCGGGCACTTGTCGATCTTCAGCCCCCTGTAGTCCAGCTCCAGAAGCTCCATGCCGCATTTCGGGCAGCGCATGTAGTGAAGCTCCTTGAGCCTTTGGCGCTCGGCCTCCTCCATTTCGCGCCGGGCCTGCTCCTCCTCCTTCTTCTTGCGCTCAAAGTTCTGACGGGCGAAGTACTCCTCCTCCTTCTCGCTCGGCTTGTCGATCATGAGAGAGCCTCCCTAAAGGATGAACACAGCGGCCGCCACGACTGTCGTGTAGCCCTTCTTGACGATGGCGGACTGGGTGATGTTGCGCGTTTTGACTATCTTGTCGGACATCCTGAAGACCTCCTTCTTCTCGTCCCAGTTCTTGTCCTCGTCGAACTCCACGCCCAGGGTGGACGCCAGCATCGCCGCGGCGAGGTCCTCGGCGTAGTCGCCGGCTATCTTGTCGGTCTGGCCGTAGGCGTGGTGCTCGGAGAGATAGCCATAGCTTCCTCTCCCCTTGGGGATAGCGCACCCGATCGACGCGGCGATGAGCCTGTGCGGCTCGTTGCTGGCGCAACGGGCCTGGACGCAGAAGGTGATGGCGCCGGGCTGCAGAAGCTTGAGCCCCTCCCGGCGGGAGATGATCTTACAGTTCGGCGGAAGTATGGAGGAGACGTTCACCAGGTTGCATTTTTCTATGCCCGCGTCCCGCAGCGCGATCTCGTAAGAGCGAAGCCCCTCCTTGTGCACGCCAACCCCGTTCGTGAAAAACAGCTTTCTGGGAACTATGTTGAACGCCTTCAACGAGACCTCCCCTCAAAAAATCGTTCCGCGCCGATCCTATTCGTCCACGTACCTGCAGGTGATGGGATGGCGCCTGTCCCTGCCGAAGGCCTTGGCGGTGATCTTCACTCCTATTGGCCCCTGGCGGCGTTTGTACTCGGCCTTGTCAACCATCCTGATCACCCTGGAGACAAGGGGCCTACTGTAACCCAAATCCACTATCTCATCAATATTCTTCTCGCCTTCTATGTACGCCTCCAGGATGGGGTCCAGCTGGTTGTATGGAGGCAGCGAGTCGATGTCCAGCTGGCCGGGGCGAAGCTCGGCGGAGGGGGGCTTTTCGATTATGGAGCGGGGGATAAGCTCCCGCCCGGCCTCGAGGTTGCGCCATTCGCAGAGGGCGTAGACCCTCGTCTTGAAAACGTCCTTGATGACGGAGAACCCTCCCACCATGTCCCCGTAGAGCGTGCAGTAGCCCACGGCGATCTCGCTTTTGTTGCCGGTGGTGAGGGCCAGCCAGCCGAACTTGTTGGACAGGGCCATGACCAGCGCGCCCCTGATCCGGGCCTGGATGTTCTCTTCGGCCACGCCCGGCTCCGTATCCCTGAAAACGTCCTCCAGCGTCTTCTCGAAAGCCTTCATGGGCCCCTCGATGGGTAGGGAGATCATAGGCGCCGCGTCGAGGTTCTCCGCCAGCCTGCGGGCGTCCGTTATGGAGCCTTCCGACGAATAGGGCGAGGGCAAAGAGACGGCGTGGACCCGCTCCGGGCCGAGGGCGTCCACGGCGACGGTCATGGCGAGGGCGGAGTCTATCCCGCCGGAGAGGGCGATCACCACGTCGCGGAACCCGTTCTTCCCCACGTAGTCACGAGCGCCGAGCACAAGAGCCTCGTATATTTCCGCGTTCTCACCGGTTATAACGCGGCGGCTCTTCTGGGGGATGGACGGTTTTTCGGCCGGGCCGGAGGAAAGGTCGATGATATCGCGGCCGAATCCGCCGGAAAGCGGTGATACGGGAACGTCAACGATCAGCAGATCCTCGCCGAAAGGCTCGGCGCCGGCGATGACCTCGCCGTCCGGCCCGGAGACGAAGGAGCGGCCGTCGAAAACCAGCTCGTCCTGACCTCCCGCGAGGTTGCAATAGGCGAAGGGAACAGAAAGTTTTCTGGCTATACCCCCCACGATTTTCCGCCGTTTTTCGAGGATGCCCACCCTGTAGGGCGACCCCGAAAGGTTCACGAGCAAATTGGCGCCGTCGGCCGTCAGCTTGTCCGTGATATCGTTCTGGGTCCAGATATCCTCGCAGATGGTGACGCCCACGGCCGCCGGGCCCACCTTGACGAGGGGGCCGTTGGCGCCGGGGGCGAAGTACCGCCTTTCATCGAAGACGCCGTAGTTCGGCAGCTCGGTCTTGAAGACCATCCCCTGCGCCCTCCCGCCGGAAAGGACGAGGGCGGCGTTTTTCACCTTCCCGTCAACGACCGCCGGGGCGCCGAGGATGACGGCCGCTCCGGCGGTCTCCCTGGCGATTTTCTCCAGCGTCCTGGCGCTTTTGCGGAGAAACCCGGGACGGGTCAAAAGGTCTTCCGGCGGATAGCCGGAGACGGCAAGCTCCGGAAAGATGACAAGGTCCGCCCCGGCCCCGGCGGCTTTCCGGACGTTGGAGACGATCAGCCCGGCGTTGCCCTCCAGGTCGCCCACGGTGGGGTTGATCTGCGCCAGGGCCATTCGAAGCTTTTCGGTCATTTCCCGGTTTTCTCCTTTTCCCTTTCCCTCTCCGGGTAAGGGATGAAGTCTATCTTTGTTCCGCTGTAGTCGCGGAGGGTGGCGTATATCGACCCGATAAAAATCTTCGAGCTCATAATAACCGGGATGAGATTCTCGTCGTCGGTGAACCAGATGGTCATCTTACCCCGGCGGCGGAACACGCCCTCGGTCTTCAGCTCCGGCTCGACGACTATTGTATCAACCATCCCCTGGGGAAGCTCGACCCGCTCCTTCCTGAGCACGTTTATTTTCAGCCGGTACTTTTTCCTATCGTCAAACAGCGGCAGGCTGACAGCCTCCCCCGTCCTGATCCTGTCTCTCATGGTCCTGAAGGCGTACAGGACGGAAAAGGCGTCCTGGGAGTCCGGCTCGATCTCAAACTCCTCCGGGGGGTCGTCGTTGATTTTGTACGTGGCGACATGGCTCTCCTGGTCGAAGTCGATCACCTTCAGCTTCCTGTAGCTTCCCTCGGATATTTTTATCACCACCTTCTGGCTGCGGCGGTTCTTGATGTCGAAGTAGGAAAAGGTCCTGTCCTCGATGGGATAAAGATCGCCCAGCCAGTCCACGGACCTTCCCACGACCTCGATGACATAGACCGGTACGCCCCTGTTCATTATGGTCTCCTTGACCTCCAGGACGCCCTCGCCGCCGACTATCCCCATCCAGGAGATGTCATAGACCAGGCGCTCACCCTCGCTGAAAGGCAGGGGATGGGACGCCCCTTCAGCCCCGGGATCGGCGGCGGAGGCCGAGGTTATCAAAAAAAACGGGAGAAGGAAAAGGAAGGTCCGCAAGAGCCGGGCGAAAGCGGCGGTCAGTTGCCCGCGCCGCAGGCGGGGCTTTTGTTGTTGCGGGCGTGGACTATCTTCCAGAGGTCTATCTTGCTGAGCTTGTCGGTCTTGTACACGCGCAGGTCCGTCTCGGTTATAAGGTCCTCCAGCGTCATGTCCATCCTCCAGCCCAGCTTCCTGAAAAGCGGATCGCAGATGTTTTCCACCTTCGCTATGACTGGGTTCGACGAGACGAAATGGTTCACTATGACCAGTTTTCCGTCCGGTTTGCCCACGCGGCGCATCTCCGCTATGACCCTGTACGGCTCCGGTACGACGCTTATTATGTGCGTGGCCACCACGAAGTCGAAAAAATCGTCATCGAACTGGAGGTCGCAGGCGTCCATCTCCATGATGTGGACGTTGTCCAGGCCCATCCTCTCCACCTTTTTCCGGGCCTGCTTGAGCATGTCCACGGAAATGTCGACCCCCCAGACCTCGCAGTTCCTCGGATACAAAGGCAGGGTGAGACCCGTCCCCACGCCGACGTCCAGCACGCGGTCGCCCTCCTTTATGTCAAGAGAGTTGAGGGCCAGCTTCTGGCGCGGATGGAAAAACCCCTTGAACAGCAGGTCGTAGACGGAAGCGTAACCGTTGTAGATTTTCTTTATACTCTCAAGCTCCATCGTCCCAAACTCTCCTGTTCTCCTCTCACTTCGCCTTTTCAGCGGGGGTCTTCTTCCCCGATGGCGTCAGAGCCTCGTCCAGCTTTTTTATGGTTGTCACGGGCAACTCTATGAGCCGCTTCAGTATCCCGGCGACTCCCGCGGCGAGGGACTCTATGGGAACGGGTTTGACCTTCGGGTCGGCTATATCACCCGTAACCTCGTAATAGCTCGCCAGCAGGCTTTTCTCCTTGCCGGTCAGGACGCCCCCCACCAGCGGGATGGAGCTAATCACCTTGTCCCACGTCGGCAACGGCATCACTCCAACTGTCATCGCGATTTGCTTGTCCGCGATATCGTAATCGCCGACCGCCATCATCCTCATGGCGTCGGAGTCCACGAAAAGGCCGCCAGTCGTGGCCACACCGTCCTTGATGTCGAAGTTCGCCGTTATGCTGTTGAACGGCATCCCCTCATCCAGGTCGGGAGGTTTAAGTTTAAGATATCCGGTCACGTTAATCAAAGAAAAAATCCTCGCCAGAACCTTGAATTTATGGATCACCCCCGCCCCGGCGCTGGCCTCGAGCCTTCCCTCGAGGTTCCTCTTTATCTCGTCCATGCCGTCCCCCACGCTCCTTATGGGGCCGCGGATGTTCAGGGGGCCGGTTATCTTCTTCCCGGTTTTCAGGGCCTCGGTCATGAATCGCTCCAGCCTGATGTCCTGCGCCATCAGCTCCGAGTCGATGGCGATCTTCTTGTCCTCCCTGATGGTGATATCCCCCTTCCAGGACCATCTCCCCCCGTGGGCGAGGAAGGACAAGGGCTCCACGTGGAAGCGCCTGTCCTCGTAGCGCATGGCGGCGTTGAGGTCCTGGTAGGTCAACATGCCGATGGTCCCTTCCTTGGATTTCACCGAGACCTTCCACACGCCATCGAGATAGGGCCTTTTCTTGTCCGGTCGCGGCTCCCGCCTCATTCCCGGCTCCCTGAAAAAGTCTATGAGGTGAAGCGAGTCCGCCTCCACGTTCAGGTTGAACTCGGGCTTTTCCCTGTAAAAAATCCCGCTGCCCGCGACGTTGAACCGTCCCTCGCCGAAACGGCCACTGCCCTTTTTCAGGAATATCCTGTTGTCCAGAAGCTCCACCTCGCCGTCGACGTTCCTGAACGCGCCACGGAACAGGCGCAACTTGAAGTCGGCGTTCTGGATGTAAAACTTCCCGGAAAGGCTCACGGGGATATCCTCCCCGCCGTCGCTGATGGATACTTTCCCCGCTATGTAGCCGCCGCTTTCGATATCGGCGAAGGTTTTTTTGAGAACCGGGTCTAGGTCGTCCAGCAGGACGCCGTCGGAGGCGATGGACAGGTCAATCCCCTCGCCCCTCAGGAAGCGCCCCACCCTTCCCGTAAGGTCCAGACGGGACTCCCCGAGATACGCCGTGAGACGGTCGATCTTCACCTGGTTGCCCTCTTTCACGGAGCCGGTGAAAAGATAATGGTTCACGAAACCCATCGGCTTATGGAAGGCGCCCCCGAGGCCGTACTCGGCGTTGGTCATGTCCAGCGTGTAGTCGAGGGCGAAGGTGTCTCCGGCGCCCTTTATCCCGAGATCGAGGGCGGCGTAGCCGGACTGGCTGTATGCCCTGCCATGCCGCAAAAACCTTATCTTGTTCATGTCCTCGAGCGCCACGGCCCCCATAAGCTCCAGGCCGTACGAAGGCTTCTGCTTTGTGAGCCCCCCGACGTTCCCCGTGAGGATGAAAAACGAATCCCCTGCCTCCCAGAAAAGCTCCTTGATCGTAAAATCATCCGTCCGCCCCTCTATCTCCCCCCCCACTCCGCGGACAGGCAGATCGAAAAGGGCGGTTTCGAACCCCACGTCGGCAAGCCTCGCTTTCCCCCTGGCGGAGAAGGTGGACGCGAGATCCCTGGTGTCGCCGGATATCTCAGCGTCCATGAACATCGTCCCTTCAACCCGCCTCACCTTCTTCATCTGGCGGCGGAAAGCCGGATGGCTGACCTTTTCGGCCACCAGCGCCGCCGCCTCGGCGAAGTCAACCCCGCCGCGGACGTACAGCCTGAAGCTCGGAGCCTGGTCTATGTCCTTCACCGTCCCGCTTATCTCCTCCAGGGCGGAGGCGCCGTACCTGCCCTTGACCCCGGCGAGGATGAGGCTGTTGTTCCTGAGGGTCACGGAGCCGTTGACGTCCTCGAACGAATGGAGAAGACCCTCGAACCGCAGGCCCAGGTCCGCCACCTTCAGCGTCCCGGACAGCGAACGCAGAACGCCGGGGGCGGACATGTCCTCCAGCCTGCTTACGCTCCCCTTGAACGAAAGGTTGCTGAGAGCCGCTCTCCCGCTCTCGACGTTCTCCTTGAGAAAGGAGTTCGCCTGGGGCGCGAGGGCTTTATCCGGCAGGTAGCCGGTGACCTCTCCTATATCCATCATGTTCGTGCTCATTGATATCGAAAGCACAGGGTCCGGCCCCCTCACGCCAAGGATTCCGCCGCTCGCGCTCAGCCTGACGCCGCCGGCGGCCAGCCGCAGCTCGTCGAACGACAACGAGTCCTCTTTAAAAGAGGCATTGTATGAAAGGGACGCCTCCGGCCTGCTGATGTCGGCGGAGTAGACATTCGGGTATCTCACCATTACCGACTCCAGCCGAATATCGCCCCTGGAGGTGAAGCCGGAGGACAGACCGCCGTCCAGCGAGCCTTTCCACGATACGACCGCGTCGAGCTTTTCGAAGGGAAGGTATGGCTCGACATATGGCCACACGAGCGCCGCGTCGGCCTCATCCAGCGAGAACCCGCCGTTGAACACCACCCCGGACAAACCTCCGCCAAGATACGAAAATCCCCCCGAAAGGCCGAAGTCCGCCGCGTCACGCGGCCCGTGCGCCCGGAACGACAGCCTGACGGATCCGGGCCCGAGAAGGGTGTCCCAGGCGATGTGAAGATCAATGTCCGAAACGTAGGCGTGAAACGGACTGTCCGGAGCCGCCTTCCGGTCCGTCCAGTAAAAAGCGCCGCCTTTTACCTCAACCCGCCTGAAAGCGCCTAGCAGCGCCGCCGCGGCTTGAGAGCCGTCCGCTTCCGCCGTTCCAGCATCATCCCCGCCGGGGAGGGCGATATTGTAGGTTCCGTCGGCCCTCCGCTCGATACGCGCCATGGGTTCTATTACGTCGAGCCTGTCGAGCCTGACGGATTTCTCCAGGATGCTCCTCGAAAGGTGGACGCCTGCTTTGATCCTCCTGGCGGACACGACGGGCCTGCCGTCCCGGGCTATCGAAACGTCATCGAGGGTGACCTGCGGCCCGGCGAGAAGGTTTATTCCTATGTTCCCGATCGTCACCTCCGCCCCCGTCAACTCCGAAAGGCGCTCCTCCACCAGGGGGATGTATTTTTCGCCGTGAAAGAGGAGCTTGGGGGCGACGTAAAGGAAAGCCAGGAGAAGGGCGGTCAGGTAGAAAAGGGAAGCCAGCAGCCTGATCCGCCTTCGCGCGCGGTTCTTTTTCCCCTGGTCGGTTTTTTCTGAATCCCCTCGCGAAGGCTTCGGGCTCATCGGCCAAAATTCTCAGGCGAGCCCGCCGGGGCGGGTTCGCCGGGCGTTTTACATGGCCCGCCGCTCGGGCCGGACGGGCGGCGTCCGGAAATAACTAAAGCTAAAACCGCTCCGCCAGCCTGGCCGCTTTCCCCTTGCGCTCGCGCAGGTAGTATAGCTTGGCCCGGCGGACCTTGCCGGAGCGGACGACCTCCACCTTCTCCACCCTCGGGGAATGGATCGGAAAAATCCTCTCCACGCCGATGCCGGACGACACCTTGCGGACGGTGAAGGTCTCCCTTATCCCGCTGTGTTTGCGGGCGATCACGACCCCTTCCACGACCTGGATCCGCTCCTTGTCCCCCTCCACGATCCGCATGTGGACGCGGACGGTGTCGCCGATCCGGAAGGCCGGGACGGACTTTTTCATGTACTGTTTCTCTACGAACTCCACTATAGGATTCATGATCCTATTCTCCTTCACGCTCTCCGTTTACAAGCCTGTCCAGCATGATCGCCGCCGCCATGCGCACCGGAAGGTGGTTGTAGTCCCCCACCCCTTCGATCGGCTCCAGCCTCATGTCCGCCATCTCCAGCACGGAGCCAGCCAGACCGTGGCCAGTGCCAAGCAACAAGACCGTCTTCTCCGACGACCTTATGAGCCTGCGCGCCTCGGCGAAGCTCGCGGCGTTCTCCGCCTTCCTGGCGCCGGTGAAGATCAGCCTCACCTCCGCGGCGTCAAGCTTCAAATTATCAACCATCGCGCCGATGCTGTCAACCACCTTCAGGGTCTTCAGCGCCTCCCGGCGGCTGGGGTTGTGCTCCGCCCCGAAACCGTCCGTCCAGTGCCGGGCCAGCCTCTCCACCAGGCGGCGCTGCGCCGCCAGGGGGGTGACGATGAAAAGATCGGGCACATCATACGTCCTCAGGAGCCTGGCCAGGTCGTGGGTGTCCAGCGTGGTCACGGAGGTGGTGACCACCTCGCCACGGCGGTTCAGGACGGGGTGATGGACGAGGGCGACGGCCAGTTTGCGCGAGATATCATTCAACGCCGCCCCTCCCGGCCTCGATCTCTTTTTCCGCAAGGCGCCTCTCCTCCTCGGTAAGCTCCGCCCTCTCCAGCAGGTCCGGACGCCGCCGGGCGGTGCGGATGATCGACTGCCGCCTGCGCCAGGCCTCTATCTTCGCATGGTCGCCGGAGAGCAGAACGTCCGGGACCCTCATCCCGGCGAACTCCGCCGGACGTGTGTACTGTGGATACTCCAGCAGGCCGCCGGTGTGCGACTCCCGGACGATCGACTCCGCCTCCCCAACTACCCCCGGAGCCAGCCGCGCCACGGCGTCCACCAGCGCCATGGCCGGTATCTCTCCTCCGGTGAGGATAAAGTCGCCTATCGATATTTCCATATCGACAAGAGACCGGACGCGCTCGTCCACCCCCTCGTACCTGCCGCAGAGGATGACAAGGCCGGGAAGAACTGAAAACTCCTCCGCCGTCTTCTGCGTCAGAAGACGGCCTTGGGGCGTCATCAGGACGACCTTCGCGCCGGGGTTTTCGGCCCGCAGGCTCTCCACCGCTCCGGCGAAAGGCGGCGCCTTCATCACCATCCCCGCGCCGCCGCCGTAGGGGTAGTCGTCGGTTACTTTGTGTTTGTCCCGGGTCCAGCCGCGAAGGTCGTGGACGTTTATCTCCACGATCCCCTTTTCCTTCGCGCGCCCGATGATGGAGTGGTCGAACACGCCGTCGAACATCCCGGGGAAAATGGTGACGATATCGAACCGGGGCATTCAGGCCTCCGTCTGGTCCATCGGCTCTATCACCGCGCGGCGGGACTTCATGTCAATCTCTTTCACGATCTCCGGGATGTGGGGAATCATCATCTCCGAGCCGTCGTCCTTTCTCACGACCCACACATCCCTCTCCCCCGCGGGGAAGACATCCTCTATCTCGCCGATCCTGCCGCCCTCCATATCGCGGACTTCCATCCCCAGAAGCTCCTCGGGATAGTACCCTCCACCGGGGCGGGCTGGCATGAGATCGCGCCGGGCTTTCAGGATGGCGGGCGTCAGCTCCCGGGCGCGCTCGGGGGTGTTCACGCCCTTGATCCTGGCTATGAGGCGACTGTGGACGCCGCGGGTCCTGACAAGCGTGGAGGAAAAGGACGGGCCGTCCGTCTCCGGCTCCACTGTGACAGGTTTTCCGGCCATGGCGGAAAGAGTCTCCGCAGAAGCGTAAGGTTTGAGCTTCATCTCGCCCTTGAGGCCGTGGGGGCGGATAAGCCTGCCCAAGGCTATCGACAGCCCCTCGTCATCCCCGGCGTTCTTTTCGTCGCGTCCGTCGCGTGAAGCCAAAAAAACTATTCCAGGATTTCCAGGACGGCTCTCTCATTCTTCCCCGCCGCCGCCGCGGCCAGCAGGCTCCTCATCGCCGTGGCCGTGCGGCCGCGGCGGCCTATGACCTTGCCCAGGTCCTCCGGCGCCACGCGAAGCTCAACCGTCGTCACGGAGCCTTCCGTAACCTCCTCGACGAAGACCTGGTCAGGATGATCCACCAGCGCCCGCGCCACGTTTTCTATAAGCGCTCTCATGCGCCCCCCTGTTTTTTATGAACGCGCCGCCATCTCCCGGAGCGCGGCGCGCGCGGTTTTCAGTCCGAGGATTTCTTTATCAGGCTGCGGACGGTGTCCGAAACCTGCGCCCCGGAGCCTATCCAATAGTCGACCCGGTCCTTCTTGAGCGTCACCTGGCCGCTCTCCTTCGACGGGTCGTACTGCCCCACCGCCTCGATGAAGCGCCCATCCCGCTTGGAGCGGCTGTCCGCCGCCACGATCCTGTACACGGGCTTTTTCTTCGCGCCCATCCGTTTCAGCCTCAACACAACCGACACGTTTTTTTCTCCTTATCTCGTTTTTACTATGATCCGAATCCAAGCCCGGCGAAGGGGTCCATCATGGACTGTTTCTTCTTCCCTCCCCTGCCGAAGCTCTTCATCATCTTTTTTGTCTTCTGGAAGTTCTTCAGAAGCCTGTTTACCTCGATCATCTCCGTCCCGCTGCCGTTGGCTATCCGCCTCTTCCGGGAGCTGTTTATTATCCCAGGCTGCGCGCGCTCCCTCAGCGTCATGGAGCTTATTATAGCCTCCACGCGGGCGAACTCGTCAGGATCTGGATCGATGTTCTTCATGGCCGAGCCCATCCCGGGGATCATCTTCATTATCTGGTCGAGCGGCCCCATCTTCTTTATCATCTGGAGCTGATCCAGGAAATCGTTCAGGTCGAAGGAGGCGGAGAGCATCTTCTTCGCCTGCGCCTCGGCCTTTTTCTGGTCTATGTTCTCCTGGGCCCTTTCTATCAGGCTGAGGACATCACCCATGCCCAGGACGCGGCTTGCCATCCTGTCGGGATGGAAGGGCTCGAACTGGTCCACCTTCTCTCCGACGCCGACGAATTTTATGGGGACGCCTGTGACCTTTTTTACCGAAAGGGCCGCGCCGCCCCTGGTGTCGCCGTCGAGCTTGGTAAGGATAACCCCAGTCATCCCGATTTGCTCGTTGAAGGCCCTGGCGACGTTCACGGCGTCCTGGCCGGTCATGGTGTCCGCGACGAAGAATATCTCGTCCGGGTCGATAATCTCTTTTATCTCGGCGAGCTCGGCCATCATCCCGTCGTCGACGTGGAGGCGTCCGGCGGTGTCCACCAGCAGGACGTTGGCGTTCTCCCGCTCAAGGGCGCCGAGAGCGCCTTTCACGATATCCGCGGGCTTCTGGTCGGGCGATGCTTCATGGACGAGGATGCCATGGTCGGCGCCCAGGACTTTCAGCTGCTCCATCGCGGCGGGACGGTAGACGTCCACGGAGACCATCAGGGGCCTGTAGCCCTGCTTCTGGATCCTTTTTGCGAGCTTGGCCGAGGAGGTGGTCTTGCCGGAGCCCTGCAGGCCGTTCATCAATATGACCGTGGGACCGCGCTGGGCGAAGTTTATCTCGGCCGTCTCGCCCCCGAAAAGCTCCACCAGCCGGTCGTGGACGGCTTTTATCATATGCTGGCCCGGCGTCAGGCCGGGGGCGGTCTTCGTCCCCAGAACCTCCGCGCGAACCTCGGAGACGAACTCCCTGACCACGGCGGTGTTGACGTCCGCCTCCAGCAGGGCGAGGCGCACCTCCCGCAGGGCTTCGGAGACGTTGTCCTCCGTAAGCTTGTTCAGGCCGCGGAGCCTTTTTACAACCCCTTCCAGCCTGCCGCTCAGATTCTCGAACATGTCACAATCGCTTGAATCACCATGTTTTCAATAAACGATGAATATTAGCAGGAAAGGCCGCCATTGTCCATCAGACCCTTTATTCGACAGCGGGCCGGTTTGGAATTTTTTCGAAAAAGGCGGGGGTCCTTCGCCTGCGGCCCAGGACGTCGTTATTGCCCGTGTTTCGCAAACCCTCGTCGTCCTGAACGAAGCGCCAGCGATAGTGAAAGACCTTGATTTTTCAAACCGGCCCGCCGCCTCTTGCTCCCGGCGATCGCGGGCGCGCCGTCAGCTCATGTGGGAGACCAGGTTGGGGGGCTCGCTGAGATCGAAATAACCCATTATGGGGACGCTCAGGTCGTAGTCGTCCGACGCGGACAGGTCGAGATATTCCCCCTCGGCGGAGGGCTCCGGCGGCTCGGCGAAACGGGGGATTTTGCGCCCGTCGGCGAAAGGGGTCTCCATCTTTTTTACCTTCACCTCGAAGCCGAACTTCCTGTCCATGTATCTTCGCAACTGTTCGGCCTCCTCCGCGGTGAGGAAATGGTCCACAAGCTCTTCTGCCCGCTCTCTTTCGGTGTAGGAAAGTTCATCGTAATTTCCTATGAGCGTCTCGTAGGGCGCCACGGGGGTTTCCCTTCCCCGGCAGAACCAGTCCACGATCACCGCGTCCCTGCCCTTGTAGTTCTCCCGAGCCGTGTAAGCCCTCACTATTTCCACCATGAAGCGGCCTCCATCCGAAGTTTGCGTGTATACGATAACGGGATATGCCTCGGCGCGCAACCCGCCCAGCCCGGGGAGAGGCTGACTTTCGGAATCCACCGCTGGTAGAATATCCTGAAAGGAGCGCAACATGATAATCCACAGGTACAGCCAGTGGGAGCCGCCGGAAGAGCCCCCCTTCACCCTCGACGACGTGATCCGCGCCGCCGCCGAAATCATGATGCGCCACCACGTCGATTTCAACGAGGCCCTGCTAAGCCTCATCGAAAGCGGCCTGCCGGTGAACGAGTTCCTCCGCGACGAGAACATGGAAAGCCTGCTGGACGAATACATAAAACAGGTCGAGCGGATAAAGGAGGACATCCACGGAAAACACGATCTCAGGGAGCTTTTGAGGAGAAGGCGGAGAAAGCTCGACGAGACCGTGGAGCGCCTTTCCGGAAAATTACGGGACAGGGGCGACCTGAAAGAGGATATACGGATCGCCTCCCGCGCCTCAAGCGCCGCCGGGTTCTATCACACGAAATGGCTCGTCTCAAGAGACAAAAGCCTGCGCCGTGACGGGAAGCTTCTGGAGGAGCTGGACTCTGCCATGGCGCAGGCGGAGTTTCTGGAGGAAGCCAATGACTTTTACGGAAAATACGGCAAACGCTTCCATGGCCCCGATGCGCCCCCGGCCTCCATGGCCCGCGGGATTTTCAGAAGATATGAGGCTCTCGACAAACTCCAGCTGGAGTTGGAGGACGCCAGGGACCGGGGGGACATCTTCGGCGTGGATGAGGAGACGCTCCGCGAGGCGCTGGGGGACGAGGCCTACGAGGCTTTCGCCGCGGCAAGGGACGAAATCATGGAAAACATCTCAAAGGCTTTGAGCCGGACCGGCCAGGTGGAGGAGGAGGACGGGGTATTCAAGCTCACCCCAGCCGCCGCGCGCAAGGTAGGGGAGCGGACGCTGCGCCAGGTTTTCGAATCCCTGAAGATCGACGGCGCCGGAGGGCACATAACGCCGTCCGCGGGCGACGGGCCAGTGGAGCTTTCGAGAACGCGCCCATGGGAGTTCGGCGACTCCTTTGCCCATCTCGACGTGCCGGGCACGATGATAAACGCCATGGCGAGAGGAGGCGGCGGGCTCCCCATCCGCTTCAGGCCGGCGGACATGGAGACACACGAGACCCGCGGCGCGGCGCGCGTCTCGCTGGTGGTTTTGATCGACATGTCCGGCTCCATGAGCAGGTTCGGCAGGTTCCACAACGCCAAGAAGGTCGCCCTGGCCCTGGACGCGCTCATCCGCGGCCAATACCCGGAGGACTCCGTTAGCTTTATCGGGTTCGCCAGCTTCGCAAGGAGGATACCCGTGGGCGAGATCATGGGCCTTTCGCCGGAGCCCGTCACCTTCATGGGAAGCGCGGTGGACATGAAGGTGAGCCTCGCCGGGCTGAAGGACCACCGGAGGGCTCCGGCCCACGTCCCCAGGTATTTCACGAACCTTCAGCGCGGGCTGGAGATGGCCCGCTCCACGCTCGCCGCCCGGCCTGGCCGGAACAAGGAGGTCATCCTGATAACCGACGGCGCCCCCACCGCCTTCAACGAAAACGGCGTCCTGAATCTGACCTATCCGCCGCAAGACAGGACGTACTCCGCGACGTTGCGCGAGGTCCGCGCCGCCACGGAGGCGGGGATAGCCATCACCACCTTTGCCCTGGGGTCGGACTTCGACACGGGCTATTTCGGCGAGGGGGAGTTTTTGAAGAAGATGCTCAAGATAAACAGGGGCAGGCTCTTCCACCCCGCGCCGGACAGCCTCACACAATACGTCCTCCACGACTACGTATCCAACCGGCGCGGGCTGGTGGAGCTTTAGACCGGCGATGGACAAAAGCTCCCCGCCGCGCCGCCAGGCGGCCTCCTGATGCCGACGCCCCTGGGGCATGCCCTCGCCGGGCTGGCGGTCTACGCGGCGAGCCAAAATGAAAACCCCCTCGCCTTGAACAAGGAAAGCGCCGGCTGGGCCGCGCTGGCCATCGCCGCGTCGCTGGCGCCGGACCTTGATTTCATCCACATTTCAGGGCAAGGGCTGACCGTTTCCGGCATGTGGCATCACGGCGTCACGCACTCCATAGGGTTCGCCCTTGCCGCCGGGGCCGCCGTGGCGTTCTGGGCGCGCGTCCGCGGACGGCGGGATTCGCTGAAAATTTTCGGCGTCGTCGCCGGCGCATGGGCGTTGCATGTCCTGGCCGATCTGCTGAATGTCGACCACTACCCGGAAAACGGCATCGGCCTGCCCGCGCTGTGGCCTTTCTCGGACAAGTTCTACATCCTCCCCGTCCTTCCCGGCGTAAACCGGGCGGCGCCCTTTACCGCCGCAAGCCTCGAGGCTCTCGCCATCGAGACGGCTCTTTTCGGAGCCCTGGCGCTGGCCGCGCTGGCCTGGAGAACAAAAAAAGCGGCGCGCGGACTGTGAGAGAGGGGGAAGCGTCGTGAAGAGAACTGGAGAGGTCAGGCTGTCATCCGGAATCGCGTCATGGCGCGTGGGGTGGACGACGTGACGCTCAGCCGCCGGCCTCGAGCTTCTCGGCCCACTCCTTCGGCTCCGTGAGGCGCGGGTCCAGGGCGCTCGCTTTCTTGAAATATTCTATTGCCCTCTCTTTCTCCCCTTTGCGGGTATAGGCCATGCCGATGTTGAAGTGTATGCCCGCGTCCTCGTCGTCGATTTTGAGGGCCTTGTCGTACATCGCCAGGGCCTCGTCGAACCGGCCCGCCCGCGAATGGGCCATCCCAAGGCGGTTGTAAGCATGGATCAGCTCGGGGTCTATGTTTTTCGCGATCTCGTAGTAATGAATGGCCTCGTCCACCCATCCCTTCTCCAGGGCGATGTTGCCTATGCCAATGACGAACATCAGGTCGCGCGGGCGGGCGCCCACAACGGCGTCGAAGACGCGGACGGCGTTCTCCTTGTTCTCCAGCTCCGCGGCGAGCCTGGCTTTCAGAATGAGCACCTTTGGGTGGGCCGGCCTCATCTTCTCCGCCCTGCCCAGCACCCTCCTGGCCGTCTCCAGGTCGCCAAGGCCGGTGAGCGCCTCCACCATCTTCACGTAGGCTTCGAAAAACTCCGGGCTCTCCTTGAGTGAAATCCGCAAAAGCTCCTTGGCGTCCTCGAATTTTTCCTCCGCCAGCGCGTCCACGGCCTGGGAGTAGTGTTCCAGCGAATCGTGATCCCGCCCCAGCAGGCTCTTTTCCACCACGCCTTTCTCAAAGACCTCCAGCAGCCTGTTCTCCACCTTGTAGCCGTTCATGGGAAGCTCTTCCCAGTAAATCAGCAGATCCTCGCCGCTGAAAAGGCCCGGGTGCTCCCTTGGCTTGTTGGTGAAGACTATGAGAGGCGTCTTTTTGAACCGGGCGGATTCTTCGACGCTCGACAGAAAATCAAGCCCCTCCTGCTCGCTCACGGAAAAGACCAGAACGTTTGTGGCGGTGAGCTGGAGCTTGCTCCACGCCTGCGAGAAATCGTCCAGCTCGACGATATCGTTTATCCCGTTCTCCCGCAAAGCGTTTTTGACCTGTTTGCGCTCGTTGCGATCCTTGATGATAAGGGTGACGCGCTTCTTGGCGTACTTGGCTAAGAGGGCTTTTTTTTCCTTGTCGTCCATAAATATTCCGCGCGCCGCGTCCGCGGGTCTTGAAACAGGATGATCTCAGCCGGATTCCGCTTGCGTGAATCCCCTTGCGCTACTTTCATATGATATTACAATTTCCACGCCCGCGGAACTCAAAACCAGCCAAATCAGGCTGATAAACCGGAGCTTTTCATGGCATAGCCGAAAAAGCGCCCGCGCGTGCTCAGCGCCGCGAACCGGAGAGCGTCTCCTTAGTCTCTTCGTCAATGGCCCCGCCAAGGACACGCAGGTAGCTTGTCGGGAAGTGAGGGTCGTTGGACATTATGGAATAGACGATCCGGAAATTTCCGCCGCCAGGCGCTGGGGCGTGGAATTCAAGAAAACGCCGTCCTCCCGGCGCGAGCGTGAAGGGCTTATCCAGAACCACGGCGCGGTCCGCGGGACGGTTTTCCTCGTTGAGGCTTATCCGCGTGACCCTGCTGACGGTGAGGGCTTTTTCTCCGGTGTTTTCGATGGTGAACTTCACGGGGATCGGGCCGCCGGGCGGTATTTCACCGACTCGGAGAACGCTCGGCTCAACCGATATCCTCGGCCCGGGCGCGCGCTTGACAAACCCGGAGATGTAGACATGGACTCTTTCATTCTCCGGGTCGTCGCCGAACACGGTCACCTTTTTCCTGAACTTGCCCGGTCTTCCGGCCGTGTCATATTCCACGCGCAGGAGGGCCGTCTCGCCGGGGGCCAGCCTGTTTTTCTCAAGGCCGGAGGCTGTGCACCCGCAGGAGGTTTTCACTCTCTTGATCTCAAGCGGCGCGTCGCCGGTGTTTTTGATCGTGAAATCACGGGCTGCGGACTCGCCTTCGTCAACGGTCCCGGTGTTGCTTTCCCGCGGCGTGATGTCCATGGAAGGCCCCGCCACGGCAGGGCCGGGCAGTGTCAGCGCGATGAGCGCCGTTGCAATGGCGATCGCGATCCTCATGGCGTCGTCTTTAATCGTTCCATAACCTGGCCGTCTGCATGACGGAATTGTTTCATTTTACCATCCCTTCCCTGCTCCCGCGGCGCAACGCCGCGACGCCGAGGAAAATCATCGCGCCCGCGACGGAGTAGAGGTAGGCCGTGGGCGCTGGCAGGAGGCTGTTGAAGAAAACAGGGTTCAAAAGCATCGCCGCAGCCGCCAGAAGCGCGAGCCTGCCTGCCCACCCTATCCGCTCCAGGCCGCGCCCCTGCGCCGCCGATGCGAAGGCGAACATCCCGAGGACGGTGAAGACGAACACGGCCGCGCCCTTTGGAAAACCGTCCACTCCGATCAGCAGCATCTCGGTGTTGAAAACGAACATGAAGGGTAATATCGCCACCCGGATGTCGTAGGCGAAAGACTGCAGACCGGTCTTTATGGGATCGGACCCGGCTATCCCCGACGCGGCATAGGCGCAGAGGCCCACCGGCGGCGTGTCGTCGGCGAGGATGCCGAAATAGAAGACGAACATGTGGGCCGCGATCAACGGTATGGCGTATCCCATATCCCCGGAGAGGGCGACGATGACCGGCGCGGTGAGGGTGGCCATGACTATGTACGTCGCCGTGGTGGGCAGCCCCATGCCCATGACCAGGCACGCGGCGGCGGTTATGACAAGCATCAGCGGCAGGCTCCCCATGGAGAGGACCTCCACCACCTCCGTCACCCTCAGCCCCAGCCCCGTGAGCGTGACGGTCCCCACGATGATCCCGGCGGCGGCGGTGGCCACTCCTATGCCTATCATTCCCCTCGCGCCTTTGACGAGGCCCGTGTAAATGTCCGCGAATCCCGCAAGCAGCGCCGGGGTGACGGGCCTTCCGGCGAGGAGAGCCGCAAACGGCTTCTGGACCGCCATTATGGCGAGCAGTATCAGGATGGCGTTGAACGCCGCCGTGACGGGGGAATATCTGTATATAACGAGCGAAGCCACCAGCGCGGCGACGGGGGCGAGGTAATGGGCGCCGCTCAAAAAAGTTTTCAGAAAAGGCGGGAGCTCGCCCTTTCTCACAGGCTCCAGCCCCAGCTTGAGGGCCTCCAGGTGGCTCAGGTAAAAGAGGGTCAGGTAGCTTGCGAGGGCGGGTATGATGGCCGCGCGGACGACGTCGAGATATGTTATCCCCAGAAACTCCGCCATGATGAAGGCCGCCGCGCCCATTATAGGGGGCATGAGCTGGCCGTCGGTGCTGGCGGCCACCTCGATCGCCGCGGCCTTCTCCGGCGGGTAGCCCACCTTTTTCATGAGGGGGATTGTAAACGTCCCCGTCGTGACAGTGTTGGAGACGGAGCTCCCGTTTACCATCCCGGTGAAACCGCTGGAGAGGATCGCCGCTTTCGCCGGGCCGCCGCGAAACCGGCCCAGGAGGCTGTAGGCGAGCTGGATGAAATATCGCCCCGCCCCTGCCGCCTCCAGCATCGCCCCGAACAGCACGAACAGGAAGACGTAAGAGGCGGACACGCCCAAAGCCACGCCGAAAATCCCCTCCGTGGTGAGGAACTGGTGGTCCACCACCCGCCGCAACGAGTAGCCCCTGTGGGCGACGATCTCCGGCAGCCACGGCCCAAGGAACGAGTACGCTAGGAACAGCCCCGCCACAACCGCCAGCGCAGGCCCAAGCGTCCTGCGCGCCGCCTCGAATAAGAGAACAACTCCCGCCGCCCCCGCCACGATGTCCCTCGTCAACGGAGCGCCGGGGCGCATGAGTATCCCCTCGTAGTCGAAGATCATGTAAAGGACGCTCAGGGCGGAGAGAATGGCCAGCGCCCAGTCCGCAAGCGGTATCCTGTCCCGCGGCGACTTTTTGCGCGCCGGGAAGGCAAGATAGGCAAGAGCCAGGGCGAAGGCCAGGTGGATGACGCGGACGCGGAAAGCGTCCAGCGTGACAACGCTGGCTATGGATAGCTGGAAAAGCGACCAGAGCAGGAGAAGCGCCACGACGGCGCGCCCTGCCCACCCCGCGGGATGGCGCGCGCCGGTTTCCGTCTCGGCATAATCCGGCGCGGGGGCGGCGGGAGAATTCTCGTCCGGCCTCAAGACCCGCCCTTAAATGGGGTGAGAGCGATCGCCGCCACCGTGGCGTACATCAGGGACTGGGCCAGCCCGTATTTATAAAGCCTCTCCAGCGCCTCGGGAAGACTGAAGCCGTTCACCGTTATGTCCAAGATGAAGCCTATGGCGAGAAATATCGCCGTTATGACGACCACCCTTTTCAGAAGCAGTATCAGGTTGCCTTTTGTTATCATCACAAGTCCCCCCTTCGTTGAGCGTCCAATTGTACATCACGGCGGGATGGGGCATAAACCGCGCGGAAGTGAAAAAAAACCTTCAATCTATAACGGCGCGGCGCGGTCTGGTAAACTTGGTATTTAACCATTGTTTCCAGCGCGCAGTGAAAGGACGTCATTCATAAATGATCTCAGGCAAATTTCGAAAGGCGGCTGCGGGGGCGCGCGCCATGTATCAGCTGAACGTGCGGCGCAACCCGGGCTCCTTTTTCCCTCCCATGCTGATGGCCATGTTGTCGGACAGGTGCAACTATCGTTGCGTCACCTGTGGCTGCTACGACATCGGGGACAAGGAAAAGGAGCTAAAGCCCGAGGAATGGACTGCGGTGGTGGACGAGTTCGCCGCCCTGGGAGGGCTGTCGGCGCGGTTCACCGGCGGCGAGGTCCTTTTGCGCAAAGAGACGCTCTACCCGCTGGTCGAGAGGCTGAAGACGCGGGGTCTGGCCGTTAAAATCTCCACCAACGGCTCGCTTATCCGGGACGCCGACGTGGAGTTTTTGCGGGAGAATCGCGTCGACGTCGTCGAGATATCCCTTCACGGCAGAGAGGAAAACCACGACGGCTACGTCCGCGTGCCCGGCAGTTTCAAGAAGACCACGGCCCTCGTGGAGAGGCTGGTCTCCGAAAAGATACCAGTCAGGCTCGCCTTCACCTTCATGAAAAACAACGTGGACGACGTGGATTTCATCATCAGCTACGCCCGTCGGACGGGAGCGCCGGTCAGCTTCAACATCCCGGAGGCTCACGCCTACTATTTCACCGGCGTGGACAGATCCGTTTTCCCCACTCTTGAGCAGATGGAGCGCGCGGCGGCGCGCGTCGTGGAGCTTAAGAAAAAATATCCGGAAAGCGTCAACGGAACGGTCCGCCAGTTCGAGAGCATACCGGCCCTGTACCTGGACAGCCGCAACCCTGAATACTACTGCGCCCGGGCGCTGATGCACGTCTACATCGACAGCTTCGGGAACGTCTATCACGGCTGCTGGGCCATGCCCCCATCGGGAAACGTGCGGGAGAAGAGCCTCGGGGAGATCCTGCGCTCGCCGAAGTACCGGGAGAACCGTCTGAAAGGCTTCAACAAGGAATGCCCGGGCTGCACATGCGGCTGGCAGATGGATTTCAGCATGGGGATAGTGAGACGGCGGCGCGACGCTGCCGCCGCGCCTGCGAGGGGCTGAAGCTACCGCTCGCCTCGTTGGATCCGCTCCCCGACCTTGTCCAGCCGTTCGCCGGAGGGCGCGCCGAACAGCCAGTACATGACCCCGGCGAAGAGGACGTACAGCATGTTTATGGCGAACCCGAGAATCGAGAGGCTGAAAGCCTGCCCGGCCGAAAGGCCCGCGTAGCCGAAAAGGAAGACGTATCCCCCCTCCCGTACGCCAATCCCGGAGATGGAGACCGGGATCATGGTAAGCGCCGTCACCACCGGCACGAACACGAAGAAGGAGACCAGCGGCGCGTCCAGCCCCAGCGCCAGGGAGACAACGTACATGTAGACGATCCTGTTGAGCTGTATAAAAAGCCCTCCCGCGACGGCGGCCGAAAGCGCCCTCGGGTGGCTCATGTAAAACATGAACGCCCCGTGGACCTTTTCGAGTTTTAAATAGACCCTTTCGCCGAGGAGCCTTTTCGCAAGGGAGAGCGCCGTCCTCGAAAAAGCCATCCCCGCCGCGGCCAGCAGGACAGCCGCCGCCAGCGCCCAGGTTACGGTCTCGATCACAGGCTCGTCCGGCAGAGCGCCGGAGAAGAAAAACCCGGCAAACGCCGCGGCGGTGAACATTATCCCCAGCCCGATGACCCTGAAAGCCACCAGGGACGAAAAAGCCTCCGAGACGCTGCCGATATACCTGGAAAGGCCGGCCACCTTGACGACGTCCGACCCCATGCTGGTGGGAAGCGCCGCGCCCAGAAAATCCGACGCGAGCACGACCCGCAGGATGTCCGAAAGCGGCGCCTTGAACCCCTTCTCCGCGATCATCGCCCTCCACACGAGCGCCCCGGCGGCCTGCTCGGCAAGGAGCATGGCAAAAGCCAGCGCCAGCATGGAAAAACGCGCCTGTCTTATCGTATCCGCAAGGCCGGGAAGGTCGATCTGGTAAAGGAGAACGGCTATTATCGCCGTGGAAAGCGCGATCCGGAACAGCCGCCCCATCGCGCCGCCGCCTCTTTTCTCAGAGCCCATGACCCCGGCCGTAAAAAAGAAAGGGCCGCATATTAACCCCGGCCCGGCTGATAAGACCAGAAATCGCGCCTCGGGATCATGGCCATGGAAAGAAAAGTCTCGAAGCTCATACGCAGGCTCACGCTTTCCACCCAGACGTCCGCGCCGCCATAGTAATAAACACGAAACTCCGTTCTCTCCTCTCCATCCTCATCGACGCTGAACGGCAGGCTTACCTCGACCCATCCGCCACCTTCGGCGAAATCGTCCCCGTTGAGGATCCTCGCCGCTAATATCTCCCTGCCAAGATTCACGGCCACGTCCAGCCTGACCACGGGCTCCTCCTCCGCGCCCGCCGCCCTCAGCCTGTATACAACCTCGTAGTCTCCCTCCGCAAGGGGGATGTACGGCCCGAAAACCAGGTGTCCGGCTGGGGTTCCCGCGGCCAGGGCGGCGTGGGAGCGCCCCGAAGCCGCCTTTGGATCGTCGAGGGGTCCGCCCACGATCCCGGAAAGCTCACCGGCGTGATACGTCATCACCTTTTCAAGATACCACCTGTAATCCGCCGTTTTCGGCGCGCCGCGCTTGAATATGAGAAATCCGTCCGTCTCCATTACCAGGCCGAAATCGGGGTTTCTCAGAAAATCGGTCACGGCCTGCCGGTTGTCATACAGCGTCGGGCCGACGGCTTTAGGAATGCTCTTGAGGTCTATCGCCGCGTATTCCACCTCCATCTCCGGGAAGGGATACTTATCCATCCCTCGGTAGAGGAAGGAGTTCACGTTGTGGTTCAGGAAATGATACGCCTCCTGGCTGGATACCACCACGGCGTCCTTTGGTATAAGCTTCAGGCTCTCCCGCGCCAGCCTGGCGTGCTCCCGGTGCTCCGGTGTGTAAAAGACGGCGGGGTTTATGAAGATCGTGTCATATTCTATCTCCGCGTTTTCCTTGTAAACCCTGGCGCCGTCGTCGGTCAGCATCAGCGGAGCGTTGCCGCTTGTCACCAGGAGGTTGAACACCAGGATATAGACGGCGAATGCGGTTATGGCGCGCCCCCCCGCGTCCCTGCCCAGCGCCCTCGCGGCGAACGACGCGCCGCCAAGGGCGATATACGCGACAACCAGGACGAGAAGCGCGAAAAGCTGTTTATCCTGCGCATAAACCCATGAGCGCGCGCGCCCCTCGCCGCTTAAAAGATTCGCGGCGTCGCTGTAGATGATAAAACCCGCAAGCGCCATGGCCGCGCCGCCCGCAGCCCCCCTGGCGGCGGCTGAGAGCCACGGCGGCAGGCGCATCGCCCGCCGGTGGACAAAAGCCGCGGCCCGCCCGGCTCTTGGCAAAGCCAGGATGAAGGCCAGGGTCCAGAGAGGCGCTATCATCAGCGGGTAGTGGAATAGCAACGCCGACACGGTGATCCTGCCGTTCAGGAAAATCTCCAGCGAGGATGGCGCCGCCATCAGCAACCCTATCGGCGTTATCAGCGGCAGGAAAGCGTAGCCGGTGATCCACCCCATCCAGCGCGTCACCCTTACGGGGGGCTCCATGAGCGCCTGGATCATCCTGCCGCTCCTGGTTCGTATATTTTCCAGGACCTCCGGGATGGACCTGCCCATCCACTCGTAGTTGTCGGCGTACATGTATTTGCCCGGATCGCCGACGACGTTGATCGAGGAGGCGCGGAAGTACGGGATCGCCGCGCCGAAGACGAAAAGCATGTAGCCGCCCGCCACGGCCCACGTCAGCGCCGCCCATTTTTTCTCTTTCATGACGAAGGCCGCGTAAAACCCGAACATGAAGAAGATTATCGGCGCGTCCTCCTTGCAGGCCATGAGCAACGCCCCGAAAAGAAAATAAAGCCCCCAGCGCCTTTTCATCATGGCGTAGAACGCCGAAAGGGCGAAAAGGCCCATGTGGGAGACCATGTGGTAGTCAAACAGGTTGCCCATGTGGACATAGCCGTTGGCGAGGTAGGCCGCGGATATGAGAAGGGCCGCGCGCTCGTCTTTCAGAACCTCCCGCGCGATCAGGAACAGCGGAACGGCCGCAAGGCCGATGGTAAGCGCCTGCCAGAAGAATATGAACCAGTGGCCGTCGCCTACCAGGTAATAGGCGCTCAGGACCAGCAGAATGGGGGCGAAATGGTCGCTCCAGTAGTTATAAAGCCGCGCGTTGGAGAACATGAACTTGCCCTGGGCGGTATTGTATGCGGCGGAGTCTATATTCCCGAAGTCCCACCAGTTGTTGTTCATGTTCGCCCATGCGTCTATGGAATGAAACGTGAACCATCCCACGTACAGCGTGACCATGGCCGGGAGGATCAACAAGACAGGAAACGGAAGGCGGTTTATTTTGTTTTCTTTCATTAAAACTTCTTCTAACTTCTTCTAAAAAGCCGGGCTAAAACACGGAGCGAAAGTGTAGCACACGGCGTCATCTGGCGCCTTGAAAAAACGGAGGCCCTAACGCAACCTCCCTTTGCCGGAGATGGTGAACCGGAGCCTTCGCCTGATCTTCTCCGTGAAAACGCCGCTCAAGGGCGCGCGCCCCTCGCCGGGCAGGCGGAGAAGGTAGTCGTCTTTTATCCTGGTTACATGAGCAAGATCCGGGAAATCCTTCGTCCATTCCGGCGCCGCCACGCCCCAGAAGATCGTTTCGTAGCCCGCCCGGGCCGCCATCCTCATCGCCGTCCTCCCGCCCGCGCCGAAGGGCAGGCACAAGCCGGTCACCGGTTTTGCCATCCTTTCCTCCAGGATTCGTTTCGATTCCGACAGGGCGTGGAACACGGCCGCCTCCGCCTCCTCTTCGGTTTCAACCGCGAACTTCGCTCCGGCGGCGGCCTCGTCGTGGGCCTTCATCAGCGCTCGTCTCCATCCCGGCTTTTCGAAAAACTCGTCTCCTCCGCCCTTCTCGACAATCTCTCCCAGCCGCTCGCGGATATGGGGCGGCTCGAAAACCCTCGGCCTGTCCGAAAGACGCAAGTCCATATCGTAGAAGGGCGCTCCAAGAGAATAGTCCCTCTCCACGCCGCCACCGTTCACGATGGGCAGGTCTATCCTCATCCACCTTTTCCTTATGGCGGGCGTGAAAAAACAGGTAACCTGCTCCGACACGAACATGACAAAGTGCGACAGCGAATGCGACTGTACGTCCACGACATCCCCCATCGCCTCCAGCTCCGGCCAAAAGCAGAGTTCGTTTTCGCTATCCAAGCCCCCCCCGCCTCCGCCAAAGGTCCTCCCCGTCCCCTCCATGGCGCGGATCTCCCCGGGCAGGGCAAAGGCCACTGCCTTCATCCCGTTTTTTTTAAGCAGCGGATACGCCACCTTCCACAAGGAATCCCTGCCGTCGTCAAAGGTCAGGAGAACGAGCCGCTCGCCACGGGCCTCCCCCTTTCTTTCCAGGTACTCGCCGAGGGTGACCGTCTCGTATCCGTTCCTTTTCAGAAAGAGAAGCTGCGCCTCGAATTTCTCAGGCGCGACGTCGTGGAATGAGAAGCAGGGGATTTTCTCCGGCGCGCCCCGGGGCCTGACAGCTGTCACGAACGCCGGGTAAGCGCCGTTGAAAAGCTTAGTAAGCTCGAACCGGACTTCCGTGAAGTGGCCTTTGGGCTCGTAAAAATTCATCAGTGTTTCCGGCGCCGGGTCATTCCCGGGGCGGGCCGCCCATGCGCCAGCGTGTCGCCTGCCGCGCCATGGCGCCCTGCGAGAAAGGGCCTGACAATTCTCCAGTAACCGTTGAAAAAGGCCTCGAAGACCGCTTTCGCCACCGACATCAGCCCTCCCCCCAACCTGTAAGGAAACATGAATATCTCCCCCGACGTCAAAAGCTCCCCGTCCGGGGCTTTTTTGCCGGCCTGGAGCCGCCTGCGCTTCTCCATCGTCGCCGGCAGATTCCTTGCGGCGCGGGAAAGGCCGATCAGCCATTCGCCCGGCGCCCCTTTCAACGTAAGGTAGGCAATCTGCGTCAGCTCGAAAACCAGGAAGGCGGGCGCCAGCAGAAAAAGCGTCCTGCCGGAATAGACCGTCAGGATAAGGGACCACCTGTTTCCGATGGAATGGCGGAGCTTGTTCTTCGGCCGTCCCGCCGACTCCACGTGGTATATTTTTGCCTGCGGAACGTAGTACACGCCCATCCCCGACGCCGTGGCCCGCAGGGTGAACTCGCCGTCATCATATCCAAAGTAATAATCCTCATCAAACCCGCCAAGCGGCGCCACCGTGGATTTTCTGACCAGCATCATCCCCCCGGACCCCACCACCATCCTCCGCATGGACCAGTCGAAATCGTCCGGCAGCCTCTTGTGGCGCAGGGGGATGATCCCGTAAGCCAGGTAGTGGAGCCTCACGCTGTCGGAGTAGACCCTGTCGCGCTCCTTCGAGTCCAGGACAAGCGGCGTCGCGATCCCCGCCGCCGGGTCCGCCAGCAGCGCCTCAACCAACAGCCGCAGGCAGCCGCGCTCCAGAGACATGTCGTTGTCGCTTAAAAGGACGATATCGTTTTTCGCCTCCGCCAGCGCGCGGTTCCGGGCGGCGTTGGGACCCTTGTTCTCAGGCTGCGTGAAGACTTTCACCTGCGGGAAATTTTTCCTGACGAACTCCACGCTGTCGTCGGTGGAGCAGTCGTCCACCAAGATCACCTCGAAGGAGGGGTACGCGCTCTCCATGATGGAGCGCAGCGTATCTTCCAGGACGCCGCGGCCGTTGTAGTTGATAACCGCCACGCTCACCGGAGGCGAAGCGTCCTGCGCTGTTTTTCCGTCCATAAAGTTTTCGTAAAAAAGCCCCGCCAGGAGGCTGAGGACCGGTTTTCTCCGATATTCAGGCCAAACAGGTTTAATCTACTATAATAAGCTTTTCTCGCGGAGCAAGATTAACACGATAACATGGGATAGCGGGTCAGCTTGTCATTCTGAGCCGGCGCTGAAGAGTCTCTCCAACGCAATGAGAAATTCTTCGCTCCGCCCAGGGCGGCAAAGGAACGCGAATCGGCTCGCCGCTGGACATAGATGGTCTTTTTCTTCCTGAAAACATGAGAAACGTCCTGAGGCCGGGCGAGATAATCCTGGTCTTCATCCTCTTCACCGCGGCGAGCCTTGTCTACTCCTGGCCGCTGCCGGAGCGCCTGTTTGACGCGATCCCATACGCCTACAACCAGGACCCGGCGCGAGAAACCGCCTTCATGTTCCAAGGCGACCACCTCCAGGCCTACTACCACTTCAGGCTTCTGAAGGACGCTTTCCTGGGACAGATAGAGTTTTTCTCGAACCCCTACGAGTTCTCAACGGAGCATCAGCTGCCCCTGCCGTCAACGCACTTTCTGCCGCTGTCTGTTCTATATTTACCCTTTTCGTTCATATCGGGCGTCCTGGCTTACAACGTCTTCCTGCTGATGGCTTTCGCGGCGGGGGGCTTAGCGATGTACCTTTGGGCGAAGGAGTTGACCGGCTCCAGGATTGGCGCGCTCGTGGCGGCGACGGTGTTTAACTTCGTCCCGCTGCGGCAGGTGGAGCTTTTCGGGGGGCACCCTTCCGGCCACGCCATATTCCTCTTTCCCCTCACTCTCTTCTTTTTCGACAGGGCGGTAAGACTCAAGAGCGTCAACAGCTCAGCCATGGGAGGACTCTGCGCGCTGGTCCTCGCGCTTCAATACAACTTCTTTTCCTACTTCCTCCTCATGTTCCTGATGGCCTACATCCCCTGGCGGCTGGCCCCGGCTATCGCGAAGGCGCTGAGAAGCGGAATGCCGGGGGTGGAGCTTTCCCGGCTGATGATCGCGGGCGTCCCTTTCGCGGCGGGGATACTGGCCGCCATCGGCTGGATGCTCTACTTCAAAACGAAGATAGTCTCCGGAGCCGCGTTCGAATCCGGCAGAACGATGGGCGAGGTGGCGCTCTTTTCCCCTCCCCTCTCCGCGGCGTGGGACCCGGTGACGAACTGGAGCGTTTACCTCGGGATACCCTTCGCAGCCGCCGCGGCCGCCGCGGCCTGGATCCCTTTCGGCCTTGTGAAAAAACGCAAGGGCGCGCCGGACGCCATTTTCTTCCTCGCCGTTTTCGCCCTGACGTACTTTCTCGCCTTCGGCGCGACCCTCAACGGCGCGATTCCTCTATACTCGCTTTTTTACGACCATTTTCCATATTTCAACCTCTCCCGCTCCCCGGTGAAGATCATGGTCATAACCGTCTCCGCTCTGGCCGTCCTCGCGGCCATCGTAACGGCGGCGGCGATGAGGGCCAAAAAACCGGCCGCCGCCCTGATCCTCGGGCTGACCGCCCTCGCCGCGGTGGACTACCACTCTGGACGCGGAGTAGGGCTCTGCCTGCTCGACAGGGACAACAAGGTTTACGAAAGGATCGCCAGGACGAAGGACGCGAAAGTCCTCAACGTTCCGATATGGCCGGGCGAAAGCTCGTGGTCGTCCATATACCAGTACTACGCCGTGGAGAGCGCGACGCCGATGATAAACGGCTACACCCCGCTCGTGTCGAAAAGCTACATCGACAATGTCTTCTGGCCCCTTTTTCCCGTGAACTCAGGGGACATCACCGGCGATCAGGCAAGGCTCATGAAAAAGATGGGCGTGACCCATGTCGTCTTCCACGAGGAGGCGTACCCGCCGAAGGTCTCCGCATATCCGCAGACCCTGGCGCTCGAGCGGCTGGCCGCGTCTCCTTATCTTGATCTCGTGGAGCGAAAGCCGCCGTTGACGCTGCTGAAGCTTTCAAGCAGGCCACGGAATGGGGAAGCCGCCCCTCTTTTCACCTCGCCCATAGGACACATGATCCAGGCCGAGAGCCTCCACAGAAGGCTCGGAACACCCGTGGATGACCCGGCCGCCTTAAACGGCGTGGCCCTCGCCGCCCCCCCCGCGACGGAGGGAGACGGAGATGGCGTCATCAACGCCGGGCCGTACATGACATTCCCTGCGGGCGCCTACAGGGCCGTGTTCAGGCTGAAGGTGGATGACAATTCACTGCCCGGCCTCTTGGCGGGGATAGACGTCGCGGGCGACGAGGGACGGATCATCCTGGCGGAGCGCAAGATCGCTGGAGCGGGCTTCGCGGCCGCGGGCGAGTACCAGGAGTTCACGCTGGAATACAGCCTCGAGCCGGGGCAACCGTGGCAGGTGGAGTTCAGGGCGCATGTCATTGGCGAGACCAGGGTCTGGTTCGACAGCGTTTACGTACTCTTCGCCGACAGGAGCGACCCGGCATGGGAGTACGAGGCGGAAGAGATGTTCTACACCGGCGGGATAGAACACGACGCGGAGGCTGGCGATGGAAAGGCCGTCATCTCCATCCCCGGCAGGGATCCCGCCGACATGGTGATTCGCGGGCCGGGGAGGATTCTGTCGGCCGGAGACTACACGGCGCGTTTCAGGATGAAGACGAGCGGCGCCGGGGATTCATCCGATACCGTCGCCTGGATCGAGGCGCGTTCGGCAAGCTCGGGGAAGGCGCTGGGGAGGCGGGCCGTCATGGCACAGGATATGCCGGGCGAATGGGAGTATGGCGACGCGGCGCTGCCCTTTTCCATACCGGAAGACGACGCTGTGGAGTTTTACGTCATATCCACCGGGGCGGCCCGGCTGACCGTGGACGGATTCAGGATCGAAAGCGTGGCGCGGTAAAAACCTCCCGGCGGCGATCCGGGCGTCATCCGCCGCTCATCCAGATGATGTGGCTGCCCGTCCACCGGAATTTTCCTCCGGCGTCCTCTTCCGGGACATTCAAATCGTAAAAAATTCTATACCCGCCGAAGTTTCGCGCCCGGCGGCCCCAGCCCTGCGCGTCCATGAAGCTTCTCACCTGCCGGGCGTCCCTTTCCGTCACGGCGATGGCTCCGGTCTCGCCGGGGCTGAATATCCACTTCGCCCGGCCGTCCTCGTTCAACTCGTTCCGCCTGATGTTGGCCCAAATGGCGCCTCCGCTTCGCGCGACCACGTTCGCGCTGAAGTAAAAGTCGCCTATGACGCTCTCCACCCCCTCCGCCTTGAGAAAAGCCATGACGGCGTCCCAGTCCGGCGCCGGGACGGGGGTCGCGGCGGGGGTTCTCTCGTAGACGAAAATCTCGCGGACGTGCCAGTGCAGGCGGCTTTCGCCCGTCTGCCGGACCTTTACGAAACGCGCCGGGGCAGGCTCGAAGATGAGCTGGTTGAACCCCTCCCACAGGTGACTGACGGGATGCGGCCCGGCCCAGCTTGTCATCCTGTGGTCCTCCACTTCCGCGACGGTTCGCCACGACCCCCCGTCCAGCGAAACGTCCACCGCCACGCCCACCGGAGCGTCGGTGATCCACGAGGGCAGGATGTCCACCCGCGACACCATCTCCACCCGCCCGAGGTCTATCTGTATAAACTCGTCCCCCTTTTGCTCGCGGCTTGTGTTCCACACGGTGGAAAAATCCCGGTCGATGGCGAACCGCGCCCCGGCGCCGTTTGGGCTGGCTCCGGCCTCCGCGCCAGACAGATCGAGAGGGACATACTCCCACGGCGGAGGCTTTATATCATGGTAAACGGTGTACGTCTCGTCCCTATAGACGGAGTAAGCGGCTCCGATGGCGTCCAGAGCTTTGTCGAACCGGCCCTTCTCCCGATTGAGGAACGCGAAGGCCGGACGGCGAGCGGCGTCCACGGCCAGGCTCCTTTTTCTGAGGCGCGAGTCGCTGTAGGCGACGGCGGCGATCCGGCCCCGGCTTTCGAAAGCTATCGGCGCGTCGTCGTACAGCCGGACGTAGAGATCGGTTATATTCAGCGCATCGAGGGAGGGCAGGAGCCTGTCATAAAGAAAAAAACGCTCGTCCAGCCGCGTGTCCATCCTGTAAAAGCGCTCCGCCCCGGCGGCGGTCATAACGTTCGCCGCCAGGTTCACGCCGATAACCGCCGCGCAAAACGCGCCGCCCAAAAATTTCCATCTCCCGTAAAGCGTTTTGAAAAGATAGCCGAGGACAAGGGCCGTTCCCGCTACGAATGGGAGGTAATAGCGATACTGAACCCATCCCCACTTGTTCGCGTCCACCAGGGCGTAGAGCGCCACGTTCAGGGCCATCACCACCGCCCCGATGACCACGGCGGCGCTCCCGCCGGAAAAAAAATCCCGCGGGCGCAACGCAAAGATAAGGCCCGCCGCAATAAGCGCCGCGAAGATGTAAGAGGCGATGCCGCCGAACGGCGCTGGAAAAAGCTCGAAGCCCATGAGAGGCGGGACGTTTTCGATGGAGACCACCAGGTCGGAAGCCATCGCCTCCAGCGAACGCCCCGCGGCGCGCTCCTGGCCGAACTGGAATGTCCTGAATTTTTCGTAAAAGGTGACTACCCACAACGGCGCGCCGCCGAGCGCCGCCCCGGCGATCGTCGACGGGACGGCCCGGCTTGCCAGAAGACGCGGATCCGCGATGACGGCGGCGACGGCGGCTCCCGCCACGAACAGCAGGACGCCGGGATGCATCCACGTGGAAAACCCGATAAGCGCGCCGTACAAAAAAAAGAAAATCGCCCCCCGCGACCTCAATTCTATGACCCGCGCGCCGAGCCAGAAAACCATCCCGCCAAGCAGCAAGCCGCCAACGTGCCCGCCGCTGGCCAGCGACGACCATATGGAAAGAATCGGCGGTGGAATCAGCAAAAACGCCGCCGTCATCAGCGCGCCTTCTCTCCCCATGATCCTCCTTGCGCCGAGCCAGAAAAAGAAGACCGCCGCAAACGACATCGCCGCGATTGTCAGGCGAAGGGTCAGCGATGTGACAGGGAAAAGCTTGAAAGCCCCGGCGAGGAAAAAAGCCTCGAACGGCCCGAAGTATTTTTGCCCGTAGAAAAAAAGTGGTATGTCGCCCGCCAGGACGTCAAGGGCCATCACTCCGACAGTCGCCTCGTCGAGGTTGACCACGTCGTGATAACGCGCGATGTACGGCGCGCGAACCGCTATCCCCGCGATCAAAAGCGCCGCGGCCAGGGCGAGACGGGAACGGATCATATCAAAAGCGTCATTCCGTCCTATGATAGATCCAAAGCACATCGTAATACCACGACATCCTGAAAAAACCCCTGCCGCCGTCGTCGGACCATATCTCCCCCATGTCCTCCGACCCCGCGTATGTCGGGATGTCCCACTGCCGGTCGCAGTCGGCCCACGTCATGGTCATGGTGTACTCGTTCGCGGCGTGCATGGGAAGCGACGGCTCCATGACCAGTGTCCCCTCGACGTCGCACTCCGGGTAGTGGTATTCGAACGAGGACTCCCCCACGGTAAGGTACAGCCCGTAAGGCTCCACGTTGTTGCCGAACCTTATGCGCACCACCTGCCACGTCCCTATCAGCCACTGGGGGACGGAATGGACCGGCTGTTCCTGCTCCCCGCCGCCGTTATCATCGTTGGAAGAGTCGTCCGCCTTGGAGGACGAGCCGCCCTGCCCACACGCCGCCAGAATGAGCGCAAGGAACACCGCGGCGGCGAACCTTTTGAAGACTCCGCGAGACATCCGCCCTCTTTCCTACCAGCCGCCGGCGCACGCGCCCGGAGCGGCGGAGACCGGTCTTATCCACATTATCGCGTCTATGTCCGCGCCGGACGACTCGTGACACGCGCCCTGGGGCGACCATGGGTCCCTCACTTTTATGAACCTCGCGTAGGCCGCGCCGCCGGTGGCAAGGTCAAAGTCGCAGTACTCCGGGCAGAGCTGGACGCCGAGGGAGGCCCACGGCCCGCTCTCCGAAGCTCCCACCAGGACCTCGACGAACTCCTCCGACACGAACTCGTAGACGCGGATATCGTAGCCGGACTGGTCCATGATGGTGGCGCCCATCTCGACGACAAGCTCGCCGCCGAAATCGAGCGAGTAAAAACCCCGATAGGGAATCACCGCGTCCGGCGGGCCCAGGGCCTCCTCCGGGTCCGTAAAGGCCCTGGCGGCGCATTCGCGGACGGTCGCGGTGTCGGCGACCCGCTCGGCGTACCTGCCGCCGCCGACGGAGCAGAAGTCGACGGCGGTGAAGGTGTACATGGAAGACCAGTCCATGGGATAGCCGTTGACGACCGCCTTGGCGCGCCATTTGTAGGAGACCCCTTCGAGCAGGGCGGCGGCGGGCTCCCAGACGGTGTATCTTTCATCGCCGTTCTGTGGGACGTCTCGCGCCTGGGCCAGGGCGGAAGAGGTATCCTCGGCGTAATACAGTTCGAAGTCGTAGGCGACCTCGGGCTCTTCGCCGGTGTAGGCGTTGAACACGGCGAGGCGGGCCCCTCCGCTCCTGTTAACGTCAGCGTATCCCCCGTCGGCCGGGCTCAGGGCGTCCATGGCGTCGGTGGAGGTCACGTAAAAAACACCCAGGCCGGACTCGTATGATTTGCTCAGTCCGCTGTCCGCGTCCTCGTAGACGGCGCTCCATTTCCACCAGTAGGCCCTGTCCGAGCCAAGCTCCACCGTCGGGCTCCACGCGGCGCGCCCGGCCTGGTCCTCCTCGATCTCCTCCGAGGAGGCCACGAGATTGAGCGCATCGCTATCGGAATAGATGGATATAGTGTAGACACCGTTGGTGTGCTCTTCCGGCTCTGAGTTGTAAAGCTCGAAGCTCACAGAGGATCCGTGGCTCAGCGCGGAGCCGTCCTCCGGGTAGACAAGCTCCACGGGTCCTGCGTGGATGGAGGAGCCGGAGCCCCCGCCGTCTCCCGAACCGCCAGAGCCCCCCGAGCCGCCCCCGGCGCCGCACGAGGCGAAAAGAAACGCCGCCGCGACAACCGAAAAGAACGTTCGACAACGGCCTGTTTTCCTGAACGGGATCATCATCCGCGGGTTTCCAAGGTTTTCCTGAAAGCAGTTATCCGGCTGGTAACCGGACAAAATAAAAAAAACGGTTAATTTTAGCAGATTAGACGAGGTCTGAACACAACGAAGGCGCGGCGGCGCGTTCAGACCTCCTCGATCGCCTCCCCGCGCAGCCGGGCGCAGAACACGCTCCCTTTCCCTTCCGCCGACTCCACGGTAATGGAGCCTCCATGGGCCTTTATTATCTCATGGCACAGCGGCAGCCCCAGGCCGGAGCCTATCTCCCCATCCGTGCCGACGGTGGTGGTCTTCTCGTCATAGCAGAACAGCTTGTCCAGCTTGTCCGGGCGGACGCCGACGCCTGAGTCCCTGACGGCCACGGCGGCGCCGTCCGGGGCGAAGACCGTGACCACGCCGCCCCGGTGGCTGAATTTTATGGCGTTGGATATAAGGTTGTCGAGCACCTCCAGGAACAGCGCCGGGTCGACGTACAAGCTCATCCCCTCCGGGATGTCGTTCACGATGATAATCCCTTTTTCGCGGGCGCGCTCCTTCAGGTTGTCTATGGCGGACGCCATGAGCGAGACCGCGTCCACTTTCTCGCGCCTCAGGTTGATCTTGGCCTTCTGTATCCTGTCGGCGCGCAGAAGCTCGTCGATCATCCGGTACATGCGCCTGCCGTTTTTTATGATGCTCCTGATCATCTCCTTGTGTTTCACGGGGAGAGGGTTGTCGCCGTCCCTGCTGATAAGCTCCAAAAGCCCCAGCATCGAGCCGAAAGGCGATTTCAGGTCGTGCGCCACAAGGGCGACGAACTTATCTTTCAGTCTTACCGCCTCCTCGGCGGCGTCCCTGGCCTCCCGGAGCTCGTCCTCGGCTTTTTTCCGCTCCGTTATGTCCGTGGCGACGCCGCAGACGCCGTAGGGCCGGCCCGATGAGTCCAGCAGTGGAAACTTGATGGAAAGATAGGCGCGGTGGCCATTGTCATGGCTCAGGATCTCCTCGAACTCCATCGCCTTCCCAGCCTCCAGGGCCGCAAGGTCGTTTCGCCGCAGCCTGTACGCCACCTCCCGGGGCATCAGATCATGGTCCGTCTTCCCCGCGATCTCCTCCTTCGGCTCCCCGATGATCTCCGCCAGCCGTCTGTTCACCAGAGTGTACCTGCCCTCCATATCCTTTACGAAGATCACCGCGGTGGTGTTGTCCACTATAGCTTTGAGTCTCTCCTCGCTTTCCCTGAGGGCTTCTTCGGCGCGCCTTTTCTCCCTCCGGTCCCTCGCGTCGGTCAGCTCGCGCCTTATGGCCTGGGCGAGGCGGGCGTAGTTGCCCTTCACTATGAAATCGTGGGCGCCGGCTTTCATCGTCTCCACCGCCGTCTCCTCGCCGATCGCTCCGGAGACCATGACGAAGGGAATGTCCCGGCCGGAGTCCTTCAACATCCGCAACGCCTCCACCCCGGAGAAATTCGGCATGGAGTAGTCCGATATGATGACGTCCCACGAGTTTTCCGAAAGGGCGGCCGTGTAATCCCCGGCCGTCTCCACTATTTTCGACGTGGGGTCCAACCCGTCCTTTTCAAGCTCGCGCAGGATCAGGAGAGCGTCGTCCTCCGAGTCCTCCACCAGGAGAACTTTCAGCTTCCCGTTGTTCATCCTGCGCTACCGCCTCGCGCTCCTTGGTGGAGGCTCGTTTATGAGACGCCAGTAAAGCCCCAGCTGCCTGACGGCCTCCGAGAACTGGTTGAAGTCCACTGGTTTCCTCACGTAGCTGTTGGCTCCAAGCTCGTAGCCTGCGATCATGTCCTTTTCCTCGTCGGAGGTGGTGAGGATCACGACCGGCACGAGCTTCGTCCTGTCATCCGTTCGCATACGCCTCAAAACCTCCAGACCGTCCACCTTGGGAAGCTTCAGGTCCAGCAAGACGACCACCGGCATGTCAGAAGTGTCGCGTCTCGCGTGTCCCCCCTCGCCGAAAAGGTAGTCGAGCGCCTCCGCCCCGTCGCGGGCCACCGACACGTGGTTGGTGATCCCGCTCTTTCTCAGAGCCCTCAGCGTGAGCGCCTCGTCGTCGGGGTTGTCCTCGACCAGCAGTATCTCCCCGCTTTCAACATCCACAGCCATGATCTCTCCTTCAACTCAAGGTAAAGTAAAACGTGGATCCCTTCCCCACCTCTCCCTCGCCCCAGACGCGCCCGCCGTGGCGGCGGATCACCCGCTGGACCGTGGCCAGCCCTATTCCCGCGCCGCTGTACTCGTTGGCGCCGTGCAGGCGCTGGAACGCTCCGAAGAGCTTGCCGGCGTATCGCATGTCGAACCCCGCGCCGTTGTCCCGCACGTGGTAGACCGTCTCCCCGTCCAGGCGGTCCGCGCCGAACTCTATCCTCGCCCCCTCCCTGCCCTCGGTGAACTTCCAGGCGTTGCTGAGCAGGTTGTCCAGGACCGCGCGCAGGAGTATCCTGTCGCCGCTCGCGACAAGGCCGTCATCGATGACCACGTCCACGGCCCTGCCGGGGTCGTGTCTTCTAAGATCGTCGATGACGGCATGGGCCATCTCGCTCAAATTCACGTCCTCCCGCTCCATCACGCCGCGGGTGAGGCGGGAGAGATTCAGCAACCCGTCTATCAGCTCCCCCATCCGCTGGCATCCCGCGCGCACCCGGGTAAGGTAGAACTTTCCCTGTTCGTCGATCCTGTCCCCGTAGTCTTCGAGAAGCGCCTGGCTGAACCCGTCCACCCCCCGCAACGGGGCGCGCAGGTCGTGCGACACGGAGTAGCTGAAAGCCTCAAGCTCCCTGTTCACGGAGTTTAGCTCGTTGGCTCGCTCCTCCACAAGCTCCTCGAGGTGGTGGCGGTATTTCTCCAGCTCCCGCTCCGCCTCCTTGCGTTCGGTGATGTCCCGCGCCGCGCCGATGAAAAGAGTCCGCCCTTCCACGGTGGTTTGGGTGATGTTAAGGTCCAGGGGAAACTCCTCACCGTTTTTCCTCAGGCCCGCAAGCTCCACCGTTTTCCCTAGTATGCGCCTTTCCCCGGTTTCCATGTGTCTTCTCATCCCCTCCTCGTGCCGGGCGCGGTATCTTTCCGGCATTAGGACGGTCAGGCTCTCGCCCAGAAGCTCCTCTTCGGCGTAGCCCCATGTCTCCAGCGCTTTCCTGTTCACCCCCGCGATCCTGCCGTCCGCTTCGGCGGTTATCACCCCCTCGCCGACCATCTCCAGCACCGCCGCAAGCTGCTTTTGCGACTTCAACAGCTTCTCCGTCTCCCTTCTCACCATCGGGCGGAATATGAAAACCGCGATGGCGGCGAGTGTGACGAGCGTAAGGGCCAGGACGATCCGCTCCATGTCGTCGAGCCTCTCGATCCTGGCCGCGCTCTCCTCCTCGTAACGCTCCGTCACGGCGTCCAGCGCGTTGACGAGGGGAAGTACGGCGGAGTCTATCTCCTTCAGCAGGGGATCATCGGGTGTTATGGAGTTCCTTTGCTCCAGCACGTCCTCGGCCAGGGAGAGATAGGCGCGGACCTTCCCGTCCACGTTGTATGGAGGCTCGAAATACATCGACAGGGTCTCGGGCGACATGCGACCCGGAAGGCCCACGGATGGATCCCCCTCGACGAGGCCGCGGCGCGCCCCTTTCATCAGGCGGACGACCTGTTCAAGCTCGGCCGCCAGCTTCTCACGCTCCCCAGCGTCCCGATCCGAGGCGAGCCTGCCGGAAAGGTAGGCGATTTTCAGGCTCAACATGCGCTGACGGCCGCTCGTGTTTATCACCACCGCGTCCGTCTTGCGCTCGTCTATGGCGCTCCTCAAGGCGGCGTATGAAACGATGGAGAGCAGGGCCACCAGCCCGAGGGCGAGGATATGCCTCGATGTCATGGAATTGAGAGCTTTCATGGCCTCACCCCCGGAGCGCGGATCATCAGCGTATCACAGAGTCGCGGCTGAAATCCCCCAACAGCGCGAGAAAATAAAATCACCCGATAACGCGCCGACGCGCAAGAAAAAACACATCACACAGAGATAGTTTAAAAACAGGGCGTCAGGAGATGGAGGTAATTTTATAAATTAAATCAGGGATGATGTCAATTTTTACCTCCGCTTAGGTCATGGAGCTTTCGGGCCGCCCGCGCCCATGCTCTCGGCGAGCCTTTCCAGCCCCTCCGCCGTGGATACAGCCGGAGCGTAGCCTAGCTCCCGCCGGGCTTTCTCTATGCTGAAATGATGCGGCATGGCAAGCTGGGCCGCGAGAAAACGAGTCATGACGGGCTCCTCGTTTATCCCGAACAGCCTGTACATCCCCTCCATCGCCGCGCCAGACGCATAGGCCGCCCCGAACGACACCCTCCTGGTCACGGGCGGCGCCCCCAGCCTCTGTAGTATCTCGTTGACGAAATCCCACAGCTTCACGGGCTCGCCCTGGGTTATGAAATAGGCCGATCCTGGGACGGGGGAGCCCTCGGCGAGACGATCGGCCGCCAGGATGGCCGCGTCGGCGGCGTTCTCCACGTAGACGGTGTCCACGAGGTTGCCGCCGTCCCCGACGATCCGGAGCTTGCCCTCCCGCGCCCTTTCCAGAAGCCGCGGCACAAGGTTCGTATCCCGCGGACCCCAGACAAGATGCGGCCTTATGGCGCAGGTCAGGAGCCCCTCCCCGCCATTGGCGGCCAGGACTTCGCGCTCGGCAATCGCCTTCGTCCGCGGATAGTGGGCGAGGTATTTTTCCGGGTATGGATGGGTTTCGTCTATCCCCTCGTGGCCGCGGCCGTCGAAGACGACGCTCGGCGAACTTATAAAAACAAGTTTCCCGACGCCCTCCTTCACGCAAGCGTTTATGACGTTTCTCGTCCCGATGACGTTCATGTCGTAAAACTCCTTCGCGGAGCCCCATACCCCCACCCTCGCCGCCGCATGGATGACCGCGTCCATCCCCTCCACCGCGCGCGCCACGGCGGCGGGGACGGTGATATCGCCCTGAATCGTCTCGGCCCTGATGGCGCGAAGCTCAGGATAATCCCCCCGGCCGAAGCTTTTCACCTTGTCCCCGCGGGCGATCAGCTTCTCCACGATATAGCGGCCGAGAAAACCACCGCCGCCCGTTACCAGCGCCTTCACCGCGAAAGCCTCCCCTCAGCCCAGGCGGCGAGCTTCTCCCGAAAAATCTTGGCGTTGTGCCGGACGTCCACGGGAAAGCGGGGATGTACCAGGAACGTTGTTATGGACTCCGTCAGCGGGCTCGACTCGGCGAATATCCTAAGCTCCTCCACCAGCGCCTCCCTGTCCGCGCGCCTGCCCTTCTCCACCTCCACGATCATGACCGGCGTCTGGCCGGGCGGCTCCCCCACTCCCACGAGGGCCGACCGCGCCACGTCCGGATGACGGTTGATGACGGACTCGCACGGAACGGTGAACATCGTCCCTTCAGCCGTCCTGACCCGGTGGCCCTTCCTGCCCATGAACCAGACCCTGCCCTTTTCGTCGACGCGGCCGATGTCGCCCATCCGGTGGCGGACGGCGCCGGTCGCGCGGTCCACGATCTTCGCAAGCCTCGTCATCTCCGGGCGCCCGTAATACTCCCTCGTCACCACCGGCCCGGAGACGGCTATCTCCCCCGCCTCGCCCTCGGGAGCAAGCAGCTTGTCGTCCCACTCCGGTACCGGCTCGTCGGTTATCTTTATTATCTCCACCCTCATTCCCGGCAGGGGCCGCCCCACGCAAACCCCCCAGCCCTCCCTGGCCCTGGCCGCCGTCTCGTCGAGTATCTCCCTGCCGGAAATGTCCAGGACGGGCAGCGCCTCCGTCGCGCCGAAAGGCGTCCGCGTCTCGGCTCCGGGGGGGAGTATCCCGCCGTCGAGGAGCCTCCTGTGGATCACCTCCGGGACCGGCGCTCCGGCCATCAGAACTTTTCTGAGGGTTGGCAGCCTCTCGCCGCGCTCGTGACAATAGGCGCTGACGTTCTTCCACAAGGCCGGGGAGCCGAAGGAGAAAGTCGCGCCTTTGTCGTTTATCTGCTCCGCGACCCTCGCGGGATCGGCCTCGGCGGGTTTCGTGGGATCCATATCCGGGATGACGACGGACGCGCCCAGGACGACGGAGAAAAGGGCGAACGGCGGGAAGACTGGAAAATCCACGTCGTCCTCGCCTATCCCGTAATACTCGTGGATCAACCTCACCTGCGCGTCGAATATCCCGTGCGTATAGACAACGCCCTTGGGCGGGCCCGTGGAGCCGGTTGTGAAAAGTATCGCCGCCATCTCATCCGGCGATGTTTTCGTGATATCGAATCCTGCCCCCCTCCCCCGCTCTTTGACATCCTCGAGCGACGCCCCGCCCCAGAGCCACCGGCGCCCGGCCGTAACCTGTGTTTTCACCGACCGGAAATAACGCGGATAAAGAATCCGCGCCAGATGGGCCCGCGGGACGGCGATCATCGCCTCCGGCGCCGCTTTCGCCACACAACTCAAAAGATTTTTCTTCCCCATTCCCGGATCGATGAGAACCGGCGGGGCTCCTGCCCTGAACAGCGCAAACACCAGCGCCAGGAAATCAAACCCCGGCGGGACCATCAGCAGCGTCTTCACGCCCCGCGTAACGCCTATGCTTTCGAGCCCCGCAGCAAGCCGGGCGCTCTCCTCGTCGAGGCCGCGGAAAGTCCAGGTCTTGTACAGCGTCTTCCCCCCCACGCCCTTCCCGGAGGGGTAATGGACCGCCACCCTGTCTGGCCATCGCGCGGACGCCTCGATAAGACGTGAGGCTATGTTGAAAACATCCTCAGCCGCCGCCATGAACCCTTTCCATGAATCGCTCGAGGATCGGCTCTATCCTCTCGCCCGCGTCCTCCACCACGTAATGCCCCGCGTCGTCGAACATGTGCGCCTCGGTGTTTTTGAGCCTCGCCAGCCACTGCCTCAAAAACTCCTCGGTGAAACAAAAATCCCTCATGCCCCACAACAGCAGCGCCGGAGTGTCCTTGAATTTTTCGAGCCCGCCCCGGATCGACTCCACCAGTGGCCAGGAGCGGTCGGACGGGCGCAAGGGTATGTCCCTGACGAATCCCATTATCCCCACCCTGTTCTTCCACGAGTCGTAGGGCAGAAGGTAGCCCCGTTTAACCTGCCCTCTGAAACGCTCCGGCTTCGCCGTGGCCATCCTCAGCGTTATGGCCGAGCGGGCGAAGGCGTTCAGCCCCCGCACGGCAAGGTCGCCGAACACCGGCGCGCGGCAGGCCCTTATCCTCCAGGGGACTTTTCCGAAAAAGGCGGCGGTGTTGAAGATGACCAGGGACTTTATCGCCTCCGGGCGCCGCGCCGCCACGCCCATCCCTATAGCCCCCCCCCAGTCGTGCATGGCCAGGGTGAACGGGCCGGGGGAGAGATGATCCAGCAGCCTCTCCAGGTTCGCTATGTGAACGGCCAGCGTATAGTCATAATCCTCCGGCCTGGCGGAAAGGCCCATCCCCATGTGGTCCGGCGCGATGACCCTGTAGCCGCTCCGCAGCGCGAGGATGAGCCTGCGGTAGTAGAACGACCACGTCGGGTTGCCGTGGAGCATGACCACCGCCGGGGCGCCGCGGGGGCCCTCGTCGAGGTAGCTCAGGCCGAGGCCGCCGATGTCAAAAGTTTTCGGCTCGAAAGGATATTCATCCCTGATCGGGCCGAGGTCATACGCCATGGCTTTCAAACGCCCGGGCTACCACTCAAGCCCCAGCATCAGGCAGTTGAGCCCGGAGCCTATCCCGAGGAGGGCCACCTTGCCCCCCTTTTTCACGAGGCCTCTTTCGGCGCCCATAGCAAGCGTCGCCGGAAGCGAGACAGAGCCCATGTTGCCAAGGAACTCCACCGTCGAGAAATCCCTCGCCGGGTCCACTCCTATGCTCTCGTACAAGAGCCTGCGGTGGGCGGAGCCGACCTGGTGGGTGAAGCTCCTGTCAACGCTCTCCTCCGTCCAGCCAAGCTCCGCCTTGAAATCGCCCCAGGTTTCCTTCGCCAGGGCGCAGCCGGCCTTCAGAAGCTCCTCGGAATCGGTCTCCATGGAGGGGGACGCGCTCATCCCGAAACCCGCGCCGGCGCCGCCAACGCAAAGGTCGGCGTTTTCCGTGTCGCAACGGAAGACGCCGCCAGCCAGCCTGTGGCCGGAGGGGCTCAGGTCCTTATGGGCCAGGACCACCGCCGCCGCGCCGGACCCGATGGTAAGGGAGGCGAACGCCGGTTTTATGCTCTGCCGAGTAGCGTTCTTGTCGGCAAGCAGGGCCTCGATGGCGCCGTTTACGAGCGCCTCCCCCGTCTCCCCGGCCAGAATGATCCCCGCCCTCGCCTGGCCCAGCTCTATCATGTTCGCCAGCGTCACCATCGCATCCAGGACGCCGAGGCAGGCGTTGGAGACGTCGAATATCAGCGTGTTCTCCGGCAGGCCCAGGGCGCGATGCTCCCCGCACGCCGTGGCGGGCTCCATGAAATCCCTGCACACGGAGGCATGGAACAGGGCGCCCAGCTCCTCCGGCGGGATTTTCGCGGCGGCCAGCGCCTTCCGGCCCGCCTTCACGGCGACGGCGCCCGGCGTCTGGCCGTTGTCCCAGAACCGGCGCTCGCGGATGCCGGTCATCAGCTCGAGCCTCCCCTCTCTCAGGCCCAGCTTGTCGTAGAGCGGGCCGAGCCTCTTTTCGATACTCTCCGATGTCACGACGTTCGGGGGCAACTCGCAGGCCGCCGCCGCCAGGCATACGTTTTCGTAGCGCATTACTCTCGATAGGATCAGGCTGAAAAGAATTGGATATTTTACTTGCGCTCGCCCCAAGTTTGCAAACAAATCCGGCGAAGACCGGCGCCTCGCGCCATGACCTGGACCGGGAATGGAGCCGTGGACACACGCGGCCCGGATGGCATATACTCTGTAGGGCGGCAGTACGCAAAGACTCATTGACAAACCCTTTCATTGACTGACGCGCGCGCCTTGTAAAAAGGCTCTATCCTGGAAAACGGCGACCGGTTGCTTGAGATGTCCTGGAAACTCGGACGGTACGAGATAATAAAAGAGCTCGGACGCGGCGGCATGGGCATAGTGCTCAAAGGCAAAGACCCCCGCATCGACCGCCTGGTGGCCCTCAAGATCATCAGGCTGGACGACATAGGCGACACCGCACGCGAAAAGGAGCTGCTGGAGCGGTTTTACATAGAAGCCAGGGCCGCGGGCAAGCTCGCCCACCCCAACATCATCACCATCTACGACATCGGCGAGGAGGAGAGCAAAAGCTTCCTCGCCATGGAATATATAGAGGGACTGGATCTTTCCGCCATCCTCGCTGAAACCGGCCCGATGCCGGTGGAGCGGGCCTCGCCCATCGTGGAGCAGATAGCCGACGGCCTGGCCTTCGCCCACGAGCGCGGGATCGTGCACAGGGACATCAAGCCCGGCAACATCCTCCTGCAGGACGGGGACAGGGTGAAGATCACCGACTTCGGCCTTGCGCGGCTGGCCTCGGCGGGCTCCGTCACGCAGACCGGCCACGCCGTCGGGTCGCCCTCCTACATGTCCCCGGAGCAGGTGCAGGGCCTGCCCGTGGACGGGCGGTCGGACATCTTCAGCCTCGGCGTGATGTTCTACGAGATGGTGACGGGCAGACGGCCCTTCGAGGGAGAGTCCCTGACCAGCATCATCTACAAGATCATCAAGGACCAACCCCCGCCTCCGAGCAGCGTCGCCCCCGGAGTCCCCCCGGCGGTGGACGCGATCATAGGGAAGATGATGGCCAAGAGCCCCGACGAACGCTACCAGTCCGGCCGCGAACTGGTGGAGGACATCAGGAAACTCTCCGCAGGCGGCGGGTTCCTCGGCCTCACAGACTCGGACGCGGTCATGACCGTGGACTTCGACAGGAACGACATCACGAAGGAGCTGGAGGAGCCTTCAAAGCCAGCGGCGAGACGGGGCTCCACGGCCACCGCGCTGTTCCTCCTGTTTCTCGTCATGGCGGCCGGCGCCGGGTACTATTATTATGGCCGTCTGACGGTCGAGCCTCCCGCCGAGCCCTGGAGCGCCGCCGCGCCCGAAATCCCGGAGCCGGAAACCCCGGAAGTGAAGGAAACCGCCGTGGGAAAGGCCCAGAAACCCACAGAACCGGCTCCAGCGACCGCTCCCGAACCGGTGGGCATAACGCTCAAGGTGAAATCACCGGTCAAGGGCGAGACATACATTGACGGCGAGAAGGCAGGGGCCGCGCCGGGCGAGATGGAGGCCTCCCTGGCGCCGGGAGAACACATGGTGGAGGTGCGGGCCGAGGGCTACTCGCCCTGGACGCGGGAGGTGACCGTCAAGGAAGACGGCCCCATCGAGATATCCGCGAAACCCGCCCTGGCCCCCGGAACGCTCAAGGTCTACACCAGGCCGGGAGGCGGCGTGATATGGATAGACAAAAAGAAAAAGGGGGCCGCGCCGCTTCTCCTTGCCGGTCTCTCCCCCGGCGAGCACAGGCTGAAGGCCGCCATGAAGGGATACGAGGACGTGACCAGAAGTTTCAGGATGTCCGAGACGGAGGGCGCCACCCTGGACATCAAGCTGAAAAAGATCACCACCGGCTCGCTCTCCGTCGTCTCCGAGCCGCCGGGGGCCGAGGTGTTCCTGGACGGCCGGAGGCTTGGCGCGGCGCCCTCCACATGGAAGGCGCCGCAGGGCGAGCGGGCGATCGCCGTTAAGGCGGAAGGCTACAGGCCATACCATGGCAAGGTCACGATCGGAGCGGGAGGGCAGGCGGAAGTGAAAGCGGTTCTTGAAAAGATAGGCCGCGGCCTCATCACGGTGACCGCCACTCCCTGGGCGGATGTCTATTTCAACGGGGAAAAGGTGGGGGTCACGCCTCCCACCCTGGAAAGGGAGGTCAGGGAAGGGCAGGTGGAGGTGAGGCTGATAAACCCAGGGTTCAAACCCTTCGTCGAGACCTACGTGGTTGAAGAGGACAAAAGGCTCAAAATCTCCCACACGTTCACCGAGATGGAGGCGAAGAGGGCGAAGGCTGGCGTCGGCGCCCTCAAGGTGATCTCCAGAACACCCGGCATGGTCTTCATAGATGGCAGGCTTCACGGCAAGACGCCCCTTGAAGCGGGGGACATCCCGGCCGGGGCGCACAGGCTGGTGGTGAAAAGAGAAGGACGGCCCGACTACAAGCGCAAGGTGATGATCGAGGAGGGGGTTACCAGCAGGATAGAAATCCCGTGACGGGCAGTCCACCCCCGCCTCGCCGGTTTTTTTCGGCTGATCGGCACTTTAAGCTTGAAAGAGAAAACACATTGAAATAATCTTTCTTCTCTATAATGAAATCCCGCTAGCCGCAGACCGCCATCTATGCTTGAAAGAAGGTTATACGCCGAACCGCCGGGACCGTTCGCCACGGCGCTGCTCCCGGCCGTCCTGCTCATCCTGGCCCTGGCCCTCCCGGCCTTCGCCCAGAGCGTGGCCGAGTCCCTGACCGCCGCGGAGAAGATGTACAGGCAGGGCGAATACAGCGAGGCCGCGGACGCCCTGGAGCGGGCTCTCTCCCAGGCGGGCGACGACAAAACGAAAGCCACCGCCCATCTCATGTTGGGGATGGTCCACCTCGCCCGGGGATTCCTGGACAAGGCCGAGGAGCAGTTCCGCCTCTCCGTGGTCCTGGACCCTTCGAGGAAGCTGTCCCCGGCGCGTTATCCGCCCAACGCCGTAAAGCTCCACGAGCAGGCCCGGGCGCGGAACCTTGGCTCGGTCATCGTCCAGTCCAGCCAGCCGGAGGCTGAGGTTCACATAGACAACAGGCTGATCGGCATCACAGGCGCGGAACCCGTGGAACTGGACGAGATACCCGTCGGCCGCCACAGCATAAGAATAGTCAAACAGGGATACAGGCCACTCGAACGGGATATCTCCATAGGCCCATCGGAGCGGTCCGACTTCTACGCGGAGCTGGAGGAGCTGGACGAAACACCGGCGGTTATAGACCACAAGCCCGTTGAGGAGGGCAAGGAGGGAAGCTCCATCCGCGTCAAGGCCAGGGTGACCGACAACAAGCGGGTGGAGGAGGTCACGCTCAATTACAGGGCGCCTGGCGCCGGAAAATACGAGAAGGCGCCGATGGAGCAGATCAGCCGGGGAATTTATGAGGGCGTCATCCCCCGGGACAGGGTGACCGTCGAGGGTATCCAGTATTTCATAACCGCAAAGGACTTCGGCGGCTCCATCACCTATGACGGGAGGCCGGATTCGCCGTTCGATGTGCGGGTCGCGGAGTTGGACAAGGACGCTCCCAACATCTTCCATGATCCCATCACCGCGAGTTCCGACGCGACAAAGCTGATGATACGCGCCAAGGTAAAGGACAACAAGACGCTGGCCCGTGTCGGGATATACTACAAGCGCGGCGAGGATGACGACTACCTGCAGGAGGAGATGAAGGACACCTCGGGCCGGGGAGACTTCGAAAGCCCCATCCCGGAGGTCTTCATGTCCTCCGAAACGCTGAACTACTACATAGAAGCCGCCGACGAATCCGGCAACACGCGATATTCCGGCCGGGCGGACTCGCCCCACGTCATAAAAATCTTCCGTGTCCTGCCCTTCAAGGACGGATACGTCGTGGAGCGAAAGAAAGAGGACGACGGCGACTGGACCAGAACCGTGACGGTGAATGTGGGGACAATGAAAGGAGCCGAGAAGGGCCAGGTCTACACCGTTTTCGACGCCAGCGAAAGGGTCGTGGACCCGGAGACGGGGATGGTCCTGGCCATAAACCAGAAACTCACCGGCAAGATCAGGATAACTGCCCCCGGCCCCGCCTCCTCCCAGGCCAGGATCATAAAAGAGCAGGGCAGGTACTCGGTCCAGAAGGGAAACATGATCCGCCTGCGCCCAAGCCCCCCGACGGGCGTGGGGGGCTACTCCGACAAGTTCCGGGAAAACACCGTCACCTGGAACATGAGCCCGGAGCCGGAGGTTAAGGGGTATATCCTGTACCGCTCCGAGAGCCCCGGAGGACCCTTCGAAAAGGTGGAGAAGCTGACCGACAGGGATGACGTGGAGCATGTCGATGACGGCTCTTACAGGAACAAGCTGGAGGACGGCAAAAAATATTATTACCGCATCGTCGCCTACAACGACGACGGCGTGAAGTCTGACCCTTCGAAGGTGGGCTACGTCATAACCAAGGGAGGGCCGAACCCTCCCACAAGGCTGGCCGCCCGATCCGGGCAGATACGGCGAATCCCCCTGAAATGGAGCGCCAGCGACGACGAGGAGACCAGCGGCTACAAAATTTTCCGCGGCGAGACCAGGGACGGCGCGTACAGCGAGATCGCGGATATTCGCGACAGGACGACGGCGGAATACGTCGACAAAGGCGGCTCGGAGCCTGGGCGCGAGCTGGAAGACGGAAAAGTCTTCTGGTACAAGATGATCTCCTACAACAAGGCCGGCAAGTACGGCAACGAGACCGAGCCCGTCTCCGCCGCGACGCGCCAGAAACCCGCCTCCCCCGCCGGCTTCGGCGTCGTCTCGGCGTCTGTGCGTTCGATATCGCTGTCCTGGGACATGCACCCGGACGGGGATGTGGAAAAGTACAGGATATACAGGAGCGGCGCCCCGAGAGGACCGTTCGAGATGATAAAGGAGATCGCCGACAGGTCGGTCACCGAATACACCGACGAGGACAAGACCGGCGCCACGATCAAGGACGGACAAAAATACTATTACAAGCTGACCGCCGTGAACGTCGGAGGGGCGGAGTCCGAGCCGACGGCGCCGGTGAGCGGAGCGACCTTCGGCCCGCCCGCCGGCCCGGAGGACGTCAGGGCCACATCGGGACTCGTCAAGCAGGCGGTGGTTTCCTGGACGCCGTCCACCGACCCGGAGGTGGCCGGATACATAATCTACCGCGGCAAAACGCCGGACAGCCTGGAAAAGATAAAGAAGATAAGCGACCCCTCCGCCAGCCGATACAAAGACACGGGCTCCTGGCTGGAGAGGCTGGAGGACGGGAAGGTCTACTATTACGCCGTGAGGGCGTTCAACTCCGTGGACGTGGAAAGCCTTGATCCAAAAATCGTCCAGGCCCTCACCAAGCCCGTCCCGTCGGCGCCGACGGGGCTTTCCGGAACACAGGGCGAGGCCGGCAGGACGACGCTGACCTGGAAATCAAACCCTGAGCCGGACATAAAAAGCTACAGGATACTCCGTAGCGCCAGCCCCACATCAGGCTTCGCCACGATAGCCTCCTCGCGGGCCGCCGTTTACGAGGACACGGGCCTCAAAAACGGCCAGACCTATTATTACCGCGTCCAGGCCGTGGATGAGGACGATCTGGTCAGCGAAGAGTCCCAAACCACGTCGGTGGGCACCAAGCCGCTGCCGGGCGCTCCGGCTGGCCTGGAAGCCGTGGCCGGTTTCGACTCCGTGACGCTCGCGTGGGAGCCCAACCCGGAGCCGGACATCGAGCGCTACATCGTCTATTCGGCCGGGTTCTTCGGCAAACAGAAGATCGGTGAAAGCGGCGTCCCGTCTTTCAAGGTGGAGGGGCTGAAGCCTGATTCGTCCTATACCTACGTGGTCACCGCCGTGGACTCCGACGGGCTCATGAGCGAGCCGTCACCGCCGGTGAACGTGAAGACGCTGAAGTAACTCGATTTTGAGAAAGCGCGCCCGCTGGGCGGTCAAGATCGGCGGCAGCCTGGACGAGGACAATGTCCTCGGGCCGCTCCTCGGCGTGATCGCGGATCTCTCCGGCGTCGTGGATATGGTGATAATCCCCGGCGGTGGGCGGTTCGCCGATTTCGTCCGCGAACGTGGCGCGGCGCGGAGAGCGCCGGACGGCGCGGCACATGTCCAGGCGGTCCTGGCCATGGCGCAATACGGCCACGAGCTGGCCTCCAGGCTCCCGGCGGGGAAGATCGCCCGGGACGGGGAGGGGGTCGCGGCGGGTTGGCGTAAAGGGTGTCTGCCGGTCTTCATCCCCTACCCTTTCGCCGCCGAGGACGCGGGGATCCCGCATACATGGGAGGCGACCTCCGACACGATAGCCGCCAGGGCCGCGCAGTTACTGGGGCTGACCCGCCTGGTTCTGTTGAAGAGCGTGGACGGCGTTATGGAAAACGGGCGTCCTGTCCCCGAAACGGACGCGGAGACAGCCGCCCGGCAGGGGCTTGTGGATCCGCTGTTCGGCGGGTTCATAGAACCGTGGTGGGAGGTTTACGCGATAAACGGCCGAGCGCCGGAGAGGCTTTCCGGCCTGTTCCTGAAAGGCCGCGCGGAGGGGACCAGGATCACGCCGGCTCGGGCGTGACAAAAAGTCAGGCCAACCCCTTCGCCCCCGCGGTCTCGGCGGAAAAACTCTTGAGCGCCAGCGATATGGCGAGCGCCTTCCCGGCGTCGATCCCCTCCCCCGCCCTGCCCGCCGAGGCTATAGCGGAGCGGAAACCGATATAGTCCGCGCCGGCCCTGGCGGCGGCCGGGACGCTCCCGGCGCCGAGCGACCCTCCAAACGCGGTGAAGAGGCCAAGCTCCCTGGCCTCGGAGACTATCCTGGCGAGGTCGTATTCCGTCACGTGGTCCAGCAGGCAGGAGCCGTCCTTCACCTTCGTGTCAATCATAACGCCGTCCGCCCCCGCCGCCGAGGCCAGGAAGGGCAAGTCGAAAGGTTTTATAAAAAGCCCGCTGGGGGAATCCGCGTAAGTCACGGCGACGAGGGACGCGCCGTAAGACAGTGCCTTCCTTACCTCCAGCAGAGTGGAAAGAGCCCGCTTCGGCTCCGCGCAGGCCACGCTTATCTTCACGATGTCCGCGCCGGCTTCCGCCATCGCCGCCGCCAGCGCGGCCGCGCCACGGCCCCGGCCCTCGGCCTCCCCAAGGGCCGCGGAGATTTTAAGATCCGGCGCCACGGCCCGCACATCGGCCACTATCTGTGGATCAGCCGCTCCCAGCGCGCCTTTCGATGGATCCTTGACGTCCAAGACGTCCGCTATCTCCAGGACGACCTCCGCCTCCTTCGCCGAGATGACGCTGGCGATGAATTTCAGGGACACGAGGATCAGACCCCCGTCACGTGATAGCCGCTGTCCACGAACAGAACCTCGCCGGTGGTGGCCGTTGACATGTCGGACAAAAGATAAAGCCCCGCCTCCCCCACCTCTTCGAGGGTTACGTTCCTGCCGAGCGGCGAGCGCGAGGCGCCCTGGTTGAGCATTTCCCTGAAATCGGATATCCCCGCCGAGGCCAGGGTTTTCAACGGCCCGGCGGATATTGCGTTCACCCGGATGTTTTTCGGCCCCAGGTCCACGGCGAGGTACCGCACCGACGCCTCCAGCGCCGCCTTGGCCACGCCCATGACGTTGTAGTTGGTTATGACCTTCCTTGCGCCGTAAAAAGTCAGCGTGAGGATGGAGCCCCCGTCCGGCATGAGGCCGATGGCCCGGCGCGTCAGCGAGGTCAGTGAGTAGACTGAGATGTCCATGGTGTTCAAAAAGTTTTCGCGGGTGGTGTTGTAGTAGGGGCCTTTAAGCTCGCTCTTGTCGGAGAAGGCCACGGCATGGACGAGGAAATCAAGCTCCCCGAACGCCTCCCTCGCCGTCTCAAACACCTCGTCCACCTGGGCCTCGTCGGTAACGTCCATTTTGCGGACAAAATCCGCGCCGATCTCCTCGGCCAGCGGGCGCGCCCTTTTCTCCAGACTGTCGATGGCGTATGTCATGCCAAGCCTGGCGCCTTCCCTCGCGGCGGCGCGGGCTATGCCCCACGCGATGCTGCGCTCATTGGCGACGCCAACCACAATCCCTTTTTTGCCGTCCATCAAACCCATTTACGAGTATCTCCCTGGATTCCTCTCGGCCGTCTTTCCCCTCAGGCGATTCCCAGCTTTTCCTTGATCTTCGCGAGCCGGGCTTCGTCTATTATCTCGTGGAACCTGAGGTAATCCTCCAGCCGGTAGATGTTCTGTTCCTTCAACGCCTTCTCCAGCGTCTCCTTGTCTATCTTGCGCTTGGCCAGGAGCCAGTCGCCCAGCCGGAGGGAGTTGACCCTCTTGCTGAAAAGCTTGATGAAGCTCTCTTTCGTCATTATCCCGAGCTTTTCCAGGACGGAGACCACCTTGGTCCTGGAGCCCTCGTCGGCCAGTATTCGCTCCTTCTGGTCCTCGCGCAAAAAACCTGTCTCTATCAACTCGTCGAGAAACTCAAGGTACATCTCGTTGTTCTGGGCGAAAAACTCGTCCACGACATCTTGGGAGATGTACCCCCGCTCGACCATTATGTCCCCCAGGTAGCGCTTGCCGCCCTGATCGAAACGCTCCCTGAGTCCCAGAAAATCCTCGAACTGGTCCTCTGTCATCATGTTCCCGCCGAGCAGCGCGCGGGCAAGTTTCACCTCGTTCGCGCCGAGCCCTGACAGACGCGGATCAGAATCATAAGTGTTCAATTTCATACTCCAGCCGCTGAATCCCGGCGAAAAGAACGCGGTTAATTTTAGATTGTTTGACACAGGAACACAAGGCTTGTTTCCACCTCCGGACGGAGCCCGGGCGGCGGCCCTCAGACAAAGAGCCAGGCGGCGGTCTGGGCGAGGCCGAAGGCTATCCCCAGCCCCATTTCGGCAAAGCCGATCCGCATGGGGCCAGGAAGGTTTTCAAGGAACCCCACGTCCAGGACGTTCTTCGCCGTGGCCAGAAGGAAAGGGAAAAAAGCCGCGGCCGGCGCCGAGCCGCCGGAAAAGAATATGACCAGCGCCGCCATGACGAGAGCGGCGATGTGTACGGCCAACTGCCTTCCATGCCACGCCGCCCTGTCGAGCGCCGAGGGCAGGGACGGACGCGACCTGACCCTCTCCAGCGTCCGCCGCGCGCTCATCAGCCTGTCCGTGAACCATATCACGCAAAGCGCGTAAAGGAACAGGCCCCGCGCCCCCAGAACACCGGTCTGGATGAAGCTTGCCGCCGGGGCCGTCAGGCAAAGGCCGAGGACGCCGATCAGCTCCACCTTCAAATCCCGCGTCGCCCTGGCCGCGCCCGCCCACATCCTGACGCCGGCGAGGATGGCGGCGGGCGCCAGAAGCCACAAAAGCTCCCACAAGTCATACAAAACCACAAAAGCCCCGAAAGAGACCGCCGCGCCGATGGCGTAAATCCCGAGCCAGGCGGCTGTCCTCTTCGGATCCACCCCTCTCACCGGACTCGCAAAAAGCCGCAAAGGCTCCATGGCGAAAACGCCCAAAAGGGAAGAAACGGCGAAAAGAGCCGCCGCGGCAAGCCTGAAACCATCCTCCGGGACGGCGGAGAAGGTCCCCATGAACATCGGCGTGAGCAGGGTCACCCACACGCCGTGCTCCTTTGGCAGAACCGGTTTTCCAAGCGTCACGGATTCAACCTTTCCAACACATCGGACAAAACGCCTTCAAGGCCGCGAGGAATGAAGTTATACTGTCCACTCCCGGGCCGCAACGACATAAGTCATAAAGACACTCGGCCGGGGCGTCTCATGAGCCAGGAGAGACTATGCCGCCGATTGAGGAAAACGAGATCATGAAGAGGGCCGGGATGATACGGCTCGTCGTCCTCGATGTCGACGGCGTCCTGACGGACGGCAAAATTATATTCACCGAAGACGGCAAGGAGCTCAAAAACTTCGACGTGAAGGACGGACATGGGATCGTGATGGCGCGGGACGCCGGGATACAGTTCGCCTTCATTTCCGGCAGGACCTCCGCCGTGACCGCCAAGCGGGCGGAGAACCTCGGTGTAAAATACGTCCTGCAAGGGGCGAAGGATAAAGAAAAGGCCATGCGCGATCTTGCCGATACGGCCGGTTTCGAGCTGAGCGCCGCCGCCTTCATGGGCGACGACGTAATCGACATACCGGCCATGAGGATAGCGGGGCTCGCCGCCGCTCCCGCCGATGCGCATCCCGCGGCGCTGGACGCGGCGGACTGGGTCTCTTCGAAAGACGGAGGGAACGGGGCGGCGCGGGAGTTTATCGACCTGATGTTAAAATCGCGCCGCTCACAAGAACTTCCACCCAGCTAAAAACGCCGGGAGCGCCCTTCAAAACAGTATCGAAGATTTACGATCCGGACGCCGCGTCCCTCTAATTCCTCCTGCGCAATTTCGGACAGAAACGCTTCGTGGATCACCAAGCGGTCCCAAGGGAAACAAGGCCTCCGCCTCGGTCCGTCCGACAGTGGGCTCGAAAAGGCTTGTCATGACGTTTTACGGATCTCGCCCTCGGCCCCAACGGTTTTTGGCGCAAAACGCGGCGGCGGCACAGAGGCTGGCCGGAGATCCCCCGCCAGGTCTTGATTCTTTTTTGTTGTGTCCAATTAAAACACAATGTATCATAGCGTTATATGCTTTAATGAATAACTGAAGTTCGGGGATGCTCCGTGTGAGCCTGGAAGAAAAACGTCTTTTAATTCAAAGAATACAAAATCTGCCGACCTTGCCGGCGACGCTGGCGCGGATAATAGAGGTTGTCGAAAACCCTTCGTCCACCGCGGCGGAGCTTGGCGAGGTTATATCGCGCGACCAGTCCTTGAGCTCCATGATCCTGAAGCTGGTCAACTCGGCGTTCTACGGCCACCTTCGCCAGATATCGTCGATATCCCACGCCACGGTGATCCTCGGTTTCCAGACGGTGAAAACCATGGCGCTAGGCGTTTCCGTGTTCCACTCTTCCCCGTCCAGGGACGGCGACTCCCTCGACAAAAGGCGGCTGTGGATTCACTCCCTCGCCGTCGCCACGTGCGCCAAACGGCTCGCGTCGACGCTGGACAGCGTCAGGGGGTCGGACGAGGAGACGGTCTTCCTGGCCGGCCTTTTGCACGACATCGGCAAGGTGGTCTTCGACAACGTCTTCAGCGAGGACTACAGGAGCGTGCTGCGCCTTGCGAGAAACGAGCGGATGTGGATCGGGGACGCGGAGAAAAGGATACTGGAGATGGACCACGCCGAGGCCGGGTCGCTGCTGGCCAGGAAGTGGCAGTTCCCGGACCCCGTGATAAACGCCATCAGGCGCCATCACGACCCGCTCAACGACGGCGAGGACGGCTCCGAGAGCGTTATCGACTCCCTCGTGAGCGTGGCGGACTATGTATGCAGGAAGATCAAGCTGGGCTACAGCGGCGATGACGAGGAGACGGAGCTCAACCCGACAGCCGCGCGCCGCCTGGGGCTTACGGACGAGATACTGGAGACGATCATCCAGAAGATGGAGAGTGAGAGAGAGGAGATCGAGAAGTTCACCTTTGATTGATTTGGGGCTGCTGGATAGGGGAAATAGATAATGGAAAACAGGAAGATAAGGCTTTTGGTTGTAGACGACGAAGACGCGTTCCGCGAGCTTTTGGTGCGCCGGTTCGACCAGACCGAGTTCGACGTGACCGGCTGCTCGTCCGGTGAGCAGGCCCTGGAGCTTGTCAAGACGCGGCGGTTTGACGTTGGGGTGCTGGACATCAAGATGCCCGGGATATCGGGGATCGACCTGCTCAAGGAGATAAAAAGCTTCCACCCGGAGTTCGAGGCGATAATGCTCACCGGCCAGGCCACCATAGACTCGGCCATAGAGGCGATGCGCCTCGGCGCCTATGACTACATGGCCAAGCCATGCAAGCTTTTCGAGCTGGAGGTGATCGTCCGCAAAGCCTACGAGAAAAAGAGGCTCAACGAGCAGAACGCCAGGTTCCGCGACGAGATGCGCCGCCGCATGTTCAACCAGCGGCTCATCGGCTCCTCCAAGATAATGCGCGACCTGCGCGAACAGATAAGGCAGGTGGCCGGGGCGTCGAACCCGGTGCTGGTGGTGGGCGAAGTCGGCGTGGGCAAGGAGGTCACCGCCATGGCCATCCACCAGGCCTCGCCGCGCAACGGCAACCCTTTCGTGACCTTAAACTGCGGCGTCCTCTCCGAGGGCGTGCTGGAGACGGAGCTTTTCGGGCACGAGGCGGACGCCTTCGTCGGGGCCAAGCAGAGAAAACGCGGCCTGCTGGAGATAGCGGAAGGGGGGACGGTCTTCCTCGACGAGGTTGACCAGGTGTCGCCCGCCATGCAGGTGAAGATACTGCACTTTCTGGACACCGGGGAGTTCCGCCGCGTGGGGGGGCGTGTCGATATCGCCGCCGACACGCGCCTTATCTTCGCCACGACCGAAAACCTGCTCGCCCTGACCAAGAACGGCAGGTTCCGTGAGGATTTTTATTATAAAATATCGACCTTCACCATAAACGTCCCTCCCCTGCGGGAGCGCAAGGATGACATCAGGGAGCTGGCCGAGCACATCATCTCAAGCGCAAGGTCCGGGACGAACGGCAAAAGGCTGGCCAAGAAAGCCCTCGACGCCCTGATGAAATACAACTGGCCAGGGAACGTCCGGGAGCTTTCAAACGTCCTGGAGCGGGCGGTGAACCTGGCCCAGAAGAACGTCATCCAGATGAAGGACCTGCCGCTGTCCTTCGAGAAAAAGTCGAAAAACAGCAGGCTCAGGAGGCTGCAAAGCCTGCCGGAGATCGAACGGGAACACATCCTCTATGTCCTGGACGCCGTGAACGGCAACATATCCAAGGCGGCCAGGATACTGGGAATCTCAAGGCCCAAACTCTACCGTAAGCTGGAACGATATCGCGCCGGGCCGGGGGTGTGACCTCCCCTGCCCACCCCCCTGCGCTCTCGCTATTCATAATAATATCTCTTGTAAAATCATGCCATTTGCGGCATAATGTTGAAGGTATACATTACGTTTTGCGCCTGAGGATGAAAGCGCCGGAGCGCAAGGCGCGGGCCAGACCCCCAATGCGCTATGGCCGATGACGGATTAATTATTGCTATTTTGCATATATATTTGATATAAATATATGCTAATTAAATGACATTTCAGGGGCCTGCGCCAGTCATGAGAAAAAGGTTCGCCTTCGCCCTGTCGATCACCCTGCTGTTCTGGGCCTCCCCCGCCCTTTGCGCTCCCCAGAGCACCGAGGCGATGTACCAGGACGCCCGGCGCGGTTTTTACGACCTGCTTAGCTCTCCATCGAAGATGGAGGATCGCCGAAACTGGCGGATCGTCATAAACAAGTTCAAGGCGGTAATCACAAACCACCCCTCCTCCGCCCGGGCCGACGACGCGCAGTACACGATAGGCCTCCTCTACGAGCGGCTTTACAGAAAGCGCGGCCGCTCCGAGGATCGGGACAGGGCCATACGCGCTTTCGCGAGAGTGCCGGAAAACTACCCTAAAAGCTCCCTGGCCGACGACGCACGCCGCCACATCGGCCTTGTAAAGTCATACAAGCCGCGCCCCAGGACAGCCGATTCCGGACGCCGGAAAGCAAAGGTCCCGGCGCCGGCTTTAAAGGCTGAGACGGGCAAGACCCGGCTGACCGCCGTGAAGCGCTACTCCCGCGACGGTTACACCAGGATGATCCTCTATTTTTCCGAAAAGGCGCCGTACAGGACGGACAGGATAAAAAACCCCGAGCGGGTCTACGTGGATCTTCCCGGCGTCCAGACCAGGCTCCCCAGCGTCAATCGTTTCGACTCCGGCATGGTAAGCGCCCTCCGCGTGGCCAGAAACGGCGGCGGGACGACAAGGGTCGTCTTCGACCTGGCCGAGGAGAACTCGCGCCACACCCTTTCAGCTCTCCACGATCCTTTCAGGATAGTCATAGACTTCGGGAGGGATCGCCGCGCGCCCGCAAGCCGGGCGGAGAAAAAGAGGGAGAGCGCCTCGTCCTCCGGCCCCGCCGCCGCGTCGTTCGCCAGGAGCTACAACACCGGCAAGCTGAAAACGATCGTGATAGACCCCGGCCACGGCGGCAAGGACCCCGGCGCCATAGGGCCGACGGGTCTGAAGGAAAAAGATATCACCCTGGCGATATCCAGGAGACTCGAAAGAACGCTGGAGAGAAGGCTCGGCTGCCGGGTAGTCCTCACCAGGCGGACGGACAGGTTCCTCGAGCTTGACGAGCGGACTGTCATAGCCAACTCGCTGAACGCGGACCTTTTCATATCCATCCACGTCAACGCAAGCCGGAACAGGAGGGCGCGGGGGATAGAGACCTATTTCCTCTCCCCGGCGAGGAGCAAAGACGAGCTGGAGACCGCGGCGCGGGAGAACATGCTGGCCAGGGGCAGCTCCAATGAGGTGGAAAACGACCTGGTGTACATAATGAGCGACATGTCGAACACGCAGAAGGTCAACGACTCCGTGACCCTCGCCAAGAACGTTCAAAGGTCGCTCGTGGACGGGGCGCGAAGGCGATACCGGGACACGCGGGACAAGGGCGTCAAGCAGGCGATGTTCTACGTCCTGTGGCGCGCCGCCATGCCCTCGGCGCTCGTGGAGGCGGGCTTCATCACAAACCGCCACGAGGAGCGCAGGCTGAGAAACCGCGGCTACATAAACAAGCTCGCCGACTCTATCGCCGACGGGGTAGTGAGATATTCCAGGACCTACACCATAGCCAGGGCGAACTGAGGATATCGGGGCCGGCCCCGGGCGGCTATCTCTTTTTCCTCCTGTAGAGCGGCACGCCGTCCTCTATGAGCAGGTCGAAATCGCTGGATATCTTGTGCAGGCTCTCGGAGTGGCCGATGAAAAGCCAGCCCCCCGGCTTCAACACCCGCGCAATGTTTTCCACCGCGCGTTTCTTCGTCTTGTCATCGAAATAGATCAGAGCGTTCCTGCAGAAGACAACGTCCATGCTCCTTGACGGAATGGCGAAACTCCCGTCCAGCAGGTTGCCTCTCTCGAACTTCACGCGGCGTCTTATCCTTTCATTCAGCCTGAACAGCCCGTCGCCCTCGCCGGAGAAATATTCTTTCAGGTATCCCTCCGGCGTGGAGCGCAACGAGTACCTGTCATAAAGTCCCTCCCGCGCCCTTCTCAGCACCTCCGGCGAGATATCCGTCCCCAGTATCCTCGCCTCCATGAAGGAGCCTGGGGAGCCTTTCCTGTCCATCATCATGGCCAGGGTGTAGGGCTCCTCGCCGGAGGAGCACGCCGCGCTCCATATCCGCGCCACCTTCTCGCTTCTGGACTTCAACCTCTCCACGAGGTCCGGCAGGGCCTTGGATACGAAGACCTCGAGCTGTGGCAGGTTCCTGAAAAAATAGGTCTCGTGGGTGGTCACAAGGTCGATGAACGCCTCCCTCTCCTTCCCGCTCGGAAAGTCCGCCGTCAACGCGTCGAGATACTCCTCGAAGCTTCCCATTCCGAGGAATCGGAGCCTCCTTTGAAGCCTGTTTTCGAGCAGGTAGGTCTTCCGCTCCTCATACATGACGCCCGTCCACTGGCTGATAAGGTCGCGGAGGGCGAGGAAGGTCTCGCGGCTGAGCCTGGGAGGTATTCCGGCCACGTTCTGAGTCGAACCCCTTATATGACTCTGGCCAGGATCACGGAGATATTGTCCGGCCCGCCGCCTTCATTGGCCATGTCTATAAGCCTTTCGCAGGCCGCCTCCAGGTCATCGCCGTCACGCTCAAGCCGGGCCGATATCTGATCGTCGGACAACACGTTCGTCAGCCCGTCGGAGCACATGAGAAACAGGTCGCCTTTGCGGACGTCTATTTCGGTCACGTCCACTCTCGTGTCCGGCATGTGCCCCAGGGCGCGGGTGATCTTGTTCCTGAACGGGTGGCGGGCGGCCTCCTCCTCGGTCATGCCGCCGGATTTCATCATCTCGTTTATCATGGAGTGATCCTCGGTCAGAGTTCTCAGCCCCCCGTCTCTCATGAGATAGACCCTGCTGTCGCCGATGTGTCCAATCGTCGCGATCCCCCTGTCTACCAGCAACGTCTCGATCGTAGATCCCAGCCCGGAAAGCTCCGGGTAGGAGCGGCTGGCTTTCAATATCACCTCGTGGGCCTTCAGGATCGCCGTCCTGGTGAGAAGCTCCGCGCCCCTGCTGCTTTTCAGCGACGCCGAGGACTCGGGCCCGAGCCCCACTCCCCTGTCACGCCGCCTGCTCAGAAGCCGCCCGGCCACCTCCACGGCCAGTCTGCTCGCCCGCTCGCCGCCGCGGTGCCCCCCCATCCCGTCGGCCAGAACGAAAACGCCGCCATCGTTGTCGATGTATACGGCGTCCTGGTTGCTCGCCCTCGCCCTGCCCACATCGGCCCTCCCGTAGGACTGAAGAGCATAACCGCCGGAGCGGCCAAGACGAAAGCTTTCTCCCATTCCTCACCAATGTGAACAGCGAACGGCTCTAAACAAACTTTCAAACTTTCAAATTATAACATCGCTACCCACGAAAAACGCGCGGACAGGTATCGTTGCAACTGGTATGTTTGATTTTTTTTCCGAAAGGCGAGGCCCCCGCTCCGCCGGAGCGATCTACACCCTCCTGCGAAAGCGGCGTCTTCGAACCCGCATCCCCGGCATGAGGCGCAGGACTCGGGAAGGAGGGGGTGCGTGGCGCTGCCCATCGGAATCCTGAATGCAACGGCGGCGAACTAAAAAAACACCTGCGCGCTGTCAGCTCTCTGGGGGTATTCTGCGGCCGGTGTCATCCCGGGGCGAAAGATCACGCCCCGAGGACCGCGCCCGTCCCGGGGCGTTTGACTTTCAGCCCGGCTCCAGGGGCTGCCGGCCCGGCATGTAGGCGCGGTCTCCGGCTCGCTTCTCAGCGCTCCATCGGGTGGCCCGCCCTGCCCCATTGCTCGGCGCCGCCGCGCATGACCTTTACGTTCTCAAATCCGTTCTCGGACAATACCCACGCGGCCCTGCTGGAGCGCTGGTGAGTGCGGCAGTAGACGAGGATATCCCCTCCGTTCCACTTTTCCTTCAGCTCGGCGGCGCGGCCCTGCAAGCCCGGCCCCGGCGCGAAGACGGCGCCAGGTATCCGCCCCTTCTCCCACTCGCTGAGCGAGCGGACGTCTATCACCAGGTCGAACCCGCCGTCTTTCATGGCCTCTCGGGCCTCATCAACGGAAACGTAATCCGCCCCCTCGGGCAGGGCGGGATTCAAGATCTTCGAGAATGCTTCAAACATGTTCATCAATAACAACTCCCATAAAAATATCAACAGCCCGGAACGCGCCAGTGACCGCGCGTTCCGATCCCGGTCCACGGAACGGTTATTTCTGATGCCCCGCCGCCCGAAAAGTTTCAAGCCGGGCGGAACCGCGGAGGGTGGAGCGTGGACGCCCCGGCCCCGGCAAGATCACCGCGTCTTCCGCCGGAACGGGCAGGACGGAGGAGTGATCGTCACGGACCAGTGCCCGCCGCGGTTTTCGGCCCGAGCGTGGCACTGGGTTATCTCCGCAAAGAGGATGAGCTTGTGGGCGAGCTTCTCGCTGTCCACGAGCGCCTCCACGGAAACAACGTCCGCACGCCGCGTCAGTAGAAGCTCGCGCAGGCTCTCCGTCATCGAACGGTCCCTTCTCCCCCGATAATCGAGGAGAACATGCCCGGCCGTCATCTCACCAGCCTCCATGTATATATTATAGAACAACGAGCCGCGCAAGGCGCGTCTCGTCCGGATCACAGGGCGCGGGACGCGGCTCTCCGCCCGCTGGGGCCAGAAAAAAAAATTTCACTGTCTCAGCGCGAAACTCTCCCGATTAATGTAGAATAACCCCATTCCATTACGTGAAGCGGGCTGGCGCCTTTCCTGTGAGCTGACCCGATCGGAGTGGTCCGGGCGGCTCCCGGTGGTCGATGCCGGTGGGGTGCGGGCGGCGTCTTGTCCCGCGATACTTCGGTAGGGTTATGTCGCGAGTCGCCACACCAGCCTCCGGTCTTTTTCCCAAAACCCTGCTGTCCCCACGCGACGCCGTAGTGATAAACAATGGCTCCGCCTTCCGCCTCAGGATCGCGGCGGAGGGGGATGTTTTCAGGCTTTTTTCGCTGACCCTGGACGAGCCCCATTCGAACGGCCGGAGAGGGGCGAACGGCGCGGCGCTCCTGGGCCTTGGCGGGACAAAGGTTATAGAGATAGCGGGCGGCCCGGAGATTTTCACCAGGCTTGTCGAGCTTCCCCAGATGCCGAGGCGCGAGGCGGTGGAGACCCTGCGGCACACCCAGGCAGACAGCGCCCCTTTCCCCTTGCGCGACGCCGTAATGGACGTGTGGATCACCGGGCGGACTCCGCAGGGAGGGATGAGGGTGTTCATGGCGGCCATGAGCGCGGAGAAGGCGCAAACGCGCCGGAAAGCCGCCAACGCTTCGCGCCCGAGGCCCCACGCACTGACAAGCCCCGTGGCAGCGATCCGCGCCCTCGTCCTTCACAGCAGGCGGCTGGACAAGTCCGACCCCCTGTTTTTCGCGGTTCTCGAAAAGGATTTCACGGGTCTTTACATCCTGCGGAACGGCGTCCCGCTCTTCACCAGGGAGGCGCCGTTCGGCCTGCCGGCGGGCTCCCCGGGCCGGGACGCGGGTGATCCGTCCGGCGCCGCCCTGAAAAGGCTCGCCGTAGAAATCGAGCGGACCATGGACTATTTCCGCCGCTCCGGCGCGGAGGATGTCCGGGGGGCCTATCTTGTCGGAAGCGGCGCCATGACCGAAAACCTCGACCGTTACTTGACCGATTTCACCGGGACGCCGTTCACCGTCTACGACCCGTTCGAGGATTTTATCTCGACCGGCGGCGGATCGTCCGTCCCCGGCCCTGAGGCGGCCATCGCCGTGGGGATCGCCATCGACGGAGGAGAGACCATAAACCTGCTCGGCGCCTCTCCCTGGAAAAGGAGCCTCGGCGCCTTGAACAGATGGCCCTACTGGCTGGTGGCGGCGGCCGCTGCGGTTTTCATCTTCTTTGCGCGACAGGGGATGGAAAGCGCCATATCCAGCGTGGAAACGCAAACAGCCGCGCTCGAAGCGCGGGCAGGCGCCATGAGAGAACGGCTGGCCGAACGCGAGAGCCTCCACGACAGGCTCCGCTCCATCCGGGGCAATATCAGCAGGCTCGAAACGGAGCTGGCCGGGTACCCCGCCCTGCGCGGATCGGGGATCGACTGGGCGGTTTTTTTTAACGGCGTAGCGGGGGCCATGCCGAAAAACCTGGCGTTGACCAGGCTGTCGCTGGACGTGGCGGAGAGCGGAATCCTGGAAGTCGAGGGGCTGGCCCGGGGGCCAGCGAACGAAAGGATGCGCGCCATCGCCGAGCTTTCCGAAAACCTCGAGGATCTCCCAGCCGTCGGCTCTGTCCTGTTGCGGAGGCTGGAGCGCTACGAAAACGGCAATGGGGACTTTTCGGTTTTCAGGATGAAGGCCGCGCTGAAACAATCGAAGAGCAAAGGGGCGAAAAGCCAGAAAAAGGAGTCCAGATGACGGCGTGGGAGAAGATCGCCGCTCCGGCGGCCCTGGCGGCGTTGCTCCTGGCGGCCGGCTTTTTCTCCCTTGCGCCTTCGTACAAGGAGAGCCAGGAGAAAAAGGAGAGGCTGGCCGTTCTTTCAGCGTCTGTGAATGCCTCCTCGCGGAGGCTGGAGCGGCTGGGCGATCCCTCGCGGCTTCTGGCCGAAGCGGCGAAAAAAGAGGCCCTCCTGGCCGCGAAGGCCGACAAGACGCGCGAATTTTTCAACAGGACTGAAAGCGCGGACAAGACTCTGAGGCTTCTCAAGACGGCGGCGGAGATCTCTGGCGTGGACGTGGCGCTCATGGAGATGTCCCCCCGCAACGGGAGGGCTGGAACAACGAGGAAGCCTTCGAAAGTCATGGTCAGGGTGGAAGCGGGCTGGCGCGCCATCGCGGGGTTCGTGGAGAAGGTCATGGAGGCGGATCACCCCGTCTCCCTGAGAAGGCTTGAGATCGCGGCGATCGGGGGCTACCCGCCCTCGAGACTCGCGGCGGACATGGAGCTTGAGGTTTTCGGTCTGTAGAATGCGATTATCAAGACTGTTGGCGGCGGTTTTGTCCCTTTGCGCCTTGTCTCTCGCCGATGGCGCTGAGTCCTACCGCGCCCCTTTCATGTTCGGAGAGAAACAGGCCCCGCGGTCCGAGGGTGAGCCAGCGCCTAAGTCCGCCGCGAAGAGGGCCCCTAAGGTTGAGATGATCCTCATAAGCCTGGACGCAAAAATCGCCGTAATAGACGGCCGCAGGCTCACGGTCGGCTCCACCCTTGACGGCGGGGTGATAACGCGGATAGACATAAACGCCGTGACGGTCGAAAAAAACGGATCGCGGATGATCCTGGGGATTTCGGACGGGGAGGCGGCAAGATGAGAGGATCGTTGATTACCATCGCGGCTTTCACCCTCTCGGCCTGCGCCACCGCGCCGAAGCCAGCGGAGAAACCGGAGACCGTAACCCCCCCCGCCATTAAGGTGAGTGAGCCCTCATACGGCCCCCTGCCCCCGGAGTTCAAGATGGACCCTCCGCCCCTGGAAACGATCGAAGCCGCGCCCTCCGCTCCCTTGTCTTCAGGGCCGAAGGAGCAGGTCGTCTTCCTTCCCGGCGCGCGATCCAGCGAAACTCCGAAAGTCTCGCTGAACCTGAGAGACGCTACCGTCGAGGAGGCGATAGACCTCATCGCGGATGTATCTGGATTGAAGTTCTTGACCCGCCCGGGGGCTGGCAAGCGCCCCCTGCCGCCGCTTTTGATCGAGGACGCGAGCTGGACCGAGGCTTTAAGAATTATCGTCCTCGCCGCCGGGGTGGCGGCCGCGTCCGGCGGCGAGGACATCTTCGCCGACACGGAAACACCATCGGCCGTCGATGAAAACGACATGATCGTCGTCACCACATACGAAAACCTGCTGAACGAGCAGAAATTGAGAAAAGAAGCCGCCGACAACGCCATAAAGCTCGCCAGGGGGCGCAGGAAAACGGCCGAGGAAAAATACTACGCCTCTCTCCTGGAGAAAACGGAGCGGATGGCGACGAAAAGCTACAGGTTCCGCTATGCCGACCCTGGAGAGGCCGTGGCGTACCTGAAAAAGCTTTTCACCAACGGCGCGGACTCCGCCAATGACCACGGCGTGGAAGGCGCGAAGGCGGACGCGAAAAAGATCCTCCTCGGGCCCGAGGCGCGGTTCGCCGTGTTCAGGGCGGAAAGCCTCGTCACCATAACCGCCCCCGAGGCGGTCATGCCGAGGATCATGCAGAGGATAGAGGAGATAGACGTCCGCCCCCGGCAGGTGTACATAGAAGCCAGGATAGTCGAGATACAAAGAAGCCACGTCAGGGACCTTGGCATCCAGTGGGGCGGCCACGCCATGAGGGTTACCAACCGGGTTTTTCCCAACACCATAGGGATATATGGAGGCGGACAGGGGGCGCAGGGCCCTTACGGCGTATCGCTGCCGCCGGAGGGCGCCGTGGACCCCGTCACGGGAGAGGTGCTGCCGAACCCGGCGGGCGCCGTGGTGGGGGTGACGCTGGGGGACGCCTCCGGGGCGGCGCTGATCCAGGCCAGGCTATACGCCATGGAACGGGCGGGCGTCAGCCGCACTCTCTCCAACCCGAAGGTGATGGCCATAAACGGCGAGGAGGCAGTCATAAAGTCCGGCAGGGAGGTGCCATACCAGGCCTCCTCGGCCAACACCGGCGTCACAGTCCGGTTCAAGGAGGCGGTGATCTCCCTGTCCGTCACGCCGCAGATCATGGAGGACAACAGGATCAGGCTCAAGATCGAGGCGAAGAAAAACGAGGTGGACAGAGAACTGAGCGTACAGGGGACGCCCGCCATCAAGAAAAAGGAGCTGGTGACCAGCGTGGCGGTGGACAACGGCGGCTCCGCCGTCCTGGGGGGCCTGTTCGAGGGCGAGGACGGGGGGTTCCAGGACCGCGTGCCATGGTTCCACAAAATCCCCGTCCTTGGATGGCTGTTCAAAAACGACAGGAGAGTGGACAACGAGCTTGAGTTGCTGGTCTTCATAACGCCTTCGATAATCAAGGAGGATCGCCGATGATGAGACTCTCCGTCGCGCTTTCGACTTTGGCTTTCTCGCTGGCCTTTGCTCTCTCTCCTCCGGCCCTGGCGGAGACGGAGTTCGCCGGGGACATCGCGCCGCGGGACGAGGGACGTTTCATGACCGTGGGGGACGCCGCCGCGCTCGACATCGACCCGGCGGTGATCGTGAAAGGCGACAGGCTGATGGTATACACGAAGGCGAAACCGGGCGCGCGGGGCAGGAACGGCGGCCGGGGGCTCATTCCTGCGGGCGAGCTGGTTGTGACATCCGCGTCGAGCGAGGCCCCAACGGGGAGGCTCGCCGCGGCGTCGAGGGAGATACTTGACGGGGCGCGTCTTGCCTTCGTCCTGGACAGGGATGAGCAGGTGAACATCTTCCTGCCCTTCCTTCAAAGCATGGCCGACACCTTCCTTGGAGACCCCGGCGGCGGGCCCTTGAGGGTCGTCCCGCTGGACATGACGGACCCTTACGGAGACAGAACACGCGCCACGGACGCGGTTTTCGAAAAGCTTGAAAAACATCTCTGCTTGAGACCGCAGTTTGACTGCTCCGGGAGCGCCGGGCTTTCCGAAGAGCTTTTCAGGATAGGCGTGAACACGTCGCGGAGCCTGGATGACGCCGCGCTGGAGCGGCTCGGCGGGCGCCTTGGGGCGGATGTCTTCGTGATGGGGAGGATGCGGGTTGAGGAGGACGGGGCGCTGGATCTTGTTCTCGCCGCGAGAAACGCCGGGCAGAAAAACAAGACTCGGCAGGTCTGGCGGCGGTTCCGCCTTTTCCCCGGAGCGGTGGGGCTGCAGGCGGAGTCACTGGACGAGATCACCGTGCGTCATCGGGAGCGGAAGACGGGACGGCTGCGCCTTGCCCTCTCCCGGGTGGATAGCGTGGAGGGGATGAGGGCGGAGTATTTTTCGTACATGGATGCCGAGAGCCTGGCCCGGAGCGCGGGAGCGCGGGTCGAGGACATCCACGCGAGCGGGTTTTACGCGCGTCTGAACGGGGCCTACTTGCGGATGAGCCCCGACGGTGTTTTCCTCGACGGGCCAGTTCCGGCTGGGACGGCGCGGGTCACGTTCGGCTATTACCCCACCGTGGAAAAGGATGGCGGGATAGAGGAACGCGCTCTCCGGCCCTTTGAGAAGACAATGAAGATAAACGTCGCCGAGGGGGGAGAGACAACCGTCGGCCTCGTGGGAAAAATCGAGGGGCGCTACGCGGTCATAGTGGCCGATGTTTCACGCTGAAAATCAGGTCTGAAAGAGAAAATGCTGACCTGGGAAGAAGGAGATCGGCTGCGCACAGCCGTCAAGGCTATTCTTCGGGTTTTTTGTCCACGATTTCCCGGAAATCCTTGCCCGTCTTGAAGAAGGGGACTTTTTTGGCCGGGACGAAGACCTTCTCTCCGGTTTTCGGGTTGCGTCCCTCCTTGGCCGCGCGATGGCGCACCCGGAAGCTGCCGAAGCCGCGTATCTCCACCTTGTCGCCGCGGGCCAGCGCGTCGATGATGCTGTTGGTGAAGATATTGATTATCTCTTCGGCCTGCTGCTTTTTGATGTTGATCTTCTCGGCGAGCTTTTCAGCCATCTCCGATTTTGTCATGAAAAACCCCTTGCTCCCGGAAAAGCTAAAATTTCATTTCCACAAGACGCCCCGCCCGGCAAGCGAAAGAAAATCCGCGCAGGCCCTTAAAATTTAACAAAATACACTGTTCAAGTCAATCCATGGATGACGCGGGCGCCGCGCCGCCAGGCCGTACCCGGCGAAGTAGTTTTATTACCGGGCTCACCCGGCCTTGTCCTCCAGGACATCCTCGAAATGAGTGTCGACATACTTGTCGACCATGTCATTGAGCCTGTCCTGGAAGTAGTCTATATCAGCGATATCGGTAAGGTTGTCCAGGAAATGGCGGACAATGGAATGAACCAGCGCCTCCACCTCCTCCAGCGTGGCGTCTTTCTCCACGAGACTTTCGTTGATCGACGCCATGATTGTTTTGATCTTGTCCTGGTTCATCTACTCTCCGGAAAAGGATAATTCAACCGCTACAGGGCGGAATTATACCAAGAAACGCTTTGCGATCAACGCTTTTTTAAAAAAAAGACGCTCACAGGTATCCCCATTTTCTCATCATCTTCTCAAGCTCCGGGTCGAGCCTCGCCCCCTCGGCCGCGTCCTGCCGCCACACGGAGAAGGGGATGGCGCCGATGTACACCCCGTCCTCCTTCGCCATTTCGTCCATCAGCCTTTGCGGGTCGGACAGATAAAAGCTGTCCCGCCACGCCCGGAGCGTGATCGATGGGGCGCCGTTTTTTATCCCCAGCGGCGTGATTCTCAACATTCCGGGTCCCAGGGGCGCTCCGCGACCGTCCCGGACCTCGATGGAGACGGGGGCGCTGTTCGGCTGGATCTCGAAAAAGACCCTGACGAAGGTTTTTAGCCCGTCGAGGGTCACCGTCCTTTCGCCGTCCCCTTTGTTTTCCACGTTTACGGAAAGCCCTTCCGCGCCTCCGGCGGGAGAAACGTCCAGGAAGACGAACCGCCCTTCTGTTGAAAGATCGAGCCTCACGGAGTCGAGGCCGTCCACGCCGCGGATGAGCGACTTGTAGACGCGGACGTGGGGCGGATATTCACGCGCGAATTCGTCTCTCAGCCGCTCGACCAGCCCCGGGGCGCTCCTCGACAGGTCCTTCGCCTCGCCGGGGTCTTTTTCAAGATCAAAGACCTCCTCCATGATGGACCGGGGCGCGCCGCCGGGCTTGTCGAGCGCCCTGGCCATGCGGACGCCGCGCCTTATGTACTTGTATCCGTCCGGCGTGGTCATCGACCAGACGCTCTCCCCCTCGGCGGTGATGTAACGGCCGCCTTTGGGCGCGCCTTCAAGCCGCCCGTCGGGCTTGGACAATTCCTCGGCGAAGCTCGTCCCCGGCCAGCGCGGATCCCCCGCCACGCCCGCGGCCTCGGCCAGCGTCGGGGCGAGATCGAGCAACGCGAGCGGCGCCGGGGATTTCGCGCCCCCCGCCGCCCTGCCGGGATACCGCGCCACGAGGGGGACGCGAAGTTCCTCGTCGTAGAGGGTGTGGGTGTGGGTGGCCTTTATCCAGTCGTACCTTCCGCCGGGTTTGGAGCGTATGGCGCCCTCGTGGTCGAGGACCACCCCATGGTCGGCGGTGACCACGAGTATAGTGTTCTCGGAAAGCCCCAGCCTGTCCAGCGCCGCCAGGAATTCACCGAAATAGTCGTCGCCATACGCCACGGCGCCCCTGTACAGAAGCTTCTGTGGATTCTTTATATTCTCCCAGGACGCTTTAAAGCCGCGCCAAAGATACTTGAAAGGCGGCCGGAAAGGGCTGTGGGCGGAGTTAAGGGTGAACATCATGAAAAAGCGTTCGTCTCCGCGCTCCTTGAGCCAGCGGATCGCCTCGGTGGTGGAAAACTCCGTGTCGTATGGCTCGCGCTGCACGTCTATCGCCTGGCCGAAGCCGAGGTGGAGCCCGACGGGGCTGCCATCGTAAACGAAAGGGTTGTTCCCTATGGAAACCGCCGCGTACCCGGCCCTCCTGAACTGGCCGGCCAGGGAAGGGGGCCGTCTTTCATAAAAAATCCTCTTCTCCTCGTCCGTGAAGCTCCACCGCTCCGAGAACCCGAGGCGTGGAACGGGCAGCCCTGTGAATATGGAGGCGAAGGAGCCTCGCGACCAGTTGCCCTGGGAGCGGACGTTGGTGAAGCTTATGCCCTCTTCGGCGACCTTGTCGATGCTGGGGGTAAGCCCCCTGGCGTCCGGGTCGTTGACGCCAACGTGGTCAGCGCGGAGGGTATCCATTATGACCACGATGACGTTAGGTTTTTTTGTGTTGTCCGGCGCCACTATCCTCGGCGTCCCCAGAAAGCCGTGGGACAGGGGGCCATTCTCCGCCTCGGCGGTGAAGACAAGGACTATCTTTTCGCCAGCCCAGGGGCCGAGGTCTATCTCGTTGTCATACCATTTCCCGTTCCAGAAGCCGTGGTCGATCCTGATGAACTTCAGGAATGTGTGATACCAGAAATCGTCCTCGCCCCAGGGGAACTCAGGCTCCGGGCGAAGCGTCTTGCTGAAGACCTCTTTTTTGTTCCTTTCCGTCTCGACGCGGACTTTGAAGGTGACGGACGCCTGGGCCCTCCCGTCCAGCCGGCTCATGATGGACGTTCCGAACCGGAGCCTTGCCCCCTCCGGAACCTCCAGCCTGTAGCGGACGCTTGAGGGCGTCGGCATGTAGACCGCGTCTCGCTGCTCCAGGAACATCGCGTGCTTGCCCTGGGTCATGCTGACGGCCATGTTCTGGTTTTTTTCCAGCCGGGTGAAGGGATGATCCGCGAAAAAAGGCGTCCCGGAAAGCAGCGCCTTTCCTTGCTCAAGGTTCGGCGCGCTGACCTCGGCGCTCTCAAGCTCGAAGAGCAGGTCTTGCGTCACTTGCAGACGCTGGCCGCCGAAACGCTCCGTCCCTTCAAGAACCAGCAGGGGATCGGAGACGCGTGAAGGGTTGGGCAGGACGAAAACGCCCATCCAGAAGATGTATAGAGCGGCGGCGGCGAGGAGAGCCCACGCGGCCCGCCGAACGATCTTTCTCACCATTGAAACTCCCGGCGGGAGAAGGGTATCCCACCGAAAAACTCCGCGCTGGAGCTTTCCTCCAGCAGGGTCTTGAGCTTTACCATCATCTCGGAGGTTTTTCCGGGGAGCTTCTCCGACAGGTCGTGAGCCTCCCGCGGATCGGCGGCGAGGTCGTAAAGCTCCGTCTCCACTCCTTCAGCCGTCGGCATGACGATCAGCTTGAACCGGCCGTCGGAGATCATCCTGTGCTTGGCGGCGGTCACGAGCGGCTGGTACCTGTTCTTTATGACCACCTCACCCCGCCATTCCCCGTCCACCTCGCAAAGCCTCGTGACGCCGGGATATTTTATCCTTTTGTCCTGGAAGAAAAACGGCCCCTCATTGACATACCATAGGCCGGTCTCCGAGTAGGCGAGCCTGTGTTCCACCTCCACGCCCTCCAGCATGGGGAGAAGCGATCTTCCCGCCGTCTCCGGCATGGCCGCGCCGGAAAGCTCGGCCAGCGTCGGCGCGAGGTCGACGCTCCTGGCCTGCCATTTTACGCGGCGGACGGCGAACTTTCTGTCCGGGCTGTGGATCACGAGTGGGGTTGTCACGGCGTGGGGGCCTTTAAGGTGGTTGCCGTGGCCCACCTCCGAGTAGTGCTCGTAAAAATTCTCGCCGTGGTCGCCCGTCACGGCGATTATGGTATTGTCCGCGTAGCCGAGGTTTTCGAGATCGTCCAGGATAGCCCCTATCTGGTCGTCCACGGCCCTCAGCGCCCCGTCGTAAAGGTCAACGAGATGGCGCCTGTCGGACGGGGTCAGGTTGTTCTCGGTCATCAGCAGGTCCTTTTTCTGGAACCTGTGCGGGCCGGAGTAGCCGTCTTTCGCGTACCTTTTGTAATACGGCCCCGGCGCGGCGTATGGGATGTGCGTGGCGGAGAAGAAAACGGCCAGGAAAAAGGGCCTGTCGCGGTTGAAGGAACGCAGCCTCTCAGAAACCCTTCCGGCCAGCGCCGCCGGATCGCAGTTGTAGACCATCTCCCTTATCGACGGGTACACGGCCTCTCCCGCCGCGTTGTTCAGCAAGGACATGGAGAGAGGATGTATCTCCAGGTTCCTTATCTTCACAAGGTCGTCGAAGGTGAAGTCCGGCGCGTCCACGGTCTGGAACCCGAGGTCCACCCTGGGGAATATGTCCCCGGCGAAATCGGCGGCGACGGCCGTGCTCCATCCTTTTTCGGCCATGATCCTCGGCAGGGGCGGATGGATCAGCCTTCGTTGCTCGGCCGTCGGGAACATGTGCCGCACGCCATGGGTCATCGAGTACTGGCCCGTCATCATCGTGATCCAGCTAGGAAAAGTCCGCGGCAGGTCGACTATCACCTTCTCGAAGATCGCGCCCCTTTCGGCCAGGGAGTCGATAACCGGGGTGGTGTCCCTCTCATAGCCGTTCATGGAGAGGTGGTCGGAGCGCAACGAGTCTATGACTATGAGCAGGACGTTCGGCTTTTCCTTCTGCGCCGGCAGCAGGCCGTCCAGCCTTCCCTCGTAGACGTTCCAGCCGACGGCGATGACGGCGATGGCGGCGGCTCTCTTCCTGGACCGAACCGTCCACGCCGCCGTGGCGGCCAGGGGGACATATAGCAGCGCCAGGGCCGCAAGCGCCGCGGCGAAGTCTACCATGAAAGGATCCAGCCACGCCGTGGAAAAGAAAAAAATCTCCTTCAGGACAGGCCGCTGGTCGAGAAACGGCCCGTCGAAAAACTGCGGCTGGCGGACAAGAAGCCGCTGGACCATGACCACCCAGAAAAACACCGGCAGCCCGTAAGCCGTGATCCTGCCGCCGAAACGTCTTCCGAGAAGGGCGGAGAGCAAGCCCACCAGCGCCCCCACCGCGGCGGTGACCCCGAGGATGGACGCCTGGAAGAGGATGCTGAACCAGAAGTAGTTGGACTCCACGTAAGCACGCAGCGTCTCGTCCGCCTCGCCCATCACCTCGAAACCCGAGTAGGCGAAAAGCGCCGCGAAAAACCATAGGCAGAAAAAACCCGCCCCGAACAGCGGCGGGAAGATAAGGGATACGGCTGGCTTGGTTTTCGCCCCGGCGGTCACGGCGTCGCTAATCTTCGAACTTCTCGGCCAGGCGCTCTTGGTCTTTTATGACGATCTTCTTGCCCTCGACGGAGATGATCTTCTCCTCGCGCATCTTCTTCAGGCTCCGCTCCACCACCTCGAAGGAAGTGCCTATTATCTCCGCCAGGTCGCGCCTGGTCATGGGCAGCATCAGCATCAACCCCTCGTCTGTCTCCACGCCTATCTGCGAGCCCATCTTGGTAAGGAACCGGGCCAGCCTCTTCTCCACCGTCTGAACCGCCAGCGACCCCAGATTTTCCGTCAGTTCGCGGAGCTTGGCTCCCAGCCCCACGATCATGTTTATGGACGCTTCCGGGTCTCTCACCAGCAGCCCGTGCAACGCCTGCGCCGGCAGGGCTCCGACGCGGCAGTCCTCCAGGGCGACCGACGAGGCCGGATACGGCCCCCCGTCAATGGCCGCCACCTCGGCAACTATGCCGCCGGGGCCGAATATACCGATAATAGCGTTCTTGCCGTTCGGGAACTCCTTGACGACCTTGACGCGCCCCTGGGCGATTATGTACATCTTCTCCGCGTCCTCGCCTTCGTAGAAGATGTGCTCCCCCTTCTTGTACTCGGTCCAGACGGTCTTTTTGCTCAGCCAGTCCAGCATGTCGTCCGTCAGGCCGGAGAAGAGCCTGGTTTTTCTGAGCGCTTCGATCATAACTTCATGCGAGTATAAAGCGGCCGCGTCCACCGCGCGGACGTTCTATGATTTTCATCATATGCCGTCAGTTTAAAATTAACATATTATGCTTGGTTCAGGTGATAATATCCAGTTTTCGAGATGTTGATCGCGCGTTAGTTTCCGAAGAGGACAGAAATCAAGATGGACAGATACGGCAAGCTTTTCATAAAAACGTCGGTGATATACCTGGCCCTGGGGATGCTGTTCGGTCTGCACATGTCCCTGGCCGACCATAATATGGGCGAGCTTCGGTTCATACATGTGCATGTCATGCTGCTGGGCTTCATGGCCATGATGATCTACGGCGTGGCGTACCACATCCTGCCGAGGTTCAACGCCAGGCCCGTCCCCTACCCCTCATGGATACCCGCCCAGTACTGGCTGGCGAACATCGGCCTGTTGGGGATGATAGGCGTCTACGCCCTTGGCGGGTTCTGGACCACGGGGCCGTTGCGGATGATATTCGGGGCCTTTTCCGCGGTGGAGGGGGTGGCCATCCTCATGTTCGTCATAAACATCTTCTCCGTTTTGAGGGACGAGCCCGCCCAAAAGGAGCCCTCCGCGCCCCCCGCGGCTCCATCCGAGGAAAAAAAAAGACCTGAGATAAAGCTCAGCCCTTCGATGAAGATAAGCGAAATAGTGGAAAAGTGGCCCGGCCTGCAGCAACAGATGATCGACGCGGGGCTGGGTGACGTGGCGGGGCCCGGCGCGGTCCAGACAATCGGCAGGATGGTCACCCTGCAGGACGCGGCGAAAAGAGCGGGGAAGGACACTTTCCAGCTGATGGCCGAACTGGAGGGCAAAAGGCTCGTCGGCGCCGGGGAGGAGGGCGCCAATGGAGAGCGCGAAGGCGCTCCGGCGTCCGCCGCCGGGGGCGAGAGGATAGAGCGCGGCCAACTCGCCACGCCCAAAACGCTGATCGGCCCGCTGCTGGAGACGTATCCGGACACCAGCGCCATCTTCGAAAAACACTACGGCGAGGCTTGCTTCACATGCCCCGGGCAGAGCACCGAGACCGTGGAGCAGACGGCGGCCATGCACGGGATGGAGACCGGGACGATCCTGGACGAGATAAACGGCGTCATCAGGGAAAGCCTCGAAAAGTAGCCCCCCGGCGCGCTCTGGGGCGTTGTTCGCTGACGCGGAAATACAGCCTCCTCCTCGTCCACCCGCCATGGGCGTTATAATATAGGCGCGGCTTCCGGCGGCGGAGGGCCGGGCAAATACCTCCCGCCGCCGCGGAGGACGTTTTGTCTGGCTCTGGACAAGCTTGCGGGTTTTTTAAAAGAGGGACTCGAAATGGCGTCCGTTGACAGCGGTTTTCACGGCGGCGAATAACATGTCCCATGTCTTTCCCGTATGGGAGAACAAAACCGCCCCCTGCGGCGGGACGAGGGGTTGTCCTGCCTTCACGAACATCTCCGCCTCTCTGCACGCCCTGTCCTTAAACGATCCCAACACTGCCTGGCGGATCATGATGGAGACGCACCCCCTGCGCGCCGTCCTGGGCAGGGTCTGCTACGCCTTCTGCGAACAGCCATGCAACCGAGGCTATTTCGACAAACCGATATCCATCCAGGCTCTCGAAGCGGTCATAGGCGACCACGGGTTCGACCCGGCCTGGCGCCCGCCGATGGCGCCCCGCAACGGCGAAAAAGTCCTCATCATCGGAGCCGGGCCGGCGGGGCTTGCCGCGGGGTGGTTCTTGAACATCCACGGGTTCGACGTCACCATACGCGAGGCGGCGGCCGCGCCCGGCGGCGTCCTGCGCTACGGAATCCCCTCCTACCGCCTGCCGAAGGATGTTCTGGACAGGGAGATAAAACTCATCGCGGACTCCGGCGTAAGGATAATCACCGAAAGCCCCGTCACAACGGACGAAATCGAAAAACTCCTGGACGGTGGAGAATTCGGCGCGGCCATCGTCTGCTCCGGCGCTGGCAAAAGCCGCAAGGCGGGGATGCCGGGCGAGGAGAAGGCGGCGTCCGGGATAGAGTTTTTGAGAAGGATAAACTCAGGACAGGCCGCCCCGGACGAGCTGGAGGGAAAACGGGTGGTGGTCGTGGGAGGCGGCAACGTCGCCATGGACGCGGCCAGGAGCGCGGTACGGCTGGGCGCGGAATCCGTCACCGTCGCCTACCGCCGTGACGAAGAGGCGATGCCCGCCCATGAAAAAGAGGTGAGAGAGGCCCGCGAGGAAGGGGTCGTCTTCAGGTTCCTGCTGGCGCCGGAGGAATACGACGGCGGGACCCTTACGGCCAGGAAGATGAAGCTCGGCGCCGAGGACGCCTCCGGCAGGCGCGAGCCCGTCCCCACGGATGAGACGGTGGACCTTCCCGCCGATGTCCTGCTGATATCGATCGGGCAGGAGCCGGAGGTATTTAATATCGAGCGCGAGAACGTCTTCCTCGCAGGCGACGCCGCGCCGGACGCGCGGGGCACGGTCATCCACGCCATAGCCTCCGGCAAACGCGCGGCGGACTCGGTTAGTGAGCTTGTCACGGGGAAAAAGATATTCCCGCCCCTTCGCGAAGAGGTCACCTGGGCGAAGATGAACGTAAGCCGCTACTTCGAGCCGAAGGCAAGACTCCGGCTTTTCACGGAGCGGCCCGGGAAGCGAAGGCTCTCCTTCGAGCCGGTTGAAAAAATCCCCGGTCTGGACGAGGGGGTGATGGAGGCGGGCAGGTGCTTCCGGTGCGGCACGTGCCTTGGCGGGCTGGACTCGGATTGCGACTGGTGCTTCCGCGCCAGCGGCGATAAAGGATGCGTGGATAAGTTCATGGAGCCGTGGAACCCGGAGGGGCCGCTTTTTACCGCCCTGGAAGGGTGCGACGCCTGCGGCAGATGCTGGGAGGACTGCCCCCGGTACGTGGTCACGCCGGTGAAGGTCAGGGAGGAGCGATGACGCTGGAAAGTGACGGGTTCGACCGCGCCTGGCCAGAGCCTTCAGGCGCCGAGGGGTCCTCTGCGGACACCCGTGAGGCTGTGGACATCAGCGCCGGCGCCTGCGGGCTCTACGCGGCCATAGGCGATGTGAACTTAAAGGCCGGGCTCAAGGCGGCGGCGACGATGCAGGCCCGAGGGACCTTCGGCGCGGGCGTTCTGCTCAAAGGTGTCTACCCTCGCCGCAAGGAGCAGTACGCCTTCCACGTCCTCTACAGGAACAGGGACGTGGCCAGGGAGCTTGAGCCCCTCTTCACCGAGGAGCGGATCGGGATGCGCCAGTTCGGCGAGATGGAGCCGCTGGTAACTCCCGAGGCCTACAGGAAATACGACCTGCCGGAGATGCGGCGCTACTTCCTGATGCCGCCGACGGCGGACGAGATGATGCGAAGGACCCACAGCCTCACCGCCGACCAGCACGTGCGCCGGATCGTGGAGCGGTTCAACCAGCGTTACATGGGCGAGGCGAGGATCTTTTCGTCCGGCAAGAACATAGGCGCCTTCATCACCGCCCTGGAGCTTGCGGACACCATAGAGATATTCGACCTGTACCAATACGAGGACAGGCCCCTTTCGGCGATCATGATCCACATGCGCTGGCCGACGAGCATCGTATCCTCCGGCATATGGTGGGGGGCGCATCCCATCAGCTTTTTAAACTCCGCCATCATCCACAACGGCGACCTTTCCTCGTCGGCGTCCAACAGGCAGGCTCTGGACGCCGCCAAAGTCCCTCGCATGGTTGGGACCGACTCGGAGGCGATGCTGCTGGAGCTGGACAACCTGATGGTCGAGCGCGGGCTGGACTACCAGCGGATGGAATGGGTCATGTGCCAAAAGTTCCCCAACGAGCTGCCCTCGATGGACGAGGAGGAGAGGCGAAGATACCTGGAGCTTGTCAGCGACCCCGTCCTGGCAAGGTACAAGATGAGCGGGCCGTCCTCGTTCGTGGCCATCATAGAGGACAAGGTCATCGCCGGACGGGATAGGGACGGCTTGCGTCAGCTGTGGATGGGCCGCTCCGACGACGGGAAGACCGTCATCTGGGGCTCGGAGGAGAAGGTCATCTATCACAGCGCGTGGATCGCCGAGAAGGATTTTAAGTCCATCAACTGCGAGCCGGGCAGGCTGGTGGCCTACGAGCTGCTCGACGGCGGCGGCCTGAAGGAGGCTTTCGGTGCGACTCTCTGACAGAAAAATCGTCTACGACCGCCCCCTGAAGGTGGGCATAGGCCAGATGGGCGGGGAGTACCGTGTCACCGTCGATCCGGGCCGCTGCGTATGGTGCTACACCTGCGTCCACGAATGCACCCACAATCTCACCGACAAGATGAGAAAGACGGGGGTCTTCGAAGGGCGCGACATTTACCTCGACGAGAAGGGCCGCCGCCTGGCAGAGGGCGCGGCCGGGGGGGCCTTTCTGCGCCAGGAGCTTCGGATCATGGACGCGGACTGCTGCAACTGCAAGCGGTGCGTCGCCATGTGCCCCACCAACGCCATCACCGTGGACAAAAACCCGAACTGGCATGTCATAGGCACGCCAGACCACGGCGCCAAGACGATTTTCCAGAACCTGCGCCGTTCCTACGGATGGCTGATGACCGAGTCGATGATGGACTACAGCCAGCCGCCGGACTACGAGGATTTTCACATCGACGCCTCGATAATCCTCAACCCCCCGAGGGACAACCGAAACGAGTTCGCGGGCCAGCTTTCAAATTGCTACCTCGGAAAACATCCCGAGCGGCGGATCAGGGTCAACACTCCCGTCTTCGACTGCCACATGAGCTACGGCTCCAATAGCCACGAGGCTTTCCTTTCGCGTCTTCTGGCCTCGGTGGAGCTTGGACGGCCCTTCTTCGTCGGCGAGGGGTACCTGCACCCGGACTTCGCCTCGGCGTATAAACACTGCATCCTCCAGTTCGGCACCGGCGGTTTCGGCCCATGGGTGGACCTGGACCGGTTTCTGGGTGTCTCCATGAAGTACGGCCAGGACGCCAAGAAAGGCAAAGGCGGCAAGCTCCCCGCGCCTAAGAACGACTGGGAGATAGCCCTGATCCGATGCATCGAGCCGTACCGCGACGTCAACTCCCCGAACCCCCAGCACCTGCAGTATTCCATAGAGGAGCTGCGCATGAGGATATCCAGCCTGCGCGCGGCACTGGGGCCGAACAAGCTGGTGGGGGCCGACATTTACGGGACGATATGGAACGTCAACCACATCGTCGTCGCGCTGGCCCGGGCGGGGTTCGACTACATCACCATCCGCGGCGGCGGCGGTGGCACCGGCGCGGCGTCGATATCGGACCTTCAGAACCGGGGGCTGAACACCCTTTACGTCGGCAAGCTCGCCCACGACGCGCTGGTGGCGGAGGGACTGCGCGAAAAGGTCTCGCTGATCGGCGAAGGGGCGATATTGAACGCCAAGATGGCCATGCTGGGCCTGATGGTGGGGTACGACTTCGTCGCCACGGGGACGCGGCACCTGATCCCCCTCGGCTGCACGATGTGCCGCCGTTGCCACACGGGCCAGTGCGCCTGGGGCATCACGGCGCGCCCCTACGGCCACAGGATAGACCCCGAGGACGGCGCAAGGCGGATCGTGAACATGATGAACTCGTGGAAACGGGGGATGGAGGGTCTGGCCGCGGGGCTTGGCTTCACAACCCACGAGGACGTCGTCGGCTCGCGCAAGTTCCGCTACCACGGCAGGAACCCGCTGTTGTATGAGACCTTCGGCAAGGGGCCTTTTTAGATGACGACGCATCCGGTGACCTTGAACGGCAAGACGCCTATCGAGGACGTGGCGAGGATAGCCCGCGGTTACGAGAAGGCCGTCATCGACTGTGGCGTGATGGAGATGAGCGGCGAGCGGCTGAACGAGATCATGAAAATCGCCCGGGCGGAGGGGGTCGCCGAGTTCGAGCTTAAAAACGTCTGCGGCCAGATGCTGATAGGCACGGGCGTGCCAGGCCCGGCGAAGATCGGCGTCCACGGGCTGATGGGCAACCACTCCTGCGCCTTCATCGACAGGATAGAGCTCAACACCTACGCCACCCGGTTCCCCAACGGCGTCTGGTGTCCCGGTGACGCGCAGGTGGCCATCGGAAACACGTCGAACCCCACGGAGCTGAACGTCGGCGGATCCGTGGACGACCTTTTCGCAAGCTACTGCCCCTCGGGCGTCTTCAGGGTCGCCGGCCAGGGGGGCAACCGGGCGGGGCTGCGCGCCGGGGCGGGGATACCGGGCGTCTGGCGGGAGATAGATTACTCCGGGCTCGAAGGGATGAGCGCGGAGGATATCCGCGAGGACCTGCTTTTCAAATACCAGTTGCGCAGGGCGAAACTGGAGAGGATGGGGTTCCAGAAATTTCTGCTGGAGTTTAAAAAGGACGTGGAGGACAGGAAGCCCCCCGTCATCGTCTTCGGGCGCAGGGTGCGCGACTATTTCATGGAATACGCCCAGGGGACCATCGGCGTGATCCTGAACGTCCTGGACATCGAAAGCCCGGCGGGATACTACATCTGCTCCGGCATGACCGCCGGGAAGGCTTTCATACGGGGGGAGATCAGGAAAGAGCAACTCGGCGTAAAGGTCGGGTTCGCCGAGCTGACGGACGACGACCGGGATTTTTTAAGGCGGCAGACTTTCGACTTTCACAAGACTTTCTATGGCCGGGTGAAGGACGACTACCGGGCCGGGCTGGACAGGCTCGTCGAAAAGATCGAAAAAAACCCTGGCGAGGCGCTGGACCGCTACGTGAAGATCGTCCCGGCGGGATGACCGGGGAGAAGGGTCTTTTTCTCCGGTCCCGTCGCGGGGGGCTCCCCGTTCGCCGCCTCCTTCTCCTCGCCTTCCCTGGCACGGCGGTTGGGAACCTGAGGATTTCACTGAAAAGGCGCCTTTGAGATAAAATAGATCTATGAGCGTTGTCGACAAAGGAACAAGGGAGATACAGGCCGAGATACGGCGTCTCGTCAAGGAGAAAAACGCCGTTATGCTCGCCCACAACTACCAGCGCGACGAGATACAGGAGATCGCCGACCTGGGGGGCGACTCGCTGGCGCTTGCCCAGCAGGCGGCCGATACCGGCGCGGAGGTGATCCTCTTCTGCGGGGTGCACTTCATGGCCGAGTCCGCGGCGATCCTCTCCCCGCAAAAGACCGTCCTGCTGCCCCGGCTGGAGGCGGGCTGCCCCATGGCGGACATGATAACGGCGGAAAAACTCCGCGAAAAGAAAAAGGAGCTGGGGCCGGACGTCCCCGTCGTCACCTACGTCAACTCGTCGGCGGAGGTGAAGGCGGAGTCGGACATCTGCTGCACTTCGGCCAACGCCGTGGCGGTGGTCAGCTCCCTGCCCGGCGACCGCGTGTTCATGACGCCTGACATGAACCTGGCCAAGTACGTCCAGCGCTACACGGACAAGAAGATAGAGTACTGGAAAGGCTTCTGCCCCACCCATCACCTGCTGAAGCCGGAGAAGGTCATCCAGATGAAGGAAAAATATCCGGACGCGAAGATGGTGGCCCATCCCGAGTGCGCGCCTGAGGTTCTGGATTTAGCCGATCACGTCTGCTCCACGTCGGGAATGTACAAGTACGCGAAAGAAGAGAACGCCAGGCGGTTCCTGATCGCCACGGAGAGCGGCATTCTCTACAGGCTGAGAAAAGAAAACCCGGACAAAGAGTTCATCCACATCGCCGAGGACATGATCTGCCCCAACATGAAGGTTACCTCCATCGAGGACGTTTACGAGGCCATCGCCCAGATGAAGCACGCGATAACCGTCCCCGAAGATATCCGCGTCCGCGCGAAGAAGGCGCTGGACAGGATGCTGGCGGTTCCGAGGGAGACCGGCGTAAAACCGTTGAACCGCGACGGGATCGCCGACCCGGGGGAATAGGACGGACAAAGGCGCCAGGCGCGCCTCATTTCATCAGCTTTTCGAAAAAGCTCTTGTGGGCGGGGCGGACTTTCGTCCCTTCGATCTCCGCCAGCTCCCTGTAAAGCTCCTCCTGGCGCCTGGTGAGTTTACCGGGGGTTTCCACAACAACTCGGACAAGCATGTCGCCGCGGCCGTAGGAGCGAAGATGGTGGACGCCCTGTCCCGCCAGGCGGATTATGGTCTCCGACTGCGCTCCAGGCGGGATCGCAAGGTCCGTCTCCCCCTCGAGCGAGGGTATTTTAAGCTCCGCGCCGAGAGCGGCCTGGGGGAAAGTTATCGGGACGGTCTGGATCACGTCGTCGCCCCTCCTCTTGAAAACCTCGTGTTCCCGGACATGCAGGACGACGTAAAGGTCGCCCGGCGGGCCGCCGTACTGTCCCGGCTCGCCCTCCCCTCTCAGGCGCAGCTTGGAGCCGGTGTCCACGCCAGCGGGCGCTTTCACCGCAAGTCTCTTACGTTCTATGACCTGTCCCTGCCCCCTGCATTTTCCGCACGGCCTGGTGATCCTCACCCCCTCGCCGTGACAATTCGGGCAAGGAGTGGATATAGCGAAAAAGCCCTGGGAGCGGGTCACCTTCCCGCTGCCGCCGCAGGCGGAGCAGACCTCGGGGGATGAGCCGGGCTCGCTTTTCTTTCCGTGGCAGGCGTCACAGGTAACGTATTTTTCGACCTCGAACTCCTTCTCGGCGCCGAAGACAGCCTCCATGAAATCTATCTCGAGGTCGTAGCGCAGGTCCACCCCCCTGGCGGGCTGTCCCGGCCGCGGCCTGCGCCTGCCACCGAATCCGAAAAAGTCCTCGAATATGTCGCCGAAGCTCGAAAAGATGTCCTCGAAACCCTGGAAGCCGCTGAACCCGGTCCTGCGCAGGCCCTCGTGCCCGAACCTGTCGTAGAGGCTCCTCTTCTCCGGATCACGCAGGACCTCGTATGCCTCGGAGGCCTCCTTGAACGCCTCCTCCGCCTCCGGGTTGTCCGGGTTCCTGTCCGGGTGATACTCGTGGGCCTTCTTGCGGTAAGCCTTCTTGATATCAGTCTCCGTGGCGTCCATCGAGACACCGAGGACCTCGTAGTAGTCGCGTTTAATCATGTTCTCCTTGTGTTACGCCTTCTGTCCCACCCGGACCAAGGCCGGGCGGAGGACCCGCCCGTCAAATGCGTAGCCCGGGGCCAGCTGCTCTATCACTATATTGTCTTTGGACTCGTCCTCCACCGGCTCCGTGGCGATGGCCTGCGCGCGCTCCGGGTCGAAGGGCTCTCCGGCACAGTTTATCACCTCCAGGCCATGCGCCGTCAACACCCGGAACAGGCCCTCGCGCATGAGGCGCACCCCCTCAAGGAGCGGGTCGTCCCCGCGGGTCTTCTCCGCCTGGCCGATCGCCCTGTCGAAGTCGTCCAGGCAGCCGAAAAGCTCTTTCAGCATCTCGCCGAACTTCGTCAAGGCGCGTTTTTCCGCGTCCGCCTCCAGGCGCTTTCTCACCTTGTCCAGCTCCGCCATGCGCTCCCGGCTGGCGGTGATGTACTCCTTCAGCCGCGCGTCGCTCTGGGCGGCCTGCTCCATCACCCTTTCCAACGCGGTGGGGAGCCTCTCCAAGTCCGCCCCGGAGACGTCGCCGAGGGCATCGTCGGCGGACTTTATCCTGCGCTTGTCGTGGAACTCTATTTTCGACTTTTCCTCTTTTTCCATCTTCCCGCCTCAGCTTCCCAAAAGCCTCTCGAGCGCGCCATACATCCTGTCCGAGACGAACGCGCCGGGGATTTCGTATATCCCGCCGTCCGTGGAAACCCGAGCGTAATAGCGGTCCTCCCCCTCAACCTTCGCGCCCACCGTAACCTCGGCCCGAAGGGCGCCTTCACGGCCATAGACGGATATCTTCAGGGTCGGACTGTCGAACCCGGCTCCGAGGGCGGGCGTCTCGGCCTTCTCTGGCTCTTTCTCGAATTCGAGGCCGAGGACAGCCCACACGAATTCGTTCCATCCCTGTACCGTGAGCGCACGCTCGCGAGGGGACTTGAGAAGATACCTGTCCTCACCCTCCGTGGCCGCCTCGAAGACCTGCCCTCCGCGCTCGACCACGACCCTGCCCACTTCGTCCGCCCTGGCGGAGAAAAGCCTCCTGTCACGCAATTTCTCCAGGCCGGGCGTCAAGGCGGCGTATGTCTCCTCGTCGATCTCAAGGACAGTATCCGCCCCTTCCGCCGCGGCGTAATATTTTTCCGTTCCGCCTTCGCCGGTCTTCCCCAACCGGACGACCTTGTGATCCTTGTCCGTCTTTATGGTAACCTTCACCGCCTGCGAGCCCAGTCCGTAATCCGAAGGGTCATAGTCCCCCTCGGCGGCGATCCTTACGCCCTCCGCCCTCTCCACGTCGAATATGAGACCGTTGACGGCGGAGGCGTCCGCCTTCGCCTCGATCGGCTCGACAAGCCGCCATCGCGTAACGGGGTCTTCCCCCTCCTCCGCGGCTTTCAGGACTATCCTCTGATCGGGTCTTTCGATTATGATTTCACGCGCTTTCTCGCGGTCGACCTTAACGAGGGACTTGTCGCGCAGCTCGGCCGCCGAACCCGGCAGGGACTCCACAAAGCCGGGCGGTATCCTGAAAACCGCCGGGGAGGAGGAAAGCATCGCGTGGTAGCCGCCTCCTTCTGTCTTCGCGCCCACCAGGAGCGTTTCGCTCTTCTTCCCCGCGTTCAGGGTGATCTTTATCCCCGGCTCCGCCAAGCCGTATTTTTCAGACTCGCCGCCCTTCTCGTCGATGAAACCCGCGGCTTTCGCGCCGGCGATCTCGCTGACAAAACTCTCCACCTTGGCGTCGTCGGCATCCGCCTTGATGGGCAGGACAAGGCGCCAGTCCTCTTTTTCATCCTCCCCGCCCGCCTCCACCGCCACGGCCACCCCTTCGCGCTCGATCACAAGCCGCGTCACATCGCCGGCCGAAAAGGCGAAAAGTTTCTTGTCCCGGAAATCAAAAACGTTTTTGAGGATGTCATCAACGTCGTACCGGCTCACCAGAACGACCTCGCCCTCCCCGCGGCCCATGACGTAATAATGATCCCCCATTGGGTTGAGCCCCCCGATTCTGACGACGCGCTCGGCGCCGTTCTCCATGGCGAAGGTCAGGGTCACGGGATCATCCAGCCCGAACTCGGAAAGGTCCGCTGCGCCTTCTATAACCTTGTCCTCGTTCATCAGCTCCGCGTCCTCCAGAGCGAGCTTCACGGCGCCAGTGTCCGCCTTCGCCTCGACGGGCTCGACGAGACGCCAGCCCTCCTCCGCCTTCTTGAGCCTTATCCGCTCCTCACCCGGCCTGTCTATGGTGATGGAGGTGATCTTCTCCTTCGGCGCGCCGAGCAGCCTTTCACCCGTTTCTTCGGGCTCTTTCCCCGCCCCCAGGTAGTCGAAGTAATAATACGCCCCGCCAAGGAGCGCGAGAACCAGGACCGCCAGGAAAACACGTATCCAGCTCAAGCCCTCCTCCTGATTATCCTGACCGCCACGCCGGCCGCGACGACGAGCGCGGGAACGGCCACCACCGTCACCCAGAATATGAGCTTAAGCTCCCCGGAGGTGAACATTATCGGGTTGAAGCCTCTTGTCTTCGGCCGTATGGAGACGCGCTCCTCCTGCTCCAGCAGCCATCCCGCGATGTTCAGGAAAAGATCCTTGTTGCCGGAGAACCCGAGGGTGGAGTTCGCGGCGAAGTCAGAATCCCCCACCACGACAAACCGGGCCTTTTTGACCTTCTCGCCGATTTTCCGCTCCTCCTTCGGCGGGCCCGTCTCCCACTCCGCCGAGGCGGCTATGACCCTGGGGCCGGGCAGGTCGTCCCCCTCCCTGTACTCAGGGCTCCCCTGCTCGATGGAATCGACGTCCGTCTCGCCCCAGCTCTGGACGCCCGTCCGCCCGATCGCCTTCACATCCCTGGAGGGGTTGCTTTTGAGATCCATGGAGCGCGCCACGGGAAAAAACGTCGCCGCCCGGAAGCCTTCCACCACGGGGTGGCTTTCGTATTTCGTGACCGTCGCCACGAGCGGGTCGAACCCAAGCCGCTGGCTCAGAGGGTCGAGCACCATGTCGTCATGCAGCAGGAACCCGTACCCGGCCAGGAGTTTTTCGATGTTCTCAAGCCGTCCGGGATCGAGCGTTATGAAGGTCGCGCCGCCCGCCTCAAGCCTTTCTCTCAGCTGGTCTATCTCCTCTTTGCGAAAATCGCTTTTCGGGCCGGGGATTATCAGCAGGTCAGCGTCCTCCGGTATCCCGCCGGTGGAGAACCAGTCCAAACTCTCCACCTCGTAGGCGGCCGCCTCCAGCGCCTCGCGGGCCGCCGACCAGCCGAGGGGGTTTTCGTCGTCCAGCGGCCTTTCCTCGTGGCCGGTGAGGACGTATATCTTCTTCACATCAGCGGTGGACGCGTTGATGATGGCGTTCGTCACCGCCTCTTCCGAAAGCTCCTCCGTCGTCTCCCTACGGCCCGAGGCCGTCTCCACAACGATGGTCCCGTAGTTCTGGACCTTGAGCCTGCGGGCGAGGCCGGGCCTTTTGTCCGGGTCGACGGCCTCCAGGGTCACCCTGCCGGATCCGTAGGCGTACTGGTCGAGCAGGTCGAGGAAGGCGCGCCTGTTCTCCGGCCTGACGAAGGCGTATATCGTCATGTCCTCCTCGAGGGCGGCGAGGGCTTTTTTGCTTTGCGGTGAGAGGGTGTACACCTCCGCCGAGGTCATGTCGAACTTTTTGTAATGCTCCGCGGAGACGAAGTTCAACACGACAACGATCCCCACCACCACCGCGGCGAAAACCACGGTGTTGGAGCCGAGCGCCAGACGTCGCCTCATGCTACCCCCTCCACTTGTTCGACTCCAGCGACCTCATCGTCAGGAAGAGGAAGACGAACGCGAACGACAGGTAATAGACGATACCCCTGGTGTCGATAAGCCCCTTGGTGAAAGGGTCGAAATGTTCCAGGATGGACAGGTACTTCAGCGTCTCCGAGAAGGCGTCCGTCTTGTCCCCCGCCGTCCACCCGATCAGCCAGAATATCAGCAGCGCGCCGAAGGTAACCGCGGCGGAGATGATCTGGTTTTCGGTCATCGTGGATATGAATATCCCCAGCGAGATAAACGCCGCCCCCAGCAGGAAAAGCCCCAGGTAGCCCGCCGCTATCTCCCCCCATGGGATCGCGGCGTAATAGGCGACAAACCCGAGGTAGACGCAGGTGGCGGCCAGCATGACGGCCAGGACCGAGGCGGCGGCCAGGAACTTGCCAACCAGAAGCTCGCCGTCCTTTATGGGCCAGGTGAAAAGAAGCTCTATGGAGCCGCTTTTTTTCTCCTCGGAGAAAAGCCGCATCGTGAGAAGCGGCGCCATCAGCAACAGCACAACCGCCATGTTCCCGAAAAGCGGCCGCAGAACGTAGTCCGAAAGGCTCAACTCCTGCTGGCCGGTGAACTGGGCCATGCGGCTCATATCGAAGCTTGCCACGCCGTAGAAGGTCATGCCGGAGTAGAAAAAATACCCCGAGATCACAAGGAATATCACCATCACGGCGTAGGCTATGGGAGAGTAGAAATAGGCCTTCAACTCCCTTTTCATCACGGCCAGCGCGGTCATGATGACGCCTCCTCCCCGCGCGCCGGGGCGCCCTCCTCGGTGACAAGCTTGATGTATACCTCCTCGAGGGAAAGCGAAGGCTCCGCAAGCTCCACCAGGTCCCACCCCTTCTCCGCCACGAGGCGCACAAGGGCCTTTCTGGGCTCTTTGCCGCCGGTGGTGTCCACGTTGTAGATGACGAGCGCCTCCCCTTCCCCCGCGTCCGCCGGAGCCTCTCCCAGGGTGACGCCCTCCACGCCGGGGAGCCTTTCGATGGCCTCCCTCGCCTCGGTCACGGGCGCCTCGAGCTTCACCACGAACCGTCCGCCGCTTTTGAACCTGCCGGCGAGGTTCTCCGTCGTGTCGGCGGCCACGAGCCTGCCGTTGTTGATTATCATCACCCGGGAGCAGATCATCTGCACCTCGGGGAGGATGTGGCTCGACAGGATCACCGTGCGCCTGCCGGAAAGCTCCTTTATCAGCGAGCGGATGTCGGTTATCTGCATCGGGTCCAGGCCGATGGTCGGCTCGTCCAGGACAAGAACCTCCGGGTCGTTTATAAGCGCCTGGGCGAGCCCCACCCGCTGGCGGTATCCCTTGGAGAGCGTCCCGATGAGCGACCCGGCCCTGTTCGCCACGTGCGCGGCGTCCATGACCTCGGCCACCTTGCGCTTTCTCGCCGCGCGCCCCAGGCCCTTCACCTCGCCGACGAAGTCAAGGTACTCCGCCACGCACATGTCCGTGTAAAGGGGCGTGGACTCCGGCAGGTAGCCTATCCGCCGCTTGACCTGCAGGGTATCCCTCAACACGTCGTACCCGGCCACGGTCACTCTCCCCTCCGTGGGGGGCATGAAGCCAGTGAGGACGCGCATGGTGGAGGTCTTCCCCGCGCCGTTCGGCCCCAGGAAGCCGACGATCTCCCCCTTTTCGATCTCGAAGGTGATGTTATCGACGGCGGTCACGGCGCCGTACCGCTTCGTCAGGTTCTCAGCTTTAATCAAGGCTATTCACCGGAACTGGAAAAACATAACCTTCAGGCTCTGATCAAATGTATTCATAAAATCATCGGCTTGCGATGTCAAGCAGGGGGGAAACAAGGCGCGAAAAACCGCGTCAGTCCGACCACTCGTAGTCGATCAGTATCCAGTCGTCGCTGAAAAGCGCCCAGAACGAGTTGAGGTTGAGATCCTTGTAGAAATAGCTCACCCCCTCGGGTGTGGGTATCTTCATCTCCGGTTCCCCGAACATCCTGTCCAGGTCGTCGCGGGTGGTGGCGCCTGTCTTTACCTTGCCGACCTTCTCTCCGGTGATGGCGTGGGGATGCTCCACGCCCAGGGACGGCGTGGCGCAACCTGAAAAAAGCGCAAACGCGAAAAGGACGGCCAGAGCCGCCAGAGTCTTTTTCATCTTTCGAACTCCACTTTCTGCCCCTCCCGCACGCCGTGACTGGCGCAAAAACCACCCGGCGTCTCCAGGACGTAGCGCGCTGGGGAGCCGGAACGGTACCGCTCGCAGGGCTCGGCGGCGCAAGGGGGAGCGGACTCGAAGATATTTCTTATCACGTACCCGCTGTCCAGAAAGATGATATCCAGGGGAAAACGAACGTTCTTCATCCAGAAAGTCCTGCGCTCCTCCCGCGGGAAGATGAAGAACATGCCGGAGCCGGGCGCCAAAGACTCGCGGAACATCAGGCCCCTCGCCCACCGCTCCGGTGTCGTGGCAAGCTCCACGGTGATGGTCACTGGATCATCGGCCTCGGTGAACGAGACCGCCGCCGCCACGGCCGCCTGCGGATGGACGAGGGCGAAGGCCAGGAGGGCGCCAAGAGCCCTGGCCGAGGCGCGTTTCATTCGGGGAGCCTCAAGCGCCGCCGATCTCGGCCGCTATAGCCGCCGCCAGGCGGGCCCGGCGTTTGCTTTCTCTTTCGGCGGCCTTCGCCTCCATCGCCTCGCGGAACCCGTCCAGCATCTGTTTTTGCTCCCTGGCGTGTTTTCTCAGCTCGGCGTCCATGGCGACAACGTGAACCGCCGCCGCCGCGCCGGCCACGGCCGCGAAGGCGTACTCGGCGGCCATGACCAGCCTTATGGCGTCCCCCAGCAACGACAAATCCATCTCCGGGCTCCAATCATCGTATAAACGGAATATCGGATCCGCGGAAAGATAACTTGAACTCCCCGCCGCGGCGTGCGAGCGGGGAGTCTTCGTTACCGCGGCCGCGAGAGCCGCGAAAACCCGCCGCTATTTGCCGGTCAGCTTCTCGTACTTGGCCTGGAGCTCTTCCTTGCTCTCCGTATGGTCCGGGTCGGTGACTATGCAGTCCACCGGGCACACGTCGACGCACTGGGGCTCATCGTAGTGCCCCACGCATTCCGTGCACTTCTCCGGCTCGATCACGTAAATGTCCTCGCCCTCGCTTATGGCCTCGTTCGGGCATTCGGGCTCACACACTCCGCAGTTTACGCACTCCTCGTTAATCAGTAATGCCATCTGTTCTTCTCCACCTGTTTAACAACGATCAAACCACAGATTCTTTAACCTGCGCGCCGTATTGCGACGCCTGGTACATGAAAGCCTCCAGGCGAACCTGGGAGCCGGTGTCTTCCACACCGTCGTAATCCAGGTTCAGCCAGGGGATATTATTATAATCCTCGCGGACCTTTTTGGATATGGCCGCCACGATCGTCCCGGGCATGCAGGTGAACGGCATGATATTCACCACGCCGGAAAGACCGCGCTCGGCGAACTCCACGGCCTTGCCGACGCTCAATATCGCCTCCCCCTCGAACGCATCGCTCATGTAGGGCGAGGCGTTTTTAAGTATCTCGGACGTGGCCGCGTCCTCCCCGTTGACCAGGGTGTCGCGGAACGGTTCGTAGAGCCGGCGCTCCTCTTTTTTCTGGATTCTATCCTGCATGTAACCCTTGAACAGGTCAAGATATTTTTTGTCCTTCCAGGAGTTGGCTATGTACCTGTCGGTGCAGTACAAAATCCACTCCCCGATGGGCGAAAGCCACGCCTCCCCGCCGAGGTCCTCGATCCTCCGGATTATGTCCCGGTTGCCGAAGCGGTGGCTCCGCATGTATATCTCCCCCAGGACTCCTATGACGGGGCGGCGGACCTTCTCCACCGGGATGGCGCGGAACCTGTCCCGGATCACGTTGACGAACTCGAACAGCCCTGCGCTGCCGCGCTCCACTATCCTCGCCGTCTCGTCCAGCAGCTCCTGGTACACACTCTCCGTCTCGCCCTTGTTCACCTCGTAAGGCCGCGTCTCATGCAAGAGCTTCTGCAGGATGTCCACCACCACAACGCCCCGCCAGGTGTCCCTGCGAAAGCTCACGGAAAGACCGAGCTCCTTGCTCTCGTCATAGCCTTTGTCCCCGTCCGGCGAAAGGAGGGGAACCTTTGAGAGCCCCAGGCTGTCCAGCGCCAGCCGCTGCGTGCTCTGGTACTGGCCGAACCGGCAGGGCCCGCTGGTCGTCGGCATGAAGAAGGCGGACCCGTCCGGATCGAACCCCTTCTCCCGGGTCTTCTTCACGATGTCGCCGGTGGTTATGGCGTAGGGGATGCACTCCTTGCCGCTGGAGAAGCGAAGCCCGATGTCCAGCGACTCCTGGTCGGAGACAGGCAGCGCCTCGGCGGCGATCCCGGACTTGCGAAGCGCCGCGGCGAGAATGTAGCCATGGTCGCACATGTAAGGCAGGTAAAGGACGCGCCCGTAGCCGCTCTTCCCGTTCCTTCCGTTCCTTCCGTTCCTTCCGTTCGTCCCGGCGGCGCGGGTCTTCGCCCCGTTCCCGTTGGCCCCGGCGCCGGAGCGCGCGACAGCGGCCTCGGCGGAGAGCTTCTTTTTCGCGAATTTCACGGTGTCCACGTTCTCCAGGCTGTCAAAGAAGGCCTCCAGCCTTGTCACGGCGCCTGCATCGGCGGAATGCTCGTCCAGCTCGAGGCTCAGGACGGGCTTGCCGCCGAGCTTCTCGCGCAGGTGGTACTGGATGAATGAATCCGGCCCGCATTTGAAGTTGGATATGAATATCGCGTCGAGTCCGGAGTCCTCCCGGATGACGTCCGCGGCGGCGAGCATCCTCTGCCCGGAGCGCCAGTACATATCCGGGTTCGTGCGAATGACGGAATCCTCCGAAAGCTCCAGGCAGTCCATGGGGACGGCCACTTTGCCCATTTCCTTCAGCTTCCGGGGAAGGTCGAGGTTGATCCCGGAGTCGCAGCCGTTGTAGGGGCGGCTTATTATGACCACGGGCCGCCCTCCCTTCGCCTTCACCTCGTCCATCACCTCGCGGCCGCGCTTTTTGAGCCCGGCATAGAACCTGTTCTGGGCCGCGCGGGCCTTTTTGACCGCGGTCTTCACCTTCCTGAACGGCGTCCCGAACTCCTTCTTGAACATGTCCGCAAGCTCCCGGGCGACGAAATCATCGCCGCGCTGGAAATGGACGGCCGGCTCCAGCAGCTTCGCTCCGGACCGTCCCACGTCCATGGCGGCCTTTATGACGAACGGTATCGACTGCACCATGGGGCAGGTGTGGCTCTGCCGGAACTTCGTGCCCTTTTCGTTGGCGGTGATTATCGACGGAAGGAAGATGTAGTCCACCCCCTTGTCCACCAGGTCTGCAACGTGACCATGGACGATCTTCACCGGGAAACACGTCTCCGCCTTCACCTTCTCGATGGAGTCGCGGATCACTCTCTGGCTCGTCCTGCCGGAGAGGATCACTTCCACCCCCAGCTCCTCCAGCAGCGCGCTCCAGAACGGGAACAACTCGTAGCCGAAAAGCGCCCGGGGGACGCCCACGACGGGCCTGCCGTCCCGCCCGGGTTTTTTCCTGTCCAGGTAATCGCCGAAGATCATTCTCTCCCGCTCGGCGAAAAGGTCCGGGAGCGTCTCCTTTTCGCTCTTTTTCTTTTTCGCCCCCTTCTCGAAAAGCTCGCAGCGCGCGCCGTAGTAGCTGGCCTCGCCGTCGAACTTCACGCGGGAGACGTCGCAGACGTTCTCGCACGCCTTGCACTCGAAGGTGGTCACCTTGTACTTGCGCCGTGTAAGGTCGAACCCCTTGAACGCGGTCGGCGCCCTGAACCCCGACTTTTCGTGATGCTTGCGGGCGATCATCGCCGCGCCGATCGCGCCGGTGACGTCGTGATGCGGCGGCACCTCCACCTTCTTTCCGGTAATGGCCTCGAAGGCGGACACCACGGCCTTGTTCCAGGCCACGCCGCCCTGGAAAAGGATCCTCTGCCCGATCCTCCTGTGGCCCACCACGCGGTTTATGTAGTTGGAGACGATGGAATAGGCCAGCCCGGCGGCGAGGTCTTCCTTGCTCATGCCTTTCTGCTGGTTGGAGACCAGGTCGGATTCCATGAACACCGTGCACCGATCGCCGAACTTGCCGGGCGCGCCGGACCGGAACGCTGTGTCCGAAAACTCCTTCTCGATGTTCAGGTCGATCTTCTCGGCCTGCTCCTCGATGAAAGAGCCCGTCCCCGCGGCGCAGACCTTGTTCATCTCGAAGTCCACCACCGCCCCGTTCTCCACGGAGATATACTTCGAGTCCTGCCCGCCTATCTCGAAGATGGTGTCCACGCCCGGGACGAAATGGATGGCGGCCGTGGCCTGGGCGGTGATCTCGTTGCGCACGACGTCCGCCCCGACAAAATCGCCGATCATGTAGCGGCCGGAGCCGGTGGTCCCAACGCCCAGGACCTCGACTCTGCCGCCTATCTCGTCCCCGATTTCCTTGAGCCCCCGCGTCACGGCCTGGATCGGCCTGCTCTGGGTTCGCAGGTAGCGGCGCGCCAGGACGTTCAGGTCCTTGTCCACGGCCACGACGTTCGTGGACAGGCTCCCTATGTCTATCCCTATGTAGCAGGGCGTCTTCTCCGGCCCGCCGTTGAGACGCCTGGTGTGGGTGGTGTAGCTTTCGTCATTCTTTTCGCCGGTCAGCGGCTTCATGACCGCGCGGGCGGCGTCGCGGGCGGCCTGGTAGTTCGAAAGGCCCTCCACACCCCTGAACTCGAACTCCCCGACCTCCTCCCTGGAGGCGAGGGCGGAGCCTATGGCCCCCGTCACGGCCTTCTCGGGCGGGATGAAAAGCTCGTCCAGCCCTATCTCCAGTTCGTCCGCCAGAGCGGCCACCACGCCCGCGTTGGAGGCCACGCCGCCGAAAAAGGCGACGGGTTTTTCAAACTTCTTGCCCCGCCCCACGTTCCCCTTGAACGAGCGGGCGACGGCGTAGCACAGACCGGCGATGATGTCGTAGTCCGGCGCGCCTATCTGCTGCAGGTGGATCATGTCCGACTTGGCGAAGACGGAGCAGCGCCCGGCTATCCTGGGCGGCTTTTTGGACTTCAGGGCCATTTGGCCGAACTCGCCCTCGATGCTGTAGCCCATCCTGCTCGCCTGCTGGTCCAGGAAGCTCCCCGTTCCGGCGGCGCACAGGTTGTTCATCGAAAAGTCCTCCAGGACCGTCTCGCCCTCTTCCTCCTTGAAGAAAAGAAGCTTTGAGTCTTCCCCCCCCATCTCCACCAGCGTCCTGACGTGGGGATACAGCGTGGCGACGGTCCTGGACTGGGCGACTATCTCGTTTATGAAAACGCCGCCGGTGAGCGAGCTTATGAGCTCCCCGGCCGTCCCCGTGACCCCAAGGCGTCCCACCTCGCGGCCATCCACGGCGTCCAGGAGCTCCTTGAGGACTCTTATGGTGGTGTTCACGGGCTGACCGCTCGAGCGAGTGTACACGGTCTTCAGAATGTTGTTTCCGGCGTCGACGGCCGCCCCCTTTACGGAAACCGACCCTATGTCGAGGCCAAGCCAGACCTTCTCCCCGCGAGGCTCACTCATAACCACCCCCGAAAAAAATAAAACGTTCCGCGTGTTATGAACCTTCTATCCATTGGATTGAGCCGGACATGCGAAAAAAGCTTGCCAGCAGGCGATATTATATAATCTCCAATATTACTTAGCCACAAGCGATCCGGCTGTCAAGAAGTAATATAAACCCTGGCCGCCACGGCTGAAAGACGTTTTCACACTTTTCCGGAAAACCCGGGCGCCAGCGCCTCCAGCGCCTCCTCCACGCTACCACAAACCCGCCACAGGCCCTCAAGCCCTTCGCGCATGACGCCCTCTCTGCGGCACCTTGCGAACTGGGCCAGCAAATCGTCGAAAAAGCCGCCGTGGTTCAGGATTATCACCGGCCTTATATGGATGCCGAGGTATTTCCAGGTGATGATCTCGAGCGTCTCCTCCAGCGTGCCCAGCCCGCCGGGAAGGGAGACGAAAGCGCCGGACATCTCGAACATGGCCATCTTCCTGCTGTGCATGTCCTTCGTGACTATCAGCTCCGTCAGCCCCGCGTGGGCCACCTCCGCCGCCATGAGCCCCTCGGGGATGACGCCCACCACCTCCCCGCCCTCGGAAAGGGCCGCGTCGGCCACCTCGCCCATCATGCCTATGGACGCGCCGCCGTATACGAGCCTCATCCCGCGCCGGGCGAGGCCCTTGCCAACGCGCCGGGCAAGCTCTCTTTTCGGCCCCGGGACAGACCTGCTCGAGGCGCAGTATACGCAAACCGATTTGATCGTCATGGCTGCCATCCATCCGGCCGGCGCGCGGCCGCTACCTCCATACAAATTCATGCAAAACGTGGCGCGAACGGTAATGATACGAAAGCGCCATCCCATCATGTCAAGCGCAAAAGACCGGTGGCTTGCGCCCGCCATGGCCTATTTATTCTTGCGCATCATTAAAATGTGTTATAGTTAATGAAACGCGACTTGGAGCGCCGGAAGCGCTTTCGCCCCGCGGCCTTGGGGAGACCCGGGGCGCGTCAGTCTTGGAACTCTATTTAAACGTAATTTCAGGAATTCATTATTCACTGAATCCTTCAAACGGGAAGGCGGCCACACCGCCGGCCTGATCTTTTTGGAATAATCTTTATCTCATAAGCTTGCGCGATTTTTTATGCCCGTTTCCGAGCCGGTCTCCGGCGTCCTGGACATAGCCAGCAAAGGTTACGGCTTCCTGCGCTCCCTCGAGCGCGGGTACGCCATAACCCCCGAGGACCCCTACGTGGGCCAGGGGATGATAAAAAAATACCGGCTCCTGCCGGGCATGTTCATAGAAGGCGAAGGATCAAGAAAAAACGCGAAACAGCCGAACCTCGCCCTGGACAGGATAAACAGGATAGACGGCGTTTCCGTCGAGGAGTCGATGCGGCGAAAACCCTTCGGCAAGCTCACGGTCATCGACCCCGGCGAAAAGCTGAAGCTGGAGACGGGCCGGACGCCTATGACCACCAGGATCATGGACATCTTCGCCCCCATCGGCAAGGGACAGCGGGCGCTCATGGTCTCGCCCCCCAAGGCGGGCAAGACGACCTTCCTTGAGGACATATCCCTCGGAATCAGGAAAAACCACCCGGAGGTGAAGCTGATCGCCTTCCTCATCGACGAGCGGCCGGAGGAGGTTACGCAGTTCCGCAGGACGGTGGGCGGCGAGGTCGTGGCCACCAGTTTTGACGCTCCCCTTTCGGACCAGATACACTCCTCGGAGCTTGTGCTCAACCGCGTCATGAGGCTTGTGGAAACGGATCACGATGTGGCGCTCATCGTGGACTCCATAACCAGGCTAGGCCGCGCCTGGAACAAAAACACAGAGACAAAAGGCAAGACCCTTTCCGGCGGCGTCGCCGCCAGCGCAATGGAGTTTCCCAGGAAATTTTTCGGCGCGGCGAGGAACATAGAAGGCGGCGGCAGCCTCACCATCATCGCCACCTGCCTCGTGGACACCGGCAGCAAGATGGACGAGGTTATATTCCAGGAGTTCAAGGGCACGGGCAACACCGAGGTGGTTCTCGACAGGCGCCTGGCGGACCAGAGGGTCTTTCCAGCGGTGAACCTCGGCCAGACCGGAACAAGAAAAGAGGAAAAGCTCCACAAGGCCGACGACCTCAAGAAGATATGGACACTCTTCCGCGCCCTGGCGGGCGACAAGAATTTCGTCAAGTACAGGGCTATGCTGGAGAAGATGGAGACCTTCGAGTCCAACGCTGAGTTTCTGGACACAATTCCTTCCAGGTGACCCCTTAACGGCGTCCCCCGGAAAAGCCGCCATGAGCGCCGATCAGGGCAGCCCCCGTTTTCCCGCTGACGCAATATCGGACCACGCCCCCCTCGCCTTTCGATTCATAAAAGAAGCCAGCGCCGCCGGGATGCGCGTCTGGGTCGTCGGCGGCGCCGTAAGGGATTTCTTCGCTGGCCGAGGCGTCGTGGACTTGGACCTTGCCATTGACTCAGACCCCGTCCCCCTGGCCGCTGGCTTCGCCGCCAGGGAGGGGCTGGGGTTCGTCGTCCTGGACGAGAAACGAAGGATCGCAAGGATGGTCGTGAAGGGAGAGGGCGGCTCGTCGCTTGACGTGGGCCTTCTGAACGGGCGTTCGATCGAGGAGGACCTGCGGCGGCGCGATTTCACGATCAACGCCGTGGCGGCCAGGTGGACGGGCAAAGAGTTCGAGATCATCGACCCCATGGGGGGCCTGCGCGACCTTGACGAAAAGAGGCTGCGCGCCGCTTCGCCGGATTCCATCCAGGACGATCCGCCGCGGATCCTGCGCGCTTACCGCTTCGCGCTGAGCCACGGCCTGGCCATGACCCCGGAGGTCACATCGCAGGTCCGCGAGGCGCTGCCTCTGCTGCCCGCCGCGCCGGGGGAGAGGGTGTCCGTGGAGCTTTTCCATATCCTGCGCAACGATAATAGCCGCTCATGCGTCCCCCGGATGGCCGGGGACGGCGTCCTGGACACGCTCTTCCCGGAGCTTGCCGCTGGCCGGGGCGTCTCCCAGAACGGATGGCATCACCTGGACGTGTTCGACCATTCCATCGAGACTTTCAAAAACGCCGAGCTGCTTGTGAACGATCCCCCCTCGTTCCTCGCCCCGTGGGCGGGGAGGATCATGGACGACCTGGCCCGCGAGGTCTCCCACGGCGCGCCGAAGCTTGCTGTGTTGAAGCTCGCCGCGCTCCTTCACGACATAGGCAAACCCCGGGACAAAACGATATCTGAAAACGGCGCGACTCGGTTCATCGGCCACGACAGGACAGGCGAAAGGCTCGTCCGCGCCATCGCCTCGCGCCTGCGGCTCCCCGGCGCGGCAAGGGACGGATTCGCCAAACTCGTCCGGGAGCACCTTCGCCCCTTCAACGCCGTCTCGGACAGGGGCATATCAAGACGCGCCGCTTACAGGTTCCAGCGTGACCTTGGCGGCTGGGCGCTGGCGGGTCTCCTGCTCGCCCTGGCCGACGCCTCCGCCGCCCGCGGCCCGGCCGTACCGCAAAGCCGAAGGGAAAGGGAAAAAGAGGCCGTGATAAACGTCCTGGAACTGATGGATGAGATGGAGCGCTCCGCGTCCAAAGGGAAACCGCCGGTGAACGGCCATGACCTCATGACACGCTTCAACCTGGCGCCGGGGCGTCTTCTCGGGCGGCTTCTGGAGAAAATCGCCGAGGCGGCGGCCCTGGGCGAGATCGAAAGTAGGGACGACGCCTTCATCCTCGCCGCCCGCCTCATGGATGAAGAAACCGGCGACCGCTGAAGCCCAAAAACCAAAGCGCGCCCGCGACAACCAACAACTTCCCCCTCCCCCGGCGGGAGGGGATCAAGGGGAGGGGGTATAATTAACATCACCCCCATCTTGCCCCCGTCGGAGGAGGAGGATAAGACTGAAAATCCCCCTGCAAGGGGGAAGAGGAGAGAAAAGGCCCTCCGGTGCGCTGTTTCGCTTCGTCCAGTCCAGCAATCGACGACCGCTGACCGCGCCGGAAAGAACGCCGAAAACACCGGATGCTATAATCGAACCATGAGCTATGAACATCTGCTGAACGTCTCGAGCGAGATAGAAAAATGCGTCAAGTGCGCCTCGTGCCAGGCGGGATGCCCCACCTACGAGCAGACGCGGTCCGAGACGCTGGCGGCCAGGGGCAAGATACGCCTGGCCGAAGGCGCGCTGGCCGGCGAGCTTGGGCTGACGGGGCGCGTGGAGAACGACTTTTTCCAGTGCCTGTCCTGCATGAACTGCAAGACCGCCTGCCCCTCCGGCGTGGACACGATGAAAATATTCTCCGCCATGCGCGCGGAGGTATACCGCGCGAAAGGCGCGGGGCGGATCGCCGATTTCATATTCAAACATCTGTTGCCCTATCCGCGCAGGCTGAACCTGCTGGCCAAGCTCACGGGGCTTGGCGGGCTTTTTTACAAGCTCGCGCCGGGGCCGCTGGCGAAATTTCTGCCCTACTCGCCGGACGGCGTCAAAAGGGTCACGCCGAATTTTCTGAAGAGAAACCTCCGCTTCCGCCTGAAGGAGACGCTCCCGCCGCTTTCGCCGCCAACGGAAGGCGCCATAAAACGGGTGGCCTATTTCAGCGGCTGCATGACGGACCTTGCCTTTCCGGAGACGGGGACGGCGGTGGTGGAAAAGCTGCGCGAGGCTGGGCTTGCGGTCGTCTTTCCGAAGGCGCAGGTCTGCTGCGGCGCGCCGGCCTATTACAGCGGCGACGTGGAGACCGCCAAAAAGCTCGCCATGAAAAACGTGGAGGCGCTGGCCGCCGCGGAAGCCGACGCGATCGTCTACTCCTGCGCCACCTGCGGCTCCGTCGTGGGGGAGGTGTACCGCGAGCTTTTCCCGGACGACCCACGGGTACACGCCGTCGCGGAGAAGATGGTGGACTTCCAGAAGCTGCTGCTTGCGCTGAAGGTCAAAGCCTCGGCCGCGTCCAGAAACGGCGGCGGAAAGCTGAAAGTAACCTATCACGATCCCTGCCACCTGAAGCGTGGCATGGGCGTGTTCCGCGAACCGCGGGAACTCATAAAGAGTCTGCCGGGCGTGGAGTTCGTGGAGATGGAGGGGGCGGACATGTGCTGCGGCGGCGCGGGGACCTTCGCCATGAAGCATTACGGCATGGCGATGGATATAGGAAAATTCAAGGCCGAGGCCGTGAAAAAGAGCGGGGCGGACGTCGTGGTGACGGCGTGCCCGTCGTGCCAGTCGCAGCTTGCCGACGCCCTGAACAGGTTCGGCGCCGGCAGGCCGGTTCTTCACACCGCGGAGCTTATAAGCTACACCCTCGGCGCGCGGATCGAGCGCGAGGAGCGCCGCGAAAGCGCCCCCTCCAGCGCAAGCAGCGCGAGCGCCGCGAGGACGAAGGGCTGATATCTCTCCTCGTACTCGGTGAACTCCTGCGAGGTTATGTCCGTCTTTTCCATACGCTCAAGCCGTTCCACCAAGGCGGAGAGGCCCTGCCCGCCGCCCCCGGCGCGATAAAAGTCTCCGCCGCCTATCGCGGCGATCTCCCGGAGGGTCTCCGAGTCCAGGCGTGTCATGATGATCCGGCCGTCCTTGTCCTTTTTGTAACCCGCCGCCTCGCCGGTCTGGCCGATCTGTGGCACGGGCGCTCCAGCCTCGGAGCCGACGCCGACGGTAAAGACGGTAAGGCCCGCCTCCGCCGCCTCCCTGGCCGCCTCAAGCGCGTCATCCTCCAGGTTCTCGCCGTCGGTTATGAGTATCACCGCCTTCGTCCTGGCCTTGCTGGTCTCAAAGGCTTTCAAGGCGGCGCGGAGCGCCTCGCCGATGGCGGTGCCGGGAACGGGGATCGACCCGACGCCCATACCGTCCAGTATCAAGCGCGCCGCGCCCGCGTCGAGGGTGAGGGGAATCTCCACGAAACTGGCCCCGGCGAAGGCTATGAGCCCCATCCTGTTGCCCTCCAGCGCATCGATAAGCCGCGCCGCCTCGTTTTTCGCCCTCTCCATCCTGCTGGGCCTGACGTCCTCCGCGGCCATGCTCTTCGACGTGTCCAGCATGATCATTATGTCCACCCCCGACCGCGTGACCTGGACAGGTTTCACGCCGTACTGCGGCCGGGCGAGGGCGAACGCCAGCAAGGCGAGCGACGCCGACAGCAGCAGGACCCCGCGCCTTGCGCTGCTGAATGAGCCCGCGGGAACGAGCCTCCCGGAGACAACACGGCGCAGGGCGGCCGCGCTCCTGTTGACGCCGTGGAGCCCAAGCGCGGCGATGGCGGGCGCGGCGAGGATAAACCACAGCCACGCAGGGTCGTGGAACCTCATGGCGCCACTCTCCACGGCGTGACAGGCAGGAGCGCCTCGGCGGCCAGAAGGATCAGCGCGGGGACAAGAAGGTACGCGAACCAGTCGGTGTTCCGGGAGTATATCTTCGTCTTGATGTCGGTCTTCTCCAGCTTGTCGATCTCCTTGTAGATGTCCATGAGCGCTCTCTCGTCCTCGGCGCGGTAGTACCTGCCGCCGGTAACCTGGGCGATACGGCGCAGGAGCGTCTCGTCTATCTCCGTGCGGACTCTCACTCTCCTTTTCCCGTAGACGGGATCGTGCACGGTCTGGTAGAAAACACCCTCCCTGCCCACGCCGATCGTGTAAACCCGAACACCAACGGCCCTGGCCATCCTGGCGGCTGTCAGGGGGTCTATGGCTCCGCGGTTGTTCACCCCATCGGTCAGGAGCACGGCGATCCTGCTTTCCGCGGCGGAGTCTTTGAGCCTGTTGGCGGCGGTGGCCAGTGCCATGCCTATGGCCGTGCCATCCTCGATAAGGCCGATGCGCGATCGCTCCAGGAATTTCAGGAGGACGGAATAGTCCAGGGTGAGCGGACATTGGGTGTACCCTTGCGCGGCGAAGACCACCAGACCGATCCTGTCGTTCGTCCGGCCCCTTATGAACTCCGCGATCACCCCTTTCGCCGCCTCCAGCCGGTTCGGCTTGAGGTCGGACGCGCTCATGGACGAGGAGAGATCGAGCGTGAGCATTATGTCGATCCCCCTTGATATCACCTCCCTTTCCTCGTACCCGGTCTGCGGCCTGGCGAGGGCGATGATCAGCAGCGTCACGGCCAGAAACCGGAGCGCGAAGGGGAGGTTCTCCGCGATCCGGGGTCTTTTGTATGCCGCGAGCCGCGTCACAAGCCGCGTGTCGGAGAAAACGGCGCCGCCCCTCCTTTCGCCCCTGAAACGCGCGTACAGCCAGACGGGCAGAACGGCGAGCCCCAGCAGGAAAACAGGATCAGCGAACCTCATCGCCACCGTTCTCCGGCTCCGTTTTCAGCCTCGTGATCTCCACGAAGTCCACGGCGCGCCTCAGGGCTTCGGCCGCCTGGAGCCTCGAAGGCTCTTTTTTGGCGTATTTCACGATGTCGCAGGCTTTCAGGAGCTTGAAAAGCCCGGCCCTTGCCACGGCGGGCACGGGGCCGCCGCCGTGGCCGATCTCGCGCTCGAGTTCGGCCGTGGTGCGCTCCAGCGCCATGACCCCGTATCGCCTCTCGACGTACTCGCGGACGATCCTCGACAGCCTGGAAAAATGTTCCTGGAACCGTCCCGCGCCGAGGGGATCGTCACTTTTGAGCCTTGAAATCGCCGCGAGCGCCGCATCGCACGGGGGTGGCGGAGGCTCGGGCGCGTTCGCGGATTCCACCTCCGGCCGCCTCGAATACCATCTCCAGAACAGGTATATCGCCGCTACGGCCGCGGCGCCGGCGAGCAAGGGGAAAAGATAGGAGCTAAAGCTGAGCCCGGCTTTCGCCTGGGGGCGAATATCCTTCAGCTTGTCCGCCGTCGTTGGGTCTGTCCTGACAGATTCCACGACAAAACTCACCGGCGCCGTCTCGCGGCGTTCGGCTCCGCCGTCTTGTGAACGCACGGTATATTCCACTTTCGGGATGGTGATTTTTCCCAGCCTGTAGGGGATGATTTTGTAGACGAACCTCCGCCGCGCCTCCCCGCCTTCCTGTCTCACCTGCTCAAGTTCCACGCCCTCGGGCAGCGCTATCTTCTCCGGCGCGCGCGCGGTCTCCCCCCGCCGCAGATCGACGGTCAGGACGAGATCGACCGGCTTCGCTATCAGCGTTTTCGAAGGCTCCGCCACCAGTCCGTCCGCCATCGCGGGAGCGGCGGGGATGGTCATCAACCAGATGGCGAGCGCGGCGGCCCTGAGAATCACCTTAGCCCCGCCCGGCGCTCTCGCGCCTTGAAAAACCTTATGAGCGGGCCGGTGTACGGCCTGTCGGGATGGATAACCACCTCGTCCACCCCCGCGGCGGTGAACATCATGGCCCTTCTTTTATCCTCGGCCTGCGCCGCCCTCCTGTACTCCTCCCTCAAGGCGGCGCAGGAGGTGTTCACCGTGACGGCAAGGCCCGTCTCGGCGTCTCTCAGGGCCACGCGCCCGGCGTCGGGAAGATCCATCTCACGAGGGTCGGCGAGCCGCACGGCGACAAGGTCGCACGCCCGGGCGGCGCTCTTCAGCCGCCTTTCGTACCCTTCCGCCAAAAAGTCCGACACCAGGAATACTATGGCCCTTTTTTTCATGACCGCGCCAAGGTAGTCGAGGGCCAGGGCTATGTCCGTGCCACGTCCCCGCGGCTCCAGGAAAAGTATCTCGCGGATAAGCCGGAGGACGTTCTTGCGCCCCTTCCTCGGGGGGATGTAAAGCTCCACCCTGTCCGTGAAGGCGGCCAGACCCACCTTGTCGTTGTTGCGGATGGCGGAGAAGGCCAACGTGGCCAGGACCTCCGCGGCGGTTTCGGACTTGAGTTTGCCTCCGGACCCGAAAAACCCAGACGCGGAAAGGTCGTAAAGGAGCATGATCGTAAGCTCCCGTTCTTCCCGGAAAGTTTTCACGAAGGGAGCGCCCGCCCTGGCGGTCACGTTCCAGTCCATAGCCCGGATGTCGTCGCCGGGGTGGTATGGCCTGGACTCGGCGTACTCCATCCCCCTGCCCTTGAAGGCGGAGTGATACTCCCCGGAAAAGAGGCTGTCCACCATTCTCCGGGCGCGTATTTCGATGCTTCTGACCTTTTTCAGAAACTGGGCGTCCGGCGCGGCGGCGTTTTTGGCTTCGTCTCGCTCCTGTCCTTTCATCATGTCCCCCGCATGTCAAAAGGAGCCGGCGCGGCCGTCAGGGCACTTCAACGGTATCCAGTATCCGCGCGATAATGTCCTCGGCTGTGACGTTCTCCGCGTCCGCCTCGTATGTGGGGATGATCCTGTGACGCAACGCGTCCGTGGCCGCCCTTTTCACGTCGTCCGGGATGACGTAGCCCCTGTGAGCCAGGAAGGCGTGTGCCCTGGCCATGCCGGTGAGGTATATCGACGCCCTGGGAGACGCGCCGTATTCTATCAGCCCCCCGATGTCCAACCCGAACTCCTCCGGCCGCCGCGTGGCCCGGATGATGTTTATGATGTAGTCGATTATCCGCTCGTCCATGTAGACCTCGGCCATGATCTTCCTGGCCTCGGCTATCTCCCGCGGCCCCGCCACCGGCTTTACTTCGGACACGGGACCGGCGGCGGCGCGTTTCACTATCTCTTTTTCCTCGTCCCGCGAGGGGTAGTCCACCTTTATCTTGAGCATGAAACGGTCCACCTGCGCCTCGGGCAGGGGGTAGGTGCCCTCGTGCTCTATGGGGTTCTGGGTGGCCAGGACGATGAACGGCTCCGGCAGCCGGAAGGTCTCCGACCCGATGGTCACCTGCCGCTCCTGCATCGCCTCCAGCAGCGCGCTCTGGACCTTGGCGGGGGCGCGGTTGATCTCGTCGGCCAGGATTATGTTCGCGAAGATCGGCCCCTGGCGGGTGGAGAAGGCGGCCTGGCTGGCGTTGTATATCTCGGACCCGGTAAGATCGGCCGGGAGCAGGTCCGGGGTGAACTGTATTCTCCTGAAGTCGAGGTCCAGCGCGCTGGCCATGGTGTGTATGGCGAGAGTCTTGGCGAGCCCCGGCACGCCCTCCAGGAGGACATGGCCGTCGAGCAGGAGGGCGAGCAGCATCCCCTCCATCATCCTTCTCTGGCCGACTATCACCCTGCCCGCCTCGGAGAAAAGATCCTCGACGAACCCCGACTTCTCGCGGACGAGGTCGTTGACTGCTGGGATGCCTTTGGCCACTTTCGGTCTCCTTCGGCTTAAAGCTATGAATTATAGTTTATCCGCGGCTCTTTTCAACATCACGCCGCCTCGAATGATAATATTGAAACAAGGAGCGGATAAAGAATGTTCTATATAGCCGTGGTGGGCAGGCCAAACGTAGGCAAGTCCACCTTTTTTAACAAAATAGCCGGAGGCCGCCCGGCCATAGTGGACGGCTCGCCCGGCGTCACCCGCGATAGGCACGTCGCCGTGGCGGAGCGGGGCGGACTGCGGTTCGGCGTCATAGACTCCGGCGGGCTGGAGCCGGAGACGCGCGAAAAGCTCCCGGCCCTGATGCGGGAGCAGACCCTTATGGCCATAGAGGAGGCCGACATGATCCTGTTCGTGGTGGACGGCCGTAAGGGGGTGACGCCCGTGGACGAGGAGATAGCGGACCTTTTGCGCAGGGCGGGCAAGAAGACCATCGTCGTGGTGAACAAGATCGACGACCCCCGCCGCGCCGACGACGCGCTGGAGTTCACGAGGCTCGGCCTCGGCCCCGTCCACGCCGTCAGCGCCGAGCACTCCATTGGCGTGGAAGACGTCATGGAGAAAGCCCTGGAGGGCGCTCCCGCGGAGCCGGCCATGGAAGAGGAGGAGGAACGGCCGGTTCACGTCTGCGTCGTGGGCAGGCCGAACGTGGGCAAGTCGTCCCTCGTGAACAGGCTGCTCGGCCGGGAGAGGATGATGGTGAGCGACGTCCCCGGCACGACACGGGACGCGATAGACTCCGAGATAACCGTCGACGGCGAGCGGGTGATAATGATCGACACCGCCGGGATAAGGCGCAAGGCGAGGATAGCGAACAAGCTCGAGAAATTCTCGGTCATCATGGCGATGAAGGCCATCGAGAGGGCCGACGTGGCCCTGCTGCTCATAGACGCCGTGGAAGGGGTCACGGCGCAGGAGGCGAGGATAGCCGGCCTTGTCGAGGAGGCGGGCAAAGGGCTCGTGATCGTCGTGAACAAGTGGGACCTCGTGGAGAAAGACGAGAACACCATGGCGAGGTACGCCCGGGCCGTCCGCGATCAGCTCCGGTTCGCCTCCTGGGCGCCCGTGGTCTTCGTCTCGGCCCTCACGGGGCAGAGGACGGGGCAGATATGGAATGCGGTCAGGGAAGTTCACGGCCAGTACACGAGGCGCGTCAACACCGCCCGCCTGAACTCCATGCTGGAGCGGATAACGGCCAAAAAGCCGCCGCCGGTCCACAGAGGAAAGAGGACGCGGATATACTACGCCACGCAGACCTCCATCCGCCCGCCGACGTTCACCTTCATGACCAGCGCGCCGGAGGGGATCGACTTCTCTTACAGGCGGTATATCGCGAATCAGCTCAGGGAGGCCGGGGGGTTCGACAAGACTCCCGTCCGGCTGATCTTCCGCCGCCCCTCGGGCAGACGCTCGCGGGCCGCGGCGGCAGGCAGGCGCAGAGGAACGTAGGACGGTATGCCGCTCGCGCGCGAAGTGAAGCTCAACATCATGCTCATCTGGCTGTGGGTGATCCTCGCGCTGGTCATCGTGGCCATGATAGGGGTGAACCTGAACAGGGCCGCCGTGGCGGAGAGCGAGCGGGCCTTCAACAGGAACCTCGAGTTCCTCGCGGACTCCTCGGCCAAGTCCGTCCAGCTTTTTCTGGAGGGGATAATAAGCAGGATCATTCCCCTGACCCAGATAGACGTCGTAAAGCGATACCAGCTCGACGAGGTGGAGCTGGCCTTCGGCGGCGTGATATCGGAGCTCGATGAGCGCGTCTCCCACATGATACTGCTCGGGGACTCCGGCGAGGTGAAAGTGGCCGTCACCAAGGGGCCGGATCATTTCAAGATGCTGCCGCAGATAAAGGAGTTTTTCGAAGAGACCATGGCCGGCTGGCACGCGCGGATATCCAGCAGGCCTTTCAGCGCGGGCGACTACAAAGGGATCGCCGTCGGGATGCCCATATTCCGCAAGGCCCCCTCGAAGGAGGACGCCGGCGGCGGCAGCTACATATACAAGTCCGGCATGATAATGGCGCTCATAGACGTCGAGGACCTCGTGAACAACCTCATCGCGCCCGTCCGCGTGGGAGACGCGGGCTTCGCCTGGCTCTACACCCCGGGAGGCGCGATCCTGGGGGACGGCGGCGTCATCGAGAGCTTTTCGAAGCGCCTTTACGGCGCCACCGGCGGGCCGGAGCGGCTCCACGAGGACTTCGGGCGGACGCTGGAGGGCGGGGACGTCCTCGGCTGGCGGCGAGGCGAAGGCGGCGGCGACGCGGACATCAGCCTCGCCATCGGAAAGAACAAATGGAGCGTCGCAACGGCGAGGATAGACGCCCTGGGCCAGACGTGGGCTCTGGCCGTGGCGGCGCCGCAGACGGAGGCGACCCGGCTTCTGAACAGGAGCTTCAACCAGTCGATCATCCTGTTCTCCGTCATGGTGGCCGTCCTGGTCGTCGGAGGCTCCCTTGTCACCAGGGCCCACAGGCAATGGGCAAGGGCCGAGGAGAAGGCGAAATACGCCTCGGAGCTGGAAAAGAAAAACAGGGCCCTGCAGGAGCTCAACCGCCGGATGGACGAGTTCGTGGCGGTGGTGTCGCACGACATCCGTTCCCCACTCAATGTCATCAGGGGGTTCGTGAAGATGATCCGCTCCGTCCCGGAAGGCGAAAGGTTCGAACGCGAGACGGGTGTGATGCTGCGCTCCTGCAACAGGCTCATGCAGCTTGTCAACGACATCCTCGACGTCTCCAAGCTGGAGGCGGGACGGGTATCTCTGGCCTATGACCCGCTGGTGATCGACGACCTGATAATGGAAAGCGTGAAGACCATGGAGCTTTCCGCGAAGGAGAAGGGGCAGGAGATATCCCTGAATATCGGCGGCAAAACACAGATGGAGGGCGACGGGGCGAAGCTTCTGCAGGTGATGAACAACCTGCTCGGCAACGCAATAAAGTTCACGCCAAAAGGTGGTAGAATCGGCGTCACCAAGCGTGAAGAGGACGGCCGCGTGGTCATAATGGTGACGGACACGGGGCCGGGGATACCGGAGGAGGAGCAGGACTTCGTGTTCGACAAGTTCGAACAGGCGAAAAGAAGCCAGCAGGGCATAGAGCCCGGCTCGGGGCTGGGGCTTACGATATGCAAGAGCCTGGTGGAGATGCACGGCGGGTCCATCGGCGTCTCCAGCCGTCCGGGCAGGGGGTCCACCTTCCACGTGTCGCTTCCGCTGCGGAGGCCGGAACGGGGAAACGGCGCCGGGGCGCGGATGGAAAGATAGTCTATTCACTGGGAGAATCGAGATGAACGATCAGACTCGCGGCAGAGAGCATCCGAGGGTGGAGAGAATACTGCTGACCGCCGTGGAGCAGTACAACGTGACGGGCGAGCTGGCCGAGTCGCGCATTGGACGGACTCTCAACGTGTCCGAGGGGGGTATACTGCTGGAGGTTGACCAGCCGCTGCCCTTTCTGTCCAAGGTGGTCCTGAGCGTGGCGCTGGAGGAGGACATCATCAGGGTTGAAGGGGAAGTCACACACCTGCGCAGGACGCAGGAGGGGAAGATCGAGATGGGAATAAAATTCCTGAACCTGTCCGAAAAGAACCTCGGCGTCATAAAGAAACACCTGGAGAAGTAACCGAGCGCCGCTGTCTCACGGGAGCGGCTCCTCTTCCCCGGCGCGCTCCCGGAGCTGGCCGCAGGCGGCGAGGATGTCCCCTCCCCTGCTCTTCCTTATGGTGACGTCCCGCCCGAGCTCTTTCAGCGTCCTCCAGAAAAGCTCCACGGCCTCGTCGTCCGGGCGCTCGAAGGGGAGGCCGGGGCAGGGGTTGTATGGAATCAGGTTCACGGTGGCTGGCAGGCGGCCAAGGAGTCTGTGAAGCGCCCGGGCGTCATCGGCGGAGTCGTTCACTCCGGCCAGGAGGACGTATTCGAAGGTGATGTTTTTACCTTTCGGCAGGGGCCACTTGCGCAAGGCGCCCATCAGGGCGGCCAGGGGGTACTTCCTGTTTATGGGCATAAGCTCGTTCCTGACCGCGTCATCAGGCGCGTTGAGCGATATGGCGAGCTTTATTTTCGGATAATCCCCGGCGAGCTTCAATATCCCCGGAGTGATCCCGGCCGTTGAAAGGGTCACCCTGCGCGCGCCGGCGAGCCCGCGTTCCGGCTCGGTCATCACCTTCAAAGCCGCAAGGACGTTATCGTAGTTGTCCAGCGGCTCGCCCATCCCCATGAGGACGACGTTGGTTATCCGCCCGCCGGGAACGAGCCTTCGCGCCTGGACGAGCTGGTCGACTATCTCCACCGCGGAAAGGTCCCGGACGAACCCCCCGGAGCCGGTGAGGCAGAAGGCGCATCCCAGCTTGCACCCGACCTGTGTGGAGACGCACAGCGTCGCCCGCCGCTTTTCGGGGATCCAGACGCTTTCCACGGTATGCCCGTCTTCCAGCCGGAACAGGAACTTCATCGTCCCGTCCGACGAGACCACTCGCCCCGCCTCCGCGAGCGCCGTCAGCCGCGCCTCCTTCTCAAGCCGTGCCCGGAGCCCTTTTGAAAGGTCCGTCATCTCGGCGAAGCTTGCGGCGCCCTTTTCGAACATCCAGGAGCGTACCTGGTCCGCGCGCCAGGGCCTTTCGCCGATGGACGCGAAAAAATCCACCGTCTCGGCGTATGTCAGCCCTTTCAGATCAACGCGGCCCATGGCCTCCCTCGATCTAGAAATCGACCTGCGCCCTGACGCCGTAGACGGTGACGCTCCTGTCGGTCTCCCTGGGCAGGTTGTCATGCAGCTGAACGTCGGGCGTGATGGAGATCATCCCGTTGACCCTGGCGTTGTAGTATATCTCCCAGACGCTCTGTCCGCCTTCGTAAGGCAGGTCCAGCTTTTCGTTAAGCGAAAGCTCGGCGTAGCCGGCCCCGAAGGCGTCGTCCGCCCTGCCCCACATGCCGCCGGAGACCACCACGCCGCCTGAGATCATGGAGACCACGCGGGCGTCGGCTATCTCCTCATCGCGCGCGGACCAGCGGAAAAAAAGACCGATGTTCTCGGATATGTACTGGTCGACGCTTGCGCCGAGGATCAGGTCCGTTCTCATTCCGTTGTCGATGCTGTCGTAGTCCCGCCCGTCATGGGCCGCGTAGGCGCGCCAGTTCCCCTCGAGACCGGCGATCCCCGGCTTGAGGGTGGCCTGGAAAACAAAAAAGTTGTCCCTGGCCAGGTCCTCCATGTCGTGATGGGCGTATATGGCGTCCAGCTCAAGCCACGAGGCGGGGGCGAAATAGACCCTCACGGCGGGGCTGTAGTAGGCCTCCAGCTCGTGGCTGACCACCCCCGCGGCGCGCACCAGGGCCCCGGCCATGAAGCTTGCCGTCTCGTCGGAGGCGAACACGTTGGTGTCGTAAAGATGATGAACGTCCATCTTGCCAACGTTCAAAACCAGCCTGGCGCCGAGAAAAAGACCCTCGATGTACGCCTGGGACAAGGTGACGTCGGCCTGGCGCTGGTGGGGGTGAAAGCTGGTCTCGTAGACGTCGTAGTTCGGGGTGATGTCGGTGGGGAAGTTGTCGTTGACCCCCTCGCCGAAGCCGGACTCCATCGCCATGACGAGAAAATAGCGGCCGCCTTGGTTGAAGACCATCTCCAGATCGGCCGTCATGGACGCGTCTGTCTGGTCACGCGTCTCGTCTGACGCCGCGCCCTCGGTCCCCTGGATTATGGCCGTCACCCCGCCAAAAAACTCGAACCCGCCGCCCGCGGGCTCCATGGCGTCCCCGGCGGACGGCGCCTTCTCCTGGTTTTCCATTTCCTGCGCGCTGTCCCCAATGGCGCGCTCCAGCCTGTCGTAGTGGGAGACGAACATGGCCGCCGAAGGCTCCGCCGGGGAAAGGCCGGGCAAAAAGAACAGGGCGGCTATCAGCGATGAAGCGACAAAGCCACGGTTAATCACATTTTCCTCCTTTCCCCCCCGGGTTGGATATGCCAAAAATCATAGCCGCCAAAACGGATTGTTGCTATAGTTTTCGCGAAACTGTTGATTATAACTCGGCCGCTCGCTTTTTGAATGTTCACTCTCGTCAGGCGATACGTAAAGACCTCCTTTCTGTTTTTCCTCGCGGGTCTTCTCATCGGCGCGTGGATACTTATCCTGCAGGTGTGGGGCGAGGCAGGCCCGCCGCGGGCCCTCATCACGGCCCACACGCATCTTACACTGTTCGGGTTCGTCATCATGCTCATCATGGGCGTGGCGTACTGGATGTTCCCCCGTCCGGCGAAGGACGACCTGCGCTACAGCCCGGATCTGGCGGAGGTCAACTACTGGCTCATAACCGCCGGCACGGTTGTCAGGACGCTCGGGGAACTTTCGATGTCCGTGGCGTACCGCCCCTGGGAGAAATGGCTGGTGGTTATCGGCTCCGCGGCGCAGCTCGCCGCCGGGCTCATCTTCGTCTGGAACATATGGAGCCGCGTGCGCCCCATCGGCAGCCACCACCGGGAAAAGAAGGGGGAAAAATTTTGAGCCGCGGCAGAGACGCTGCTGAAACCGGAAAGAGCCCGCGCGAGAGGGGACGCCGCATAATGGAGCAATGGAAATGATGGACAAGCCGCAAAAACCCCGGGCCAAATTCTCCCCCCACATATCGGCGGGGGTCATCTCCGTCAGGGAGCTCAAGGAGCTCGTGGACGTGATGGAGCGGGAGGGGGCGGAGAAGGTCAAGCTGGGCGGAGAGATCATCTTCGTCTGGGACAAGCCGGACCTGCCGCGCCACCTGGAGGAAAAGACCGGCCGCAGGGGCAACGACTTCAAGTTCGGCGGCGTGCGGCCGGTGAAGATGTGTTCGGCGGAGACCTTCTGCCGCCGGTACCAGAAACCGGTGCTGGGCCTGGCGATGGAGATAGACCGGATGTTCAACGCGGTGGAGCTGCCAACGAAGCTGATGATCGGCGTCGCCGGATGCCAGCGCTCCTGCAGCGAACCCGCCACCAAGGACATAGGGATCATCGCCAGCCCCAAGGGATACCAGGTGCTGGTCGGAGGCGCGGCGGGCCTTCGGCCCCGGATCGCCGAGAAGCTCACCGTCGCCCCCACCAGGAAACGGGTCCTGGAGATAGTGGAGAATATTATTAAATACGTCCGAAAACACGGCGACAAGACGACAAGGCTGGGCGCTCTCATAGAAAAACGCGGCATGGACGAATTCGTCCGGGAGGTGCTGTAGGCCCGGTTCAGATTCATCGCCCCCGCCCCTCCCCGCCGGGGGCCGCGTCCATTCCCAGGATGCTCTTTCTGACATCCTCTTCGTCCAACCCCAAGGGCGCGGAGAACTCCTCTACTCCCAGCACCTCCGTCAGCGCCGCCCAAAGCCGGAAATGGGCCTCCGTGAAAACGGGAACCTGTCCGCGCCTCGCGGCGGCCTCCGTTTCCGCCCGCGCCTCCACGGGCACATAGAGGGCGAACTCGTTCGGCCCCTCGCGCCTGCCCTCCATGATGGCGGTGTGCTCGGTGTACCAGGCCCTCGCTCTATCGAGCGGGGTCATCCGGGCTATCCCTGCCGTCATCTTCCAGCCTCCTTGTCATCCATTCCACAATGTCACAGCGGCAATGTATCCCAGCGCCGAAGGTTTTGCCACGGCTCCTGGAGCAAAAGAACCATCTGTCAGAAATGAAAGATACGAAAGAGTTGAAAGACGCTTAGCCAAGGGCGGCGCGCTCAGGCGGTCATGAAAAAGTCCACCCCCTCGCGCTTGCCGAACCCGGCAAGAAAGGCGCGTATCTCCTCCCTCGCCCCCCGCGCGGCCACGGCGGCCAGGATCGGCCCGATGACCCGCTTCGCCGCTTCCGGAGAGCGCACGGGCCTTCCGGCCTTGACGCCGCCAATCTTCCTCGGGTTGATGTCGATAAAACAGGAGACCCTCGCCCCTTCGCGTTTCAGATGGCGCGCGAGCAGCGCCCCGGTCCCGCCCGCGCCCCATATTACGGCGGGGGCGTCCTTCAGGACGGTTCTTTTCAGAAAATGCGCCCTGGCTTTCATGAAGCCCTCCCTGGAATAGCGCGGGTCCGTCCTCGAAAACCTTCCGGGCGAATCCCTCCATTCAAGGAGCGTCTCCGGCACTTTCGCCATAACCACCCCCGCCTCGAACGCGCGCAGCCACAGGTCGTAGTCCTCCGGCCAGCCCATGTCGCGGTATCCGCCCAGCGCCTCGAAAGCCGCCCGGCGGATCATTACGGAAGGGTGAGGCATGGGGCTTTCGATAAAAATGGCGCGCCGTATGCTCTCCGGCGTCACCAGGCTGTTCACCCATTTTTCATACAACCGGTACCCCTCGCCCACACCGCCGGCCGAGAATTTCTCGACGAGTGTCCCGCATATCCCCACATCCTCCCGGTTTTCCATAAATCGCACCTGGCGGGCGATCCTCTCCGGGCGGCTGATGTCGTCGCCGTCCATGCGGGCGATGTATGCGCCGCGGGCCGCTCCGGCGGCGAAGTTCAAGGCGTCCACGAGGCCAGCGCCGGGATTTTTCAGGACCAGCAGGCGCGGGTCGTCTCCGGGCAGGGACTCGATAGAGCCGTCGGTGGAATGGTCATCGACAACGAGCAACTCGAGATCAAGGAAAGTCTGCCCGAGGACACTTTCCACGGCCTCTTTCAAAAGCGGCCCGCAGTTGCGCGCGGGCAGCGCCACCGACACAACCGGGTCACGGGCCATTTCGCGCGCGAAAGGTCAAACCTCGCTCAAAGCCTCCATTATCTCCCTGACGGCGGGGACCACGCCCTCCAGGGGAACGGAGACCTTCTCGCCCGTCTTGCGGGTCTTGATCTCCGCCTCGCCCCTGGCCACGCTCTTTTTGCCCACGACCACCTGGACGGGATAGCCCACGAGGTCGGCGTCGTTGAACTTGACGCCGGGGCGGACGTCGCGGTCGTCGAGCGCCGGGTCGAGCCCGGCCGCCGCGAACTTTTCGTATATCGACTCCGCCGCCTTCAAAACATTCTCGTCGTCGGCGTTGAGCGCCAGAACGACGGCGCCGAAGGGCGCGATGGCCGGGGGCCAGATTATCCCCGCCTCGTCGTGGCTCTGCTCGATGGCCGCCGCCGCCGACCGGGCGACGCCTATGCCGAAGCAGCCCATTATCATCGGGCGCTCCTTGCCTTCGGCGTCGAGAAACTTGGCGGACATTGCCTCGGAGTATTTTACGCCGAGCTTGAAGATGTGCCCCACCTCGATGCCCTTCGCCATGCGCAACTCGCCGGAGCCGCAGCGGACGCATTGATCCCCCTCCACGGCCTGGCGTATGTCTGCGTATCTTGCGTTCTGGAAGTCGCGGGACGGGTTGACGTTTTTCAAGTGTGCGTCCGCCTTGTTCGCGCCTGTGACGCCGTTGGCGATGGCTTTTACAGAGTTGTCCGCCACCACCGGGATGTCAAGCCCCACCGGCCCGGCGAAGCCCACCGGCGCGCCGGTGGCTTTCATGATCTCGCTGTCGCCGGCGAGCGCCGCCCCGTTGGCCCCGAGGGCGCGGGCGAGTTTGGTCTCGTTGACCTCCCTGTCGCCGGGAACCAGGGCGGCGATGATCTCCCCGGTGTCCGTCCTGTAAAGAAGGGTCTTTATCATCACGGACGGCAAGACGCCCAGAAACTGCGCGACCTCATCGACGCTCTTTTTGCCGGGGGTGGAAACCTCCTCCAGCGGCTCAGGCTCAGGCTCAGGCTCCGTCTCCGCGCGCGGGGTTGGGGGGGCAAGCTCCACCCGCTCCATGTTCGCCGCGTAGTCGCAGGAGCCACAGTATACGACCGTATCCTCGCCGGAGTCGGCCAGAACCATGAACTCGTGGGAAAAGGACCCGCCGATCGGCCCCGTGTCCGCCTCCACGGCGCGGAACCGCAGGCCAAAGCTTTTGAATATGGCGTCGTAGGCGCGCCGCATCGCCTCGTAGCTCTCCGCGGCGGCCTCGTCGTCCGCGTCGAAGCTATAAGCGTCTTTCATGGTGAACTCCCGCGCCCGCATCACGCCGAACCGGGGGCGTATCTCGTCGCGGAACTTGGTCTGTATCTGGTAGAGGCGCAGGGGCAGGTCGCGGTATGACCGGACGTCGCGGCGGACGAGGTCGGTTATGACCTCCTCGTGGGTGGGGCCGTAAAGGAACTCGCGCTCATGCCTGTCCTTGAGGCGCAAAAGCTCCCTGCCGTAGACCTCCCACCTGCCCGACTCCTTCCACAGCTCCGCGGGCTGGACGCTGGGCAGGAAGACCTCCATGGCCCCCGCGCGGTCCATCTCCTCTCGGATGATCTTTTCGATCTTGCGGACCACGCGGACGCCGAGGGGCAGGAGCGAGTATATCCCCGCCGCCAGCTTCCTTATCATCCCGGCGCGGATCATCAGCCTGTGGCTGGCCGTCTCCGCCTCGGCTGGCGCTTCCTTCAGCGTCGGCAGGTGGTACTGGGAAAGTCTCATCATGTCACCAAGGCTCGTTGGAACAAACGGAATCCGCTAATCTTAGGAGAAGGCGGGCGCCAAGTCAACGCGTTGACTTGCGCCGCCTTAAAACAATAGAATAGGAGAAATTATCCACGGTTTTCTGAAAATCATGGAAAACTTGAGAACCCTGGTGCTCAACGGCTCCTACGAGCCCCTGCAGTTCACCGCCGCGCGGAGGGCGCTTGTCCTGGTGCTGCTCGGCAAGGCGGAGGCGTTGGAGTCGGACGGGTTCTGCGCCAGAACGCCCACCACGGTCTTCCGGCTCCCCACGGTGATAAAGCTCAACCGCTACGTCCGGCGGCCCGTGAAGGCGGGCGTGGCCTTCTCCAAAAAGAACGTGCTCAAGCGCGACGGCCACGTCTGCCAGTACTGCGGCGAACGGGGGGGCGACCTTACCATCGACCACGTGATCCCCCGGTCGATGGGCGGAGCGTCGACCTGGGAGAACGTGGTGACCGCCTGCCGGGGGTGCAACCTGAGAAAGGGGAACAAGACCATCGCGGAGTCCGGCCTGCGGCTGAAGAGAAAGCCGGTGAAGCCGAAGTTCCTGATTTTCTCCAGCGTGCCTGAAAACCCGCCGAGAAGCCACCTGGAGAGCTGGTCGAAATACCTGCCCGGGGCAAGAGTCTGACTTTTCAGTTCAGGCGCGGGTCCATGGCGTCGCGGATGCCCTCGCCCAGCAGGTTGTATCCCATCACCGTGACGAGGATGGCAAGGCCCGGGAAAACCGAAAGCCACCAGGCGAACTCTATGTTGTCCTTGCCCAGCGTCAGGATGTTGCCCCAGCTCGGCGTCGGCGGCTGGACGCCTATGCCGAGGAAGGAAAGCGCCGACTCGGTCAGTATCGCCCCCGCCACGCCCAGGGTGGCCGAGACGAGGACGGGGGAGATGGCGTTCGGCAGGATGTGTTTCATGATGATCATGAAGTCCGTGGCCCCGATCGCCTCCGCGGCGGCGACGAACTCCCTGCGCTTCAGCGACAGGAACTCCGCCCGGACAAGGCGCGCCACGCCCATCCAGCCCGTCGCGCCGATGACTATCATGATGTTGTAGATGCTCGGCTCCAGCATGGCGATGACGGCCAGGATGAGAAAAAACGTGGGAATGGTCATCATAAGCTCCGTGAACCGCATCATGATCTCGTCCAGCCAGCCGCCGAAATATCCGGCGACGGCGCCGATGACCAGCCCGATCAGCGTGGCTATCCCCACGGCCACGAACCCCACGGAAAGGGATATGCGCGCCCCGTAGACCATGCGCGAGAAAACGTCGCGCCCCAGGTCGTCGGTGCCGCAGGGGTGCTCGAGCGACGGCGGGAGGAAAAGGCGGGAGGTGTCAATCTTCGCCGGGTCGTGGGGAGCGATGACGGGCGCGAACACGGCCACGACGAAAAGCAGCGCCACGATGGCCGCGCCCAGTATGGCGAGCGTGTTCATCCTGAACTTGTGGACAAAAATCCCCCAGAAGGTCCGCGGCCGTCCGTCAGTCATAGCTTATCCTCGGGTCCACCAGCGCGTAAGCCACGTCCGACAGAAGTATCGCGAAGAGCGTGAGGAAGGATATTATGACCAGGTTGCCCATGATTAGCGGGTAATCCCGCGCCATGACGGCCTGGAACATCAACTGGCCAGTGCCGGGGATGGAGAAGATCGTCTCGAATATGATCGAGCCGCCGATCAGCGACGGCAGCGAAAGCGACAGTATGGTCACGATCGGCAACAGGGCGTTTTTCATGCAGTGCTTGTATATCACCCAGCGCTCGTTCAGGCCCTTGGCCCTGGCGGTCGTCACGTAGTCCTGGCGGATCACGTCCAGCATGCTCTGGCGCATGAACCGCGACATCCCCGCAAGGCCCGTGAAGGCCGACACCAGGACGGGAAGGGCCAGGTGCCTGGCGTAGTCCAGAAATTTTTCGAAGGGCGAAAGGCGATCGAAGTCAAAGGACGTGAGCCCCGATATGGGCAGCCATTCCAGCCACACGCCGAAAAGGAGCATCAGCAAAAGCGCCAGCCAGAAGGTGGGCATGGCGAAACCGAAGAAAACGAACAAGGTGGAAACCTTGTCGAACAGGGAATACTGGCGCGTGGCGGAGAGGACTCCGATGGGTATCGCCACCAGCAGTATCAACACTAGCGCCAGAACGTTTATGAGAAGGGTTATGGGGACGGCCTCGGCGATCTTGTCCATCACCGGCCGGGCGTCGGGGGAGAAGGAGCGGCCAAAGTCGAGAACCACGATCTTTTCAAGCCAGTGATAATACTGGACGATCACAGGCTCGTCGAGGTGGTAAAGCTCCCGCAGCTTCTTTATCGCCTCCGGCGAGACGTTGGGGTTCAGGTCGGTCATGAGCTCCGTCGGGTCGCCAGGGGTCAGGTGGATAACGACGAAAGAGATCAGGGTGACCCCGATCATCATCGGGATCATCATCATCAGCCGCCGGATTACGTAAGCGCGCATACTCTATTATTATTGAATGACGCCGAAATTGTTTTCCGGCTTACCCCCTCGGCGCTTCGCGCCGCTCCCCCTTGGAAAAAGGGGAGAAGAAAACGAACTCCGCTCGCCGGTCATGATATCAAAGCCTGCCGTGGAGTTTAACTTTCGCCCCCGGCCTGGGGAAGGCCCAGCCTGTCCCACATTTCATCAACCCGCCTTTTCACCTCTCCGTCCATGACAAGCTCGCCCGGCCAGTCCCTTGGATGCCCCTCCTCGGTCATCTTGCGGGTGGCGTCGATGAAGAGCCGGCCGCCCTCGGTGAAAATGTCCCGGCGCGGATCGACGTTGTTGAAAAACTTCCAGAGCGCCGTGGAGTAGTCCGCAGGATTCACGTCCCTGTCCACCACCATGATTATCCGTATCGCCTGCGCCGCGTCGCCCTCGGCGGCCTCGCGGGCGATCCTGTGGCCATCCCAGGGAGCGCGCTTGTCCGCGGCGATTATGGCCAGCGGGCTGGCGACGCCGGTGAACGGTATGGCGTGGGCGGCTATTCCCGCGTGTTCATCACATCGGGCGGTGAACGGCGCCATGTCCCTCCCCGCCCAGGATTCAACCTCCGGCCGCGTCTCGCCGGGCGCGCAGGATGTGACGTCTATCCCCAGCTTGGCGCCGCGCAGGGGCGCAGGGGCGGAGTGGTCGAGGACGTCGAGGACGCCTTCGGTCACGACGATATCGCGCTCGATGTCTATCCTGTCCAGCAGCGTCCGCGCCACCTGGCGATAGTCGTGGACATCCACGCCCTCGTCCATGGCGAGGATCATCTTGGCGAACGACATCTGCCCCGCGCCCCAAAGCGAGCTCATCACCTTTTCGGCCTGGGCGGGATAGCGCTTTCTAAGCGAGACTATCACGCAGTTATGAAAGACCCCCTCCCAGGGCAGGTCGTAGTCGACGATCTCCGGGTTCATCGTCTTGAGCATGGGCAGGAAGATTCGCTCCGTCGCCTTGCCCATGTAGCAGTCCTCCATCGGCGGCTTGCCAACGACGGTGGCCAGGTAGACGGGATCCTTCCTGTGGGTAATGGCCGTGACATGGAAGACGGGGTACCTGTCCGCCAGGGAGTAGTAGCCCGTATGGTCGCCGAAGGGGCCCTCTATGCGCGTCTCGTCCGGGTTGACGTATCCTTCCAGCACGATCTCCGCCGTCTTCGGAACCTCCAGGTCCACGGTCCGGCACTTGACAAGCTCCACCGGCCGCCGCCTGATGAGCCCCGCCAGCAGAAGCTCGTCCACCCCAGGCGGCATCGGCGCCGTGGCGGCGTAGACCGTGGCCGGGTCGCAGCCTATGGCAACGGCCACCTCCATCCTCCGGCCGGACTTTTTGTGTTCGTCGAAAAAGGCCGCGCCGTCCTTGTGGATGTGCCAGTGCATCCCCGTCGAGCGGGGGTTGAACATCTGCATCCTGTACATCCCCACGTTGCGCCTGCCGTCCACCGATTTCGTTATGACGCATGGCAGGGTGATGAACCGCCCCCCGTCGCCCGGCCAGCATTTTAAAATCGGCAGGATGGTAAGGTCCACCTCCGCCCCCTCGTATATGACCTCCTGGCATGGTGGGGCGGGGTCATGGACGATCTTCGGCGGAAACTTCGTCATCCTGAAAAGCGCGGGCAATGCGGCTATCTTCTCCGCCCAGGTCTCCGGCGCCTTCTGGTGGACAAGCTCGTCGATGTCGCGGGCGATCTCCTCCACGTCGTCGGCGCCCAGGGCCATCGCCATGCGCTTTGCGCTTCCGAAGGCGTTCATAAGCACCGGCATGGACGAGCCCTCAACGTTTTCGAATAAAAGCGCCGGCCCGCCGCCCTCGGACTTGCTGACCCTGTCGGTGATCTCGGTGATCTCGAGGATCGGCGAGACTTTTTCGGTTATCCTGACGAGCTCGCCGCTTATCTCCAGATGCGCGATGAAGTCCCGCAGGGATTCGTAGCGAAGCCGGTCCCTCATGCCCCCCTCCCCTGCTTCACGCGAGAGCCCCCGCAAGCTCGCCCACGTCGTCCAGGCAACGCATGTCCAGCCGGAAAAGGTCGTCCTCCACTCGGCCGATGACGGGCGGGTCCAGCCTCCTGAAAAACTCCGCAAGCTCGCCGGGGCTCATCCGCGCGTCCCTCACGGCCACGGAGACGGAGGGGATGTCCACCTCCGGCAGCGAGCCCGCCCCAGCCCGCAACACGTCGTCCATAACGAAGACCTCAGCGCTTCCGCCGAGTTTTCCGGCGACCATGGGCGCGGCCTTCTCCGCCATGGCGCGGACGTCCTCCAGGCTTTTCGCAAGGCTTCTCAACGCCGGTATCTTCTCCACCGCCTTCTCCGGGTCCAGGTATATCCTGAGCGTCGCCTCGAGGGCGGCTAGGGTCATCTTGTCGACCCGCAGGGCGCGTTTCAGATGGTTGCTCTTTATCCGCTTGATGATGTCCGCGCGCCCGGCGATGATCCCCGCCTGCGGCCCGCCCAGCAGCTTGTCGCCGGAGAAGGTGACGGCGTCCGCGCCGTCCCTGACCGTCTCCTGGACGGTAGGCTCGTGGGGCAGACCGAAGGCGCTCAGGTCAACCAGCGTCCCGGAGCCCAGGTCCTCCATCAGCGGGACGCCTTTCTCTTTTGCGAACGCGGCCAGCTCCGGCAGCGCCGGGCGGGATGTAAACCCCACGATCCTGTAGTTGCTGGTGTGCGCCCGCAGGACGAGGGCCGTCCGCTCCGTGAAGGCGTTCTCGTAGTCGTTTGCGCGCGTTTTGTTCGTCGTCCCCACCTCGCGCATGACGCAGCCGCTCCTGGCCATGACCTCCGGCAGGCGGAACGAGCCTCCGATCTCGATAAGCTCCCCCCGGGAGATCAGGACCTCCCTCCCCTCCGCCAGCGTGTTCAGGGCCAGCAGGACCGCCGCGGCGTTGTTGTTGACAACCGTGGCCGCCTCCGCGCCGGTCAGCGTGGTCAATAGCTCCTCCACGATGCCGTCCCTGTCGCCGCGGACGCCGCGCTCCAGGTCATACTCCACGTTCACGCAGGAGAGCGCCGCCATCCGCGCCGCCTCCGCCGCCTCCCCGGCCAGGGCCGCGCGGCCGAGGTTGGTGTGGATGGCGACGCCGGTGAGGTTCAAGACCTTTCTCATCCGCGGGCGGAACAGTTTTTCCAAGGCGCCGGTCGCCGCCTCCAGCGCCTCCTCCACGCTCGCCGGCGCGCCTTCGCCGGCAAGCAGCGACTCGCGCGCTTTTCCCAGCGTCTCGCGAACGGCCTCCGCCAGCCGCTCCCGGCCGTATCGCCCGATCAGCCCAGCCGCCGGGGGCGAGGAAAGGACCGAGTCGACGGACGGCAGGCCCCGGAGCCGCTCATTCACCGTGTCTTTCGCTGTTTCGCTCACGGGTCAATTATATACGTTGTCCGCGGGAAAGAAAGCCCGGCGGCGGCCAGGCGGTTCCGGCATAAAAATCGGCGGCGGATTTTGTTGGACTTGGGAGACGTTGTGAGATTAAAATATTTAAGTTGGAGTATTACAGGGACGGAGTTGGCAACGCAAGGGCCGTCCCGCTGTCCGCTGTTCTCAGGGCAAGGGCGCAAACCGTCCTTGCTGGAAATCGCGCGCGCCAGGACAGTTGTTGTAAATCCTTATGTTGTAAGAGAGGGGAAAGCGGGACTGTTTCAGGAGGGGGAACGGATCCCGGCTGCGTGGATCGTGGCCCGTTCAGTCCGCGGCTTTCAACGAACCTTATGGGAGAAGTCGCTTTGCGTGTAGAGATCAGGGAAACTGGAAGCGCCACCGTCATCGACCTCATCGGCAACATAAAGACCAACGAGGACTACTCCGTTTTCAAAAAAGCCATCGACGACGCCATCCAGGACGGCGCGGCGAGGCTGATCCTGAGCTTCAAGGACGTCCATTTCATCAACAGCTCCGGCCTGGGCAGGCTTATCCTCGCCGCCAAACGGGCCAGGGACAACGGCGGCTCGCTCAAGATAGTCCGGCTTTCCGACGATCTGCGCGAGCTTTTCTCTTTCACACGGCTTGACGCCAAGATAGAGATATACGAGACCGAGGAGGAGGCCCTGGCCACCTTCGGCTGACAACGCCCGGCGAAAAGCTAAAGTGATGAGGAGCCTGCCGCAATCCCTCTTCCTCGCCGGATACGTCCTCTCCATCGCATGGTACGCCTGGGAGGCGCTGGCGGTCTACGAGGCCGTGGAGTCGGCGAAAGAATATCCCTTTTTCCTGAATTTCAGCGCGAAACCCGCCGCGGCGTTCGGCCTGGGCGGCGCTTTGTACTGGGTGACTTTCGGCCTGGATCGCTCCATGACGCCCAGGGCCGTGTTAGGATACACCCTGGCGGGGGCGCATATCCTGGTCTTCGCCCTGCAGGTGTGGATAGGCCCGATGTTCTGGGCCGTGAGAAACCTGGCTGAATAAATTTTAGGGAGTCTTCAGATTATGGGCGGATGGATTCTTCTCGCCGCGATCGCGGCCCTGGCGGTCTACATAATATCCATGTACAACGGCCTGGTGCGCCTGCGCGCCCAAGTGAAAAACGCATGGAGCCAGATCGACGTCCAGCTCAAGCGCCGGTACGACCTGATCCCGAACCTGGTGGAGATGGTCAAGGACTACATGAGCTACGAGCAGGAGACGCTCCAGAAGGTGATCCAGGCAAGATCCGAGGCGATGGCCGCCACTAAAGTCTCCGAAAAGGCGCAAAAGGAGGGGATGCTCACCGAGGCCCTTAAAAGCCTGTTCGCCCTGTCGGAAAATTATCCCGACCTGAAGGCCAACCAGAACGTTATGCGCCTGCAAGAGGAGCTGACATCCACGGAGAACAGGATATCCTTCGCCCGCCAGTTCTACAACGACTCCGTGATGACCCTGAACGTCAAGTGCGAGACGTTCCCATCGAACATCGTGGCGAATCTCTTTGGATTCTCGCATGAGGAGTTCTTCCAGGCGCCGGAGGGCGAGAGGGCGCCCGTGAAGGTGGACCTGCGATAGCCGGATAAGCCGCCTCATCGAATCATGAGAAAGGCGCCCTGTCCTCGTTGCGGCTATGAGAACCGTGTCTCCGCAATACAGTGCGGCTTGTGCCGGGCCATCCTCAAGGCGGAGGGTAAAAGGGCCGAAAGGGCGAAACGCAGAACTGAAAAACGCTCATCATTCTTCGCCGAGCAGGCGGCGAACCGGCGTAACTCGAACATACTGTTGCTTGCGCTGACCGGCCTTCTAACGGGCCTGGGGGCGATCGCGGGTCATCTTTACGGCTTCCCGCTGGAGGGCGCGGTCATCGCCTTCATCATCGCCTCGACACTGGGCGCGTTCTCCTGGTTCTCCGGCGCAAGGCTCGTCCTGTCGATGAGCGGCGCGAAAAAGATCAGCCACGACGGGCACCCTACCCTGTTCAACATCGTGGAGGAGATGAAGGTCGCCTCGGGCCTGCCCATGCCGGAGGTCTATATCATAGAATCCGCCGCCCCAAACGCCTTCGCCACGGGGCGAGACCCGGACCGCGCCGCCGTCGCCGTGACCCGCGGCCTGCTGGAAAAGCTCAACCGCGACGAGCTGCAGGGAGTCATCGCCCACGAGATGAGCCATGTCCGAAACTACGACATCCGATACGCCATGCTCGCCGGAGTCATTGTCGGCGCGACGGCCCTGATCGCGGACGCTTTTTTGCGAGGCGTGTTCTGGAGAGGGGGCGGCAGGAAGGGAGGCCATCCGGCCATGCTAGCCGTCGCGCTCATCTTCGCCGTCCTGGCCCCCATCAGCGCGAAGATTCTGCAGATGGCGATATCGAGAAGACGCGAGCTGCTCGCCGACGCCTCCGCCGTACAGCTGACCAGGAACCCAGATGGGCTGGCCTCGGCGCTCTACAAGATATGGAATGACCAGGAGCCGCTGGAGGCGACCAACCGCGCCACGCAGCACATGTACATCGTCAACCCGGTCAAAAACTTCACCATGAAATCGAAAGCCCTCTTCTCCACCCACCCGCCGATGGAGGCGCGGCTGAAGGCCTTGAAATCCATGGGCGCCATGGGCGACTACGGCGTGTAGTAAACCCGCCCCGCTCTTCAAAGGCGCCGGGCAGGATCATCCGGCCCCCCCCGGCGCGCCGGCCAAACGCGATGGAAACGACGTCCGGGGGAGATTGTAATGCTCCCCCCGGTGTGATATAAAATATGTTTGATCATCGTCGATTCCCCGGTAGCTCAGTCGGTAGAGCAGGTGGCTGTTAACCACCCTGTCGGCGGTTCGAATCCGTCCCGGGGAGCCATATAAAAATCAAACAAAACCCGCGTCAATGGCGACTATAAGCGCTCTTAGCGCGGGTTTTCTTGTGTTGATATAATTACTACCATTTGCTATCATTTTCTTGGAAATACCCCCGTTTTCTGGCCTCCTTGTGGGGGCGATGTGGGGGCAGAATTCCCGAGGATGGGCAATGCCGAAGAACGAGCGATCGAAAACGAGGTATCCAGGAGTTTTTTCCTACCAGACCAAAGGTGGAAAGAAAAAGTTCTCCATCCGATACCGGCGAAGCGGGGAAGCAAAAGTCATCGAAGAGGCGACTACGGCGCAGACGGCGTCCCAGGCTTCCCAGATTCGAGCCCGGCGAATCAGCGGCGAGCCATCGCGGAAAGAGAAACTCGAGGCGGAGCGGGCCGAGCGGGCGGCCGCCGAAGGCGTGACGGTTTTTTCAGTCTGGCAAGCCTACCTTGACCGCAAGGGGGACTACCCGTCGAAGGCAAAAGAGGATAGAAAATTTTCACAGTGGGTCGCGCCGGTCGTCGGTGGGAAATACCCGCCGGATATCACGAAGCAGGACGTGGAAGCGATCTTTCAGGAGGCCGTCGAAAAGGGCAAGAGACGATCCGGCGTCTACGCCCTGGAGCTTCTGCGGCGCGCCACAAACTTTGGCGTGGTCGAGAATCTGCATTCACCACTTTCCTCCAAGATCAAGGTCCCCGCTCTCCGGAACGAGAAAACCGAGTATCTCACCGAGGAGCAGTTCCAAAAGCTCGTTCAGTCGGCATTTGATGACAAGAACAAGGCGGCGGGAGGGATCGTTCTGACCGCGATCATGACCGGGATGCGGCAGGGGGCGATCTTTTCGCTCGAGTGGGACGACATCCTGTGGGATCAGGGTTTCATCCTCCTTCGAAACGGGAAGGCTAGAGCTGAGGGAGAGGTCGATAAGATACCGCTTCCGGACGCCCTGCGCCCGATACTGCAAGCGCAGCCAAGGACAAGCCGGTTTGTCTTTCCCGGCAGGGACGGCCATAAACGTGACAACATCAGCCGCCCATGGAACCGTATCCGTGAGCGCGCCGGCCTCCCTTGGCTCCGGTTCCACGGGCTTCGCCACGTCTACGCGACAATGCTGGCCTCATCCGGCCAGGTTGATATCCGCGAATTGCAAAAACTCCTGACCCATCGCTCCCTGGCGATGACCATGCGATACTCCCACCTCACCGACAGCGCCCTGAAAAAGGCCGCCGGAGTGGCGTCCGACCTCGTCAGCGGGGCGATGAAGGAGAAAAACAAGAAAGAAACAATGATCGAATAAACCAAAAAACAGCGTGCTTCAAGAAACCAAGAAACAGGAGCGAAAAAACAGGGAAAGCGGCGGGGCTATTTGGCGGATTCGACCTGACGGATCATCTCGGAGGGTTTTACTTCGACATCCACCCGACCCATCTTGCTGTTACAATACCTCGGGGCTTGTATATATCCCCCTAGGTAATGTAACATACAGTTCTCATGGCTACAAAAACTACGCAGACAGATAAAGTCCTGAAACTGGTCAGGAAATTGGGGGTTTTGCGCCCACGGGATCTCGATCCCTATGATATCCCTCGAACCTCTCTAAGCCGCCTTTGCGCTACCGGCAAGTTGCAACGGATCGGCAGAGGGCTCTATGTCCTCCCGAATAGCGGCGCCACCGAACACCATTCGCTTGCCGAGGCCAGCAAACGTGTGCCTAAAGGCGTGGTCTGCTTGCTGTCCGCTCTGCGCTTTCATGATCTCACGACTCAGGCCCCGTTTGAAGTCTGGCTGGCCATTGGCGAGAAGGCTTGGCGGCCGCGCATGGAGTATCCACCGCTGCGCATTGTGCGCTTCTCCCAGGCCGCGCTTGGCGCCGGAGTCGAGGAACACCAGATCGAGGGGGTTGCCGTACGTGTGTATACTCCTGCCAAAACTATCGCTGATTGTTTCAAATACCGGAATAAGATCGGCCTGGATGTGGCCATCGAGGCGCTCAAGGACTGCTGGCGGTCGCGGCAATGCGCCATGGATGACCTTTGGCATTATGCCGACATCTGCCGCGTTCGAAATGTCATGCGGCCTTATCTGGAATCGCTCGCGACATGAATGATAAACGCGGAAAAAATATAGCTGCATCTGTGCGTGACCGTTTACTAGCGTTGGCGCGGGAACGGCGCGAGGATTTCCAGTTGATCCTTACACAGTATGGACTGGAACGCCTGTTATACCGCCTGAGCCAATCAGATTATCGGAGCCGTTTCATCTTGAAGGGCGCGATGCTGTTCATGCTGTGGGGTGAAAGTACGCATCGCCCGACACGCGATGTAGATTTTCTTGGATTAGGTGACAGCGGTGAAGAGGGTCTGCAAGTGATCTTCCGTGAACTCTGTGACATGCCAGTGGAAAATGACGGTCTGACGTTTGTGGCGAACAGTGTTCAAGTCGAATTGATCCGAGATGAGACAGAATATGGCGGCATACGGGTGAAGCTGTTTGGTAAATTGGCTGGCGCCCAATTGCCGATCCAGGCAGACATCGGTTTTGGTGATGCTGTAACACCAGAGGCGAGGGAAATCGAATATCCCACCCTCTTGGATTACCCCGCGCCACATTTGAGGGCGTACCCGCGTGAGACCGTGGTTGCGGAGAAATACCATGCCCTGGTCAACTTATGGCTGGCGAATAGCCGTATGAAGGACTTCTACGATCTTTGGATCATCGCCAGCGAGTTCGATTTCTATGGTCTTACTTTGTCCCAGGCGATTCGTAACACGTTCTCACGCCGCCGCACACATCTGCCGGAACACATCCCTTCAGGACTCACCCCGGAGTTCTATAACGACGCGCAAAAGAATATACAGTGGAACGCCTTTCTTCGAAAGGGGGCGCTCGTTACCACTCCGCCATCACTGGCGGATATCTGCCGTTTGCTTGAGACATTTCTTATCCCGCCAACGCAGGCTTTAATACGCAGCCAAGATTTTACAGCGGAATGGAAACCAGGCGGTCCATGGAGTTGACGACATTAACTGGGTGAAAACGTTTACACCAGTTCCCCAGGCATCTCAAAGTAATTTTCCAAGTCTTCTATTGATAAAACACGACTCAGATCCTTGGCGGTGATAGTGATATACTCATGATTATCGTCCACCTCACTATTCACGAAATATTCCGGTTTCATCGGCAACTGCTCGACCTCGAGCATCAATGATTTTACGGAACTCAAGGCAGTTATGGAGGCAAGAAACTGAGCAAACCCAAAAAACAGCGTGCTTCAAGAAACCAAGAAACAGGAGCGAAAAAACAGGGAAAGCGGCGGGGTTATTTGGCGGATTCGACCTGCCGGATTATCTCGGAGGGTTTTACTTCAAGTGCGGTGGCGAGCTGGAAGATGGTGGTCAGGGTGGGGCTTCGAAGGCCGCGTTCAAGCAGGCTGATGTAGGTGCGATGGTAACCGGTCTCGAACCCAAGCTCCTCCTGGGAGAAGCCGCGTTTTTTGCGCAGGTCCCTCATGACCTCCCCGAACACCTTTTCCAATTTTTTCGCCATTTCTTTCGATCATGATTTTCAAGCTCCCGTATTCTTTTCCCTTGCAGACTAAATATCTACAGACTATAGTATTCATAGGATTCTTACCCTGATAACGAGTGGGGAGCGGGGAATCATGGCAAAGAAACGGCAGACGTTCAAGGACAGGCTGGCCCTCCTGATGAAGGGGGAGCGGCCATACACATGGGCCAGAAAGGTCGGGATCGAGAAGGGGCTGTTTCAATACTACTGGCAGAAGGGGAACATTCC
>JBPRGF010000023.1:0-311694 GCA_051418015.1 Candidatus Nitrospinota bacterium M3_3B_026 | reverse complement strand
CCCGGCGACAACGTGAGCATAGAGGCCGAGCTGATCACGCCGATCGCGATGGAGAAAGAGCTCCGGTTCGCCATCCGCGAAGGCGGCCGCACCGTCGGCGCGGGCGTCATAACCGAGATAGTGGAGTAGGAAAGGCGCGGGATGATCACGACTGGGCAGAAGATAAGAATAAAGCTGAAGGCTTACGACCACAGGGTCCTGGATCAGGGGGTGAAAGAGATCGTTGAGACGGTCCGCAAGTCCGGGGCGCGGGTCATCGGCCCCATACCTCTGCCCACGGCGCGGAACCGGTGGACGGTGCTCCGCTCGCCGCACGTGGACAAGAAGTCTCGGGAACAGTTCGAGATCCGCACCCACAAGAGGGTGATAGACATAGTGGAGCCGTCCCCCACGACGGTAGACGCTCTGATGAAGCTCGACCTGTCGTCGGGCGTGGACATAGAGATCAAGCTTTAAAGGGAGAGGCGGGACGCATGATCGGCCTGATAGGCAGGAAGTTGGGGATGACCCAGGTTTTCACGGAGGACGGAAGCGAGGTTCCCGTGACTGTCCTGGAACTCGGCCCCTGCCCCGTCACGCAGGTGAAGACGCTGGAGAAGGACGGCTACCGGGCCGCCCAACTGGCGTTCAGCCCCGTGGAGAAAAAGGACAAGAAAAAGACCCCCAAGCCCCTGAGGGGCCATTTCGCCAAGGCTAAAGTGAAACCCTGCAGGAGCATGAAAGAGTTTCGGCTGGACGGCGGCGAGGAGGACCCCAAACCGGGGGACACGCTGGGGATCGGCATTTTCGAGGACACCCATTTCGTCTCCGTGACGGGGGTGAGCAAGGGACGCGGGTTCGCGGGCGTGGTCAAGAGGCACGGTTTCTCCGGCGCTCCCGCCAGCCGCGGCACGCACGAGTCGTTCAGGCATCCCGGCTCCATAGGCATGGCCACCTACCCGGGGCGCGTCCTGCCCGGCAAGAAGCTCCCCGGCAGGCTTGGCGGCGAGAAGGTCAAGGCGCTGAACCTGGAGGTGGTCAGGATATTCAAGGAGGAGAACCTGATGCTGGTGAGGGGCGCCACGCCCGGCCCCAACGGCTCCGTGGTATACGTGGAGAAGAGCTTCCGCCGCAAGAAGAGGGAGAAAGGACCCGAGGAGGTCAAGTTCGTGAACCCGCTTAAGGCATCCAAGAAAAAGAGCGGAAAGAAATGAAACAGCCCGTGGTCGACGACTCGAACAAGAAGGTGGGAGAGGTGGACCTTTCTCCGGCCGTTTTCGAGGCGAAGGTCAAGCCCCACCTGATCCGCGACGTGGTTGTCTGGCAGATGGCGCGCCGCCGGAGGGGGACCAGCAAGACGAAGAACCGGCGCGAGGCGCGCGGCGGTGGACAGAAACCCTGGCGCCAGAAAGGGCTCGGACGGGCCCGGGCGGGCTCCTTGCGTTCGCCCCTTTTCCGTGGCGGCGGCGTTGTCTTCGGCCCCTCGCCTCGCGACTACAGCTATACCATCCCCAAAAAGGTGAAAAAGGGCGCGCTCCGGTCCGCTCTCACGCTCAAGGCGGGCGAGGGGGCCATAACCGTCGTGGAGAAGCTCGCCATGGACGAGCCCAAAACGAAAAAGGCGGTGGAAACGCTTTCCTCCCTGGGGCTGGAGAACGGCAAGACGCTCATAGTCCTGGACGGCAGGGACGCCAACGTCGAGCTCAGCTTCAGGAACCTGCCGAAAGTGAAGCTGCTCCAGGCCCAGGCGCTGAACGTATACGACTTGCTGAACTCTGACCGGATAGTTTTCACCAGCCAGGCTCTGGAGAAGGCGCAGGAGAGACTGGGATGAAAAAAGACGCGCACGATGTCATCCGAAGGCCCATAATCACCGAGAAGGCCACTGACGCGAAGGAGATTCACAACAAGATAACCTTCGCCGTCGACTCCCGCGCCGGTAAAAGGCAGGTGAAGCAGGCCGTGGAGGAGGTTTTCAAGGCGCCCGTGGAGGACGTCCACATCATCAACGTGAAGCGCAAAAAGAAAAGACTCGGCTACCGCAGCCAGGGCTACAGGCCGGGATGGAAAAAGGCCGTGGTGACCCTGAAGAAGGGCTCCACGATAGAAGTGTTCGACCAGGTTTGAAGAGAACGGCATGGGAATAAAGAAATACAACCCGACATCGCCCGGGCTTAGAACGCGGATCGGGCTCGATTTCGAGGAGATCACGAAGACCGAGCCGGAGAAGGCCCTGCTCAAGCCCAAGAAACGCTCCTCAGGGCGGAACAACCGGGGCCGGATCACCGTCCGCCGCCGGGGCGGAGGCCACAAACGCCGGTTGAGAGTGGTGGACTTCAAGCGCGACAAGGACGGCGTCCCGGCGAAGGTGGCGGCGATAGAATACGACCCGAACCGCTCGGCGAACCTCGCCCTGCTCGTCTACGCCGACGGGGAGAAGCGCTACATAATAGCCCCCAGCGGCGTCAAGCCCGGTGACAGGCTGATGTCCGGCGCCGACGCGGAGATAAAGACCGGCAACGCTCTGCCCATCAGGCGGATCCCTCTCGGCGCGGTGATCCACTGCGTGGAGCTGAGGCCCGGCCGCGGCGCGCAGCTTGTAAGGGCCGCGGGAGGCTCCGCCCAGCTGATGGCGAAGGAGGGCAAGGAGGCGCTGATCCGGCTCAGCTCCGGCGAGGTCCGCAAGACGTCCGTGGAATGCAGGGCTACCTTGGGCGGCGTCGGCGCGGCGCTGCGGGAGAGCATATCGCTCGGCAAGGCCGGAAGGTCCCGATGGCTCGGAAAACGCCCGAAAGTCCGCGGCGTGGCCATGAACCCGGTGGACCACCCGCACGGCGGCGGCGAGGGAAGGACCTCCGGCGGCCGCCACCCTGTGACGCCGTGGGGCAAACCCACGAAGGGATACAAGACAAGGAAAAAGAATCGGCCCTCAGACAAAATGATCGTAAAGAGACGAAAGTAAGGCAGATATGGCGCGTTCTCTGAAAAAAGGACCATACGTTGAAGCATCCCTGACCAAGAAGGTCGAGGAGATGAACAGCAGGAACGAGAAGAAGATCATAAAAACCTGGTCGCGCAGATCGACCATCATCCCGGAGTTCGTGGGGCACACCTTCGCCGTGCACAACGGTAAAAAGTTCATCCCCGTATACGTCACCGAGAACATGGTGGGGCACAAGCTGGGGGAGTTCGCCCCCACCCGCACGTTCAGAAGCCACCTGAAGGGCGGCAAGCGCTAGGCGGCCTTTAAGGCCGCGGCCGCGCTTACCCCGTACGCTCTCCCGCCCCGGAGGGGGGCCCACAGGGCCTTCCCTGAAAAGGATTGATGAGGGCCGTCTCAGCCACTATACTTGTCGGGCGCGGCTCCGCTTCGCGCTGACCCTGGAAAAGTGAAAGCTTCTGGAGGCTGAATGAAGTTTACCGCCAAGACTGTCAAGATAGAAGAAATCAGGACCGAAGGGCTCGTGACCGGCCTTTTCGAGGGAGAAAAGATAAAAGGCTCCCTCGCGGCCATCGATAAGGCGCTGGACAAGAAAATATCCCGCGCAGTGAAGGCGAAAGTCTTCGAGGGCAAAGCGGGCCAGGTCCACGTTGTGGACACCATGGGCAGGCTGCCGGCCGGGATGGTGGCGTTCGTGGGGCTCGGAAAGAAGGACGACGTTTCGCTGGAGACTGTCCGCCGCGCCGCCGCCGCCGGGGCGAAGGCCATGAGAAGGGAAGGCGTCAAAAGATTCGCCACGGATCTCGCCCAGACCCCGGTCAAGAAGACGGACACAGCCGATCTCGCGCAAGCGGTGACGGAGGGGGCCGTGCTGGCGCTTTACACCTTCGAGAAATTCAAATCCGAAAAGTCGGAGAAGAAGGTGGAGGCCGTGACACTGACCGCCGCGTCGGAAAAACAGGAGAAGGCCATGGCGAAAGGCGCCCGAAAGGGAAGGGCGCTGGCCGAGTCCGCGAGTTTCGCCCGCGACCTCGTAAACCTGCCCGGCAACGCCCTGACGCCCTCGCGCCTGGCCGAGGAGGCGAGGAAGACCGCCCGGCGGAGCAAGATCAAGCTCAGCGTTCTGGACCCCGCCGGAATAAAAAAACAGAAGATGGGCGGCCTCATGGCCGTTGCCCGCGGCAGCCGCGAGCCCGCGCGGTTCATCATCATGGAGTGGATGAAAGGCCCGAAAAAACAGAAGCCGATAGTGTTGGTCGGCAAAGGGCTCACCTTCGACACCGGCGGCATATCGCTTAAGCCCTCGGCCAGCATGGAACAGATGAAATCGGACATGTCCGGCGGGGCGGCGGTGATCGCCGCGATGCGGGCCGCCGCGGCCCTGAACCTGAAGGTCAACCTCGTCGGCCTCGTTCCCGCCACGGAGAACATGCCCGGCTCCTCCGCCACCAAGCCGGGCGACGTTGTGACCGGCCTCTCCGGCGTTACCTTCGAGATCATCAATACCGACGCCGAGGGCAGACTGATCCTGGCCGACGCGCTGGCCTACGCCGAGCGCTACAAACCCGACTGCGTGGTGGACCTTGCCACCCTCACCGGGGCGTGCATGGTGGCGCTGGGGGAGTACGCCTCGGGGTTGTTCGGGACCGACGAGGAGCTCGTCAACGCCATAAAAGAGGCGGGCGAAGAGACCGGCGAGCGGGTGTGGCCGCTTCCGCTCTGGCCGGAGTACGAAAAGCTTATCAAAAGCGACGTGGCGGACATAAAGAACGTCGGCCCCCGCTGGGGAGGGGCCATAACGGCGGCGGCCTTCCTGAAAAGGAACGTCAAGGGCAAGTGGGCCCATGTGGACATAGCCGGCACAGCCTTCACCGGCAAACCGCGGGGCTATCTCACCTGCGGGGGGACGGGCGTCGGCGTCCGCCTGATGATCCGCTTCCTGGAGAAGAGGGCGAAGCTTTAGCCCCGGCCCGCGCCCTGCGGCGGAAAGCCCCGCCCGCCGCCGCGATGGAAACGTTTGACTTGCAAGCTCGCCGGTTGTAGCTTAATTCATTTATAAACCCCCGAAAGACGCGGAAAGAAGCCTCATGATACACGCCGTCAGAGAGATAGTGGACAAGGCTTTCAAAGCCGCCGCCGAAGCCGAAGGGTGGAACGGCCACGAGAGGGTCGACTACGACGTGGCCCCCCCGAAGGACGAGACGTTCGGCGATTTTTCCCTGAACCTTGCGATGACGCTGGCCTCGAAGCTTAAAAAGAACCCGAGGGAGATCGCCGCCAGGCTCGCCGGGGAGATCGAGAAGAGCGGGTTTTTCTCCTCCGTCACCATAGCCGGGCCGGGGTTTATAAACATGACGGCGCCACCGGAGAAATGGGCCGACGAGCTGGCGGGGATACTGGAGGCGGGGGACGATTTCGGCAAAAGTGACATGGGCCGGGGCGAGAAGGTCATCGTGGAGTTCGTCTCCGCGAACCCCACCGGCCCCCTGCACATAGGCCACGGCCGCGGCGCCGCCGTGGGGGACACGCTGGCGCGGCTGCTGAGATGGACGGGATACGACGTCCACACCGAGTACTACATAAACGACGCCGGGCTGCAGATGGACAACCTCGGCAAATCCACCATAGAGCGCGCCAAAGAGCTCCTGGGCAGGGATTTCGAGGAGCCGCCCTACAAGGGAGACTACATAAAACAGATCGCCCGCTCGTTCCTCGATGAAAAGGGGGAGGATATCCTGGAAAGCGAAGACGCCCTGGACGAGGCGCGCCGCTTCACCGCCTCCGCCATCCTCGCCGGGATAAAGAAAGACCTGGCCGATTTCAGGGTCCACTATGACGAATGGTTCTCCGAAGCCTCGCTGCACGAGGCCGGGAGCGTCGAAAAACTCCTGGAGGAGCTAAAAGAGGCGGGGAGCGTTTATGAAAAGGACGGCGCCCTCTGGCTGCGGACGGGAACGGCGGGCGATGAGAAGGACAGGGTGGTGCGCCGCGCCAACGGCGCCCCAACCTACCTGGCCGCGGACATCGCCTATCACAAGAACAAGCTCGACCGCGGTTTTTCGAAGATGGTGGACATATGGGGCGCGGATCATCACGGCTACATCCCCAGGATGAAAGCCGCCATCGCGGCGCTGGGGAGCGACCCGGAAAGGCTCGTCGTCCGCCTGTCACAGATGGTCAACCTGAAACGGGGAGGCGAGGTTGTCGCCATGTCCACCAGGGGCGGCGTCTTCACCACGTTGCGGGAGATCATGGACGAGGTGGGCGTGGACGCGGCCCGCTACTTTTTCCTCATGCGCTCGGCGGACAGCCACATGGACTTTGACGTGGACCTCGCGAAAAAACAGAGCGAGGAAAACCCGGTCTACTACATCCAGTACGCCCACGCCCGCTGTGCGAACATCTTCGTCACCGCCAGGGAGCGGGAGGTGGAGCAAGTGGAGTTCGGCCGCGTCCGCAAGGAGCTCCTGGGCGGCGAGAGTGAGCTGTCGCTCATCAAGGGTCTGTCGCGGTTCCCGGAGGTGGCGCAAGCCTGCGCGGAGAACCTGCAAGCGCCCCCGCTCACCCAGCATCTGACTGACATCGCGGCGCGGTTCCACTACTTTTACAAACACCACCGGGTGGTGACCGGCGACCTGGAGCTGACGCGCGCGAGGCTTGCCCTGACGGCGGCGGTGAGAATCGTCCTGAAAAACGGTCTGCGGCTGCTCGGCGTCGCCGCGCCGGACAGGATGTGAAATGACGGCAGGCGGCGGAAAAGGGAGCAGGCCCCGCCGGGCGTTCTCTTCCGGGAACAGGGTCATCGTAATCGCGGGAGGGATCGCCGCCGCGGCCCTTTTCTCGTTCACGCTCGGGTTCATAGCCTCCAAGGTTTACGACGGGGCCGTGGAGACCACGAAAGAGGGCACAGACGCCGCGAAGACGGAGCCTTACGCCGGCTTTACCCCCAAGCGCCTCGACGCCGACACGATCGTCAGGGGCTCTGGCGAGGGCCGCGCGCTGCCCGCGCCGGGGGAGTTCACCTTCAACGAAACGCTGAAGAAGGAGTCCGTCCCCAGCGCCGATCCCTTCAAGGGAGCAAAGCCTCCCGCCGCCGGGCAAAAGAAGCAGACGCCGCAAAAAGCGGAAAAAACCGTGAAAGCCGTGAAAGAAAAACCCCAATCCACGCCGCAGAGAAAGGCCCCGGCCCCCTCCGCGCCGAAAGCCTCCCCAAAGCGCGATGGCGGAGGGTTCACGATACAGGTCGGCTCCTTTGCCTCGGCCGCCGACGCCGAAAGACTAAGAAAGCGTCTTGAAGGCAGGGGCTACAACGCATACACGCAGACCGCGAAGGTCAAAGGCAGGACGTGGAGCAGGGTGCGGGTGGGCGTGTTCAAGAACGCCTCCGCCGCGAAAAGGGCCGCGGAAAAACTCGAAAAAAATGAAAAGCTCCCCACCCTTGTGACAGCTTACGAAAGGTGACGAAATGATGCTGAGCCTGGCGAAATACATACATCTTCTTTCCCTCGTGGTCTGGATCGGCGCCATAATCTTTTTCTCCTTCATCGGGGCGCCCGCCATCTTCAAGACTCTTGACAGGCGGACGGCGGGCGACGTGGTGGGGGAGATTTTCCCGAAATATTTCGTGTTATGGCAGGTCTGCGCCGCCGCGGCTTTCCTGACGCTTGTCTACATGGGGTTCAAGTCGGGCTTTTCCTCGCCGCTGAAGGCGGGCCTCGTCCTGCTTGTCCTGATGGGCGCCGTCACCGTTTACTCAAGCTGCGTGAACGCCCCCCAGGCCAGGGCGGTGAAGGCGGAGATGCGCAAGCAGGCCGATGAGGGAAAAGCCGAGGCGCTCAGGAAAAAGTTCGGCAGGCTGCACGGGATATCCATGGCCCTCAATATCGTCACGCTGGCGCTGGGGCTCTTATTGCTGTTTTTCGCCATCCGCTACATGACCGGCCCATAAGGGAATAAACCGCGCTCTCCCCCGGCGGCGCTGGATCACTCCGCCGCGGCCGGTTTCCCGCGGCGCTCCGGCGGCGTTGCCCGCCTTGGCGAAACGTATTATAATAACAGTAAAAACAAAAACCTATGGATAACCCGATGACAGAGCCAGGCCCACTCCGCGCAGGCGAAAGACCGAAGTTTCTGGACGCTCTCACGGAGGCCATAGAGACCGCCGCGTCAGAAAAATACAGCCTTGGCGAGAAGCTCGAACGCCTCCTTGGCCTCGCCTTGCCGCAGGCGGGCGCGCGGCGCGGCTCCGTCATGCTGGCGGATGAGAAGGGGGCGCTCACCCTCAGCGCCCCGGCCGGGCCTCAGGGCGAAAGCGCCCTCCCGGAAGGCTTGCGCCGCATCGCCGAGACGTTCATTGAAGACGGCCACGTAGAGCGGCGCAGGGCCGGCGGCTTTCTCTGCATTCCCATAATCGTCCAGGGAAAGGCCGCGGGGGTCCTGAACGCCGCGGGGAGGGCGGACGGGGATTTCGCAGAGGAGGACGAGGCAGTCCTGTCTGCCTTCGCGAGCGTCATGTCCAACATAATCCTCGCCGACAGGATGAAAAAGGAGCACGATATGCTGAGGGCCGCCCACGACATGCTCAAGGAACAGGGGCGGCTCCGGGAGGATATGATCGAGATGATAGTGCACGACCTCAAGGGCCCCGCCGGGGAGATAATATCCAACCTGGATCTGCTTGACGAAAGCGTCGGGGACGGCCTGGCCCGCGAGGCGCTTTCCTCGGCGGAAAGCTCCGCAGAGGATCTGATGGAAATGATAATGAACATCCTGGACGTCGCCAGGTTGGAAGACGGCAAGTTCCACGCGAATCCGGAGAGGCTGGATGTCGTACAGCTCGCGAGGGAGAGGACGGAAAAGATAAAGGCGATGGCCGAGCGGGAGGGCAAAACGGTCTCGTTCGAGGCCGCCGGCGAGAGCCTGTTCATCGAGGCGGACAGGAGTGTGTTGAGCAGGGTTCTTTGGAACCTCCTGTCCAACGCCAACAACCACACCATCTCCGGAGACTCCATAAAGGTCAGCGTCCGGCGCGAGGGGGACGGGGCGGCGATATGCGTCTCCGACAGCGGGCCGGGCATCTCTTCCGGCGACCTTGAGAGAATCTTCGACAAGTTCGGCCAGGGCGGGGGCGAACGCTCCAGGAGTTCCACCGGCCTTGGCCTCACTTTTTGCAGGATGGCCCTGGAGGCCTGCGGGGGGGATATCCTCGTGGAAAGCGAGCCCGGCCGCGGAGCGGCGTTCAATGTCCGGCTTCGCTGACACTATGGGGGAGGATTCCCGCCTGAAGACGATCATCGCCACGACAAGGAGCCCCGGTGAGACGGAGAGCCTCGGCGAGAGGATAGGCGAGGCCCTCGGCGGCGGGGACGTGGTGGCGCTGGAGGGCGGCCTTGGCGCGGGCAAGACCGTCCTGGCCCGGGGGATGCTGAGGGGCCTCGGGGTCGGCGAAAAGACACCCGTCCGCTCCCCCACCTTTACCCTCGTGAGTGAGTACCAGGGCAGGATCGGCGCAAGACACGCCGACCTTTACCGGGTGGAGGGGCCGGAAGACCTCGAGACGATAGGCCTGTTTGACGAACAGACGGCAGGTGTGACAATCATAGAGTGGGCGGACAGGCTGCCCAGGGAAGACAGGGAAAAGGCGGTGGTCATGATAAGGATAACGGACATCCGCGGGACGGAGCGAAAGCTTTCCATCCGCGGCCCGGAGAGGGTGCTGGCGGGGATTGGGCCGGAGGTCCGCCTGTGACGCGGGCCGCGCTGGCCCTGCTGATACTCGCGGTTGGCGGCGTAACGGTCTGGATATTGCTGAGGCCCGGCTCGCCCATGATGAAATGGGGCGCTCCCGCCGCCGTGATGGACGGGGAGGCGCTGGCCTTGCGCGGGGTCAGGCTTTATGAGAAGAGAAAGGACGGCCAGGTGGTGGAGCTGGCCGCCTCGAGAAGCATCATGTCGCTTGACGAGACGAGGACCGATCTGGAAGAATTCACCCTTGTCTCCCGCGCGTCGGACATGGGCGTCCTGACGCTCACGGCGGAGAGGGGGACGATGATAAACGCCACCCGCGACGTCACGGCGAAGGGCGCCGTCGTGGCGCGCGACGAGAACGGGCGGGCTCTCCTGACAGACTCGCTCACGTGGAAAAATTCCCTGCGCATGATCGAGACGGATGACAAGGTAAAAATATTCGGCGAGGGTTTTCTCATCACCGGCAGGGGGCTGAAAGCCGACGCCGATACCGAACAAGTGGAGATATTATCCGATGTCCGCGCCATATTCATGGTATCCGATGATTAGGCCGCTGGCCGCGGCTGCGGCCATGGCCGCCCTTCTCCTCGCCACGCCGCCCATCTTCGCCCAGGAAAGCCTCGTGGAGGCAGAGAGCGCCGAGGATAAAGAAGAGCCGCTGGAGGTGGTGTCGGACAGGATGGTCTCCGACAACAAGGCCAACAAGATATCCTTCTATGGCTCCGTGGTGGCCGTCAAGGGCGCGCTGAAGGTGGAATCGGACGAGATGTACGTGTGGACCGACGAGAAGCAGGAGCAGGTGCGGGAGATAGAAGCCATAGGCTCGGTGAAAATAACCCGCGAGGGTAAGGTGGCCACCGGCGACAAGGCCAACTATCTGCGCGGCCGGAAAAAGATAACATTGCTTGGCGCTCCGGCCACCCTGGACGACGGTAAAAACACCGCCACGGGCCGTAAGGTAATATACTACCTCGACAGCGAGGACATGGAGATATTCAGCGGCGGGGAGACCCGCTCCACCCTCATCCTCTATCCGAAGGAGGAGGAAAAGGAGCAGGGGCAAAATGGGGAGAAGGGAAAAGATGAAAAGACAGGAGACAAGGAGGAGAAGACGGGGGATGCCGGGGCCGCCCCTGCCGCCGCGCCCTGAGCGCCGCCGCTTCGGCCACTTTCACGCCGCGATATGATAAAGACGTTAAAGGCAGAGAACCTGACCAAGACCTACAAGGACAGGCGGGTGGTGGATGGTTTGTCATTTTCCATGACAAACCGCGACATCGTGGGGCTCCTCGGCCCCAACGGAGCAGGCAAGACGACTACCTTCTACATGGTGGTAGGGCTCACCAGGCCGGACTCAGGCTCCGTCCGCCTCGACGACAAGGAGTTGAGCTACCTTCCCATGTACAGGCGCGCACGCCTCGGGCTCGGCTATCTGCCCCAGGAGCCCTCTGTTTTCAGGAAACTTACGGTGTGGGAAAACATGATGGCGATACTGGAGACCCTCCCCTACACCCGTTACGAAAGAGAACAAAAAGCGAGGGAGTTGCTGGACGAGTTCGGCATTCTGAGCCTGGCGGGGGCCATCGCCCTTTCGCTCTCCGGCGGAGAGCGCCGGAGGCTGGAGATCGCCCGGGCGCTTCTGCCCAGTCCTTCCTTTATGCTGCTCGACGAGCCTTTCGCGGGTATAGACCCCATAGCCGTGGCGGACATCCAGAGCCTGGTGCTCCGGCTCAGGGAGAAGGGGATCGGGATTCTCATAACCGACCACAACGTCCGCGACACCCTCGGGATTACAGACAGGGCTTACATACTCAGCGAAGGCCGGATCATCGAGGAGGGCGCGCCGGAACAGATCGCGGCTAGCGAGCGGGCCAGAAATATCTATCTGGGGCGCGATTTTTCGTTAAAATGATAAGCATGAACGATACCGTTTTCCCAAAAGGGGGGGAATTTTAAAACATGGCAATGGAGATGAAGCTCCAGATGCGCATGGCCCAGCGCCTGGTCATGACGCCGATGTTGCAGCAGGCCATAAAGCTTTTGCCGATGGCCAGGCTGGAGCTGGTCCAGGCCATAAGGCAGGAGATGGAAGTGAACCCCCTCCTCGAAGAGATCATGGAAAACGACCTGGAGCAGACGGAGGAAGAGGCCATCGGCGAGACGGACCCCGAAGAACCTCTTGAAAACTCCGGGGATACCGTGTACGAGGAGCAGTCCGCCCTTGAAAACAAGGAGGACGGCCAGGGCCAGGAGGAGATCGACTGGGACGCCTACCTGCAGTCCGACCTTTACGAGGGTGGCACCGGCGAAGGCTACATAGAGCGCCCCAGCCTGGAGAACACCCTGAGGCACAAGGAGGGGCTGGAAGAGCACCTGCTGTGGCAGCTTAATTGCTCCGCCCTGACGGAAGAGGAGCGCAGGCTCGGCTCCATCATCATAGGGGACATAAACAACGAAGGCTACCTGGACACCAGCCTCGAGGCGCTGGCCGTGGAGACGGGGGCGCCGGTTGACGATATCGACGACGCCCTGGCGCTCGTCCAGAGCTTCGACCCGCCCGGCGTCGCGGCCAGGGACTTGAAAGAGTGCCTCCTGCTCCAGCTCGGCAACGCCGGGATGAAGGGATGCCTGGCCGAGACACTGATAAAAGACCATCTGTCCAGCCTGGAGGAGAAAAACTTCGCAAAACTTGCCCGTTCCCTTGGCGTCAGCGTGGACGAGGTGGTGGACGCGGTACGGGTGATCCGGGAGCTTGATCCCAAGCCCGGCCTCGAGTTCAACCCCGAGGAGACGCACTACATAACGCCGGACTTGTTCGTCGTGAAGGTGGACGACGAATATCAGGTCTACCTGAACGACGAGGGGATACCGAAACTGCGGATAAACCCCTATTACCAGTCGATATTGAAAAACAAGAAAGAGACCCAGAAACCCACGCGCGAATACCTGGAGAACAAGTTCCGGTCCGCCCTGTGGATGATAAAGAGCATCGAGCAGCGGCGGCAGACGATGCTCAAGGTCGGCAGGTCGCTTTGCAAGTTCCAGAGGGAGTTTCTGGACAAGGGGATGAACTACCTGAAGCCCTTGATACTGAAGGATGTGGCCGAAGACATCGGGATGCACGAGTCCACCATAAGCCGTGTCACCACCAATAAGTACATCCACACCCCTCAGGGTCTTTTCGAGTTGAAGTTTTTTTTCCACTCCTCCGTCGGGTCTTATCTTGGGGACGGGATGTCGTCCGTGCGGGTCAAGGAGATGATAAAGAAGATATGCAAGGAGGAGGACCCCGCCAAGCCCTACACCGACGACCAGATCGTCGCCATCCTGAGGTCCAAGAACGTCAAGATAGCGAGGAGGACCGTCACCAAGTATCGCAAGGAGCTCCAGATCCCCTCCACGTCCAAACGGAAGAGGTTGTTTTTGTAAATTCTCAGATTACGGGAGATTACCATGCAGATCACCATCACGGGGGATAACATAGATGTCACACCAGCTCTCCGCGATTACACGGAAGAGAAGGTGGCGAAGGTGAGAAAATACCTGAACACCACCATAAGCGCTCACGTGATACTCAAGGTGGAGAAGCTGGACCAGATAGCGGAGGTCACCATCCACGCCAACGGGACGGACCTTCACGGCACGGAGAAAAAGGACGACATGTACGCGGCGGTCGACGCTGTCATGGACAAGATCGACAGGCAGGCCAAGAAGTTCAAGGGCAAGATGCAGGCCAAGAAGAAGGGAGCGCCCACCGTCTCCGGCGCCCCGGCCCGCCAGGGGGGCAGCTGAGCGGCCGGCGCGCTTCCCGGCCCGCCGCCCTCGCCGCGTATTGACATGGAAATCCTGGACTTTCTGAAAAAGGAAAACCTCATCCCTTCCCTGTCCTCGACAGACAGGGAGGGGGCGCTGAGAGAGCTTTGCGACCTGCTGGCCAGGAACGGCGAGGTGGGGGACGGGGACGCCGTATACGAGGCGGTAATGAACAGGGAGAAGCTCGGCTCCACCGGCATAGGAGACAGCGTGGCCATCCCCCACGCCAAGGCCTCTGGGGTGGACTCGATCGTGGGCGCTTTCGGGGTGTCGAAAAAGGGAATAGAATATCAAGCCGTGGACGACAAGCCGGTCCGGCTCGTCTTTTTGCTTCTGGCGTCGGAAAACTCCACCGGGGCGCACCTGAAAGCGCTGGCGCGGATATCAAGGCTCCTGAAGAGCAAGGAGTTCCGCAAAAAGCTGGAGAATTCGAAAAGCGCCGAGGATATCTACAAACTCATAGAAAAACAGAACGAAAACCAGAAATAGCATGAGCGAGGCGGACACCGCGAAGACGGGATACGTGATAATCGCCCACGGCGCCCTGGCCCGGGAGATGCTGGGGGCGCTGGAGTTCATCACGGGAAACAAGCCCAACTTCCGCGCCGTGGCCATCGACCACGCCGTGGACGTGGACAAGGCCCGTGAGATCGTGAAAGACGCCATCGGCGAGGTCATGGGAGAGCGCGGCGTGATAGTTCTGACGGACCTTTTCGGCGGCGCGCCGTCCAACATCGTCATGTCCCTGCTGGACGAGATGGACGTGGAAATAGTCGCCGGGGTGAACATGCCGATACTGATACAGGCCGGCGCCATGGACGAGGAGCTGCCCCTGAAGGAGAAGGCCCTGCGTCTGCAGAAATACGGCAAGGACAACATATTCATGGTGTCGGAGGTCCTGTCCGGCAGGAAGAAAATCGCCAAAGAGCAATCGAAAGGATGAGCGTGGAAACTAGAGGCCGCTTGCGCTCCGGAGCCCCGCCCGCGCTCGGTCGTTAGGAAATGATCGCCAAGGCAGGAGCAAGGGAAGGGAACGTATTCCACGGCATCCCCGCCTCGTCGGGAATCGTCATCGGAAAGGCGTACGTGCTGGACCGGCACATGATCTGCGTCCTGGAGCATCCCATCCCGGACGGCGAAGTCGACGAGGAGATAGAAAGGTTCCGGGCGGCGGCGGAAAAGGCTGAAAACGACCTGCGCGAGCTTTCCGAGCGGGCCGCGGCGGAGTTCGGCGACGACATCCCCTTCATGATCTTCGACGCCTACGTCCAGATACTGAAAGATCCCTCCATGCGCCGGGAGGTGGAGAACATCATAAGGGAAAAGAGGCGAAACGCCGAATGGGCCCTGAAGCTGCTGCAGGAGAAGTACCAGACGCGCTTTTCGAAGATAAAGGACAAGTATTTCCGCGAGCGGCTCAACGACATAGAGCAGGTGGTGACAAGGCTCCAGCGCCACCTGGTCCAGGACGAGGATGTCTCCCTCGAAAACCTTACCGAGCCGGTCATAATAGTGTCGCACGACCTCAGCCCCGCGGACACCATCCAGATGGACCCTTCCAAGGTCATGGGTTTCGCCATCGATGTCGGCGGCAAGACCTCCCACGCCGGGATAATCGCCTCCTCCATGGACATCCCGGCCGTCGTCGGGCTCAAGACCCTCAGCCTCCACGTCCGCTCCGGGGATTCGCTCATCATCGACGGGAACACCGGCGAGGTGGCGCACATGCCCACGCCGGAACAATTCCAGAAATACAACCAGCGGCGCCAGCGATACCTCTACTTCGACAAGGAACTGCACGCTCAAAAAGACCTGGAGGCCAGGACCCTCGACGGCGTCACCATAAAACTGCTGGCCAACATCGAGTCCTCCCACGACCTGACCCATGTCCTCGAGCACGGCGCCTCCGGGGTGGGGCTTTACAGGACGGAGTACCTTTATATAAACAAGCTCCGGTGGCCGGATGAGCAGGAGCAGTTCGACGACTACAGGAAAGTGGCCGAAACCCTCGCGCCGAACCCGGCGGTCATCCGCACCCTCGACATCGGCGGCGACAAGCTGGCCGTGGGCGACGACTACCTGGAGAACGAGCCCAACCCGGCCCTGGGCCTGAGGGCGATCCGCTTCTGCCTGGCCAACCCGGAGATATTCAAGACGCAGCTTCGCGCCATACTGCGCGCCTCGGCCTATGGGAACCTGAAGATAATGTACCCCCTGATAACCTCCCCGGACGAGGTGATCGCGGCCAACGATATTCTCCAGGAGGCCAAGGACGAGTTGAAGGCGGAGGGAAAAGCCTTCAACGAGAACATCCCGGTGGGGATAATGGTGGAGACCCCTTCGGCGGTGATGATCGCCGGGGAACTGGCGAAGCTCAGCTCGTTTTTCTCCATCGGGACGAACGACCTCATCCAGTACACAATGGCCATCGACAGGGTCAACGAGCGGGTGGCCTACCTCTACCAGCCGCTTTCGCCTGCCATCATAAGGATGCTGAACAGCGTCGTGAAGGCCGCGGAGGAGGCCGGCATACCCGTCTCCGTCTGCGGAAAGATGGCGGGCGACCCCACCTACGCCATGTTGCTGATCGGCATGGGCGGCGTGCGCGAGCTTTCAATGGACGTCCACTCCATACCCAGGATCAAGAAGTTCATAAGGTCCATAAATATAGAGGACGCAAGGCGCATCGCCGAGGAGGCGTTGAGACTCGACTCCACGGAGAGGATGAAAAACTACATGGTGGAGCATATCCAGAAATTCTTCGTGGAGGGAGTGAGCTCGGACCTGGTGGAGAATGACGGCTGAGCCCCCGGGCCAAACCGAGGAGCCCGCCGCGAAGGAGAAAATCACGAAAGCCGCCGGGGCCGTCGCCTCGGCCACCCTGATATCGAGAGTCCTGGGCTACGTCCGGGACATGATAATCGCCCACCTGTTCGGCGCGCGGGCCGTGGCGGACGCCTTCTTCGTCGCTTTCAGGATTCCGAACCTTATGCGGCGGCTCACCGCCGAGGGGGCCATGACGGCCGCCTTCATCCCGGTCTTCACCGAGACGCTGCGGAAAAAGGGGAAAAAAGAGGCGTTCAGGCTGGGCTGCGACATCCTCTCCATAGGCGCCGTGGCGCTCGTGACACTCACCGTCGCCGCCGAGATTTTCGCCCCCTGGCTGGTCCGGGCCATCGCGCCGGGGTTCACGGACGACCCCCGCGTCTTCGAGCTCACCACCCTGCTTACCAGGATCATGCTGCCATACCTGGTCCTGGTCTCCATCGCCGCCGTCCTCATGGCGATGCTCAACTCCATGGGGCGTTTCTTCGTCCCCGCCTCCGCCCCGGCCCTTCTGAACATCGCGATAATCACATCCGCCCTGGCCCTCCACGGCAGGCTGACCGAGCCCACCATGGCGCTCGCCATCGGCGTCGTCGCCGGGGGATTTCTCCAGATAGCCATACAGCTGCCCTCCCTCGCAAGGCTCGGCTGGCGCTACGTCCCCTCGTTCAACATGAAAGACCCCGGCGTCAGGAAAGTGGGGGCGCTGATGGCTCCAGCCGCCCTGGGGATGGCCGCGGCGGAGATAAACGTCCTGGTGGACACGCTCCTTGCGTCCCTGCTGCCGGAGGGGAGCGTCTCCTACCTCTACTACGGCAACAGGATCACCCAGTTCCCCCTCGGCGTGTTCGGCGTGGCGGTGGGGATCGCCGCTCTCCCCTCCATGTCCGGAGAAGTGGCCGCCAACGGCGAAAAGAGGCTGGTGGAGCTGTTGTCGCACTCGTTGCGCCTGACGCTGTTCATCTCCATCCCGGCGACGGTGGGCCTGATTGTCCTCGCCGGGCCGATCACGAACGTCCTGTTCGAGCGCGGCGAGTTCGGTGAGGCGGCTCGGGATGGGACGGCCTTCGCGCTGATCTTCTATTCCATCGGCCTTTTCGCTTTCTCCGGGGTGAAGGTGGTGGTCTCGGCCTTCTACTCCCTCAAGGACACGAAGACGCCGACACGTGTGGCGTCCTGGCTCATAGCGCTCAATGTCGCCCTTAATATAATCCTCATGCGCTATCTTGCCCATGGCGGGCTGGCCCTGGCGACGTCGATCTCGTCCATGGCCAACCTTTTCATCCTGCTGTGGCTTCTGAAAAGGAGGATCGGCGACATCGACGGCGCTGGGGTTCTCGCCTCCTCCTGGCGGATGGCCGCGGCGGCGGCCGGCATGGGGATGGCCGTGGCGGGCTTCTCCACCGTGTTCTTTTCCTACGAGGCCGGAGCGGCGGAGCGCGCCGCCGTCCTCGCGGCGGCGATCATCATTGGAACGGCCACGTATTTCCTGGCGGCGCTGGCCCTCGGCTCCCGCGAGGCGGCAGGCTTGAAAAACAGGATGGCGCGAAAGGCCGGGTTGAAAGCATGATAGCCGTGATCCAGCGCGTAAGCGAGGCCAGGGTGACGGTGGACGGGCAAACCGTGGGCGCCATCGGCCGCGGGCTCCTGATACTCCTCGGTGCGGCCAAAGGCGACGGAGAGCGCGAGATAGAATACCTTTGCGGCAAGATCGCCAACCTGCGGATATTCGACAACGAGGCGGGGAGGATGGACCGGTCGCTTCTCGACGTGAAGGGGGAGGCGCTGGTGGTCAGCCAGTTCACCCTGCTGGGCTCCTGGCGCAAGGGCAGAAGGCCCGGCTACGACAAGGCCGCGCCGCCTGCGGAGGCTGAGCCGCTGGTGGAAAAGTTCGCCGAGACCATGCGCTCTCTCGGCGTCCCCGTAGCGGCGGGGAAGTTCGGCGCGAGGATGAGCGTCAGCCTTACGAACGAAGGGCCTGTGACCTTCGTCCTGGACACGTCGGAGCTACCATAGCTTCAGGTAGTAGCTCAGCCACCAGGTCTCATATTTATAGCGCCACCCAAAGACGGGCGAATACCTGAACTTGAAATAGCGGACCGGCTCGCCGACGTAGGGCGTCTGACCGTCGACCAGGACCTCCACGCGGACGATCACGTTTTCTCCCCATCCGCGCTTGCTGATGGACTTGAACTCGATCTCCCTGCCTGTGATAGCTTTCGACAGCGCCGCCGCAGCCTCCTTGTCGCCCGAGTCCACCGCTCCTTTCAAGGCGGCGATGTCCGGGCCGTGATATTCGGGCATGAGCTCGAACTCGATCTTCTCCGCCACCTCGCCATGCAGGTCCTCCTCCATGGCGAAGAAGTTGAAGCCTCCCACGGCGGCCACCACCAAGAGCGCCACGACCGCTTTCCAACCGGTAAGGTTCATCTCCATAAGCCTTCTCCCGTCTTCGTCCGCGCGTTACTTGTTCAGTATCTTCGCCGCCTCCTTGGCGAAATAGGTCAGGATCATGCCCGCCCCGGCGCGGTGGATGGAAAGAAGCGCCTCCATCATCGCCCGGTCGCGGTCCAGCCAGCCCAGCCGCCCGGCGGCCTCGATCATCGAGTATTCGCCGGAGACGTTGTAGGCCGCCACGGGCAGGTTGAACTGGCTTTTCACCATCCTTATTATGTCCAGGTACGGCAGGGCCGGTTTCACCATCACGATGTCCGCGTTCTCCACGATGTCCAGCGCCACCTCGCGGATGGCCTCCAGGGCGTTTGCCGGGTCCATCTGGTACGAGGAGCGGTCGCCGAACTGCGGGGCGGAGCCGCACGCGTCCCTGAAGGGGCCGTAGAAGGCCGAGGCGTACTTGGCGGCGTATGACATTATCGCCACGTCCTTGTGTCCGTTGTCGTCCAGGGCGATGCGGACGGCGCCTATCCGCCCGTCCATCATGTCCGACGGGGCGACGATGTCCGCTCCCGACTGCGCGTGGGTCAGCGCCATGGCGCCCAGAAGCTCCAGCGTCTCGTCGTTCAGAATTTTTCCCCCTTCGCCAACAAGGCCGCAATGGCCGTGGGTGGCGTACTCGTCTATACAGACGTCCGTTATGACCACAAGGTCCGGGCAGGCGCTTTTTATTTCCCTTATCGCGCGCTGGACGACGCCGTCGGGGTTGTAGGCCTCGGAGCCTTTCTCGTCCTTGGTCTCCGGTATGCCGAAAAGGATCACCGCCGGGATCCCGAGAGACTCCACCTCCCTGACCTCGTCCTTGAGCTTGTCGACGGAGACGCGGTAATTGCCCGGCATGGAGCCTATCTCTTCCCTCACTCCTTTCCCATGCGTCACGAACATGGGGTAGATCAGCATGTCCGTGGATAGCCTGTTTTCCCGGACCATTCGGCGGATGTTTTCGGAAGCGCGCGTCCTTCGCGGCCTATACTCTGGAAATTTCATGGCAATAAAAAACTCCCGGTTCGTCGTTGGCGGAAACTTTTTCCCCGGATTTTACCATGTCCGCCGCCGGGGCGCCTTTTCCCCGCCAGGGGGATCGGCGGGAAATCAGGCGCCGGCTTCTGGTAGATTAGAGGCTGGAAGGAAAAAAAACAGGACCGAACGCAAAGGAGGTCGCATGGCCGAGCTTGAGCGAATAGTCTCCTATCTTGACGACTACCTGGGAGTGGAAAGGATAAAAGACTACCTGCCCAAGGGGCTGCAGGTGGAGGGACGAGGCGCCGTGGAGCGGATAGTGACAGGCGTATCCGCCTGCGCGGCCCTTTTCGAGGAGGCGGCGGCCAGAGGCGCCGACGCGGTGATCGTCCACCACGGCCTGTTCTGGGACTCAGAGCCGAGGGACGTGCGCGGAAGCCGCAAGACGAGGCTGAAACTGCTGCTGGAAAAGGATATGTCGCTGCTTGCCTACCACCTGCCGCTGGACCGCCACCCGGAGGTGGGCAACAACATACAGCTCGTGAGAGCGCTGGGGCTCGTGGACCCGGAGCCTTTCGGCGACTACAAGGGCGAGAGCATAAGCTGCATGGCCCGGACGGAAGGGCGCGTGTCGATCGGCGGGCTGGTGGAGACCGTGAAAGAGAAGATCAACCCCGACCTGAGACATTACGCCTTCGGGCCGGGGGACGTGGAGCTGGTGGCGGTCTGTTCCGGCGGGGCGCCGGAGCTTGTCCGGGAGGCGGCCTGGCGGGGCGCGGACGTCTATCTCACCGGTGAGGAGGCGGAGTGGGTGTACCACTTCTCAAGGGAGGAGGGAATACACTACATCGCCGCGGGACATCACGCGACCGAACGGCTCGGGATCATCGCCCTGGGACGGCTGGTGGAGGAGGAGTTCGGAGTCGATGTCCAGTTCGTGGACATCCACAACCCCATCTAGAAGACCGTCGCGCCACTTTGAGCGAAACGAAGAATCTCTATCTAGCGGATGGTGGGGGAGTCGGGCGTTCCCCCGATCTTTATCACCGCCTCGCCGTTCTCTTCCTCGAAAAAGTAGAGCATGGACCCGAGCCGCTCCTTCAGGCCGCCGTCGAGTTTCATCCGCGCCTCCAGGTTCAGCCTGGAGAAACGCGGGTTCCGGGAGAGAATGACGTCGCCTGCGACGGAGGCGGAAAGCTGGGGGCCGTTGATCCCCCCCTCCTCGATGGTCAGCCTGCCGGAATCATAGGATATGTCAAGCCTGCCGGACTCCACCCCGATTTCGGGGGAGCCGGAAAGCAGCGCGCCGCTTAGCGTTAACATCCCTTCCGAGAGCGTGGCGGAGAGCTTGCCACGGCTTTTGAACAAGTCGCCCTCTACGATGCTGAGGGCGCCCTCGGCGCTGACCTTGCCGCTCAGCCTGCCCCAGGGGAAGCCTTCCCACACCTCGAGATTTCCCGGGTCGATCCCTTCCATCCTTATTTTGACGGATATCTCCTCCCTTTCCTTCCCGGCGATCTTTCCTCGAATCCAAGCCTCGCCGCCGAGAAGCCCCGCCGAAACGTCTGCTCCAAGGCCGCCCATGACGATGGGAAGATACAGCGGCTTTACACTGATAGGGCCGGCGGCCAGCGTCCCGCCGCCGGAGATTGGCAGCGACGCGGCGCCGATCCTTATCCCTGGTGGGAACGAAAGCCTTGCGTCCGTCACCTTCGCCCCTTCGAGAAAGTCGTCCGCCGCCCTGTTCAGGGCCGCCTCCAGCGCGGAGGAGGGAAACCTCGCGTAGGCGAAGACGGCCAGCGCCGCGAGGAAAAAGGCGGCGTAGCCCGCGCCCTTGATGATGGAGCCCCAGTTGATGTCGAACCGTCTCATCGCGGCGCCCCGTAGGCCGCGACGGTCATGGAGACGTCCAGCCTCGACGGGTCATCGTATTCCGGCTTGATGGAGACCCTTTTCACCCGGAAGACCGCGCCGGACTCGCGCATGGCCTTGAGCAGGCGGACAAGCTCCGGCAGCGTCGTCTTCTCCATCTCTATCTTGATGAGCGACTCGGTGTATCCCTCGATATCGCGCGGCGGCAGGGGGGTCATCGAGGCCACGCTGTCCCGCGCCCCGGCGCCGCCGGCGAGGCTCTCCAGCTCCGACAGCGGTGAGAAATCGCGCGGCCGGCCTTTCAGCCGCCTGTTGAGCCTATCGAATCCCTCCTTCATCCTCACGTATTTTCGCGCCAGAGCGGACACTTCGGCAAGCTCCCTTTCTTTTGACTCGATCTTTCTGGCCAGCGTCTCATGGCGTTGCGCGGCGGGCTCATACACAGCTATCCAGGAGAGGACGATGACCGCGAAGAGGGAGCCGAGCAGTACGATGACCCGCTCACGCGGCGTCAGGCTGGCGAGAGCGTTCATGGCGCCGCCTCCACCTCTATCCGGAAGGCGACGCCCTCTCCGGCCGTCGAGGCCGTGGCCCTTTCGACGGAGACCTTTCCGGCCCACGGCGCCGTGGCGATCCTTTCTTTCAAAAGCTCCACTTTTTCGAAAGATTCCGTCCTGCCTGACAGGATCATCTTCTCCTGCTCGTAGACCAGTTCGTCGATGTCCACGCGAACCCCCTCAGGGGCCGCGCGGCTTATGCCGAGGAGTCTGTCCAGGAAGGGGTCCTCCTCCTCGAGCGCGGCGCCGAGGGACTCCGATTTTTCCTCGAGCTTCGCCAGCGCGTTTATGAGCTGCTGTTTTTCCGAGACGACATTCCTGATGTCCGGCAGGGCCTCGTGGAAAGTCGCGCGGATAGTGTTTTTGAGGTTTTCATATTTTTTGCCCAGGCGCATCTCCTCCGCGACGAAAGAGGCCGCGCCAAGGAGACCCACGAGCCCCAGCAGCCCCGCCGCCACGGCCGCCTGGGCGCGGGCTTTCGAAAAGCGTCTTTTCCTTCCCGCCCCCTCGACGGAGAGGCTCATCACCTCTCCTCCGGAGGCTCCGGCAAGGGCCAGCGCCCCGGCCAGGGCGGCGGCTAACTCCGGGGCCGCCTCCGGCGTCTGGGGGAAAGACGCCGCCTCGACCCTCGCGCCGAGCTTTTCGCCGAGGGATTCGCGGAGACTTTTTGACGCGGCGGCCGCTCCCGAGACCAGCGCTTCGTGGACATCGACGTCCAGCCCGGCGCGGCGGCCGGACTCTTTGAGTCTTTCGCTCTCGAGGACGAGAAAATCCGCCAGCGCTTCCGTGGTCGTTTCCCCGGCGGCGGCATTGTGGAAGGCGGCGGCCCGGCCGTCGTTTGTCAACGTGATATCCGTGGAGCGCCGCCCTATGTGAAAAAATAGACGCGCCTTCCCGTCCTCCATCGCGGCGGCCAGCGCCGCGGGGACGGCCTGCGGGGCGGGGATGACCATCTCCAGCTCGATCCCGGCGCTGTGGAATATATCCAGGAAATCCGCCACGTCCCTTTTCAACGCGATCGCCGCCAGGAGTTTTGTTCCCTTTTCGGACGACTCCAGCGGGATGTAATCCAGCGCCAGCTCATCCGCGTCGAAGGGCGCGCCGGTCTCGATCTCGTAGGGCAGCGTCTCCATGATTCTCCGGCGTCCCGTGAGCGGGACGGTAATGGTCCTGCTGGAGAGCTTCCCGCCAGGGAATATGGCGGCGGCGTGGTGGTCGTCCGGGTCATAGTCCAGCTCCGCCATCAAGCCCGCCAGGGCCGCCGCGGCCTCCTCCCGGCTCATGCCCTCGATGGACGCGCTTCTGAAACCCCGCGCCGCGTATCCCCGAAGCCTTTTTTCCACCGCTGCCACGGCGATGCGGTCCGCGTCGATCTCCACTCCGAAAAACCTGGCTGGCATCCTAGTAAACCTTGTAATGGAGGGGCGTCGTCCCGGAGGCGCTGCGCTGGTAGACTGCCCTTATGGTTTTTGTCGTCTCGTTGAACGTGGAGGCCGACTCCACGGAGAAAAAGCCGCTTTTCACGTCGATGGACAGGGCTATGCGGGGATAGATGTCCTTCATGCCGGGGATGCGTTTTATGTCTCCCCTGCTGTTGAAGGGCTTTTCCGCCCGGACGCGCTCTATCTGCCGGGCCATCTGCTCCGTCATGTTTTCATCGAGGGCTAGCAGGACGAGAGGCGGGGCAGTGTTCGCGTTTATCCTTCCGTCCGACCATACGGTCACGTAGGGCCTGATCCTGTTTATCACCTTCGGCTCGAAGCCCTTCACCAGCGCCAGCTCGTCCAGGGAGTCGAGCTTGCCGTTCTTGGCCGGGTAGGGGTCCTTGAGCGACTGGTAATACGGGCTCTCGGCGCCTGAGGGAAGGGGGATGGAGTCCGCGTCGAGCCAGTCCACGGCGGCGTCGGCCAGGGCGGGGTCCAGCTCCAGGAGGACGAGCAGCCTGCGGAATATCTCTATCCACCGGGGCGCCGGGTAGCCCCGGCCGGAGGTGAGCTGGTTAAGGTCGAGCTTGCCGGACTCGTCCATCATCGTCACGAAGACGTACTCCCCCTCGCCGAAGGGTATGGGGATCGCCCCCTGGGCCCACTCGTCCGTCAGGGCGTCGCGGGGTATGTTGTTTTTCGCGTCCTCCACGAGGATGAGCCGGGCCGCCATCTGGCCTGCGCGGGAGGCGTAGAGCGCCTTCGTCTCGTCGCGGAAAGAGGCCGCCAGGGCGGACTGTATCCACGAGTGGTGGAAAAGGCCGAACACGGTGATGGTGAGAAGCGCCACCACCAGGATCGTCAGGATCAACGCCATGCCGTCCCTGTTTTCCAGCGGACGAAGAGCCGTCATGACGCGCCCCCCCCCACGCTGATGAGCGCGCTTTTCGCGATGGAGCGGCCATCCTCGCCCTCCAGGACAAACTCCACCAGCGCCGCCTCCGGCAGGGCGTTTGTCTTTTCGGACTCGAACTCGTCGCGCCATTGGCCCTTGAAAAGGTACCGGACGTTGAACGACCGCAGCTTTTCCGTGACGTCCAGGTCCTCGGCCGGCTCGTCCGGCCATGACGGGGAGAGAACGTCCGGGTCCTCGCTGCGCATGAGGATTTTTCGGGTGTCCGCCGGCCCGGAGACCACGCGCCAGGCTATCCTGGCCTGGTCCGAGCCGTAGCCTGCGAAAAGTATCCTGCGCCCGAAACCGGTGAATCGTATTTCGTCGGCCTCCCCCTCTTCGCCGCCGCCGTCCGTCCCGTCGAAGCGCCCGTTCGCGTTATGGAGCAGGAGCGAGGCCGAGGCCAGGTCCTCGGTGAGCTTGCGGATGATAAACCTCGAGGTGTGGTAAAGCTCCGAGCGCTCCTCCTCGCCCGCTCCGGCCTCGAGGGCGCCCCTGAACGCGCCGAAGACCATGGCGGCGATGAGGGAGAGGATGGCCGAGGCCACCAGCGCCTCAAGGAGGGTGAAGCCTTTCCGGTTCACAGCCGTTCCTCTCTTTCCCTCTCCACGTATGTCCGCAGGGAAAAGAGGCTCCGCCCCTCCTCCTCGCCGGCGTAATAGACGTGAAGCCGCGCCTCCCACACGTTCTCGAAGGGGGTCTGTGTGATCTCCGTCCGCCACTCGAAGGCGGGGTAGTCGTCCCTCTTTTTGCTGTCCGATACGCCCGGCTCCGGCAGGGGCTCGATGTGGAGCCTCTCCATCTCCTCTCTGGCCAGGGTCACCGCGTCGGTGAGCGTCCTGGCCTCGGCGTTCATGATCAGCGCCCTGTTCTGCGCCGCCAGCAGCGTAACCAGCGCTATGGACAGGATCGTCAGGGAAACCATGATCTCCAGCAGCGTGAAGCCTTTTCCGTCAAGCTTGCGGCCTTTCCACGTCATGGTATCCCTCCAGTATCCTCACCCTGCCGGTGAGAGGGTGGGTTATGAGCGTCATCTCGTTCCCGGCGTTGTCTTCGAGATGGATCACGGCTGGCTCCACGTATCCGCTGGGGAAGAAATGGACCACCGCCTTGCCTTTGGCGACCTCCCCCTGCGTGGCCGTCGTCGCGCCGGTCACCCTCACGCTCCAGGGCGGGCTCTTCCTTTTGGCGAAGGCGAAGGAGGTCTCCTCGAACTGGTTTTCGGTGTTCAGAAGGGAGACGTAGTACTCGTTCTTCTCCATGTCGAATGTCAGCCGCAGGACGAGCTGGGCGCCCGCCGCGCGGTCGTAAAGATAGGTGATGGTCCCGGCGATCCTCCGCGACGCGTACTTGAGCCTGGAGGCGGTGACGTCCGGCAGCCGCGGTATCGTCATCCCGGCCAGGACGCCGATGATGACCATCACGATTATCAGTTCTATGAGGGTGAACCCTCCACGTCTTCGCATGAAAAATCACTCGATCTCCCAGTTGTTGATGTCCGCGTACCGGCCCTCGCCCCCCTGTTCGCCGTCGGCGCCGTAGGAGGAGAGGTCATAGTCCCCGTGGGCGCCGGGGGAGAGGTAGACATACTCGGCGCCCCAGGGGTCTTTCGGGATCTTGTCGAGGTACCCTCCCTCGCGCCATTTCCTGGGTATCTCGCCAGTGGCCGGTTTTTCCACCAGGGCGGACAGCCCCTGCTCGGTGGAGGGGTATATGCCGTTGTCTATTTTATAAAGGCTGAGGGCGGTCTCTATGGACCTTATGTCCACGGCCGCCTTCGTTCGCCGGGCCTCCTCGGGCCTGCCCATTATCCTGGGGACGATCACCGCCGCCAGGATGCCGAGGATGACCACCACCACAAGCACCTCGATCAGCGTGAAACCGGAGTTTTTCACGGCGTTTTTTCTTCTCATCACTTTTCCATCCTCATGCTAGTTTCATCCCGTAAGCTGGCTCAGCTCGAATATGGGGAGCAGTATCGCCATCACGATGAAGCCGACCGCGCCGCCCATGACAAGGATCAGCGCCGGCTCCACGAGCGACGTCAGCGTCGCCACGCTGGTTTCCACCTCGAAGTCGTAGGCGTCGGCTATCTTCTCCAGCATCTCCGTGAGCGACCCGGAGCGCTCGCCGGCGTCTATCATCTGCGTCACCAGCGGGGGAAAAAGGCCCGAGCGCCTGAAGGGGTCCGCCATCGCCTCCCCTTCGGTGATGTTCACGATGGCCTGGTCTATGGCTTCCCTGAGCTGCGTGTTGCCGGCGATCCGCCCCGTAACGCGCATCGCCTCCACCAGCGTCACGCCCCCCGCCAGCAGCGTGGACAGCGCCCTGGAGAAGCGCGCTATCGCCGCCGCGCGGACAAGCTCCCCGAAAAGAGGCAGGCGCAAGAGCGCCCTGTCCATCCTCGCCCGGCCCTTTTCCGTCCTGGCATACCGGCGCAGGCCGTAGGCCGAAAGGGCCGCCGCCAGGACGAGTCCTGGCCACCAGGACGCCAGAAAATCCGACAACCACAGCAGGAAAACCGTCGGCAGGGGCAGGGCCTGGCGGGTGTCCTCGAATATGGTCTGTATCTTCGGCATTACGGAGGCGAGCAGGAAAAGCAGGACGCCGGCCCCCACCACCGTCATGATGGCCGGGTATATCATCGCCGCCGTCACCTTGCGCCTGCTTTTGAGCCTCTCCTCGTTGAACTCCGCCAGCCTGCGCAGCGTCCGGTCCAGCGCCCCGGTGGCCTCGCCCGCGCGGACGAGGTTCACGTACAGCGCGTCGAACTGGCCGGGATGCCTTGAGAGCGCGTCGGCGAGCGACGACCCCTGCGCCACGTTGTCGCGGATGTCCGTGACCACTTTTTTGAAGGCGGTGTTCTGGGTCTGCTCGCGCAGGGAGTCGAGCGAGTCCACGAGGGTCAGCCCTCCCGCCAGCAGTGTGGACAAGTGCCGCGTGAAGGCGGCCAGGTCTTTCGCGCCTATTCTGCTGAAAAGGGCGCCGACGGGGCTTTTGAGGATGCCGCTTTTTTCGGAGGCGGAGGTCACCTTCGAGGCGAGGATCCCCTGGCGGCGCAGTTTCATTCTGGCCACCCTGGGGCTCTCGGCGTCCACCACGCCGGAGGCTCTTTTGCCTTTCGTGTCGTATCCCTGGTACTCGTATACCGCCATGACAAAAACCTCAGTCAGCGTCCGCCGTGACGCGGGCGACCTCTTCCAGCGATGTTACCCCCTCCAGGGCCAGGGAGGCCCCGTATTCGCGCATGGTCCTGAATCCTTTTCCAGCGGCCGTTTTCCTTATACCCGTGGCGTCGGCGCCTTTCAGGATCAGCGAGCGGATATTCTCGTCCACCATGAGAAGCTCGAATATCCCCACGCGCCCCCTGTAGCCCGACCCGGCGCACTTTTCGCACCCGGCGGGATGATGGAAGACCGCGCCGGCGGGGGCGAAGGCGGGACTCAGCCCCAGTTCCCGGAGATGCTCCGGCTCTGGTTTGTATGGTCTGCGGCACGCCGGGCAGAGGACGCGCGCCAGCCTCTGGGCCATCACGCCGAGCAGGGAGGACGATATCAGAAAAGGCTCTATCCCCATGTCCTCCAGCCTCGTGACGGCCCCTGCGGCGTCGTTGGTGTGGAGGGTGGAGAAGACCAGGTGACCCGTCAGCGACGCCTGGACGGCTATCTGGGCCGTCTCCAGGTCGCGTATCTCGCCGACCATGATGATGTCCGGGTCCTGCCTGAGGATCGAGCGAAGGCCGGAGGCGAAGGTCAGCCCTATTTTCGTGTTCACCTGCATCTGGCCAATTCCCTTCAGCTGATACTCGACAGGGTCCTCCACGGTGATTATGTTCTTGTCGGGGGAGTTTATGTGGCTCAGGGCGGTGTACAGCGTCGTGGTCTTGCCGGAGCCTGTCGGGCCGCAGACGAGGAGGATCCCGTGCGGCGCCTGGATGAGTTTTTTGAAATCTTTTTCGACTTGCCCTTTCATGCCGATGTTTTTGAATCCAAGGAGCATGGACGACTTGTCCAGAAGGCGCATGACCACCCGTTCGCCGTGGGACGTGGGGATGACGCTTATCCTGATGTCGATATCCTTTCCGGCGATCACTATCTTGAGCCTGCCGTCCTGGGGCAGGCGTTTCTCGGCGATGTCCAGCCCGGCCATGACCTTTATCCTTGAGACGATGAGCGGCTGCAGGCTCTTCGGCGGATGGGCCACGTCCCGCAGGGAGCCGTCCACGCGCAGACGCACCACCAGGTCGCGTTCGTATGGCTCCACGTGTATGTCCGAGGCCCTCTCCTTTGCGGCCTGGACCAGGACGGAGTTGACCAGGCGTATGACCGGCGCCTCCTCGGAGGTCTCCAGCAGGTCCTCCGGCAGGCCGTGGACGAGCTGGTTTATGTCCTCCTCCTCGGTGATGTTGTCTATGATCTCCCTGGCGGTGTTGGCGGACATGTCGTATGCTTTGTTTATGGCGTCCGTCAGCGTTTGCTCGTCCGCCACGGCTATTTTCACCGGCTTCCCGTAAAGCAGCCGCAGATCGTCCAGCGGTTGGACATCCAGCGGGCGCGCCGTCGCCACGACCAGCTCGGCCTCCTCTTCCCTGAGCGGCAAGACCAGGCTGGCCCGCGCGAACTGGAAGGACGTTCTGGAGAAAAGGTCGAGGTCCAGCTCCTCGACGTCGATATCGTCCAGCCATTCATAGCCGAGCCTCTCCGCCAGCGCGGCCAGCTCGCCGCGGCTCATCCCCGCGGGGCGCCGTTCCCGGCCGTTTGTCTGCGTTTTTGGCGTATCGTTCTCCATGGCCTCAGAACGTCAGCGGGTCTTCCCATATACCGGGGGAGTCGTCGTCCCCGGCCTTTTCCTCCTCTTCCGGGGCCGGCGTTCCGTTTTTCCTCTCCTGCACAGCCCCGCCGAACTCTCCCGCCTCCGGCGCCATCTCCATGAGCTCGGAGCGCTGGCTGGTTATCCTGTCCACGTCGGTGTCGCTTCTGATTATATGGGGCGTGAGGAAGACGAGCAGGTTCGTCTTCTGTTTTTTCTTGGACTTGGCCTTGAACAGCCAGCCGAAAAGCGGCACGTCGCCCAGGCCGGGGACTTTGGATTCCGAGTCGTTCGTGTCGTCCCGGATAAGCCCGCCGAGGACTATGTTCTGTTCATCGTGCACTATGACCGTGGTTTTCACGGACCTGGTGAAGGTTATGAGGTCCTTGGCCTTTTCAAGCTGTGTGGGGGCTATGGAGGATATCTCCTGGTAGACATTGAGCTTGACGTTGTCGGACTCCGATATCTGCGGCGTTATCCTCAGGGTGATGCCGATGTTCTTGCGCTCTATCGTGGTAAGGGTCGTGCCCCCGGCGCTCTGGGACTGGCCGGTGACGAAGGGTACGTTCTGCCCCACCATGATCTCCGCTTCCTCGTTGTCGGTTGTCATGATGTTGGGCGTGGACAGAATGTTTATCCCCGTCTCGGCCTGGAGGGCGTGGATCAAGGCTCCCAGGTTCAGAAACTCCTTGCCGGCGTAGCTTATCACTCCGTCCACCACGCCGATGGTCAGGCCCGGCGGCGCGGAGAGGGGGTCCTGGGCGACGGTGTTGATGTTCCCGAAGTTGGTTCCACCTATCCCCTGGACGCCGGACTCGGTGAAGTTGGAGGTTGTCCGCCACTCGACGCCGAACTGGCGCGTCTTGTCCGTGGTCACTTCCATTATGAGCGCCTCCACGAAGACCTGGCTTCGGCGCGTGTCCAGCTTTTCGATCACTTCCGTAAGGGTCTCGTAATCCTCCACGGAAGCCGTGATAACCAGCGAGTTCGTAGCCCTGTCGGGAGTTACGCTTACTTCACCCCCCAGCCGCACCGCCCCCGTGGGCGGCTGGCCGGGCTTTCCTGGCGCGGCGGCGCCTTTCTCGCCGGTTATGTTGTTGAGCACCTTGGCGATCTCCTCGGCGTCGGCGTTTTTCAGGTAGTAGACGTTGATCCTGCGGCTTCCCACGGGCGGCTTGATGTCGAGTTGTTCTATGAGGGAGATTATCTGGTCGGTCTGTTTTCTGCTCGCCACCACGATGAGGGCGTTTATCCTGTCATCCGGTATGATCTGCGGCTCCCCCGCCTCCTGGGCTCCAGGGGGGGCGCCGGGAGGGGAGGGGCGCCCGCGCTGGGCCAGTTTCCTGCCGCCGTCGCCGTAGAGTTTCTCCAGCTTTTCCGCCGTCTCCTTAGCCCCGGCGTAGTTCAGGTGAACGACGCTGACCACCTCCTCGTGGCCGGGGGCGTCCAGCCTTTCGGTGATGCCCACTATCTTGGCCGCGTTGGACTCGTAGTCGGCCAGGATAAGTGTGTTTGTGCTGGAATAGGCGGTGATGTAGCTGTAAGGCGGCACCAGTGGGCGCAGGATGTTCACCATCTCGTCAGCCTTGACGTACTTCAAGGGTATGAGCCTTATCACCATCCTGTCGCCGGGCTGGCTGGGCTTCGTGGTGAACGAGCCGCGCTGGCGGGCCTCCGTGGCGGGGATTATCTTTGTCACAGCCCCCGCCTCCACCAGCGTGTAGCCGTAGACCTCCAGCGTGGACTCGAAGACCCTCATGGCCTCCTCGGCGGTCACCTTTTTCGGGGAGATGATGGTCACCTTGCCGCGGACCTTCTCGTCGATAACGAAGTTGCGGCCCGTCAGCTCGGCTATGAACTTTGCCACCACCTTGATGTCCGCCTCGTTGAAGTCTATGTTCACCTTCTCCCCGGGCTTGGGCAGCGGAGGCGTGGCGGCGGCCTCCCGGCTTGCGGGGGACGACAGCGTATCCTGGGCCGTGGAGGCCTTCGGCCCCGGGGGCAGGACGGATAAGGCGACAATCACGAACAGACCGAAAGTCCTGACACTTGTCATTGGATAGTAAACCTCATGCTCGTTTTCTTTGCGTTGCGGACAAGGTCCACCTCAAAGTTCGTCTCGTTTCGCAGGGCCTGGAAAAGCTCCAGGCCCTTCTCGGCGGAGTCGAGCTCCACGCCGTTTATCCTTTTGATGACGTCGTGGTTTTTCAAACCTATCTTGTCGAAAATCGAGCCTTTCTTGATGGAGAAAACCTTGAAGCCGTCGGTGACGCCGTCCTTGTTTATGTTGGGGATAGCCCGCGCCTTGGTCAAAAGCCTGTTCATGTTCTTGAGCTTGGACTCCAGGAAGCGCTTGGAGATCATGAACTCCCCCTCGGATATTTTTCGGACGCCCGGGCCTCCGAGACCGGCGGCGGGCGTCAGCGACGCCATCTTTTGCCCGTGCCTTTTGTCTTCTCCGGCGAAGTCCACCCCCAGCGCCTCCACCGTTCCCTGCCGTTCCAGGAAAACCCTGTTGCGCTCGATCCGTATTATCCTCGCCCCGAGTATCTCGCCGTTTTTCCGCAGGAGGCGCTGCTCGCCTGTTTTGGTGATCTCTATGACGGCGAAGCGAAGCTCGTCCAGAAGGTCTGTGACGGTGCCGATCAGCTTGAGGCCCAGCGGCGTTTTCGGCGCGCTTTCCGGGGAAAGCCCATCGTCCAGGGCGTCCGGGGACGCTCCCTGCGCCTCGAGGCTCCCGCTCTCCCCCGGACTCTGGGAGGAGTTGAAGATGTTTCTTTTCAATATGTAGGAGTAATCCGGCGCGGGCTCGAAGGAGACCTTCGCCACGCTCCTTTCCGGGGCGGCGGGCCTGCGGGGCGCCGCCGTGGTTGTGGCGCCGGAGATGATCCCGTCCACGATCCCGGCCGCTATCCACGCCGCCCACAAAAGCAACGCAAGGTGGATCAGCGTCCATCCTCTTTTTGGTATGCGAAGCTTGAACTTCATTTTTCCCTGATATGGCCGTAGCTGTTCAATGAGATTATTACGGACACTTTCGGAGTTTTTAAAAAATTTCCGGCAAAAGAAGGGGCTCCCCGGCCCCGGGGAAGGTCAGTCTTCGCGCGCGCGGGTGATCTCGAACAGGGGCGAAAGCTCCACGTCAAGCCTGATGACCTGCCCGGAATAGGCGTGGACCTTTATGACTTTTCCGGGCGCCGGAGCCCTGACCACCATGTATTCCAGATTCAACTCCGCCTCTTCCAGCGCCGCCCTGGCAAGCTCCGCCTCGCCCGCCGCCTCCGCCGCGGCTGTCTGCGCATCCTCCAGCTCCGAAGGGGGGATGAGACCGCGTTTCATCATGATTTCCTCTCTTTCAAGATGCCGGGCCGTCTCCAGCTCCCTGGCCTCCGCGGCCCTGACCCTCGCCCGCGCCTTGCGGACCGCGATCCTGGCCAGATCGTCGTCCAGCCGCGCGAGCGGCGCGCCCTTCTCGACGAATTGACCCTCCCGCGCTTCTATGGACTCCACCACGCCCGACACGCGGGATACTATCGTCATGCTGTCCGCCAGCGCGGAGACCGGCGCGAAGTGAGAGATAACGGCGGTTGCGATGGCCATCCTGACAAAACCTGTCATTTTTCCTGTCTCTCCTCCTGTTTCGATATCACGCCAAGCGGAAGCGGGTCGTCCCCCACGGCCAGCGCCAGCGTCATCAGGTCGAGCCGCAGGTTGAAGTTTGTCCTCATCTGGAACATTCTGGCCTTGGCGTACTCGGCGAAGGCGTCCCCCAGCTCCGCCAGCAGGTCCAGCTCGTACTCGGAGCGGGCATAGTCGAGGTTTTCCTGGGCTTTTTTTATGCGCGCCTTGGCCAGAAGGACCCTGTGCTCCGCGACGGCCAGCCTGGAGTGGGCCTGCCGGACCTCCATCCTCACGCGCCGCGCCTGTGTCTCCCTGTCGAACTCCAGGGAGCGGATCCTGGCCTCGATCTCGTCCATCCGCGAATCGCGGGTGAAGCCGTCGAAAAGGGTGATCTGCGCCTCGACCCCCACCTTCCAGCGGTTCACCGACAACAGGTCTCTCGACGAGTCTCCTGTTTCGGCGACGCCCTCGACGGTCGGGAAATACTCCGACTTCACCGCCGCGAGCCGCGCACGCAAGGCGTCGATGCGGGCGTCGAGCATGGCCATCTCGGGCCTTTTCGAGAGAGCCTCCCTCTCAAGCTCCTCAAGGCCGGGAAGGTCTATCTCCGGCGGGTTTTCCGGGGCGCGCTCGACCTCGAAATAGTCCCCCACCGGCGCGCCGATGACTTCTTGCAGAAGGTTGAGCCTGAGCACGGCTTCCTGCTCCGCGCTGGTCAGGTTGAGCTTTTCCCTTCTGTATATAAGCTCTTTTTCCACCATTTGGCGCCTTGAGACCAGCCCGACGCCGTGTTTTTCCCTGTCCCTGTCCCAGTGGACGTAGGCTATGGCGTTGGTCTGCAGATAGACGTCCACGGCCTCCAGGGCGAGCAGGTAGTCATAGTACCTCTTCGCCACTTCGGCCTGCAGGGCCTGCCGGGCGCGTTTTTCCCTCTGCTTCTGCGCCAGCTCGCGGCTCTTGAGGCTTTTGACCATGGAGGAGGTCCGCCCGAAATCAAGGATCCTCTGGCGGGCGGAGACATTCCACCAGGTTTCGTCGATGGCGCCGGAGTCGGCGATGGGGCTGACCTGCGCGTGGCTGAAGGCCGCCTCCAGCCTGGGATACCATTCCTCCCTCGCCGCTTCAGTCCTGCTGGCGCTGGCCTCGGCCTCCGCGGATAGTGACTTCAACAGGGGGCTATTGTCGAGGGCGTACTCCACGAGGAAGGCAAGGTCCGCGGGGCTTTTCACCTTAGGCGCGTCCGAAGCCGCCGGGGATGCCGCCGCGATCATGACGGCGGCCGCGAAAGCAAGGCCGCGGAAAGGGTTCATCGGGTGTTTCCGGCCTCTTTGCGCCTCTTGAGCCAGAGAAAAAAATCCTCATCCTGGTACGCGCCGGACTCCACGTATTCCCCCGCCAGCAAAAACTCCTCCCTGCTGTAAAACCCTATCAGGCGGTGAAGCTCCCTGCCGTTCTCGTCGTAGAATATGAACACCGGCGTGTGGCGCACGTTCTGCCCGATCGAGAACTCCTTCTGCGTCCTGACCTCGCCGTCAAAGTCCGTCACCGAAAGCGAGCCCCTGATGTCCATCTGGATGATCCTGTAGCGCTGGTGGTAGTAGTCGTGTACCTCCTCGCGATTCAGCACGTCCCGGCGCATTTTCCAGCAGAAGGGGCATCCCTCCTGCTCGTACATTATCACGAGCCGCTTGCCCTCGCTTTCGGCCATGGCCAGTTCCTCGGGGAGGTCGTTGAAGGTGGGCTCGAAAAAGCTTTCAGGATCGACGGAGGCCGCGGCGGCCCCGCAGGCCAGCAGAATTAAAAAACCCGCCGCCACGGATAGTGTCTTTTGCCTCATGATCCAGCCCATGTTTTCGCAAAACCCGCCGCCTGTCCGGCGATATTTTATTTTGCCTTCAACCCGGCTTTTTCCGCAAGACTCACGATGTCGATTTTCACCGCCGCCTCGGCTTCGGCGAGGGTCTCCCTGGCGATCGCGCGGGCCTTTTCCGTGCCCTCAAGCAGGATGTCCAGGACGTCCTTTTTCCGCGCGCCCCAGCGCTCCCGCTTTTCGAGCAGGGGGCCTATCCTTTTGAAGACGTTCTCGGCCAGGATGTTCTTGCAGGCGACGCACCCCCTGGCGGCGGTTTTGCACTCCTTTTCCGTCAGGGCGTTTTCCTCCGGCGATGAAAAAACCTTGTGGAATGACCATGCGACGCACTTTTCAGGGTCGCCGGGATCGGTCTTTCGTATCCTCGCCGGGTCGGTGATGATGTCCTTTATTTTCGCCGCCATCTCCTCCTTTGTGTCCGAAAGGTATATGGCGTTGTTGTAGGACTTGCTCATCTTGCGCCCGTCCAGCCCCGGCAGCTTCGGCACCTCGCTCATCAGCGCCCGCGGCTCGACAAAAACCTTCCGGCCGTATATGTCGTGGAACCTGCGGACGATCTCCCGGGTGAGCTCAAGGTGCGGCGCCTGGTCGATTCCCACCGGCACGAAGTCGGCCTTGTACAATACGATGTCCGCCGCCTGCAGGACGGGGTAGCCAAGGAAGCCGTAGGTGTGAAGGTCCCTGTTTTCCACCTGCTCCATCTTCTCCTTGTAGCTCGGCACGCGCTCGAGCCAGGGGATGGGGGTTATCATGGAGAACAGGAGGCTCAAGACCGCGTGCTCGTGGATGAGCGACTGGATGAAAAGGACGCTCCTTTCCGGCTCCAGCCCCGCGGCCAGCCAGTTGACCCCCAGGTCGATGAGGTTCTCCTTCAGCTCCTCCGTGTCCGCGTAGTTGGCGGAGAGGGCGTGCCAGTCCGCCGCGAAGTAGTAACAATCATACTCGTCCTGGAGGCGGACCCAGTTGTCCAGGGCTCCGAGGAGGTTGCCAAGGTGGAGCTTGCCCGTCGTCTGCATCCCGGACAGGACTTTTTTTCTGGTCACGTCAGGCCGTCTTCTCGTCAAAGCAGTATCCCCAGTATTGCCCCGATCAGCGGGCGTATGGTCCAGTCAAGTATGTGGTGGTAGTCGTTGAAAAGCAAGACGAAGATGAGGATGAACAGCCCGTAGGGCTCTATCTTCGAATAGGCCCGCGCCTGCTCGTCCGGCAGAAGCCCCACCGCGATGCGCCCCCCGTCGGCGGGCGGGACGGGTATCAGGTTTATGACCGCCAGAATGACGTTCAGCCCCACGGAGAAGTAGAGCATGTATATTATCGGCACGAAGACGGGGTGATTGCTCCCCGAGGCGCGGCCCATGAAGCTTGAGTATACCTCCGCCAGCGCCCCCGGGCTGATCCAGCCAACCGCTTTCAGCAAAAGCGCCGATATCACCGCCAGGACGATGTTCGTGGCCGGCCCAGCGGCGGCGACCCACACCATGTCTTTTTTCGGGTCGCGCAGGTTGAAAAAGTTCACCGGCACGGGCTTGGCGTAGGCGAAGAGAAAACCGGTGGTGTAATAGAAGAGGATCGGCAGCAGCACCGTCCCGAAAGGGTCAATGTGCGCGATAGGGTTCAGGGTCAGTCTGCCCATGCGCCGGGCGGTGTCGTCCCCTTTCTTCCATGCCACGTAACCGTGGGCCACCTCGTGCAGCACCACCGCCAGTATGACCGGCAGCGCCATCACCGAGATGGTTTGTATAAGCGATGATATATCCGTTCCCATCAATACAATTTAACATACCTGCGCCGGCCGCGCCTCAAGCCGCAGGGGCCGGCATGGCCCGTTAGGGAGAGCCGGTGTCTGAAAAAGTCACATGAGGTCCAGCGCGGGCCTCGCCAGCGGATGGCCGCCTTCAGCCGCTTTTCTGAGCCATTTCGCGGCCTCTTTTTTGTCCCGCTTCAGCCCATGGCCGCCGTAGTACATGAAGCCGGCGTTGAGACTCGCCGCCGCGTGGCCGCCCTTCGCCGCTTTCAAAAACCATTTCGCCGCTTCGCCGAGGTCCTTTTTGACCCCTTCTCCTTTGGCGTACATGAGGCCGAGGTAATACCCCGCCGACGCGAGACCCTTGGCGTCCGCCTTTTTGAAATGTTCCACCGCCGCCGCCGGGTCTTTCTTCGTCCCCTTGCCGAGAGCTGTCATGTACCCGATGTTGAACAGTGCCTTGGCGTATCCTGCGGCGGCGGATTTTTTGACCCATTTCATGGCTTCGCCCCAGTCCTGCCGGACGCCTTTACCCTTGGCGTACATGTAACCGAGCCGGTTCTGGGCCGCCGGGTCGCCTTTTCGCGCCGCGGCCAGCGTCTTCGAAAATTTCGCGGAGGCCGCCGCGGAGGGACGGGCGTCCATCGAGGCCGCCGCGGCGAGCAGCGCCGCCGCGAAAAGAAAAGACACCCGGAAGGCCGGTTTCGCCATGCTCGACATCAAAACACCCGCTGCCATGATCATTCAGTCCGCGTATTATACAAGTTTTTAGAGTTCGTCAAAACGCGCCGGGAGCCCGGGCTTGCCCCGTCCTCCCGGCCGGATTATCATCTCGGTCTGTAGCGGATTCATCAAGAGGGAAGGATGATAATCCAGACAAAGCCAGCCGCGATGAACATCGACGCGAGGCGGGAGAGGATCCTGGGGAACTCCATCGGGCTTGTCCCCACCCTGGGATGCCTGCACGAGGGGCACGAGGCGCTCATCCAGCGGGCGAAAAAGGAGAACGATATCGTCGTCGTCTCCATATTCGTCAACCCGCCACAGTTCCGGGCGAAGGCGTATCGTGAGTACCCAAGGGACATCGAGCGGGACATCTCCATCCTCAGGAAGCGGCGGGTGGACTACCTTTTCTCCCCAAGAGCGCAGAACATGTACCCGGAGAATTTCGACACCGTGGTGGAGGTCAAGGCCCTCGTGGACAGGCTGGAGGGCGCTTCCATAAGGTGGAGTTACCGCGCCGTGACAACTGTGGTGGCGAAGCTTTTCAACATCGTCCAGCCGGACAGGGCCTATTTGGGGATGAAGGACCCGCACCAGCTGGCCATAATCAGGAGAATGACCGAAGACCTCAACTTCCCCGTGAAGATCGTCGCCGTCCCGACGAGGCGGGCCAGGGACGGCCTTGCCCTGTCGTCGAGGAACAGCCAGCTTTCAAAGGAGGAGCGAAAGGCCGCGCTCGTCATACCGAACTCGCTGAAGGAGATAGAGCGCAGGATAAGGAAGGGCGAGGGGGACAGGAAAAAACTCTCCGAAGACCTCGCCGCCATGATCGAGTCGGAGCCTCTCGCAAACGTCGAACACGCCGCCGTGGTGGACGCGGACACGCTGCGGGAGGACGTCCGCGGTGGGAAAACCCTCATCTACGCGGCGGCGAGAGTCGGCGGCAAAAGGCTGACGGACAACAGGGTGGTGGCGGAAAAAAAGGCTCAGGACGGCAAAAGACCGCGCAAAAGCCGGTGAAGCGGCGCGAGAGCGGGGACTGTCTCCAGAATCTCCATCAGCGTCCGCGACGCGCGGGGAATGTACTCTTCGTAAACCCTTGAGCCCATGACGGAGGACTGGTAGCCGTAGGTCCCAAGGGCTTTATATATCCTCTGTGCGGCGGAGAAATCCAGCAGCAGGGAGAATTCGCCGCGCCCCCACGGCGCCGCGTCCTTGTCTGAAAGCTTCCGGTAATAGTAATCCGCCAGCGCCCCCCTCGCCTCCCGGCCAAGCTCCACGTATGGGTCGTAAAGCAGCGAGGCCAGGTCGTAAAGCCGTCTGCCCATCCGGGCGTCCTGGTAGTCGATCCACACGAGCCGCTCCTCTTTGAGCATTATGTTCCTTGAGTGAAAGTCCCGATGCGCGAGCGTCTCCATCCTCTCGGCGAGCTTGCTGGCCACATGCCTCCATTCCGCATCGAGCGCCGACTCATCCTCGGCGGAAAGCCTCGCGCCGAGATACCCTCGAAGGAAGTGTTCTCCGGTGAACCCCGCTTCCCACATCAGCTTTTCCTCGTCGAAGGCCAGGCGAAAGCATGGATGGCGCCGGTCCATCGTCCCGGCGGCGTTGTCCTGAAAGGCCGCGAGATCGTCTATGACCCTCCTGTAGACGGCCATCAGCTCATCTTCGCCCATCTCCGCCGCGGCCCGTTGCAGCAGCTTGTCGCCGAGGTCTTCCAGCGCGAGCAGCGCCCCTTGCGCGCCGAGGATGGAAGGAGTGTCCGCGCCGAGACGCCGCATCAGCCCCGTCATCTCCGAAAAGGCCGCGGCGGATTCCTCGTCAGGCGCGGCCATGACGACGACGGAGCCGCCGTCCTCGAAAAAGACACGGAAGTATCTCCTCGCCGAGGCGTCCCCCGCCAGGGGGACGGCCTTCAGCGCCCTGGCGCCTGTGGCCCTTTCCGCGAATTCCGCGATCCGCCGCGCGTCCATCAGCCTCTGTACAGGGCGATCAACCGCTCCGCCGCCTTCGCCGCCACGCCCCGGTTTCTTTCCACCACTTCCCTTGCCGCCTCCCCGGCCCGCCGCCGTTTGTCCCCGTCTTTCAGCAAATCGGCGAGCCTTTCGGAAAGCTTCGCCCCCGAAGCCGCCTGGAAAGCCCCACCCGCTTCCAGCAGGGCCGAGGCCGCGCCGCGGAAGTTGCTCATCGACGGGCCGAAGACCGGCGCGACCCCGGCGGCGGCCGGCTCCAATGGGTTCTGCCCGCCGTGGTCTATCAGGCTGCCCCCCACGAAGACAACGTCCGCCGCCGCGTATAGCTTTTTGAGCTCGCCGAAAGTGTCGATGACCGGGACGGCGGCCCCGTCCGGCTCCGGCGCGGGCGGCATGGAGGTTTTGCGGACGGCGCGCAGCCCGGAGCCTTGCAGGGCGTGTTCTATCCAGCCGATGTCTTCTATCCTCCTTGGCGCTATCACCAGCCTTCCCGCGCCCGCCCTTTCGATGGCCTCGACGGCCGCGGCGATGGCCGCCTCCTCCCCCTCGTGGACGCTGCCGAGCAGGACGACCTTCTCATCCTCGCCAAGGCCGAGCGATTTTCTCAAGGCCGCCCGGTCCGCCGTCTCTTCCGCCATGCCGTCGAACTTCAGGTCGCCCCCCACCTCCACCCGCCCAGGATCCGCGCCGATATCGATGATCCTGTCCGCGTCCGCCCTCGTTCTCATGAGAAAAAGGTCAACGTTGGAGAGCACGTCCCGGAAAAACCATCTCATCCGCCTGTAGCGCGGATACGACCTGTCTGAAATTCTGCCGTTGACGATGGCCACGGCGCCGCCATGCTCCCGGACGGCGGCGATGACGCCGGGCCATATCTCCGTGTCGATCATGAAAAAGAGCCCGGGGTTGAAGGCCCGCGCCGCCCTCCGCGCCGCGCCGGGCAGGTCATAGGGGAAATAGTGGATATCCGCGATCGCGGACAGCTTCTTTTCCGCCACGCCTCTTCCTGAAGGAGTCGTGACGGTGAGGACTATATTGACCTGGGGGGCGCGGGCCTTTATATGCCTTGCGACAGGCTCCGCCGCCGCCGCCTCGCCCACCGATACGGCGTGGATCCAGATGGTTCTCCGCTCATACCGCGGCAACCCAAGCCCCAGCCTTTGCCGAAAATTTTCCCGGTATTCGGGACGCGTCAACAACCGCCAGGCGATGTACGGCGAGGCGAGGGCGTACCCCGCGCGGGACGCGAGGCCGTAGAGCGCGCCGGTCATGGCGTCTCCTTTTCGAAATACGAGTCCGCCCTCTCCGTCATGGAGCGCATGGCCGCCTCCAGCTCGGCGCGCGTTTTCTCGAGGGCGGCGGAGTCCGCGTCCCGGCGGACGCGGACGGGTTCGCCGTAGATGACGACGGCTTTCGAGAAGGGTTTTGGGATCATCATCCTGTCCCAGCTTTTCAGCGTCCAGTATGACGAGAAGGACATAGTGAAGGGCAGCACCGGACAGCCGGTGAGCTTGGACAGCATCAGCGAGCCCGGCTGCAGCTTGTATATCGGCCCGCGGGAGCCGTCGCCGATCAGGGCCGCCGGCAGCCCCCGCTCCACGGCGCGCTTTAACTCCATGAGACTTTTACGGGCGCTTTTATACGACGAGCCGCGTACCACGCTGTATCCGAAAAGCTTCAACGTCCTTGCGACCACCTCGCCGTCCGCGCTGGGGCTTGCGAGTATCTGGTAGTCGGCGGCCGGACGGAGGCCGCGTATCCTGTAATAGTGGGGGCAGAAAAAGAGCCTGCCGTGCCAGAAGACGTATATGATCGTCTCCCCCCGCTCGGTAAGTTTTTTTTCCGTCTCCTTTCCCACCTCGTGGATTTTGAGCGTTTTGCTGATGGCGTATATGAAGGCGGCGGCGAGGAAAGGCGCCACGTACGTGTTCAAATACTTTTTCAACGCGCTCAAGCTTCGTGAAAGATGTGGAAGAAACGGTTTTTCCGGCGATTATTATGGCAGAGCGCGCCCGGCCAGTCCAACAGCCTATGGCCGCGCTTCGACCGTCCCCGGCGGGCCCTCCTCCACGCGGCCGATGACGGTGGAGACCTCGTCGCCGCCTTCGCGCAGTTTTTTGACGAGGGCTTCGGCCTTCTCGCCGGGAACGGATATCAGGAGCCCGCCGGAGGTCTGCGGGTCCAGCATGACCATCAGCTTGTTCTTGTCCAGGCCCGGCGCGGCGGTGAGCGCTTTTTCCACCCCTTCGCGGTTGCGTTCGCAGGCGCCCCTGGAGCAGGCCGTGGCGTGGGTCTCCACTCCGTCGAACATGGGGACGGCGGAATAGTTTATGACGATCCGGACCCCCGATGCGCCCGCCATGTTCGCCGCGTGGCCGAGGAGGCCGAACCCCGTCACGTCCGTGCAGGCGTTGGCGCCATGCTCGATCATCGCCTCCGCGGCGGCCTTGTTCAGCCTGGCCATGGACTCGGCCGCCTCGTCGTGTACCCTTGCCGGGGGAGCGCCTTTCGGGGGTTTCCTGGATTTTATCAGCTTGTTCAGTATCCCCGTTCCGATCTTCTTGGTGAGGATGAGCGCGTCGCCCGGCCGCGCCCCGCCGCTGGTTATCATCCTCGCGGGATCCACAAGGCCCGTGACGGCGAGGCCGTACTTGGGCTCGTCATCCTCCATGCTGTGCCCGCCGAGGAGTACCGCCCCCGCCTCCGCCACCGTGTCGGCGCCGCCGCGCAGTATCTGGGCGACTATATCCATCCCGAGTTTTCGCGGGTAGCAGAGTATGTTGAGCGCCGTGTACGGCCGGGCGCCGACGGCGTAGATGTCCGCCAGCGAGTTCGCCGCCGCGATGCGGCCGAACATGTACGGGTCATCCACTATAGGAGTAAGGATATCAACGCTTTGCGCTAGCGCCAGGCTTTCGCTCATTTTGTACACACCTGCGTCGTCGCCGATCCCGGAGCCGTATAAAAGGTCGGGGTCGTCGGGCCAGTCAATCCGTCCGAGAGCTTTTTTCAGGTCCTCCGGACCCAGCTTGGAGCCTCAACCGCCGGCTTTGGCCAGGGTCGTGAGCCTGATCTTCTCCTCGTCCATAAAAAAATCCACAAAAAACAGAAAAATGGCGGGGGCCGAAGCCTTCCGCCTGTGCGCGGCCTGGTATGAAGCCGTGAAATCCATGCGCGCTCTTAACAAGGATGTAAATGAATTCTACCAGATTAACACGCCGCGTCCGCCTCGCAAGAGCTTTTGCGCTGGGCGTTTGCCGAACAATGCGTCTATTGGCTTATAATGGGGAAAAAGGTTTATATTTATCCTGACATGAAAGCGAAAAAACCCGCGCCCGCGCCCGGAAGCCGCGGCGCCTGAGCTTGGAGGTCTGACAGGGAAGATGAGACATGCAACGCGTGGGCTTTTGACGGTGGCGGTTTTAACGATCGCCTTTGGATGCGCATCCAGCCAGACCACGGCGACGGTGACAAGCTCCGGCGGGCCAAGCATCCAGCAGGCCCAGATGGAGCCCTACGACGGGCCGAAGGCGCGGGTGGCGGTCACCAAGTTCGTAAACAAGTCCGCCTCCGGCCACAACGAGCTGGGGCAGGGGATGGCCGACATGCTCACGAGCGCCATGTTCCACAGCAACCGTTTCATCATGCTGGACAGGACGGACATAGGTGACGTGATGGAGGAGCAGGACCTTGGCGCATCCGGCAGGGTGAAGGAGGGGACCTCCGCGCCCATAGGCGAGCTTGAGGGGGCGGAGCTTCTGGTCTCCGGCGCGGTGACGGCCTTCAAGGCCGACGCTGGCGGCGGCTTCGGCGGCGTCGGCGTGCCGCTGGGCGGCGGCGCGTTCATGGGCCTTGGCGCGGGGGCGAAGAGGGCATACATGGCCATCGATGTGAAGGTGACCGACGCCAGAACTGGCCGCATCGTGGCCATGGCGACGGTGGAGGGAAACTCCACGGACTGGAGCGGCGGCCTCGGCGGGGCGATCGGCGGCGTGCCTGTCCCCTTCCTGCTGGCCGGGTACGAGAACACGCCGATGGAGAAGGCCATCCGGGTCTGCATCGTAAAGGCGGTGGATTACATAGCCAGCCAGACGCCGGCGAACTATTTTCACGTGAAATAAGATGACAACACAACGGAACATGATGAGAAAAAAAGCGTTATCGGCCCTGGCGGCGGCGCTTGTGGCGCTCGCCCTTTCCGGGGCTCCGGCTGGGGCGGAGGTTCTTTCCGAGACGGTGGCGAAGGTCACCCAGCTCAAGATCACCCTCTCCCGGCCGTACACGGAGGAGGGCAAGCCCACGGCCTGGGGGATAGACTCCACCTACATAGGCCCCGGGGATATCCGAAGGCTCCTGGGCGTGGACATATACCTGGACTCCTACAACCGGATATCCTCGGTGAAGGTCACCCGCGAGTCGCCCACGGGGGACGTGATAACGCTGCTTTTCAACGATGTGCTGGAGCTCTCCGTGGAGACGCTCAAGGACGGCTCGCGGAGCAGGCAGTTCAAGGAGACCAGGATAACCATCCACACCGCCTCCGACCTGACCTTCCCATGACGCCCCGCTCATGAGGGCGCTTGTCCTGGACGGCGGCGTCCGGTTCGTAACAGACCATCCCGCGCCGCAGCCCAAAGAGGGCGAGGCGCTGATCCGCCCGATCCTGGCGGGAGTGTGCGACACGGATATACAGCTTGCGAAAGGCTACATGACTTTTCAAGGCGTCCTGGGCCACGAGTTCGTGGGGGAGGTTTTGAGGGCGCCGGATGAAAGCCTCGTCGGCAGGCGCGTCGTGGGGGAGATAAACATCGCCTGCGGGTCTTGCCGGTTCTGCCGGGAAGGTCTTAAGAACCATTGTCCGGAGAGGACCGTGATGGGGATCATGGGCAAGGACGGGGCGTTCGCCGAGCTGCTGGCGCTGCCCGTGGAGAACCTTCACATCGTCCCCGATGCCATCCCCGATGAGGCGGCGGTTTTCACCGAGCCGCTGGCGGCGGCTTTTCAGGCCGTGGAGCAGATCGGGCCGGCCGATGGCGCCAGCGTGGCCGTCCTTGGCGACGGGAAGCTGGGGCTTCTTGCGGCGATGGCTCTTGCCCTGTCCGGCGGCGCCGTCACGGCCGTGGGGCGTCATCCTGAAAAGCTCGGGCTCCTTGAAGGCGAAAACGTGACAACGGCCCTTTCGGTGGATATGGCCGGGGCCGAATCGCTGTTCGACGTGGTGGTGGAAGCGACGGGGTCGCCTTCGGGGCTGGAGGACGCCATGCGGCTGGTAAAACCCCGCGGGACGATCGTTTTGAAGACAACCGTGGCCCAACGCGGGCCGTTCGACCTCAACCGGCTGGTGATAGACGAGGTGTCCCTCGTCGGGTCGCGCTGCGGGCCTTTCGGGAAGGCGTTGAGGGCGCTCGAGGACGGGAGCGTGAACCCCCGCCCCCTGGTGTCCGCCGTTTTGCCGCTTGGCGAGGGGGAGAGAGCGCTGCGCGAAGCGGGCGAGGGCGGGACGCTTAAAATCCTGCTTTCGATGGATTGACAATCCCCGGCCCGCGTGTTTTGATTCAGGCTCGCCACTGTATATGTTAAGAATGAAATCATGAGCCCGGTACTCATAGAGATAGGTCCCATAACGCTTTACACCTATGGCCTGCTGGTGGCGTCCGGCTTTCTGCTGGGGATAGCCTGGTCGGCGAGGCTTGCGCGCCGGGAGGGGATGGACCCGCAGTCCGTCTACGACACCGCGTTTTGGATGATCCTGGCGGCGGTCATCGGGTCGAGAATCTTTTACGTGGCGATCAATCTCGACTATTACCTGGAAAACCCCATCGACGTTTTCAAGCTGTGGGAAGGCGGCCTGGTCTTTTACGGCGGGTTCGTGGGGGCCGCTATCGCCGTGATTTTCAGCGTCCGGCGGTACAGGCTGGATCTGTGGGCCTTTGGCGACGTCGCCGCGCCCGGGGCGGCGCTGGGGCACGCCATCGGGAGGCTGGGCTGCTTTTTCGCGGGATGCTGTTACGGCAAGCAGACAAGTGTCCCCTGGGCGGTCACCTTCCACGATCCGCATTCCATCGCCCCGCTGGGAATACCGCTTCACCCCACGCAGCTTTACTCCGCGGCGAACGAGTTCGCGCTGTTCGCGTTGCTGACGGCGATCAGGCCGTGGCGGAGCTTCAGGGGACAGATACTCTGGATATGGGTGGGGCTCTACGCCGTGGGGCGGTTCACGATAGAGATTTTCAGGGGCGATCCGCGGGGGGTCTATTTCGGCGGGCTGGCTTCCACCTCGCAGATAATCGCCGTGTTCGCATTCGCCGCGGCGGTCTACTTCTACTTCAGAAACAGAAAGCGCCATCCCTTGCGATGATCGTCGGGGCCGAGAGCGCCGGACAGAGGATAGACAGGTTCCTGGCCGGGGCCGGGCTTAGCCTCACCCGCTCCCGCGCCCAGAAGCTCATCGCGGACGGGTTCGTGAAGCGCAACGGAGAGACGGTCCACTCCGCCTCCGAGAAGGTCAGGGAAGCCGACGAGATAGAGGTTTTCATCCCACCCCCCGCTCCCCCCGAAAAAGCCGTCCCCGAAGATATCCCATTGGACGTGGTATACGAAGACGGCGACGTAATAGTGGTGAACAAGCCGCCGGGGATGGTGGTGAGCCCCGCGGCGGGGCATCGCGGCGGGACGCTGGTGAACGCCCTCCTGGCCCATTGCGGCGGGCTTTCCAGCGTGGGCGGGGCAGCGCGGCCGGGGATAGTCCACCGGCTCGACAAGGACACCTCCGGCGTCATCATCGCCGCGAAGAACGACAAGGCCAGCCTCTCCCTCTCCTCCCAGCTCAAGGAGCGGACGATGTCCAGGACATACGTCGCCGTGGTCAAGGGCGCGCCGAGGGAGGACGAAGGGGTCATCGACACCCTCATCGGGCGCCACCCGAGGGACAGGAAGAAGATGGCCACGCTGAAAGAGGGCGGGCGCAGGGCGGTGTCGCGGTACAGGGTCGCCCAGAGGCTTTCGGGGGCCAGCGTGGTGGAGGTCTCCCTGATGACGGGGCGGACGCACCAGATCCGCGTCCACATGCTCCACATAAACTGCCCCGTGGCGGGCGATCCGGTCTATTCCAGGGGGAAAAACAGGCTCCCCATAAAACGCCAGGCCCTGCACGCCTGGAAGATCAGGTTCGTCCATCCCCGGACTGGAAAGGAGGTGGAGCTTCGCTCACCCATCCCCGCCGACATGGAAAGCCTTATCCGCGCCCTCGGCGGCGACCCGTCGCCGTATCTTGGCGGCGGGGAAGGTTGAAGAGACCGTCCCGTCCCGTCTATACTTTAATACCGCTTTCAAAGGGAGAGGGTTGTGGGAAAAGTCACGTATATCAAGGACATCAAGAAGGTCGAGGGCCTTCCCGCCGGACAGGGGGAAAAGCTCGGGCCGGTGGTGGAGAAGTTCGCCTTCAGGACCAACGACTATTACAACTCCCTCATAGATTGGGACGACCCCGGCGACCCCATCAGGAAGATAATAATACCCGACACGGCGGAGCTGGACGCCTACGGCAGGCTGGACGCCTCCGACGAGGAGTCTTACACCATCGTCCCCGGCCTGCAGCACAAGTACACCTACACCGCGCTCCTGCTCGTGAACGACGTCTGCGGCGGCTACTGCAGGTTCTGCTTCCGCAAGCGGCTTTTCATGGACGGCGCCGACGAGGTCTCGAAGGATGTCTCCGAGGGGATCGAGTACATCAGGGGCGCGAAGGAGCTGAACAACATACTGCTGACCGGCGGCGACCCGCTGCTTCTGTCCACGGCGAGGCTGGACGCCATAATAAGCGAGCTGCGCCGGATAGACCACGTGAAGATCATCAGGATTGGGTCCAAGATGCCCGCCTTCAACCCCTTCCGGATACTCGACGACCCGGCGCTCCTCGAGATGTTCGAGCGCCACTGCGACAACGACAGGAAGCTGTACCTGATGGCGCATTTCAACCATCCCCGGGAGCTTACGCCCGAGGCGCGCGAGGCTATGACCAGGATAGCCAAAGCCGGCGTGGTCACCTGCAACCAAACGCCGCTTTTAAGGGGAGTGAACGACGACCCCTTCGTCCTGGGGGAGCTTTTCAACGAGCTGTCCTACGTCGGCGTCCCCCCGTACTACCTGTTCCAGCTTCGGCCCACACTGGGTACCAGGGCGTTCGTCATCCCCGTCGAGGAGGGGTTCGACATCTTCGAGAAGGCCAGGATGCTCTGTTCCGGGACGGCCAAGCGGGCGAGGTTCGTCATGTCCCACGCCACGGGCAAGATAGAGATGGCAGGCAAGACGGACGGCAAGGCCTATTTCCGCTACCACAGGGCCGCCGAGCCGCGGGAGAAGGCGCGTTTCATGGTCTTCAAGAGCAACCCGCGGGCTTACTGGTTCGACGACTACGACGAGATAGTAGAAGACTACTCGATGGAGGCGCCGTACCGGTGTTTCGGCCCGGATTGATGAGTGTGTCATGGGAAGGAGCGGGCGCGTTTCCCCCTGACGCGGAGGCATGGAAATGAAAGAGAGCGTAAGAAGGCTTGCCGCAGCGTTGCTTGCCGCCTGCTTTTTTCTCGCTCCGGCCTGCGGCGGAGGATCCGGCGGCGGGGAGACTCCCGCCTGGGAGGGCCTTTGGGAACTGCGGCAGAGAAACGGCGTGAACGTTCGGGACATGGGGTACGCATACATCCACCTTGACCTGTCGTCCGCCTCATTTATCCTGGAGAGCCTCACCCTGCGAGGTGAAAGCTGCTCCGTTTCCGGGTATGTCTCCTACTCCGGGGACGCGATAACCATCTTCGCGGCGGAGGGCGGTGGCTGCCTCGGAATAGAGAAAGGGGAGGTCGAGACGGCGGATGTCTATGTCTCAGGCGACGGAAATGATATGACCGCCCGGTGGACCAGCGGGGACGTGGACACCTACGGACGCATAGGATGATGAGCCGCGTTTCAAGGAAACCCCCGCCCTCCGGCGCCATGGAGACCGCCCGATGATACCATTCGAGCCCGGAGAGGAGAAAAAGTACGAGGTATCCACGGCGAAAAAGGTCGGGTTTTTCATCGCTCGGCTTTTCTCCTACCCCTTCGTGGATTTTTTCTACAAGGTCTTGAACCGCTCCCGGGCCATAGGGCGGGAGAACATCCCGAAGGAGGGGGGGGTGGTCATCGCCTCCAACCATGTCTCCGGGGTGGACACCGTTCTGATCCCGGCGCTGGCCATCCGCCGCTTCTCCCTGATGCCGCTGTTTTCCCCGGCCAAGGAGGAGCTTTTCAAGGTCCCTGTCCTTAGGACGATCCTGAAGCTGTGGGCGAGTTTCCCCGTGAAACGGGGCGCGAGGGACGTCGAGTCCATGAAAAGGATCGCCTGTTACGCGAAGAACTACCACGTGATGATATTCCCGGAGGGGACGAGGAGCAGGACGGGGGAGCTTCTGCGGGGCAGGTCCGGCGTGGGGTGGATAGTCTACTGGGCGAGGCCGAAGGTGGTCCCCACACTCGTCATAAACACGGACAAATATTTTTGGCCCGGCAGGCCCCGGCCGTGGTTTGGGATACCTTACACCGTGGTTTTCGGCGAGCCCCTGGATCTTTCGAGATTTTATGAGGCGCCAGACACGAAAAAGACCTCGCAGGCCATCGCCGACGAGATAATGCGCGCCATCGCGGAGTTGAAGGAAAAAAACAAGGGCCTTTACATGTAAAGGCCCTTGCGAATTCCGCGGCCGCCGGAGGCGGCCGATGCGAGACGGCCGTGAGACCCGGCGGCGCCGGGCTCACGGAACATCCGCGTGAATGGTTACCAGCGTCTCTTTGCCGGGGACGATTTGCGGGGCTGGGACTGGTTGACCTTGAGAAGACGGCCGTCCATCTCGGTGTTGTTGAGCTCCTTGATGGCGGCGTCGGCGTCAGCGTTGTCCATTTCGACAAAGCCGAAGCCGCGCGGCCTGCCGGTCTCACGGTCGGTGATGAGCTTGAGTGAGATAATCTCTCCAAACGGCTCGAAAAGTTTCCGCAGTTCTTCTTCGGTGGCGGAGAATGGGAGGTTTCCAACGTAAATGTTCATGATCCTGGTCTTTCCTTCCTAAAAGTGAATCAGGCTCGAGCGCGGCGCCACGGCGCAACACGCGCCGTGGCCTGCGATTTGGAGAGAAAAGGAAGAAATGATATCCGTCCGATTCGGCCAAAACCCGCCAATCTTCAAGCCACTCTAATAACACCTTTAGCATAGCCCGCTTCAGATCCCTTTGTCGAGAAAAATCGTTCTCCAGCCGCCATTGACCGCAAGGCTCCCGGCGGATATATTTAAATCGGCGCCAGCCCGGCGCGGACCGATAACAGGGAGGACGATATGCCCACGGCGAAACAGATAATGTCCAGGGATTTTCTTGCGGTGACGCCCGCGACGGCGGTGGGCGAGTTCGCCGCGGCCCTGGAGAAAAGCAGCCGCTCCGGAGCCGTCGTGCTGGATGATGAGGGGGGGGGAGTCGTCGGGGTGGTCACGGAGGGAGACCTCATCGACAGGCATAAAAACATCCACCTGCCCACCGTCATAACCATCTTCGATTGGGTGCTGCCCTTGAGCGGAAGGGGCGAGACGGAAAAAGAGCTCAGGAAGATGTCCGCGACAACCGTGGGGGACATAATGAGCATGGACCCCGTGACCGTGGACGTGGACGCGACCCTTGAGGATATCGCCACCATAATGTCCGAGCGGCGGAAGCATTTTCTGCCGGTCATGGACGGGGAGAGGCTCGCGGGAGTTATAGACCGGTCGGACGTGCTGCGGGCGATAATAAAGGAAGAGAGCTGACGCCGCCCCGGTTTCTCAGGTCCTCTTCTCCTCGGCCAGCCTGGACAGGATCGGGCAGTTTCCCTCGTCGCACAGGTGGAAGGTGTACATGAACCGCTCCAGCGAGACGTCCTTGGCCACCATCCCCGTGGGCCTGCCCCTGGCGGAGATGTACTCCAGCCGGACGATCTCCTCTTCGTCAACCTTTCTCGCCCAGAAGCAGTTCACCCCTCCGCCGATAACGTCCACCTTCTCGTGATAATGGCCGTCGATCTTTCCGTCGATGAGAACCGCCGTGGGCTCGCTATCGGTGGAGTAGCCCTTCTGGGCTCTCTGGCGTGAGTGAAAAGACGCTCCGCCGCTCGCGGTCCTTTCCGCCATCAGCGCTTTCGGCGGCGCCGTGGAAGCCGGCCTGTCCCCCGCAGCGGGCGAGTTCCTCGGTTTTTCCCGTTTCTGCTCCTGCCGGGGTTGCGCGAAGCTGAATGAGCGTATTACCGGCGCCCCGCCAGGGACAAGCAGGGAGTCGAGCGCCGCTCTCAGCGAATCCCTGCTGAACGGTTTTTGCAAAGTATGGTTCGCCCCGGCGTCGAGGGTCTCGGCGAGGCGGCTCTCCGCGTCTTTGGAGCCGATGGCCAGGACTGGCAACTCATCGGGTTTGAACCTCTTTCGCAGGCCGGAAAGGTACGCCGCCCCCCCGGCGGGGGAGAAGCCGGCGTCCAGGATCAGGAGGTCAAGATCAACGGTCTCTCCCGGGGCGCTGCTTCCCAGGAGGCCGGCCATGCCGGAGTTGTCCCTGGTGAGCCTTGCGATCACTTCGTCCGCCTCGCCCTTGTCCACGGCTTCCATGATCTCGCGGTAGCCGAGCTTGTGGAGCATGATGGAGACAACGTTTCGGCTGGTCTCGTCCGGATCGGCCACCAGGATCGTCATCTTGGATTTTTGTTTGGGCGCGGACATATCTCCACTTAAAAATTTTTACCACTTCTGGAAATTTTAAACAGTTCCAGCAGTTTTTCCAAGTCTTTTTCCGTATGGCCGGATGTTATCGAGACACGGAGCCGCGCCGAGCCCTCCGGGACCGTGGGCGGTCTTATAGCCGGGACGAAGAGCCCGCCATCGAACAGGCGCTCCCCAAGCTCCGTCACGGCCGCGCCGGGGCCGATGATTACGGGAGTTATCTGCGATGCGGAGCCGCCGGTGTCGTATCCCAGCCGCCGCAGCCCATCGCGCGCCCGCGCCGCGTTTGAAAAAAGCGCCTCACGCAGCCTGTCCCCCTCCTCGCCGGAGACTATGTCGATCGCCGCGGAGGCGGCGGCCGCGGCGGCGGGAGGCGGGGCGGTCGAGTAAATGAAAGAACGGGAGAAATTCACAAGGCCGTCGATCAGCCTTCGCGATCCCAGGACGGCGGCGCCAGCGCCTCCCATGGCCTTCCCCAGCGGCGCTACGTGTATGTCCACAACGTCCGAAACGCCCGCCTCGCTCACGGTCCCGCGTCCCCCGGATCCGAACAGTCCGACTCCGTGGGCGTCGTCGACCATCAGCGCCGCGCCGTGTTTTTTAGCGATTTCCGCTATCGGGCGAAGGGGCGCGATGTCGCCGTCCATCGAAAAGACCCCCTCCGTCACCACCAGTCTCATCCCGCGCCCGGCGCTCTTCGCCAGCGACCTTTCGAGCGAGTCCGGATCGTTGTGGGCGAACCTGAAGAGCCGCGCCCCGGAGAATCGCGCCCCATCCAGTATGCTGGCGTGGCAGAGCCTGTCGGCGAAGACCTCGTCGCCCTTGCCGAGAAGGGCGGTGAGCAGCCCCACGTTGGCGGCGTAGCCGGAGCTGAAAAACAGCGCGGCGGATTTGCCGAGCCAGCCGGCGATCTTTTCCTCGAACTCGGTGTGGGCCCGCCTTGTCCCGGAGATCAGCCGCGAGGCGCCGGCGCCCCAGCCGCTTTTTTCGATCGCCGCCACGGCGGCCTCCCTGACCCTCGGATGGCCCGAAAGGCCCAGGTAGTCGTTTGACGAGAAGAGAACAACCTCCCGGCCGTCCATAACCGCCGTCCGCCCGGACGCGCCGTCCAGGACTCTTAACGACCTGAGACGCCCGGTATCGCGGGCGCGGTCCAGGGCATCGTCGAAGGTCATGGCGCGGCCCCGGGAGGGTTCATTCCTCCCGGACGGAAAGCCCGAGGTCGGCGATCATCCTGAGGTCGTCCCCGGCGCTCCTTCCCTGCGTGGTCAGGTAGTCTCCGACCATCGTGGAGTTCGCCCCGGCGGCGAAAATGAGGCACTGCAGGTCGCGCAGGTTTTTCTCCCTCCCCCCGGCCACTTTTATGTCCTTCGTCGGCAGGATCATCCTGTACATCGCGATGATTTTCAATATCTCAAGCGGCGGCAATGGCTCCGTGTCCTCAAGCCTTGTGCCTTTGATGGGCGTCAGGAAGTTGAGAGGGATGGAGTCCACGTCCAGATCTCTCAACGTGAAAGCCAGCTCCACGCGCTGCTCCGGGCTCTCTCCCATCCCAAAGACCCCTCCACAGCAAGCGCGCAGCCCGGCGGCCTTCACCGCTCTTATCGTCGCTACGTCTTCTTCATAGTCGTGGGTGGAGCATACTTGCGGAAAGAAGGACCTCGCCGTCTCCAGGTTGTGGTGGTATTCCTGCAGCCCGGCGTTCCGGAGCCTCTCGGCCGTCTCATGGTCGATGATCCCCAGGCTCGCGCACCGGTGGATCGGCACGCCGCGTCTCATCCCGTCCAGGGCTTTCGTTATGGAGTCTATCTCCGGGCCGCCGCCGCTGGCGGAGTAGCCGTAGCCGGAGGTGACGATCCCGAACTTGCGCGCCCCCGCGGCCAGCGCCTCCCGGGCGCCGTCCACTATCTTCCCGGGCGGAAGAAGATCGAAGACCGGCGCGCCGGATTTCGCCCTGACGGACTGGGAGCAAAAGGCGCAGTCCTCCGGGCATCGGCCGGACTTTGCGTTTATGATGGCGCAAAGCGACACCTCGTCGCCCTTGTGCCTGCGCCGGATCCTGTTCGCGGCGGCGATGAGGTCGTATATATGCGCCGTGTCCAGGCGGGCCAGGCGCGCCGCCTCGTCCCAGGTCAGCGGCTCGTCCGCCAGGGCTTTCCGTTCAACGCCCGATATGAAATCCGCCGTGTCCGCGGCCGGGCCGGTGGTCATTGTCTGTGTCATATGTCTTCGAGAGCGCCTTTTTTCGAGGATTAGGATCTTTTCCAGGAAAGGTTAATGCCGGGGTCTGGCAAAGTCAACATCGCTTCGCTCCGGCGTCAGGCGTCCAGCCCCGCGTCATCGAGCCTTTTCACGTCCTCCGGCGACAGCTTGCTCCAGAACTGGGCGAAATAGTCGGCGGCGGAGATTATGGACAGGATCATCGCCGCCCATATCCCGATCTGCCCCGCGTAGTGGAAGACGACGTTGAAGTCGAGTATCAAAAACAGGATCGCCACGATCTCTGTCACTGTCTTGTATTTTCCCGAGACGCCCGCGGCCATGTGTATCCCCTGTGACGACGCGATTATGCGCAGCCCGGAGACGGCCAGCTCCCTGCCGATGATAACGGCCACTATCCACGCCGACACCCTGCCAAGCTCCACGAGAGGGACCAGGGCCGCGACGATCAGGAGCTTGTCGGCGATGGGGTCGAGCAGCTTGCCGAGGAGCGTAACCTGGTTCGTGACCCTGGCCAGGTGGCCGTCCAGCCAGTCCGTCGCCGCCGCCAGGCCGAAGACGAGCGCGGCCACGATGGAGGACCAGAGCGACGGGGATATTAGGAAGACAAGGATGACGGGGACGAGGAAAATCCTGAAAAGCGTGATCCTGTTCGGCAGGTTGAATTCCAACACAGCGGCCTGGAGTCAGTTGAGCCTGAAACTTCGCCCCCCCGCCCCGGCGCGCCCTTGCCGCCTGCGGGGGTGTCTTGCCCGGAGGCTAGTTTTCAAGTATGTATCTGTAAGGGTTGACCGGGACGCCGTTGAGCAGCACCTCGTAGTGCAGGTGCGGCCCGGTGGACCTGCCGGTGCTTCCAACCAGGGCGATGATCTCGCCCCTCTTGATCTTCTGGCCCGGTTCGACGAGGTTCTTGGAGTTGTGCCCGTACCTGGTCACCACCCCGTAGCCGTGGTCCAGCTCCACGAGCTTTCCGTAGCCCGGATGGAACCCGACACGGATGACGATCCCGTTCGCCGGGGCGATGACGGGCGCTTTGAGCTGCGTGGCGATATCGATCCCCTCGTGCATTTCCCTCAGGCCCGTGAAAGGCGACCTGCGGTAGCCGAAGGTGGAAGTCACCCAGCCGCGGGCCGGCCATACGGAGGGCGTGTGGGTCAGCAGCGAGGACTGCTCCTTGAAGAACTCGTCCAACTCGAAAAAGCTTATCTCTTGCGCCCTGGCTTTCTGTTTTATCCTTCCCAGGTCGTTGTTCAGGGCGTCCATGAGCGACTCGGTGTATTTCGACGCCGGGGACAGCTCGCCAGCCGGATCATCGTAATAGGGGCCGCCGGTCCCGTACTCGGAGGAATCCGGCGCCTGGCTTTCGAGTGAGGTTATGACCCGCAGTTTCTTGTCGAACTTCTCCAGCCTGGCCAGCTGAACCTCCACCTGTTTCACCTTTTTGCGGAACTTTTGTATCTCCAGCTTCTGGGCGGCCGCCGCTTGCCTCAACCGGGCGAGCTCGTCCAGATTCTCGCTTTTCTGGATCACCGTGTAAGAGAAGTAGCCGAAGACCCCGAGCGAGACCAGGCCGAAAGCCAGAAGACCCTTGGCCAGAAACTTCGGCACGGAGAACCTGATGAACCTGCCCGTGATGTCCGGGACGAAAATGAGAGTGTACTTTTTCGAGAAAGCGCCGGATATTCCGTCTTTTGCCATAACGTCCCCAGAGATCGGCCCCCAGTTCGAACCGAAAAAAACAGTCTTCACGCACGCGGCGAAGCCTGCGCCGCATCCCGGCGAGCCAGTGACTACCCCTCATCCGCGCCGCGGTTCAGCCGGGGTCTGGCCCCGGTTGCCTTGGCGCTGTTTTATATTATGTCCATGTGCGCAAGTCAAGTCTTTTTTAGCTGGCGAACGCGCCCGCCTGGCCTGTCCTGGATGGTGAACCGTCCGTCCAGCGGGACGAACAGGTCCGCCGCCTCCTGCATCATGTCGGAGCATGTCTCCGGGTAGGACCATATCTCCACCTTGCACCCGCGGTTTTTGAGGTACCACACGAGGGGCAGGTAATCCTTGTCACCGCCGACCAGCACCACCACGTCCAGCTTGTCGGCCAGGGTGACGGCGTCTATGGCAAGCCAGGCGTCGGCGTTTTTTATCGGTTGTTTTATCTCTCCGCCCATGCTCGTCCAGAACCGCCTGAAGTCGTCACTTATGGTTTTGTGTATGGGTTTGTAATATATGATGCGGGTGATCTCCCGCCGGCCTATCTCCTCGATCAGCAGGGCGTAGTTTGTCCGCCCGCCGAAGATGTTGTATCCGGAAAGCTCGACGTTCTCGGCGTCGATGAAGACTCCAACCTTCTGATAGACAAGGTTCGTCATGTATTGATCCCTTCCTTTTCTGTCTGCCAATTTTTTGTCCGCCTGTTTTTTGTTTTGCGTCGGCCTAAGGCGTTTATTTATAGAATGTTTCGCCCGCCGCGCGGCTCATAAAGTAATTGCCTGTATATGTCGATATCTAATATTATACACGGGAGGCGCCAAAACGGTTGTTAAGCGCCGAAAATTTTGGAGCTTCCCGGCGCGGGCGGGTATTTTTATACGCCTGCCGGGCTCGCTTCGCCCGGGCGAGTCTTTACTCGGCCGTTTGCGCTTCGGTACGCTTTTCCGGGTTTTTCAGCTAATCAGGGGACTGAACGCTAGGTAACGACAGATGCCGGACAGTTTCAACATACTCATTACGGCCGCCTCGCGCAGGGTCGCCATGATCCGGGGGTTCGCGCGGGCGCTGCGGGGGCTGGGCCTGCGGGGGCAGGTGCAGGTCTGCGACACCGATGAACTGTCGCCCGGCCTGAGGTTTTGCGACAAAAGCCACATAGTCCCCCTGTCAAGCTCGCCCGATTATATCCCCGCGATCATGGAGATCTGCAGGCGGGAGGGGATCAGGCTCGTTGTCCCCACCATAGATGAGGAGCTTCCCATCCTGGGGCGGAGCAAGGACGGCTTCGAGGCCATCGGGGTCACGGTCCTGGTGTCGGATGAGCGGACCGGGATCATATGCAACGACAAGTACCTGACGGCCAGGTTTTTCGAGGAGAACGATTTCCCTTTCGCCGAAACAACTCTTCCGGGGGAGGTGAACTTCGACAGTATCGAATATCCCCTTTTCATAAAGCCTAGGACGGGCAGAGGCTCCATAAAGGCTTTCCCCGTGCGCGATGAAAGGGAGCTGCGCTTTTTCATGGATTACGTCGAGGATCCGGTGATCCAGCGCTACCTGGAAGGGGTGGAGTACACCATCGACGCCCTGGCGGGGCTCGACGGCAGGATATTGTCGATCGTCCCCCGCGAGAGGATCGTCATCCGCTCCGGCGTCTGCGACAGGGGCAGGACGCGGCGGGATCCGAAGCTTATCGCTCTGAGCAGGGCGATACTCGAAAAGCTCGGCGTTGTGGGGCCCGTAAACCTGCAGCTCAAGATGCGGGACGGCGAGGCGGTCTTTTTCGAGATAAATCCCCGGTTCTCCGGCGCCATCCAGCTGACCGTGGCGGCGGGGGCGGACTTTTTCACGACCATACTGCGGGAGGTTCTGGGCGAGGCGCCGGAGCCGGCCATCGGCGATTTCAAGGACGGGCTGCTCATGATGAGCTACGAGGAGAGCATCTTCGAGGAAAACGGCCTGCGAAGGCTCCCTTGCGTGGACGCCGCCGCGCTGGGCGCGGAAGAGGAAGCGCCGGCGCGGCCCAGGGTGGTCAAGGCGGCGGGAAAGCGGCCCTAGCCTTTTGCGGCCTTTTCCTTTTTCGCCAGCCCTTCGGCGAACAATAACGCCTCCTCCCTGGAGGATATCCGGCCGTCGAGCTGGGCGGCGAAGGTTTCCTCCAGTATCTTCCTGACGGCGGGGGAGGGGGGGACGCCCATTCTCAGCACATCGTCGCCTGTGACGAGAGGCTTTGTGTTCTCCAGTTTCGTCATGTAGCCCGTGACGGCGTCTGTCACGCGCTCGTCCCCGGCCTTCGCGGCCATGAAAAGAAGCCCCTCGGCGCGGATGGGCCTGAGCTGCCTGTAAAGCCACGAGGGAGGGGTGTCGCGGCGCCTTTGAATCTTCCCCAGGGCGTCCTGGACGGGTTTACGCAGGCTCATCATCTCATTTATGGTCTTTCTCTCCGTGGGGAACTTTTCGGCCATCTCGGTCATTTTCGCGTTGTCGAGCTTGGAGGTCATGGCCAGGAAGCGGGCCATCCAGCTTTCGAGCGGCGAGTCCGGAAAGGCCAGGGCCGCCCAGGCCAGAAGGTCGTCGAGACGGTCCATGACCCCGGCCGTGTCCTCGTCGAAATCCAGGGCGGGATGAATGAACTTGAGCAGGTCGAGCTCCTTCATCCTGGCGAGGGCCCCGGCGGGCCTCCGCTCGCTTAGTATCAGCTTCAGCTCCCCTAAGAGGCGGGCTCCCGACAGGCGGTTGAACAGCTGGTTTTTCACCGCGGCCTTCAGCAGCTGGAGCGTCTGCTTGCCCATGGTGAAGCCGTAGCGGCGCTCGAACCTGACGGCGCGGAAGGCCCTGGTGGGGTCCTCCACGAAGCTTAAATTGCTCAGGACGCGGATCACGTGGTCCTTCAGGTCCGCCTGGCCCCCGAAAAAGTCGACCAGCGTGTTCGGCCTGGGGCCGTTGAGCCTTATGGCCATGGCGTTGATGGTGAAGTCGCGCCGGTACAGGTCGTGCCGCAGGGCGCTCATCTCCACCGTGGGCAGCGCGCCGGGGCTGGCGTAGTACTCTATCCTCGCCGTGGCCACGTCGATCTTGAACCCATCAGGCAGGACGACCACCGCCGTCTTGAACTTCTCGTGGGCTCTCACTCTCCCCTTGAGCCGTTCGGCCAGTTTCCTGGCGAAGTCTATTCCGTCGCCCTCTATCACGATGTCCACGTCGGTGTTCTCTATGCGCAGCAGCAGGTCGCGCACGAACCCGCCGGCGACATAGGCCGAGCACCCGCTCTCGCCGGCGACTTCCGCTATGAACTTGAAAAGCCTTAAAATACGCCCCGGCAGCCTGTCGCGCATGATCCCTTCCACGCTCCTTGCGCCAGGGCCGCCCGCCGCCCTGTCGTGGATCATCGGCGCAGGCTGTGTCTTCAAAGCGTCGCCGTAGAGCCTGCCCAGGGCCATCCCGCGGGTCACCAGACCGACGAGCTTCGAGGTCTCCCTGTCCACCACGGGGATAAGCTTCTGCCTGCGGCCAAGGATGATGTCCATCAGCTCTCGCAGAGGCGTGTCGGGGGCCGCCGCCGCGAACTCGCTTATCATGAAATCACTCACGGGGCTATCCGCCATGCCGTGGTGTATGGCCTTCTCCACTATCTGGCGGGTGATGAGCCCCACGGGCCTGTCATCGCTTGTCACCGGCATCCCGTTTATGTCGTACCGGGTCATCATCCTTTCCGCCTCCGTCATGGACGCGCCGGGGCGGATGGTTATCGCCTGTTCTATCATCATGTCCCTGGCCATGGGGGCAGGCTCTATCACCTCGCTCACCGCCTCCCAGAGCCTGTCAATGGTCTGGGGAAGGGTGAGTTTTTTTATGTTGGCAGAGGCGGCGGTGGGATGCCCTCCTCCCCCCAGCTTTTCGGCCACCAGTCCGGCGTTCACGCTCTCCAGCCTGCTTCTTGCCACCAGGCTCGTCCGATCCTCCATGCGCACGAGGACGAAGAGGACATCGAGGTTTTCCACGTCCATGATCTTGTGCGCCACGTTTGCCACGTCCCCTACGTAGCGCGGCCTGGAGGCGGTGGCGACGGCCACGGGAACACCTCTTACGCGTCTCACCTCGAGGCTCTTGAGCAGGCTGTTCAGAAGGTCGATCTGCGCCGCGTTGAGCTCCCTTTTGATGTAGTCCGACACGACATTCAGGTCCGCCCCCTTTTTCAAAAGCCACGCCGCGGCCTCGTAATCCTCCGGGCGGGTGGAGGTGAACATCAGCGCCCCCGTGTCCTCGTAAAGCCCCAGAGCGAAAAGGGTCGCCTCGGCGGGGGTTATCTCTATCCCCTTCTCCCTGAATATCTCCGTGAATATCGTGATGGTGGCGCCGCGCTCTTTTATGAGCGCCTTTTTCGCCGGGATGTCCATCTTGGCCGTGGGATGATGGTCGTAAAGCTCGAACTCCACCCCCTCCCCGCCGACAAGCTCCGAAAAGGGCCCTATCCGCTCCCGCGTGGAGGCGTCCACCACTATGACCTTCCGGATCTCCTTGAAATCCAAACCTTTGAGTCTGCGGGACTGGAGGACGATATCCGCCTCGGCCAGATAATCGCGCACGTTCTTCTCCTGAGATCCGGGGAAGACAAGCACGGCTTCGGGATGGAGCTTGCGCGCCGCCACCATGGAGGCGACGCAGTCGAAGTCGGCGTGCAGGTGCGTGGTTATTATCTCCAAGTCGGGCATCGGGCGGCCAATCCTGTTTTTTACAAGTTTCTCACACCTTGCCCCCTCGGGGAACAGAAGACCGCCCGATTTTGCGGCCCAGCTTGACGTCCTCCACGCCGCGATGCAATGGAAAGATGCAAAATGGCCAAGTGGACGCGATTTTTCTTTTTTAAATGCGCCTCAGGATACTATGAAAACAAGAGTCATTTACGATATCATGTCAAGAAGCCTGGAACCCGGGGAGGCAGATACTTGGCGGAGCTCAGTGTTCTTCTTCTGTCCATAATCTTACAGCTCCTTGCGGCTCTGTTCGCCCTGCGGTTGATATGGGTCACCGGCTCCCGCGTAGCGTGGTCGTTGATCGCCCTGGCCGTCACGCTGATGGCGGCGAGGAGGGGGATAACCCTTTTAAGGGTTTTATCAGGCGACATCTCTTATCCGCCAGATTTATACGCCGAGCTTGTGGCGCTCGCCATCTCAGCGGTCATGCTGCTGGGGATAGCCTGGATCGCGCCGCTTTTCAACGATATCAAGAGGTACGGTGAGAAGCTCCGTGAAAGCGAGGAGCGCTACCGGCGGCTGGTGGAAAACTCCCCGGACGCCATCGCCATCACCGCGGGCGGCAAGATCGTGTACGCGAACCCCGCGCTGGTGGAGATACTAGGCGCGGGGACGGCGGAGAGAGTCCTCGGCAGGCCCATGATCGATTTCGTGGACTTTGAGAGCCGCCAGCCCTTGATGGAAAGGCTGGAAAAAACATACGCGGAGGGCGGAAAACAGCCCCTGACGGACCTGGAAATGCTCAGGCTGGACGGCTCCATAATGAGTGTGGAGGCGGTCTGCGCTCCCTTCGTCTACGAAGGCGGCCCGGCCGTTGTCACCATCATGAGAGATATCATGGAGCGCAAGGCCATGGAGGAGCGGCTGCGGCGGACGCTGATAGAGAGGGACATCGTGCTGGACAACGCCGTCGTGGGCATCATCCTCCTGAAGGACAGGAAAGTGGTGTGGGCCAACCAGAAGGCGCGGCTGCTTTTCGGCCTCCCGGACTCGGAGAGAGCCGAGGGACTGTCGGCGCAGGTCGCCCACATTTCCCCGGAAAGTTTCGAGAAGGTCGGCGCCGAGGCGTATCCGAGGCTTGAGCGGGGGGACACCTATGACACCGAGATAAAGCTCAAAAGGTTCGACGGCGAGGTTTTCTGGGCCAGGCTTTTCGGCAAGGCGGTGGAGCCTTCGGACCTTTCGAGGGGCTCTATCTGGATAGTGGACGACATAACCCAGAGAAAGCGCGCCGAGGAGGAGCGCGACCGGCTGATGACGGCGGTGGAGCAGGCCGCGGAGACGGTTATGATAGCCGACTCCGAGGGGGTCATCCAGTACGTGAACCCCGCTTTCGAAAAGGTGACGGGCTACAGCCGGGAGGAGGCGCTGGGGAGAAACCCCAGGATGCTCAAGAGCGGCCGGCAGGACGTCCATTTCTACCGCCAGATGTGGGATACGATAAAGGGCGGCAGGACGTGGACCGGCTACATGACGAACAGGAGGAAGGACGGCTCCTTCTACGAAGAGGAAAACACCATATCTCCCGTGTTCGACAGCCAGGGGGAGATAATCAACTTCGTGGCGATAAAAAGGGATGTCTCCCGCGAGGCCATGCTGGCTCACGCCAAGGACTATTTCACCGCCGTGACCTCCCACGAGCTTCGCACCCCGCTTTCCAAGCTGGAGCTTGTGAGGATGATGCTCGACGGCGTCGAGGCCGCGCCGGGGGAAAAGGACAAGCTCGAGGAGATAAGGAGCCTTCTGAAAGAGTCCTCTTTCGGGTTGGACAGGATCATATACGCCACCTCCCTTATATCCGACCTGACCGTATCGGCGGCGAGGGACAGGTTTCAGAGCGTCGATTATTATTTCGATCTTCTCTACTGCGTGGAGAGCGCCCGCGCGGCCATTGACAAAGAGGGCAGGGAGGTGTCGATCGCCCTGGGCGTGGAGGGGGACGCCAGGGAGGCGAAGATACTGAGCGACAGGCGTCTTTTCAGGAGCGCCGTCGATGAGGCCGTGTCAAACGCCGTCAGGTACTCCCCGAGGGGTGGTGTGGTCAGGGTCTCGGCTGTGTTGGAGGGCGGGTCCGTCGTCATAAGGATAAAAGACGAGGGAGAGGGGATCCCCGCGGACAAGAGGGGCCAGGTGCTGGAGCCATACTTTTCCCTGGAGGACCCCCTCCATCACTCCACAGGACAGAGCAGGGTCGTGGGAGGTGGGATGGGGCTGGGCCTCACTATCATCCGGCTGATAATGGAAAGCCACGACGGAAAATTCGAGATGGACAGCGGCGGCCCCGGTAAAGGGACGGAAGTGATCCTTGGGTTCCCACTGGGTAGAGGGTTATGAGGTGGGCCTGCGTGAAAAGGACCTGTGGGGCAAAAAATCCTCTGGACCCCTGAGCGGAGCGGTGGTGCAGCGAAGGACCTTGATTTTGTTATGACAAACAACCGTGGCGAGGTTCCTCGCCTGGCGGCGCGGGACGGCAAAGGCAGCGAAAACGTTGTTTGCGCGAAGGTCTTGGACGAAGAGGGGGATCAGCGCCGGGCCTGTTTCGGCGCCGTCTTTTCGGCGGCGCCCTTTCCCCAAAGCTTTCGCAGGCTCTTCCTCACGTTGTCCAGCCTGCGATGGACGGTGATGGGGGGGAGGCTTTTCAGGAAGATTTTGCCGTAGCTTTTGCCAAGGAGCCTTCCGTCCAGCACCGCCAGCAGCCCCGTGTCTGTCTCGCTTCTTACAAGCCTTCCCAGCCCCTGCTTGAGCATCAGCGCCGCCAGGGGCAGCTGGTACTCCATGAACGCCGAGCCGCCCCGTTTTTCGATCGCTTCGATGATGGCCGCCGTCAGAGGGTCGTCCGGCGGAGCGAATGGCAGCTTGTCCACGATCACGGCCGAGAGAGCCTCGCCGGGCACGTCCACCCCCTGCCAGAACGATGTCGTGGCGAACAGGACGAGGTTTTCGCCATCCCTGAACTTTTTCAGGATGACAGAGCGCGGGCTTTCTCCCTGCTTCAAGGTGGGGTAGGGCAGCCTGCCGGCAAGTTCATGGCTCACCTTCTCCATGTTCCTGTAGCTTGTGAAAAGCAGGAAGGCCCTCCCGTTCGTCTCGGCCAGAAGCTCCCTCATCCTCTCCGCGGCGCGGGCGGGGAAGGCGGGCGAGGATGGGGGCGGGAGGTCGTCCGGGGCGTAGAAAACCGTCTGCCGCTCATAGTCGAAAGGAGAGGCGACGCAAAGCTCCTCGGCGTCCTCAAGCCCGAGCCGCGACTTCATGAAGCCGAACCCGCCGCCTGTGGTGAGCGTCGCGGAGGTCAGGATGATCGACTCGAAAGCGGGATAAAGCTTCTCCCGCAGAAGCTCTGATACTTCTATGGGGGAGCTTTGCAGGAAGACGCCCCAGCCCCTGCTCTCCACCCAGTAGACATGGTCGTCCCGCTCCAGGGAGAGTATCTCCGAGAGCAGCTCCGCCAGCTCCGAAAACCGCATGGACAGGTTTTTCACAGCGTCCGGCCCCTTCACCGTGGAGGCCAGAAAATCGCTGACGAGGCTGAGGGTGTTCAGAAGGACGCCGGACGCCTCGGACACCGCCTCGACCTCTTTATGCGTGAGCCTGCGCCTGCCCCCAGCCCCCCGCAAGAGGTCGAAGAACTCCTGGGAGCGGCGTGCCAGGTTCGCGAGGAGGGCCGCCGCGTCGGGGTCCGAAAGGCCCGCCGCGCGAAGCTCCCTCTCCGCGTCGCGGACGGCGTCGGCCACGCGGTGGTTCGATATGGCCTGCCCGAAGTAGCTCATCGACGTCTCCTCCACCTGGTGCGCCTCGTCGAATATCACCGCGTCGCAGCGGGGGATCACCTCGCCGAAGGCGGCCTCGCGCACGTTCAGGTCGGCGAAGAAGAGATGATGGTTCACGACGACGATGTCCGCTACCGCCGCCTCGGCGCGCATCTTTGTGATGAAACAGGAGCTGAAGGTGGGGCAGGCCTGGCCGAGGCACAGTTCGGACTTCGAGTTCATCTCCCCCCACGCCGCGTAGTCGTCCGGCAGGCCCTCTATCTCCGCGCGGTCGCCCGTCGCGGTTTTCATGGCCCAGTCTTGGATAAGGCTGAAAAACTTCGCCTCGCCGCCTTCCCGGAAGAGCGGCTGCTGGGCGAAGTTTTTGAAACGCCGTTTGCAAAGGTAGTTGCCGCGGCCCTTCATCACGGCGGCCTGGAACCTGCCGGGAAAGAGTTTCTGGAGGATCGGTATGTCTTTTTCTATAAGCTGTTCCTGGAGGTTCTTCGTGCCCGTGGAGACGGCCACCTTCTTCCCTGAAAGGACGGCGGGGACGAGGTAGGCCAGCGTCTTTCCGACGCCGGTTCCGGCCTCGACGAGCAGGACGCCGCCCTTTTCGATGGTGTCACGGACGGCCTCGGCCATCTGGAGTTGCCCCGGCCTGCTCTTGAATCCGCTGAGGACTTCGCCGAGCTTTCCCGCCGGGGCGAAATATTTTTCCATGTTTGGGATTATACCCGTCCTCGCGCCGGAGGTCTTTCAGACATATCCACGAGCGGAGGATTCTTCGGCTCCCGCCTCAGAGTGACGATGTCGCGGCAGTGTTACGCTGAACGTTCTGAAAAGCCCCACGCGGCCCTGGGCGCGTGGCGGTCAGATTTTCCGCCCTACCGCTTCCGCTATGGGCGCCAGCTCGGCCATCAGCTTGGCGAATTTCCCCGGTTTGAGCGACTGCGGCCCGTCGGAGAAGGCTTCCTCCGGCCTCCAGTGCACCTCGATCATCAGCCCGTCCGCCCCCGCCGCCACGGCGGCCTTGGACATCGACGCCACGTACTGCCAGTACCCCACGCCGTGGCTGGGGTCGATGATGATCGGCAGGTGCGAGCGCTCCTTGACCACCGGTACCGCGGACAGGTCCAGCGTGTTGCGCGTGGCCTTCTCGAAGGTGCGGATGCCACGCTCGCACAGGATGACCTTGTCGTTGCCCTCGGAAAGGATGTACTCGGCGGACATCAGCCACTCCTCGATCGTCGTGGAGAGCCCGCGTTTGAGCAGGATCGGCTTCTCCATCCTGCCCACCTCGCGCAGAAGCGAGAAGTTCTGCACGTTCCTGGCGCCTATCTGCATGATATCGGTGTAGCGGTGGACAAGCTCGGCGTCGCGGGGATTCATCACCTCCGTCACGACCGGCAGCCCCGTCTCGTCGGAGACGTCCCTTAAAAGCTTCAGGCCCTCCTCCTCCATCCCCTGGAAGCTGTAGGGCGACGTGCGCGGCTTGAACGCCCCGCCGCGCAGGATGGAGGCGCCCGCTTTCTTCACGGCCCAGGCGGTCTCCAGGAGTTGCTCACGGCCCTCGACGGAGCAGGGCCCCGCCATGACGGCGAGCTTCTCGCCGCCCCCAATCCTCACTCCTTTGACGTCCACCACGGTGTCCTCCGCTTTCACCTCCCTGGAACAGAGTTTGTACGGCTTGAGTATCGGCATAACGCTCTCCACGTGGTGGAGCGACTCCAGCGCCTGCAGCCTGGCCTTGTCCCGGGCGTCGCCCAGGGCGGCCACGACCGTCCTCAGCGACCCCTCTATGAGTTTCGGCGTGTAGCCGAAGTCCTTCACCCTCCTGACGACGTCCTCGACATCCTGTTTCGTCGCCTTCTCCTGCATCACTATAATCATCGTCTGGCTCCCGTATGAAAAAGACCCGCGGCGGGAAGCGCCGTTCCGGCCGGATTTTACACTCGTTTGAAAACTTAGATATTATTGTATTTTCCCGGCGCGGACAACGCCAAAATGGCCGATGGAGAGTCCTTACTTATGTTCGCGCCCGGTTTGCGATACAATGCGCCACAACGTCGAAACACGAAATCCGGAGCCTGAATGAACGGAACAGACGGGGAACTGGCGAAGACCCTCAGAAAACTGCTGACCAACCCTCTATCCATGAGGGAGATAATGTCCAAGCTTAAAATCGCCCCCGATGACAGGGCCGCGATGAGAAGACGCATCCGGGCGCTGGCCAACGAGGGGGTGATCGTCCGTATCAAGGGCAACCGCTACGGTCTGCCGGACAAGATGAACCTCGTCACTGGCGTGGTCCAGGGCCATCCGGACGGTTACGGGTTCATCATACCCGACGACTCCTCGCAGAGCGACGTATTCATCCGCGCCAGGAGTTTCAACGAGGCGATGCACGGCGACAGGGTCGTGTGCAGGGTGGAATCCACCAGGTCCGACGGGCGCAGGGAGGGCAGCGTCATCAGGATAATAGAACGCGCCTACGAGACCATCGCCGGGGTCTTCGAGAAGGTCAACGCCGGTGGATACGTCGTCCCCTTCGAGCGGAAGGTGGCCCTGGATATATACATCCCGCCCGGGAAAACGGCGAACGTCAGGAACGGCCAGGCCGTCATCGCCAGGATCCTGGAGTACCCCTCCAAGACGCGCCAGCCCTACGGCGAGATCGAGAAAGTTCTCGGCGAGCCGGACGATCCCGCCGTCGAGATCGAGATCGTCATAGCCAACCACAAGCTCCGCTCGCAGTTCCCGCCGACGGCGCTGCGGGAGGCGCGGAGGCTTTCACCCCCTTCGGAGAAGGACTGCGCGGGGCGGGAGGATTTCAGGGACAGGACCATAGTCACAATCGACGGCGAGACGGCCAAGGACTTCGACGACGCCGTGGAGGTGGAACGGCTCGACGGCGGCCGGTGGCGGCTGGGCGTGCACATCGCCGACGTGTCGAACTACGTGAAGGAGGGCTCGGCGCTGGACAAGGAGGCCGCGCTCCGGGGGACATCGGTCTATTTCCCCGGATCCGTCATACCCATGCTCCCCTTCGAGCTTTCCAACGACCTGTGCTCGCTCAACCCGCGGGTGGACCGCCTCAGCATGAGCTGTGTCATGACCTTCGACAGGACGGGGAGGATGGTGGACTACGGCATATACGAGTCCGTCATCCGTTCCGCCGATAGGATGACGTATACCGCCGTCGCCGCCATCCTGGAAAAGGATGACCCGGCGATGAAGGAGCGCTACGCGCGCCTTGCGCCGATGTTCAGGGATATGGAGGAGCTGACGGCGCTGTTGAAGAAAAAAAGGCAGGAGGCTGGCGCGCTGGACTTCGACCTGCCGGAGCCGGAGATCGTGCTGGACGTCACCGGCAGGCCGGAGAACATAATACTCGCCGAGAGAAACGTCGCCCACAGGATCATCGAGGAGTTCATGCTCGCCGCCAATAGGACCGTGGCGGGCCATCTGCTGGAGGCGCGCTACCCGGCGCTGTTCAGGGTCCACGACGAGCCGGACCCGGTGAAGCTCGAGGCGTTCAAGGAGTTCGCGGCGGCGTTCGGCTTTTTCTTCAGGAAGGGGGAGAAGATCACCGCCAAGAGGCTGCAGGAGATATTGAGCGCCGTCGACGGCCTCCCGGAGGAGAAGCTCATCACCCACGTGATGCTGCGCTCGATGAAGCAGGCGCGCTATTCCACGGAGAATATAGGCCACTTCGGCCTGGGTTTCGACCATTACACCCATTTCACGAGCCCCATAAGGCGTTACCCGGACCTGGCTGTCCACAGGCTGTTGCGTGACCTGGTGAGGAGGGAGAAAAGGGAGGCGGCGTGGGAAAAGCGCCTGCCCCGCGTGGCGGAGCGGTCGTCCACGGCGGAGCGCAACGCCAACGAGGCGGAAAGGGAGATGCTCAAGCTCCGGCAGACGCAGTACATGGCGAGGCACGTCGGCGAGGAATTCGACGGGATAATCTCCGGGGTCACGTCTTTCGGCTTTTTCGTGGAGCTTTCCGCGCCGCCGGTGGAAGGCCTTGTGCACATAACGTCGATCCCGAACGACTACTATATTTTTAACGAGCGCGACCATGCCCTCTACGGCGAGAGGACGGGCAGGAAGTTCCGCCTGGGCGAGAGGGTGAGGATCGTGGTGGACAATGTCTCCGTGGAGCGCAGGCAGATCGACTTCAAGCTCGTCGCGAAGGAAGGCGAAAAACCCGCCGCTGCAAAGGGCAAAAGGCCATCCCCCGGACGCCGCGGAAGGGCGGCCCGGAAGCCGGCCGGGAAAAGGCCCGCCCGCAAGACGGGCGGGAAAAAAAAGGTTCGCAAAAGGCGCTGAACCGCCCCCGGTGGAGCTCTTAGCCAGGGCTGTTGACCCGATGATTCACGGTTGAGCAAAACGGTGGCGCGAAGGATGCTCGAGCTCATCGGCGCGGTTTCGCTCGTTGCGGCCGTCCTGTTCGCCGTTGCGCTGTACGCCGGTTTTTTCCGTCTGACGATACCCCTGCGCGGCTGGGTCCACGAGCTGGCGCATCCGATCGCCCCGGCGCGGCTGCGGCCGGACGTTTCTTCCATGACGGATGAGAAAGTCTCAGTCGCCTGGATAGGGCACGCGACGTGTCTTATCAATTTCTACGGGACGTGGATACTCACCGACCCGGTTTTTTCGGATAGGGTGGGGATCCAGACGCCGTTCGGCGTCCTCGGCTCCCGCAGGATGATAGAGCCCGCCCTTTCGATCGGCGACCTGCCGCGGCTCGACCTCGTGGTCATCACCCACGCGCACATGGACCACTTCGACCCGCCCTCCCTCGAAAGGCTCCCGAAGGACGCGGAGCTGATAACCCCCACGGGGTTTTCGGACCTTGCCGCCGGGCTGGGGTTTGAAAAAGTGAGGGAGGCGGCCTGGAACAGCCGGATCGAGGCTGGAGGGGTGGAAATCTTCGCCTTCGCGCCAAGGCACTGGGGGAACAGGACGCCCTGGGAGAAGGCGGACAGAAGATATAACAGCTATCTTTTCAAGAAAAACGGGAGGACCATCCTCCTGGCCGGCGACACGGGCTATACGGGCGTGTTCGGGGAAGTGGCCAAAACGAGCCGGATTGACGCCGCGATATTCGACCTGGGGGCGTACAGGCCGGAGTGGTTCAGGAAAAACCACGCCACCAGCGAGGATATATGGAAGATGTACAAGCAGACCGGCGCTCCCGTCCTGCTGCCGGTTCACTGGGGGACTTTCATCAACAGCCAGGAGCCGGTGGAGGACCCCATGAACTGGCTCCGCGCCGCGGCGGGGGACGAGTTTTACGACAGGGTGGGGATTTTTTACCAGGGCGAGGTCTGGTCGATGAAATAGCTTTTTCCTTGACGCCTCGCTTCTTCCCAAATAAATTAAAACATTTAGATTTTCCGGATCGAGACATGACACGACCATTCAAATTTCCGGGCTGGATCGCCCTGGCCGCGCTTTTCGCCTTTTCGGCGGGGTGCGAGTCTCTGCCGCAAAAGCTTGTATGGAAAAACGAGGAAACGGACAAGACCGCGCCGCGGCGCGGGAGCGACCCCGGCGGGGAGACGGTCGCCCCGGCCGGCCTGTTGAAGGCTCCCGCGAGCCCCATAACCCCCGAAGAGGCCAGGAGGACGGCGCTGAGCCGTCCGAAGGTCGTCAAGATACAGGAGATGGGGGATGGCGCGGGCTCTGGGTCGTCGTATTATGACGTCGTGGAGGAAAAGAGCTCCGAGGCCCTGGCGCCGACGATCGATGAGAACGCCCGCCCCGTCAGGGTGGTCACCTACGACAACAACGCCGTGGAGAAAGACTATCTTTTGAGTTTCGGCGTGGTGTGGGAGCGGATGCTGGAAGCGTTCCTGGACATGCCGCTCGAGACCGTGGACAGGTCCAGCGGGATCATCATCACGGACTGGATATACGACGAAAAAAGCGAGAAGGGCCTGCTGGCCTTGAGCCCGCTCAGCGCCCTCGAGATCAAGATCCGCTACAGGTATACCATCCGGGCGCTGGACCGCGGGGTCATGACGCGGGTGATGGTTGTCCCTTTCGCGCAGGTGATCGAAGGCAGGCGATGGGCTCCCGCCAGACCTAGCATCGTGATTACCAACAGGCTGTTTGACAGGATAGACAGCGAGTTGGCCGTTCCCCTGCCCCGCGAGCGTTCCTGAAAGGAAAGCCGCCGCCGATCGCCCCCCGTCCGCCGCGGCGCCCGTTCTCCGGGGAGATCAGAAGCCTGTTATGAAAAGGAGGGTGAACGCGCCCTCGTCGGTGAAAAACTTCCTGTCGGAGCCGAAGGCGGTGTACTGCGACTCCAGCGTCGTGTCGCCGGACAGGCTCACCCACGCGCCAATACTGGCCATGTCCTCGGTCGCCTCTCCGGCCACGTTCCTTCCCTTGTAGGTCCTGTAGGCCGCGCTGAGGCCGAACTTCCTGTCGAAACCAACCTCGGCCGCGGCGCCGTAGCCGTCCACCGTATCGCCAAGCGCCGTTGTTTTGCCGGTGAAAAGCTCGCCGTCCCTTGAGTTCACGTACATGGCTTTCAGGTCAAGGGTCACGGAGCCGATCCAGCCTCCCATCCCGGCGTCCAGGCCGAAGGCCCTGGGGCGCTCCAGGGGAGAATCCCCCTCTCCCAGGCTGCCCACGCCGCCCGCGGCCCTGGACTCGCCGAAAAGGCCGAAGGTGAAGTCGATCCCCCCGAGCCTGGGAGTGAACGCGAACCGGTATCTCAGGGCCAGGCTGTCTTCCCCGGCGTCGCCGGCTGAGCCGTTCGGTTTCAACAGGCTCAAGCTGGCCATGAAATTCTCGCTGTTCACGACGCCGGAAAGCCCGGTCACCTCGCCGCCGTTCAGGGCGTTGTCCCGCGCGATATCTGAAAAGGAAAGATCCCCGGCCAAGCCGGTTTTCGACTCGCCGCCGATACCCGGCGTTTTATGGATGGACAAACCCGCCTGCACGCCTCCCACCGGGACGGAGTAGACCCGGCTGCCGGTCTCCTGCGCCGGCAGTATAGACGCCGCGCCAAGCTCCTTGGCCGGCTTGGAATGGCAGCTGAAGCAGGAGACGCCCGCGTCCCGGGCGTAGTTGGGCATGGCGTAGGCGGCGCCCGCGAACAGCCAGTGGCCAATCATGCCCGCCGCCAGGATCAGTGATGTAAACGCAGGTCTACTCATGTCAGATCAGTCTCATGCCCCTTTTCAACTGTCATCGCTAATTAAATCACCCATTCATACGGCATGTCAAGCGGTATCAAGTAATATAATAAACGCGGCACGGCAACGGACTGAAAATCAACGAAGTCTTGACGGAGCGCCCCTTCCGGGAACGGCTAAAGCGGGGGGCCGGCGGCGGGTTTCCTGTCAGCCCGTGTTTTTCGCCCCGGCGAGGCTTTCCATTACCTTTACGACCGCCGCGAAATCCTCGTCCCCCAGCCCGCGGGCCATGGCGGCGTTGTACATCTCCCTGGCGGCGGCTGTCACGGGGAGGGGGACGCAGGCGTCCCCGGCGGCGTCCAGGGCAAGGCTGAGGTCCTTGAAAGCCAGGCTGACGGGGAACTTTTTCGAGAAGTCACCATTCAATATGGCGTCTCCCTTGGCCTTGTAAAGCGGCGAGGACATCCCGCCGGACTCTATGACCCTCAGCATGTCGGCAAGCCTGAGGCCAAGCCTCCGGCCCAGCGTCAGGGACTCGGCCAGGGCCTGGACCATGCCGGCGAGGAGGATGTTCACGGCCAGTTTCATGTTCGTCCCCTTACCCACGCCGCCGAGGTAGACGATCTGCTCCCCCATGGCGTTCAGCACGGGCTCCACCCTGTCCACCATGGCCTTTTCGCCGCTGGCGAGGATCACCAGCCTTCCCTCCTCCGCGGGTTTTATGGAGCCGGAGACCGGCGCGTCGACGAAGGCGGCCTTCCTGCAGGATATCTCCGCCGAGGCCCGCATCGTGGCGCCGTAGGAGACGGTACTCATGTTCACGACCACGGCTCCTTCGCCCACGCCCGCGGCCACGCCGTTCTCCGCCTCCACCACCTCGTGGAGGGCGTCCGGGCCCGTGACCATGATGATTATGATCTCGCTGTTTTCGGCGAGGGCCGAAGGCGAGCCGTAGACGCCGGCCCCGAGATTCTTGAAAGGCTCGGCGCGGGAGGGCGTCCTGTTATAGACGTTGAGCTTGAAGCCTTTTTCATGGATGTTTTTCGCCATGCGGGCGCCCATGGCGCCAAGCCCGATAAACCCCACCCTCATGTCCGGCATCACAACCTCCTCACGCTCTCGATTCCCTTTATCGGCAAAGCATTAAAAGACGCGCTTGAAGCCCGTATTGTACCCGATATCCGGGCAGAGTTCATTCCCGGGGCGCCGGTTGTCACTCCCCCTGGACCTGGACGATCACGTCCCGCCTTCTCGGCCTGTTGTCGAAGTCTACCAGGACGATTTGCTGCCACGTTCCCGTCAGCAGCCGGCCGTTGTCGAAAGGCGCTGTGAAGGAGGCGCCCATGAGCGCGGCGCGAACATGGGAAAAACCGTTGCCGTCGCCCCAGCGGGCGTCGTGGCTGTAATGGATGTTTCTCGGGACCAGCCTGTCTATCGCCGCCTCCAGATCCGAGACGGCGCCGGACTCGTACTCTATGGTAGTGATCCCGGCGGTGGAGCCCGGGACGAAGACCAGGACGCTGCCCGATCTCGCGCCTGATTCTTTCACGGCCCTTTCCACCTCGCCGGTGATGTCGATGATGTCCGAGAAACCCTGTGTTCCCAAGCTGAAAGAACTGGTCGTGACCGTCATTGGCAAACCTCCGCGCGGTGAAAAAAAGGCCCCCGCCGCCATAGGCTGGCGCGGCCTGTGTTAGAATTTTCCACAAATGGTTTCATTTTAATGAGTTTTGGGAAGTGTCGTCCAACATAGTATGCAACGTGACGTCCCGCGAGACCAGGGTCGCTGTCCTGGAGAACGGGGCCATCGTGGAGCTTTTCATAGAGCGCAAGTCCGAACAGGGGATAGTCGGCTCCATATACAAGGGCCGGGTTACGAAGGTCTTGCCGGGGATGCAGGTGGCCTTCGTTGACATTGGCCTGCCCAAGGCCGGTTTCCTGTACGTCTCGGACGTGAACCCCTCCGGCAGGAACCTTTCCGGATACCTCGGCGCCGGCTCGAACGGGGGGGAGAACGGGGAGGAGGTGGAGCTGGAGCAGGACATGCAGCGCCCTGAAAGCCAGTCCATAGAGGACATACTGAGCGAAGGGGACGAGATCATGGCCCAGGTCTCCAAGGACCCCATGGGCGCCAAGGGGGCCAGGATCACAAGCTACATAACCCTTCCCGGCAGGCACCTTGTCTATATGCCAGTGGTGAACCAGGTCGGCGTCTCCCGGAGGATCGAGAACGAGGCCGAGCGCAAAAGGCTCAGAGAGATCGTTCGGCGGCTCAAGAAAAACCTCTCCGGCTACATAGTCCGCACCGCCGCCGAGGGAGTGGGGGAGGAGGACCTCGAATCGGACATAGAGTTTCTGGACAAGCTGTGGGCCGTCATAAAGGAGCGCTACGAGTCCGCCCCCGCGCCGAGCCCCATTTACCAGGACCTCAACATCATCCAGAGGGCGATACGCGACATTTTCGGCCTGGATTTTGAGAGCGTGGTGATCGACGACGAGGAGGAATACAGGCGGACGGCCGCCTTCTGCCGCTCGTACCTGCCGGACATCGAGGACAGGGTGAGGTTCTATTCCGGCAGGGAGCCTCTGTTCGACGTGTACGGCCTGGAGCTGGAAATAGAGCGCGCCCTGGAGCGCAAGGTCTGGCTCAAGTCCGGCGGCTACATCGTCATCGACCAGACCGAGGCGCTGACCACCGTGGACGTCAACACCGGAAGGTACGTCGGCAAGACCGACCAGGAAGAGACCATCCTGAAGACGAACCTCGAGGCGGTCAGGGAGATAGTCTACCAACTGCGCCTCAGGAACATCGGCGGGCTTATCATAATAGATTTCATAGACATGGAGCGTGACGAGAGCAAGGAGAAGGTCTACTCCGCCCTGGCCCAGGCGCTGAAGGGCGACAGGTCGCGCTCGAACATCCTGAAGATATCCGAGCTGGGCTTGGTGGAGATGACCAGGAAGCGCGTGAGGGAGTCTCTTTCCCGCTCACTTACCACCATGTGCCCTTACTGCGAGGGGAGGGGCGCCGTGAAGTCGAGCGCCACGGTGTTATACGAGGTGTACCGGGAGATACAGCGCGTGGCGGGCAAGCTTCCGGGAGGAAGGCGCGACATAAAGGTCATGGTTCCCCCCGGAGTTGCCGACCTGATGTTCGAGGAGGAGCCGGGCCACCTGGACCGGCTTGAAAAAGAGCTTGATGCCAGGATATTCGTGAACACGGACTACAAGCTCCACCAGGAAAGGTTTGAAGTGGCGCCGGGTTGATCTACAATAAACGTTCATGACGAGGCGGCAGGGCCTTATGCTTTTTCATTGAAATCCACCGAGGCCGGCTTTCGCGGCGAGCGGCCGGCGCCTGGAGAATTTATGGTATGCGCAAGATCGTAGAGTACATGATTCACCCTTCCCTGCCGGAGCGGTTGAAGCCGCTGGCGGGCCTTTCCAGAAACCTGTGGTGGACGTGGCACCCGGACGCGGTGCAGCTGTGGCGGCGGCTGGACCCGGCGCTCTGGAACGAGACCTATCACAACCCGGTCCGGCTGCTGGGCCTCATCAGCCAGTCCCGGCTCGACCAGCTGGCCGAAGACGACGGGTTCACGACGCACATGGACCGCGTCCTCTATGACCTGACCGACTACATGGAGTCATCCTTCTGGTTCCAGAAGACGAGCCAGCCCAAGATCGGCGACGTGAGAATCGCCTATTTCTCCGCCGAGTACGGAATAAACGAGTGCCTGCCGATATACTCCGGCGGGCTTGGGATCCTGGCCGGGGACCATCTCAAGTCCGCCTCCGACCTGGGCCTGCCGCTGGTGGGGATGGGCCTGCTCTACTCCGAGGGCTATTTCCAGCAATACCTGAACCCCGACGGCTGGCAGCAGGAGTTTTACCCCCCAAACGATTTTTACAACATGCCCATCTTCCCCGAAACCGATGACGAGGGGAACGAGATCAAGATAAAAGTCCCCTATCCCGGGAGGGATGTGACGGCCAGGGTATGGCGCGCCCAGGTGGGCAGGACGCCCCTTTTCCTGTTGGACAGCAACGTCCCCGAGAACAGCCCCGAAGACAGGGCCATCACCCACCAGCTCTACGGAGGGGACATAGAGACGCGGATCAGGCAGGAGATAATGCTCGGCATGGGGGGTGTGATAGCGCTGCGGACGATGGGGATCGAGCCCGAGGTTTACCATATGAACGAGGGCCATTCCGCCTTCCTGGCGCTGGAGAGAATCAGGCGGCTTGTGAAAGAGGAGGGGTACACCTTCGACGAGGCGAGGGAGGAGATGATAGCCTCCTCGGTCTTCACCACCCACACCCCCGTCCCCGCCGGCAACGACATGTTCAGCCCCCAGTTGATCAGCAAGTATTTCGGGGACTATCAGCGGGACCTCGGGGTGGACCACAAGAGTTTCCTCTCTCTCGGCAGGCAGAACCCGGACAACGACCAGGAGCCGTTCTGCATGACCGTCCTGGCCATGAAGCTGTCGTCTTTCACCAACGGGGTCTCCCAGCTTCACAGCAAGGTGTCCAAGAAGATGTGGGCGGACATCTACAAAGGCCTGGACGCCCACGATGTCCCCATCCGGGCCATCACCAACGGCGCGCATATCCGCTCCTGGATATCCGACGACATGTGGACGCTGTTCGACAGGTATCTCGGCCTGCACTGGGTCCACGAGCCGGCCAACGACAGCGTCTGGAAAAGGATCCAGGACATCCCCGACGCCGAGCTGTGGCGCACACATGAGCGAAGGAGGGAGAGGCTCGTCGGCTTCGCCAGGGAGAGGCTCAAGGAGCAGCTCAGGAAGAGGGGCGCCCCGGCGGTGGAGGTTCGGCTGGCGGACGAGGCGCTCCGGGCGGACGCCCTGACCATCGGCTTCGGCAGGCGCTTCGCCACGTACAAGCGCGGCAATCTCATCTTCACGGACATGGAGAGGCTCAAGTCCATCCTCTGCGACAAGGACAGGCCCGTCCAGATCATCTTCGCCGGCAAGGCCCATCCCCGCGACCACGAAGGGAAAACCCTCATCAAGAACATAGTCCACTGGGCCCGCGACGAGGACCTGCGCGACAAGGTGGTCTTCCTGGAAAACTACGACATCAACGTCGCAAGGTACATGGTCCAGGGCGTCGACGTCTGGCTGAACAACCCTCGCCGGCCAATGGAGGCCTCGGGCACGTCGGGCATGAAAGCCGCCGCAAACGGAGCCCTGAACTTCTCGGTGCTGGACGGCTGGTGGTGCGAGGGCTACAGCGTGGACACGGGCTGGGCCATCGGCCGCGGCGAGGAGTACACCGACACCGCCGAGCAGGACCAGATAGAGTCCAGGGCGCTCTACGACATGCTGGAAAAAGAGATCGTGCCGCTGTTTTACGGCCGCGGAAGGGATGACATGCCCCGGGGCTGGATAAAAATGGTGAAATCCTCGATATCGAAGCTCAACGCGGTCTTCAACACCAACAGGATGGTAAGAAACTACACCACGTATTTCTACCTGCCCTGCGTCAGCAGGATCAGGGAGCTTAAAGGGGAAGACAGAAAAAAGCTCAAGGAACTGGCCGCGTGGAAAAGGGAGCTTTACGACCAGTGGGCGCAGGTGGCCATAGAAGAAGTGAGGCAGAAGGACGGTGACGGGGACCTGTACGTGGGCAGGATGCTGGAGGTGGCGGCGTTCATCCGTCTCGGCCGCCTGAAGCCGGAGGACCTGAGGGTGGAGCTGTACTACGGCGCGCTGGACTACAACGATCGGCTGGTGGAGGGCAAACCCGCCCCGATGGTCTTCGAGGAGCTGGACAGCCACAGGGCGATGTTCAAGGGCGCCATACCGCTTACTGAAAGCGGCCGCCACGGCTTTTCAATCCGCGTTCTCCCCACCCACCCGAGCATGTTCAACAGGATCGAGCCGGGCCTTGCGAGCTGGAGCTGACAGGGGGCGCGCCGGGGGGCGGGCCGAAGAGCCCGCCTGAAGGAGCCATGACCGATCTTTACATCAGGCCCGGCGACGCGCCGGACATGCTCGCCAAGCTCATCGACGAGATCCTTTCCGGGCCGCCGGACTACGCGGACATCCCCGTCGTCCCGGAAGACCTCGGCGAGGTGGAGAGGAAGGCTTTTGAGTATCTTGTCAGGGAGGCGGCGCAGGGGAACACGGACGTCGTTTTCGAGTCGGTCGCCGAAACCGAGGCGGAGCGCGACTTCCTGACCCGCTCTTTCGAGCTGGACTACCTGCTGGGAAAAATCCTCTTCTATCACAAGAGCTACCACGAGGCGTCGAAATATTTCGAGAAGGCGCTGACCCGCTTCGAGGGCTATGGCGAGCTGTGGTTCCTGGCGGGCGTGGCGGACTACGTCATGGGCGCCTGGGGCCGGGCGTTCATGAAGTGGACCGAGGCCGTGAAGGTCAACGCGAACCACAAGGACGCCAGGATCGTCCTGAACCTGGCCAACACGATGATGAAAAACACCCACCGCCATCTTAATCCCGAGGCCGAGCCGATGCTGCCCCTGGTCGAGGGCAGGGGGATCGACGTGGGATGCGGCGGGGCGAAGACGAGCCCGGAGGCCATAGGGGTTGACATCACACCGCCGGGGAAGAGCGGGGCCGAGACCAGCCAGAGACAGATGACCTCCCAGGCGGACGTCCAGGCCAGCGGGGACAATCTTTACATGTTCGCCGATGACTCGTTGGACTACGTTATCGCCCGCCACAACCTGGAGCATTATGCCGACCCCGTCAGGGCGCTCTCGGAATGGACGCGCGTGTTGAAACCCGGCGGCGTCCTGGGGCTGGTCCTGCCCGACGACGAGGCGTTCGACACCCTGCGCGCAGACCCGGCCCACAAGAGCGCCTTCACCCGCGCATCACTCTGTTCCCTGGTCTCTCTCATCCCCGGCCTGTCCATTGTGGAGCAGGGGACGTGCCAGAACGAATGGTCGATATACCTCGTGGCGGAGAAAACCGCGCCGGGCGCGAAGGCGTCGTATCCTTACAGGAAAAAGCTCAACCGGATGATCGCCGCGGGTGTCTTGAAGCGCGCCGAGCTGGCCGTTATGGCGGGCATGAACGACACCGCCGCCGCGGCCCTGCGCAAGGCGAGGGAGCTTGATCCAGACGCCGAGCTTCCCGCTGATCCGGACGAACTCCATCCTTTCCCCTTTCCCGGGGAGCCCCCCTTCCACGTCTCGCGTGAGCGCGGCGGCCGCCGCGTGGCGCTGGCCTGCGGCCATGCCTCCTCCTTCGGCTGGCTCGACGTCCTGGAGCGGATCGGAAACTCCGTGATCGAGATCCCCATGGCGGAGAAGGGCGGGGTCACGTGGTCCCAGGAGCTGGTCTTGCGGGACTTCGCGCCGGAGGTTTTCATCACGCCGGTCTACGATTTCAGAGTCGCCGAAAGGATGGCGCTGATGGGGATACCATACGCGGCGTGGGAGTACGGCAGGCGGCGGGGAAAGATCGAGTGGCGGCGCGGCCTTATGGACAAAACTATCTTCATATTCAGCTCGTCGCCTTCGGAGCTTGCGCGCTACAAGAGGCTTGGCGCTGAGAACGTCCACGTTCTCCCCCCCGGAGTGGACACTGGCGTGGTAAAACGCGGCGCGCTGAACTCGAAACGGGAGGCGGCTGTTCTCTATCTCGAACGGCCGGAGTGGGAAAACAGGTACCCCGGCTTTATGGAGCGGATAAAGAAAGAACTTACGGGACGCGGCCTTCCGGTGGAGAGCAAGGACGCGCTTTTCGGGTGGCTTCGCGGGTTCCGGCGGATAATGGAGCGGCAGCTTGAAAACTACGGGGACTGGATAATACCAAGGCTGTGGGAGGAGGAGGCGCAAGGCGCGCCGCCTCTCGGCGGGGTTTTTTCGGAGGAGGATATCCAGGCCATCCTGGGCGAGGAGGTTTCCGCGAGAATTCTGGGAGCCGTCGCCGAAGGGCTGGGCGATTTATTCTCCGCCGCCTCCGGGAGCGCCGGGGATTACTGGCGCCCGTTTGACCCGGAGTCATACCCCGATATCTACTTCAATGCGAAGGTAAACCTCGCCCATGACGCCGCCGCCCCGTGGGACGCCGCCCCCCTGAGGGCGCTGGAGATCATGGCCTGCGGCGGGTTCGCCCTGGCCGAGCGGCGCGCGGCCTGGGAGGGTGTCCTTGCGGAGGGGGAGGACTTCGCCTGTTACTCGACGCCGGAGGAGGCGCGGGAGAAGGCGCGGTATTACCTTGACCACCCGGAAGAGCGGGAGCGCGTGGCGGAGGCGGGATATAGAAAGGTAATCGAAAACCATACCCTCGAAAAACGCTTCCAGGAGATTTTCAAAACGCTTGGCGAGGCGGGGGTTTTGGGGTCATGAGAATTTTAACCTTCAACTGGCACACGCCCTACCTGTCGCTTCTCGTCCGGCTCGATCATGAGTTCGAGGTGGCCCCGCCGAACATAGGCGCGCCGTTGAAATCGTGGGACCACGCCATGCGCCCCATGCCGCCGAACGTGAAGGAAATCACGACGGCGCAGGCCAGCGAGCGGCTATTAAAGGAGGGTCATTACGATCTGCTGCTCGCCCACAACGTGAAAGACATCGTGATGGCGAAGGAGGCGCGCCTTCCGAAGCTCCTGGTGTTCCACAACAGGCTCTCCACCGAGGCGGCGCTCGGCGGCAGGCCGGAGGCGGCGGACGGTCACAGAGAACAGGTGAAGACCCTGACCAGCCTCGTCTACCGCGTCTTTATCTCCGAGACGAAGCGGGCCGACTGGGACATGCCGGGCGAGATCATCCTCCCCGGCGTGGATGTTTCGCAATACGGCGGCTACACCGGCGAGCAGCGGCGCGTCCTGAGGGTCGGCAACAGCATAAAGGCGCGGGACCTGATGACCGGCTTCTCGCTCCAGGAGGAGGTTCTGAAGGACGGTCTTCCCAACGTCATAGTGGGCGAGAACCCGGACATCCCGGAGTCGCGGGTCTCCGCCGGATGGGAGGGCTTGAAAAAGGCGTACCGGGAGAACAGGCTGCTTTTGAGCACGGCCATGCCGCCCTGGGAGGACGGCTACAACCTCGCCGTTCTGGAGGCGATGGCCACGGGTATGCCGGTGGCCGCCGTGGAGAACCCCACCTGCCCGATAACCGGCGGCGTGGATGGGTTCATCGGCGCGACGGCCGAGGAGTTGCGCGAAAAGGTTCTGGCGCTGCTCGATGACGCAGACCTTGCGAAAAAGATCGGCGCCGAAGGGCGCAAAACCGTTGAAAGACTCTTCCCGCTGAGCGCGTTCCTGGAAAAATGGAGCGCCGCCATAAGGCGCGCCGTGGAGTGGCGCCCCGCAAAGCCGCGCGCGGCCTTTCCGAAAGCGGCGAAAAAGAAGGTGTTCAAACCCTCCTTCGAAGGCGCCGAGAACGTCCTTCTCTCGTACACCTCCTACCCAGCCACGACAGGCGCGTACCTGGAAAGGGCTATGCGTAAAAAGCTGAACGTGGTGACGGCAGGCGCGAAGCTGCCGCGAGAGGCCATCGCGAAATGGGACCTTGGGAACATGAAAACTCCCGCGTGGACGCACGATATCGACGACCAGAAGGCGGTTCTGGACATGCGCTCCGTCATCGAAAGGCTGCCGGAGGGGTTCGCGCCGGACTTTTTCGTCTGGGTGGAGACGGGGATCGGCGGCCCTCCCGCCGCGCTGGAGGCGCTTTCCGTCCCGAAGGCGGCCTACCTCATCGACACGCACATACACCTTGAAAAGCATATCCAGACGGCGAAGATGTTCGACGTGGTTTTCCTCGCCCAGCGGGCTTATATTCCAAACTTCAGTGAAGCCGGGGTCGAGAACGTCCACTGGCTCCCGCTGGCCTGCGACCCCGAGATACACGGCAAAATCGACGTGGAGAAAAAACACGACGTGGGGTTCGTCGGATCGCTGACCGACGAGCGGCGGACGCGGCTTCTCATGCGGATCGCCGAGAGGACGCGGACGCGCTACGACCGGCTGTTCCTCGAGGACATGGCCAGGTTTTTCTGCCAGTCGCGCATCGTTTTCAACAACGCGATAAAAAACGATCTGAACATGCGCGTCTTCGAGGCTCTCTGTTCGGGCTCCATGCTGCTGACCGACGACGCCGACGGTCTGCGCGACTTTTTCACCGACCGCGAGAGCCTTGTCATCTACGACGACGAGAACGCGGCCGAGCTGGCCGAGTATTACATCGAACATGAAAAGGAGCGTGAGCGGATCGCCGCGGCGGGCAGGCGGGCGGTCCTGGAAAAGCACACCTACGCCCACCGCGTGGACGAGATGATGGGGGTGATGCGAAGCATGGGGGGAGGGCATGAGCGCGATCGATGAGGTGTTGGAGGCCAACGAGGAGTTTTCAGCCGATTTCAGGGACGGCGGGCTTGCCCGGCGGCCTGGTAAAAAACTGGCCGTGATCACATGCATGGACGCGCGCCTCGACGTGTTCAGCGTCATGGGACTCGAAAAAGGCGACGCGTGCGTGATCCGCAACGCGGGCGGGATCGTCTCCGATGACGCTATCCGGTCGCTTGTCATAGCCTGCGAGCTGCTCGGCGTGGAGGAGGTCATGGTCGTCAACCACACCGATTGCGGGATGCTGACCTTCACGGACGAAGAGCTGCGGGGCAGGTTGATAAAGGACACCGGCGCCGAGGCGGACGCTCCGCGCGCGTTCCACGCCTTCTCCGGCCTTGAGGAGAACGTTCGCGAGCAGGTACGGAAGATTAAAAAACACCCATGGATACCCGCCCCCGTCACAGCTCGCGGCTTCGTGTACGACGTCGGGACGGGAAAGCTGACGGAGGTCGACGGTTGACGCCGCCGCGCCATTTTAGTCCAGCAACACTTCCAGCGCCTCGCCGACGTCTGCCACTTCGATAAGCTCGATGCTGTCCGGCAACGGCGCGGTCTTCCTCGCTTTCGGGATGACGGCGCGGCGGAACCCGAGCTTGGCCGCCTCGTTCAGCCGCAGGTCCATCATCGGCACGGAGCGTATCTCCCCGCTCAGGCCCACCTCGCCGATGACGACGGTTCGGGAGTCCACCGGCGCGTCGCGGAAGCTGGAGACCATGGCGGTCACCACGCCCAGGTCCGTCGCCGGCTCGTCGACGCGGACGCCTCCGGCGGCGTTGACGAAGACGTCCTCTCCCATGATGTGGTAGCCCGCCCGTTTTTCCACGATCGCAAGCAGTATCGCCACCCTGTTCGGGTCCACGCCGACGCTCGTCCTGCGCGGCGTGGGATAATGCGACGAGGCGACGAGGGCCTGTGTCTCCACAAGCAGCGGCCGCGCGCCGTGGACGCAGGCCACCACCACCGAGCCTGAGACGCCGCCGGGCCGCTCGGAGATGAATATCTCCGACGGGTTGTCCACGCAGGCCAGCCCGTCGCCTTTCATCTCGAAAACGCCTATCTCGTTTGTGGAGCCGAACCTGTTTTTCACCCCGCGCAATATCCTGTACGGGCCGCCCTTGTCCCCCTCGAAGTAGAGCACCGTGTCCACCATGTGCTCAAGCAGCCTCGGGCCTGCTATGGCCCCGTCCTTCGTGACGTGTCCGATCAGGAACAGCGGGATGCCGGTCCGCTTGGACAACGCAAGGAGCCTCCCGGCGGACTCGCGGACCTGCCCCACCGTCCCCGGCGCCGAGGGCAGCTCGGATGTGAATATGGTCTGGATGGAGTCCACCACGGCGAGGGCGGGGCGTATCTCGAGGATTCGCCTCTCGATCATCTCCACCTGCGTCTCCGGCAGGACCATTAGCGCCTCGGACATGAGCCCCAGCCGCTCGCCCCTCATCCTGATCTGGCTGGGCGACTCCTCTCCGGAGACGTAAAGGACCGGCGCGGTTTTCGCGAGCGCTCCCGCCACCTGCAGAAGAAGGGTTGACTTGCCTATCCCCGGGTCGCCCCCCACGAGCGTCAGCGAGCCGGAGACGACCCCTCCGCCGAGCGTCCTGTCCAGCTCGCCTATCCCGGTGGATACGCGCTCGGCGGCGTCGGACTTCACTTCGGTTATGGGAACGGGATCGTTTCGTCCGTCGGTTTCGACCCATCTTCGCTTTTCGTGGGAGCGGGCCGTGGGGACTGAGAGCTCCTCGCTGAAGGTGTCCCATTTGTCACAGGAGGGGCATTTGCCCATCCACTTGGCGCTCTGGTAGCCGCAGGACTGGCAGATGAAAACTGTGGAGGATTTCGCCACGGTTACTGCGGCGCGCCCTCGGACGCTTTTTCGGGGCTCTTTTTTATGACCTTGTGGATGACCCCCTCGGGAAGCTCTTTGTCGCCCGGTGGAGGAGAGACGATGTCGAACTCCCGCCAGGAGAGCCTGTACTTGTGGGCGAATATCTCCTCGGGGGCAAGATCCGTCTCCTGTTCCATGATCCCCGTCTCGCCCGGCGCGAGCCTGTCCGGAGCGGTCTTTCCGCTGGTGAGCTTGACGGAATAGTCGAAACGCTCCCCCTCGCGGGTGAAAAGGAAAACGTCCAGCCATATGTCGCGAACGGGCAGGGAGGAGCCGTTTTTTATCGCCGCGCTCAATATGGCCCGCCCGCCCGCGGAAGGCTTGAACTCGATATCCCCCACCAGCTCCACGGAGCCTTTTCGCTGGGCTTCTTCTTTTTTCTCTTCGTCGGCGCCGCCGACCTCGGCGGCTGGCTCGGCCTGCTCCGGGGCCTCATCTTCCGGCTTGCGGACCTCGCCGGTTTCGGCGGGCTTGACGCCTTTGCGCTCAGCTTCGTATGGGTCGTCGGTGAAATGTACTTTCCCCGCGTCGTCAACCCACTTGTAGATATCGGCGCGGGCGGCGTCGGGAAGCGCGCCGGAAAGGAGCAGGATCAGCAGTACCGAAAAACCTGAAAATCTCCCGAGTTTGAGCATTCTCAATTATACCACCGCCCCTCGCGCCTGGAAATTGTCAAGCAGGCGGAGGCCCGCCGCTTTGAAAAAAGAGCCGCGCTTTCGTTGACAACATCGCGACTCCCTTGTAAAATACTGATTCAAAAAGCCAAAGCTTTCATATCGGCGGAGGCGCGAAAGCGGCGTCATGTTTCACTCAACAAGCTTTTCCGGTTGATCCGGATGAGAATCCCCGGGTCGATCCCCAGCAACTTTGGCGCGGGTTTTTTTTCCGTCTTCGTCTTCGCGCTGGTTTTATCCGTTGGGTCACCAACTTTTGCGTCTTCCACGCCGATAATCGCCGAAGCCGTCTACGTGGAAGGGAAGGTCATGGTCATATCGGCGGCCGACTCCAGGGAGAGCGAGGTGTCCATCGGAATGGTGTTCAGCGAGGGGGACAGGATCAGGACCGCCGCCGACGGAATCATTGAGATAGAGTTCGACACCGGCGACCTGATGCGCGTGGACCGTGACACGGACATGGTCATAAAATCGCTGAGCAGGGACGAGAAGGGGGCCACATCCTCCGTGTTCGGACTGATGGTGGGGAGGGTGAAAGCCTCCGTGACGAAGCTGACCACGCCGGATTCCAAGTTCGAATACCACACCAAGGCGGCGATATGCGGCGTCGCTGGAACCCCCCCCTTCGTCGTGGAGCACAAGAAGGAAAGGACGTCGATAGACCTGCTCGGAAGGGCCGGGGAGAAGGGCCAGGTCTATGTCCGCGGGTTCGACCCGGCGGCGACCGTCGTGAACCTGACAGCCGGACGCCGCACCGCCGTCACGCCCGGGGCGCCGCCTCTCAAGCCGTTCCCCATCTCGCCCGCGCGCCTGAGGAATCTCAACAGGACGATCCCCTTTAAAACGACGCCGAAAAAGGAGCGTCCCCCGGCCGAAAAGCCAAAGCCCGCCCCGAAGGCGCCAGAGGAGGAGAAGAAAGAAGAGCCGGAGGCGCCCCCCGAGGAAAAGCCCGGCAAAGAGCCTGAGAAAGCTCAGGAAAAGGCCGGGGCTCCCGCTCCTCCTGAGCCGTCTTCTCCGCCGCCGCCCCCTCCCCAGGACGCCGCGGAGAGCATGGCCATAAACAACATGACCAGGAGCGTCTCCATCCCCAAGCAAATCGCGCCTGACAAGGTGGGAACCGACGAGGGGGTCGAGGGCCAGAATACCGGCGAGCAGGGGATAGTGGAGCAGAAGACGAAGAGCGGGGGAGAAGCCGCCCCACCCGTCAGCAAGACAACCTTCGACATTATCATCGACCTCAGATGAAACGCCGCCCGTGGTTGTCCGGTTTCGCGCTGTTGGCGGCCCTTCTCGCGGGGACGGCCGGCGTCGCCCACGGCGAAGACGAAAAGCGGCCGTGGCTTGTCTCGCTTTCCCTGAATTACGGCTCATGGAGGACCGGCGACCTCGACAGCGACGGGACGCAGGCTTTGAGCTTCGCGCAAGTCTCCTACGAGGGGAAAAGCTGGGGCGCGGCGATAAACGGCGTTTTCGTGAGCACCTCGTACAAAGCCTCCCACGCCGAGGACAGGTTCGATGTCACGACGCTGGCGGACACGGACATATCCACGTACTACTCCATCAAAAGAGGCGGGCTCACCCTTCGCGGCGGGGTGGACGTGGGCGCGCCCACCGGGAAAAGCTCGTACTCGGAGGACGAGCTCAAGAAAGTGATGGTGGACGACCTGAGCCAGGACCTGATGCTGATAAACACCTACGGCGCCGGGCTCAACGTCGCGCCGCACCTGATGGCGGTATACAGGTTCAAATGGGGCGCCGCGGGGCTGGGAGCGCGGTACGAGTTCACGGGGGAATACGACCCCGCCACCGAGACCGCGGGCGACGAGTTCGACCCAGGGGACAGGCTTCTTCTCGTCCTGAACACGGTGGCGCGGACCGTGGGGGAGGACTACGCCCTTTTCTCACTTGCCTACAGCCGGTACGGAGAGGACAAGCAGAGCGGGCGCGGCGTTTTCCGGCAGGGGGATGTCATCATCGCCACCGCCCGCTACATTCGCAAGTGGGGCGGGTCTTTCACCAGCGTGGCGGGGGTCACGTATTCCACACAGCGGAAAAACGAGGTCATAGGCGACGGCGACACCCTGGAGAGCGAGCGGGCCAACTCCAACAACAACTCCCTGGAGGCATATGTCAGCGGCTCGTACAAATTCTCCGGCAGGCTTTCCGCAACGGGCCTTCTCGGCTACAAGGAGGTGGGCGCGAACGGCTATCACGAGGAGGACGATTACTACGACGCCGGCCGGAGCAAGGCGTACATCGAGCCGGGGATGACCTGGAGCTTCAGCTCCAGCGTCTACGCGACGCTGCGGGCGCGCTATTCCCGCGTTCTGGACAAAAAGGACGCCGCGTCGTCCGAGGACGCCGCCTACGACGTCTTTAACGTGGACGCCGGGCTGGTGTACAGTTTCTGACGGCGGCCGCCGGGGCGCGCCGCCCGGCGGCGGTTTTTTTAGAGGTTGGCGATGATCTCCCTTGGCAGGATATACCTTCCGCTGCTGGCCGTGCTGGCTCTCCTCGCCTTTCGTCCGCCGGGTTTCATCGAGGAGTTCGAGCTGAAGATATACGATCTTCTTATCAAGCAGACCGCCCCCAACGAGCCGGACCCCAGGATAGTGATAGTCGGCGTGGACGAAAGCTCTCTGGACGCCTTCGGCAGGTGGCCATGGCCCAGGAGCTTCATCGGCGAGATAGTGGAGAAGCTGGCCGGATACGGCGCCGTGGTGACGGCTCTGGACATGACTTTCACGACCGAGGCTAACAAGCTGACCGGGGAGGTCGTGGAGAGGATCGGCGAAGCGGCGAAGGAAGAGGGGGTGGACAGGGCGCATCCTGGGTTCTACAGCGAGCTTCTGGCTTTGCGCGGGGAGGTGTCCAGAGACGACGCGCTGGCCGGGTCGCTCAGGAAGGCGGGGAACGTCGTCACGGGCTTTTTGTTCCACAAGGGCGACGAGTTCACCGCCGAAGCGCGGGAGGAGAAGCGAAAACAGATAAGGCCCTTCAGGATCAAGCTCGTTCGAAGGACCAAGGACAGCCGCGAGGTGTCGATAGACGCCGGGATGACCAGCGTGGCGCCCAACATCCCGGTCATACAGAAGGTCTCCGCGGCGTCGGGGTTTTTGAACGTCGCGTCGGGCCCGGACGGGGTTTTCCGCTCATATCCCATGGTCATGGAGCACAAGGGAGACTTCTATCCCTCGCTGGCTCTTGCTTCGGTGGCGCTCTACGGCGGGGTGTTGAACGACACCTACGTCTATTTCAAGCACGGCGTCTTTCACGGTGTGGGACTGGGAAGCCATTTCGTGGACACGGACGAGCACGGGATGGTTCTCCTGCGCTTTCTCGGGCCGGAGGGGATTTTCAACAGCGTCTCCGTCAAGACGCTCATGGAAGCGCCGCCGGACGACGAGAGGCTGCGCGGGATGCTGGCCGGGCGGCTGGCGCTGGTGGGGGCCACGGCTACGGAGATCAAGGATGTGCGGACGACCCCCTACGGCCAGACGAACGGCGTCGAGGTCCAGGCGAACGCCATGGCCGCCGCGCTCAATAACCTGTCCGTCACCAAGTTCGGATACCAGAGCGCCTACGACGCGGCCCTGGCGGTTGTCATCGGGCTGGTCCTGCTGCTGGTCATCCCAAGGGTCAACATATACATAGGGCTTGTATTTGCCCTGCTTCTGTTCGGGGCGCTGGGGTGGTTCAACTACTGGATGTTCAGGGAGAAGCTGGTCTGGTTCAACAGCGTTATCCCCTCCGGGACGATCGGGCTCGGCTACCTGACGATCACGGTTTACCAGTTCGTCGCCGAGCGCAAGTCCAAGAAGTTCATCCAGGAGGCGTTCGGGCATTACCTTTCCCCCAAGGTGATCGCGAAGATTATAGAAGACCCCGGTCTGCTGAAACTCGGCGGGGAGAAGAGGGAGATGACCGCCTTTTTTTCGGACATAGCCGGGTTCACCAGCATAAGCGAGAAACTCCAGCCGAACGAGCTGGTGGCGCTGTTGAACGACTACCTCTCCGCCATGACGGACATAATCCTGGAGCTCGACGGGACAGTGGACAAGTACGAGGGCGACGCGATCATCGCCTTCTGGGGCGCGCCCCTCGACGTGAAGAATCACGCCGAGCTTTGCGTTCTCGCGGCGGTGATGATGCAGCGAAGGATAGCCGCGGACAGGGAAAGGTGGCGGCGCGGGGCGAAGGCCGACATAAACGTCAGGATGGGGATCAACACCGGCCCGATGGTGGTGGGCAACATGGGGTCCAAGGACAGGATGGACTACACCATGATGGGCGACGCCGTGAACCTGGCCTCCCGCCTGGAGGGAGCGAACAAGTATTACGGGTCGAAGATAATGATATCGGAGTTCACCCGCGCCGAGGTGGCCGACAGGTTCCTGCTCAGGGAATTGGACAGGGTGCGGGTGGCCGGGAAGAAGGAGCCTATCAGGGTTTACGAGGTCATCGAGGAGAAAGACGCCGCGACGGAGGAGCAGCGGCGCTTCGCCCACGAGTTCCAGGAGGCGGTGAAGGCGTTCCAGGGACGCGCCCTCTCCCGCGCCTTAGAGATATTCAAAAACCTCGACGCCGCGGCGGGCGGCGAGGACAAGGCTGTGTCGCTTTACCTGGAGAGGATATCGCGGCTCATGCGGGAGCTGCCGACGGATGACTGGGAGGGGGTGTACGACCTCGCCAAGTAGGGAAAGCCTGGGGCGGCGGCTATTCCCGGGCGAAGGCGAGGGGGCCGTAATCCCCTTCGGCCTCTTTAACCGCCCTGGCCCTCTCCCATGGCGGCAGGTGCCCTATGGACTCGCCGGGGGCCAGCCTCTCCAGCACCTCGAAAACGAGGTCCACTCCCTCCATGCTGAAGCCGGTCGGGCGCATGACCTCGGCGGCGAAGATATCCGCCTTGAGCTCGGCGTAAGGGTCTGGGTAATCCATCTTTGCCGCCTCCTGGCCGGCCTGGGTGTGGGCGAGCTCGTGGAACAGCACGAACGCCGTGGCGGAGGTGAAAAGCTCCTCGGCCTCGCGCGCGCCGTCGTCGTCTTGCGTCCGCTCCCGCGTCTCCGGGAACGCAATGCCGGAGAAATCGCCCATCCTCGCCCTGGCGGCGATGTGGTCGAGCCTCGCCCTGATCGCCGCATCGTCGCCGTTGTAGACCACGGCGCTTCGGGCCGCGTCCCTCAGGACGGCCAGAAGACCTCCGCCGAGAACCACCGTCCTGCCGTAAGCGTAGGCGGCGACTCCCTCATCGCGGCAGACAAGGACGGAGACGCCATCGGGGGAGTCCGGATGTCCGGCGGGCAGGAGCGCCATCCCCTTTTCCCCGCCGGTTTTGGAGACGAACTCGTTGAACCTGTCCACTATGTACAGGATCGGCAAGACGAACTCTTCGCCAGCCCTGCCGCAGGCCGGGTTTTCCCTTAATTCCCGCTCCCGGGCGAGGGTGTTATCCGGGGCGCCGCGGCCGAAAGCGCGCCTGTTTTCCGCGCCATCCGACGCGCTGTCTGGCGCCGTCCCGCCGGGCTCGGCGCCGCAGGCGGCGAGAACGAACGCCGCGAAGAGCAGGAGGAATCTCGCCGGGCGCAGGTCAAAGCTTTTCATAATTCCATTAATAATAACAGGTTATAAAGATTTCATCAATAGCGCGCTCAATCGCGCGGAGGCGCCGGGGATAGTAAAAAATCATTTTACCTCTCGCGGGGTTCTGCGGGAGGAGTCTTTGTTTTTTCTGCTCGAAAGCTGTATGGATAAGTTATAATGTCAAAAACACCGGGCATGGTGTAGAATCTGTGTAAACTTGCGGCCGAAGCTGAGGCTTTCAACGAGTGGGGGCGGCCAGGTTTTTTCGCGCGTCCGCCTGATCTGTCAGGGGTCTGTAATGGCTGACATACTGGTAATAGACGACGACGAGTTGATGCGCATGACGTTGCGCTATCTTCTTGAGCCGAGGGGGCACAACGTGGTGGAGGCCGCCGACGGCGGGGAGGGGATGCGTCTTTTCAAGGAGAACAAGCCCGACCTTATCGTCACCGACGTCATGATGCCCGGCAGGAGCGGGATAGAGGTCCTGGAGAAGCTGCGGAAGGATTTCCCCGGCGTCAAAATAATCGTCATTTCCGGCGGCTCGAAGGATGACATGTCCGACATGCTCAGGATGGCCAGCATCCTGGGAGCGGCAAAGGTGTTCAGGAAGCCGATCAACCAGCAGGAGATGCTGGAGGCGGTGGCGGAGGTCCTGACCCCGGAGCCGGGACAGGGGGCTTGAGGGCCTTTTCCGATACCTTCGCAACCGGCCTTGCCGCCCGTTGCCGCCGTCCTGAACGAGCGGAGTCTTCGCCGTGACGTGAAGGACCTTGATTTCATCATGGGACGGCAAAGGCAAGATCCTTCGCCTTGCGGCTCAGGACTTCAAAACACCGGAGCATCCAGGTTAGGCAAAGGTCTTCTTTTTACCCTCCGTTCACTCGTCCGAGTGTTTTCTTCTTGTCTCCAGGAACAACTGGTCTATCTCCCGGAAAGCCGCCACGATGTCCGGGTCGAAATGCTCCCCCTCTTCGCCCAGGATGATTTTCCTGGCCTCTTCGTGGGACATGGCCTCCTTGTAGACCCGTTTGCTGACCAGGGCGTCGTAGACGTCGGCCAGGGCCATTATCCGGGCGGCGAGAGGGATTTCATCCCCCTCCAAACCTTTCGGGTATCCCTTCCCGTTCCACCGTTCATGGTGGTAGTAGGCGATGTCTCTTCCCATGGAAAGAAAGCTGTCACCCGCGAAGGAGCGCTCCGCCGCCGCGAGGGAGTCCCCGCCGATCGTTGAATGGGTTTTCATGATCTCGAACTCCTCGGGCGTCAGCTTGCCGGGCTTGAGCAATATGCTGTCCGGGATGCCCACCTTGCCCACGTCGTGCAGGGGGCTGGACTGGTAGATATTGACGATGAAGTCGTCGTCGATCACGTCCCTGAAACGCGGCGCCTTCCGCATCTGGATGGCCAGCGCCCTGGTGTATTCGCGTATCCTCTCAAGATGCCCGCCGGTCTCCGGGTCGCGGCGCTCGGCGATCTTGGCGAGGCCGAATATGGCCGCGTTCCTGGTCAGCATGATCTCGACCGTCCGCTCCTCGACCAACTGCTCCAGGTTGTCGTTCATCTCCGCCAGGCGGCGGTTCGCCAGCGTCAGCTCGTCCTGGAGCTTTTTCACCCTCAGGTGTGAGCGCAGCCTCGCCATCAGCTCCACGGTGTCCACGGGCTTTACGAGATAGTCGTCCGCGCCGACGTCCAGTCCGCCCGCCATGTCCTCGCGCTCACGTTTCCCGGCGGTGAGCAGGATCACCGGGATGTGGCGCGCGTCGGGGTCGCTCTTTATCCTCCTGGCAAGGCCCAGCCCGTCTATTTTCGGCATCATGATGTCGGAGAGGACGAGGTCCACGCCCCCTTCGGCGGCTTTAAGCTTCTCCAGGGCTTCCTCGCCGTCGCCGGCGGTGATGACCCTGTAGCCGCGCGACGAGATGATGGACTCGTAAAGGACAATGCTGTCCTCGTTGTCGTCCACGATAAGGATCGTGCTCATTGCGTATGCTGCCGCTGGATGATGCGGGAGGCGCCGCTGCGGCCCGCCCTGGGTTACAGCCGAAAAAACATGCGAGATATTCTACATTACCGAGACCAGTCCGCCATGTTTTTTGTCACTCCGCTCCCCGGCCGGCGCGTTTCGGAGGGATCACAGCCCGAAGGTGGCGGAGCGGGCGCTTGAGAATATCCCGGATGGTTTTCTGGCTGATATCTCCCTGACAAGCCCAAAAGTCTTCGTGTCGTAGATCAGGACCTTGTCGTCGCCGTTGGAGGAGAGGTAGACGGCGCCGCCCTTGGGCGTGAACTGCATGTGGAAAATTTTGTCGCCGGGTTTGAGGGTTTTGACCACCTCGAGGGTTTTCACGTCCACGACCTGCACGGTGTCGTGGTGTTCGCCCAGGACGTAGTTGGTCCATATCCTCCTCATGTCCGGCTGGGCCATGGCGAAGACGGGGTATGCCAGCAGGTCTATCACCTTCTTTACCTTCCATGTCTCCATGTCGATCAGCGCCAGCCCGGAGCCGCCTATCACCGGCGCGAAAAGGCCCTGCCCGGCCATGATCCACCCCTCCAGGTGGGGGATCTTCAGGACCGGCGGTTTGTCCTTTTTTTCGGGCGGGACGGGCAGCGGGATTTTTTCAACCCCGTCCATGCTCCAGAGGTCCACCATCGCCGCCCACGGGGAATGGAAAAGCCCGGCGATGTAATACCGCCCGTCGGGAGTCAGCAGGCCGTCGTATGGCTTCTCGCCGACGTCCTTGAACTTTTTGATGACGGGGAAATCCGGATCGTTCGCGTCTATTACCCATATCTCGTTCGCGTCCATTAAAGAGACCACCAGCCTGTTCTCCGGGGCGTCCACGAGGCCGACGGTCTTCGACTCGTCGGCGTCTATGGTCTTTACGATCTCAAAAGTCTCATCGGAGACGATGACGATGTTCCCCGGCTTGTAATTGCTGATGGCGATATGTTTCCCGTCCTGCGTGACAGCCAGCCCGATGGCGCTCTCTCCCACCTTCACCCTGGCGGTGACTTCGAGCCTCAGAAGGTCGATCTTGCTCAAAAAGCCGTCGCGGCTGACGACGTAGCCGTAGCGCCCGCCGCGGGAGAAGGAGACCGATGCGTGATGCAGTACGCCGAGACCCTCTATCCTGCCCAGGACTTTGTGGTCCTGGGCGGAGTCTATGACCAGGACGGAGCCGCTTTCGCGCTCGATGACCACCATGAGCGCCCCCGTGCCCCACTCGCCCGCTGTCGCCGCTGCTGCCGCGAGCGCGAGAACGGCCGGGATAACAGCGCTATACAGCCTGCGCAAGCTCAACCTGGGTTTCCTCGTCGGTAAGGTAGCAGGCGGGGTCGTGACCCCACATGTCCCCCGTCATCCGCAGAGCCCGGACGCGGCAGGAGCCGCCGCACACCTTCAGCCAGGCGCACCGTCCGCACCGGCCGTTGAAGACGCGGGGCCTCGCCCGGAGCCTTTTCAGGACGGGGTTTTCGGAGTCATGCCATATCTCACCGAAAGATTTTTCGGTGACGTTCCCCAGGTTCACGGAGGACATGAGAGGATCGGGGTGGACCTCACCGGTGGGGTCTATGTTCGCGACCCCCACCCCGGCGTTGGCCCCGCCGAACCTCTCCATCACCGGCAGGAGCCGCTCGGCCCCCTCCGGGCTCCCCTCCATGAGACGCAGGAGCAGGTACGCGGCGTCGGCGTCGTTGTTCCCGGTGACGATCTGCGGCCCGCGCCCGCGCCGCGTGTACTCCCGCGCCTTGCTGAAAACGTAATCCATCGCTTCCCTCGTCTCAGCCGGGGTGACGTCCTCCCCCCGATTGACGCCACCCCTGCCGGAGTAGACGAGGTGTGATAAATATATTTTCCCTATCCCGTTCTTCTCGGCGAACTCGAAGATCGCCGGCAGGTCGTTCATGTTCATCCTCGTCAGCGTGAAACGCACGCCGCATTTTACCCCCCGCTCCGCCAGCCTGAAAAGCCCCGCCACGGCCTGCTCGAAAGAGCCTTCGACGCCCCGGACGCGGTCGTGGGTCTCGCCGATGCCGTCCAGGCTCACGCCGACGTAGTCCAGCCCCGCGGCGGCTATCCTGTCCGCCTCCTTCTCTCCTATAAGTGTGCCGTTGGTGGAGATGGAGGTCATGAAGCCTTTTTCTTTAGCGCTTGCGGCAAGGTTAAGGATATCCCCGCGGATCATCGGCTCGCCGCCGGAGAGGATGACCGTTCTCACCCCGGCGGCGTAAAGGCCGTCCATGACCGAGACGGCCTGCTCCGTGGAAAGCTCCCTGCTGTAGCCGCGCGCCTTCGACGAGGCGTAGCAATGGACGCACGAGAGGTTGCATGTCCTCGTGAGGTTCCATATCACGATCGGCTTCCCGCCGCATCTGGCGCCATGGGACTTTCCGCCGCGGCCCGCGCGCCCTTCAGCTATGTTGTAATAATGGCTTAGTCTGAACATCTTATCCCCCCGTCTGGCCGAAGCTTTTTATGTATCTGACTATCGCCTCCAGCTGCTCCGGCGAAAGTTTTATCCTGGGCATGGAGTTTCTCTTGTACCCCAGGGTCTTTGCGCTGGCCTCGGGCGACAGGATGTGAAACTTTATCCTTGCCGCGCCCCTCTCCCTGGCTATCCGGGTGAAGGATGGCCCGAACGCCTCGTAGACCTGGTGGTGGCACCCCATGCAGTATTTGTCGAAGACCTGTTTGCCCGCGCTGGCCCCATCCGCCTTCCGCGCCGCGAGCGATCTGCCCGGGTACGTCTTGTTCGTGGCGTTGTACTTGCCGACGGGCCGTTCGAAGGGGATGGCGTTGATCTTTTCCAGGGTCTTCGCGTCGTATATGACCACCTCGCCGCCCCTGCCCGGGATGGTGACCAGGGCGCGGGCGCCCTCCTTGGTGAATTCCACGTGCATCGCCTTGCGCCCCTCGTGGGGCGTCAGGTAGCGGATATCGGAGAAGTCGTCCTTGTTCACGAGGGCGATCCGCTCCGTCTCGGTATCTATCCACAGGTACGGCGTGGCATGATGCGTCCGGACGAAAAAGCCCGCGCCGGGAAGGGGTATCTCGGCCACCTTGTCGAGCCGGTCGAGGGATATGATCGTGGCCGCTGGCTTTTTTATGTGGTTGACCCCGGCGAAAAGCTCGCCCTTGTGTATGTAGAACGCGGCCGAGGCCAGGTGCGGCAGGCCGCTGGTGGGGATCTTTTTGAGTATCCTGTCCTCCATGTAGTCGTAGATGTACATATGATCGCCGCCCCGTTTCGTCCCGATTATGTAAGGCTTGACGGGACTGACCGAAAAATCCTGGAAAGCCTCGGGCAGCTTTCGTTTTTCGATCTCGAAAGGCGGGCTCTCGCCGATTATCCAGAGTTCCGGAATCTCCCTGAACGACAGGGCGAAGCTTTTCAGGGACGGCAGCGAGTAGAACCCCCCCGCCTTTCCGGGCAGTGGTATCTCGCCGACGGGCTCCAGGTCTTTGTCGAAAAGGACGACGTTGGACGGAAGGTAATTGGCCACGGCCACCGTTTTGTCGCCGCTTGATACGGCGACGGAGCGGGAGTTTATCCCCGCCTTGAGCCTGGTCTCGGCGGAAAGGGCTCTCAGATTATAGCTTGTCAGTATCCCGTCCCTGGCAAGGGCGTACACACGATCCAGGGAATACGAAAACTTCGGCCCGCCGTGGACGGCGCCCACGTGGAACCTGCCGAGCTCGCTGAAATCCGCGCCGTCCAGAACGACGAGGCTCTGCGTCCCGCGCTCCATGACCAGCGTTATATTCTCGATGTCGGCTCTTAAAACTTTTCCAGGCTCGTCAATGTCAATCTTGCTAGACCGTATGTCCTCAAAAGTCCAGTCCAACTCCTTCGCCGGTTCTTGTATGAGTTCCGCCAGAAGTTTTATCTGTTCATCAGAAAGCTCGCCGCCGAAAGCCGGCATCCGCGTGGCCGGAAGCCCGTCGCGGATTATTTGGGGCAGGCGGCCCTTGGCGCTTCTTGAAAAAAGACCCGGTATCAAGGGAGGGGCCGTGAGCCCCAGCCTTTTCGGGTGATGGCAGCTCGCGCAATGCTCCCCATAGAGGTTCTTCGCGGAAGTTTCGGCGAAGGCCGATCCGGGGCCGGAGATAAACACCGGCGCAAGGATGAGAGCCGCGATCCGCGTCATGGATGGCGAGGTCATAATGCGCCTCTTTTAATTCGGGGCGCCCCGGGGGCTTGCCGCCGCGCCGGGGCGCCCTCAACGGTGTTACCGCGCGCTTGCCATCAGTAGATGTCGTGCTGCGTGTTGTACACGTTGAACTTGCCCGTGGGAGTGCGAAGACCCTTGATCCTCTTCTTGACCTTCAGGGTCCTGTCGTCGTAGATGACCAGCTCGCCCTCCTTGTCCCAGACGCTCAGCCACACCTCGTCCCCTTTCTTGTTGTACTCCATGTGCACGACGCGTCCGTGGTCGGTCACCTGGAAACAGTTCAGGTCCTTGGTGTTAGGCTTGTTGATGTCCATCACGCATACGCTGCGATGGTTCTTCGGGTCCGGGTTCAGGGTGAAGTCCATCCACATGTGTTTGCTCTTGGGGTGGGTCTTCATGAACAGGCTGCCGGCGCCGCCGGGAAGCTCGATGCTTCTCACGACCTTCCAGGCGTGTTCCGGGTGACCCTCAGGGTCGGACCCCCACACCGAGAGCAGTCCCTCGCCGAGGTGCACCGTGCCCGAGACGGGGCCGTATTTCGGGTCGACCCAGTTTCCGCCGCGGCCCGGGTGCGGCTTGGTGCCGACCTTGAACTGCGCCACCTTCTTCCTGGTCTTGGTGTCTATGACAACCATGGTGTCGCGCATGTTCGCCGCCGCCATGAAGTAGCGGTGCTTGGCGTCCCAGCCCCCGTCGTGAAGGAAGCGCTCAGACTCGATCTGGGTGATCTTCATGTTCTCGATATCGGAGTAATCGACCAGCCAGACGTAGCCCGTCTCCTTGACGTTCAGGACCCACTCCGGGCTGTAGTGCGAGGAGACGATCGCCGCCACGCGGGGCTCGGGATGGTACTCATACGAGTCGTAGGTGTAGCTTCTGGTGCTGACGATTTTCATCGGCTCCAGCGTGGCGCCGTTCAGGACGACGAAGTGCGGCGGCCAGTAGCAGCCCACCACGGCGTACTTGTCCTCGTAGCCTTCGTATTTGCTGGTGTCGATGGAGCGGGCCTCGGAGCAGGTCTTGACCTCGGCCACGATGGACGGCTTTTTCATCCAGGTGTCGATCATGGTCGCCTTGCCGTCGCGGCCGATTGAGAAGATATACCGGCCCGACGCCGAGGCGCGCAGGATGTGCACCGCGAAGCCTGTGTTGACGGTGGATACCTTCTCCTTGGTGTCGCCGTCGATGATGGCCACCTGGCCAGCGTCGCGCAGGACCACGCCGAAGAAGTTCTGCCAGTTCCTGTTGTGGGCCGGCTTTTTCGGCCTCTTGTTCGGCGGCACGACAAGGTTCCAGCTTTCCATCATGTCCGCCAGCGACATCTCCGGCGGGGCCACGGGGTCATGCTGGACGAACCTGGCCATGATGTCGACCTCCTCCGGCGTCAGGATTCCGCCCCTGCCGAAGGCCGGCATGCCCCCCTCGGTCCCCTCCATAATGAAGCTCCTGATGGTCTCCGTGCCGAATTCGAGGGTCTTCTCCGGAAGGAGGTTGGGCCCCGTGGCGCCTTTCCTCAGGGTGCCGTGGCAGCCGGCGCACCTGTTGAAGTAGATGCTCTTGGCGATGTGCCATTCATCCTGGTTCAACGGTGGCGCTTCGGGCTCCGCCAGGGCTTGTGGCGTGTAAAACGTGGTGATTAACGCAAGACTCAGCGCGAACAGAAAGAAATATCTTTTCATGTGTCCCCCCCAAAAAAAAGTCTTATTCGCTGCTTAATACCGTTTATAAACGGGACTCCGGCCGGACGATATGATTAAAGTCATACATTTGAAAAGTATCTTGCGGAATTTTTCATGATGTAACTTTTTGGATTCTCGGCGGTTGCTGAAGATTCCGCGGTGGCCTGGAAAAAAATTGCGCCCTCCGCGCGAAATTATTTTCTTCGGGCGAAGCGTTTTGCTTTCCTTGGCGCCGACGGTTTTCCAGGGTGTTCGCCAGAGCGTCCCGGCGCTTACGGGGCGCCGCAGGCATATAGCCAGAGCGTCGCGGATGGTAATGAAATGCGTCTGTTGTTTATGACTTTTATCATAGCTTTTACCGATGGTTGCCGATATAAAAACGCGGTAAGAGCGTGGCGCATGAGCGCCGGTTTGAGCGTGATCGCGGCGCGCGGCGCGGTACCCGGCGACGGAGCCGGCGCTACAGGCGTGATCCTCATCTTTGGCGAACCTTAGATTAAAGGGGGGAAGTCATATGGAACAAGAAGAGGCGCGGGAAGAGGAGCCGGTATCTTTCTGGCAGGTGTTTTTCGATGACGTGTATCTGCTGTTTTTCCTCGGGGCGGCGATTTTCCTGCTGTTGTACACCGTCTGGGGACTTGTGGAGTTGGGCAGCGTCGCCACGTCTCCTTTGGTCAAAGGGTGAAAACTAAATAAGGGGGGAAGACATGAGCATTCATTCGCCCGCGCGGCACTGGTGGCGCAGTCCTCTCCATGCGGAGGAGAAGATATGGATCACCATCGCGCTGATATGGTGCATATTGATAACACTTATTATGCCGGCCTGGCATATAATCGGGGAGCAGAACCCGCCGCAGGAGTACTACAAGCTCACCACCGACGATTTCTACAACCTGACCGATAAGTTCATAGAGAAGTACAAGGTGGGCGAGGAGGAAGGAATCCCGGTCGTGGAGCCTCCTCCCAACAGCGACGCCTTCATGAGAGCCGCCCAGTGGTCGTGGGACCCCATCCTGAAGCTCAAGGCGGGCCAGACCTACAGGCTGCATCTGTCCTCCGTGGACGTGAACCACGGTTTTTCGATCTATCCTTTGAACATGAACTTCCAGGCCGTCCCCGGGTGGGACTCGGTGCTGACCATCACGCCGACGAAAGCCGGGGAGTACACCATAATCTGCAACGAGTTCTGCGGCATCGGGCATCACCTGATGTTCGGCAAGATATACGTTGAATAGGTAGGGGGGGCTTATGGCGGAGCAAGAAGGACGGTTCAGAACCTGTCCGACAACCGGTTTCAAGATACACCTTCCCGCGCAGACCCTGATACAGGTCAACGCGGTGACTTCGATCGTGTTCCTCCTCGTGGGGGGGATAATCGGGCTGTTCATGGTCCTCACCAGGTGGCAGGCCGTGCACATACTCAATGACGAGTGGTTCTACCGGCTGCTGACCCTGCACGGGATCGCCATGCTGGTGGCGTGGATCATCTTCTTCGAGATAGCTGTGCTCTACTTCGCGTCCGCGGTGTTGCTGAACACCAGGCTGGCCGCGCCATGGGCCGGGTGGCTGGCGTATCTGCTGATGCTGGGCGGAGCCGCAATAGCGGCGGTGGAGATACTGCTCGGCAAGGCGGACGTGATGTTCACCTCGTACATCCCCTTGAAGGCCGACCATTGGTACTACCTCGGCGTGATACTCTTCGCCGTGGGCGCCATCGTGGGTTGCGTGGTCTTTTTCGCCACGCTGGCGGTGGCCAAGAGGGACAAGACCTACGAAGGCTCCGTCCCGCTTGTGACCTTCGGGGCCATGGCGGCGGCGATCATCGCCATACTGACCCTGGCGCATGGAGCGGCCACTTTTATCCCCACGTGGCTGTGGGCCCTGGGGCTCATCCCCATGATGGACGCGGAGGTCTACAGGCTGCTGTTCTGGGGCTTCGGCCACTCGTCGCAGCAGATAAACGTCTGCGCCATGGTGGCTGTCTGGTACCTTCTGGGGACATTGACGGTCGGCTCCACGCCGATCAACGAGAAGGTCAGCCGCATCGCTTTCGGCCTTTACATCTTGTTCATCCTGATAGCCTCGGAGCACCACCTGCTGGTCGACCCGGGCCTCTCGGCGGCGCACAAGTCGTGGAACACGGGGTACTTCATGCACCTTGCTGTGCTGGCCTCGATGATCCACGCCTTCTCCGTGCCGGCGGCGACGGAGGTGGCGCTCAGGAAGAAGGGCTACACCGCCGGTCTTTTCGAGTGGCTCAAGAAGGCCCCGTGGGGCGATCCGGGATGGTCCTCGCTGTGGTTCTCGATGGTGGGCTTCGGCTTCCTGGGAGGCATCTCCGGCGTCATATACGGCACGGAGCAGCTGAACATAGTCGTCCACAACACCATCCGCGTCCCCGGCCATTTCCACGCCACAGTGGTGGCGGGCACGACGATGGCCTTCATGGGCGTGACCTACTACGTGCTGCCTCTCATATTCAGGCGCGAGGTGGCCTTCAAGGGCATAGCCAAGGCCCAGCCCTACGTCTATGGCATAGGGATGTACCTGCTGTGCATCTTCATGATGTTCGCCGGGGTGTTCGGCGTGCCCAGGAGAAGCTGGGACATGACCGGGGCGGATTCGCCCTTCGCCGTCAACTTCGGGCCCATCGTGGACCTTTCGATGGCGATCGTGGGCATCGGCGGCGTCATAGCGGTGCTGGGCGGCGCCATGTATGTGTTGGTGGCCGTCGGGACGCTGCTAGTCGGCAAAAAGATCGAGGCTTGACAGGGCCTTTTTAGCATAGGAGGTGTCATCATGGTTGAAGAGAGAGACGAACACAGGCCGAAAGGCTCGTTCGCCATCATCATCATATTTTTCATTACGTTCGTGGCCTTCTACTTCCTCAACTGGAAGTATCTTGTAGGAGTATGGAAGGTGGGTTGACGCGCTTAGAGAGGGGAGCCGCGGCTCCGGCGGGGGTAACACCACCGGCCCGGAGCCGCGGCGGTTTTTAAGGGGAGCGGCCTTTACCCCATGCTGAAACGTGCGCTGGTATTAGCGGTTGTTCTGATCGTTTCGCCGCTTTCCGCCACGGCGCCGGCCGCGCCTGGGGCTTCGGTCCTGGAGCGCTCGGAGCTGGCGGTGGGGCGGAAGGTGCGAAACTACAGGCTTATTACGCAGGACGGGGACTACCTCCCGTTCCACAGCCTGAAAGGCAGGCCCGTCCTCGTAAGCTTCATGTACGTGGACTGCCACGGCCCTTGCTGGCTCATAAACGAGAGCCTTAAAAACATGTTGGCGGCCATCGACCCGGCCGTCGCCGGGAAGCTGATGACGCTGTCGATAAGCATCGACAACCATAACGACAACCCCGCCAGGCTCAGGGAGTACGGCGCGGCTTTCGCGGACAATTTCGAAAGATGGATATTCACGACCACCGACGACGAGACGCTGGGGATGATGGTGTCGGACCTCGGCTTTTCCTACGAGAAGAAGGCGGACAGCCTCGATCACCTGAACCGCCTCACCCTCGTCGCGCCCGACGGCTCCGTCGCCAGGCATTTCTACGGAGTGGACTACGATCCCGCGGAAGTGGAGAACGCCGTCCGGGATGTCCTCGCCGGCCGCACGGCGCAGGGGAGGATGACCAGCGCCCTGTCAAAGCTGTTGATCTACTGCTCGAACTACGATCCCGTCACCAAGACCTACAAGGTCGATTACACGTTTGTCTTCGCAGTCATTTTGCAGTACATCCTGATAGTGGCCACTGTCGTTTACCTGTTGCGGGGCAGGATAGCCCATCTTTTCTCCCGCCACTCAGGCCGCGCGAGGGGCGCGCAAGCCTCCTAAGTGAGACCAGCGCCGAATCCGCCACGCAGTTATCGAATCTACACTTGACATGAGACAAGACACGGACAAGGAGAGAGAACTCGAAAGGTCCCTGAAAAGGGCCTCCAAGACGTACCAGAATGAGCTTATCCCCTGGATATTGCGGCCCGGCAACACGACGCTGGTCTTCATCCAGGAGCAGCTGAACAAGATCTTCCCGCCGAGGCTGAACCCCATGTACTTCCTCGGGGCCATATCCCTGTTCCTGTTCTGGATCCTCATCATCACCGGGTCATACCTGTTCCTCTTTTACGATATGAGCGTGGAAGGGGCCTACGAGTCCGTACAATACATCACCAAGGAGCAGAAATATTACGGCGGCATAATGCGCTCCATGCACCGCTACGCCGCCGACGGGCTGGCCATATCCATCCTTCTGCACGTGGCCCAGGTCTTTTTCTCCGACCGGTTCAGGCGCGCTAGATGGGTGGCGTGGGTCTCCGGCTCGGTGATCCTGTTCTGGGTCTGGTTCGAGGGGATATCCGGCTACGTGCTGGTGTGGGACGAGAAGGGGAAGATGGTGGCCGTGGAGTTCGCCCGCCTGCTGGACGCCCTCCCCATCACCGTGGAGCCCGTCTCCAGGACGTTCCTGACCAACGAGACGGTCACGAGCGTGCTCTTTTTCGTGACCAACTACCTGCATCTCATGATCCCCTGTTTCCTGTTGATAATGGCCTGGATCCACTACATGCGCCTTTCCAGGCCCCTGATCTCCCCGCCGCGGCCGGTGGCGTTGGTCATACTGGCGGGCCTGCTGGGCCTCTCCCTCGTGAAACCGGCCGTCAGTATGGGACCCGCGGACCTTTCGAAGCTTTTAGGAAGAGTGGAGATAGACTGGTTCTACCTGATCCCGTTCCCCTTCATGGACGCCTTCAGGGTCGCCCCCGGCGCGATGTGGATCGCCGGCTCCGCGGCCCTCGCGCTTTTCACGGCCCTGCCATGGCTCATCCCCGCGCCGGCGCTGGAGCGTGAGAAGCGAAAGGCGGCGGCAAAAAAAAAAGCCCGAAAACAGTTCGCGCTGGTAGACCTTGAAAAATGCAAAGGATGCAACCTCTGCCAGCCGGTCTGCCCTTTCGAGGCGGTGAGCATAACTCCCAGAACGGACGGAAGACCATACGACACACAGGTGGAAATATTCCCGGCGCGGTGCGAGGGATGCGGGTTCTGCGTGACGGCGTGCCCCACGTCCGGGATATCCATGGGGGAGATGACGCGGGATTCGATGCTGGAGGACATAAAGTCCCTTATGGCGCCCGCGGAGGGGGAGAAGCCGGTCATCCTCTGCTTCATGTGCGAGCGGAGCATGACCCTCTCGAACGTCCTGTCGGACGACGAGAGAAGCCTTGCCGGCGAGCCCGCGGCGGCCGTGATGGTCATCCCCTGCGCCGGCGTCCTGGAGCCGGACCTTGTGGGAGCGGCGTTCAAGGACGGCGCGAAGGGGGTCGTGGTCGTGGGCTGCAGGCCGCTGGACTGCCATTACAGGGAAGGCAACGAGCGGATCGAGGAGGCGACGGACCCGGCGAACATCACCGGAGTGGACGAGAGCGCGGGGGAGCGGATAAAAGTCATGCTGGTGTCGAGGTTTGAGGACGAGGAAGTGGTGGCGGACATAAAGAAGTTCCTGGAGATCGTCAGAAAACCATCCGGCGGAAAGACCGCCGCCAACGACATGGAGGGCGCGCTGAAATGAAGGATAGACTGACGGTCTGGGCCGTGATCCTGCTTTTGTCCCCCGCGCCGCTGGTGTATTTTCTTTCCGACTCGCCGTCCTACAGCTATTACAGCGACGACGTGGGGGGGGTCATCATATCGTTCAAGAGAGTGACCGAGCGCAGGAGCCTGTGCGACGAGGAGGAGCTCGAAGAGTTCAAAAAGGAGGCCAAGCTGAGACGCCCGCACATGCAGCGGGCGGACAGGGTTTGCGGCAGCCGGGAACGCGTCCCCCTGCGGCTCAAGGTGTGGATCGACGGCGAAACCGCCCTGGACAAGCAGATCGTCCCATCGGGCATAAGGCAGGACAGCGCCACGTATGTCTACGAGAAGTTCATCCTGCCCCTCGGCTCGCATGCGATAAAAGTGGCCATAAAGGACACCAGGGACGGGGACGAGACGTTCGGCCACTCTTTCGAAGGGACGGTCACCCTCGAAAGCCGCGACAAGGTGGTCATAGGCTTCGACTCCGTGTCGGAGCGGTTCTCCAAGTCCTAGCCATCATCTCCCATGGATGGCGAAGAGAGCATCTCCTTTTTGACCATCTCCACGATCTCATCCACGGCGGCGGACACCTCCGCCGAGAGCCCCCGCCCCAGCCCGTAGTCCTTCCCCTCCACCCCGTAGATCATGAGAGACGGCGGAAGAGCGCCGAGCGACCGCGCAAGCTCCACCGCCTCCGCCAGGCCGAAAGTGTGGGAGGAACTGCGAAAAAAGGCCGCGGGAAAGGGGTCCTTACGCGGGTCGAGCTTTACGATCGTCCCCGGCGGCGCGCCGGAGGAGACGGCGTCGAACACCCGCGTGAAATGAAAACCCTGCCAAGCCTCCATTATACGCGCTCCCTCGCCCGGCGCCTCCACCACCTCGACGCTCCTGGGAACCATGTCCCTGAGGGCGCGGACGATCCTGAGCCCTGCGGCGTCGTCGCCGCGATCCTCGGACCCGACGCCTATGAGGACCTTACCGTTCATGTTCTATTTTCAGCTTCAGAAAATGCGTGGAGCAGGATATGCACGGGTCATAGTTCCTTATCGTCTGTTCCAGCCGTAACGTAAGCTCATCGTCGGGCAGGCGGAGGTTTTCGGAGGCGGCCTTGAAAAGGTCCTCCTCGATTATCCGCTGGTTCTGCGACGTGGGGGGGACGATCCTGGCGCTCGTTATCAGCCCGCTCTCGTCAAGCGTGTACCTGTGGTAGAGAAGCCCCCGCGGCGCCTCCGTCGCGCCGTATCCCGTGGACTCGGAGGGCTCCGCCTCCACGAACGGCTTTTCGGGAAGCTTTCCGTCCCCGATGATCCGCAGCGCCTCGTCTATGGCGTGGAGAATCTCCACGGCGCGGACGGCTATGCTCTTGTACGGGTTCGTGATGTACGGCGCAAGGCCCGCCGCCCGCGCCGTTTCCACCGCTATCGGCCGCAGCTTCCCGAAGTTGATGCTATACCGCGCCATCGGCCCGGTCATGTACGCGCCGCCTCCCTTTATCTTCGAGCGCAGGGCCGTGGAATGGGCGGCGTGCTCCTCCTCGAAATGTTTTTCGTAGTCGCTGACAGGGATGTCGAGCCCGCCGGTGGAGGTGATTCTTCCCTCGTTGAAGGGATACTCTCTTTCATGAGACAACGCCACGAAGACATAATCCCTCTCAAACTCGGGGAAGGGGAGGGCGGCGGCCCATTTCACGGTTTCCACGGCCTCGTCCCTGGCTCTTTTGAGAGTCTCCTCCAGGCCGGAAAGCTCGCCAGCTCGCGGCAACCTGTAAAAACCCCCCACCCGGACGTTTATGGGGTGAACCTCCCTGCCGCCAAGAAGCGAGACGATGGCGTTGCCCGCCTTCTTTATAAAAAGACCGCGTTTTACTATTTCCGGGTGGTCTTTTGCCATGTGGATGGCGCTTTCGTACCCGAGGAAATCGGGGGCATGGAGCATGTAGACGTGGAGGGCGTGGCTTTCTATCCACTCGCCGCAGTAGATCAGCCTGCGAAGATCCCTCGTGGCCCCGTCGACGGCGACCCCCAGCGCGTCCTCCATGGCGTGGACGGCGCTCATCTGGTAGGCGATGGGGCATATGCCGCATATCCGGGCGGTGATGTCCGGCGCTTCCTGGAATCTCCGCCCCCTCAAAAAAGCCTCGAAAAAGCGTGGCGGCTCGAATATCTCAAGGGCCACGCCGGAGACGGCGCCGTCCTTTATCTTCAATGTCATAGCCCCCTCTCCCTCGACGCGGGCGAGGTAGTCCACCCTTATCTTCCTGGTTTCACTCATCCTCCCCGCCGGCCTCCCTGAAATCCTCCGCCCAGGCGTTGAAGCCCCGGAAAGAGCGGACGACGTCCTCCCCCGAAAGCCCCAGCGCCTTCAGCCGCCCGCCCATGGAGCGCGTGTTCGGCGTCTCCATCGGCCCGAAACAGCCGTAGCAGCCGCGATGATACGCCGGGCAGAGCGCGCCGCAGCCTGTGTGGGTCACGGGCCCAAGACACGGCTCACTCCGGGCCACCATCACGCAGACGTTCCCCGCCAGCTTGCAGTCCAGGCAGACGCTGTGGGCCGGGACTTTTGGCGCTCTCCCGTGGATGAAGGCCGTTACGACCTCCAGCAGCTGCCCTTTGTTCACGGGGCAGCCGCGAAGCTCGAAGTCCACGGCGACGTGATCGGCGATGGGCGTGGACTCGCCGAGCGCGCTGATATACTCCGGCGAGGCATAGACCACGGATATGAACTCGTTTACGTCCTGAAAATTCCGGAGCGCCTGGATGCCCCCCGCCGTCGCGCAGGCGCCGATGGTCACGAGGAATTTCGAGTTTTCCCTCACCTTCTGGATCCGCTCCGCGTCGTGGGAGGTGGTTATGGAGCCTTCCACCAGGGAAAGGTCGTAAGGCCCCTTGACGTACTCCCGCGACGCCTCGGGGAAATAGGCGATGTCGATGGCGCCGGCGATGGCCAGAAGCTCGTCCTCCAGGTTGAGAAGCGAAAGCTGGCAGCCGTCGCATGAGGCGAACTTGAAGACGGCCAGTTTCTTTTTCATCTATATCTCCCGCAGAGCCATGAGGCGGCGGATGCTGTCATAGGTGAAAACCGGCCCGTCCTTGCAGACGAAAAGCGGGCCCATCTGGCAATGCCCGCAAAGGCCGACTCCGCATTTCATGCTCCGTTCCATGGAGACGTATATCCTCCCCGGCTCAACGCCGAGCCTTAAAAACTCCGACACGGTGAACTTCGCCATCACCTCCGGCCCGCATATCATGGCCAGCGTTTTCGCGGGATCAAAGGCGGCCCGCGGAATAAGCTGTGTGACGACGCCGACGGGTCCGCGCCATCCGCCGGACCCCCGGTCGACGGTCACCTCGATCTCCATGTCGAACCTCGACCGCCATTCCCGCAGGTCGTCTTCGAAGACTATGTCCTCGTCGGATCGCGCGCCGTAAAACAGGACGACTCTTCCAAATTTTTCCCGCTCCGCCAGTATGCCAAGAACCGCCGGGCGCAGCGGGGCCAGCCCGATCCCGCCCGCGGCGATGACGACGTCTTTCCCCTCCGCCTCAGGCATCGGCCATCCACGCCCGTATGGGCCCCGGACGCCGATGGCGTCTCCTTCCCTAAGGCTGGCCATAAGCCTTGTCACGCCGCCGACGGCCCGGATCGTGTGCTCCAGCGCGCCGGTCCTCGCTGGGTCGCCGCTGATGGAGATCGGCGCCTCGCCCGCGCCGAACTGGTACAGCATGTTGAACTGGCCCGGCGCGAACCGGAGACCGTCCATCCCGGCGGGCGGGGCAAGCTCGAGGGTGAAGACGTCGCGCGTCTGCTCCCTCCTGGCCGTCACCATCCAGGGAACGGGGATCGCCGCGTCCGCTCCGGGATTGATGGAAACGGGCGTCGTCATGCGCCTTCGCCGTAAAGGTCCAGCAGCTGGAGCCTCGTGCCCTCGAGCGTCTTTGCCATGACCCGGGAGAATCTTTTCAGCAGCTGGTAGCCGAGGCCGTGGTCGTCCTCCAGCTTCCCGCGCAGGCATCCGCCGTCCAGCGCTATGGCCCTCGTTGTCTCCACCGCCCGCGCGTCGAACCGCCACTGGTGTGGCGGTATGAGCCACGACCAGCCGAGTATGTCGCCGTCGCGAAGGGTCTGGATGGAGATGGGGCCTTTCCGGGGGCTGTAAAGCTCCACCGAGACGAGGCCCCGGCGGATGATGTAGAAATCGTTCGCCGCTTCGCCTTCGCGGAAGATGTAGTCCCCGGCGTTGAAGCGGACGTTTTTGGCGCATCCCACGATCAGGTCGATGTGCTTTTTCTCCATCCCCTCAAGGAACGGGTGCCCCTCCAGTACCGGCGCAAGGGATTTTGGTCTCATCGCCTCGTCTCCCCTTGAAAAATCATACTTTCTCCCGGGCCGCCGCGTCCCGCGCCGCCCGGGCCTCTTTCGTAATGTCTATCGCCGCGGGGCACCATGTGATGCAGCGCCCGCACCCTGTGCACCCGGCCGTCCCGAACTGGTCCATCCACGACGCTAGCTTATGGGTTATCCAGTGGCGGTACCGGGCCGCGCGCGTCCTCCTGACGGGCCCGCCGTGGATGTAGGAAAAATCCAGCGTGAAGCACGAGTCCCAGCGCCGCTCCCGCCTCGTGAAATCGCCGGAAAGATCCGTCATGTCCTCCACCGTGGAGCAAAAACAGGTGGGGCACACCATCGTACAATTAGCGCAGGCGAGGCATCTTTCAGCCGCGTCCTCCCAAATCCTGCCTTCGGCGGACTCGTACAAAATCTCTTTCAGGCCCTCCGTTTCAAGCCTCCTGCCCATGCTCCGGGAGGTCTTTTCGAGAATCGCCTTCGCGGCGATGAGGTCGTTCTCGCTGGCTTTCGTGGTGGATGTGTTTTCGAGAACTCTTTCGCCTTCGGCCGAGCCTGTTTCAAGCAGGAAACGATGGCCCACTTCGTCTTCTATCTCCGTGAGCGCGATGTCGAACTCACCGGAAGCTTTCGGTCCCGTCCCCATGGAGGCGCAAAAGCACGTCCCCCCGGCGCGGGAGCAGTTCACGGCGATGGCGAAAATATTTCGCCTTCGCGTCGCATATGAGAGGTCCTTGAATTCGCCATCCGCGAAGACCCTGTCCTGTATCCTTATCGCCGCCAGATCGCAGGGCCGGACGCCGAGGAGGGCGAGTTTCTCAGGTTCCCCCCCGTCCGGCTCGATCTCGAAGCCTTGGCCGTTCCGCTTCGCCGTCCACAAAGTAAGCCTCGGGGGAAACAGAAACTTTTTCCAGAGTTGGGGGCCTGCGTTATATCCGAAAAGGGTATTCCCACCGGTCTCGCGGAGCCGGTAGAATGCGGCGTCCTGCTCGTCCGACACGCCGCGCGGCAGGTCTTCGACGCCGTTGATCTCGTCGAGGAGTATGGCCCCGTCCCGGATCACCGGCCCCACGACCCGGCGGCCCTCACGGACAAGGGCGGCGATGAGCGCGTCCAGACCGGACGAGTCCATCAGCCTGGCGCCGTTGTTCTGTCCGTGGTGTTCATTCATGCCGGAAGCCGCAGCGTCGTTTGGTGATAGTCACATAGCTTAATATAAGCTCCTTTTCGCTTTCCACGCCGCCCGGTTTCCGCGGCGCGCCGGGCGGCCCTAGAAGGCGCGGGCTATAACGTATCGCGCCAGGTCCGAGAGCTTCTCCCCGCTGTCTCCCAGCATATCCAAGGCCGCTATCGCCCTGTCGATGAGCCTTGCGGCGAGCTTGCGGGACTCCTCGACGCCCATGAGCGAAGGGTATGTCGCCTTCTTCTTTTTCGCGTCCGCTCCCGCCGCCTTTCCGAGCTTTTCCGCGTCTCCCTCAACGTCCAGGATGTCATCCACCACCTGGAAGGCCAGCCCAACGTTCTTGCCGTAGACGGTCAGCGCCTCCAGCCTGTCCTCCTCCGCGCCGCCGAGCCTTGCGCCGCCTCTGATAGACGCCACGATGAGTTTTCCGGTCTTGTGCGTATGGATATACTCGAGCGCGGCCATGTCCGCTTCCTTGCCCTCCATCTCGAGGTCCACCACCTGCCCGCCGATCGTGCCTGTGGAGCCGATGGCCTCCGCCGTCTCCCTGGCCACGTCGAGAAGCATGGCCGCCTCCGCGCCGGGAAAATTTTTAGAGTCTGTCATCACTTCGAAGGCCAGCGTCAGGAGAGCGTCGCCGGCCAGTATGGCCGTGGCCTCGCCGAACTTGACATGGCATGTCGCCGCGCCGCGCCTGGTGTCGTCGTCGTCCAGGGCGGGAAGGTCGTCGTGGATGAGGGTGTAGGTGTGGATGATCTCCACCGCCGCCGCGAAGGGCATGACGGCTTCGCGGGAGCCGTCGACGGCCTCCGCCGCCGCCACGGCCAGTATTGGGCGCAGGCGCTTGCCCCCGGCGAAAAGGGAGTGGCGCATGGCTTTTATCAGCGCGGCTGGGCGCGTCGTCTCGTCCGGGACGAGGCGGTCAAGCTCGACGTCAACCTGTTCTTTTATTTCAGCGAAATACCTTGTAAGAGGCATCAATCGCGCTGGAAGAGCCGGCCGGACGGATGGTTATATGACGCGGGCATGGGCTAGAACGGCGCGTCCTCCTCGCCGATCTCTTCCAGAGGCTCGGCGCCAAGCTCCCCGCCGCGCTCTTTGACCAGTTTCTCTATTTTCTTTTCCGCTTCGTCGAGCTTCTTCTGGCAGGTCTTGGCCATCTTGATCCCTTCCTCGAAAAGCTCTATGGATTTTTCGAGCTCGAGGTCTCCGTCCTCGAGCTTGCCGACTATCTCCTCGAGGCGTTTCAGAGCCGCCTCGAACTTCATCTCTTTTTCAGGTTTTTCCTTTTCGGCCATGAGCGCAGTTTAACACATCAAAAAAGTTTTTCCTGCCGTTCAGACCTGTCGCCGCTGATCGTGGCGCCGGTGTGGCCGTCGGCCATGCGGATCCTGACCCTGTCGCCCGGTTTCAGGGTTTTGATCGATCTGTAAACCCTCTTGCCGTCGGGCGATGAGACGATGCTGTACCCGCGCTCGAGCACCGCCAGGGGGCTGACGGCGTTGAGCCTGCCCGCGGCCGTCTCCAGCCGTCCGCGCCTGATGGAGGCGAGCGCCCGCGTCCTGTCCACGAGGGTGGCGAGGTTTTTATCGAGTACGCCGCGAAGCTGGGCCGCCACCCGCTCCGGCCTGAAGGCGAAAAGTCTTGAGGCGAACGCCCGCGCCTCTTTTCGTTTTTCCTTTGTCGCCTTTTCGGCGGACCTCCCGAGCCGCCTTGAAAGAGTCGCGGCGATGGTTTTTCTCTCTTTCAGCCTTGCCATCGGGCTGAGCGCCCCAAGGTGGCGCGCGGCGCCGTTCAGGCGCTCTTTAAGTTCCCGGTTCGAGGATTCGACGGCCCGTCGCCCCCTTGCGTAAAGCTCGTCGACGTCTCTAATATATTTCTCCGTCATGTCGCGAAGGGCCACGGTCAGCCGCCTGGCGTGATCGTCGATCTGCCTGTAGACTGTCTCCTTCTCCGGCGCGACAAGCTCCGCCGCGGCGGTGGGCGTGGAGGCTCTCACGTCCGCCGTGAAGTCGGCTATCGTAAAGTCCGTCTCGTGCCCCACGGCGGAGACGACCGGGATTTTCGACGCGAATATGGCCCGCGCCACCACCTCCTCGTTGAACGCCCAGAGGTCCTCCAGCGAGCCGCCGCCGCGCCCGGCTATGATGACGTCCACCTTCCCATACTCATTGAAATCTTTTATCGCCGCCGCGATTTCCTCGGCCGCCCCTTCGCCCTGCACTCTAACCGGGGCGAGAACTATCCGCAGGCCGGGAAACCTGCGATTGATCGTCCGCGCCATGTCGCGGACGGCCGCGCCCTTCGGAGCCGTGACCAGGCCGACGGACCATGGGATGTCGGGAAGCGGTTTTTTATGTTTCTCGTCGAAGAGCCCCTCGGCGGCCAGCTTTTTTTTCAGCTGCTCGAAAGCCGCCTGAAGCGCCCCCAGCCCCTTTGGCTCCATCGCCTCCACGACGAGCTGGTACTCGCTGCGCTTACCGTAGGCCGACACCCTGCCGCGGCAGACGATAAGGTCGCCCATTTTGGGCTCGAACTTGAGGTAGGCTCTCTTGCTCTTCCACATGACCGCGTTGAGAACGGCCTGTTCGTCCTTGATGGTTATGTAGGCGTGCCCGGAGACGGGCTGAACGAAAAACTTGGAGACTTCGCCCTCGACCCAGACGCTCGAAAAAGCGCCCTCCAGGATGGTCTTGATGTCGCGGGAAAGCTCCGCGACGGTGTATATTTTGCGGCCTTCGTCCTCAGGCATGGCTCGCTGGTTTCTAGACCACCAGCCCGCGCTGGATTTTGTAGGCGAGCATCGTGTTGTAAAGCAGCATGGCGATAGTCATCGGCCCGACGCCGCCGGGCACGGGGGTTATCCACCCAGCCTTGCCGAAGACGCCGTCATAGTCCACGTCGCCCACTATCTTGTTGTCCACCTTGTTGACGCCGACGTCTATTACGGCCGCCCCCTCCTTCACCATGTCCGCGGTGATCGTCCCCGGCCTGCCGATGGCGGCGACGAGTATGTCCGCCTGGGAGGTTATCGCCTTGAGGTCTTTTGTTCTGGAGTGGCAGATGGTGACCGTGGCGTTCCTGTGCAACAGCATCATGGCCACCGGCTTGCCCACGATGTCAGACCTGCCCGCCACCACCGCGTGGGCGCCCTCGATGGGGATGTGGCTCCGGTCGAGAAGCTCCATGCAGCCCGACGGCGTACAGGGCATGAGTTTGGCCAGCTTGTGCGACAGCAGCCCCACGTTCACCGGATGAAAGCCGTCCACGTCCTTGTCCGGGTGGATCCTGTCCAGGACGACGCTTTTATCCATATGATCCGGCAACGGCAACTGGACCAGTATCCCGTTCACCTTGGGATCCGTGTTCAGCCTGTCGATCAGGGCTAGCAGCTCCTCCATCCCCGTGTCCGCCGGGAGGATATGCTGGTAGGATGTGATCCCCACCTCCTCGCATCCCTTTTTCTTCAGGCGGACGTAGACCTGCGAGGCCGGGTCGTCGCCCACGAGGATGACGGCGAGGCCGGGGCGCTCGCCCTTCTCCTTCTCTATGTGCCAGGTCTCCTTTTTGATCTCTTCGCGAATGGAGGCCGCCACCTCCCTGCCGTCTATCTTTACCGTCATTACTCGTTCAATCTCCTCTTGTAAAACCTGGAACCTTAATTGGTCTTGACGCTCAAGGGAAGCTCAAGTACGATTTTTCCATAATTAAAAAGCCACGGCCGCGCGCGCAAAAGCCGGGAAGATTTGCAAATGTCCCCGCCGAGAGAAGATATTATGCGGATAACGGGCGCGAGGTCAAATTTTCTGTTGAATCCTACGGGGCTATTTAGATGACGGAGAAAAACGAAGGCTCCTCGTCCGGGGAAGACCGTCCTCCCAATCCGGACGCCCCGGCGCCGCCGGAGTCCAGGGAAAGCGCCGGGCGCGCAGGCGACGCCAGGAGGAGAATGGCCGACTACGTGGAAAGCGGCCGTTCACCATATGACTACGGCTTCGAGGAGGAAGATAGGGGCCGGGAACGCTCTTCGAGGGCCATTCTCTCATTGGCCAACGTGGCGGCCGTTGTCTCGCTGGCGGCGGTCCTTGCCGTGGGTTTCATGGCGTGGAAGGTCGCGGGTGACGTGTCCGGCGAGATGGAGAGGCTGAACGCCGCCGTGAGGAAACTGTCCGGCCAGCTTCGAGCGCAACGGGAGGAGGGCAGGGCGGCCAGCGCCGCCGCCGCCCGGGCCGAGCTGAGGCAAACCCTGAACGCCCTTGACGAGGCGATCGCGCTGGGGGGGCCGGAGGCGGCCGAAAGGGCCCGCGAGTTGAAGGATGAGACGCTCGGGCTTCTCGCTGTCCTCGGGTCGGACGCCGGGAAGCGAGCCCCGGAAGAGGGAAGGGCGGGGATATTCGTGGCGCCTGGCGCCGACGCCCTGGCCCCTGGAGCCGAAGAAGAATCGCCGCTGATGGAGGAGCCCGTGGAGACCGAAGAGCCAGCCGTGGTCATGGAGGAAGGGCCCGGCGCCCCCGAGCCCGGGGACGTGGGAGAATACCTTCCCGAAGAAGAGGAGATCGGTGTGGATGAGCCCGTTACGGGGCTGGAGGAAGAGCAGAGCCCGGCCGGAATGGAAGAGCCGATGGACGCGGAGGCCGGGACGCCCGAGGAGGGAGAAAGCGACGGGGACATCATGGAGCCCCTTTCCCCGCTTGACATAGAGACTCAGCCGATCGAGTCCGAAGAGAGGGGAACGGGGCTTTAAACGAGGCGGGGATTTTTGTATATGAGCTTTCTTGAGGTTTTGAAGGATACCCTGAGGGCCGCATGGCGGCAGACGTCCCACTTCATCGAGATCATGAGGCTGAAACTCAGGATAATAGGCTTCTCCAACAAAAGAAACGGCCTGCTGACCAAGCTTGGGGAGGCCGTATACAGGAACATCGCTGAAGGGAAACCCGCCTGGGAGGACGAAAAGGTCAAAAGACTTGTCGAGGAGACGCGCTCGGCCGGGGATGAGATATCGAAGGCCGAGGAGGCCATCGACCAGCGGAAAGCCGAGGCCCGGCGCGAAAGGGAAGAATACCGGCAAAAGCTCAGGTCCGCCAGGCGAGAGAAGGCCGCCGCGTCATCCGCCGGGGCCAGCGGCGCCAGCTCTTTTCAGAAGCCGGCGGGCGGTGAAGGGAAAAAGGCGGACGAAGCCGCGGCGGGCGGCGAACCCTCTCCCCGGTCCGGCGGGGAGAGCGGCCGGGGCGATGATGACAAACCGCGGGGGGAAGAGTAAAAGCCCATGTTGGCGGTCAAACTTGTACTCGGCCTTATAATCGTTTTCTTCCTGGTCACCTTCGCCGTAAAGAACCAGGGGATGGTGGATATATCCTACTTTTTCGGGTACGAGTACACCGTCAGGCTGTGGGTCGCCATCCTGGCTTCCTTCGGCGCGGGGGCTCTGCTTGCGGGGCTGGGGTGGGCTGTCTCTTCGTTGAGGGAAAAGGGCAGAAACTGGAGGCTTTCAAGGAAGGTCTCCCGTCTGGAAAAAGAGCTTACCGAGCTGAAACAAAAACCCCTCCCGGATGAGCCCGGCGTCTACCCCGTTCCCGGGGAAGAGCCCGCGGCCTCTCTTCCCATCGCCGCGGAGACTTTCTCCAGGACCCTGCCCCCCGCTCCGCCCTCCACGGAGGAGGGCGCCGGGGCTGAAAAACGGTAGCGGCCGGGATTTCCCCGTTCGTCTCATCCAGCCCCTGAGGGACACGCCGCCGCGGGCTTGAAATAGATTGAGGCGCGCCGCCACGCATGTTAATGTAGATGCATTGAGTCTCAAGTAAGACCCATTAGATCGTTGATCCAACCGGGAGAGCAGGTTTGAACCAGTTTTACAAAAACATAGCCCTCTGGCTGGTCGTGGGGCTCGTGATGATAGCCCTGTTCAACATGTTCAGCCAGACCAGGCCGGCGGGTTCCGAGATAACTTTCACCGAGTTCATAAACTCGGTGGAGAACGGAAAGATAGGCGAAGTAATCATCCAGGGCAACACGGCCCTCGGAAAGTTCGTGGACGGCAGGAATTTCCGGGTCTACATCATGGATTACCCGGAGCTTTTCCAGGACCTCCGGGAGGCCGAGGTCAAGGTGACCGTCCGCCCCCAGGAGCAGACGCCGTGGTACCTCAGCGTCCTGATCTCCTGGTTCCCGATGATCCTGCTGATAGCCATCTGGATATTTTTCATGCGCCAGATGCAAAACGGCGGGACGCGGGCGCTGTCTTTCGGCAAGAGCAAGGCCAGGCTCGTCTCTGACACGAACCAGAAAGCCACTTTCAAAGACGTGGCCGGCGTGGAGGAGGCCAAGGACGACCTGCAGGAGATTATCGAGTTTCTGAAGGACCCCCAGAAGTTCCAGAAACTCGGCGGCAAGATACCCAAAGGCGTTCTGCTGATGGGCCCTCCGGGGACCGGCAAGACCCTGCTGGCCCGCGCCATAGCCGGCGAGGCCGGCGTGCCGTTCTTTTCCATATCCGGCTCTGACTTCGTGGAGATGTTCGTCGGCGTCGGCGCCTCCCGCGTGCGAGACCTTTTCGAGCAGGCTAAAAAGAGCGCCCCGTGCATTATCTTCGTCGATGAGATAGACGCCGTGGGGCGGCATCGCGGCGCGGGCCTCGGAGGCGGCCACGATGAGCGGGAGCAAACGCTGAACGCCCTGCTGGTGGAGATGGACGGGTTCGAGGGCAACGAGGGCGCCATCGTCATCGCCGCCACGAACAGGCCCGACGTGCTGGACCCGGCGCTTCTGCGCCCCGGCAGGTTCGACAGGCAGATAGTCGTCCCCCGGCCGGACATAGGCGGCCGGGAGGCGATACTCAAGGTGCACACCCGCAACCTGCCCCTCGAGGACGACGTGAATATCCGCGTCCTCGCCCGCGGCACTCCCGGCTTCACGGGGGCGGACCTTGCCAACCTGACCAACGAGGCGGCGCTGCTGGCGGCCAGGGAGGACGCGGACAAGGTCGGTATGCGCCATTTCGAGCAGGCCAAGGACAAGGTGATGATGGGGGCGGAGCGCCGCTCCATGATAATAAGCGACGAGGAGAAGAAAACCACCGCCGTCCACGAGGCCGGCCATGCCCTGGTGGCGTCCCTGCTGCCGGGGACGGACCCCATACACAAGGTGAGCATAATCCCCCGTGGCAGGGCTCTCGGCGTGACCCAGCAGCTGCCGGTGGACGAAAAGCACACGCACCCCAAAAGCTACCTGGTCAACCAGCTGAAGATACTGATGGGCGGCCGCGCGGCTGAGGAGCTTGTGCTGGACCAGCTCACGACTGGCGCCACCAATGACATCGAGCGGGTGAGCAACCTCGCGCGCAAGATGGTGTGCGAGTGGGGGATGAGCGACAAGCTCGGGCCCATAGCCTTCGGCCAGAAGGAGGAGCAGATTTTCCTCGGCCGCGAGATCGCCCAGCACCGCGACTACAGCGAACACACGGCCATCGAGATAGACAAGGAGGTCAAAAAGCTCGTCTATGAGGCCTACAACACGGCCAAAAGCCTGCTCATCGAGTACAGGGACGTCCTGGACGAGGTGATGGAGCTTCTGCTGGAGAACGAGGTCGTCGACGGATCGGAAATCCAGAAGATGGTGGACGAGCGCAAAACCTCCAAAGAGAAGACCGGGGATGAAGCCGCGCGCGCCGCGGCCTCTTCCGGCAAAGGCGAGAAGGAGGACGAGGGCGTGGCGCTGGAGCGCGGGGAGCGCGGCTCCAGGGAGAGCGTCGGCGGGTCCTGAAGTTTTCACGGAGCGCCGCGCGGCCCTGCCGCCGGATCCGCCGCCATGGCGGGACGAAAACCTGAAGATCGTTGAAAGCGGTGAAAAAACAAGGCCCACCCGCTTATCTGAATTACATCCCCATAGCCTTTTTTGTCTTCGTGGCCGTGTTTCTGTTTGGGGTCTATTCCTTCGTCGCGTCTATCGAGACAGGCCGCGGGATGGGAGCGGCGACGAGGGTGATCGAGGAGACGAAAAAGGCCGCGAAGATGCTATTGAAGGAGCTGGAAGGCTCGGGCGGTCTTTTCAGCGGCCTGTCGGAAAAAGAAAAGGCCATGGAGCGCGAGCGGGAGGCCAGGCTCGCAAGGGCCAGGCAACGCGCCTCCAAGCCTGAGCCGCCCCCTCTTTCGGACACGCCGGTGATCTTTCTGGACTTCTCGTCCGAGCGGCAGGCCTCCATGACAAGACTCAAAAGCTCCCCCGGCGCAAAGGCGGCCTTCGAGATAGTGAAGACGGAGGAAGAACCCGTCCCGGTCTCCGCCAGGCTCTCCGTGGCCGGCCTTGGCGGGGGAGGCGAGAGGTTCGCGGCGGGGCTTGTCGAGTTTCCGGAGCCCGTCAGCGCCGCTGGCATGAAGGGCATGGAGCTGGCCGTGAAAAGCGAGGGCCTGGAAAGTTTCAGCCTGAGCGTCATGACGTCCAGGGGAAAGGGGACCGTCGGTTGGACCGTCAACGGCCTTGATCCGAAGGGTGAGTGGAGCCGGATAACCATCCCCTTCACGGATTTCGAGATGTGGTTTTACAACCTGGCCGGGAAAGGGTATGTCTTCCCGGAGAAATGGGCGTACCCGGAGAAGATCGAGGCGATGAATTTCTACCTGCGTCCGCATGACTTGACGGACGGGAAATCCGGCGTGTTGTGGATAGGGTCCGCCGCTTTGCGATAAACTCTAAAATTCACCTCGAGGCTGGAGCCTTTTTTTGAACGTGGAGAGTGATTTGAAAGTACTGCTTACGAACGACGATGGAATAAACGCCAGGGGCCTGAAGGCGATGCGCGGCGCCTTCGCTGAAGAGACCCAGGTGGACGTCGTGGCGCCGGAGATGGAGATGTCCGCCGTGGGGCACGCCATCACCATCACGGACCCGCTGCGCGTTCGGAACGTGAACAGGAACGGGTCGCTTTTCGGTATAGCCGTGAACGGCACCCCGGCCGACTGCGTGAAGATCGCCGTCCGCGCCATATTGAAACACAGGCCGGACGTGGTGGTCTCCGGAGTGAACCAGGGCCCCAACGTGGCCACGAACGTCATATACTCGGGCACCGTCTCCGCCGCAACGGAGGGGATGATCCTCGGTATCCCGTCGGTCGCCGTCTCCCTGGCCTCCTTTTCCAGCGGGGATTTTTCAACCGCGGCGGACTACGGCGCGCGGATAGCCCGGAAAGTCGCGGAGAAGGGCCTGCCGAAAGGGGTCCTGCTCAACGTCAACGTCCCCCCCCTCGGCGCGGACGAGATCAAGGGCGTCGCCGTCTGCCGCATGGGGTCGAGCAAGTTCCTGGAGGTGTTCGAAAAGAGAGTGGACCTGCGCCAGCATGACTACTACTGGCAGGGCGGCGACATGGTCGTGGACGACGAGGACAACGACGCGGACATCGTCCTGCTGGAGCAGGGGTACGTCACCGTCACGCCGATACACTTCGACCTCACCCGTTACGACCTTCTCGACGATATCCGGGGATGGGGGCTCTGACGCGGAAGGGCGGCGGGATGAGATTCGCTGTAAAACCTTCGCGTATCCGTGGCGAGGCGCGTATACCGGCGTCGAAGTCGCACACGATCCGCGCCGTCTTCATAGCCGCGCTGGCCGGGGGCGTCTCCACGATAAGGAACCCGCTGGAATCCAGCGACGGCCGGTCGGCCCTGACGGCTGTGTCCGCTCTCGGGGCGGAGGCGGAGGCGGCCGCGGACGCCTGGAGGATACGGGGGACGGGAGGCAGGATCACGGCGCCCGGCGCGCCGGTGGACGTCGGCAACTCCGGCACGACGGCCCGGTTCATCCTTTCCATGGCGTCGCTTGGCAGCGTACCCATAACCATCACCGGTGACAGGAGCACCAGCGCCCGCCCGATGGGGCCGTTGCTGGAGGCGCTGTCAAATCTGGGCGCGAGGACCGAGAGCGCGAACGGAAAGTTGCCGGCCACGGTCACGGGGCCGCTAAAAGGCGGGAAGACGAAGGTGGACGGCGCCACGTCTCAGTATCTTTCAAGCCTCCTTGTCCATACCCCCCTCGCGCCGGAAGACACAACCCTGATGCTCGCCCGCCTCAACGAAAAACCCTACGCGGACATGACCCTGGCGTGGCTTGACAAGATGGGGATCGAGTACGAAAGAGAGGGCTACGAGCTTTTCAGAACCCGCGGAGGGCAGGGCTACAGGCCCTTCGAGGAGACGATTCCGGGCGATTTTTCCTCGGCGACCTTCTTCGCCTGCATGGGCGCGATCCCGGGCAACGAGGTGACATTGCTGGGGCTTGATATGAACGACCCGCAGGGCGACAAGGCCGTCTTCGGCTATCTTGAACAGATGGGGGCGCGTGTCACGGTTGGGGATGACCGCGTCACGGTGACGGGCGCGGAGCTAGCCGGGGTGGAGCTTGACCTGAACGCCACGCCGGACGCCCTTCCCGCCATGGCCGCCCTGGCGGCGCTGGCGGAGGGGACGACGAGGCTCGGCGCCGTCCCCCAGGCGAGGATAAAGGAGACCGATCGCATAGCCGTCATGGCCGGGGAGCTTGCGAAGATGGGGATCAGATGCGAGGAGGAGCCGGACGCGCTCATCATACACGGCGGCGAGCCGAGCGGCGCGCAGGTCACAGGCCACGGCGACCACAGGGTGGTGATGAGCCTTGCGCTTCTCGCCTCGGCGGCGGGGGGGGAGACGGTGATAGACACCGCCGAGGCGGTGAACATAACCTTCCCCACATTCCCGGAGCTTTTCGTCTCCGTGGGCGGTGTTCTGGAGAAGGCCTGAGCGTCCTCTCCGAAGGATGGGGGTCAGCTCCCGATGTCCGGCGAAAAGCCGTGGCGGACGATGTTCTCCGTCTCCGCCACGGGGATGGAAAGCTCCTTTAAAAGAGCGAGCGACCCGGCCTTAGCCGAGCCCGCGCCGGATTTCTTGAAACCGCCGAAAGGCTGTCTTCCCACGACGGCGCCGGTGATCCCCCTGTTGATGTAGACGTTGCCCGCCTCTATTCCTTCCATGAGCTTCTCCACGCTCGAAGGCGTGCGCGAGTAAAGGCCCGCTGTAAGGGCGTAATCGGAGCCGTTGACGATCTCTATCGCCCGGCTCATATCCTTCGCCCTCATGACGGAGAGCACGGGGCCGAATATTTCGTCCCTGGCAAGGCTCGAAGCGGGGTCCACGTCGCCGAACAGGGCGGGGGGGACAAAGCGCCCCTTCTCGAAAACATCCTTGCGGACCAGCAGGGGCGTGGCCTCTTTCTCCCCCATCCTGATGTACTTTCCGGCTTTCTCCACCGCCGCCTCGTCGATCAGCGGCCCGTAGAAGGACGCGGGGTCTGATGGGGGGCCTACGACGAGGCTCTCCGCGGCGGCGACGAGTCTTTCCACGAAATCGCCGTACACATCATTCAGCGCGATCACCCTCGAGCAGGCGGAGCATTTCTGCCCTCCGAACCCGAAGGCGGACGATACAACCCCCGCGACGGCCTCGTCCAGGTCGGCCGACCCGTCCACGATTACGGCGTTTTTACCTCCCATCTCTGCGAAGGTCTTGATGAAGCCGCGCCTGCCTGCCCTTTTTACCGCCGCCGCCTCCACGATGGCCGAGCCCGTCTCCCACGACCCGGTGAACATGACGAAGGATGTCGCCGGATGGGAGATCAGCGCCTTGCCGAGTATCGGGCCGGGGCCGGGCAGAAAACCCGCCGCGCCTGGGCTGACCCCGGCCTCCAGCAGGATATCCATGAACACAGCAGCCAGCGCCGCGGAGTTCGACGACGGTTTCACCACCACCGTGTTCCCGGCGGCCAGCGCGGCGCTGGCCATCCCCGCCAGGATGGCCAGCGGGAAGTTCCACGGCGCGATCACCACTCCCGGGCCGCGGGGACGGTGACGCAGGGTGTTCACCTCGCCCAGGACGTCATTTGTCCTCTCCCGCTTGGACAGGGCGGGAGCATGGGCCGCGTTGAACATCACGTGGTCGATGGCCTCGTCCACGTCCGCCACGGCCTCCTGCCTGGTCTTGCCGACCTCGAACATCTGAAGCGCGGCGAGTCCGAGCTTGCGCTCTCTCATGATCGCCGCGGCTTTGAATAGCTTTTCCGAGCGGCTCTCCGCAGGCAGCGCCGCCCAGGAGCCGAAAGCGGCCAGGGCCGTGTTCATCGCCCTTTCGGCAAGATCCGCCCCGGCTTTCGATATGATCCCCACGATCCGGGAAGGATTGGAAGGATCCGTGGAGGAAAAGGAGACGTTCGCTTCGATTCTTTCGCCGTCTATGATGGGATGGTAACGCTTTCCCAGCCCGGCGCGGGTCTTCTCCACGGTTTCATCAAGGGCGTCCCTGAAGCTTTTTTCATGGAACATGGGCGCGGGCTCGTTGACGAATATTTTTGACTCGTTTTCCTCCTCGGCCTTTTCCGCCGTTTGCTCCGGGGTCTCCGCCGGATCTCTCAAAAGCTCCTCCGGCGAAGCCTCCTCCAGCAGGGAGCGGCGCAGGAAGGACTCGTTCGAGGAGTTTTCGAGAAGCCTCCTTACAAGGTAGGCCATGCCGGGGATCATCTCGCCGAAGGGGGCGTACACCCGGACGGGGACGCCCATCTCCACCAGCGCCTTTTTCACGGGATCGGCCATGCCGTAGAGGGTCTGTATCTCGAACCGCCCCTCGGGCGCTCCCATCCATCGCGCCGCGGCGACGGCGCGGGCTATGGAGCGGACGTTGTGCGAGGCTACCGCCGCGGTCACGTGATCGGTGTTTTCGAGCAGCTTGAGCGTCATCCGCTCGAAGGCTGCGTCCGTGGCGGCCTTGCTCTCCCGTGTGGGGAGGGGCCAGCGCCTCTGGCTGGCGATGACGGCCTCCATGTCCCAGTATGCGCCCTTGACGAGCCGGACGGCGGCGCGGCGGCCGCTGTCTCGTATCATGCCGAGAAGGCCGTCGAGCGACTCTTCAGAGTCTTTCAGGTACGCCTGGGCCACCGTTCCAAGGCCGTCCCACCCGTCAAGGGAGCTGTCGTTCAGAATTTCCCGGAAAACTTCCAGCGCAAGATCGCGAAGCTCGAAACTCTCCATGTCTATGTTGACGCCGGATCCTGTCTTTGCGGCGGCTTTCAATATGGGGCGGAGACGGCGCAGCGCCTCGGTCTTGGCGTATTCCGGCGCGGCCGGGTCGAAACGCGGCGCGAGGGATGAAAGCTTCAGGGAGACGCTCGCCGCCGGGTCGCCCGGAGCGCGCCCCGCGGCCAGATAGGTTATGAGCTTCAGGTAGCTGTCCGCGTAGAAGTCCGCCTCCCTGTCGGAAAGCGTCGCCTCGCCGAGGATGTCCACGGTGTAGCTCATCCCCGCCTCGAGCAGAATGTCCAGCCGCTCCGTCATCTCCTCCATGCTCGAGCCGGCGATGAACTTTTTCGCCATCCTCGACATGGCCGCCCTGGTGGCAGCGGAGGCGGCGGCGGGCGCGTGGAGGGCGGATTTCATTATGGCGCCGCCCACGCGAAGCCCCTCCGGCAGGCGCGCGGCGGCGTCAGGCAGGTATTCCTTTATGTGGCGCGCGACGGCCCTGTCGCTTTTAAGCGAAGGGTAGACGTCCACGAAGCGCAGGACGCGGCTTTTCACTTCCGGGTCCGAGGTGAGCCATTCCACGACTCGCCGCTCCCACCAGGAGGTCTCCCAGAAACGCGGCTTTTCTTTTTCCATCCGGGAGAATATCTCCCGGCCGATCTCGCCCGTGGCTCTTTCCAGCGCGTCGTTTCTCATCTTCCCGCCCTGCGTTTTACCTGTCAATTGTACAGGAAAGGGGCGGGGTGTTTCGGTTTGAAAGCCAAGGCCCTTCGCGTTGCTCAGGACGAGAAAGCTGGCATCTTCGCTTCAACCCGGCGTCCTGAACGAAGCGTCAGCGAAGTGAAGGACCTTGCCTTTGCCGTCCGGGAAAGGGGAATCAGGGCTTTCGCCTCAGGACTGCGCCGTCAACGTTGCGCCGCGCCGGCGCGAAACGGGGCCGTTGGACGCCGTCTCGGCGTATTGGCGGTTGCGTTCATCCTCGCCGCAGTTTTTCCAGCGACTCGGTGAAAGGCGGCCTGGCCACTCCCTTCTCCGTGATTATCGCCGTGATAAGCTCGTTCGGCGTCACGTCGAAGGCGGGATTGTACACGTCCACCCCTTCCGGGGCTATCCTCTGGCCGCCCATGACTTTTGTGATCTCCGAGGAGTCGCGCTCCTCTATGGGTATTCCATCCCCGTCCGGCGTGTCGAAATCGATGGTGGACATGGGGGCCGCCACGTAGAAAGGGACTCCATGCCGCGCCGCCAGGACGGCGGCGGTGTACGTCCCTATCTTGTTCGCCGCGTCGCCGTTCGCCGCGATCCTGTCCGCGCCCACCACGACCTTGTTTATCATGCCGCGCTTCATGAGGCTCCCCGCCATGTTGTCGCAGATCAGGGTCACCGGTATCCCCTCCTTCATCAGCTCCCAGGTGGTCAGCCTCGCCCCCTGCAGCCAGGGCCGCGTCTCGTCGGCGAAGACTTTCACATTCTTCCCGGCGAGGTGGGCGGCCTTTATCACGCCGAGGGCCGTGCCGTAATCGCCCGCCGTCGCCAGCGCCCCGGCGTTGCAATGGGTCAGGACGGTATCGCCGTCGTCCAGCAGCGCGGCGCCGTTCTCCCCCATCGTCCTGTTTATGGCAAGGTCCTCGCGGTATATCCGCAGCGCCTCCTCCTCCAGCGCCGTTTTGACCGCCTCGACGCCGTTCGGTTTTTCCGCCAGCGCTCTCGCGCGCATCCTCTCCACCGCCCAGAAAAGGTTCACCGCCGTGGGGCGCGACGCGGCGAGGGTTTCGAGCGCTTTTTCGAACTCGGCCATGAAGCCGTCGGCGTCCGGGGCGTTTATCGACTTCGCCGCCAGCGCCGCGCCCATGGCGGCGGTGACGCCGATGGCCGGGGCGCCGCGGACGGCCATGTCTTTTATCGCCGCCGCCGCCTCGCCGCTCGTCTCGAGGTCGATATAGGTCTCCTCCAGCGGCAGCTTGCGCTGGTCTATGAGCCGGACTTTATCGCCTTTCCATTCCACGGTCTTGAACATCGGCTACTCTCTCCCTGTTTCGCTGTCCGCGTTTTTGTTCAGTCTCTCTATGAGCTTGTCCAGCTCTTTTTTATCCTCTTCCGTTATCTTGTCCCCGCGTCCGCTCTTTTTGTCATCGAGACCGAGCTTTCCCCCGATGACCGCGGCCTTCTCTTTCAGCGCCTCCATGTAGCGCTTCACGGCCGCAGTGTCCGGGTCGGATTTCTCGGACTTGCGGGCCTCCGGCGCGAGGCCCGGCGCGGTGATCTCGATGATCCGCCTCCCCGCTTCGGCCAGGAGCGGCGCGCTCCTGGAGCCTCTCACAACCTCCTTGTTCAGCGTGGGCGCGAGCGCCAGCGGAAGCGTGATGATAACAAGGATAAGAAAGCCTTTCAAAACGCCGAGGAAGACGCCGGCCACGCTGTCGGCGAAGTTTATCGCCCAGGAGACATGGAGGACGCGCCGTATCAGGCTCCCGATGAACGCGACCGCCGCGGCGGCGAGAACGAAGAGCGTGACGAACGCCGCGAGTCTCCGGTAGAACTCATCGCCTGTGATGATTTCAAACCAGGGCGCCGCTTTCTCGTGGTACATGGAGCCGGCGAACACTCCCGCGGCGATGGAGGCTATGGAGAAGACCTCCTTTATGAACCCGCGGAAGTATGACCAGACCGCCGAGGCCAGCAGAAACAGGGCGACAAAGACGTCGAACCAGTGGGGAGTCATTCAATGGCCTCCAACTCCGGGCGGCGGGCCGGAACGCCGAAGGCTTCAGCCCGCGCCGCCATGGACATCGGAAGCGCCGACGGGCATGGCCTCCGGTTTTTCAGACTCGATCTTCCCGTCCGAGGGCCCACGGGCGGCGAGGGCGCCGGACCTGATCCTTCTGATCGTGGCCTCGAGAAAATCCGAGGATTGAAAAGAGGGGTGATCCGCGATGAGCCTGTTTATGGTGTCGGCGGCTTCGTCCTTGTCGTTGGCCGCGGCGAGGGCCAGGGCCAGGTTGTAAAGAGCCGTCGAACGCGGGTAATGCTCCGCCGACTCGTAAAGCTTCCGCAGCGTCTCCGCGGCGGCGGCGGGGTCTCCGGCCCTCCAGAGCGCGTCCGCCCTTCTGGCGAGGGCAAGCTCATGGAAAAGGGTCCCCCTTTCCGTGATCTTCGCCATCCTGTCGTATTCGGAGGCCGCTTTTTCGGGCATATCCTTGCGGATCAGGAAATCACCGAGCCAGAACCTGGCCTGCGCCTCCACGCCCTTCGAGACATCTTTTTCAAGGAATTTCCGGAGGCTGGAGAGGCCATCGTCCAGGGCGGCATCCCCCGCGTCTTCGCCCGCAGCGGGGGCCACGGCCTCGTAAAGCGTGGTGTATTCACGTTCCGCGCTGGCGTGGCGGTAGTACAAAAGCCCGGAGACGCCCGCGGCGGCGAGGACCAGAACGCCCGCAATGGCGAGGACTTTCTCTATGTTGTCGCGAGCCCATTCCATCGCCGTCACGGAAGAGTCGGCGTATGAAGGCTCTTTCGCTCCTGTTTTTTTCTTCGCTGTCTTTTTATAGCGGCCCATTTGAAAAAATTATTCTCCTTATCAATGATATCCTTGCATCACCCTAATGACCGCGCTTCTCCGATTTTTTCCTCCCCCTTCACAAGGGGGAGGACACCGTAAGGCGGGAGGGGGTATATTTTATCTGACTCCCATCCCCTCGCCGCGGAAGACCGCGCCACTCCCCCTCTGGCAGGGGGAGAAAATATCCGGCGGCGCCTTATCCTTCGAGTTATGAAAAGGTCTCCTTATCAATACCGGGAAGGTACCAAGGATATTAGAGAACCGGCCATGATGGCAAGCGGCGCGTCATCCGCGCCCGGCCTTCCGGACAAGCTCCATGGCCGCCTCGAACATCCTTTCAACCTCGCCTTCGCTCATCCCCGCGCCCAGGGCCACCTTGAAGGCCATCTCGGCGTCCATCAGGTCGCCGATCCTGTGTGCGTCGGTGTTGAAAACCAGTCCGGCCCCGGCCTTACGCGCCGTGGCGGCCACGTGGCCGTTGGTGAAGCTGTGCCCTCCCCGGCCGCTTATCTCCAGCAGGACGCCCATTTCCGCCGCCAGCGCCGCGTCCTCTCCGGTTATGAGGCCCGGATGGGCGAGTATGTCCACTCCCGCCTCGATGGCGGCCCTGTTCGTGCCCGGGGCCACGGGCTCCACGATCGATTCCCCGTGGACGACTATGATCCTCGCCCCGGCCTCCCTGCAGCTTTTCACGAGATCGCCTATCCTGTCCGGCGGGACATGGGTGATCTCCACCCCCGGCAGGGCGGTCACGGGGCCCCCGGCCAGTTCATCGCAGGCCCGGGCGATCCTCGGAGCCGTGAAGTCATAGTTGGAGGCGTCCACGTGGTCGGTGAAGGCTATGGCGCGGTACCCGGCCGTCTCGGCCCGCCTCAAAAGCTCCGAGGGAAGAAGCTCCCCGTCGGAAAAGAGCGTGTGCGTGTGCAGGTCTATCATCTTCCTTGCCTGAGCTAAACACCCGAATAGATAAAGATACGACTTTAAGAAGACGATAACAAGCCCGTTCGCCCAAACCGGCCGAGGATGGGGCTCGGGGGTTCTCCAGGACTCCCGCGCCTGGGGCGCATGGTCTATAATTTTCAGATGAGATATTTTGTTTTCCTGTACAGGTATGACCTCCTGTCGGTGATATCCGGCCTGGCGGAAAGACCCGACGACATGATAGTGGTCAAGATCGGCCCCCTTCAAAGCGGCCAGGCGCCGGTCTTCCCCGGCCGTCTTTTCGAGTGGAACGAGTTCTACCTGGACGAGGTGTCGAAGCTCGACATAACCTCGTCGGACAGGGTGGTGCTGGCCGCCGATGACCTTTCGTCCTTTTCGCGGCTTGTCGAGTTTCTCTCCTCCCGCGCCGCCCCCCCCTCCATACTGGCCCTGACGAGCCAGGGGGAGCCCGCGCGTTTTAAGAAGCTGGCCAACGTCTCTGTGGTGAACATCGTGGAACTGGTCAAGAAAAGCCTTTCCGGCGAGTGGAGCATGATAAACACCCGCCAGAAAGTCCACAGGCTTCTCAAAGTCCTCTCCGGCGCGGACAGGGTGCTCATCATGACCCAGAACGACCCGGACCCCGACGCGATAGCCTGCGGCATGGCCACTCAGGCGCTCCTGGGCAGAGACGGCGAGGGCGCCCCGATATGCTCGCTGGGGGAGGTGGCCAGGAAGGAGAACCAGGCGATGGTCCGTCTTTTGCGGACCGGGGTGCGGCGCATCTCGCGGAAGGATGTGGCGGGTTTCGACAGGGTCGTGATGGTGGACGTTCAGCCGCCCTATTTCGAGGAGGGGCTTTTCGGCCGTGTCGACGCGGTGATGGACCATCATCCGTACCCCGTTGAATACGACGCCGCGTTCAAGGACGTCGATGTCTCCTACGGCGCCACCTCCACCATGCTGTACGAGTATCTCGCCGCCGCGGGGACGCCCATCACGCAACGGCTGGCCACGGCGCTGCTCTACGGGATAATAAGCGACACCATGACCCTTGCCCGCGACACCTCCCGGCGGGATTTCGAGGCTTTCACGGCGCTGTGGCCTATCGGGAACACGCATCTTCTCTCCAGCATGTCCCGGCCCAGGCTGGACCCGAAGGAGCTTTCATATTTCGTCCGGGCCATAAACAACAGGCGCGAGAAGGGGGAGCTTGTGTTCATGTGGCTTGGCGAGATCGAAAAGGAGGACATCATCCCCAGGCTGGCGGACTTCTCCCTGCAGATAGGCGAGGGCTCCTGGACGGCGGTGGGGGGCGTGTACGAGGGGAACATCGTCGTCTCCATGCGGAACATGTCGTCGTCGGGCCTGTGGGCGGGTGACGTCGCCACGGAGCTTTTCTCAAGGCTTGGAGGCGCGGGGGGGCACCAGTCCATGGCGAAGGCTGTCGTGCCATTGGAGGCCTTCAAAAAGGAGTTCGCCCTGTCGGCCCTGGGGCAAGTGGAGGAAAAACTTTTCAATATGATAAACGGGGCCCTGGCGAAAGAGTCTCACGGCGGCTGAAAAGGGAAGTTTTTTATGATTCTGTGATAAGATTCACGAAAAAGCGCGGGGCCCGCAAGATACATGGCCATTTTCTCAAGAACCAGAAACGCCTCCGGGGATGAAACCCCCGAAAAGCTTTTCCGCCCCCCTATCTTCGAACGCCTGAGCGACAGGGACCTGGAGCTTGTATACTCGGCCGCCTCGGAGCGTAAATATTCCTCCGGCGACCTCATCATAAGACAAGGGGATCCCAGACGGTCTTTCTACCTCATCGTCGAGGGCGGCGCGGACGTTCACAAGGATTTCAACGGCGCGCGCAGGAAGCTTGGCGCCCTGTCCAAGGGCGATGTCGTGGGGGAGATCGCCTTCATAAGCAAAAATCCGAGGACGGCCACCGTCGTCGCGAACAGGCGGTCGGCGCTCCTCGAGTTCACCCCCGAGGCTTTCGACAACTTCCCGGAACGAGTGCAGCTGCGCGTGCTCAGGCGCCTTGCCGAGCTGGCCGAGGAGCGAATGGAAAGCCTGCTCGGCGTCCTCCACAGGGTCGAGCGGGCGGAGAACATGCTCTCGGCCTACATCCGGGAGAAAGAGGAGACCGGGGGGAACGTGATCCGCTCCGAGCTCGTATCGGAAGTCATCAAAAATATCCCCAAGCTCCCCTTGAGCGCAAGGGAGCTGGCCGTGAAGCTTTTGGACGAGCGCGCGTCGCCGAAGGATGTGGCCGAGTCCGTCAAGCTCGACCCGTCGCTTGTCACCATGATCCTCAAGACCGTGAACTCGCCCTACTTCGGCCTCTCCCAGGAGGTGTCGGACTTTTCCCGGGCGATAGTGCTCCTCGGCTTCACGCAGGTTTACCAGCTCGTTCTTTACCACGGCATACACGACCTGATGCCCAGGGGGGAGGACTTCGCCGCCTTGAGGAAGCGCTCCTACATGCTCTCCGTCATCTCCCACGAGGTCTCCCTGCTTTCGAGCCGGGAGACCGCCGGGACGAACAGCACCATCGCGATGCTAAGCGACGTGGGGAGAAGCGTAATCCTGCTGCTCAAACGGAAAAACCCCAAGATAGCCGAGCTGATCGACACCCTTGACCACGCCAGGCTCGCCGGAGCCCTGCTGAAAAGCTGGAAGCTGCCGGAGAGGGTCGGCAGTGTGGTGGAGCTTCAGAACCTTCCCTTTTACCTCCCGGCGGCGAAAATCCCGAAGGACGCGCTGCCGGGGCTTGCCGCGCTGCACGTGTCCGGCCTCTGCCATGGGGCGCTGCTGGAGGATGAGCAGGAGCCGGAGTCGGCCTATTTCGAGGATTACATGAGCGCCCTCGGGTTCCCCGAGAGCAGACTGGACGTTTTCCTGAAGGGAAAGCTCACCCCCGCCCTGCTGAAAAACGAGGCGCGCCTGCCCGCGGATGTCAGATCAAGGCTGCGATCCATACAATACGGCGACTGAGGATTCTCACGCATCCTTGCCCGGAACCCCCGCTGAAAAAACTTGATTTTATCGCCATAGATGATATAAGAATGTATAACTGTGTGACGGGACATGTTTTACATATTCCGTCCGTCACCTCGCGGAAAAAGTAAAACAAGCGATAAACGCCGCCGGGGCGCGGCGATTTTTTATTTTGAGGGCGAGGATTTTTATCGTGGACCATGGCGCGGGCTCCGGCCGGCGCCGGAAGAGAAAGACGAAAGGGGAGATTATTTTTGCAGGTTAGAGTCATCAATCAGCGCGTGGATCACGCCTTGAAGGTGCTTAAGAGGCAGCTTCTGAAAGACGGCCTATGGAAAGAGCTCAAGAAAAGGCGGGCTTACGAAAAGCCTTCCGCCAAGAGGAAAAGAAAACAGAAAGAGGCTCTGAAAAAACGCCGCAAAAGCCAGCGCAACATGGCCTAGAGGCCGAAACGCCCCGCCATTGACAGAATCCGGATCGCGCCCCGCAAGCGGGCGCTCCGGCGAGGCGGTGTTATTCATCCGCCATATTACATGAATCTCAAACTCAACGGACTTATCAAGTGACAGAAACAACAAAGCGTCGCGCAAGCTTCGCCGACTTCAGACTGGGCTGGGAGCTGGACGGCGCCCTGGCCAAAATGGGTTACGCAACCCCCACCCCGATCCAGGCGATGTTCATCCCGCCCGCCCTGGAGGGGCGCGACGTGATCGGCCAGGCCAGGACCGGCACGGGCAAGACCGCCGCCTTCGCCCTGCCCATACTCGCCAACATAAAAGACCGTCGGCCGCGGTATCCCAGGGCGCTTGTTCTGGCCCCCACCCGCGAGCTGGCCACGCAGATCCGGGACGAGGCCCGCAGGCTGGGCGAGCTCAGAAAAAGCCGCATCGTCGCCGTGGTCGGGGGGCGGCCCGTCGAGGACCAGGCGCGCAGGCTCCGCAAGGGCGCGCACATAGTGGTGGGGACGCCGGGCCGCGTCCTGGACCTGCATGACCGGGGAATATTGTCGCTGGATCACGTGGAGTTCGCTGTCCTGGACGAGGCGGACGAAATGCTCAACATGGGCTTTATCGAGGACGTGGAGGCGATCATGCGCTTTCTGCCCGAGGAGCGGCAGACCTTCCTTCTCTCGGCGACGATGGAGGACAGGGTCCTGGCCATAGCCTTCAACCACATGGTCAGCCCGAAGATAATAAGGATAAAGGACACCGTGGCCGAAAGGGGCAGGATAGAGGAGATATTCCACATGGTCCATCCTTCCGAAAGGATCGAGGCTCTCATAGACGCCCTGGAGCGCGAAGGACAGGGGCAGACCCTCATCTTCTGCCGCACCAAGCGGGAGGTGGACAGCGTCGCCGAGCGCCTGGCGGGCTATGGTTTCTCCGTTGAGGCGATCCACGGCGACTTCCGGCAGGCCCGGCGCGACAAGGTGATGAAAAAGTTCAAGGAGGGCGAGACAAAAGTCCTCGTGGCCACGGATGTCGCCGCCCGCGGCATACACGTGGACAACATCGCCACGGTCATAAACTACCGCCTGCCGGAGGACCCCACCACCTACGTCCACCGCATAGGCCGCACCGGCCGCGTCGGCAAAAGCGGCGTGGCCATAACCCTCATCACCCGCGACCAGAAATACCTGCTGGGCGACTACAAGAACAGGGCCGGGACGGGGATCGGCGCCACGGCCTGACGCGCCCATCCCGGCCAAAGAGGGGCCGAGGCTTCGGGCGAAGCCCTTCGTCCGCCATGCGGGGACGGCGCTGAAACGCGCGGACGGTATCCCATGTTTTGACAATTTTCCGTTTATCCGGTATATTTTGGGTTTTCTCCTGAGCAAGCTTATTACGGACCGCCAACGGGATATATGAACGCCGATCTCGAACGCCTCGTAGCCCTCCAGAAACTGGACACAAAGATCGCCGGAAAAGAGGCTCTCCTGAAATCCATCCCGGAAGAGCTCAAGCAGGCCTCCGCGGCGCTGGAGGAGGCAAGGGCCAGGCTCGCGGAGTTCGACGCGGAGACGGACGCGGACGGGAAAAAGAGAAAAGAGCTCGAAAGAGAGGTGGACGACCTTAAAGAGAAGATCGCCAAGGACAAGGCCAAGCTTCCGCAGGTGAAGACCAACGTGGAGTACCGCGCCATCCTCAAGGAGCAGGAGGGGTACGAGAACAGGATCAAGCGGATGGAGGATGAGCAGCTGGAGCTGATGGAAAAGACCGACAGCCGCGCCCCGGCCAGGGCGGCGCTGGAAGGGGAGGTTGCGGAGGAGGAGAAGAAGTTCAACTCCGTCAAGGCGGAGAAGGAGGCGGTCATGGCGCGGGAGCGCGCCGAGCTGGACGCCCTGCTGGCCGAGCGGAAGTCGATCCTTTCGAATATAACCCCGTCGGTTCTCAAAAACTACGAGAGAGTCTCGAAAAGCCGCGAGGGACTGGGAGTCGTCCAGGTCAGAGACAACCTGTGCCAGGGATGCCACCAGCTCATCCCGCCGCAGCTTTACTACCTCGTCCGCACGTCGGACGACATACACCGCTGCCCCCATTGCAGCAGGTTCATCTATTTCGAGCGCGAGAAGACTGGCAAGGGCGTTACGTAGTAAAATAGTTATGAAGAGGCCGGTGGACGGCCGCCGGCCGGCGCCTTCACAGGATCGCCGGCGGGAGGAAAGTCCGGACGCCGCAGAGCAGGGTACTCCCTAACGGGGAGCGGGGGCGACCCCAGGGAAAGCGCCACAGAAAACATACCGCTAACCGGCGGCCTTCGGGCCTCCGGCAGTAAGGGTGAAAAGGTGAGGTAAGAGCTCACCGCGGCGGTGGTGACATCGCCGGCAGGGCAAGCCCTACCCGGCGCAAGGCCGAATAGGGAAGCGTTCCCCCGCGAGGGGTATAGGGTTGCTCGCCCGAAAGCTTCCGGGTTGGCCGCTCGACCGCGCCGGCAACGGCGCGGCTAGATGAATGGCTGTCGCTCATCCTGCGGGATGAGAACAGGATCCGGCTTACAGCCGGCCTCTTCAAATTGACTGACGGGAACCGGCGCCTTTTAGAGCGGGCGCCGGTTTTTTTGTTTTGAGCGGGCAGGCTCCGGGCGGGCCCTGTGCGTTATAATTAAAATTTTCATTCGGAAAGACATTTTATGCCCCAAACGTCCAAAGGAATCGTCTATCTCATCGGAGCGGGGCCGGGGGACCCGGGCCTCATAACGGTGAAGGGAAAAGAGATCATCGAGCGCGCCGATGTCATCGTGTATGACTACCTGGCCAGCCCGAAGCTGCTGGAGAGCGCCCGGCCGGACGCGGAGATTTTATACGTCGGCAAACAGGGCGGCAGCCACACTAAGACCCAGGACGAGATAAACCAGATCATAGTGGACCGCTGCGGGGCGGGCAAGGTCGTGGCCCGGCTCAAGGGGGGAGATCCTTTCATCTTCGGACGCGGCGGAGAGGAGGCCCAGGAGCTTGTCAGGGCCGGGCTGCGCTACGAGGTCGTCCCCGGCGTCACGGCGGGCGCGGCGGGCGCGGCCTACGCGGGGATACCCCTCACGCATCGCGATCACACGGCCACCGTCGCCTTCGTAACAGGGCACGAGGACCCCACGAAAAAAGAGTCGAACATACACTGGGACAGGATCGCCACGGGCATGGGCACCCTCGTCTTTTACATGGGGATCAAGAACCTGCCGAACATCGTGGAGAACCTCATCAAACACGGCCGCCCGGCCGAGACTCCCGCCGCGGTCATCCGCTGGGGGACGACGCCGGAGCAGAAGACCGTCACCGGGACGCTGGCGGATATAGTGGACAAGGTCAGGGAGGCGAACATAAAACCCCCCGCCATAACCGTCGTCGGCGGCGTGGTGGAGCTCAAGGAGGAGCTCGACTGGTTCGAGCGAAAACCATTGTTCGGCAGGAAAATAGTGGTGACCAGGGCGCGCGAGCAGGCCTCGGATTTCGCCGCCATGCTGGCTGAGCGCGGCGCGGACGTCATAGAGTTCCCCACCATAGAGACCGTGAAGCCGGAGTCCTGGGACAGCCTCGACGCCGCCCTTGACAGACTCGCGGATTATGACTGGATAATCTTCACCTCCGTCAACGGCGTAAAGTTCTTCGTCGAGCGGCTGAAAGAGCGCGGCATGGACATACGAGACCTTAAGGGACTGAAAGTCTGCGGCATCGGGCCGAAGACCGCGGAGGCGGTGGAGAGCCTCGGCGTGCGGGTCGATCTTTTGCCGGCGGAATATCGCGCCGAGGCGATCATAGAAGGGCTGGGCGCCGAGGACCTCAAGGGTAAAAAGATACTCATCCCCCGCGCGAAAGTGGCCCGGGAGGTCCTGCCGGAAAAACTCGGCGAGCTTGGCGCGGAGGTGACCATCGCCGAGGCCTACGTCACCATCAAACCCGAAGAGCGCAAGGAAGAGGTCCGCAAAATGTTCGAGGAGGGCCTGATAGACGTTGTGACGTTCACCTCCTCCTCCACCGTCCAGAACTTCGTCCAGATGTGGGGCAAGGATGAGGCGGCGCGGCTGATGGAAGGCGTGACGGTGGCCTCTATCGGGCCGATCACCTCGGAGACCGCCCGCAAGCTTGGATTGAACCCCGTGATCGAGCCGAAAGATTTCACCACGGCCGCACTGGCGGGAGCCATCGAGCGCCATTTCGGCGCCGGGGTGAGGTAGAGCCGCGTCCACGTCAGGCACGGCGGGATTCTTCGGCTTGCGCCTCAGAATGACAACAGGGGCGGTCGAACGGGGCCGGGCGTCCGTCAGCCCGTGCCGGGGCCAAAGGCGGCGAGGTAGGCCCCGATGATCCGCTCCCCCCACAGGATGGAGACGATCCCTCCCGCAGCCAGGAACGGGCCGAAGGGTATCCTGCTTTTTCTCCCCTTGCCGAAAAAGGCCATCGCCGAAAGCCCCGCGGCGGCGCCGAGGACCGAGCCTGTCACGATGGTGAGCAGGGCCAGTTTCCAGCCCAGGAACGCGCCGATCGCCGCCATGAGCTTTATATCGCCGCCGCCCATCCCGCCGGGGTAGGCTATGGCCAGGGCGAAGAATATCCCACCGCCTGCCAGAACGCCGAGGAGGGCGCCTTTCAGCCCCATCGAAAGAAAGGACGAAGCCAGCAACCCCGCCGCCACGCCGCCCACGCTAAGCTCGTCGGGGATGATCTGGAACTCGAGGTCGATGAACGTGACGGCCACCAGGCACCACGCCAGGACTAGATAGAAAAGCGCCTCCGGGCCCGCGCCGTGGATGACGACAACGGCCAGCGTCAGGACGCCGGTCAGAAGCTCCACGAGGATGTACCTCGCCGATATCGGCGCGCCGCAGTCGCGGCACAGCCCCATCAGGACAAGCCAGCTTAGTATGGGCACGTTGTCCATCGCCCGGACCGGCGAGCCGCACTCCGGGCAGCCGGACCCCGGGCGGACGAGCGACTTGCCCATGGGCAGGCGGTATATCACCACGTTCAGGAAGCTGCCCACGCAGGCCCCGAGGATAAAGGCGGAGATATGGAGATACCACGAAGGAAGATCGCTCATCCGTTCTCCTCCGCCCGCCTCAGGATCTCGTCAAACTCATCAAGGGCGAGCCTGCGCGCCGTCTCCATCCTGAAACCCCTGCGCGCCAGGTGATCGAAAATTTTTATCTTCATCTCGTCCCTGCCAAGACCCTGTTTCAGCGACCGGGCCTTCCTCGCCGCCGCGCGGCGGGCTATGGCAAGCTCGGCCCCCTCTTCGCCGTAGACCTCCTCCAGCGTCCTTTTGATCAGCCCTTTTTCGAAACCCTTGCGGGCGAGGTCCATCCTCAGCCGCGCCGGCCCGACGCGGGCCCTGCGGACGCGCGAGGAGGCATAGTCCCGGCAGACGGATTCGTCGTCGAGATAGCCGAGGCCAAGGAGCCTTTTGACAGCCGCGTCTATCTCCTCCCGGCCGTGCCCCTTCTCCCCGAGCTTTTTCTCGATCTCGCGGACGGAGTGGGGCCTTCTTGCGAGCAGGGCCAGGGCATGGTCCATGCAGGACCTGGGGGCGCGCCTCCGGGCCACGCTGAAAATACTACTCGGCCTCGGCGGCCGCCTCGGTCTTCTCGGAGACGGCCTCCAGGCTGGGCAGGCCCAGTTTCTCCCTCAGCTTTTTCTCTATCTCCAGGGCCATCTCCGGGTATTCCCTCAAAAACTTCTTGGCGTTCTCCTTGCCCTGTCCTATCCTCTCGTCGCCGCAGGAGAACCAGGCCCCGGATTTCTGTATTATCCCGTGGACCACGCCAAGGTCCACGATGTCGCCTTCTCTCGATATCCCTTCGCCGAACACCATGTCCACCTCGGCGTTGCGGAAGGGCGGAGCGAGCTTGTTTTTCACCACTTTCACCTTTGTCCTGTGGCCTATAACGTCCCCGCCGTCTTTCAAGGAGGCCAGCCGGCGGATGTCCACCCTGACCGAGGAGTAGAACTTCAGGGCGTTGCCGCCGGTGGTCGTCTCCGGGTTGCCGAAGGTGACACCTATCTTCTGCCGTATCTGGTTGATGAACACCAGGCTGGTCTTGGATTTCGATATCACCGCCGTGAGCTTGCGCAGGGCCTGGCTCATCAGGCGGGCCTGCATCCCCATCTGGGGGTCGCCCATGTCCCCCTCCAGCTCCGACTTCGGCACGAGGGCCGCGACGGAATCTATGACTATCACGTCCACCGCGCCGGAGCGGACAAGAGTCTCGGCGATCTCGAGGGCCTGCTCGCCGTTGTCCGGCTGGGAGATGATGAGGTTGTCGATGTCCACCCCCAGGTTGCCCGCGTAGACCGGGTCGAAGGCGTGCTCGGCGTCTATGAACGCCGCCGCGCCGCCGTTTCTTTGCGCCTGGGCGATAACGTGCAGGGTGAGGGTCGTCTTGCCGGAGGATTCCGGCCCGAAGACCTCCACCACTCTCCCCCGGGGAAACCCGCCTATCCCAAGGGCGTGGTCTATGGAAAGCGAGCCGGTGGAGATGACGTTCAGGGGCTGGGCGTGATCCCCACCGTCGCCTAGGCGCATGATGGCGCCCTTTCCGAACTGTTTTTCTATCTGGGCGAAAGCGTTGCCCAACGCCTTCTGCCTCTCGTCTGTCGCTCTGGCCATCGGCCCTCCTGAAAAAAAATGGCTGAATTGCCGCCTTTGCCCGCATCCGGGGACTTATTATATATCCAAAGGCCGGAAAGCGAAACGAAAAAAAAGCAAAAGTGGGGGACGGCGGCCCGCCACGGCAGGTGAAACTTCAACTTCCTGTATTACCGTGAGATTTGCAAAAAACCATAATCCTTTACATTACTCCGGGAGAGGTGTAAACTCACTTCTTTTTTCCCGCGGCGAGGAATTGATGGCTTTACCCGACTCTCACGGTCATTTCGGCTCTTTTGGCGGCAGGTACGTCATAGAGACGCTCATGCCCGCCCTGGAGGAGCTGGACAGGCAGTTCGAGCGGGCCATGCGCTCGCCCAGGTTTCGCAGGAGGCTGGACCGCCTCCGCTCCACCTACATAGGCAGGCCCACGCCGCTTTACCTCGCCAGAAGGCTCACCGGCCATTGCGGCGGCGCGAAGATATACCTGAAACGGGAGGACCTGAACCACACCGGCGCGCACAAGATAAACAACACCGTGGGCCAGGCCCTGCTGGCTGAGGCCATGGGCAAGAAAAGAGTCATAGCAGAGACGGGCGCGGGCCAGCACGGCGTCGCCACGGCCACGGCGGCGGCTCTCCTGGGGCTGGAGTGCGACGTCTACATGGGCGCGAAGGACATGGAGCGGCAGAGGCTGAACGTCTTCCGCATGGAGCTCCTGGGCGCGCGGGTCATCAAGGTGGACACGGGGACGAAGACGCTGAAGGACGCCACCAGCGAGGCGATCCGCGACTGGATAGCATCGGTCAACGACACGCACTACATACTCGGCTCCGTCGTCGGCCCCCACCCTTTCCCGAAGATCGTGCGGGAGTTCCAGTCCGTCATAGGGCACGAGACGAAGTTCCAGATACTCGCCAAGGAGGGCAGGCTCCCGAACATGCTGGTGGCGTGCGTGGGGGGAGGGTCGAACGCCATGGGGCTTTTTCATCCCTTCCATGACGATGGCGAGGTGGCCATGGCCGGCGTCGAGGCGGCGGGTGAGGGGCTTTCCACTGGCCGCCACGGCGCGTCGCTAGCCCGCGGGCGTGAGGGTGTCCTGCACGGGGCAAGAAGCTACGTGCTGCAGGACAGGGACGGGCAGATAATGGAGACCCACTCCATCTCCGCGGGGCTGGACTATCCCGGCGTCGGCCCGGAGCACGCCTGGTACAAGGAGACGGGCAGGGCCGAGTATGTCTCCGTGACCGACAGGCAGGCGCTCGCGGCGTTTGAAAAACTCACCAGGCTGGAGGGGATACTGCCCGCGCTGGAGTCCGCCCACGCCATCGCCTACGCCATGAGGCAGGCGCCGAAGATGAAAAAGAGCGACCTGATGGTGGTCTGCCTCTCCGGGCGGGGCGACAAGGACGTGGAAGTGGTTCAAAAGAGCCTCGGCAAGGGGGATCGATGAGCGGAATCCAAAAAACCTTCGCGAGGCTGAGGGAGGACAGGCGCAAGGCGCTGGTGATATTCCTCCCCGCCGGTGATCCCGGCCTGAAGGCGACGGCCGACCTGGCCGTGGCCGCCCACGAAGCCGGGGCGGACATAGTCGAGATCGGCGTCCCCTTCTCCGACCCGCTGGCGGACGGGCCCGTGATCCAGGAGTCCTTCCAGAGAGCCATCAAAAAGGGGGCCAACCTGGATAAAACCCTCGGGGTTGTCCGGGCGATACGAAAAAGGAGCGATGTCCCGCTGGTTTTCATGCTGTCGGCCAACCTTGTCCTGCGGCGCGGCGTTGAAAAGTTCATGAAGGAGAGCGCCTCTGCGGGTGTGGATGGGCTGATCCTGCCTGACGTCCCCGTGGACGAGGCGGAACAGTTTCGCCCGGCGGCTCGCCGGTCGGGGCTCGATTACACAATCCTCGCCGCGCCCACCTCCACGGACAGGCGTCTTAAAAAGATCGCCGCCAGGTCGACGGGGTTTGTCTATTACATCAACGTCCGCGGCATAACGGGCAAGCAGTCCGCCGTCCCCAGGGAGGCGGCCAGGGGGCTATCGAGGCTTAAAAAGGTGTCGAGGCTTCCGGTCGTCGCCGGGTTCGGCGTCACCGGGCCGGAGCAGGCCAGGGAGCTTGCGGGGAAGGCCGACGGCATAGTCATAGGCTCGCAGGCCATCCGGGTGATAAGAGAAGCGAAAAACACCGCCGCCGCCGTCCGCGGCCTCGAAAGATTCGTAAAATCCGTCAGGAAAGGGATGAATGGGCCGTAAAGCGCGGCTCCGCCACACATCGCCTTCGCGGCGAGCTTCCCCTCCGCTTTTTTTCCGCCCATGACTGCTCAGATCACGCTCGCCGTCCTGGTGGTTTTCGCCGCGGGCCTCATACAGGGTCTGACGGGGTTCGGCGCCGGGATGGTCGCCGTGCCTCTTCTTACACTCCTGCTGGGGGTGAAAAAGGCGATACCGCTTGTAGCGCTTGTCGCCCTGGCGCTGCTTGTCTTCATGACGGTGAAGACGTGGCGGGACATGGATGGCGGGCGGATTCTGCGCCTGGCGGCGGGAGCGCTGCCGGGGATACCGTTGGGGCTGTATATCCTCGTGAGCCACGATGAGACTATCATAAGGCTGATCCTGGGCTTCATCCTTGTCGTCTACTCGCTGTTCGCCCTTTTCGCGAAGGATCTGGAAGTCGCCATGAACGAGAGGGCGGGCTATGTCTTCGGTTTTCTGTCGGGTTTTTTCAGCGGGGCGATAAACACAGGCGGCCCGCCGGTCGTCATCTACGGCTCGCTGCGTGGCTGGGGCGGGGACAGCTTCAAGGCCACCCTGACCGGGTTTTTCATCATCAACCAGGTGATAATCGTCGCCGCCCACGCCATGGCGGGCGTCTCGTCGATGAAGACGGTCTCGTGGTTTTTGATCCTGGCCCCCTTTGTGGCGCTGGGGGCGTTTTCCGGCGCGGCGCTCTACGACAGGGTGGACCAGGAGTCCTTCAGGAAGATCGTCCACGCGCTGCTGCTGGCCGTGGGGTTCGTCATGGTCTTCTCGTAGCCTGTCCGGCGCAGGGGTCTACTTGCCGGCGTTGAGCTTTTTGTACTCGTTTTTGCAATACCCCAGGAACTCCGAATCCGGAAAGCTCTTTATGAAAAAGGCGTAAACCGCCATTGCCTTTTTCGCGTTCCCCGCCCGGGCGGCCGCCTCCGCAACGGAGATGATCCCTTTCTGTATCCTGATCTTGTCCCCTCCCGAGGCGGCGCTGGCGCGGAAACACCAGACCGCCTCGTCGAACATGCCCCGGGGCACAAAGCTCCTGGCGAGCTTTTCGAACTCCTTGGCCTCGAGCTTGAGCTTGCCCCGGAGCTTCCCGAGGGCCTGGAACGTTTTGACCGCCTCGTCGTTCAACCCCATCGCCAGGGCGCGGCTGACGGCGACCCTCCCGGTCAGCAGGGCGTTCTCCCCCTCGCCCTTTTTCATGTACAGCCTGCTCAGCTCCGCCAGCACGACGGGGTTGTCCTGGTGCGAGGCGCGCAGCTCCTCGGCCTCCCTGATCGCGGTGATGATGTCCGTCTCGGCCTTTTGGCTGATTTGCTCCACCGCCCTTTTTATAGAGAAGTCGTCCTTGATGTCCGTCAGCGCGCCCCCCGGCGCCGCCCCGCCAGCCTCCACGGGGCCGGACTCCTCGGCGGCGACGAACGATCCCGCCAGCCTGCCAAGCAGGACGGGCGCTCCGGCGAAGGGGATGACGTAGGCCGCCCCGGCGGCCGCCAGCCCTGCCCGGAAGCTGACCATGAACAGGACAGCCGTGATGACGAGAAGGATGGGAACCATGATTATGAAGAAAAGAGCCATACCCCCGAAATAGGAGGCGAAAAAGGCGGGCAGGTCCTCGCGCCTCTCGACGAAAAGCCATCCCCACGGGCCGGGCGCGACGGCTTCCCCGATCGTCTCCGCCGCCAGGCTGACGATCAGCGTGAAGACGGGCATAAGCGCGATAAGCAACAGCAACGCGACAAGACCGAGGGCGCTGAAGACGTTCGGGCCGCCGCCTGCCACAAGGTCGAAACTGACGTTCTTTTTCATCAGCCACAAGGCGGCGAACGAGGCCGGAACCCCCCAGATCACGGTGAGGGCGCTGTAACGGGCCGCGAACGAGAATATCTCCGCCGGGTTCGAGAGGATGTTCATCACGCCGCTTTCGAGGTCGCCGTGACGGGCGGCCATCCCGTAAGCGCCCAGGACGGGGGAGATGGCGGCGGCGCTTATCACCAGGCCGAAGACGTCGGGAACGCCCACCGAATCCGCGATGAAAAACCCCGCGGCGGTCAAGATGATGGTTACGACGAGGGCCGGGACAACGGTGAAGAGGGTTCCGGGCCTTACAAACAGCCTGACGGTCTCTCCCGCCAGTCCCCGGAACGGGGGTATGTGTTCCATATCGGTCAGCCTTCCGGGAGTGGCCAATGTTCCTGGCAATTGTAATATTTTTAGACAGATGAGTCAAAAATATCCCGGGCTCGGCGCATCGTGACGCCACGGCCGCGGACTCGCGGGGGGATTTATCGCTTGAATCGGCGGCGCGGGGCCTCTTATAATCCGGAAGGTCTTTGAGTCCTGATTTACCGGCGAAACATTTTTCCGCGGAGATGCTCATGACAGAGACGGAAAACACCTCCGAGACGGGCGCTTCGGACCCCGCGAGAGAAGCGGGGAGCGTCGCGGATCTCAACACCCGTTTTCAGCTTTCGAGGGTCGTGGCTCTTCTTGGCCTTCTGGCGGGGATATTCGCCCTGGGGTTTATATCCATGGTGTATCTCAACATGGATGACAGGCTGAGCGTCCTCGAGAAAAGCTATCCTCCGACCGTCAAATCGCTGAAATCGAGGTTGACGGAGCTGGACCGCAAGCTCGCCGATCTGGCCGCCTCGCCCAAAGCCGCCGCGGACGGCGGAGGCGAAACGAAAAAGCTCCTCATCGGCTCCGAACTTTCCAGGTCTCTTTACCTGATGAGATACATGGCCGGTGACGAGTCTCTCAGCGACGAGGCGCGCCGGAAAGCCGCCACCATCCACGCCGAGGTGGACGCGCTGTTGAAGGAGCTGAAGGCGGGCCAGTAGCAGGGAAACCGGACGGTATGGACGGCCTTGGGCGCGAAAGGCCCGGCGCGCCTCCTACGGGCGTTTTTCCTTCAAAACGCTCCACGCCATCCTGACGGCCCTGGCGTTCGCTTTTACGCCGTGGACCCTCACGATGGACGCGCCCTTCGCCACGGCCAGGACGTTGACGGCGATGGTGGCCTCTTCTCTCTCGTCCACGGGCAGGCCGAGGGTTTTTCCGATAAAAGATTTCCTGGACGCTCCAACCATGACCGGATAGCCGAGGCGCGTTATCCTGTCCAGCCTGTTTATGATCTGGAGGTTGTGCCTCGCCGTCTTGCCGAAGCCTATGCCGGGATCGAGGATTATCTTCTCCACCCCGGCCTTGCGGCAGGCCTTTGTCCTTTCCTTGAAAAAGGAGAGGATCGTCTCCACGACGTCGCGGTAGGCCGGGCGGCGCTGCATCGTCCGGGGAGTGCCTTTCATGTGGGTGATGACGACGGGCGCGCCCGACTCCGCCGCAAGCTCCATCATGCCAGGGTCGCGAAGCCCACCGACGTCGTTTATCATCGCCGCCCCTTCGGCGAGGGCTTCTCTGACCACCTCCGGCTTGAGGGAGTCTATGGATACGGGGATTTTCGGGAGGCGGCGGACGATCCGCCTTATGACTGGGATGACTCTTTTTTTCTCATCGTCCGCCGAAACGGGCTCTGCTCCGGGGCGGGTGGATTCGCCGCCGATGTCCAGGATATCCGCCCCGTCCTCGGCGAACTTTTCCGCGAGACGCGCCGCGGCGTCCGGCTCCATGAACAGCCCGCCGTCGGAGAAGGAGTCCGGCGTGACGTTGACGATCCCCATGACCAGGGGCCTGTTGAAGGGGAGCCTTAGCCCCTTGTATCTATATTCCCTCGGCCTGCTGGGGGCTGGTTTCATTCTCGTCGAAAGGGCGCGCGGAGAACGTTTTCACGAAACGGGAAAGCTCAGGCCCCCGCGGCGGCCTTGCGCGGAACGGGCTCCACGACGAACGTTTCGATAACGTCGGATATTTTCATGTCGTCGTAGTTTTCCAGCCCCACGCCGCACTCGTACCCCGTCGCCACCTCTTTCGCGTCCTCCTTGAACCTTTTGAGGGAGTCTATCTTTCCCGTGTAGATAACGACGTCGTCCCTGACGAGCCGGACCTGGCTTCCGCGGCTGATCTTGCCGGAGAGGACCATGCACCCCGCTATCGTCCCGACGCGGCTGATCTTGAATATCTCGCGGACCTGCGCCCTGCCGGTGACTTTCTCCTCGTACTCAGGCTCCAGCATTCCTTCGAGAGCCGCCCTGATGTCGTCTATCGCGTTGTAGATGACGCTATAAAGGCGAACGTCCACACCCTGCTCTTGGGCCTGGGCCCTGGCCTTCTCCGTGGGGCGGACGTTGAACCCTATGACGATGGCGTCCGATGCGTCGGCAAGGCCTATGTCCGTCTCGGTGATCCCGCCCGCGGCGGCGTGCAGGATCTTTATGCGCACCGACTCCACATGTATGTCCTCCAGGGCCTTGCTTATAGCCTCTATGGAGCCCTGGGTGTCGGCCTTTATGACTATGTTCAGGTCCTTCACCTCCCCCTTGGTTATCTGGGCGTGCAGGCTCTCCAGCTTCACGTGGCCCTTGGAGGTGAGACCGCTTTCCCTGGCCTGGCGCTGGCGCGCCTGGGCGAGCTGGCTGGCCTTGCGGTCGCTTTCCACCACCATGAAGCTTTCCCCCGCCTCGGGCACCCGGGAGAATCCCAGCACCTCCACGGGCGTGGAGGGGCCGGCCGCGTCTATCCTGTGCCCCTTGTCGTCTATCATGGCGCGGACCTTGCCGTCGCTCAGCCCCGCCACGAAGGGGTCACCCACTTTCAGCGTCCCTTTCTGGATCAGCACCGTGGCCACGGGGCCGCGGCCCTTGTCCAGCTTGGACTCCACCACCGCCCCGAAAGCCGGACGGTCGGGGTTGGCTTTCAGTTCCAGTATCTCCGACTGCAAGGAAAGCATCTCCAGCAGGTTTTCTGTTCCGATGTTCTCCTTGGCCGACACCTCGCAGAAAATCGTCTCCCCGCCCCATTGCTCGGGGACAAGGTCGTGGGCGGTCAGCTCCTGCTTGACCTTGTCCGGGTTCGCGCCGGGTTTGTCAATCTTGTTCACGGCCACCAGAACGGGCACACCCGCCGCCCTGGCGTGGTGGATCGCCTCCACGGTCTGGGGTTTCACGCCGTCGTCGGCCGCCACCACCAGCACCACGATGTCCGTCACCGCCGCGCCGCGGGAGCGCATGGTGGTGAACGCCTCGTGGCCGGGGGTGTCCAGGAAGACCACGGCGCCGTTCCCGATCTTCACCTTGTAGGCGCCGATCCGCTGGGTGATGCCGCCGGCCTCCTCCTCCGTGACGCGGGTCTTTCTTATTGTGTCCAGCAGGGAGGTCTTGCCGTGGTCGACGTGCCCCATGATGGTGACCACGGGGGCGCGGGGCTGGAGTTTTTCCTTGTCCTCGATCTCCTCGACAGCCTCCTCGGTCTCTTCCTCCTCGCGGGTGACGATCTCGTAGCCCATCTCCTGGGCGAGTTCCTTGGCCACGCCGGTGTCGATGGACTGGTTCAGGGTGGCCATGATGCCCTTTCCGATCAGCTTGCTTATTATGTCGTTCACCCCGACCCGCAGCTTCTCGGCCATCTCCTTGACGGTGGTGGCCTCGTCTATGACTATGCGGCGCCGCTCCGCCTCGCGTTTTTCCCGCTCCTCCTCGTCGATCAGGCGTTGGATTTCACGCTCTTCCTGCTCCCTGCGCCTTCGGGCCTCGCGTTCCTCTCTTTCGCGGCGTTTGCGCTCCCTCTCGGCTTCCTCGCGCTTTTTCTCTTCCTCCTTGCGCTTTTTCTCCTGTTCCTTTTTTCTCTTGCGGGCCTCGCTCTGCTCCCTCTCGCGCTGCTCCTGGCGTTTGCGCTCCCTCTCGGCCTGAAGCCTCTTGCGCTCGGCCTCCTCGCGGCGGCGGGCGGCGGCCTCCCTCGCCGCTTTCTCCTCCTCGCGCTTTTTAAGCTCCTCTTTTTCGGCGCTCGGCGGGGCCTGCTTTTCCTTCGGTTTTTCCTCTTTTTTTACCGGCGCGGCCTTTACGGGAGTCTTTTTCTCTTCCGCGGCCTTTTCTTTTTCCGCCGGCGCTTTTTTGGACGGGGCTTTTTTATTCGCGACGGGCCCGGCCATTTTTGCGGCGGGTTTGGCGGTCTTTTTAGCGGCGGCGGGTTTGGCGGTCTTTTTCGCGGCGGCGGGTTTCGCCTTTTTGGGCTTTTTCCCGGCTTTTTCCAGCAGGCCCATCTTCTTCACCTGCTTGCGCAGCCGGTCCGCCAAGTGGCTGTCTATGGAGCTGGAGTGGCTCTTGACCGGGTATCCCATGGCGCTGAGAACTTCTATCAGCTTCTTGCTCGGTATCCCGGTCTCCTTCGCTATCTCGTGTACCCTGATTCCTGACAAGTCCTTTTCCTTAAACTTTGAAAAACAGCCTTAAATCCCCGGAGCGCCGAAACATTCATCGCCGCCGGAAAGGATGCCTCCGGATTAAATTTTTAATGTTATCACGTAACATGCCCGAATTGAAGCTGGACATGCGCCCCGGGCGCCGATTCCCGGATAAGTTCTTTTAATTTTCCCTCCCCCGGCGGGATTTTTTCAGGTTGAGGTCCGAAGCCTGCGCGCTCCCGCGACGGCCTTGCTGGCGCCTTGAACTCGTTTCAGCATGACATTGTAAATCCCCTCTCCCGGCGGGAGGGTTTTTGAGAGAAGGCTCCGGAGCCTGCTTTTTTCTCCCCCTTTCACAGGGGGGGGTCCGCCGCCGGGCGGGAGGGGGTATAATTAACATTACTCCCACCCGATCCTCCCCCTTCAAGGGAGAGGATGTTTTATCGATGACCATGTTTCATGGCGCCTTGGCTCGTGTTTCATCCGCCTTGTCCGGGAATCAAGGCAAAAGCGCCCCGCCGTTATCCGTTTTCTCCCTTGTCCTCCGCCGGGGCCTCATCGGCGCCCCGCTTTGGGGCGTTATCCTTTTCTTCAGCGCCGGTTTTCTTCTCCGCGGCGAGTCCGGCCAGCCTTTTCTGTTTCTCCTCGTATTCCTTCTGGCTCATGACGTCCAGCTCCCACCTCGTGAGCTTGACGGCCAGCTTCACGTTCACGCCCTTTTTGCCTATGGCCGGCGACAACTGCTCGTCGGGGACGATGACGTCCGCCCTGCGCCCGGCCTTGTCGAGGATGACCTTGGCGTCCTTCGCGGGGGTGAGGGCGGCGGTGATCAGCTTTTTCGGGTCGTCGCTCCAGGCGAAGACGTCGATCTTCTCCCCCGAAAGCTCCCTTACGATCGGCTGTATCCTCCCGCCGCGCACGCCGATGAGCGCGCCCACGGCGTCCACGTCCTTTTTCGCGCCCCGGACGGCCACCTTCGACCTGCCGGCGGCGTCGCGGGCGATGGCCGCTATCTCCACGGTCCCCTCCGCTATCTCCGGCGTCTCCATCTCCAGCAGCCTGCGCAAAAGGGCCGGGCTCGAGCGCGAGACGACGATCACGGGCTCCTTGCGGCCCTCGGTGACATCGGCTACCACAAGCCTCACGTCCCTGCCGCGCTCCAGACGGTCCGTCATCAGCTGCTCGGAGGGGGGGAGAACCCCCTCGGCGTCTCCCAGGTCGAACAGGTAGCCTCCGTCGGTCTTGCGCAAAAGCCTGCCAGTGACCATCTGGCCGATCCTGCCGCTGTATGTCAGAAACAGGCGGTGCGCCTCGGCCTCCTTTCCCTTCTTGCGGATCATCTGGCGCACGGACTGGGCCGCGATCCTGCCGAGGCCCTCCATCTCCACGCGGCGGCGCACCGTGGAGCCGACACCGGCGGCGGGGTCTATCTTTCGCGCCTCGGCGATGGGTGTCTGGAGCGCGGGGTCCTCCACATGGTCGGTGGCCTCCAGAATCTCGTACAAGTCGAACTCGCCCCTCTCGCTGTCGAACCTGGCCTCCAGGTTGGTCCTGTCCAGGCGTCTGCTGGCGGCTATGGCGACGGCGCTTTCGATGGTGGCGATGAGGTCGCCTATGTCTATGGACTTCTCGTCCGCCACCATCTTGAGGGCGTTCATCAACTCCGTTGACATGTTAAAACTCTATCTCCAGGTTCGCTTTCGCTATGTTTTCGTATGGTATTACGATACCCTGTTTCGCATCCTTCAAGGTCATCGTCACCGCTGTCTCGTTGGCGTTGTCTATCACTCCCAGTATTCTCCTGCTCCCGTCGACGGGCTCGCGCAGCCGGAGAACGGCCAGCCTGCCGATGGCGCGCATGTAGTCCGCCGGCTTTTTAAGCGGCCGTGTGAGCCCGGGGGACGTGACCTCCAGCGTGTACGGTCCTTCCAGCATCCCCTCCGCCTCGATCACAAGCTCCGCGCTTCTCGAAACACTGGCGCAGTCCTCCACGCTCACCCCGCCCTCTTTGTCGATGACAACCCGCAGCGTCATCGCGGCCGGCCGGCCGGAAAGCTCCACGTCCACAAGCTCCACACCCTCGGAACGGGCCACCGGCGCCAATATTTCCCGCAACTTTTCCACCTGCCCGGCCACCATCGGCCTTTCTCCAAACAAAAAAAGTGGGCGATCTATATCGGTCCACTTGTCAATAAATTTGCCACGATATGTATGCTATTATCACACACCGCTGCCAGACCTCACAATAGAGGATGAAAACAGCCCCGGTTTTCGGCTGGCTGGCGGGGGCTGTCAGGGGGCGGGGGGATGGATTCGGCGAGACATTCCCCGGCGGGCGAGGGCCGCGCGAAGAAAGCGCGAGCGCCTCACTTAGCCCTTTCCATGTATTTGCCCTCGACGGTGTCCACGCGCACCCTGTCGCCAACGTTTATGAACTGGGGGACGTTTATAACAACGCCCGTCTCCAGCGTGGCCGGCTTGGGAGTGCTTGTTATTGTGGCGGTTTTCATGACCGGCTCCGTGTCGGTGACGGCCAGCTCCACCACCCTCGGCGGCTCCACGCCGATAGGCTCGCCATTGTAGTACTCCACCATCACCTTGGTGTTCGAAAGAAGATATTCCTTCACCCCTTCCACGAGGCTTCCCCCGAGAAAGACCTGCTCGTAGGTGGAGGTGTTCATGAAGCAAAGGCCCGCCTGGTCCTCGTAAAGATACTCCATCTCCACCTGCTCCATCTCAGCCCGCTCCACCTTCTCGTCGGTGCGCAGCCTCGTCTCGGTCTGGTTGCCCTGGATGACGTTCCTCAGCTTCAGCTGGGCATAGGCGCCGCCTTTGCCGGGCTTGACGTGATCCACGGCCATGACCCGCCAGAGCTGGCCGTCCAGTATTATCTTGTATCCTGAGCGGATCTGGCCCGCGTTGATGTATGTCGCCATGACGAAGTCCTCTTCAAAATGTGGATAAAAGCGGCGTCCGCTAATGATAACCAAGCCTCCCGCCGCGGACAAGGGGCGTTTCTTCCCCTTTATAAGGCGGAGTCCGCCCCTTCACTGCGTTCAGGTCAGGCCCCGGCGGGACCGTTGGCCTTATCCCCTCCCTTGACGGGAGGGGACACAGGGGAGGGTGTATGAATAAATCATTCACCCCCACCTCAATCCTCCCCCGTCCAGGGGGAGGATAAGGCCAAAAGCTCCCCCGTCGAGGGGGAGGAAGTGAAAAAATCCCGGCGGCGCGTTTTTCAGGTTTTTCCCGTTCTCCTTTTTCTCCTTTTCCTCCAGGAGCCCTTCCCGGCCGCGGCGGGAGGGCCTATATTAGCCATCAGCGCGGCGGGGCGGCGCGGCGTGAAGGAAAGAGAGGACGAGAGAAGGAGGATGAGCGAATGAGACAACGGCCAAAGACGGCGCCTGCGCCGTCCGTATGGTATCCTGACCGGGAGCGGATCGCCTGAAAGGGATTATGGCATGAACGCGCCTCAAGATGTCCTGGACGACCTGGAGTCGATGGGCTTCAGAAACCTTGGCCAGGTTTACAGAAACCTCACCACCCCCGCCCTCTACGAGGAGGCCATACGCCGCCGCGAGGGGATGATATCCCATCGCGGGCCCCTCGTCGTCCGCACCGGCCAGTACACTGGAAGATCGCCCGGCGACAAGTTCATCGTCCGCGAGAAAAGCAGCGAGAAGAACATCTGGTGGGGCGAGGTGAACCATGGGATGGACGAGGACAAGTTCGACCGGCTCCTTTTGCGCCTGAAGGCATACTGGCAGGGCAAGGATATGTTCGTCCAGGACTGCGCCGCCGGGGCGGACGAGGATTACAGGTTGTCCCTGAGAGTGATAACCGAAGACGCCTGGCATTCCATGTTCGCGCGGGACATGTTCATCCGGATATCCGACGAGGAAAAGCTGGCGGCCCACAGGCCCGGCTTTGTCGTCATCAACGCTCCGCGGTTCACCGCCGACCCGGAGGTGGACGGGACGAACTCCGAGGCTTTCGTGATCGTCCATTTCAGCCGGAGGATGATCCTGATCGGCGGCACGAACTACGCCGGGGAGATCAAGAAATCCGTCTTTTCCGTATTGAACTACCTTTTGCCGATGAAAAACGTTCTCTCCATGCACTGCTCGGCGAACATAGGAGAGGGGGGCGACACGGCGCTTTTCTTCGGCCTTTCGGGGACTGGCAAGACGACGTTGTCCTCCGAGTCTTCCAGGAGGCTGATCGGCGACGACGAGCATGGCTGGAGCGGCAGGGGGGTTTTCAACTTCGAGGGCGGCTGCTACGCGAAAGTCATGCGGCTTTCCCGGGAGGACGAGCCGGAGATATACGACAACACCGAGCGGTTCGGGACGATCCTGGAGAACGTCGCCATGGATTCCGCCACGCGGCGGGTGGACCTCGACGACGCGAGCCTGACGGAGAACACCCGCGCCGCCTACCCCATAACGGAGATACACGTCCCGAACGCGGAGCTTTCCGGCATGGGGGGGCATCCCGAGAACATCTTCATGCTAACCGCCGACGCCTTCGGCGTCCTGCCGCCCATAGCGCGGCTCACCCCCGCCCAGGCGATGTATCACTTCATCTCCGGCTACACGGCGAAGCTGGCCGGAACGGAGCGGGGGGTGACCGAGCCCGTGGCGGTGTTCTCGCCCTGTTTCGGCGCGCCGTTCATGGTCCTGCGCCCATCGGTCTACGCGAAGCTCCTCGGCGAGAAGATGTCAAGACACGGCTCGGCCTGCTGGCTTGTCAACACCGGCTGGGGCGGTGGGCCTTACGGCGTGGGCGAGAGGTTCAAGATCGCCCACACCCGCGCCATGATCCGCGCCGCGCTGGAGGGGGCTCTCTCGGGGGCGGAGATGACGCCGGATCCTGTTTTCGGGATAATGACGCCCCGGAGCGTCCCCGGCGTTCCCACGGAAATACTCTCGCCAAGGGAGGCCTGGAGCGGCAAGGAGGCCTATGACGAGCAGGCGCAAAAGCTGGCCGCGATGTTCAGGGACAACTTCAGGAAATACGAGGCGGACGCGCCCGCGGACATGAAGGCGGCCGGGCCTTCCGCGTGAGGCGGGGCGAAGAGCGTTCAGAGGCGCCGTGAGGACGACGTCATCACCGAGAGCCGTTCCGGCGAAAATTACAGGATGATCGGGGATTCCTTCACCCTGATAAGATCCGCGGAGAAGTTCTACTCCGCGCTCTTCGAGGACCTTTCTCGCGCCGAAAAGTCCATCAGGATACAGATGTACTGCATAGAGTGGGGGCGGATCGCCGAGCGGCTCAGGAAGGCGCTGATCGAGCGGGCGCGGGCCGGGGTCAGCGTCGATCTCGTCTACGACTCCGTCGGCTCCCTGGGGCTGCCATCCTTTTATTTCAACGAAATGGTGGAAGCCGGGGCGCGCGTAGTTGAGTATCACCCCATAGACCCGAGAAAGGCGCCGAGCGGATTTTCGTTCCGCGCCCTGTTCCGGCGCAACCACCGCAAGCTGATCCTGATCGACTCGCGGATCTACTACCTGGGGGGCATGAACATAGGAGAGCGGTTCCTGGACTGGGAGGACATCATGGTCAGGGGCGAGGGCGTGGGACCCGTCGCCGACCTGGAGAAGACCTTTAAAGACGCGCTGGACAAAGAGCCGCGCCCGAAGAGACCGCTTTTACCGCCGCGCCGGGCCGGGAGCGCAAGGATCGAAGTTTGCGACTGCCGCCCAAGGCTCCACAGCTATCCCATGAAGCGCCTTTACATAGCCGCGATAAAAAGGGCGAAGGAAAGGGTCTGGATTGCCCAGGCCTACTTTCTCCCCCGGCGCAAGCTGGCCAAGGCGCTGATCCATGCCGCCGAGAAGGGCGTTGACGTCCGGGTGATAATCCCCGATATCTCCGACATGATGGTGGTGGATCTGGCCACCTGGGCGGCGGTGAAAAAGCTTTTGCGGAGCGGCGTCAAGGTCTTCAGGTTCCAGGACAGAATGCTCCATTCCAAGATGGCCGTCATAGACGACCACTGGATGACCGTGGGCACGGCGAACCTGGACTCGATGAGCTTTTACTGGAACCTGGAGACGAACCTCGTGATACGCGATCCGGAGATAGTGGAGAATGGGGCGGAGCTTTTCAGGGAGTACGAGGCCGCCTCGCGGCCGGTGGGCAGGGACGAGCCGGACAACCGCCCGTTGCCGCTGAGGCTGGCCGGGCGGGCGCTTTATTATTACAGCTGGATATTGTGAGGCGGGAGCGGGCTGTCAGGGAGGGGGCGCTTCGTCCCCTGCGTTTTTCTTTCCGCCGTTTTCCTGAGTCTCCTCCTCCGGGAACATTTTGCCCACGGCGCTGTCCAGGACTCCGCGGGGGTTTCTTATCATCTCCCGTTCCTCCTCGAAATCGGAGGTCAGGTCGTCGAAGCTTCGGCGGGCGTCCCTCATGGAGCGCGACAGTTCGGCGTAAGCCCGCCCCAGCGAGCGGGCTATCTCCGGCATCCTGGACGGACCTATGGCGATCAGGGCGACCGCCAGGATCACCAGCATTTCCGGCATTCCTATGCCGAACATTTCCCGTTTAGCTCCATTCGCGCGTGTTGGACAGCCTTGACCGCGATTATCCCAGAGTCTGGAGGGGTTGACAAGGCCGCGCGGCGGCGGATCAAAGTTCTGGGCGCCTCCGCCAGGATTGTCGTAAAATTTAACAATAGAGAGCTTTGCTCGAAAGACGCGGCGAGCATGATCCGGCGTTTCCTTTCCGGGCCGCCCTTCAGAATTTTCATGAGCATTAAGGTGACGTTGAAAAGTGAGTAATCCCGAAGCCGCCTCCCCCGATGAGCATTTCCAGGATTTCCTGGAGGAGTCCGAGGAGCTCATGGCGGAGGCGGAGAGGCGCTCCATCGCCCTGGAGGCCGATCCGGCCGACTTCGAGCAGGTGCACGGAATCTTCAGGGCGGCGCATTCCCTGAAAGGCAACAGCGCCTTTTTCGACCTTACCCATGTCCAGTCCTTTCTCCATTCCTTCGAAAATTTCCTGGACTTGGTGAGGGGGAAGCGCATCGAGATCACGCCCGAGGTCGCCGAGTTCATCCTGGAGGGCGCCGACCGCGTGAAGGCGATCTTCACCCGCCTGCGGAATACCCGCGCCGACGTGGAGCTTTCCGCGGCCGAGGCGGGCTACATGGACAGGATAGACGAGATGACGGCGGCTGGCGCCGGGGGAACGGAAAAGCTCCGCGCCGAGCTTATGGGATTTTTCGACAGGGCGCGGCAGGAGGGCGCCATGGAGGAGGGCTCGCCCCTTCAGGATGTGTACGAGATCATAGACAGGAACGCCCCCCAGCTGATCCGGGAGAGAAGAAGCTCCGCCCCCGGGGACGGCCCCACGTACATGATGGGCGCCGCCGATGTCACCCGTGAGTATACAAGCCTCAGGAAGCTGGTGGAGGAGGCCCTGGCCGGACAGGCGCCGGAGGACGCCTACGCCGTATTCATGAACAATCTTGAAAGCCTCATGGAAAAAGGCGAGGCGCAGGAGGCCGGCGGGCCGCTGGAGATACTCAACGAGATGAAGGAGAACTTCGAGATTTTCTACCAGGACGAGCTGGGCGTGGACGAGGCGCTGGCCGGGTCTCTTGCCGACGGCTTGGACGAATATTCGAAACACCTGTCGGAGGCCGCGCCCGCCGGGGAGGCAGCGCCGCGGGAGGCGGAGAAGGCCGGGAAGGCGGGCCGGGAGATGAAAACGGTGCGGGTGAACGAAACGTCGCTGGATTGGTTCATGGACCAGGTCGGCGAGCTTGTCACCATCCGCGAGCTTCTCGTCCTTCTGCAACGGCGGCTCGAGAGCGGAGAGACGAACGGGCTGGCCCTCGATTTCAAGACCACCAACCAGGCCTTCGGGGAGCTTTCGGGCAAGCTCCAGAAAAGCCTTTACGAGATAAGGAAAGTCCCCGTGGAGCGGGCCATGAGCAAGCTGCCCCGGCTCGTCCGGGCGATATCCAAAAGCTCCGGCAAGCCCATCCGCCTCCAGATGACCGGCCAGGACGTGGAGGTGGACAAGAGCATGCTTGAAAAGATAGAGACCATTCTCGCCCACCTGGTGAGGAACAGCGCCGACCACGGGCTGGAGACGCCGGAGGAGAGGGCGCGGTCCGGCAAGGATCCGAAAGGGACCATAACCATAGAGGCCCGTTCCGGCAAAGGCGAGATGCTCCTGAAGGTCTCCGACGACGGGCAGGGGGTGGACACGGGCGCCGTCGCGGCCAGGGCCGTGGAGAGGGGCATCGTTTCGCGGGAGGCGGCGGACAGGATGAGCGGGGGGGAGATACTGGACCTTCTGCTGCGGCCCGGGTTCTCCACGGCGGAAAGGGTGACGGAGACGTCCGGCCGCGGCGTGGGACTGGATGTGCTCTCCTCCAGCGTCAAGGACCTCAACGGCTCCCTCCGGCTGGTGAACAGGCCCGGGGCGGGCATGGAAATATATATAAACCTGCCGCTGACCTATACCACCAGGATAAAGCTCGGGCTGACGCTCAAGATCGGCGACAGCGTTTTCCTCGTTCCCGCCGAGAACGTCCGCGAGTCCTTCAAGGCGAGGCCCGAGGACGTCAACAGCGTGGAGGGCAGGGCGGAGGTGGTCCGCCGCTGGGGCAGGATATACCCCGTGGCGCGCCTGAGCGAGCTTTTCGGAATAGAATCGAAAAACGGCAACGTCTGGGACGCCGTCTGCGTCCTGGCCGAGAGCAGGGGGGAGCCGCTTTGCATGGTGGTGGACGAGGTGCTCGGCCAGAGGCAGATAGTCTACAAGGAGCTTTCCACGCCGACGCGGGAGCCTTCGGCCTTCGAGGGGGTGTCCATACTCGACGGCCGCAGGATGGCCCTGATACTGAGCGTTGAAGGGATAATCAGGCAATTCCAGGAAGCGAGACAGGACTGAGAATATGGAAAAGAAAAGAGTGTTCGTTCTGCCGGGGGAGATAGCCGTCACCCGCCAGCCGGCCGTGATCGCCACGCTGCTGGGCTCTTGCGTGGCGGTCTGCCTCTACAACCGAAAGCTCCACTTCGGTGGAATGAATCATTTCATGCTCCCCTCGGGAGACAGCAAGGCGATGGTTGGCAAGTACGGCGACGTCTCCACGAACAAGCTTATAGATTCCATGCTGAGGGTGGACACGTCCATCCACAGCCTGGAGGCAAAGGTTTTCGGGGGCGGCGCCGTGGTGGGGCACTTGAGCGGCGGGGCGGAGATCGGCCGGCGCAACGTGGAGATGGCGCTGAAAATCCTGGACGAGCGCGGGATAAGGATAGTTGAGCGCCAGACCGGGGGCGACGCGGGGCGCAAGGTTTTTTTCGATAACCAGACCGGCGAGGTGAATATGCGCCTCATCATGAAGTCCGAACTCTCGAAACAACTGGAGGTGAAAAAGAAAGACCTGTCCACCCGCAGGATAAAAGTCCTCGTCGTCGACGACTCCGCCACGGTGCGGGGCATACTCAAGGACGCCCTTTCGATGGACCCGGAGATCGAGGTGGTGGGCGAGGCGGAGACGGCCTACGAGGCGCGGGACAAGATACTGGAGCTCGACCCGGACGTGGTGACGCTGGACATCATCATGCCCCGGATGGACGGGGTGTCGTTTCTGAAAAAACTCATGATCCACTATCCCAAGCCGATCATCATCGTAAGCTCCGTGGCCCAGCGGGGCAGCAGGATGCGCCTGCGGGCGCAGGACATCGGAGCGGTGGACGTTGTGGACAAGGAGGACCTGAAGCTCTACAGGGGCCTGGAGACGGTCAACAGGATACTCGGCTCCAAGGTGAAACTGGCCGCGGCGACGCCTGTCAGAAAACGCGCCGCCGAGGACGTCGCGAGCATCTGACCGGCATGGGAAACGAGGCGACGCCTTTGAAGCGGCCGCCAGAACAAGGAGATTTTCTCATAACTTGAAAGACAGACGGCGCCGGATATTTTCTCCCCTCTGGCAGGGGGAGAAAAATCGGCAAAGCGCGGTCATCAGGGTTACTTGAAGGTCTTCAGAACAAGGAGGGGAGCATGGACCACAAAAAGTTCGCCGCCGCCCTGGCGGCGCTGGCGCTCGTCACGGGCTTGAACGCATGGGCCTGGACGGAACAGGACAAGGATGGCGAAAAAGAGAAGCTGACCAGGATCCGGGGAATCGGGCAGAAGACATGTTCTTCCTACCTTGAGGATGCTGAGAAGGAGGAGAAAGGCGGGTACGCCCTCTACGAAGCATGGGTGGAGGGTTACCTTTCGTCCTACAGCGTCTTCGTCCCGGACACGGCCATAGTCGACTCCAAGGACACGAAGATCCTGATGTGGTGGCTCAAGAAGTATTGCGCCCTCAGGAAAAAGGACAAGTTCTCCCAGGCGATCCGGGCCATGCTCTACGAGCTGGCCCCGGAAAGGGCGCCGCACAGGGTCATCCCTGGCATGTGAAAAAAACGCGGCCGCTTTATCCGGGAGACCGTGAAAAGGCGGGAGCGTTTGCCGATTCAGACGTACTCGTCGATAAGCGGCCGCATTTTATACGCGGGTATCTCGCCCACGGCGGCGTAAAGCCCGTATGAGCCCCCAACGGCCCGTTCGGACGGGACAAGGGATCTCAAGAGCGTTTTCTCGGGCGTCCCGGCGCCGAGCCCGGAGCCGATCGAGCGTATCATCGCATCGCGCCCGGCTTTCGTGGAGATGTCCATACCGCCGCCATCAGGCGCGGGCGCCCGCCGTCCCCGGGGATGGTAAAGCGCCTCGTATTCCCCCCTGGACAAGGGGTTGAAAGCCGTCCTCCGGGAAAAGACGGTCAGCGGTTTTACCTGGTACTCCACGGCTTCCTCCTTTAACGATCAGATCGGAAAAAAGAGGGAATCCCTTTAGGGGAAAATCACCACGCGCCTTGGCGTCCGCCGGGACGAAGGGGACGGGGGGCGGACCGCCCCGGGCTAGAACCGATCCCTGATGGACGTGTAAGCCTCTCTCAAGGCCCGCCTCCAGGCGAAGTAGGCCTCCTTGAACACATCGTCGTCCACGACGGTTATGACGATGGCGGCCCTGCCGTCCTCCGAAACGGCCGGTCTTGCGCCGACACGGTAGCGCCCGAGGACGTTTTTATAGACGATCATGTCCAGGTCGTAGTTCTTCCAGTCGTAAATTCCGTATTTTGTTATGTACTGGTCGATCAGTATCCCCGGGTTCAGCAGCCCGCTTGAGTCGCAGATCATGTATTCATAGGCGTATAGCCTCGCCCCAGGCCCGCCCGGTGGGCCGGAGACGAAAAGCATCCTGGGCGTCGAGGAGCACGCGGGGCGGGAGCCGGAGACGGGCGTAACCGTCATCAGCGACAACACGTTTCTCGAAAGCGTCATACCCTCGGGCGCCGGGGCCCATATCCTCCCGGCCTGGCCCAGCGTCTCGAACTTGACCCATGCCATGCTCTCCGCCTTCCGGTAAGGCTCGCCCTCCCGGATGAAGTTGGAGACGCTCATCCCCGTCCTTACCCCGCCGAAACGGACGTTGTTCGCCCGTTCCCCAGTAGTCTCCTCTCCATCCACAGCGTTCGCCGTGGCGGCGATCGACAGGACGATCAGCGCGATGGCGGCGGTTCTCATGGGCCGGTTCTCCTTTTATGGAAGATACTTTTGTCTGACACCAGCAGGGTGTAGCGGGGGAAGAAAGCCCCCGCCTCGGCCACGGCGAACCTGTACATCGCCGCGGAGCCGGGGACATGCTCGCCGAGGGAGACTTTTTGGCCCTGCGCGTGGGGGTTGTTCACAAGATACGCGCCGGGCGCCTCCGGCGCGCCGTGGCCGTAGACCCATCCGAACAGGTTCTCTATGGTATGCAGCCCCTTGTTCATCACCAGGAAATAGACAAAACCGCCCGCCCTGTCCACCATCACGGGCGTCAACTGGACGGCGCTCTGGCCCATCGCGGGCCCCGGCCGGGCAGATATTGCCGCCGCCAGCGCCGCCGCAAGGAGAATTTTTGTCCCTTTTCCGCTCATTTTCCGCATCCGCGTGTCTTTAACCCCTTAAAAAAGCAACGCCGATGCCAAACCGCTCCTCAGGGGCGGAACGCTTGCCGCGGGAGCGCTATAAAAGCCGATGCCAGGCTGCCCCTTATGGGCGGAACGTTTGCCGCGTGAGCGTACTAAAAAGGCGCCTTGCCGAAAGATATCGCCGTTTTCCACGCCTTTTCCCTCACCCTGCTCCAGGCGTATTTCAAAAGATAGAGCAAAGCGCCCCACGGCGAGCGGCGGAGGGCCTCGGCGATTTTTACGGCGCCCTCCCTTTTCCAGCCGAACTGCTTGTGGCGGAGCGTGAGCCCCTCGGCCACGGGCATGACAAACGTCGATCCTCGCCTCATCCTCCCTTTCGTCACTCCAGTTGAAAGGGTCTCGACGATCCTTTCCGCCCTGTGGCGGTAAAGATGGGCGGAGCGGACGAGGTTCTTCGCGTTCCCCGCCATCCGCTCCCTGCGCCCGCCATCCTCCAGCAGCGAGCGCAGGATGTCCGCCGCGTCCGAGAAGTTATGAAAGGCCATGTTCTCCCCCTCGGTGAAAATCTCCCTCGCCCCTGCGTCCATCATCGACTGCGAGACCACCAGCGCCCCGGCGTATGACGCCTCGAAGGCGCGCGGGTTCAGGTCCCTCCTGGCGGAGATGTTGAACACCAGCTTGCAGCGGCTGTAGAACTTTCCGACTTCCTCATAGGCTAGATACTCGTCGTTCGTCACGACCCGCAGACCGCTTTCTTCCAGCGCGTCGAAGTAACGCCTTTTCTGCCCCGTCACGCTGCCCACGTAGCCGACGTCGATGTCGCGTTCGACGCCGAAGTCCCGGTGAAACACCTCGTCGGCGGCGAAGGGCAGCCACACGACGTTGTCCCTGCCGTACCGCCATGCCCATCTCGCCTGGTCAAGCTGAGCGAAGAAACAATGATCGAACAGCGCGGCCGCCTCCTTGTTCCAGCGGTAGTTCAGGTGATTGTCGAAAAACCAGGCCGCGGTGGGGATGTCGAGGTCGGCGATCCGCCTCGGCAGAAAGGGCGATCCATCCCTGCTCTCGACCATCAGGAAGGCGTCCGGCCTCTCGCCGAGCCCTTTGACGAGATCCACGATATCCACGTCCGGCGCGGTCCTCAAAAAACCCTCCGGCGCGCCCGGGGAGGCGGTGAAGGGGATCGTTTCGTGGCCGAGCCGCTCCAGGGCCAGGCGGACGAACTCCGCCTTCTGGCTGGGATGGTAGTTCGCTCCGAAGAGTATCCTCATCCTGCGCGCGCTCAGCCCACCCCGTAGACGATCAGGACTATCTCCAGCGCGATAAGCAGCACAATGGAGACCTCCAGCGTGACGTTGTATATCTCCCCCTGCCGCTGGTTGACCATCTCGAACATCTTCTCCAGAAGCTCAAGCTTTTCCTCCACCGCCTCCCGCCAGCTTGTCAGGTACAGCTTTTTCGCGGCGGCGGAGTAGAGCTTGGCGGAGTACCAGTCACCGTAGAGCTTTATGGAGTTGTCGATCTCGTCAAGGTCCAGCAGGCTCCTGGAGCGCGCGTTTATTATCGACCGCAAGAAACGAGACAGCCGGAAGATGTTCGGAGTCCTGAAATCGCCAAAACCCTTGAACAGCCCGATCTCCCTTGTGAGCCTGTCGTCCAGGGCCCTCAGGGCGAGAAGCTGAATGTTGGCAAGCTCGATGAGGGTCATGTTGTCCTCGAAGTCGCTTTCCTTGTCCAGAAGCAGCGCGCCGTCCCACTCGATGACCGTCATGTCGTCCCTGGCGTACCTGATGGAGCTCGAGAGGGTCTGCTCTATCTCCGTGTCCGTCAGCTCCAGGGCGTCGTCCTTGAGCATCTGGGCGATCATGAGCCTGTTCTCCCGGACGAAGGACTCCGGGTCACCGTAGTCGGCCACCAGGTAGAAGGTGTACTCCTCCGCCATGCGCAAATCGGAAAACTCCCCGGCCACCCTGGCGGCCTCCTCGTTCAGCTCGTCTTTCGCCGCGAGAATCTCTTTCGCCTCGCCGCTGTCGAACTCCGCCCGCGCCTCCACGATGACGTAAGCCCCACGGAACCCCTTGACGGTCACGTCGAACCGCCGGCCGGATGGCGCCGTTCCTTCTCTTTCGCCGAGCAGCTTGTAGGTGGGGAAATACGCCTCGTAACCGGGGGCGCTTTTGGTGGGTTTTAACGCTATGTCCCCCGTCCGCCAGTCCCTGGGGCCGGTCACGGCCACCACCGAGTGCGCTATCTTCCCTCTCATTGCCTGAAACCGGATCGTTGTCGCTGGTTACATTCTACCCCCGCCGGGGCGGGAGTCCGATTTGAAATCGGGGGCGGGACGGCATTAAAATGTCGAACCTTCGCGTATTTTAGATTGGAGTGGAGAGTTTGCGGATAAAAGAGCTTCTGGATAGGCCGGGGAAATTCCTGTCGCTGGAGTTTTTCCCGCCGAAGGAGAGCAGTGCGCTGCCGGCCTTTTTCAAGGCCGTGGAAAGGCTCAAGGAGACGAACCCCCTGTTCGTGTCCGTCACCTACGGCGCGGGCGGCGGGACGCAGGCGAAGACGCTGGAGATCGTCACCCGCCTCAAAAAAGAGAGCGGCCTGGAGCCGATGGCGCACCTGACCTGCGTGGGCGCCTCCGGGGAGAGGCTCGACGGTTTCCTGGGAGGCCTTGCCGAGGCGGGAATCGACAATGTCCTCGCCCTGCGCGGCGATCCGCCGGAGGGGAAGGAAAACTTCATCCCCGGGGACGCGAGGTTCAAGCACGCCTCGGACCTCGTGGAGTTCATAAAGGAGAGATACCCCCAAATGGGCGTCGGCGTGGCGGCATACCCGGAGGTCCACCAGGAGGCCGTGTCCGCCGAGGACGACCTGCGCTGCCTGAAGCATAAGCTCGACCTCGGCGCTGACTTCGCCATCACCCAGCTCTTTTTCGACAACGGCCTTTACTGGAGTTTTTTGGACAAGCTCAAAAAGGCCGGGATCGAAAAGCCCGTAATCCCCGGCGTGATGCCGATATTCAGCCTGAAGCTCATAAAAAAGATAACCTCCATGTGCGGGGCCAGCATCCCGAAGGACCTTCTCGGCAGGCTGGAGGCGGCGGAAAGAGACGGCGGCGAAAAGGCCGTGCTGGAGGCCGGTGTCGAGACGGCGAGCGAGCAGGCGAAGCGCTTGCTGGAAGGCGGCGCGCCGGGGGTTCATCTTTACACCCTGAACAGGGCCGAGGCGTGCCTGGATATTTTCAGGCGGCTTTCGCTGTAAGAGGACCTCTCAATCCTTGGAGGCTTTCTTGGCGCCCGTCTCCATCGGGCGGCCCTCCTTTTTCCACTCCGGAGCCCCGTATTCCAGCCGCCTGGCCTTGAATCCCTTTTTTCGCAGCTTCTCGACGGCCTCGAAAGCCAGCACGCAATACGGCCCGCGGCAGTACGCTATGACCTCCTTGCGCTTGTCGAGCCTGTCCATGTATTTTTCGAGGTCTTTCAGGGGCACGTTCACGGCGCCCGGCAGACGCCCGGCGGCGTACTCTTCCTCCGGCCGCACGTCGAGGACGGTCACCAGCCCCTCCCCGGCGCGTTCCAGAAGCTCGTTCGCGCAGACGGGCTCCAGATCGTCTTTCACCTTCAGGTAGGACTGTATCAGCCTGTCCACCTCGGCCAGGTTTTTCTCCGCGATCTTGCGCAAAAGCTCGAAAAGCGCCACCACGTTGTCGTCGGGGATGCTGTAGAAGACGTGCTGGCCCTTTTTCCTGGCCGTCACAAGGCCCGCCTGGCGCAGTATCTGAAGATGCTGGGAGGCGTTGGCCATGGAAAGGCCCGCCGCCTTCGCCAGGGGCTCCACGCTGCGCTCGCCCTGGGCCAGAAGCTCGAGAAGCTCCAGCCGGTTCGCGTTGGATAGGGCCTTGCCGACGATGGCGAACTGGCCGAAAAGCTTGTCCTTGAACGATCCTGTCTTCATCCTGCCTGAAAAACCTTTCCGGGACACTTGAGCGAGCGGCTAGAATGGCCTTGTGTAAACCCATTATTAATTTACTTTGTTTCACGCTGGAAGGCAATGTCCTGCATGGAGGGCCGCGACGAATGAGGCCGGAGGACTACGAGGCGTGGTATCACACGCCGCGAGGACGCTGGATAGGGGAAGCTGAGTTCCGCCTGATCGACGACCTGCTGAGCGCCGCGCCCGGCGACAGCGTCCTGGACGCAGGCTGCGGGACGGGATATTTCACCCGTCTCCTGGCGGCGAAGGGGCTCCGGGTGACGGGGGCTGATATCGACGCCGATTCCATCGCTTTCGCGAAGGGAAAGGGAGGAGGCCCGCGGTACGTCCTCGCCGATGCCCGAGCCCTGCCATTCGGCGACGGGTCTTTCGACCACGTTGCCGCCGTGACGAGCCTGTGTTTCGTGGCCGACCCCGCGGCCGCCCTGCGGGAGGCACTCCGCGTGGCGAGAGGGCGCGTTCTGCTGGGGCTTTTGAACAGGCGGAGCCTGCTGTATTGCAGGAAACGCGGCGGGGGCGGCTACGCCGGGGCGCGATGGGACACGGCGGAGGATGTGAAATCGTGGCTTGCGCGAACCGAAGGTGATTTCAAGCTGACGTTCCGCTACGCCATCCATGACCCTTCCGGGGGCTTTCACGCGCGGATGGCGGAGAAGCTCATGGGGAACGCCTTCCCTTTCGGCGGATTCATGGCGGCCTTGATCGAGCCGGAGCGGCGCCCGTGAAGCCTCTGCCCCCTTTCGTTTAGCGCCTCATCGGTTATAATCGGGCGCTGATTCTCTTTTAATACGGGAGAGATGATGGCGTTTCAGAGCGTGATGGGGCTTTTCGTCCTGGCGGGGCTTGCCTGGGCGATAAGCGAGGACAGGCGCGGCGTCCGCGTAAAAACGGCCGTCGCCGGGCTTGCGGTCCAGTTCGCCCTGGCCGTCGTCCTGCTGAAGGCGCCCTACGTCAAGGAGCTTTTCTTTTACCTCACCCGCGCCGTCCAGGCGCTGGAGGGGGCCACCACGGCGGGGACGTCCTTCGTCTTCGGATACCTCGGCGGCGGCGAACTCCCCTTCGAGGAAAAATCGCCCGGCTCCTCGTTCATCCTGGCGTTTCGCGGCCTGCCGCTGGTGCTGGTGGTCAGCGCGCTGTCGGCGCTGCTTTTCCACTGGCGTGTCCTGCCGGTGATCGTAAAAGGCTTCGCCTGGGCGCTGAGCAGGACGATGGGCATCGGCGGCGCCACGGGCCTTGGCGCGGCGGCGAACATCTTCGTTGGGATGGTGGAGGCGCCTCTTTTCATCCGGCCGTACCTTAAGGAGGTGACGCGGGGCGAGCTTTTCATCATAATGACCTGCGGGATGGCCACCATCGCCGGGACGATGATGGTCCTCTACGCCAGCATACTGACCCCTGTCCTGCCGGACGCGATGGGGCATATCCTCGCCGCGTCGGTCATCAGCGCCCCGGCGGCGATCACCGTGGCGATGATAATGATCCCCGAGCCGGGCCGGAAGCACACCGCCGGGGAGATCGTCCCGCCGAGGAAGACGTCGTCGTCGATGGACGCCGTGACGAAGGGGACGATGGACGGGATAGACCTTCTCATCAACATCATCGCGATGCTGGTCGTCCTCGTGGCGCTGGTGAGCCTGGTGAACCAGATTCTGGGGCTGCTTCCGGCGGCTGGCGATGGGCCTGTCACACTTCAGAAGCTTCTGGGCTATATCATGGCGCCGGTCACGTTCCTGATGGGCGTGCCGTGGAGCGAGGCCGTGACGGCCGGGTCGCTGATGGGGATCAAGACTGTTTTAAACGAGTTTCTGGCCTACCTCGAGATGGCGAAACTGCCCGAGGGCGCCCTGTCGCCGCGAAGCGAGCTTATCATGACCTACGCCATGTGCGGGTTCGCCAACTTCGGGTCGCTCGGCATCATGCTCGGCGGACTCGGCGCGATGGCGCCGGAGCGGCGGGACGAGATCGTCGCGCTGGGGCTGAAGTCGATGGTATCGGGAACCATCGCCACGTGCATGACCGGGGCCATTGTGGGGATATTGGGGTGATGGCGCGTGTTATAATTTTCCTAAAGCCATGCTGGAGACGAAATGAAAAAGACTCACAAGCTCACGGCGGTTATCGAGAGGGAAGGCGGCGGCTACGTGGCGCTCTGCCCGGAGGTGGACATAGCCAGCCAGGGGGACACAGCGGAGGCGGCGCGGGACAACCTGAAAGAAGCGCTGGAGTTGTTCTTCGAGACCGCCTCATCCGGCGAGATCAAGGAAAGGTTGCATGAGGAAGTTTTCGTGACCAGCCTGGAGGTCTCTATTGGGTAGGCTTCGCGTCTTCTCCGGCGAGGAGCTTTAGATCGGATCAGGAGTTATCCAAGGATATGTAAATATTCGTTTCCAGTCGTTGATTACGACAGGAGTTAACTCATAGCTTCTATATTGTATAAGCGTTCGATATTTATTAAATGTTTTTTCCATTAAGTCGAGAGTATCATCCAAGTCATCATAAGTTGGAAGATTTTTTAGCTTGGCGTGTCCTCTGTCTAAATGAGCTACTTTTTTATTGACGAATTTTCGAATAATCTTGCTTTTTTCAGAAAGAGCGCATAAATCCTTCTGGATAATATCCGAGTCAACAAACTTTTTGCCTTTGCCCGCTAGCTTGTCAAAGTATCTATTCCTAATTTTATCATTTGATCTTTGATTGGCTTTATTTCCTATCAGAAACTGGTCTCTGGTGATACAGTATAAATTTTTCTTAACATCCTGCAAGAAGTTTTTTAACGATATGCTACGGGAGTCGCTGTCAATCTGGCGTCTTATCCCCACAGCTATCGAGATTCCATAATTTTTAACAATCCATTTATGGAAATTAGCTGGATCGGCTTTGAGCTTTGAATTGGATTTTACTATCTCTCCAAGCTCTTGGTAATAATGACGGCTCAAAAGTAGTTCAGTAAGGTCTTTTTCTATATCCTTGATCCATCCGTTCCATTTCTTGATAAGTTCATTAATGTTTTTTTGGCTTTTACTTTCAGACGGAGCCACGTTTTCACCCTCCCCGCCGCATCTCCAGCAGGGCGTCTATCCTCTTCTGCATCGGGGGATGGGTGGAGAAGAGCGAGGCCATGTCTTTCCCGCTCAGCGGGCTGACGATGAACATGTGAGCCGTGGCGGGCTCAGCTTTCATCGGGATGCGCTGGGAGGCGTCGTGGAGCTTGGCAAGGGCGTTGGCCAGCGGCTCCGGCGCGCCCATAAGCTCCGCCCCGGTCCTGTCGGCCTGGTACTCGCGCGTCCTGGAAACCGCCATCTGAACCAGCATCGCCGCGATAGGCGCCAGGATCATCATCACAAGCATCACGAAGGGGTTTCCGCCCTCGCCGTTGCGTCTGCCGCCGCCGAAGATCAGCGCCCACTGCGCCATGCTCGCCAACATGCTCACGGCCCCGGCGATCGTCGCGGCGATCGTGCCGATCAGTATGTCCCTGTTCTTGACGTGGGCGATCTCGTGGGCCAGCACTCCGGCCAGCTCGTCGCGGTCCAGAACCCGCGTTATCCCCTGAGTCACCGCCACGACGGCGTGGCTCGGGTTTCGCCCCGTGGCGAAGGCGTTGGGCTGATCGGTCGGGATCATGTAGACCTTGGGCATGGGTATCCCCGCCTTTTGTGAAAGCTGGCGGACTATCTGATGCAGCCACGGCGCCTCGCTTTCGCTGATAGGCTGCGCCCGGTACATCTTCAAAACGATCTTGTCGCTGAAAAAGTAGGTCCCGAAGTTCATGACCACGGCGAAAACGAAGGCAATCATCATCCCGGCCCGGCCGCCGAGGGCGGCGCCGCCGTATATCAAAATGAGCGTCAGCGCGCCCAGAAGCAGCGTAGTTTTAATAGCGTTCATCTGTTTCCCTGTCTCCTCTCTTGCAAAAGCCCGGATATTCAAACAATTAAACACCGGGCCCAGTTGTCCAAAACTCATTATACCCCAATGGCGTCACAAAGATAAGACCGCCCGGGCCGGGTGTCAACCCGGGCTGCGGAGGAAGCCGCCGGGCCGCCCTGGGTGTGAGGTGGTATTCTTGGTATACTCGGATTTTCGCGGAGCATACGCGGCGGCGCCTATTTTTGAAGGAGAGCGAACATGAATGACACCGTTATCACGGCGAAATGGTTTTTTGTCCTGACGGCCATGGCGGTTCTCGCCGCCGTCCCCGCCTGGGCCGGATGGATCATCGAGGACAGCGATGGAGACAAGACGTACATATCCTCGGGCATGTTCAAAGGCGTCCCCAAGGAGGGGGGTGAGACCACGATGGTAATGGACCTCAACAAGGGCGTGATGAACATCATCGACCACAAAAGGAGATCCTACATAGGCGGAACGCCCGAGGAGTTCTGCGCCGACTCGAAGAAGATGATGGACGAGATGATGAAGGGTATGCCGCCCGAGGCCCGCAAGATGATGGAGCAGATGAGAGAGTCCCAGGGCGGGGAGGCCGCGCCGGTGGTGAAGGTCACGAAACAGGGAAGCGGCGGCAAGGTCGCCGGGTTCGACACCATAAAGTACAAGGTGACATCCAACGGCGCCCCTTACGCCGAGGTCTGGATCACGAAAGACCCGAAGCTTATGAAAGAGCTGGGAGCGGAAAGCGAAAAACTCTTCGTTATGTCGACGAAGATGGAAGAGTGCGCGTCGATGGGCATGGGCGGCGGCGTGTCGCCCGAGCTCTCGCCGGAGTACATGAAAATGGGGAGGGAGGGATTCCCCCTGCGGGAGGTTGTCGAAGGCGAGACGGTCACGGAAGTCGTCAGCATAAAGAAGGCCGACATCCCCGCCTCGGAGTTCAAGATACCCTCGGGCTATAAAAAGACAAGCTTCAGCGAGATGATGATGGAAGGGCAGGAGGGGATGGGCAGGTAGCGCGCGCCCCCGCGGCGGCCAACACCATCCTCTCCCCCGGCGGGAGGGGGCTTAAGGGAAGGGGGGTAAAACAAATATCCCCCACCTTTATCCCCCTTCAGGGGGGGGATCTAGTAAATCGTCCTGTTTGTCCGGCAGGCAGACGCTGAGCGCCGGCAGGGTCACAAAGGGTCTTTCGCCTCAGCCGCCCCCAGCGGAGAGAAGCCTGTCCATCATCCAGTAAGGCAGGACGCGCCTGAGAAAACCCGCGGCGTGGGTCTGGACGGTCACGTAATACCGCGCCTTCGGCCTGCGGCTCTCCAGGGAGTGCACCAGCTTTTTCAAGACCGCCTCCGGGCCGAGTGTGAACCGCGCCGCCGGCCCCTCCTTCGTCAGGCGGCGCTCCATGGCCTCGTACGTTTCGCGGTGGAAGCTCTTTTCCGGGTCTATGTTCCTCTTGAAGGCATTGTAGGCGTTGTCGCGGAATTTCGTGCGGATCGGGCCGGGCTCGATGATCGAGACATGGATGCCGCTGCCCTTAAGCTCGATCCGCATGGCGTCGGTGAGCCCCTCGAGGGCGAACTTGCTTGCGTTGTACGCCCCCCGGAACGGGGCGGAGACCAGCCCCAGCACGGAGCTGTTCTGGACGATCCTGCCCCGCCCGCGCGAGCGCATCGCCGGGATCAGCAGGTTGGCAAGCTCCATCGTCCCGAAAAGGTTCACCTCGAACTGCTCCCGGATCGCCTCGCGGGAAAGGTCCTCCACCGCTCCCGGCTGGCCGTAGGCGCCGTTGTTGAACAGGGCGTAAAGGCCGCCGCCGGTTTCCTCCAGGGCCCATTGCGCTGTCTCCCTGATGGACGGCGGATCCGCAAGGTCCAGCCGGCGGCTTTCCAGCCCCCGCGCCGTCAGCGCCTCGACGTCCTCCCGGGCCCGCGCCGTCGCGAAGACGCGCCAGCCCCGCTCGGCAAGCCCCAGGGCGCAGCACAGCCCTATCCCGCTGGAGCATCCCGTGATGAGGACGCTTTTCAGGGCCGGATCCGTGTTTTCCGCGTTCATGGGCTGCCTGGGGGCCTTTTTCGCCTGCATTGAAAATGATGTCACGCTATAATATTAAAAACCCGCGCGTCTATGCAAAACAGGCCCGGAACTCGCAGCGCCGGGCGGTTGATCCGTATGAGTGGGAAAGACTACAAGAGCGAAAAGGACTCCGGCCGTCTTGAAATCCTGGTGGCCGAGGACAACACGATAACCCAGGACCTGCTCCAGACCATCCTGGAAAGCCGCGGCCACTCCGTCACCATCGCGCGCAACGGAAAAGAGGCCGTCCGCGCGTGGGATAAGGGCGGGTTCGACATCATCCTGATGGACCTTCAGATGCCGGAGATGGACGGGCTGGAGGCGGCGCGCATCATACGGGACAGGGAAAAAAGCTCCGGGGGGCGCTGCGTCATCCTGGCCGTCACGGCGTATGCGCTGGATGAATACAAAACGAGGTGCGAGTCCGCGGGGATGGACGGGTTCATCACCAAACCGATAGACGTCAAAAAACTCCTGAAAACACTGGACGGCATATCGAAAGAAGGAGCGGCGTTGAAAAAACCCCCTTCCCCCGCGAGCGCAACGGAGAAGGGCGAAAGCAGACCCTATGACCTTGCGATCATCGACGATATAACGGGCGGAAACAGGGAGGAGACGGCCATCTTCGCCAGGACTTTTTTCCGGGTTGTGCGTGAACGCCTGGAGAGCATGAAAAGAGCCCTGGCGGAAAAGGACGCGCAGACGCTCCACATCGGGGCGCACACCGTGAAAGGAATGGCCGGGCAGTTCGGCGCGGAGAAGATGCGCGGGATAGCCAGGGCGATAGAGGCCGCCGCGGGAGCAGGCGGCGTGGAGAACCTCGATGAAAAGCTCGGCGAACTGACCGCGGAGTTTGAAGAAGTGAAAAAAATCATGAGCGAAGAGCTTGGAGCCCATATGGACCACGACGCCCTCCGGTGATAAACGCCCTCCGTGAAAAGAATTCTTGCCTGAACGGCGTTCCGCCTGTATGATTTTCTCTCGATCCAGCGCCGCAGGAAAAGATTGAAAACAAAGACGTCTTATTGAAGATCAACCACGCTCCCGAGGTGAAAGACCGCTTGACATGAAATCGCTGATCTCCGCTTTTTCCGACAATTTCATGGGCTACTCCCCATGGTGGTACGAGAGGCTCATCCAGGCGTTCCTGATCGTCAACCCCATCCTGCTGTACACCGCCGGGCCGTTCATCACCGGATGGGTCCTGATGGCCCAGTTCATCTTCACCCTGGCCATGGCGCTGAAATGCTATCCGTTGCAGCCGGGCGGGCTGCTCGCGGTGGAGGCCATCGCGCTGGGGATGGCGACGACGGAGCAGGTCTACGAGGAGGTGGCGCACAACTTCCCGGTGATACTCCTGCTGATGTTCATGGTGGCGGGCATCTATTTCATGAAGGAGCTTCTGCTTTTCATATTCGCCATCATCTTCGTCAAGATCCGGTCGAAGATACTCCTGGGGCTCCTGTTCTCGTTCCTGGGGGCGTTTCTTTCCGCCTTCCTGGACGCGCTGACGGTCACCGCCGTCATCATCGCCGTGGGCACCGGGTTCTTCTCCGTCTATCACAAGTTCGCCTCGGCCAAGGCGCCGGAGCTCGAGCACGACGTGACCAACGACGACCTCGTCGAGGAACTCCACAAGATGGACCTGAAGAACTTCCGCGGCTTTCTGCGCAACATCCTGATGCACGGCGCGGTGGGGACGGCCCTCGGGGGAGTGACCACCCTGGTGGGTGAGCCGCAGAACCTGCTCATCGCCCACGAGATGGGATGGCATTTTTATGAGTTTTTCATGCGAATGACCCCGGTGACCATGCCCGTCCTCGCGGTGGGTCTGCTTACCTGCGCTCTGGTGGAGAAGCTGGGATGGTTCGGATATGGCTACATCATGCCGGAGCCTGTCCGGGCGGTGCTGAGGGAATACGAGGAAAAGGAGCGCGTCAAGATGGACACCCGCCACAAGGCGCGCCTCGCCGTCCAGGCCGTGGTGGGAATCATCCTGATCCTGGCCCTGGCTTTCCATGTGGCGGAGGTGGGGCTCATCGGCCTCATGGTTATAATATTCTTGACCGCCTTCAACGGGGTCACCGAGGAGCACAGGATCGGGAGGGCCTTCGAGGAGGCGTTGCCTTTCACCTCGCTGCTGGTGGTCTTCTTCGCGATAGTGGCGATAATCCATGAGCAGAGCCTGTTCAGGCCGGTAATAGACTGGACCCTCTCCATGGAAGGGCACAGCCAGCTTATCGCTTTCTACATCGCCAACGGGGCGCTGTCGGCGATAAGCGACAACGTCTTCGTCGCCACCATCTACATATCCGAGGCCAAGGCGGCGTTCGAGTCCGGCCTGATCGACAGGGACCAGTTGAATCTTATCGCCGTGGCGATAAACACCGGGACGAACATTCCCTCCGTGGCCACACCGAACGGGCAGGCGGCGTTCCTGTTCCTGCTGACCTCCTCGGTGGCGGCGCTGATACGCCTCTCCTACATCAGGATGGTGCTCCTGGCCCTGCCCTACACCATCACCATGTCCGTCACCGGCCTGCTGGCGGTGATCTTTTTCCTTTAGGCGGCGGGAGCGGACTCGAACAGCTTTTCGATTCGCCTGACCTCGGCTGTCATCTCCTCCGCGGAGAGCGGCCCCTTTTCCGTGAGGTATACGTCTATCAGCCTGGCCGGGACGGTCTCGAAATAGACGTTGCGGCATAGCTCCGGGCGCTCGGCCCAAACCTCCCCTCCGTCTCCCTCCTCAAGCTCCACGGCCCCGGCCGCAAGCCATGGATTGACCTTGAAAGTGTCCGCGGCGGCTATCACGCGCCTCCCAAGGTCGCGCGCGGCCAGGGCGGCGGGATAGCTGCCCGCCTTGTTCACGGCGGATAAGTCGCCCAGAATAGCGTCCGCGCCCAGGAGGACGGCCTCCGCCTCGCGAACGGCGAGACCGGCCTGGGCGTCGGTGACAACCTCCACGCCCTTCCCCGACGCCTGCGCGGAGGCGGCAAGCCTCCTGCCCTCGAAGAGGGGCCGGGACTCGGCGACGATGACCCTCAAGTCCCTGTGGGCCTTTTCGATGATCCTCTCCACGGTGGAGGAATAGCTCAGGGTGAACACCACCCCCACATCCTCAAGGAGCCCGCGCCCTTCGGCGGCGAGGCTGTCCATCGTCTTGCGCTTGAGGCCGAGGACGCGGGAGGCGGCCTGCTCTATGGCGCCCGGGTCCAGGACGCCGGTTTCCCCGAGCGTCTTCTCAAGCTCAAGCAGTAAAAAAGCCGCCCAGTTGAATATCGGCGCCATCGAAGGCCGCGCGCCTTTCAGCGCCCGCGTCATGCGCCGCCCCTCGTCCAGGACCTTTCCCGGCGCCGCGCGCGAAAGCTCCTTCAGCGCGCCCGCGATCAGCCTGAGGCCGTCCTCGGCGAGCTGGCCCGCGCCCCTGCTCCTGTCTTTTCTGATCCCGTCCAGTCCGCTTTCAAACGACGCTCTCATGTGGCGCCTCCACGGCGGATTGCGGGATGAGCGGTTAACCCGAAACGGAAAGGATGTTCGAAAGCGGGGAATGCTCCGGCGGGCGGATCCCCGATCATCGGGAAAACTCAGGCCTTGGCGGCGGGTCTTTTGTTGTTATTGCTGGCGCTTTTTATCCTCACCACGACGTCAACGCCGACGGGCATCGTCCCCTCGGGAGGCCGGGGAGCGCCTTTTATCTTTATCCTGCCCGGCTCGATGTCCACAAGCTCGCCCGTCTCCGTGTTGAAGAAGTGGTGGTGTTCGGTGGTCACGGGCTCGTAGAATACCTTCGTGGGGTCGGCTATCACCTCGCGCACGAGCCCCTTCTTCGCGAAGAGCCGGAGGGTGTTGTAGACGGTGGCTTTCGAGACCACGTGACGGCCCCGGTTGACCTTCGCCATGACCTCCTCGGCGGACAGATGTTGCAACTTTGTCAGTATGACCTGTGCTATCTCCACCCGCTGAAGGGTGGAGGTCACCCCGCGCTCGCGCAAAAGATCGGCCAGGCCGGACATGGATGCCGGATATCCACTTTCCGCTGTCGTCGGCATAATCAAATTATTCCTTTCTGAACAAAGTATAACACAAACTGGCGCGCCGTAAAAATTGTTCAAAAAACGGCCTCCCGCCGGGCCGATTGCGACGGGGCGTGACACTTCGCCTGAAGTCTTTCACGGGCGGTTGAATCGGCCGGCCGGGGCTCGTCATCGAATGATGGAACAGGTTTGTTTTTGTTATAAAATAACTTGAACCATATTTAACCGAACGGCGAAAAACGATATGTCCCTTCCTATCAAGACCCCCAGGGTGGTCATATCCGCCCCCCACAGAAGCGCCGGAAAGACAACGGTGTCGGCGGGTCTTCTGAACGCGTTCCGAAAGCGCGGCCTCACCGCCCAGCCCTTCAAGAAAGGGCCGGATTACATAGACCCCATGTGGCTTTCGTCGGCTGGCGGCAGGCAGTGCCGCAACCTGGATTTTCACATGATGGGCGACGAGAACATCCTGCGCTCCTTCGGCTCCGCGGCCGCTTCCGCGGACCTTGCCGTTATCGAGGGCAACCTGGGCCTTTTCGACGGGATGGACATAGAAGGCGCCGACAGCACCGCCGGGCTGGCCCAGCTGCTCGAGGCGCCGGTGATACTGGTCGTCGACGCGACGCGGATGAACCGGGGCGTCGCGCCGCTGCTTCTCGGCTATACCGGGTTCGACCCTGATATAAGAATCGCCGGGGTCATCCTGAACAAGGTGGCCAGCCCCCGGCACGAGAGAAAGCTCCGCCAGGCCATAGAAAGATACGTGGGGATGGAGATACTCGGCGCCATACCGGCCGGGCCGGAGGAGATGATAGTGGCCGAGCGCCACCTGGGGCTCGTGCCGGTGAAGGAGGACCCGGCGCTGGCGGGCAAGATAGAAGTCATCGGAGCCGCCGTCGCCGAAAACGCCGACCTCGACAGGATCCTCCAGATAGCCGGGACGGCCGGAGACCTGCCGGCCGTGGAGCCTTGCCACAGGAGCGCGAAGAAACCCGACATCAGGATCGGCGTGGCGATGGACAGGGCGTTCACCTTCTACTACCCCGAGAACCTGGAGGCGCTGGAGGCCGAGGGGGCCGAGCTTGTCCCCTTCAGCCCGCTTTCGGACGGGGCGGCGCCGGAGGTTTCCGCGCTGTACCTTGGCGGGGGGTTCCCGGAGGTTTTCATGGACGAGCTGGAGGCGAACGTCTCCATGCGCCGCTCGGTGAGGGAGTGGATAGAGAGGGGTCTGCCGGTGTGGGCCGAGTGCGGCGGGATGATGTACCTTGCCCGCTCCATCGCTTGGGACGGCAGACGGCGCAAGATGGCCGGGGCCTTGCCCCTCGACGTGGAGATGACAAGGAGGCCCATGGGGCTCGGGTACATGACGCTTGAGCCCACCGGCGAGGCGGAATGGCTGCGCCCCGGCGGGCCGGTGAACTGCCACGAGTTCCATCACTCGAGGGTGAAAAACCTGCCGCCGGACGCCCGTTTCGCGTGGAAAGTTTTGAGGGGCGCGGGGATGGCCGATGGCATGGACGGCCTGGTTCACAAAAACGTCCTGGCCTCCTACGCCCATATTCATTATTGCGGCGCCGCGACATGGGCCAGGGACTTTGCGTCGCTTGCCAGGTCCGCCGGTGTGACGGCGGCGGCCGAACGCGAGGCGCAGGCGTCGAGGACGGGATAGGGACATGACGGAAAAGAAAAAAGAGAACATAATGGGCGGAACGCTCGAATGGAAGGGGGGCCTTGCCCTCAGCGGCGCCGCGGACGGCGGCGGGAGGCTGGAGTTCGACGGCGCCAGGGCGGGGCTGAAGCCGACGGAGGCGCTGCTGCTCGGCCTTGCCGGATGCATGTCGATGGACGTCGTGAGCATACTGGAGAAAAAACGGGTGAAGCTTGAAAGCTACAGCGCCAGGATCGAGGGCGAAAAGAGCGACACCTTCCCAAAATATTTCAAGCGCGCCGAGCTGACGCTGACGGCGAAGGGCGAGGGGCTCGACGAGGCGAAATTTTCGCGGGCGGTGGAGCTCTCAAAGGAGAAATACTGCTCCGTCCTGCATTCGCTGAGACAGGATTTCACCCTGGAGGTCAGGACGGTAATAGAGGGTTAGGCGAAAGTCTCCCGCGTCATTCCCGAACCCGGTCTCAAAGAACCTTATTTTTCCGCCCGGGCGGCGAATCCTATTGGATGCGTCCGCATCTATTCCAAGCGCGTTGACATTTGAGACCTTGACCCAAAAGACGAGGGGTAGATGAAATTCGCCATACAAGTGCTCGAAGGGCCTTACAACCACGAGGCGGCCGACTCCGCCTACAACTTCGCCACGGCGGCCCTGGAGAAGGGGCACGAGATCGTGGGGGTATTTTTCTATCACGACGGCGTCATAAACGTGAGCAACCAGGCCGACCCTCCCCAGGACGACAGGAACGTCCAGCAGCGCTGGAGCGAGCTTGGCAAGAAGGGCGTGGACATCGTCGCCTGCATAGCCGCCTCCAAGAGGCGCGGGATCAAGGACGGGAGCATCGTCGAGGGGACGAGGATATCCGGCCTTGGCCAGCTTACCGACATGACCATCGAGGCCGACCGCCTCGTCACCTTCGGATGATGGAGGGGAGCCGATGACGGACGAGACGACAGAAGAGAACGAGAACGTAAAAAAAATAATGTTCGTAATGCGCAAGGCGCCCCACGGGACCATATACAGCTACGAGGGGCTGGAGACGGTTCTCATCATGGCCGCCTACGAGCAGGACCTTTCCATGGCCTTCGTGGGCGACGGCGTCTTCGCCCTGGTCAAGGGGCAGGACACGGAGGAACTGGGGGTCAAGGGTTTCATAAAGACCTACAACGTCCTGGAGGACTACGGGGTGGAGAACATCTACGTGGACAGACAGTCCCTCGAGGAGCGGGGCCTTTCCGAGGACGACCTTGCCATCCCCGTCCAGGTGGCGTCCGCGGAGGAGATCGCGAAGGTCATGGAAGAGCAGCACGCCACCATACCCTACTGACGAGGAGAGTCTGAAAGTGCTTCACACGGTAAACAAGTCGCCGTTCACGAACGATACGCTGGACGAATGCGTCCGGTTCGCCGCCGAAGGGTCGCCGATCCTGCTTTTGGAGGATGGCGTCTACGCCGCCCTGGCCGGGTCGTCCTTCGAGGCGAGGATGAGGGAGATACTGAAAAACCACGAGGTTTACGCCATCCGGGCCGACGTCAAGGCCAGGGGCCTTGAAAGGCTGATCGACGGCGTGAAGGTCATCGGCTACGACGGGTTCGTCGACCTTGTGGAAAAGAGCAAGACCCACGCCTGGGTGTAGGATCAGGCCGCGCGGGCGGAATCTTTTTTCCGCTTGTGTCATCAATGAGAAGGGAGCCCGCGGCCGCTTCAGGGCATGGAGGCGCGGGGAGGCCGCGCGGGCCGTCGGGAGCTTTCGGCCCGGATGTCCCGGAAATGAAGAGGGGTTATAAGTGTCGAAAAAGAACGGCGCCGCCGCTGTAATAGTTTTCCTTTTCATTCTCGCCTTTCCCCTGTTTTACAACCTCGTGAGCGTCGGGGTTTTCGGCGCGGCCTCCGCGGCGCCGGAGATCGTGGAGCCTGAGAAGGGCGAGTGCGTCCGCGGCGAGGAGTGGATGCGCCACAACCACATGCTCTTCCTTCTGCATGAGCGCGACGAGGTGGTCCGCGAGGGGGTCCGGACGGCCGACCACGGTATACAGGGATGCCGCCGGTGCCACTCCGAGAGAGAGAAATTCTGCGACCGGTGCCACGGCTACGTGGGCGTGGAGCCGGAATGCTGGCATTGTCACAACTATCCGGCGGCGAAGGCGGAGTCATGAGCATGGACAGGCGCGACTTCCTGGCGGCGGGGACATTTATGGCGGCGGGGACCGTGTTCGCCACGGGCGCTCCGCTGGTGTCGAAGGCCCTGGCCCACGGCGATGAGCCGGCGGCCCTGAAAGCCTCCGGGAAGAACAAGTGGGGGATGGTCATCGACATTGAAAAATGCGAGCCCGGCTGCGACGCCTGCTACAGGGCCTGCAGGGAGGAGAACAACATCCCCAGCTTCGCGGAGCCGGAGCTTGACATACACTGGATCCGCGAGATCCGGTTCAAGCAGCGCGGCGTGGAGGGGGCGAAGGAGCGCTCCATGCCGGCCATGTGCTACCACTGCGAGCATCCCCCCTGCGCCCATGTCTGCCCCGTGGCGGCCACGTTCGTCAGGAAAGACGGGATAGTCCTCGTCGACAAGCACCGTTGCATAGGCTGCCGCTACTGCATGATCGCCTGCCCCTACAAGGCCCGTTCCTTCGTCTCGAAACATGTCGAGCACGAGGAGGGGGACAACAAGGACGTGCCCAGGCGCATGCACGGCGTGGTGGAAAAATGCACCTTCTGCGTCCACAGGATAGACAAGGGGCGCGAGCCCGCCTGCGTGGAGGCGTGCAAGAAACACGGCGGCGGCGGGATGGTCTTCGGCGATTTCGGCGACCCGGACAGCGAGGTCTCCAGACTGGTGAAAACCAGCAAGGCCAGGCAGATCCGGGCCGATCTTGGGACGAACCCGCGGGTCTTCTACCTGGGGATATGAACATGGAGACGAAATTCACGAGGATCGAGGGGAGGTCGGCCGGATACCGGAACCTGCTGATAGTCTCCGGCCTGGCGGCGGCGCTGGCGCCTCTTTCGGCGCTGTGCCTGTTCCTGGAGGGACATCACGTCACCAACATGACCAACCAGGTCCCCTGGGGGGCGCCGATCGTCATGGCGGTATACCTGATCGGCGCGTCGGCGGGGTCGCTTGTGCTGTCGGCGATGTCGTCTGTCTTCGGAAAGGTGGAATATAAACCTTTTTCGAGGATGGCGGCGCTTCTGGCGATTCTTCTGATCGTGGCGGCGCTGATGGCGATCATCATGGACTGGGGGCGGCCGGACAGGATTCTCGTCCCCTTTTTCCATTTCCAGCCCCGCTCCATGTTCTCGCTGAACGCCATTTTATACAACACCTACATGCTCATCGGCTTTGTCTACCTGTGGGCGTTGTTCAACGAGAAGGCGCATCTGACGAAGATCCTGGGCCTGATGGCGGTCTTCGTGGCGGTGGGGGTGCATTCCGGCACGGGCGCCATCTTCGGGTTCGTCTACGCCAGGGAGCTTTACAACTCCGCCATGCTGGCGCCGAGCTTCATCGCCGCCGCGCTGTCGTCGGGCACGGCGCTGATGATAATCATCCTGGTCTACACCTTCCGGGCCACCGGCAGGTATCTCGATGACAGGCTCGTCCATGGCCTTGGCAGGCTGATGGGTGTTTTTATCCTTGTGGTGTTCTACTTTCTGTTCATGGAGAACGTCACCCGCGCCTACGCCCCGAAGAACTACGAGGCCGCCTCGTTCCTGCTGCTCCACGGCGGCAAGTACACCCTCTATTTCTGGGTGGGGCTTGTCCTGATGGGACTGGTGATTCCCGCGGCGCTCGTTTTCTACAGGCGGACGGGAACGTCCATCAAGTGGATCATGACGGCGGCGTGGCTTCAGCTGATCGGCGTCCTGTTCGAGCGTTACATCATCGTTATCCCCGCGCAGATCATGCCGCTTGAGCTTTTCCCGGACAAGGAGATAACCAGCGTCTTCCTGGACGGGCAATACGCCCATTACAGCGTATCGATCCTGGAGGCGGCCTATTCGCTGGGCCTCGCGGGCGTGGTGGTCTTCGGCTATGTGGCGGCCATAAAGCTCTGGCCGATGGTTCCCACCGAGGCGAAGAGCCTGGAGCCTGAGGAGGAGCTGGCCGAGGAAGAGGCCGGAGCCGGACAGGCCGAAGTCTCCGGCGAGGAGGCGGCGGGCGAAGCGGCTGGCTGATATACCCTCTCCATCTCACGCACGGCGAACAGCGCCAGACAGTAATGAAAAGAAACAGCCGTGTATCGCCGCCGGACGCCGTATGACCTGAAGCGCCTCCGATCCGCTTTTCCACCCATCCGATTCGGCCCACCGGTAAAAAATCTTTCTCTTTTCGCATAACGGCGAAGGCGTATTCGCGATATTGCGAAGAGGGCGTTCTTTTTCGTCGTCATCTGAAGTTAAGTTCTTTTATAACAGGTAGTTGCTGTTGCCCCGTATGGCGCCCTACTTGCTTTTATTATTTAAACTTGCTCTCCCTGGCAACAAGCAGGCGCAGGGGGCGCCGCTGGGGGGCGGCGACACGGAAAGAGCCGGCATAGAGCGCGAATGTAAGCTCGTATGACACAAGCCGCGTTTTACGCGAAAGATCGGGCCCGGTGAGGTTGAGACGCCTCCGGCCTGTTCATGATTTTCGGGTCGAGCAGTAGGTTCAAGCGCGCTTATAAACCATAAGGAGGGAGCAGATGGCAAACGAACAGGAAGCGGTATCGGAAGAGTCCGTCAGTGAGATGGACATGGAGAACGCCCTGGGAGAGGCCGAGCCCTGGGAGTTCTGGGAGACCAAGCTTGTGATGTGGAGCCTTGTCATAGGCATCGGCGCCCTGGTGGTGCTGGGAGGCATCATCAATGTCACCATCCTCGCCAAGTAGGCCCGCGGCGTGAAAGCGGACGTGGAGACCCGCCTGATCGACAACGGCGGCCGATGGATTGCCAGCAACGATTTCCTGGAGGCCTCCGGCCGAACGCTGAGGGAGCTGGACGCCGACCTCAGGCGGGTTCTGGCGGAGAGCGGCCGTTTCGAGAAGGGTTCCCGCGTGGTGGTTTTCATGGGGTTTGATTTTTCGATGATTCCGACCTGGCTCAGGCAATACGCCAATCACTATTTCAACCGGTTCGTGACGGTTGATCTTTAGACCGGGTGGAAAAGGCTTTAAACGAGGCGTTCGGCGTCAAACAAATAGGACAGGGGGATACAAGGTTATGAACGCTGTCAACAGAAAGTGGTACTCGGGGATGTCCACCTCGGAGGACTGGTGGGCGGTCTGGCTGGGGTTGATCATGTTCGCCGCCGGGCTGATGACGGTCTTCGGCGTGGACATGGTCGGCTGGATGTCCAAGACAAAGACATGGGTTGATCCCGGCTTCAAGCACTGGCTGAAGCCAACCGGCAAGGCATACAAAGATATGGCGCCGTTTTTGTCCTTCGTGACGACCTACGTGGTCTGGACGGTCCTGACCTGCATCGGCGCTTTTTTTATGAAGCTTGACGTAAAGAAGTTTTTCATGGGCTGGACGATCATCTTCCTGCTCACCTGGGCCATGTGGATAATCGGCCACGAGGCGCACCTGAAGGCGCTCAAGACGTCGCAGTCGATGACCCAGTCGGAGATATACGGCGACAATGTCTACTGCACCACGAAGGTGCACAAGTGCTCCAAGCAGATAAACACCGCGCTCAAGGAAATGGGCGTCGACGTCGACGCCGGGCAGGTTCCCACCAGGGCGCAGGCCGCCCAGGCCGTGGACAAGGCCAAGAACGCCCACAGGCTCTCCTGGGGGATGCAGCTCGGCGGTGGCGCCTCTTTCATACTGGCCCTGATCGTGGGGCTTATCATAGGCAACTTCTTCAAAGGATTCGCCGCTTTTCTCAAGGAGGCGGCCAAGCCTGAGTGGTACATCAAGACCGCCATCGTCTACCTCGGGATCAAGATCGGGCTGATGTCGATGAAGGCGGCCGGGTTCGTCTTCGAGCTGGCCGTCGCGGGCATGTGCGCGACGATCGTGGCCTATTTGCTCTTCTGGCCTATCACCTACGCCCTCGGCAGGAAGGTCTTCAAGCTCTCCCGCGCGGCCTCGGCGGTGCTTTCCTCGGGGATATCGATCTGCGGCGTCTCCGCGGCGATAGCCACGGCCGGCGCCATCAGGGCCAGGCCGGTGCTTCCTGTCATGGTGTCGATGCTCATCGTCGTCTTCGCCATGTTCGAGCTGATACTGCTTCCGGGCCTTTACGTGGCCATAAACCCCGGCGACCCGATAGTCAACGGCGCGGCGATGGGCATGACCGTCAAGACCGACGGCGCCGACGCCGCGGCGGGCGCCATTTTAGACGAGCTTCAGCGCGCCTGGGCCTACACCAACCAGGGCATAAAGTACGAGGAAGGATCCATCCTGGCTTCGGCCATCATGACCAAGATCTGGATCGACATGTTCATCGGAGTGTGGGCTTTCGTGCTCGCGATCATATGGGTCTACAAGGTCGAAAGGCAGCCGGGCCAGTCCCACGTGGGCGCGTCCGAGATATGGTACAGGTTTCCCAAGTTCGTTCTGGGCTACTTCTTCTGCTGGTTCTTCTATTTGGGGATCGCCGTGTTCCTGCCGGACCTCATCAAGTCGGCGTCGGTGGGCGCGAACATAGTCCAGAGCCCCATGAGGAAGATGATGTTCATGCTCTGTTTCGTGAGCATCGGGGTCATCACCGACTTCTCGAAGCTCAAGGGCATGGGCAAGCTGGCGCTACTTTACGCGATCGCGCTGTTCCTGATAATAGCGCCGATCGCCTACGTGGTGGCCTGGATATTCCACCACGGCATGATGCCGCCCCTGGCGTCCTGACGCCGGGGCCGGTTTTGGACGTTATGCCGGGGCCGGGCGCTTTAGGGGCGCCTGGCCCCGGATATTCACGCGCCGCGCCCTCGTCCGGGAGGTGGCGCTTGGTCAGCTGGTTCAAGTTGTGGGGGGTATCGGAACGCTTTCCATTGAACGGGCTTCTTGGGGCATAGGGGAGCGCGAGATACTCCTTGCGGCCCTCGCGGGCGGGCTTTACGCCTCGCCGGCGGGGGCTTTTTTGTTTTTCAACCGCCCACCCTTTGTCATTCCGCAGCTCTGTTGTCATTCTGAAACGAAGAGTCTCGCGCCGGATAAAACAATGAGATTCTTCGCCGGAGCCTGCCCTGAGCGCGAGCCGAAGGGGCTCAGAATGACAAAAAGGGGAGGCTCAGGACGACATAAGAGGGCAGGGCGGCATGACCAGTGAGAGGGCGGCTCTGGACGATGAAAGAGAGAGCGGGATTATCGAAGGCCGCAAGATTCGCCGGGACCCTGCCGCGGGGCCCGTCTTGCCCTGGAGACGTTCCGGAGAATCCAATCCGCCCCAGGCGCATCATAAAACAAGACAACGGATAGGGTGATGTTATAAAATCCAGGTCAAGAGAGGCGAAGGCCGTCCGGCTTTCGTGTTTGGGAGAGAGGTTGCAAATAAAAACACAGGATTGTGGGAGGCCAAGTTAAATGTCTTTCGAGCTGAACGGCGTGACATACGACACCGACGAAGACGGGTACCTGAAGAACATCGACCAGTGGAACAAGGACGTCGCCGAGTACCTGGCCAAGGAGGAGGGCGTGGACATGACCGACGCCCACTGGGAGGTGGTCAACTTCCTGCGCGAGTACTACGAGGAATACAAAATCGCCCCGATGATCCGCATCCTCACCAAGGCCATCGGCAAGAAGCTGGGCAAGGACAAGGGCAACACCAAGTATCTTTACGAGCTCTATCCCGGCGGCCCGGCCAAGCAGGCCTGCAAGATCGCCGGTCTGCCCAAGCCCACCGGCTGCGTGTAGCGCCTTGGGGATACGGCCTCTTTTCCAGGGGCTTTGTCCCGGCGTTGCGAGCCGGGGATCCCGGCGCCGGGAGGGTGGAAATCGCCGCCTTTCAGCGGAAAAAAGGCGGCTTTTTTTGTCCCAGGACCCAGGTGGCGTCAGCCCGGCCCGGCGCGATTTTCGGCCCCCGCCGCGGCGCGGAGCAAAAGATGATCCGCGCTGAATCCATCTTCGATCCACGGCATCTAGCTAACACGTAGCACGGTAATGGGCGCAAGGGCTCAACCGGGCGCCGAGGCGGGCCGTTTTCCCGCGGCTCGCGGCGGAGCCAGCCCTGCGACAGACAAAAAGCTTGAAGGGAAGCTCATCATGTCCGATACGACGAAACAGCAGATAAAGACCCCTCTTCTGGACAAGTTGGAGTCGGGCCCCTGGCCCAGCTTCGTGAAAGACCTCAAGAAACTCTCCGAGAAAAAGCCCGAGGTCGGCCAGCTTCTGGGCCAGCTCGAGCAGTCCTACGAGGACAAGTGGAACTACTGGCAGGGCACCGTCCTGAACGTCGACGGCTACGGCGGCGGCGTCATCGCCCGATACTCCGAGCTGGCCGACAGGTTTCCGGACGTGGCCCAGTTCCACACCATCCGCATCATACCCCCGTCCGGCTGGGTCTACTCGACGGAGACCCTCCGGGAGCTTTGCGACATCTGGGAAAAACACTCCGCCGGGATCATGCAGCTTCACGGTATGACCGGCGACGCTCTGCTTCTGGGATCCGACAACAAGACCACCTTCGACGCCGCCGAGGAGCTGATGGAGCACGGGTGGGACCTGGGCGGCTCCGGCCCGGCCCTGAGGACGCTGGCCTGCTGCGTCGGCCCGGCCTACTGCGAGATGTCGCAGTTCGACACCATGGGCGTCACCAAGTACCTGACCGACAGGTTCATAAGCGAGCTGCACCGCCCGGAGCTGCCCTACAAGTTCAAGTTCAAGATATCCGGCTGCGCCAACGACTGCGCCTGCAGCGTCCAGCGCTCCGACATGCCGATCATCGGCACCTGGAAAGGCCCGATGAGGATAGACCACGAGAAGGTCGGCGAGTTCATAGACGAGAAGGGCGTCGACTACGTGGTCAACAACGTCATCAGCCGCTGTCCCACCGAGGCCATCCGCCTCAAGGGCGCGAAGGACCTGGAGGTCGACGACGAGTCGTGCGTGCGCTGCATGCACTGCATCAACGTCATGCCCAGGGCCCTGAAGCCCGGCAAGGAGCGGGGCGTCACCCTGATGCTCGGCGGCAAGCGGACCCTCAAGATCGGCGACACCATGAGCTCCGTCCTGGTCCCCTTCTTCAAGCTGGAGACCGAGGAGGACATGGAAAAGCTCGGCGACCTCGTCGAGCGGATATGGGAATTCTGGGGCGAAAACGGCCTGGAGCACGAGCGCGTGGGCGAGTTCATCGACCGCGTGGGGCTCGGCACGTTCCTCGAAGGCGTGGGGATCGAGCCCGACCCGAACATGGTGCTCCACCCGAGGACGAACCCCTACATCAAGTTCGAGGAGCTGGCGCCCGGAAAACTTGAGGGGGAGGATGAGCAATCCCCCTCCGTCACCAGCAAGGAGAGCGAAACCTTCGAGAGGGCCTGACGAAGGCCGGGATAGGAGATATATAAGATGGCGACTGCGAAAAAGATGGCCCCCCGGGACAACGGGGCGCCGGATCACAGGAAGAACCTTCACCCACTGTCGGCGAAGAACTACGGCAAGTGGGACTATCACGAGAGGGTTCGGCCCGGCGTCATAAAGCGCGTGGCCGAAAGCGGCGACGTCCTCTGGGTGATCCGCGCCGGCTCGACGAGGACCTTGAGCGTCGACACCGTCCGCAAGCTGTGCGATATCGCCGACCGGTATTGCCAGGGGCACCTGCGCTTCACCAGCCGGGCGAACGTGGAGTTTCTCGTCGGCGAGGAGAAGGACGTGGAGCCCTGCATCAAGGCCATCCAGGAGGAGCTCGGCTTCCCCGTGGGTGGCACGGGCCCGTCGATATCCAACATCCTGCACACGCAGGGGTGGCTGCACTGCAACCTGCCCGGCACAGACGCCGCCGGCTCCGTCAAGGCGCTGATGGACGACCTCTACGAGGAGTTCGTCAACGAGGGCCTGCCCCAGCGGGTGAAGATATCCACCTCCTGCTGCACCATCAACTGCGGCGGCCAGGCGGACATAGCCATAAACGTCCAGCACCACCATCCCCCCAGGATCAGCCACGAGAACATCGGCGTCTGCGAGCTGCCGAAGGTCGTGGCCATCTGCCCCGTGGCGGCCATCCGCCCCACGGTCCTCGAAGGCAAGACGACCATGGAGGTGGTGGAGGAGAAGTGCATGTACTGCGGCGCCTGCCACGGGCAGTGCCCCAGCATGGAGATCCGCGACGCCGACACGGACACCCTCTCCATCTGGATAGGCGGCAAGGCCGCCAGCACCAGGGGCGGCTCGTCTTTCATGAAGCTTGCGGTGTGGGGGCTGCCCAACAACCCGCCGCGCTGGCCGGAGGTCTCCGAAGCGGTCCGCAATATCCTGAGGGCTTACAAGGAGACCGCCCGCGACTGGGAGCGTATGGGCGAGTGGGTCGAGAGGATAGGCTGGAAGAGATTTTTCGAGATGACCGGCTTCCCTTTCACCAAGTACCACATCGACGATTTCCGTTTCGCCAGGACGACGTTCAACACCTCGTCCCACGTCAGACTGTAAAGGGGGGGAGGAGAGCATGGAGCGAGTATTCGGCCCCAGCGGCCTCGACCTCGTGAAGTCCGGCAGGATGAAGCTTGAGAAGGGCGACCCCGAGGAGATAGTGGTAACCTCCGGGTCGAGCTGGAAATGCCCCACCTACGTGCGCAAGCTTCCGCCGTGCCGGAACGAGTGCCCATCCAGCGAGGACATCCGCGGCTACCTCACGGCCATAGCCCAGGCGGACTTCTACAAGAAGCCCCTGGAAGAGGCCCTCGACGAGGCCTGGTACATCCTGACCGACAAGAACCCCCTCCCGGCGGTTCACGGCAGGATATGCCCCCACCCCTGCGAGACCGGGTGCAACCGGCAGCACAAGGACAGCTCCGTGGCCATAAACAACATGGAGCGGGTCATCGGCGACCACGGCATAAGCCGCGGGCTGAAGCTCAAGAAACTGACCGATGAGAAGAAGGACAAGAAAGTCGCCGTGATCGGCTCCGGCCCCTCGGGGCTCTCTTGCGCCTATCAGCTGGCGCGCCGCGGCTACCCGGTCACCATCTTCGAGTCATACGAAAAGCCCGGCGGGATGCTGCGTTACGGCATCCCCCCCTACAGGCTGCCCAAGGACATCCTCGACGCGGAGATCCAGAAGATTCTCGACCTCGGCGTGGAGCTCAAGCTCGGCGTCAGGGTGGGCGAGGACGAATCCTTCGAGGATATCCGCAAAGGCTTCGACGCCGTATACATGGCCATCGGCGCTCACAAGGGGGCGAACCTGAAAGTTCCCGGCGAGGAGAACGCGGCCAACGTCTTTTCGGCGGCCGGCTACCTGAACAGGGTGAACTCCGGCGCGGAGGTTGACGTCGGGAACAAGGTCGTCGTCGTAGGCGGCGGCGACAGCGCCATAGACGCCGCCCGCGCCTCCCTTCGGCAGGCCATGGCGGCGGCGGGTGACGACTCCCAGGTCAACACCGAGTCCGCCCAGGCGGCGCTGGACTCCGCCCGGGTGAGCAAGAGGATGGGCGCGAACGGCGTCGAGTCGACCATACTCTACCGGCGCACCCGCGACGAGATGCCGGCCATCGCCTCGGAGATCGAGGAGGCGGAAAAGGAAGGCGTGCGGCTGGAGTTTTTGGCGGCGCCGGTGGAGGTCGTGGTGAAGGACGGCCGGGCCGCGGCCTTAAAATGCATAAAGATGAAGCTTGGCGACCCGGACAAGTCCGGCAGGCGCTCGCCGGTTCCCATAGAAGGCTCCGAGTTCACCTTGGACTGCTCCTCGGTGATCGTCGCCATCGGCCAGAAACCGGACCTGAAAGGCTCCATGAAGAAGGTGGCCGACGAGTGGGGCTGGATAAAGGTCGGCCCGGACATGATGACGGGAATCAAGGGAGTCTTCGCCGGGGGCGACGCGCAAGGGCTCGGCATATCCACCCGCTCCGTGGGCGAGGGGCGCAAGGCGGCGCTTAACATCGACGCCTTCCTGAAGGGGACGAGGCACATGGCCCCGCCGAAGCCGCGCCCGATCAAGCATACGGACATGCGGCTGGACTATTACGAAACCCTGCCGCGCAACGAGGAGACGGCCGTCCCCCCGGAGGAGCGGGGCCACTCTTTCGGCGAGATTTTCCAGGCGCTGACACAAGAGCAGGCCGTGGCGGAGGCGGAGCGGTGCATGAGCTGCGGACTCTGCTTCGTCTGCGACGAGTGCAGGATATACTGCCCGCGGGAGGCCATCGAGCGAGACAAGAAGCGCCCGCAAGGGTACGTCATGTTCACCGACTACACGCGGTGCAACGGCTGCCACGTCTGCGCCGAGGTGTGCCCCTGCGGCTATATCGACATGGGCATGGGGCTGTAAGGCCCGCCGGCTCCCGCCCCGCCGGTCTTCATCGAAAGGGGAGGGAGGACGGCGGGGACGGCCCCGCGCGGCTCCGCGGCGACGGCCGGGGCCGGTCTTTTTCACCGGATTGACGCTGGTTTTCTGGAGGGGGTTTTAGAGCGCGCGATGGAGGAGCAGGTTACCGGTCTTTCGATAGTGTTCATCACGCTTTTCTACCTGTCGTCCGCCGTTTTCATCGGCGGATTCCTGTACAAGGTGTACGGCTACGCCGCGACGCCGTCCCCCCTGAAGATTCCCACCACCCCCGCGCCGGTGACGAATACCGGCGTCGTGGCGCGGATGGCCGGGGAGGTCTTCCTGTTCACCAGCCTGTTCAAGGGGAACAAGTGGACATGGCTCGGCGGATACGCCTTTCACGCCGCCCTGGCGCTGGTCCTCGTCCGTCATTTGCGGTATTTTCTGACCCCCGTGCCGGAGTTTGTCGTCCTGGCGGGTCATCCGGGCGTCTGGGCGGGGGTGATCTTGCTGCTGGCGGCTGTCTACCTTTTCATCAGAAGGCTGGTCGTGGACAGGACATATTACATCACCAGCGGGGCGGACTATTTCGCGCTGATACTGATCGGGCTGATCGCCCTTTCCGGGCTGGTGATGAAATTTCTGATTCGCGCCGACGTGACGGCGATCAAGAACTTCATGATGGGGATCGTGACCTTTTCCCCGGCGCCGATGCCGGTGGACGTGATGTTCATGATCCATCTTCTGCTGGTGATGGCGCTGATGGTCTATTTCCCGTTCTCCAAGCTGATGCACATGGGCGGGATATTCTTTTCGCCGACACGCGCCCAGGTGGACGATTGCCGCGAGGTAAGGCACGTCAACCCCTGGGCTAAAGGATAATTTTTTCGAGAGAGGACGAAATTGGCTGACGTCAAGGCGCCGGAGATAACGGGAAAAATAAAGATACCAGAAGTGAACCCGGAGGGCGCCCTGCCGGACAGGCCGAACCCGGCCGCCGAGGAGCACAACACGGGCCTGGGCTTTCCCGGAAAGCTGGTCGACAACTGGCAGGAGGCCGCCGTCGAGAAGATGGGCGAGCTTCTTGGCAAGTACAAGTCCCTGCGGCTTTTCCTGGACATCTGTGTGAAATGCGGCTCCTGCGCGGACAAGTGCCACTATTACATTGGCACCGGCGACCCGAACAACATGCCGGTGGCCCGCCAGGAGCTTCTGCGGAAGGTTTACCGCAAATACTTTACGGTCGGCGGCAAGGTCGCTCCCGGCCTCGTCCGGGCCGAGGAGCTGACGGAAGATGTCCTGGACGACTGGTGGAACTATTTTCACCAGTGCTCCCAGTGCCGCCGCTGCTCGGTTTTCTGCCCCTACGGCATCGACACGGCGGAGATATCGATGGCCGCCCGGGAGATCATGGACAGCATCGGGATGGGCCAGAAGTACTGCAACGAGATACTCAACAAGGTCCTCAACGCCGGCAACAACCTGGGTCTTCAGAAAAACGCCCTGGCGAACACTCTGGAGTTCGTCGAGGAGGACGTCGAGGAGGAGGACGGCGTCGCCGTCAAGTATCCGCTCGACCAGAAGGGCGCCGATGTTCTGCTGATACCGCCTTCGGCGGATTTTTTCAGTTCCCCGCACATAGAAGGTTTCACTGGCTACGGAAAAGTTTTTCACGAGGCGGGCGTCTCCTGGACGGTCAGTTCCCACGCCTCGGAGTTCGCCAACTTCGGGATGTTCATCGGAAATTTCGAAGTGATGCGCAAGGTGGCCCACAGGATCCGCGAGGCCGCCGAGGACCTCGGCGTCAAGCGGATCATCGTGGGCGAGTGCGGCCACGCCTGGCGCGTCGGTTACAGCTTCTGGAACACGCTGATCGGCCCGTGGGATTTCCTCGACCCGAAATACAAGAACCCCACGCATATAGTGGAGTTCACCCTCGACCTGATAAAACGCGACGGGATAAAGATAGACAAAACCGCCAACGACGAACACGTGGTGACCTTCCACGACTCCTGCAACGTCGCGCGGGCGTCGAGGATGGGCGACAGGCCCGGCGGCCAGTTCGAGCTTCCGCGGGAGCTGATAAGGGCCGTCTGCAACAACTACGTCGACATGGACGAGGACACCATCCGCGAGAAAACTTTCTGTTGCGGCGGCGGGGGAGGGCTTCTGACCGACGAGCTGATGAACGTCCGCGTCCGCGGCGCCCAGCCGAGGGCCGAGGCGCTCAAGGACGTTATGGACAGGAACGGGGTGAACACCATGGCGTCGATATGCGCCATCTGCAAGGCCCAGTTCACCAAAGTCCTGCCATACTACGGAATCGACATGGACGTTGTCGCCAGCGTCCACCAGCTCGTATCCAACGCCATAGTCCTTGGCGGCAAGAAAGGCGTCTAGGCGCGCCTCGCGCCGGTTGTCATTCCGAGGCCAAGGATTCTGCCGCTCAGGGCGACGGCGGCGGGCGGCGCCAGGCCGGACTATGCGAAGGCTTATCTCCGGCGCGGGCGGCTCAGTTCCCCTTCGCGGCTTTCATCTTCGCCCTGACCATCGCGAGGTTGGAAAGAGCCTCCGGGCCTTTGTATATCCGTAGCGCGGCTGTGTATTCCGCCTCCGCTTCCTTCAGCCTGCCGGCTTTCTCGTAGGCGACGCCCAGGTTGAGCCTCGGCTTGTACATGTCCGGCGATTTTTCCGCCGTGTCCTCCCAGAAGGTGATCTCGTTTTTCCAGACATCCAGCCGGTCGAAGGCCAGGGCCGCGTAAAAGAGAGCGAGCGCGGCGGCGGCGGGGACAAGCAGCGGGGGCCGGCCGCCGGGAGCGTCTTTGCCTTTCCGCGCCGGCTTCCTTTTTTCCACCGCTTCGGCGAGCCGTCCGCCAAGGGCGCCCAGCAGGACGAAAGCGCCGATCTGCGGCAGGTACAGGAACCTGTCGGCGTAGAACACGATGTTCGGGATGATGTTGGCGGCGGGCAGCAGGAATATCCAGTACCACGAAAACCAGAATTTTTCGGCCGCGCCGCCTTTTATGAAGACGAAGGCGAAGACCCCCGCCCACGCCAGCAGCGAGGCCAGAACAGGCCAGTCCGTGAAGGAGTAATGAAACTCCGCGTTATAATATCCGTTCAAGCCGAACGGCAGCGCCAGAAGCGACACGTATTTCCAGAGCACGGGAAGCATGGTGGGGTATACGACGCCGAAGAGGATGTCCGGCGAAAGCGTCCCCTCCTCGAAAACCTTCATCCGCAGGTGAAGCGCCAGCGTGAGCGCCGCGGAACCCGCGGCGATAACGAAAAAGGGCGCCAGCCGGGCCCACCTTTTCTCGCCCTTGCGCAAAAGCGCCGTCCAGGCGAGAAGGGCCAGCGGCGCCGTCACGACCATGACCTTGGACAATAGCGCCGCGGTGAAGCAGATCAGGGAGGCCGCGTAGGAGCGGTATCCCCGTTCGTCCATGCCCCTGACATAAAAGATCACCGTCAGGAGAAAAAAGAGCGCCGACAGCAGCGTCTTGCGCTCGGCCGCCCAGGCGACGTTCTCCACGTTCACGGGATGGACGGCGAAAAGGAGAGCGGCGAAGAAGGAAAGGCCGCCGCGGCCGCTGATCACCCTCACGGCAAGGAAAACCAGAGCCGCGTTCACCGAATGCAGCAGGGCGTTCACCAGGTGATAGCCTGCGGGGTTTCCCTCCCAGAGGGCGGCGTCGAGCATATAGCTCATGATATGCAGGGGCTGGTAGAAACCCTTGGAGGAAGAGCCGAGTATCCGGGCGGCGTTTTCGAAAGAGACATCCTCGAGGAGGGGATTGTCCAGGATCAGGCGGCCGTCGTCCCACGTGGGAATGAAGCCGAAGGCGGCGGTCTTTGCGTAAAGCGCGAACGATATCGCGAACAGCGCCGCGAGCGGGGCGGCGGGAGAGGACAGGAGCGCGCCTGAAAGGCCGCTTCCTTCCTCGCCGGCAGTTTCTCTTTTTTTCACCATCCAGCAAGCCCGGGGTTCGTGATGGCGCCATGCGCCGATTCCGGTAATTGTAATATCCCCGGCCGCTCCGGCGCCAGCGTTTGACGAGCCATGCGCCGTTCCGGTCTGGGGGGCGGCGGCGGGTCCGCCCAGGCTTTTTCAAGCCCCTTGGCGGCTGGGGGGCTAGTTGACAATGGCTCTCAATTGAAATAAGGTCATACCATGTTTACAGACAACTCAACGACGGCGGGATAGGCGATGACCCCCCAGAGCGAGACCGCGCCGGACAGGGAATGGCTCCGCAAATACAGGGAATACCTTTCCCGGAACGGGCTCAAGTCCACCGTCCAGCGCGATCTCATCGTGGCCGAGTTCTTCAAGGCCCGGGAGCACGTCAGCGCCGAGGAGCTGCACGCAAGGCTCCGGACGGAGCATTCGTCCATCGGGCTGGCCACCGTCTACCGCGCCATGAACATGCTGATCGCCGCGGGGCTGGCCCACGAGAGAAGGTTCAAGGACGGCGTGACGCGTTTCGAGCCCGCCAAGACGGCGGAACGTCACCACGACCACATGGTCTGCGTCTCTTGCGGGGCGGTGGAGGAGTTCGAGAACGAGAGCATAGAAAAACTCCAGGCCGGGGAGGCGAAAAAGCGCGGGTTCAAGATGCTCGACCACAGGCTGGAGATATACGGCCTGTGCAAGGCCTGCGCGGGCGTGGAGGATTGAAGGCCCCGCCTCTACTCATCCGAAGGCGTTCAGCCTCATCACGATGTCGTTGAGGGTGTCGTCCGCCTCGCCGGGGGAGACGCGGCAGGTGCCCGCGCCGACGTGCCCCCCGCCGCCGTACTCGGACATCAGGTTCCCTATGTCCACCTCGCAGGTGCGGTTTATGATGCTTCTGCCGACGGCTATGGTCACCACCGGCTGATCGGCGGCGTTGAACACGCGGACGGAGACGTTCGCCGTTGGGTACAGGGCGTAGACCAGGAACCTGCTGCCGACGGGGGCCGGGTCCAGCGGCCTGAAATCGGTCACGATTACCGCGCCTTCCTGCCATGAATGCTTTTTCAGCGCCTCCTCGAACTGCTTGTGCTCCTTGAAGAATTCACGAAGCCTCCCCCTCACCTCGTCCAGCTCGAAAATCTTCTCCAGCGGGTATTGTTTTATCCACTCGATGAGGTCGAGAAAATACTTCTCGGAGCTTTCGAACCCCGTCCGGGGGTCGACGGTGTTCGCGAGCCGGAGCCACCCTTGCGGCATCAGGATGTCGCTCAGCGTGAGCTGGGCGGAGTCTATCCTGTCGGTGGCGTCTATCAGGTCCGCGTATTTTTCCTTCCAGCCGGGCAGGCTGTAATACTCGTAGATCAGCCTCGCGCAGGAGGGCGCCAGGCCGAACCGGCCCTTGAACTGGTCCTCCCTCGCGCCATGCTCGCGCTCCGATACGTGGTGGTCGAACCACATTCCGCAATCCGGGTGGTACGGCAGGTTCAGCAGGATGTCTTCGGACGTAATCTCTATCATCCTGTCCTGGATGACCTTCGGATGGGCGAAACGGATCCGGGAGACATCCTCCGCCTCGGTGACGAGAACGGAGCAGACCAGCCCGTCGAAATCACGTCTTGTGACGATGCGCATGAAAAAAAACCTCCGGGCCCGCGGGCGCCCTGTCCGCCGCCGCGGGTCAGCCCTTTTCGAGTTCCTGCTGGAGGCGTCCGTCCGCTTCCTCCACGGCCTTCGCCATCTTTTCCCTGTGGACGGATATTTTTTCTTTCAGGGACTCGTCCCCCAGGGCCAGGATCCGGCAGGCCAGCAGCGCCGCGTTCTTCCCCCCGGCCTTGCCGAGCGACACCGCCGCCACCGGCACGCCGCCGGGCATGTTCACGGTGGAAAGCAACGAGTCCAGCCCGTTCAGCGGACCCGCCGCCGCGGGGACTCCTATCACCGGCAGGACCGTCTCCGAGGCGACGACGCCGGCAAGGTGGGCCGAAAGACCCGCCACGGCTATGACCGCCTTCGCCCCTTGCGCCTCGGCGCGCCGTATAAGCTCCCTCACCCTCTCCGGCGTCCGGTGGGCCGAGGCGACGCGGACCTCGTGGGAGACGCCCATCTCATCCAGAACGTCCACGCAGGCCCGGGCTATCTCCATGTCCGATTCGCTTCCAAGCAGTATCAGTATGTCCATCGTCCTCCGCTGTCCCTTGTCATCTCCGTTGAAATCAAGCGTCCTGTCCAGCCGCCGCCTTTTCCGGGACGATCTTGCCGGGGTTCAACACGTTGTTCGGGTCGAAGGCTGCCTTTATCCTCCGGGCAAGCTCCACCCCTTCCGATCCTATCTCGGACTCTATGTATTTCGCCTTGGTGATCCCTATCCCGTGCTCGCCGGAGAGGGTGCCGCCAAGCTCCAGGCATATCCTGAACACCTCGTCGACGGCGCCCAGGGCGCGCTCGTATTCCTCGGCGTTTTTCTTGTCGGTCATGACGTTCACGTGGATGTTGCCGTCGCCGGCATGGCCGAAGTTCACTATCGGCAGCCCCGTCCTCTCCGAAAGCTCCGAAAGGCGCTCCATCAAGTCCGGTATCTTCGACCGGGGGACGGTGACGTCCTCGTTGATCTTCGTGGGCCTTATCCTGAGGATTGCCGGGGATATGGAGCGGCGGACGGTCCACAGCCTTTCGCGTTCTTCCTCGTCCCTGGCCGTTTCGACGCGGATCACACCGAGTTCCTCCAGTATGGCCCGTATGCGCCGGAGCTCCTCCCCGGCGGTTTTTTCCGGGCCGTCGGTCTCAATCAGCAGTATCGCCGCCGCCTCCGTGGGCAGCCCGGCGTGGAGATAGTCCTCCACGGCGGTCACGGCGCTTTTGTCCATGAATTCAAGCGTGCGGGGGATTATTTTCGCCTTGATGATGGCTGACACCGCCCTCGCCGCGTCCCCCACGGCGCCGAAGACGGCCAGCGCCGTCTTCACCGTCTCGGGCCTGGGCAGGAGCCGGAGCCTTATCTTGGTCACGACCCCCAGCGTCCCCTCGGAGCCGATCATGAGGCGGGTTACGTCGTACCCCACGACGCTTTTCACCGTCTTCGCGCCGGTCTGGATTATCTCGCCCGTCGGCAGGACCACCTCCAGGCCGAGGACATAGTCCCTGGTGACACCGTACTTCACCGCCCGCGGCCCCCCGGCGCCCATGACCACGTTGCCCCCGAGGGTGGAGACCTTCAGGGAGGCGGGGTCCGGCGGATAGAAAAGGCCCCTGGCCTCCACCGCCTCCTGGAGCTTCGCCGTGACGAGCCCAGGCTCGACCAGGGCCGTCAGGTTGTCCTCGTCTATCTCCAGTATACGGTCCATCCTTGTCATGACGAGGACGACGCCGTCATGGGTGGGGATGGCCCCGCCGACGAACCCTGAGCCCGCGCCCCGCGCCGTCACGGGAAAACCGCGCTCGTTGGCCAGCCTCAACACGCGGCTTACCTGCTCCGGCGTCCTGGGGAAGGCGACGATCTCCGGCGCCGCCTCGCCGCCGGTGGCGTCATAGCCGTAGACCATGAGGTCCTCCGGCGCGCTTGAGACATCCTCGGCCGGGAAGATGTCCTTTATCAGCTCCTTGTCTTCACGTTCCATCGTCACATTACCATCATCCATCCTGCATCCTGGCTACATTTAATCCCAGATTCAGCGCGCGTTCAACAGGACTTTTGGGAGAAGGAGAATTTGTGGCGCCTGAAAAACATTTTAAAGATGAAGGCGTCAGGCGCTGGGGCGGGTTTTTCTTTGATTCACAACGATTCACAACGTCATTCTGAGGCGAAGCCGAAGAATCCCGCCGGGGCTGGCAAGAGCGAACGGGATGCTTCGCTGGCGCTCAGCATGACATTGGCGGGCCAACGTTCACTCCCGCCGGGGAAGGGGGAGGCTCAATGTCACTCTTCACCCTCGGCTGAAGACAGGTCAGCGCGGGCGGTATACGGTGATCTCGGAGTAGATGAGCTTTCCCTTGCTGTCGAAGGTTTCTATGACGCTGGCGATCGTGTCCCTGCCGAAAAGCCACTTTATCATGTTCGACCCGTCGTCTCTTTTCATGTCGAAAATGAGCGCGTCGCCGTGAAGCCTGCCTTTTGCGTATTCGGCCAGGGTTGAGCCGTCTTCGCCGTAGATGCCGACCCCGCCCTCCGTGCCGGAGATGGCCACCAGCACCGTCGTCGTCCTGGCTTCATCCTCCGCCTTCACGGTGTTCGTGAACTTGTAGCTTCTTATATCGCCGTGGACGTTGACCTCCACCTCGCTGGTGAAGCTTTTGCTCGTGACGGTTTGCGCGCCTGCTGCGTTGAAGACAACGCTTTCGGCCTTGAGCCTCAGAACGCGGAACCCGTCGGAGCGCAGGATGTCCTCCCGCCCCCTGTCCGCGCTGCGGGGGGCGCTCGCGCATCCAGCGGCGAAAGCGGCGATCATGAGCGCCGCGGCGATTTTCCTTATGTCCATGAACCAGGGAACCTCGATGGTCTTGGCCTGAGTCCGCTAAATTCTAACACAATGCCGGAGGCTGGGCTCACTGGGCCTTCGATGGGGTTCTGGTCACGATCCAGAGCCTGTTGTCCACGCTTTTCACGCCCTCGGTGGCGCGGGCGATCTCGACGGCCCGCTGGGCCACCTCTTCGCTGGGCGTGTCCCCCTCGAGGGTCACGCGGCCGTCTATGGTGGTGACGTCGATGTCGAACCCGGAGACGTAGTCGTCCCTGATGAGCCTTTTTTTCACCCTGGTGGTTATCGCCGCGTCGCTCAGGAAGCCGCGGGCGTTTTCCACACCTTCGTCTATCGTCTTGCCGACGCGCTCCATCGGCCCCTCGCCTTGGGCGAAGGCGGGCGCGGCCAGCAGCGCGGCGGCGGCCAGGGCCGCGAACGTTTTTCTCATGCCGTCTCTCCCTTGCTGTTCATCAAGGGGATTATAACAGACCCTGATTCCCGGATAAGCGTATATACCATCCCCCCCCCGGCGGGAGGGGGTATTAATCATTTCACCCCCACCTAACCTCCCCCATCGAGGGGGAGGATATTTTTGTCGATGCCATGTTTTACCGCGCCTTGGCTCGTGGTTCACCCACTTTATCAGAGAATCGGGGTATAACAGACCCTCCCGCTTGACGCGGCCTGGGGGGTGGTTTAATTTCCTCTGATGTTGGATGGAAGCGCGTTGACGGCAAGGGTGGAGCGGTTAGCGAGGGCCTTTTTCAAGGAGGCGCGGGGCTCGCACGGGTGGGACCACGTGGAGCGGGTGCTCCGGCTGTGCGAGAGGATCGGCCCCGGGGAAGGGGCGGACATGACCGTCCTGAGGCTCGCCGCCCTGCTGCACGACATCGCCAGGGCGGAGGACGACAGGGCCAACGGCGGGCGGTGCCACGCCGAGCATGGGGCGCGGATGGCGGAGGATATCCTGCGGGAGGCGGGGGCGGGCGAAGGGCTCGTGGAGGCGGTCAGTCATTGCGTGGCCGCCCACAGGTTCAGGCGCGGCCATACGCCGGAGAGCGTCGAGGCGAGGGTTCTTTTCGACGCCGACAAGCTCGACTCCATCGGCGCCGTCGGCGTGGGGAGGGCTTTTCAGTTCGCCGGGGAGATCGGCGCGTGGCTGCATGACCCGGCGGTGGACCCGGAAAAGGCGCAAGCCTACGGCCCCGATGACACGGCGTACAGGGAGTACCTCGTCAAGCTGCGGTTGATAAAGGAGAGAATGCTGACGCGGACGGGCCGGAGGCTGGCAGAGGACCGCCACGGGTTCATGGAGGCGTTTTTCGAGAGGCTGAACGCCGAGGTGGAGGGCAGGCTGTGAGGCGAAGGGCCGGGGCGGCGACCGCGGGACAAATGGAAAACCCCTGTGTTCCCGCCCGTTCTTTGGTTACACTGTAAACCTGACGCTCCACGGAGAGAAACCCCAAGGTTAGAGGAAAGATGAGCCCCACGGCGCGGAAAAGCGAAATAGAGAGGATAATAAACTCCGACCATCACGACCCCCATACCGTCCTGGGAATTCACGAAGTTGAGGGGGGCGTGGCCGTCCGCGCCTTCGTCCCCGATGCGGCGGAGATCGCCGTCATCGACGTTTACAGGCCGAACAAGCGCTACCAGATGAGCCGGGTGGAGGACGCCTTTTTCGAGGTCTTCATACCGGACCGGAAAGTCTTCGCCTACGACTTTCACATGGTCAGCTACCGGGGCGAGCATTTCCGCCATCGCGACCCCTACAGCTTCCTGCCCCAGCTCGGGGAGATGGACCTTCACCTTTTCAACGAGGGGAACCATTACGAGATACACAAAAAACTCGGCGCCCATGTCGTCGATATCGGCGGCGTCCGGGGGACGAGGTTCGCCGTCTGGGCGCCCAACGCGCGGCGCGTCTCGGTGGTGGGCGGCTTCTGCGAATGGGACGGCAGGCGATACCCGATGCGCTCGCTGGGCGCCTCGGGGGTGTGGGAGATTTTTATCCCCGGCGTAGGCGAGGGCGCCATATACAAGTACGAGATAAAGGCGGAAAACGGCGACGTATTCGACAAGGCCGACCCCTACGCTTACGCAAGCGAGCTTCGCCCCAACACCGCAAGCAGGGTCTGGGACATAAACGCCTACGAGTGGGACGACGCGGAGTGGATGGCGCGGCGCCGGGAGAATATCTCGATGGACAGGCCGATGTCCGTCTACGAGGCGCATCTCGGCTCCTGGGCCAGGCGCGATGACGGCGGCTGGCTGAGCTACCGTGAGCTTGCGCCGATGCTGGTGGAATACCTGAAGCGGCAGAACTACACCCATGTCGAGCTTATGCCCATAGGCGAGTTCCCCTACGATCCCTCATGGGGATACCAGGTGACGGGGTTCTTCTGCCCGACTTCCCGGTTCGGAACTCCCGACGATTTCAAGTATTTCGTCGATTTTTTCCACAACCACGGGCTGGGCGTGATCGTGGACTGGGTCCCGGCCCATTTCCCCAAGGACGCCTTCGGCCTCCGCAGGTTCGACGGCACGGCCCTCTATGAGCACGAGGACTGGCGCAAAGGCGAGCACAAGGACTGGGGGACGCTGATATTCAACTATGGCAGGCCCGAGGTCTCCAATTTCCTGCTCTCCTCGGCCCTGTTCTGGCTGGAGTATTATCACCTGGACGGGCTGCGGGTGGACGCCGTCGCCTCCATGCTTTACCTGGATTACTCGAAGGGGCCGGGCGAATGGACGCCCAACAAGTACGGCGGCAACGAGAACCTGGAGGCGATCGAGTTTTTAAAGAAGTTCAACGCCGTCCTGCACGGCCGGTTTCCTGGGGCGCTGACGATCGCCGAGGAGTCGACCGCATGGCCGGGTGTGTCGCGGCCTGTTCACCTGGGGGGGCTTGGGTTCTCCCTGAAATGGAACATGGGCTGGATGCACGACATCCTGGAGTATTTCAGCAAGGACCCCGTCCACAGGAAGTATCATCACAACAGCCTGACTTTCGCCATGATTTACGCCTTCCATGAGAATTTCGTCCTCTCCCTGAGCCATGACGAGGTGACCCACGGCAAGGGCTCCATGATAAACAAGATGCCGGGGGACAACTGGCGCAAGTTCGCCAACCTGCGGCTGTTGTACGGCTACATGTTCGCCCACCCGGGCAAGAAGCTCCTGTTCCAGGGAAACGACATCGGCCAGTGGAGCGAATGGAACTACGACTCCTCGGTGGACTGGGGGTTGCTGAAATACGCCCCCCACGCAAGGCTCCAGCGCTACATGGCCGACCTCGGAAGGCTCTACCTGAACGAAAGAAGCATGTGGGAGGTCGATTTTTCCCACGACGGGTTCGAGTGGATAGACATCCACGACTGGGAAGGTTCGGCGATCTCTTTCATGAGAAAAGCCAGGGACTCCTCCGACTACATCGTCTTTGTATTCAACTTCACCCCGGTCCCGCGATGGGACTACAGGGTCGGCGTCCCGGAGGACTCCTTCTACAAGGAGATATTCAACTCCGACGCTGAAATATATTACGGCTCGAACCTCGGCGCTTTCGGTGGCTGTGCCTCCGAGCCCGTCCCCGTCCAGGGCAGGCCGCATTCTATCAGAATAACCCTGCCGCCTCTCGCCGTGGTGGCCTTCAAGCCGCAACGGCAATAAAATCAGGCCCCTGGGGCAACCTCAGCAATATCAGGAAGTTGCGGCCCAAAGGTCCGCGGCGCGGGTTTGCCATGCGGCGTTTCCGGACCGATATTATATGTAAGAAGGGAGGTGACGGTTGATGGCTTCAGCCACGGAGAAAGAGCCGAAGGAGAAGAAAAAGGAAAGGCGGAAGATGTCCATAATCGACATCGCCAGGAAGAGCGGCGTCCTCCTCGGCAATGGCGAGTATTGGGACGGCAAGGAAAGGCGCGCTCTCCGGGAAAAGGAGCGCGGAGAAAAGGAAAAGGACGAAGGCGGGAGGAAGAAGAGGAAAAAGCCGCCCCCCAGCTTCTTCGGCTGACGCCTTTGGAACAAGGAGGTAAGGATAAATGAGAATCATAACGCATCCCGAAGACAGGCGTCATCTGTACGAGAGCTATTACATTTTAGGCGGTGTCTACCTGATGGCCGGGGCCGCCGCCGTGTTGCTCGGTGTGATCGTGCTGGGCATGGTGTTCGCCGGGCTGTAGAAAAGGAGGCATGAGAATGGCCGCTATGGCAGGACGCGTCAAGAGAAAAGGCAAGATGTCATGGATGAGCCACCCGGAGCAGGAGTCGGTGATGGAGATGGTGGAGGGCCTTATGGCTCTTATCATGCTCATCGTGGCGATGGTGGTAATGTTCGCATGACATCGCGCCGGGACGTTTGAAAAGGGAAACCCTCTCGAATCGGTCTGCCGCCGGTCAGAAAAGGTAGCCCCCGGCGGCTTAAAAGGGGGGTTTCCCTGTTGCTTTCCAGGCCGGAGGGCTGTGGCTGTCCTGTCCGGCATAGCCGAGGATATCTCCCCAAGGGCCGTTCTATTGTGCCATTTCTCATACACCACCCGCCTTTCATGTGTACTATTTCATACGCGCCTGTTCCTGTTGCGCGGCTATATGTTTGAATATTATGGTTTTATAATTGTGGCCAGCGTTTTGCACCTATGCTGGGGCATGATGGAAGGACTTTTATCCCCGTTTTTCACTGGACCTGCAAAGATGCTTGCAAAGATGTTAGATGGCGAGGATTCCTGGAAATACACATATTCCGGCGCCGCCGGGCATGGGGAAGAGGGATCCATAATATACATCCTGGCCCCGATAATGCTGGCCGTATTCCTGAAGCTGGTGGTGGCGATAACCCTTACCGCCGCCCTGTAAAGCCGGGCGTTTTACGCCGCCGGCCGTGCCGCGCTCCCTCCCGAAATGCGCGCAGGTCAAGCCCCGGCGCTCCCCGGCCGGTGGTCCTTGCGGCGGCGCTATAATCTTGAACATAGCTCCACCTTCATATAACATATTGAATTAAAAAATATATTCCACCTGATAAAGAGGTTTCCCCAAGTGTGGCGGTTCGCGGCCTGCGCTTTATTGCTGTTTTTCGTGATCCCGGCGTCCTCGTCCGAGGCCGTCTCCGGGGAGGCCTTTGTCCTGGACGTCGTCCGCGAGCCCTCTCCGGACCGGGTCTATATATCCGCATCCATAAAAGGCGCGTTCACCCCCGAAATCGTGGAGACGATAGAGAGCGGAACGCCCGTGACCTTCACGTATTTCCTTCAGCTCAAAAGGCGCAGGCCGATACTGTGGAACGAGACGGTCCGGAAGCTCGCCATAAAGCGCATGGTGAAGTTCGACACGCTGAAAAAAGAATACCTGACGTGGGAGAAACGGGCCGAAAACGCGGGCGAGATAGATTTCGGCGCGGAGGCCGCCTGGCTGGAGTACAAGAACGGGGGTGACAAGGAGAACCCCTCCCCGGAAGACGGCGAGGCGAAAAAGGCGATGGATCCTGTTATCATAAAAGACAAAGCCGAGCTGCGGCGCTGGATGGCGCGCCTCGAGAAGATAGACCTCGGCCAGGTGAGAGAGATGAGCCCCGGCGCGAGGTATTACGCTCGGGTAAGATGCGAAATGAAATCCATAAAACTCATACCCCCGTTCAACTACATACTCTTTTTCCTCACGCTCTGGGACTTCGACACCGAATGGGGCTCGTCCACCACCTTCACCATAGAAGAGGCCGCGCCGGCGGGAGGGGCCGGCGGCGGCTGATCCATGCCGGAGGGACGGCGCCATGACCCTGCGATACGCCATAAAACGCCTGCTCAGCCTGCTTAAGTGGACGGTTGTCCCAAGCCGCCGGGACGAGCTGGACCCGAACGACATAGCCGCCCGCAGGAAGAAAAACACCCGCTACGTCATCATAGCGGCGGTTCTGCTGCTGGTCTCGATGACAGTGGCCTCCATCCTGCTGCAGGACACCGGCGTGGACGCTCCCATCTCCAACCACATAGCCGTGGCGCTGGTGCTGAACCTGAACGTCATCCTGCTGGTCGTCATGGTCCTGCTGGTGATAAGGAACCTCATAAAGCTGCACTTCGAGCGGAGGGGCAAGATAGCCGGGGCCAGGTTCCAGACGAAGCTGGTGCTGGCGTTCCTGGCGATGACGCTGATACCCTCGACGCTGATGTTCGCCGTGGCCTCGGAGCTGCTGGGCGACATGGTGGACAAGTGGATAAACACCAGGATCGAGCGCAACCTCAGGGACTCGCTCCAGATCGCCGAGAGCATGTACCGCGAGTCGGAGGAGGAATCCCGCCGGAAAGCCATGTACCTTGCGGGCCTTGTCAATAAGAGGGGGCTCCTGGACCCCAGGCTGGGCGCGGGGTTGAGAAGGCTCATCCGCCAGAAGACACAGGAGTACGACGCCGACCTGATACAGGTCTATAACGAGAATTACGAGCTGGTGGCCGAGGCTTCGCGGCCGGGCTCGGGCGTGACGTTCGACATGGACGAGAACCTCGATGTGTTGGCCAGCGTCGCCGTCGGGGAGACGGTGACCAAGATCCAGGACAACCGCGAGGTTAACATGGTCTTCTCCCTTGCGCCCATACAACTGGCGGGAAGCTCCGCCGTCCAGCCGCGGGGGGTGGTCCTTGTCGCCAGGGAGAGCGCGAAGAGGCTCATCGACAAGGCCAGGTCGATCACCCACGCCTTCGAGGACTACAAACAGCTCACCCTGAAAAAGGAGATAATAAAGGCCTCCTACCAGGTCACCCTCGCCCTGGTGGCGCTGGTCATCGTCTTCTCGGCCATCTGGATAGGCTTCTACCTGGCCAAGGGGATAACCGTCCCCCTGCGGCTTTTGTCCGAGGCCACCGAGAAAGTCGCCGCCGGCGACCTGGACGTCAGGATCGACGCCCCCGTCAAGGACGACGAGGCGGGCCAGCTCGTGCGCGCTTTCAACAAGATGACCGCCGACCTCAAGAACTTCAAGGAGCAGCTCGAACGGGCCAACAAGGAGCTGACGGAATCCAACATCGAGATGAGCCGCTGGGGCCAGTACATGGAGGCCGTGCTCCAGAACGTGGCGGGCGGCGTCATATCCATCGACAAGGCCGGAAACGTCACCACCATCAACGGCTCCGCCGCGGCCATGCTGGGCGTGAGCGCGGAGAAGGCCCGCGGAGGAAACTACCGCAAGCTGTTCGAGGCGGGCCTGCTGGCCCCGGTGCGGAGGATGATCCGCGACATGAACGACATGGACAAGACCACCCTGGACAGGGAGGTGGAGATCACCCTGAACGGCAAGCGGGTGACGATGAAGCTGAGCGTCTCCGTGCTCATGGACCAGAACGGCCAGTACATGGGTGTGGTCATAGTCTTCGACGACATCACGGATATCCTCGCCGCCCAGCGCGCCATGGCCTGGCGGGAGATGGCCAGGGTAGTGGCCCATGAAATAAAAAATCCCCTCACGCCCATCCAGCTCAACGCCCAGAGGATGCGGCGCAAGTTCGAGGCGGGGGCCGCCGATTTCCCGAAGGTCTTCGACGACGCCACGAACGCCATCATACAGGAGGTGGACGAACTGAAAACCCTGGTGGAGAAGTTCACAAGCCTGGCGAGGCCGGCGACGGACCCCAGGCCGCCGGAGGCTGGCGGGGACGGGGTGGAGTTCTTCAAGCTGGACCCCAGGCCCAGCATGCTCCACGACGTGATATTCGAGGTGGTGAAGCTGTACAAGGGGACAAGGCCGCGGGTGACACTGCGGACGGAGCTGGACCCGGCCGTGCAGCTTGTGAACATAGACTCGGAGCAGATCAAAAGGGTCATCGTCAACCTTGTGGAGAACGCCATGGACGCCATGGACGGCGAGGGCTCCATCACCATCCGCACAGCCTGGCGGGAGAACGAGCGGAAGGTGATCCTCGAGATCGCCGACACGGGCCACGGGATGGAGGAGGGTGTCAAGAAGAGGATATTCCTGCCCCACTTCTCCACGAAACCTAACGGCGCGGGGCTGGGCCTTGCCATCGTGAGCAGGGTGGTGGAGGATCACGGCGGCGCCATAAGAGTCGGGGAAAATGGCGCGGCGGGGACGGTGTTTACGATCGAACTGCCCATGGAATGATGCTAAAATTCCATGAGCGCGTGAGGAAAGCGCATAAACACCCTGCCGGACGCCTGTTATGAGAAAAGGAAGAATAATCGTCGTAGACGACGAGGAGAACATAAGAACCGCCCTGAAGGAGATACTGACCGACGAAGGGTACCAGGTTTCCCTCGCCGCCGACGGGGAGACGGCCCTGCGCATGATCCAGTCCGACGCGCCGGACCTCGTGTTGCTGGACATATGGGTCCCCGGCATAGACGGCATCCAGACGCTGAAGATACTGAAGAAGCTGGACGCGGGGGCCGAGGTGGTGATGATGAGCGGACACGGCACCATAGAGACCGCCGTCAAGGCCACGAAATTCGGGGCGTTCGATTTCATCGAGAAGCCCTTCTCGCTGGACGTCATCCTCAGGACCGTCGCCGCGGCCCTCAGGAACAGGAAGGCGCGCGTCGCGGCGAACAGGGGCGACCTCGCCTCGACGGTGGAAAAACAGTTCATCGGCTCCTCGCGGGAGGCCAAGAAAGCGCGCCGCATGTTCCGGAAAGCCGCGGGCGAGCCGGGCCCCATCCTTGTCGTGGGCGAGCCGGGCCTGGGGAAAAAATTCGCCGCCAGGATGATCCACAACCTGTCGGAGCGGCGGGACAGGCCCTTTATAGAGATATCCTGCGAGGTCATGGCGCGGGAGGGGGTCGAGGCCACACTCCTCGAGGAGGACGCCGGGGACATGTCCAAGTTCGAGCTGGCGGAAGGAGGCACGATCTTTTTCGACAAGCTGGAAAAGCTGCCCGCCGTCGCCCAGAAAAGACTCGTCGAGATACTGACCAGGGAGGCCAAAAACGGCGAAGGGGCGGAGCCTGGGGCCGTGATAATAGCCTCCATGGACATGGCGGGAACGCCCCGGGGCGCCCCGGCGAAAAATGGCGCCCTGTCGGAGCCCCTGGCGGCGCTTTTCCCCGGGCCGGTTATAAAGCTTCCGCCCTTGAGGGAGCGAAGGGAGGACATCCCGGACTACGTGGAGCAGTTCATGGAGGAGATGCTCGAGGAGTTCGGCAGGAGCATAGAGAGCGTGGACGAAGAGGCGCTGGAGATTCTCACCGAGGCGGAATGGCCGGAGAACGTAAGGCAGCTCAAAAGCGTCCTGGAGCAGGGGGTGCTGGCCTGTGACGGGCCGGTCCTGACGAAAGACCACATCCCCACCGCGGAGCTGAAACCGCCGGCGCGGAAAAAGAGGAGCAAAAGAAAGAGAAAGACCGGCTCAGCCCAGCTTCCCCTCGTCTCGTCCGGCGGGGCGGGCGGGATTCCCCAGAGGACGTTGAAAAACTCTATGGTGCTCTGCGGCCATGGGCTGCATTCGGGGATCAAGACCGGCCTGATCCTCTCTCCGCTGCCGCCGGACTCAGGCATAATCTTCGGGGACATCAGCACCGGCGCCCACGTCCCCGCCCTGCTGGAGAACGTCCGGTCGACGGAATACGCGACGACGCTCTCCAACGGCAGCGTCACCATCAAGACCATAGAGCACATCATGTCCGCCATGGCAAGCTACAGGATAACCAACGCGCTGATAAAGATCGGCGACGAGGCGCCCATCATGGACGGCTCCGCCCTGGATTTCTGCCAGATCATAGAGAACAGCGAGATAGTAGAGCAGGACGGGGCCGTGGAGGAGATCGTGATAACGGAGCGCATATCCGTGGGCGACCCGGAGGAGGGGCCGTACCTCGCCGTGGAGCCTTCGGACGGTTTTTCCGTGGACTATTACCTGGATTATCCCCCGCCAATCGGCAGGCAGCGCTACGAGTACATCTACGAGTCCGGCGAGCGTTACAAGGAGACCATAGCCCCCGCCCGCACCTTCGGCTTTTTGAAGGACATCAAAAAGCTCGAGGAGGCGGGCCTGGCCTCGGGCGGCAAGCTGTCCAACGTCATCCTGATAGACGACGAGAAGGTGGTGAACACCCCCCTGCGGTTCCCCGACGAGCCCGCCAGGCACAAGATACTCGACCTTATAGGCGACCTGTACCTGCTCGGCCGCCCGATACGCGGCAGGTTCATCGCCAGGAAAAGCGGCCACACCCAGAACATAGCCCTCATCAGGAAGATAAAAGAGCGCGAGGAGCGCAAAACCTCCGGAAAAAGCCGGGCGAGAAGCCATGCCGCGGGATGACAAGCTGAAACTGGCTGTGCTGGCCTCCGGGAGGGGGTCCAACTTCCAGGCGCTCATCGACGCCTGCGAGGCCGGAGGGCTCAACGTGGAGATAGTCCTGCTGCTCACCGACAACCCCGCCGCCGGGGCCATCGAACGGGCCAGAAAACACGGCGCGCCGTATCGCGTGATAGAACGGCGGGAATACAGGAGCCGGGAGGAGTTCGACTCGGCCCTGGCGGACGCCGTGGAGGAGGCGGGGGCGGACCTTGTATGCCTGGCCGGATTCATGCGGATACTGTCGCCTGAGTTCCTTTCCAGGATGGGCGGCTGGGTCATAAACATACATCCCGCGCTGCTCCCCTCCTTCCCCGGCCTCGACGCGCAGAAACAGGCCCTCGACGCCGGGGTCAGGATCACCGGCGCGACGGTCCATTTCGTCGACGAGGGGGTGGACACCGGGCCGATCATCACCCAGGCCGCCGTCCCCGTGGAGCCCGGCGACACGGTGGAGACGCTCAGCGCGCGCATCCTGGAAAAAGAGCACGAGATATACCCCGAGGCCGTGCGGATGATCGCCGCCGGAGAGGCGCGGCCGCCGGAAAAACAGGCGCGGTAAAGCCATTGTCCCGCGGAACGCTCATACCCCGGACCATCGCCCCGGCTATTGCGGCTATGGCTCTTCTGTTCTTGCCAGCCCAGGCCATGGCGGAGGCTGGGCTCGAAGAGATCGTGGAAAAAGTCCAGCGGGCATTCGACAAGACGCGGGCCATGACGGCGCGCTTCGAGCAGACCGTCGAGACGAAGGGGTTCGGCGGCGTGGAAAAACACGCGGGCTCCATGGCCATGCTGAAGCCCGCGATGATGAGATGGGACTACGACAAACCCGAGGGCAGAAGGCTCGTGGTGGATGGCGAGAGGCTGTGGTTCCATGACCCGGCGGAGAACGTGGTCTACTTCGACACCCTGGAGGGATACCTGAACCCGCGTTCGCCCGCCCTTTTCCTGGCAGGCGAGGCGAGGCTGGACAGCCTCTTCGAGATCGATTTGGCGCCGCCGGGAAAAGCGGGTAAACTGGAGACGATAAGGCTGAAACTTACGCCGAAAGAGCCCGCGCCGGGCCTGAAGGCCATGTTGCTGACGCTGGACGGCGGGACGTTGAACGTCATCGAGCTTCTGATGGTGGACCACCTGGGGAACAGGAACAGGATCAGGTTCTCCAGCGTGGACAAGGCCGCGGACCTCGAAGAGTCCGATTTCAGGTTCGAGCCCCCCGAGGGAGCGCCCGTCCGCGCGATATCGAAGGGCCGGGCTCGCTGATCCCGGAAGGGTTTTTTTTCCCGGCCCGCGGCGGTTTTTAAGGAGGAGGTTTTTTTCGGGAGATGAGCGTCTATACCCTGCTCTCCTTCATGGAGGGCGTGACCATCGACAGGCTCTACGGCTGGTTCACCTTCGGCGCGTCGGCCATCGCCGCGCTGGCGGTCCTGATAGTCGTCCACGAGTTCGGGCATTTCATCACCGCCCGGCTGGTGGGCGTCCGCGTGGAGAAGTTTTCCATAGGCTTCGGCCCGAAGATAGCGGGCTGGCGGCGGGGGGACACTGAGTACATGCTCTCCTGGATACCCCTCGGCGGCTACGTCAAGTTTTACGGCGACGACCCGGAGGCCCTCCCCGTGGAGGACGCGGAGGACTCGTTTTTGAGCCAGGCGGTATGGAAGCGCCTGATGATCGTCGCCGCGGGGCCCGTCTCCAACATCCTGCTGGCGATATTCATAGTGGCCGGCGCGGCCATGATCGGCGTGCCGGAGCGGCCGTCCACGACCATCGAAGTGGTGAAGGAAGAGTCGCCCGCCGCCCAGGCCGGTTTCCTGCCCGGCGACACCATCGAGGCCATAAACGGCGCCGCCGTGGGCTCGTGGGATCAGATCAGGGACACTATACACGCCTTGCCGGAAGAGGCTATCACCGTGGAGGTGTCCCGCGAAGGGGGCGAAAGAGCCGAGCTTACGGTTACGCCGGAACGGCGCGAGGTGAAGACCCTTGAGGGCGAGACGCTGGTTATCGGCCTCATCGGCGTGAGCCCCCGCCCGGTGATAAAAAGCTATCCGCCCGGCCAGGCGTTCGTGAAGGGGGTGGAGTGGACATGGGACAAGACCGTTCTCATCGTGTGGTCGATCTACAAGCTCATAAACCGCGACATACCGGCGGACCAGATAGCGGGCCCCATCGGCATCATGCAGATAGCCGGGGAGGCCGCGTCCCTGGGGGCTGTGAACCTGATGATGTTTCTGGCGATAATCTCGATCAACCTGGGGATACTGAACCTTCTGCCCATCCCGATACTCGACGGCGGGCACCTGGTCTTTTTCTCCATCGAGGCGCTGCTCGGCAGGCCGGTGCAGCTGAAGGCGCAGGAGATAGCCCAGCAGGTGGGCCTTTTCCTGCTCATCAGCCTCATGCTGTTCGCGTTCTACAACGACATAATGCGCCTGGTGAGCGGATAGGGCTGACGGCGTTTCTCTAAACCCCCCGCGCGTCCGGGCTCCAGATATGTTTGTGCAACTGCGGGTTAAGCCTGATGTCCAGCCCGGACCCGATGATCCACGAGGCCAGCTCCTTGAGGCCGACCATCCCCCACGCCGCGGAGAACAGGACGGTCAGCCGCTCGTGAAGCCGCCTCTCCCTGACGACTGACATCGCCCAGTCGAAATCCTCGCGGGAGACCACCACGAACTTTACCTCGTCGTCCGGGCGGAGCCGGTCGAAGTTCGCCTCCAGGAAAGAGCCGCCCGCGCCGGAGCCGGGGGTCTTTATGTCCACGACGCAGGAGGCCCGCCGGTCGAAAAGGCCGATGTCCACGGTCCCGTTGGTCTCCACGACAACCTCGAGCCCCGCGTCCAGAAGACTCGTGACAAGCTCCCCCGCCGCGGGCTGGATCAGCGGCTCACCGCCGGTGACCTGTACGAGGCGGACGCCGTATCCCCTGACCCGCGAGACGATATCTCCCACGCCGGTCAGAATCCCCTCGCCCCTGGCGGCGTGTTCCGAGTCGCAGTAGACGCATTCCAGGTTGCAGCCCGCGAGACGGACGAAGACGCACGGCCGCCCCACGCGGGTTCCCTCCCCCTGTATGGAGGCGTAAAGCTCCGCCAGGGCGACGGCGCCCGCCGGCCGGGGCCTATTCGCAGGGTTTGAAATCATCCGGCGGCTCACGCAGGTTCCTGACTCTCTCGTAGGCCTCCCTCGCCGCCGCCTGCTCGGCCTCCTTCTTGGCCCGGCCGACGCCGACGCCCCACGGCTCGCCCATGACCAGGGCCTGCGCCTTGAAGGTTTTGCAATGATCGGGCCCGGCCTCCTCCACGAGCCTGTACGAAGGGTTCGCAAGGCCCATGGCCTTCATCAGCTTCTGGAGCTGGCCCTTGTAGTCGCTCACTCCCTTGAGGCACACGGTGTCGTCTATGGCGTCCTTCAGCAGGCCGAGCAGGGACTGATAGGCTATGTCGAAGGACGAGTCGAGAAACACGGCGGCGACGACGGCCTCGAAGGCGTTGGCCAGGATGGAGTTTTTGTCCCTGCCCCCGGATCCTTCCTCTCCCTTGCCGAGCAGAAGGTACCCGCCGAGGCCTATGTCGCGGGCGAACCTCGCCAGGGAGGTTTCGTTCACGAGCTGGGAGCGGATGCGGGACAGTTCCCCCTCGCTCATGTCGTCGCCAAGGAAAAGAAGGTAGCGGGAGACTATGAGATCCAGGACGGAGTCGCCCAGAAACTCCATCCTCTCGTTGTCTTCCACCTGCTCGTCCACCCTCTCGTTGGCGTAGGACCTGTGGGTGAGGGCCACGTTCAGAAGCTCCAGGTCGCGAAAGGCGTGGCCCAGCCGCTCCGAAAGGGCTAAAAGCTCCTTTTTCCTTTCGTCATCCACTGCCACGACAGGCGCCGCCTCCAGGCTCGGGGGAGATTGTTTTGGGAGAAATCATGAAAAACAACGGGCCGTTAATCGTCCTCCCCGCTCCTTGCGAAAACGAGGCTGCCGTTCACCCCGCCGAAGCCGAACGAGTTCGACAGGGCGAAACTCACCTTCCTTTCCACCGCCTTGTTGGGGGCGTAGAAAAGGTCGCACTCCGGATCCGGGTTGTCCAGGTTTATGGTCGGCGGGATGATTCCCGTTTCGATCGCCTTGACGGCGAATATCGCCTCTATGCCCCCAGCCGCGCCGAGCAGGTGGCCGGTCATCGATTTCGTCGAGGAGACCACCAGCCTGTCCGCGCTCTCCCCGAAAGCCCGTCTGATGGCCTGGGTCTCGATGGCGTCGGCCATGGTGGACGTGGCGTGGGCGTTTATGTAGTCAATCCGCTCCGGGAGGATCCCCGCGTCGCGGATGGCGTGGCTCATGCACACCACCGCGCCGGAGCCATCCGGCGGCGGCGCGGTTATGTGGTAGGCGTCGGAGCTCATGCCGTAGCCTATGAGGTCCGCGTAGACCCTCGCGCCGCGCGCTTCCGCGTGTTCCCTGCTCTCCAGCACCATCACGCCGGCGCCCTCGCCCATCACGAAGCCGTCCCGGTCCCGGTCAAAGGGGCGGCTGGCTTTCTCGGGCTCGTCGTTTCTTCTGCTCAGCGCCCTGGAGGCCGCGAACCCGGCCACGCCGAGCCCCGTGATGGCCGCCTCGGTCCCCCCGGCCACTACGATGTCCACGTCGCCGCGCTCTATCATCCTCGCCGCGTCGCCTATGGCCGAGGATCCGGTGGTGCAGGCCGTCACGGGGCAGCCGCTGGGGCCTTTAAGCTTGAAATGTATGGTCACCTGCCCCGTGGCCAGGTTGGCCAGCACCGCGGGGATGAAGAAGGGCGAGACCTTGCGCGGTCCCCGGTCCTTGAGCACGTTGGCGGTCTTCTCTATCTCCGGCAGTCCGCCTATCCCCGTCCCGATCACCACGCCGAAACGCTCCCGCTCGGCCTCGGTCAGCCGGTCCGCGTCTATCCCCGCGTCCTCCAGGGCGAACCGGGTGGAGGCGATGGCGTAATGGATGAAGGTGTCCATCTTCTTCGCCTCCTTGCCCTCCATGTGATCGAGCGGATCGAAGCCCTTCACCTCACCCGCTATCCGGCAGGGATATCCGGAGGCGTCGAATCGTGTTATGGGGCCTATGCCGGAGCGGCCCTCCACGGCGTTCGCCCACGTCTTTTCGACGCCGACGCCGAGGGGGGTTATCATGCCAAGGCCCGTTACGGCGACTTTTTTCATCGGCTGTCCGCTGAGAGAAATCGCTGGAAAATAATCATCATGGCGCCGGCCACGGCCGCGCTGGAACGCGCGGGGCTGGAGGGCGCGGTCAGTCTTTTTTCGCGGTGGCCGCTATGTAGTCTATCGCTTGTTGAACGGTCTGTATCTTCTCCGCGTCCTCGTCCGGTATTTCGATGTCAAACGCCTCCTCGAACGCCATCACCAGCTCGACCACGTCGAGCGAGTCCGCGTTCAGGTCCGCGTCGAATTTGGCTTCGGGGGTGACCTTTTCGGAGTCCACCTCCAGCTGTTCCACTATGATCGACTTGACCTTATCTTCTATCGACATGCTCTCCTTCTCCTGTGAAACGCCGTTGAGTTATTGTAATAGAATCCCGGCAAAAGCCAAGCCTTAAATCATGGCCATGCCGCCGTTTACGGAAATTGTGGCCCCGGTGATGTATCCCGCCTCCTCAGAGGCCAGGAACACCGCCGCCGCGGCCACGTCCGGAGCCTTCCCGAACCTGCCGAGGGGGATCGCCTTCAGGGTCTCCTCCCTGACCTTTTCAGGCAGGGACGCCGTCATGTCGGTCTCTATGAACCCGGGGGCCACCGCGTTGACGGTGATCCCCCTCGGCGCAAGCTCCCGGGCGGCGGACTTGGTCATCCCCAGAAGGCCCGCCTTCGAAGAGGCGTAGTTGGCCTGCCCGGCGTTCCCCACCTGGCCCACCACCGACGAGACGTTTATTATCCTGCCCCGCCGCGCCCTTACCATCCTGGCCGCCGCGGCTTTCGTCATGTTGAAGGCGCCCTTCAGGTTCACCCTTATCACCTCGTCGAAATCCTCCTCGGACATACGCATCAAAAGCCCGTCCCTGGTGATCCCGGCGTTGTTGACGAGTATGTCCACCTTCCCGAAGGACTCCGCGGCGCCGTCCACCGTCTTCTTCGCGAAGGCGGCGTCCGCCACGTCGCCGGTGAATATCTCCACGCGTGCGCCCCTCGCCCGCAGGCTCTCGGCGAGGCTGTCCAGCGGGCTTTTCAGCGTGACGAGGGCAAGGTCCGCCCCCTCGGCGGCGAAAGCCTCCGCCACCGCCCGGCCGATGCCCCTGGCCGCGCCTGTCACAATGGCCGCCATGCCCTCAAGCCTGCCCATGATACGCCTCCACGATCCTGTCCATATCTTCCATCGACCCGGCGGGCGATGTCTCGATGGACCTGTCTATCCTCTTTATAAGGCCGCAAAGCGTCCTGCCCGGCCCCACCTCCAGGACGCGTCCCACCCCCATCCGTTTTATCTCCATCACGGAGTCCACCCATCGCACGCAACCTGTCACCTGCCGGATGAGCCCGTCTTTGACCTCTTCCGCCGTCCGTGACGCGCTGGCGTCGACGTTGCGTATCACGGGGAAACGCGGGTCCGAAAACTCTATCGTCTCCATGAACTCCGCCAGCCCGGCCCGCGCGGGTTCCATCATCGAGGTGTGGAACGGCGCGCTCACCTGCAGCCGGACGGCCTTTTTCGCGCCCTTCTCCTTCGCGATTTCCATGGCCCGCTCCACCGCCGCTGTCTCGCCCGCTATCACCGTCTGCTCCGGGCTGTTGAAGTTCGCCGGAGCCGCCATCCCCCCCGCCTCGGCGCAAGCCGCCGCGACAGTGTCCGCGTCAAGGCCGATGACGGCCGCCATGGCCCCCACGCCCACGGGCGCGGCGGACTGCATCAGCTCGCCTCTTTTGCGCACGAGCCGCAGGGCGTCGGCGAAACCGATGGCCCCCGCCGCCAGGCAGGCGGTGAACTCCCCAAGGCTGTGCCCCGCCGCCGCCACGGGCTCTATCGGCTCGCGGCCGAGCAGGGCCTCCAGGGCAATATACGACACCAGCAGTATGGCGGGCTGGGTGTTGGCGGTGAGGGCGAGCTGGTCCTCCGGCCCCTCGGCGATGAGGCGGCCTATGTCGAATCCAAGGACATCGCCGGCCTCCTCCATGCGGGCGGCCGCCTCCCGGCGGGACTCGATGATGGAGGCGCCCATCCCGACAAACTGCGACCCCTGGCCGGGAAAGACGAAAGCGGTGTCCGGGTTCATACTGTCAACCATGATGAAATCGTCAAGCAAGGATAAAGGCTAGAAAAATATCCTTATGTGAAGATCATGTCAAGTGGCCCGGCATTTTACCAGCAAACGCGGGGAGGGTCAGGGCTTTTTCTCTCCGTCCGGGCCGTGGCGCGCCATGCGCTCCATCAGCCAGTCGATGTTGAACCTGACGTGCTTTAACGTGGCGCGGGAGTCGTGGGACCAGATGGCGTGGATCAACCCGTCCTTCGTCCGAAGGAGCGTGGGGTACGAAAAGCTCGCCTCCTCGTCCCCCGGTTCTCTCTCAAGGTCGGCGATCCTTTTGAAAGTCATCCCGCCGTCCGTGGAGACGGCCAGCGAAAGAGGGTTCCGGCCCTTCCTGGAATGGTTGTAGGCCAGCAGGACGGCGGACAGCTCATCAATATATATGGCGTGGATGGCCGCGCCGGGATTCGGCAGCGTGGTCATCGTGACGGGCGACCAGCTCTCGCCCCCGTCGTCTGACCAGGCCCTGCGGATGAACCTGTCGGTCTTGTCCCGCATCAGGGCCAGTATCCGGCCGTCGGACAGTTTTACCACGGCGGGCTGTATGGCGTCCTCGTCGTCCATGGAGGCGTACTTTTTCTCCAGGATATTTCCGTCCTTGTACTTTATGAGAGCGGTGTAGGCGCCGACGAGGCCGGCTTCGTACCAGAAATCGACGAAAAGCGGGACGAGCATCTGGCGCCTCCCCACGCGGATCGGGGTGTTCCTCGGCAGGTTGCCGGGCCAGCCGACGAGTCTTTCACCCCCGCTCCACGTCCTCCCCTCGTCGCGGGACTGGACGTAGTCCACCACCGCCCCGCTCCACCCGCCAGCGACCACCGCGGCGAAGAACATCCATATTACGCCGTCGTCGTCGCGGAACAGGGCCGTGTTGCCGACGGATTTTGAGTAGTCGTCGGGGATGATCGTCCTGGGGTCAGTCCACTTTCCCGTTTTTCTGCTCCATTCCGCGCCGAAGATCCTCGCGTCTTTGGTCGTCTCCTCCCTGGAGGAAAACCACGTCGCCAGTATGCCGCCGTTTTCAAGCTCCACCATGGAGGCGCCGTGGGGCCTTCCGAACCCCTTTGGGGGAAAGACAAGATCCGAACCGAAAAAAGGCTGGGCCGCCGCCGCGCCCGCCCAGCAAAGGGCCAGTATAGCCGCGGCTGTTTTTATCACGCTCATCGTGAGATTATAAGGGATCGGGCCGGACATTTTGAGGGGGAGCTTCAGGCTGTGTTCCGGTTTTCACCATGTGTATTTTCCCACAAGCGCCCGGACGCGCCCCACGGCGCCCAGCTCAAATGGCGCGGTCACGCGCTCGCTTTCGGCCATGGACTCGAGCATCTTCTCCCGCAGTTTCGCTATGAAAGGGTCGTCAGGGCGGCCGTGGAGGGCGAGGACCGTCTCCCGGCTTCGTCTCATGCTCCTGTGGGTGAGGTTGGCCGATCCCACGAAGGCGATGGCGCCGTCGATGAGGGCGGCCTTGGCGTGGCTCATGCGGGAATTAAGGTACACCTCCAGCCGTTCCGGCGGGAGCGAGGCGAGAAGACGGTTCACCGTGGCCAGGTTGGCGAGTCCGTGCGTGTCCGGGGAGCGGGGCAGGATCAGCGTCACCTTCACGCCGCGGCGGGCCGCTTCCATGACGGCGGATATCATCGTCTCGTCGGAAAAATAGGCGTGGTCTAGGATCACGCTTTCCCGGGCGCGGGAGAACGCCTGCGACAGCGCGGGCCTTATCTCGAGGGCGCGGCGGCTGTTCGTGAGAATCCTGAAAGGCGCTTCCTCCGGCCAGATTTCATCATCCAGGACCTTCCTTTCAAACCCGGCGGCCCACTCGGCCGAATCGATCATGACCATGTAGTCGCGCCATCGCAAGCGGCAGTTGTCGGTTATGTTCATCCCGCCGAACACCGCCCGGCGGCCGTCGGCTATGTAATACTTGCTGTGGTCGGCGGACCCTAGAATGTTCAGGCGGACGTCGATATTGGGGTTCCGCCTGATCCGGGGGTCGAGCAGCGCCGGCCGTATCCCCTTCCGCAGCATGGTTTGAAGCTCGAAGTAGACGCCCGTCATATCCTTGCGTATCACCACGCGCGCGCCCCTGTCCGCCGCCGCCAGCAGCGCGCCGGCCATCCTGGCGCCGGTGTCGTCCATCTCCCATATGAAAGTCTGGACCGTTATGGACCTCTCCGCTTTCCCGATGATCTCGAATATCGCCTCGAACGCCTCGCCGCCGCCGTACAGGAGCCGGAGGCCGGGCGGCGGCCCAGTTGGCGGCTCAAAAAAACTCTCCGGCAAAGCCGCGCCCGGCTCCGGGCCGAGGCTGAACGGGCGGTAGAAAAAGACGAAGGCCGCCCCGGCGGCGCCAACCGCCATCACGGCGAGAAGACAGGCAAGGTAAAAAATCATCGCGCCCTCTCCCTGCGTCTATGGGCGGCCTCAGGCGACGGACCGGTATACATCCAGTGTTTTTCTGGCCGTCTCGGTCCATGAAAACCTGGCCGCGCGCCTCAGGCCCTTTTCCCGCAGTTCGTCTCTCAGGCTTTCGGAGAAGGCGAGCCTGACCATGGCCTCGCTTATGCTCTCCACGTCCAGGGGGTCTATGAGGATGGAGGCGTCCTCCGATATCTCCGGCAGGGACGATACGTTGGAGTTTATCACCGGCGCGCCGCAGGCCATCGCCTCCAGGACGGGCAGGCCGAACCCTTCGTAAAGGGTGGGGAAAACGAACATGTCCGCGCCCTGGTAGAGCCCCACCAGGTCGGGATCGCTGACGTAGCTTGTGAGGATGACATCGCCCTTGTCCACTTCCCGGAAGGTTTTCAGGATATCCTTGTAGAGCCATCCTTTCTTGCCGCAGATCACGAGCTGGTAGGCGCCGCCGAGTCTTTCCCGCGCCGCCTCGAAAGCCCTGAGCAGGCGGACGAGGTTTTTTCTTGGCTCAAGGTTGCCCACGAAGAGCATGTACCTGTCACGTATGCCGAACCTGCGTTTCACATCGGCGCGGACGCCGGCGTCCCCGGCGGGGCGGAACTTCCCGGAGACCGCCTCGTAGACGACGTTTATTCTTTCCTCGGGGATGCTCAATATGTTCACGAGGTCTTTTTTCGTGGACTGTGAGGGCGTTATGATCCTGTCAGCCTTGCGCGCCACGAGGCTTATGAGAAAACGCATGTACATGGCGTATTTCAACGGCACCGTCTCCGGCTTGATGAAGGCCACGATGTCGTGGATGGTGACCACTGCCCGCATGGCGGGAAGCCGCAGCGGGATCATGAAGGCCGGGCCGTGGAAGACGTCCACTCCACGTTTTCTCAGCATTCCCGGCAGCCACAGGCTCTCCCACAGGTCGCCTACCAGGTGGTTTTCGTTGGATATCCACGTTTTGTAGTTCTCGAAATTGGCGCGGGGGGAGAACTCCGTCTCGTAGGCGCCGTCGTTGGATATCAACAGGTAGCTGTTATCACCGTCTATCGCCTGCAGCTCGCGGATCAGGTTCGTGACGTAGTGGCCCACGCCCGAGCGCGGCTTGCTTATCGTGCGGACGTCAATGGCTATTTTCAACTATTCCTCCGCGCTGCTTAGCGCGCCGCGCCACGCGGCCGGAGCCGGCAGGGTCATGCCGTCTCCTCGAGTATTATATTCATCTTCTCCTCCAGTGACATGTCCCCGGCTTTTTTCAGAAGAATCTCTTTTTCTCGCTCCTCGATAAACCGCGGTCTTTCGCTTTTTCTTAGCGCCCCCTCGTGGTTGAAGGCGGCTCCGCGGCTTTCGATCATCCCGCGGGCTCTTTCCGGGTCGCGGGTCATCGCCTCGTACACGAGGACCGCGCCCCCCGTCCGCCGCGCCGCCTGTATGGCATGATGGTTCAAATGTATCCAGACAGCCAGGAACATGTCGAACGCGCCGGTCCCGCCCCCCGCTCCGGGATCGCCAAACTTTTTCACGACGAGATCGAACATCCTCCGCAGGTGGAACGCGCGGCCGGCGAAAAAGGGCCTCAGAGCCTTCTTCAGCAGGACCTTTGGCGCTGTCCCCTGTCTCATGTAAACGTTCCACATGGAGCCGTACACGTCGAAGGGGTTTCGGATCATGTGAATCACGCCGCAGCCAAGGGCGCCGTGAAGCTCCCCCAGGAAGAGGCTCCACCTGTTCGTCTGCAACACGCTGTCCCTGTCCAGCTCGTGGAAAATCCTCGCGTATTCGACCACGGCGCGGGCGTCTTTCGGCAGGATGTTCCCCTTTCCGAGGTTCGGGTGTTTTGACCGTATTTTCTTCATGAGGGATGGCACGCGGGAGTATTCGCCCCACAGGCGCATATTATGTACCTTGTCCACCTCCCGGCCGCGCCTGAAGTCTTTCACGCGTTCGAGTATCATCTCGTGGCACGGCTCGTAGAAGACGTAAAGCTCCGGGTTGCTTTCCTTTATTATTTTCCAGGCCACGGACGTGCCGCTTCTGAAAAAGCCGTTGACGACGAGCTTTACAGCCATGGTCGAGTCCGCCCCCGGCTACTCCAGAATGTCCTTGACAACGTAAATCGGCTTGTTCTGTGACTCGTGGTAGGTGCGGGCCTGCAGCTCGCCCAGAAGGCCCATGGAGACGAACTGCGCGCCCACGATGATAAGCAGGACAGCCAGCAGAAGCGCGGGGCGGTTCGAAAGGGGGACGTCGAAAAAAAGCCTCTGAACCGAAAGCCAGAACGCCAGCAGAAAACCGAGAGCGCCGGAGACGAACCCTATCAGGCCGAATATCTGGATCGGCCTGGTGGAATAGCTCAACAGGAACTTCACGGTGACAAGATCCAGAACGACCCGTATCGTCCTGCCGATCCCGTACTTCGACTCCCCCGCCACCCGCGGCCTGTGGTTGACCTTCATCTCGGCGACCTTCACCCCCATCCACGACGCTATGGCCGGGATGAACCGGTGCATCTCGCCGTAGAGCCTGATGTTTTTCACCACGTCTCGGTGGAACGCCTTCAGGGAGCAGCCGTAATCGTGCAGGTGGACCTTCGTTGTCAGCGAGATGATCTTGTTGGCTATCATGGAAGGCAGCCTGCGGGTCCAGAACTTGTCCTTGCGGTCGACGCGCCAGCCCGCCACTATGTCGTAGCCGTTCTCCTCCAGCGTCCGCACCATGGCCGGTATGTCCGCCGGGTCGTTCTGCAAATCCGCGTCCATGGTGACGATTATCTCCCCATTCGCCCTGTCGAACCCCGCCGCGAAGGCGGCGGTCTGGCCGAAGTTGGCCCGCAGCCGGACCACTTTCACGCGCCGGTCCTTTTCATGGATGGCCGCCATCTTCTCGTAGGAGCCGTCCGTGGAGCCGTCGTCCACGAGGATCACCTCGAACTCCTCGCCGAGCCGGTCGAGAACGGGAATAAGCTCCTCGATGAAACGCCCCACGTTTCTCGCTTCGTTGTAGACTGGGGCGACTATGGATATCTTCGGGCCGCCAGACATGAGAATGATCCCTGAAACCTCTTAAAATGCTTGATTTTACTCCAACAATCACCCGGCGGCAAGTTTTACACACCGCTTCGCGTTGATTTTCGCCGCGATGAAGTTATAATTGATCCTTCAGCCGAAGTGGCGGAACTGGTAGACGCGCATGATTCAGGATCATGTGGGCGAACGCCTGTGGGGGTTCGAATCCCCCCTTCGGCACCATACATCGAGAAAACACGCCCGTCATCCCGGCGTAAAGATCGCCGCGGGGCCGCTTCGGGGGAGCTTTCATCGTTCCGGGTTTTGATATAAACTGATAATATTGCTGAAAATCGAAGGAGGGGGATGAAAGTATGCGCAGGTTCACTGTGATCGCGCTCGTCTTCGTCACATTCGGCCTGGCTGTCAACGCGTTTCGCCTGAGCGTGATCGAAAACGCGCCCAAGGAGCCGCCGGAGGTGTCGCTTCTGAAGGGCTGGATAAATTCCTTTTACGAGAACGACGCGGAGAAGTTCTGGGCGGTGGCGTCGAAGTTCGAAAAGCCGCAGTACGAGAGCCTGCAGGACGTCCGCGGCATGATGGCCGAGAGGATGGACGAAAGGCAGCTTGCCGTGGAGATCGACAGGATGCCCTACCTGGGGACGGCCAAGACCATAAGCCAGCAGGTCGACGATATCGAATACCGCGTAGACAACATGGGTGAGGACTCCGCCATGTACGTCTTCACGGCATGGGTCACCCGCGTCATAGACTTCACCTACGACGAGGGTAGGGCGGAGGTGACGCGCAAGGCGGCCCTGAAGGTCTACGTCACCATGAGAGAGGGCAGGCTGGCCACCTATTACAGCGACGAGACGCAGATGGAGAAGTCGTTCATGAACCTCGACTTCGACGAGCTGGAGCGCCAGAGGGAGAAAAGCTCCGCCGGCGCCGTCGTCCCCGCGAGCGCGCATGTCAACTAGGCCACGCCGTGGTCTGCGTGTGACGCTGCCGGGAGGGGGCTTGTCATGCCCGGTTTTTTCAGGAAGGCGATAATCCCCGCGGCCATAGCCGCGGCCATCATCCTTGCCATGGTTTTCCTGCCCTTGGCGCTGTTCAAGGACAGGCTGCCCGATGGAGCCGCCGTCACGCCGAAAAGCAAGGCGCGCCAGGCAGGCTCCGCTCCTTCGCGTTGATCCGCCAGGCCGCCGCCAGCCGCGGCGGGGCGCAAAAAAAACCCGCCGGCTCGAAAAAAGCGGCGGGTCTTTTAAAGCCTCGGTCTCGGGCGCTAGTGCCTCGGGCGGCGGGGCGGGCGCTCCTTGGCCTCGTTCACTCTCAGCGGCCTTCCGCCGAAGTCCTCCCCGTCCAGTTTTTCTATGGCCTCCGCGGCGCTGGCCTCGTCCATGCGGACAAACCCGAACCCCCTGGGTCTGCCGGTGTTGAGGTCGTTGATCAGCTTCACCGATAAAACCTCTCCGTGCTGCTCGAAAAGCTCGCGGATGTCGTCCTCGGAAGCGGTGTAAGGCAGGTTCCCGACGTAGATGGTCTTCTCCATTTTTCCTGATTCCTCGAATGTTCCTCAAAAAACCGTAACAGGGCCTTGAAAAACGGGAGGCTCGGTGTCCGGCGCTCCTTTTCGGGAAGGGAAAAACCCACGCGCCGGAACATGCCGGGGCACTGCCTGTTTTCTCAAACCCGATGAAATGATACCATGTTTCCAAAAGTGTAAAGAGATTTTTGTTGGGTCTTTTCGCCTGCCCCTGAAAACCGTCCGGCGCTTATAATATCTCGATGAAAGCCGTATCGAAAAACCCGGGAAGAGCCGCGCGAACAAAGGTGGCGCACACGAAAAAAAGGCCGTGGGCCGATCCCGCGGCGGTCTTCGCCTCGCTGAAAAGCGCGGAGGGCCTGGCCTGGCTGGACTCCGGGATGCGCCTCGGGCGGACGGGCCGATGGTCGTACATCGCCTTCGCGCCCTTCGCCGTGATCCGCCCCGCGGGCGGCGCGTTCAAGCTCTCCGGAGAGATGGCGCCCATGGTGTCGGGCGACCCCTTCCAGCTCATGGATGAGGCGTTTTCGGCCTTCCGGCTCCACGACGCCGTGAACGGGGACTCCCCTCCCTTCAAGGGAGGCGCGATAGGCTTCCTGGGATACGAGCTGTCTCGGTTCGTCGAGCCCTCCGCCGCCGTCAGGCGAAGGGCCGCCCAGGAGGGGGATATCTGGCTCGGGCTCTACGACAGGCTCATCGCCTTCGACCATGACAGGGGCGAGGCGTCCCTCGTCGCCTGCGTGGAGGAGGGGGAGGATCCGGGGCCTGCCTTCTCCGCGCTGGAAAAGATTATGTCCGCCGTCCGCGGCATGGCGCCGGAAAAGCCGGTCGTTTCTCCCGCGGGCGACGCAAGGGCTCCCGTAAGCGATTTCTCAAAGCAGGGGTACATGGCGGCCGTCCGGCGCGTTCGCGAATACATAGAACAGGGCGACTGCTACCAGGTGAACATATCCCAGAGGTTCCAGGCCGTCTCGCCGGACGACCCTAAGGATGTGTACATGAGGCTGCGCTCCATAAGCCCCGCCCCTTACGCCGCTTACATAGACACCGGAGAGGCGCGCATCCTGTCATCCTCGCCGGAATGCTTTTTGACCCTTGACGGCGGCAGGGTGACAACGCGCCCCATAAAGGGGACCAGGCGGCGCGGCCGGACGCCGGAGGAGGACACCCGGCTTTCCAGGGAGCTTGCGGAAAGCGAAAAGGAGAGGGCGGAGAACATAATGATCGTGGATCTTCTGCGAAACGACCTTTCGAGGGTCTGCCTGCCGGGGACGGTCGCCGCGCCCGGCCTCTGCGAGGTCGAAAAATTCCCCACCGTGTTGCACCTGACCTCCACCGTGGAGGGCAGGCTCAAGCCCGGCCTCGGCGCCGTGGACCTGCTCCGGGCGGCCTTCCCCGGCGGGTCCGTCACCGGCGCTCCCAAGATAAGGGCGATGGAGATAATAGACGAGATCGAGCCCGTCCCCCGCGGCGTCTACTGCGGCGCCATAGGGTGGATCGGCTTCGGCGGCGGCATGGACATGAGCGTGGCCATCCGCGTCATGGCCGAGCGGGGCGGGTTGTACACCTTCCACGCGGGCGGCGGCGTCACGTATCCTTCCGACCCCGCCGCGGAATACCAGGAGACGCTGGACAAGGCCGCGGCCATGGCGCGGGCGCTGGGATGATGAGAGATTGGGTCATCGTGAACGGCGCAGCCTCGGGGGATGGCCGGATATCCATCGACGACCGGGGGTTCACCCTGGGCGACGGTCTTTTCGAGACGATCCCCCTCTACGGCGGCGCGCCGTACCTGCTGGACCGCCATCTGGCCAGGCTCCGGGCGGGCGCGGGCGCCATCAGGCTGGCCGTTCCCTTCGGCGATGAGGAAGTGGGCGCGGCGATGGATGAACTCGCCCGTAAGAACGGCGTCGAAAGGGGCGCGGCGCGGCTCACGGTGACACGGGGGGTCTCATCAAGGCGCGGCTATGGAATAGACGAAGGCTCGAGACCGTCATGGACGCTCTCCGTGAGGCCCTATGAGCCGCTGGCCGTGGAAGAGTGGGAAGCGGGGCTTGTCCTCGCGCCGGTCTCCATCCGCAAAAACCCCCTGTCCCCCCTGAGCGGGATAAAGGGCGCCAGCGCCCTGGAAAGAGTCCTCATCCTCGACGAGGCCGCGCGGGCCGGCGCCAGCGAGGCCCTGGCTCTCACCGTTGACGGGTTCATATCCTCCCCCGCGGCTTCGAACATTTTCTGGGCGGCCGGGGGGCGTCTTTACACCCCGTCGATCGAATGTGCCATCCTGCCCGGCGTCACCCGCGGCAGGGTCATGGAGATCGCGCGGGAGGAGGGGATCGAGACGGTCGAGGGCCGCTTCCGCCCCGAAAAGCTCGAAAGCGCGGAGGAGGTTTTCATCACCAATTCGCTTTTGGAGATAGCGCCGGTGAGAGCCGTGTCCGGTCTTTTCGCCGCGGACGGGCCGGGGCCGCTGACCCGCCTGCTGGCGGAAAGGTACCGCGGATCCGCGTCTTTCTAGACCTCCTCCTTGCGCAGGGCCCAGACCACGGCCACGGCGATCACGCCCAGAAGCCCCAGAAAGCCGATCCCCGCCCCCGCCAGGGCCACGGGCTCGAGCGCCTCCTTGGCGGCGTGGCTCCCCACGCCCGCTGTCTTGAAGGAGGCGAGCGTCCAGAAAAGGGGATAGACCAGCGCGCCGAAACCAACCGCCGACGACACGGCGGTCTTGTGCAGGCCGGGCGATGGGGAAAGACCGACCAGAAGGCACAAAGAGACCGCCAGCGCTCCAAGGCCCATGTAATGCGCGTGCGCCCTTTTCAGGTATCCCCAGGCCTTGTCGGCCGCCTTCGCCACGGCCTCGTCCGAGCCCAGGGCGCCTGCGTTGGCCTCCGCCGTGGCCTTGAAACCGGCCTTTATGGCCTCCTCCTTCGCGCCGAAGGACAGGCCGTGGAGCTCCCCCAGCAAAAGACCCGCCAGGGCCAGGAAAATCCCTATGGCTACCGGTTTGAACGTGAATTTTTCCATGTTCCCCTCTTCAAAATAACCATGAACGACTTGCGACGAAAAAAAAGCATAACATATATATGCGTCCGTCCGGCTCCCGTGGCAAGGGCCCGATCCCTGGGGTGTGGGTTGTTTTCCTGATTCCCGGAATGTTGTCTTTATTTATACCCACTCCCCTTCGTCCCTTCCCGCCGGGGGGGTACACGATGTCATTCTGAGGCGAAGCCGAAGAATCCCGCCGGGGTTGGCGAGGGCGTACGGGATGCTTCGCTGGCGCATGACACTGGCGGGCCAACGTTCCCTCCCGCCGGGGAGGGGACGTTGTTGGATGTCGCGGGCGGGCTTCGGACCCCAACCTCAAAAATCCCTCGTCAAAGGGGAGGATGTTTTTGACAACCATGTTTTACGATGTCCTGGCCCGTTTTTCAAACCACGTATCAGGGACCCGTGGATTATTCTTGGGGCCGCGGCGAGGATGTTATAATTTTTCGCGTTGAATGTTTTTGGCGGTTGAAAGACGATATTCGCGTGTTTGCCGTTTTAAGGCGCGGGTTTGATAAGCTTTCGTCCGCTGTGTCCGTTTTCTGGGGCGCTTTCCATCAGGTAGGGGGCCGCGTTTTCGAATGGGGATTGGAGAGAGATGATCACAAGATCACATATCCGCCTGCCGCTTGCGCTGGCGTTTGCCTTGCTTTTCATCGCCGCGCATGGCGCCGGGAGCGCCGGGGAGGACGCGGCGGCTATATACAAAAAACACTGCGCCGTCTGCCACGGCGAGAAGGGTGATGGCAAAACCCGCGCCGTGACCGGCATGAGCCCACGGCCCACCGATTTCACCGACCCGGCCGCCACGGCGGGGCTGACCGATGAACGAATGATAAAAAGCGTCAGGGAGGGCGTGGAGAAGACCGCCATGGCCGGTTTTTCAGGCAGGCTTACCGAAGAGCAGATAGCGGCGGTGACCGGCTATGTCCGCGAGAGCTTCATGGCCACCCCGGCCAGGAGCAGAGGGGCCGAGCTTTATGCCACGAACTGCGCCGTCTGCCACGGCGAAAACGGAGATGGCAGGAGCAGGGCGGCGGGGGGGCTGATGAAAAAGCCGAGGAATTTCAGATCCGGGGGGGCTAAAAAAGAGCTGACGAGAGATAGAATGATATTTTCCGCCACCTACGGGGTGCCGAACAGCCCCATGGTGGGCTTTGAAGGCAGGCTTACCGAGGAGGAGATAGAGACCGTCGTAGATTACGTACGCGAGACCTTCATGGGGTTGGGGGAAGGGGAGGCCGGGCAGGCCCACGAGGCCGCCGGGAAAGCCGTGAATGGAGCGGACATGTCCCTGCCGTTCCCCGGCGGGCTGGTGGGGGACGCCCGGGCCGGCGCGAAGTTCTACAAAAACAGCTGCTACAAGTGCCACGGCTGGTTCGGGGACGGGAACGGGCCGCGGTCGAAGTTCATCTATCCCAAGCCGCGGGACTTCGGCCACCCCGCCTCGCGCCGCAAGTACAACCGTCCCGCCCTTTTCGAGGCCATAGCCAGGGGGGTGACCGGCGCGGAGATGCCGGCGTGGGACAAGGTGCTGACGGAGCAGCAGATAGCCGACGTGGCGGAATACGTTTTCCAGACGTTTATCAAGAAACAATGACGGCGGCGAGGATGATGATGGCCGGGCTGGCGGCGTTTGTCATGGCCGCCGGGGGCAGCGGCCTTGGCTGGGAGAGCGTGCCGCCTTCCCGGGCGGAAAAGGTCTCGAAGGGCCTTGAGGAAAAGCTTGAGCGGGGCAGGGATATCTATAACTTCTACTGCTACTTCTGCCACGGCTACTCCGGCGACGCAAAGACCCTCGCCAGCACGTATCTTTCCCCCCCTCCCAGGGATTTCGCAAACACGACTCCCGGTGAGCTGGACCCTGACAGGATGACGAAGGCGGTGACGGAGGGCGTTCCCGGGACGGCCATGGCCCCGTTTAAAAACAGGCTGAGCGGGGACGAGATCGAGGCGGTGGTCTCTTTCGTCCGGCGGGAGTTCATCCTGGAGAAGGCTAAAAACACCTGGTATCACACGGCGGAGAACGGCTGGGCGGATCACGACCGCTACTCGGCGGCGTTCCCCTTCGCCAGGGGGGAGATACCCCTCGACACGGCGGAGGAAGAGCTTACCGCCGGTCAGAAGGCGGGCAGGCGCCTTTTCATGAAGACCTGCGTGACCTGCCACGACAGGGCCCACGTCACCGACGAGGGGCCCGTGTGGAAGATGATGGAAGGGCTGTCGGGCGAGGAGCGGCTCGGCGAGAGGCTGTACCAGGAAAACTGCGCCTTCTGCCACGCGAGAGACGGGACGGGGCGGAACTGGTTCGGCGCGTTCCTTCAGCCCAGTCCGCGCGACCTTACCGGCCCGAAGATGGACGGGATGACGAGGGGGAGGCTGCGTTCGGTGATAGAAAACGGTCTGCCGGGGACGTCGATGCCGGCGTGGGGCCCCGTCCTTTCGGAAGGCGAGATAGACGCGATAATCTCCTACATATCGAAAGCGTTCCATCCCATCCCGGAGAATGGGGAGCGCGAAGCGAGGGCAAGCCGGTAGCGGCCGTCAGCCCATCCGCCGGGCGAGCGCCTCGCCTATTTTCTCAAGCAGCATATCGCTCGTGTAGGGCTTCTGGATGAAGCTGACGATCCCCTTTCCCGCGAACCGGCTGGCGGCGTCCCTCTCGGTATAGCCGCTGGAGAGAACCACCCGCAGATCACGCCGGACGCGCCGCATCTCCATCAGCGCCGTCACCCCGTCCATGCGCGGCATGGTCATGTCCAGCAGAGCGACGTCGATCTCGTCCGGCCTCTCCCGGAAAATCCTCACCCCTTCCGCGCCGTCGCTTGCGGTGATGACGTCGAACCCCGCCCTGGCCAGCATTTTCCGCGCCACGCTCCGTATGGTCTCCTCGTCGTCGACCACCAGCACCGTTCCGCCGTTGGCAGGATACACCGCGCCGCGCTGCCTTTCCTTTTTCTCGGCCGGGAGCCGCCCCCCCGCCGGAAACACCGCGCTGAAGACCGTCCCCCGGCCCTCCCTGCTTCTCACCTTGAGAATGCCGCCGTGGCCACGCACTATCCCGGAGACCGCCGCCAGCCCAAGCCCCCGGCCCGTGAACTTCGTGGTGAAGAACGGGTCGAATATCTTCTCCATGGTCTCCTCATCCATCCCACAACCGTTGTCGGCCACTTCCATCAGGACGTACCGGCCTTTTTTCGGCCCCAGTTCCTTTTCGAACTTTTTCATGCGCCGGTCGTTCGCCTCCAGCGAGGCCACCGTCACCTTCACCTCGCCGTCCGCGTCGCCCACCGCTTCGGAGGCGTTTATTATCAGGTTCATGATCACCTGCCTGATCTGCGAGGGGTCGCCCTCGACGGCGGGCAGGCCCCGTTCCACGTTGTACTTGAGCGACACGTTCTTCGAGACGCTGATCTCCAGCAGGTGGGACATCTCCTTTATGATGGAGGCGATGTTGAAGGGTTTTATGACCACCTTGCCCTTGCCGGAGTAGGCCAGCATCTGCTTGGAAAGGTCCGCCGCCTGCCTGGCGGCCGTGATGATGTCCTCCACGCTCTCCCGGGCCGGCGACGAGGCGGGAAGGTCCTCCAGGGCCATGTTGGCGTTGCCGAGGATGCCGACCAGCAGGTTGTTGAAATCATGCGCTATGCCTCCAGCCAGCACTCCCAGACTCTCCAGCTTCTGGGTGTGGCGCAGGGCCTCCTCCGCCCTCTTGCGTTCGGATATGTCGCGGACTATGGCGACGAACCTGCCCGTCTTTCCCGGCAGAACGACGTATTGCAGGAACACCTCCACCGGGATCAGCCTGCCGTCTTTTGTCCTGTGGACCGTCTCGACGGTTACCGAGGGCGTCTCCCCGTCAAGCAGCGGGGCGATTACATCCTGGAAGCTCTCCTTCGTGTATTCCGGCTTTATGTCAAGCGGCGTCATGGAGAGCAGCTCCTTTCTCGTGTAGCCCACCTGGTCCATAGCGCCCTGGTTGACGTAGAAAAACCGGAACGACACCGGGTCGAACATGAATACGCAGTCCAGGGTCATGTCCAGCGTCTTCTTGAACTGGTTGAGCTTCTCTTCCACGCTGGCCCGTTTCAGCTCCGCCCCGGCGCGGGCGGCGAACAGCCTCACCACAGTCTCCACGCTCCTCCTGTCGGTGATGGGCTTGTCGTCCATCACCCCCAGGTGGCCCAGCACGTTTCCTCCGGGCTCGAAGAAGGGTATCCCAAGGTAGCTTCGCGCCCCTATGTCCCTCAGCCACTTGTCGTCGGGGAAAAGCCCCGCCACGTTGTCGGGGTAGAAGCTTGTTTTTCCATAGTAGACTTCCTCGCAGGGCGTGCCCGCCAGCTCGTACTCGATGTTCCCGGCGATTCGGCCGTCCATCCACATCGCCAGCGTCCTGGCATCGCAGCCCGTCTCGTCCTTCATCCGCGCCACGAAGGCAAGCTTCACCCCGATGGCCCTGGCAAGGTTTTCCACCAGCGAGCGCAGAAACTCCTCCCCGGTCTGGTGGGCCGCGCCCTCCACAACAAGCCTCATTGCCTCCTGGGCGCGTTTTATCTCCGTGATGTCCCGCGCCATCCCCTCCACCCCGATGACATTCCCGGCCTCGTCGTGAAAATGCTGCACATTGGCGGACACCCACACGGCCCTGCCGTCCTTGCGCCTCAGCCTGGTCTCGAAGTTTGTGACCTTGCCGCCGCTCTCCCGCAGGGACTTCAAAAGAACTTCCCTCTCCCCGGGGTTCACGTACAGGTCGGCGAGCCTCATGCCGACAAGCTCCTTGACGGAGTAATCCAACAGGTATTTAACGGACGGGGAGACTTTCGTTATCACCCCGCCGTTGTCTGTCCGGTAATAGGTGTCCTGCATGTTCTCCAGGATGCCGGAGAGATCCCTTTCCGAGGCGGCTATTCTCTCGTTGGCCTCTTCGAGCTCGCGGGTTCTCTCCTTCACCATCTCGTCGAGCTGGCCGCTGTACTCGCGGAGCCCGGCCTCGGCCTTTTTTCGCCCGGCGACCTCCTCCTCAAGCGGTTTGACGGCCAGCGTCAGGATCGCAAGCCACAGCAGCGTCCCCATCACCGCCACGATGATTATCGACCAAACCACCAGCCGGACCGCGAGTCCTCTCAGCCCCGCCTCCACCCCGGCGAAGTCTTTCACTATCTCCAGCGAGACAAGCTCCCTGCCATCGTAGATCACGAGGTGTTTCACGTGAAACGGCGATTCCGCCGGCGCGCCGCGGTGATATTCCGCCAGGACGAAGCCGTTCGGGGCGACAGCCTTCGCCGCCACGACGTCGTCACGCTCGGCCCCCCACTGGGTCATGAACTTTTCCACGGTGATATAGTCGCGCTTCAGGAGCGCCTCCCGCGCCATGGCGCCCATGAGGCGAAGCTCCCCTTCGGCGATACGGCGGGCCTGGCTCATTATCATCTCGCGCTGGCTGGAGAGGATCATCACGTCCGCCGCCGCAAGGAAGGCTATGAGAGTGGCCACGAAATAAAAGAGCGCCCTGCCGTAACTGGTTTTGTCGATCTGGCTCATCGGTTCGCGCTGATCCTCTCGTAGGTCCGCAGTATCTTGCGCAGACCGTCGTAATCGGCGTCATCGGCGGCGGTCAGCGCCGTCACGGTTCTTTTGATGGACCTCATGATCGCCATCCCCTCGCCGGTGTCGCGGAGGCCGCTCATGGCGCGGCGGATTTTATCCACCGTCTCCGGCGGAAGGGCGGACGAGCCCACGAAAAGATGCTCCGGGACGGCCGGGGTCGTCTCCAACGCCCGGAGGCCCCTGCCCATGTATTCCTTGAAGACTTCCTCCTTCACCGCGCCCGCGTCGAAGTCTCCCATCAGGACCCCCAGGGCCACGTTGTGATGGTTTTCGAGGAAGGCGTAGTCGGAAAGATCGCTCACGAGCACGCCCGCCTCCCACAGCATGTAACGCGGGACAAGATGGCTCATGGTGGAGCCGGGATCGCCGAAGGCGAACCTTTTGCCTCTGAGGTTTTTGAGCGAGTCGATCGGACTGTCACGGTGGACGATTATGACGCCCCTGAACGAATTGACGCCGTTGACCTCCAGCCTGCCGAGGATCGGTTTTTCGCCGTATCTTTCCACCAGCTTCACGTATGACACCGGCCCGATATAGGCGATATCCAGCTTGCCGTCGCCGATCCTGCTGATGTGCTCCTCGTAGTCCCTGGATATCTCCAGGGTGACGGGCTTTCCCAGCCTCCGGCCCAGCCAGCCCGCCAGCGGCCCGAACCTTTCCACCAGCTCCGTCGTGGAAAGATAGGGATGCACGCCCAGCTTGAGCGGCCCGGCGGACGAGGTCGCGGGCGGAAGGGACAACGCGAGCAAAAAAACGAGCGGTAGAGTTCCAAGGCCGCGCATAATAACGCTATCGCGCTTCCCGGAGCTTTCAACCCCGCGGGGCCGAAAACTCACGAAGCGCGGAATACCCCAAGATGAAGTTCATACCCGGTTCCCGTGGATCGATCTTTAAAATTCTATCATACTATAATGAAAGCGGAAATCGCCCTCCCGTCGCCAGCCGCGCGTGAACCGGAAGGCAGACCTGAAAAGGCGCGGCGGTTTTCTTATTTGCTATTCTCTATGATAAGCCGTCGGCGTTGCGGGTTTTTCCTATGGGCGGACTATCCGGTCCGGTTCGCCTCACGCGGGCCGCGGCTGCTTGCCCTAGCCGCGATAAGTTGCTAGATTAGTTTTCAAGAAAACGAAACCTTTGAACCCTCACGGCATCCAAAGTGAAAAGAGCGTCTCCTGAGCTTTCGCCCGCGAAGAAGGCGAGCAAGAACGAAGATCTTGAGCTGATCGGGAAGATAAAAAAGGGGGATTTTTCAGCGTTTGAGAGGCTGGTCAGGAAATACGAGACCAGGATATACAACCATTGCCTGAAGTTTTTGAACAATCAGGAGGACGCGGAAGACGTTTTGCAGGAGACGTTCCTTCAGGTTCACCGGTCGCTGAACTCTTTCCGGGGGGACTCGGCGTTCTCCACGTGGCTTTTCAAGATAGCCACGAACGGTTGCTTGATGAAGATCCGCAAGACCAAGAAGGTCGACCTGGTCTCCATAGACAAGCCGATAGACTTTGACGGCTCGCTTTTGCAGCGGGAGATAGTGGACTGGTCGAAGAACCCCTCCCTGTTGCACGGAAACGACGAGATACGCAAGGCGCTGGACAGTATGATCTCCCTTTTGCCGGAGGACAAGCGCGTTGTTCTTATCCTGAAGGACGTGGAGGGTTTTTCGAACCTGGAGATCAGCCAGATACTGGGGATGACCGTGGCGGCGGTGAAATCGCGCCTGCACAGGGCGCGGCTGGCGATGCGCGACGCCCTGTCCAGGTATTTCGACGGGACGCTGGAAATCTCGAAGATGGGGAAGGACGGTCAATGAGGTGCGAGGAGATTTTTCAGAAAATAGGGGACTACCTGGACAAGGATCTCGACCCCCATATATGCGAGGAGATCGAGGATCACATCAAGGACTGCGAGCCCTGCGTGGCGTTCATCAACACGCTGAAGAAGACGGTCGAGCTTTTCCAGGTGGCCAAGGAGGATGAGACAATCCCGGAGCCCGTATCCTCCAACCTGCTGAGGTTTCTGAAAAAGAACATAGAAACGGAGTCCGAGTAGGCCGAGGTATGACGCCGATGCGAAGCGGCGGAGAAAACAGGCCGGTTGCCGATCAGAACCCGGAGCCGTCCGAGATAAAAAAGCTGCTGGAGACGGCGAAGACGATCGCCGTCGTGGGGCTTTCCAACAAATCCCACCGGGACTCGTACATGGTGGGACGGTACCTGAAAGACCATGGATACAAAATCATCCCTGTACACCCGAACATCGAGGAGTGGGAGGGAATCAGGGCATACAAGACCCTGGCCGATGTTCCGGAGCCGGTGGACATCGTGGACGTTTTCCGCAAGCCGGAGGCGATCCCGGACATGACGGAGGAGATAATAGCCAAAAAGCCCCGGGCCGTGTGGCTTCAGCTGGGGATAGTGAACAACGAGTCGGCCGGCAGGATGCGCCGGGAAGGGATCATGGTGATCCAGGACCGTTGCCTGAAGATAGAGCACATGACCCGCCTGGGCGGGTGAATCGAACCGGAAGGAGGTTGTCATGGCGGAGAAGACGGGCGAGAGCCTCGGTATCGAAAAACAGGTCAAGGGCGGCTACGACGAAGTGGTCGAAAGGACCATGGAAGCCCTCAAGACGGAAGGGTTCGGCGTCCTCACCAGGATCGACGTCAAGCCGGTCCTGAAGGAGAAGCTGGGGGTGGACTTCAGGAACTACGTCATCCTCGGCGCGTGCAATCCGAAGCTCGCCAACAAGGCGCTGAACGCGACCCTCGACGTGGGCCTCCTCCTGCCCTGCAACGTCGTGGTGTACGAAAAGGAGCCGGGCCTGGTGGTGGTTTCGGCCATCAACCCGCGGGCGATGATGAGCATGTTGCCGGACGCGGGCCTGGCGGAGGTGGCCGAACAGGCGGCTTCGAGGCTTTCGGCGGCGCTGGAGAAGATATAACCCGCGGCCTCCCGGCGCCGGTGTTCCTGGCTCTTGATTGAAAGCGCAATCGGCGTTTGGTATAATTTTTCAAACTGAGTCAGGCTCGCCGTAAAACACCGGCCCCCTGCCCGGCTCCCTTGAGGTCATGGACTGTGCTTAGAGGGTTTTTCAAGCGCACGCTGGGAAAAAGCGCTTTTGATTTGTCGAAGGATGAAGATTTCGTCGAGGTCTTGTACAGGGTTCTCTTGGAGCGCCCCCCGGACGGGGAAGGGAAAAGGCATTATCTCGAGCGACTCGGAAGCGGGAGCGTCACGAGGAGCGATATTGTCAAGGCATTCACCGGCTCAGATGAATACCGGGCCAAATCTGGTTATAAATGCGATCCGCACAAAGTCCTTTTTGATTTCGTGACCGTTTGCCCAGACGACGGATTCCAGCCGTATGTGGAGGATCCGCCCTTCGACGGCGCGCGGCTTTGCGGTCTTGTCGATCCCCGGATGTGGCTGGACGAGGAATGGCGCGATATCCTGCTCGACATCAAGGCGATACCTCCATCCCTCACGTTTATGCACAGGAAGGGCTTTGAGTGGACCCATACAATCTACGGGTTGCGGAAGCTTGGCGCGCTTCGGGAGGATTCCAAGTGTCTTGGTGTCGGCAGTGGGCACGAGGCGCTAGTCTATTGGCTTGCCAATAACGCCGGAGACGTCATAGCCACGGACCTTTTCGAGGGCGAGTGGGCGGAAAAAGAAGGCAGAGAAGGCGACCCGAAGACCCTTTTAGACCCTGGCAAGTACGCTCCGTTTCCGTATAGGAAAGACAGGCTTCGTTTCATGCGCATGGACGGGCGGAAGCTGGAGTTCGAGAACGAGTCGTTCGACATAGTATTGTCCATGTCGTCGATAGAGCATTTCGGTGGTCATGAGAACGCGGCGGCTTCCATGAAGGAGATGGGGCGGGTTCTGAGGAGGGGAGGGGTCGCCGCCGTCGTCACCGAGTTTGTAATAAACGGCCAGAGACACCCGGAGTTTTTCGACAGGGACGAGCTGATCGAGCATGTCGTCGCCCCTTCCGGGCTGAAACTTGTCCAGGCCCCAGAGTTCCGTCTCCCGGGGCATGCTATTGAAAACCCCGTTTTAGACCCTGATGAGCGGCACATGACCCCTCACCTGGTCCTCAAGGTCGGCAAGACGCTTTATACGTCGGTGATCCTCTTTTTCCGCAAACCGCCAGAGTAGGAGCGAGTCGCCTTTGTGTTGCCGCCGTCCCAGCGCTTATTTATAATCAACGTTTATCCGTTTTACCCGAGGATGATGGGACTGAAAATTTTCAAAGATCACGTGGGTCTCCTGTACCGCCACAGGGAGCTTGTGGCCAACCTCGTGGGCAAAGAGCTGAAGGCCCGGTACCGGGGCTCCACGCTGGGGATGTTGTGGACGTTCCTGAACCCTCTGCTGCTGCTTTTGGTCTACGCCCTCGTCTTTTCGGTCTACATGCGCGTGAGCATGGAGAACTACACCGTATTCCTCTTCACGGGGCTTCTGCCCTGGATATGGTTCTCATCGTCGCTGATGGACGGGGTGAACTCGATAACCGGCTCCGGGGCGCTCATCACGAAGTCGATGTTCCCGGCGGAGATACTGCCGATGGTGAAGATCATATCGAACATGTTCAACTACCTGTTCAGCCTGCCGCTCCTTTTCATTTTCATGGCGATATACGGCGTCCCTTTCACGCTCCATATTCTCTGGCTGCCGCTGGTCGCCGCCGCGCAGCTTCTTTTCACCATCGGGCTGGTCTACGTGGCGGCCGCGGTCAACGTCAGGTTCAGGGACGTGCAGCATATCCTCGGCAATCTGCTTGTGCTCTGGTTCTTTCTTTGTCCGATAATCTATCCCATCTCCCAGACGCCTGAGAAATGGCGGTTCACCTTCTACCTGAACCCGATGGCCGCCCTCAGCCTCAGCTACCAGGACATCTTCATCCACGGCAGGGCGCCGAGCCTTGTCATCCTCGCCGTTCTGATCGCCGTGGGGGCCGCCATAACGCTCGTCGGGTTCCGCCAGTTCGACCTTTACAAGGAATCCTTCGCGGAGGAGATATAAGATCAGGCTGCCGGCTCTGATCCTGGTCCTTGCGCTTGCCTCGTCCCGGGCGTATGCCGAGGACCTGTCCGCGCCGATCCCGATGCGCAACCACCATCCGTTGTACTCCGGGCTTCTTTACCCCGCGCCGGAGGCGGCCCAGCCGTCCGAAAAGACTGGGTGGAGGCTGAGCCTCACGCATTCGAACGTCTACATGTTTGGTCATGGCCGTGAATGGGCGGTGGGGATCGACAAGGAGATGACCGAGCTTGACGCCGCGGTCTTTCATCCCTTCCATGGCGGGCGTTTCGAGGCGGGGGCGGAGGTCTCCCTGTTTTACGCTTACGGGGGGTTCATGGACGGGATCGTCCGCTGGTACCACGAAAGGACGGGCGCCCAGTTTTACGCCGGGCAGGAGGACGCGCCGGACTATCGTTTCCTTGACGATGTTTACCATGACGGGAAAAAGCTGAGAAGCGGGCGCGCCGGGGCGGGCGCCGGGGACGCGCGATTCTGGCTCAAGACATCCCTGTGGAATGGCGCTAGCTCCGCCGCGGCGCTCCAGGCCATCGTCGAGGCGCCGACGGGAGACGCCGGGAAGGGGATGGGCTCCGGAATGTTCGAATACGCCTTGCGCGCCCTGGCCTCCGTGGGGGGCGGGGGATGGTCCTTCCACGCCGGGGGCGGCGCGGTCTGGCCCGGCGGGCTCCGGACAGGCTCGCGGGAAGCGAGCCTGGAGGCTTTTTACACGGGGTACCTTTCGGCGGGGTACAGGGCGTCGGACAGGCTTGAGCTTCTGGCGCAGACGATGTTCAACACGTCCCCATCGCCATCGGCGGACATTTACGTCTTCAGGGACGGATGGGCGGAGGTCACGCTGGGGTTCAGGCGTCGTCTCGAAAGCGGGCGGAGCGTCGTCTTCGGGCTTTCGGAGAACCTGACGAGGAGCGGGCCGGACTTTTCCATCCAGATGTCGTTGGAAAGTCGTTGACCCTATCAAAACCGCTGTTGTTTCTTCCGGTACGGGATGCGTCGCTGGCGCTCAGGAGGACATAACTGGAGCGCGGGACGGAGGGGAGAGCCCGCCGCCCCGCTTCCGGGGACTGGAGGAAAGCGCCGGAAAAGATCAGTTCTTTTCCACCAGGAGAAGATACTGCCCGTTCTCCATCACTTCGAGGGACAATATCTCGTGGCCGTCGTTTTCCAGGCTGCGTGGGACATTCTCCACCGGCGCGCCGTCGTCCAGCACCGCCTCCAACCTCGCGCCCTTCGGCAGCTCCTCCAGCCGTACCTTGATCCTGACGTAGTTGAAGGGGCAGCGCACGCCGGAGAGATCGAGTCTCTCCACGGCGGCCTTTTTTCGCGCCCGCGGCTTCCCGGCGCCCTGCGGCGAAAGCTTTTCGTAGGCCGAAAGGCTCTCCTCCAGGAGCTCCTCGCCAAGAGGCGCCCACTCCTCCGGCCCGTAGCGGCTTTCCAGCCCCTCTCCCGCGGCCGCGGCGAGGGCGTCCAGGAACCTGCCGGAGGCTATCCCCCGCGTCACGATCCTGTCGCGGAACTGGCTTAAAAGCTCATCGTCCGTCCCCGGCTCTATCCCCCGCGCCGCGAGCAGGGCCCTGGCGGACTGGGAGACGGAGCTCGCGGCCCTTTTTGACGCCGCGGCCTCATCGCCCGCCTCCAGCGCCTGCCTGGCGGAGGCCAGGTCGCGCCTCGCCTGGTTGTAGACGCCTTCTATAAGCTCCAGGGCGGAGCCGCCGCACTCGCCGGGGCCGACCTCGTCGAGGTTGAAGTCCTCGTCGGACTCCCAGTCGCGATATCCATCCCGGTTCTTCTCGTAGGAGGGGAGCAGGGTGAACGGCGCGAGCTCCTCCCGGAATTTTTCGACGCCGAGCCTTGCGGCAACACCGCCGAACGTCTCGCCATCCCCGGCGGCGCTTCTTGCGATGTCCACCGCTCGCTTCACCGCAGCGGGGACGTTTTTCGCCGGGATCCTGACTACCGGCTCGGCCAGCCTTGGCGCCGGGCCGTGTCCCGCGCCGCCGAGGTACAGCAGGTAATGCGGCGCAAGGCGGCCGTTGACCCTTTTCGCCGCGCCCTGCAGGCCGATGTCGGCGGTATGGTGCAGCGCGCAGGCGTTGGGGCATCCGCTGACGCTTATGTTTATCGGCCCCAGCCCTTCGTCGAGCCCTTCGGCCAGCGGCTCCAGAACCCTGGCGAGGGCTTTTGAGTTGGCTATCCCCTCGCTGCACAGGGAGGCGCCGTTGCACGACCTTACGACGTTTCCGGGTTTGTCTATCGCGGGGTAAAACCCAAGCGCGCGCAGCCGGCCGGGCGCGGAGCCCGCGGCGGCCGAGTCGAGGCCGGTCAGCAGTATATCGCCGTCCTTGGTGTTCCATGCGGATACCCCCGGCGTCTCCAGCAGGAACTGGCCGAGACTGCGCAGCTGGCCGGAGTAGATGTCGCCCACCGGTATCTTGAGAAGCAGGGAGGCGCCGCTCCGGCCGCCGTTGGGTGAAGAGCCTTCATAAGCCAGGTCCTCGACGTTCGAGAGAGACGCTAGCTCCTCGCGGTAAAGGCTCCTGAGCTTTTCTATCCCCAGCTTCTCGACCAGGAATTTTATCCTCGCCCTGGCGCGGTTCGTCCTCGTCCCCATCCTGTTGAAAATGTTCAGGATGGCGAGGATGGAGACGTGGACCCTCCTCGCGGGGACGAACTCGTCCAGCGTTTTCCCCAGCCTGGGGATGGAGCCGCCGCCCCCTCCCACGAGCAGGCGGAAACCGTCGCTCCCCAGCCCGCTTTCCTGGCCCAGGACGATGGCGCCGATGTCGTCGATGACCCCTCCACCGCAGTCTTCGGCGCAGGCGGAGAAGGTTATCTTGAACTTCCTCGGCAGCCCTTTCGAGATGGGGTTCCCCAGGAAATAGCCCGAGACCGCCCGCGACACCGCGGCGACGTCGAAAGGCCCCTGCCCGGCCATGGCGTGACGGCAGACGGTTATGTTCCTGATGGTGTTCCCGCCCGCGCCGAGGGTCGTTATCCCCGCGTCGTGAAGATGGTCGAGGACATCGGCCAGATCATCCAGCGGAACGTTGTGAAGCTGGAAATCCTGCCTGGTGGATATGTGGACGAACCCGCTTCCCCACCGGTCCGCCGCTTCGGCGAGGGCGTCGATGGAGCCGGCGGGGATTTTCCCGGCGGCTATCTTCGTCCTCACCATGAAAAGGCCCTCCTGTCGCTGGGAGTATATCCCCAGGTTCACCCGGGCGGACTTGAACTGCTCCCCGGTTATGCTTCCCGATTTGTATTCGGCCACCTGCCCGCGGAACTTCTCGAGCTCCCCGGACCTCGGCTTTGTCGTGATGAAATCGGCCGCCGCCGTATTCGCTTGCATCTCTTTTCACTCCTTATCCTGTAAACACCGCATTTCAGACGAGCGCGTATCCCGCGAAGAACATCGCGCCGCCCGCCGTCGCCTTGATGAGTTTCTCCGGCGCCGCGCCGGCCAGCCTGCTTCCAAGGAGAACGCCCGGAACAGACCCCGCCACGAGGTTCGAGGCCAGCTCCCAGTTGACGTTGCCCATGAAGCCGTGCCCGGCCGACGCTACGGACAGAAGCAGCGCCGCATGGGCGATGTCCGAGCCGATGATTCTGGCCGCGCCGAGGCCGGGGAACACGGTGAATAGAGTGGCGGCCACCAGCGTGCCGCTGCCGACGGAAGTGAAGGTGACAAGAACCCCCACCATGAACCCCGCCGCCGGGAGAATGAAAACATCCCCTCCTCCGGGCGCGCCGCCCCCGGTTGCGTTGTTGACATCATCTTTACGTCTCCCTTTTTTCGATAGGATCATGACCGCCGCCGTGACCATCAGCAGAACCCCGATGGACTTGGCGATAAAAGGCTCCAGCGCGCCGCCGTAGGCCGCCTGCAGCGAATGGAACATAACGGACCCCGCCGCCGCGCCGGGAAGGCTCCCGGCGGCGAGCAGGAACACCGTCCTCCAATGGACAGTGCCCTGCAGGCCGTGGGCGGCCGTCCCGGCGGACTTGGTTACGGCGGCGTATATCAGGTCCGTCCCCACGGCGATGGTGGGCCGGACCCCCAGCGCCAGTATCAGGACGGGGGTCATCACGGCGCCTCCCCCCATTCCCGTGAACCCCACGAGCGCGCCGACGGCGAAGCCCGCCAGTATCTGGGTCGCGTCCATTACAGGCTTTCACCGGCGGCGGCCTCTTCCGGAGCCGCCTTCAGGGGCCTTGTGTGGATGCCGCACTCGCCGCCGCACTTGGACGTGGAAAGCCACCTGCCCGCGCGCTCGTTCTCGTCGGCGACGATGGCGGTGCATGGCGCGCACCCGAGGGAGCGGTATCCTTCGCCGTAAAGGGGGTTTACTTTTACCCCGTTCAGGGCCAGGTACTGCCAAACCTCGCGCTCCTTGAACAGGAGGATCGGGTTGAGCTTGTAAAGCCCCTCGTCGCGCTGTTCAACCTCCCTGAAGTCTGTCCTCGTGCGCCCCTCGGTGCAGCGCAGGCCGGTTATCCACAGTTTCACGTCCATCTCGGCGACGGCCTGGCGGACGGGCTCGACTTTCAATATCCGGCAGCACTCGTCGGGATCGGTCTTGTAAAGCTCGCCCACGTCCTGGTCCGATTTGTAGATCCTGAGGTCAGGATCGTCCGCCGCGAGGTCATTCATGTAGTCGATCGTCTCCTTGGGTTTGTAGGGCGTGGTGACGATGAATCCGCGGGCGGCGGGGTTGACCTTCCTCGCCAGGTCCCAGACCACCATGGAGTCCTTGCCCAGGCTGTTGGCGACGACGGCGTTGTCGCCGTACTCGGCGAACGCCCACTCAAGAAGGTTTTTCGCCCGCTCCACTTTCTGCTTGAAGTGAAGCCCCTCGACCAGCTTTTCGATCTCCTCTTCTTCCGACGCGAATGCCATAAGATCATATCTCCTTGCTGAGTTAACAATTCCGATAAAATAAATAGGAATTATGTAAATGATACGGATTTGGGCCAGGATGTCAAAGATTTTTTTGAGAATTATTGTAACCGATGAACTATCAAGCAGATAAAATCATGGACAGGCGGGCGGGCTTTTGATATGATATAAATTCAGTAGGAATTGAGGAAATTAAAATGAAGTTCTCAGCCAAGTTCGAATACGCGATGCTGGCCCTGTTGTATCTGAAATGCGAGCCGGACGAGGCGCCCGTTTCGGGCAGGGTTCTGTCCGAAAAGCTGGATCTGCCATACAGGTTCCTTGAGCAGATACTGTCCGACCTGAAAAAGGCCGGCCTGGTGAGAAGCGCCCGCGGCTACCAGGGCGGCTACCAGCTAAGCATGGAGCCGGAGAGCATCTCCGTGTACGACATCTACCAGGCCACCGAGGGCAAGATCGAGCCGTGGGACTGCTCCGCCGCCTCGGGCGTGGAGGGGCGCTGTTCGGACCACAACCACAACATGTGCGTCATAAACGAGTTTTACACCGACTTCAAGAGCACGTTCATCGGCCTGATGAAAAAGTACACGCTCCAGACCCTTTGCGAGAGGACGCAGGCGCTGAAAAGGCCCGCCGCGTCCGAGGGGTGAAAAAACGCGGACGGGCTATTGACAGCGAAATGGATTGTGAGTAATATTAGCCCTATCAAAAGAGAGGGCGCTTTCCTGATTCGTTCCACTATATAAAACACGTTACGGATTTTCACTGATCGAATAACGATTCCTGGCCTTTGGTTGCTGGACAGAACTGGCAGAGCGATCTTATTCAACCTGTTGACCCGTCCGGGCTGGAAGGCGGGTTGTCCCGCGGTGAAAGCTGAAAAACCCCAATCAACATAGGAAATCAAAGAGCGGACCATCATGGTTGTAAAAAACTCCACGAAAAAGAACGACACGCCTCAGGGCGAAACCGCCGCGGCCGCAAGACCCGGCAAGACCTTGAACATCAGCAGTCTCAAGGACAAGACGATCAACGAGCTGCTGGAGATCGCCGGGCAGTACAACGTCGAGGGCACGCGGGGCCTGAGAAAACAGGAGCTGATGTTCAAGATACTCGAGGCCCAGACCGAGCAGGAGGGCCTGATATTCGGCGAGGGGGTGCTGGAGATACTCCCGGACGGGTTCGGCTTCCTGAGGTCGCCGTCTTTCAACTACCTGCCGGGTCCCGACGACATATACGTCTCCCCGTCGCAGATCCGCAAGTTCGACCTGCACACCGGCGACACCATCTCCGGCCAGATCCGCCCCCCGAAGGAGAGCGAGCGCTACTTCGCCCTGCTCAAGGTGGAGTCGATAAACTTCGAGCCGCCGGAGGCGCAGAAGGACAAGGTGTTGTTCGACAACCTCACCCCCCTCTATCCGATGGAGCGGCTCCAGATGGAGACCACGCCGGACAACATCTCCGGCAGGGTGGTAGACCTTATCTGTCCCATCGGCAAGGGCCAGCGCGCCTTGATCGTCTCCCCCCCGCGGGCGGGCAAGACGATGATGATGCAGTCCATAGCCAACTCCATCACCGGCAACCACCCCGAGGTCATGCTCATCGTGCTGCTCATAGACGAGCGGCCCGAGGAGGTGACGGACATGGAAAGGTCGGTCAAGGGCGAGGTGATATCCTCCACCTTCGACGAGCCGGCCTCCCGGCACGTGCAGGTGGCGGAGATGGTCATAGAGAAGGCCAAGAGGCTGGTGGAGCACAAGAAGGACGTGGTGATTCTGCTGGACTCGATCACCCGCCTGGCCCGCGCCTACAACACGATCGTCCCCCCCTCCGGGAAAGTCCTCTCCGGCGGTATAGACTCCAACGCTCTCCAGCGCCCGAAACGCTTCTTCGGCGCTGCGAGGAACATAGAAGAGGGCGGGTCGCTGACCATCATAGCCACGGCGCTGGTCGAGACCGGCTCGCGCATGGACGACGTGATCTTCGAGGAGTTCAAGGGCACGGGCAACATGGAGGTGCACCTGGACCGGCGGCTGGCCGACAGGCGCGTCTTCCCGGCCATAGACATATCCAGGACCGGCACCCGCAAGGAGGAACTGCTCATCCCGCAGGACGACCTGCGAAGGATATGGGTCCTGCGGAAGGTGCTCCAGCCGATGGACAGCATCGAGGCCATGGAGCTTCTCACGGAGAAGATGAGGGCCACGAAGGACAACAAGAGGTTCCTGGAGTCCATGAACGCTTGACCTCTAAAAAGGTTGTTGAAAAACCGCTTTTTAGCTGTCATCATGAAAAACTTCGCCGGGCGCTTCGCCTTTTGGCTCGGGGCTTCGGCCAGCGCGGCGTCGTAACGGGACGTTGTAATTCTGAGGCGAAGCCGAAGAATCTCGTGGGCTTGCGCTGGATGAGATGTTTCACTTCGTCCAGCATGACATCGCAAAGGCTCGGCCGCCGTGACGAAGCGAACGGCGCCATTCTGGCGGATTTTTCAGCAAAATACGGGCAGAGTTAAGATATAATATTTATTTGTGTCGCGAGGATATAGGGAAAGATGAAAAAAGAGATACATCCTGAGTACGTGGACTGCGAGATAGTGTGCGCCTGCGGCGCCAGGGCGCAGACCAGGGGAACCGTCCCCGTCCTCAAGCTGGACATATGCTCGTCCTGCCACCCCTTCTACACCGGCAAGCAGAAGCTTATCGACACCGCCGGCCGCATCGAGAAGTTCCGCCGGAAATACGGCAAAAAGGCCGCGCCGGAGGGTTCTTAAGGCCCGTCCCGCAGGGGGCGCGCGGTCTTCTTTCTTTTTTTTATGACCGGGTTCCGTCATGATTACCTCCCTTGAGAACATGGAGAAAAGGTACGAGTCCATCCACCAGAGGATGGGCGACCCGGCTGTGGCCGCGGACAGGGCGGCGTATGAGAAGCTCGCCAGGGAGCTTTCCGAAATTCGCCCGGTGGTTGAAAAGTACAGGGAATACAGGAAGCTGAAGGCGGACTTCGACGGAGCGAAAAGCGTCGTTGAACAGGAGAGCGACAGGGAGATCGTGGAGCTTGCGCGGCAGGAGGTGGAGGAGCTCGGTCCGGAGATCGAAAAGATGGAAAGACAGCTTCGGCTCATGCTCCTGCCGAAGGACCCCAACGACGAAAAGAACATCATCCTGGAAATACGCGCCGGGACAGGCGGCGAGGAGGCGGCCCTTTTCGCCTCGGACCTTTTCAGGATGTATTCCCGCTACGCCGAGAGGCGAGGGTGGAACGTGGAGGTCATGTCCCTGAGCGAGACGGGCATAGGCGGTATCAAGGAGATCATCGCCCTGGTCTCCGGCAAGGGGGTCTACTCCAGGCTCAAGAACGAAAGCGGCGCCCACCGCGTCCAGCGCGTCCCGGACACTGAAGGCTCGGGACGGATACACACCTCCGCCTGCACCGTGGCCATCATGCCGGAGGCGGAGGACGTGGAGGTGAAAATCGACCCGAACGAGCTGAAGGTGGACGTCTTCCGCTCCTCGGGCCACGGCGGCCAGTCCGTCAACACCACCGACTCGGCGGTGAGGATGACCCACCTGCCGACGGGGATCACCGTGAGCATGCAGGACGAAAAATCCCAGCACAAGAACAGGATCAAGGCCATGAAGGTCCTGGCGGCCAGGCTGAAGGACCGGCGGGAGCGGGAGGAGGCGGCCAAACGGTCCGCCGCGCGTAAGGCCCAGGTCGGCATGGGCGACAGGAGCGAGAGGATAAGAACCTACAACTTCCCCCAGGGCCGCGTCACGGACCACAGGATCAACATGACTCTCTACAAGCTGGAATCCTTCCTGGACGGTGATCTCGACGAGATGATAGACGCCCTGGTGTTCGCCGCGCAGGAGAGGCTTTTGAAAAACGGCGAGGCCGTGGCGGCCGGCGCCTGAGGCGCCCGGGTTTCATGAAAACCGCCGCCACCTCCGCCGCGCGCGGGGGAAAATCCGGTGTGACGCAGACCCTGGCGGACCTTCTGGCGTGGGGCGGGAGGATATTGGAAGCCGCCGGGGTGGAGTCTTTCCGGCTCGACTCCAGCCTTCTCCTGGCCCATGCCCTTGGCGTGGACAGGGGGTTCGTCCTGGCCCACGCTCACGACCCGGCGCCGGAGGACGCGGCGGCGGATTTTGAAAAACTCATCGCGCGGAGAACCGCCCGCGAGCCGCTTGCCTATATCACCGGCGAAAAGGAGTTTTACTCGCTGTCGTTTCACGTGACCCCGGCGGTTCTCATACCACGGCCGGAAACGGAGACGCTCGTGGACGCCGCTCTGGCGCTTTTCGACCCGCTGGAGGCCGCAAGCGTCCTGGACGTGGGGACGGGCTCCGGCGCCATCGCCGTGACGCTTGCCCTCCATGCGCCGAGGTGGAAGGTCCGCGCCGTTGACTCAGAGCCCGGCGCGCTGGCCGTGGCCGGGGAGAACGCGCGGAGGCTCGGCGTGGCGGACAGGATCGATTTCGCGGTATCCGACCTGTTCTCGGCGGCAAAAGGCGCGATGTTCGACATCATAGTCACGAACCCCCCTTACGTTCCGGAGGGGGCGGAGGGTGTGTCGCCCGAGGTGGCGCGTGAGCCGCATGGGGCGGTATACGCCGGCCCGGACGGGCTGGATGTGATAAGCAGGATAATAGAAGAGGCCCCCGGCTACCTCAGGGAAGGCGGCTGCCTGGTGATGGAGACAGGCGGCGGGCAGTCCAGGGCTGTATCCCGGTTGGTCGAGAAGTCCGCCGGGCTCCGTCTCAAAAAATTCGTCCGCGACCTGGCGGGGGCCGAGCGGGCGCTGATCGCTGTCAGGGGATAAATTGGACAAGCTGGTCATCGAAGGCGGCAGGGCGCTGAAGGGAGCCATAAAAGTCTCCGGCGCCAAGAACGCCGCCCTGCCCATCTTCGCCGCGACGCTGCTGGCTCCGGGCGAGAGTGTCATCCGAGACGTCCCGGACCTGCGGGACGTGCGCACGATCATAAAGCTTCTGGAAGCTCTTGGCGCCCGGGTGGAGCGGATCGGCGATTCGGCCTGGCGGGTGGACACGGGCGGGCCGATAGGCCACGAGGCGCCCTACGAGCTGGTGAAAACAATGAGGGCGTCGTTCATGGTGGCGGGTCCGCTTCTTGCCCGGCTGGGCCGCGCCAGGGTGAGCCAGCCCGGCGGCTGCGCCATAGGGGTGCGGCCGGTGGACCAGCACCTTAAAGGCTTCGAGGCGCTGGGGGCGAAGATAGGCATATCCCATGGCTACGTCGAGGCGGACGCGGCGGGGGGCCTGCGCGGCGGCCGCGTGACGATGGACGTCGTCACCGTGACGGGGGTGATGAACGTCATGATGGCCGCGTGCCTTGCGAAAGGGCGCACGGTGATAGAGAACGCCGCCCGCGAGCCGGAGGTGGCCGCCCTGGCGGATTTCTTGAACTCCATGGGCGCTAGGGTGCAGGGCGCCGGGACGGCCACGGTGACCATCGACGGCGTGGACTCCCTGGCCCCGGCGGAAACCACGGTGATCCCGGACAGGATCGAAGCCGGCACGTTCATGACCGCCGCGGCGATAACGGGCGGCGACGTCACGATCAAAGGCGCGGAGCCTGAGCGCCTCTCCGCCGTCATCGGCAAGCTTACCGAGGCGGGGGCGGATATATCCATTGACGGCGGGGATATCCGCGTCCGCGGCGGCGGGGTCATAAAACCGGTCTCCGGCGCCACCGCGCCGTATCCTGGCTTCCCCACGGACATGCAGGCGCAGTTCATGGCCCTCATGTCACTCGCGGACGGCGCCTCGGTGATAAAGGAGACCATATTCGAGAACAGGTTCATGCACGTGGCGGAGCTTCGCAGGATGGGCGCGGACATAAAGGTGGACGGCGCCGCGGCGATGGTCAGGGGTGTCCGCTCGCTCACCGGCGCGGCGGTCATGGCCACGGACCTTCGCGCGTCGGCCTCGCTGGTCCTGGCCGGGCTGGCCGCCGAGGGGGTGACGGAGGTTCTGCGAATCTACCACCTCGACCGTGGCTACGAGAGCATAGAGAAGAAGCTGTCCGCCCTCGGCGCCTCGATACGAAGAGAGCCGGACGGCTACTGAACGGAAGCTGCCCCGGCCTCGTATATCTCCACCCGCCCGGAGGAGCGCAGCTTCGCAAGATGCTCTTCCAGCCTCACCTCGAGCAGGGCGGCCCCGGCCAGTTTTCTCATCTCTATCTCGTCCCTCGGCTTCGCATCGGTGATCTCGATGAGCTTGAAGATGCTGTAGCCTTTAGTCCCCTCGATCGGCTCCGTCACCTCCCCCGGTTTCAGGGAGAGCAGGGAGCGGTCGATGACGGAATACGGCCCGCCGCCGATCCTTATGGGTGGGATCCTGCCGGCGGTCGCCTTCGCGCTGGGGACTATGGAATGTTCCATGGCCAGCTCGTGGAAATTCTCTCCCGCCATCGCCCTCTCTCGCAGCCTCAGGGCCTCTTCCTTCGTCCTGGTCACGATCATCAGGGCCGAGGCGAACCGTGGCTGGCTTCGCAGGTATGGGTTTTCCTCGATGTAGCGCTCTATCTCCTTTTCCGTGGGGGCGTTCTTCTCGTGGAGCCGCTCCCGGCGCATGTTGACCGCCAGGCTCTTTTCGTATTCGGCCGTCACCGCGCGGAACTCGGCGTCTTCGGCAAGCCCCGCCTCCTCCGCCGCGGCGGCGAAGAGTTTAACTTCCACCATTTGCGCAAGAAGGTCCAATAGTCCCTCCTTGCCGCCGCCGTAGTTGGCCATGGCTCCGCGGACGTCTTTATAGAATATCCTGAACGAATCCGCGCTCGCGAGCAGGTCGCCGTCCTCTAGGCTGTCCACGCTCTTTTCAGCGACGATGGGAGAAAAGGCGACGTTGTGGGCCTCGAACAGGCGGGCGGCTTCTTTTTGCGCGGCCGCTTCGCGTTTTCTCGACTTCAGGATGGACTCGGCCAGCCTTCGCGTGGCGCCTTCCCGTTTGGCGAATTCGGTTATTTCCTTTTCGCTCACTTCGGCTTTCGTCTCATACATTTTTTTACGGTAAGCGTCCGCCAGAGTCGCTTCCCTGAACTCGGCCGCCTCGCGGCGGAACTTTTCGGATTCGGTCAGGCCGGATTCTTTCGCCTCGATATAAAGCAGCTCCGAGTCTATGGCGCCTTCGAGGGCTTCGGCGATAAGCTCAAGGTCGTTCACGCCGCCCCCCAGGGGCATGCTGGCGACGACCTTTTTGATCTCCTCCAGCGTTATGACGCGATCGCCAACCTTCGCGAGCGGCGTGGCCGCGGCAGACGGCGCGGCGGCCAACAGGACAGCGGCCAGGAAGGCCGCGGGTATTGAAAGACATTTTCTCATGAGATGCTTAACCGCCATAAGAGAATTTTAAAGTAAAAACGGCCGGCGGGCCCGAAAAAGCCCGCCGATTTTTGGTTGAGCTTCTCCATCTCCCCCTCCCCCGGCGGGAGGGGACAAAGGGGAGGGGGGCTGAAAAATATCACCCCCTCCCAGCCCTCCCCCTTCAAGGGGGAGGGGTCGCTGGTTAAAAAGCCCGCCGGCCGTTCGTCGGTTACATCAGTCCGGTCAGGGGTTGGCCCCGCCCAGGTCCGGCGCGATGGAGTGCATGTAGCTCACCGCCGCGTCGTAGTCGGAGCCGATCTTCCTGCCGTTCCACTCCCTGTCCTCGGCCAGCTTCGGCACGCCGTTTTTGTTCACCTCGTGGCACGCCGCGCACTTGACCGGGCCGTGGGAGCCGTCGGGGTTCATCATGGCCGCCTGCCTGTAGGTGGTGAGGTCCACCTTGTCGGTCACCGGGTAGAGGCCGTGGATCGACTCGTGGCAGAACTGGCAGGAGAGCCCCGCGTGGCCCTTGGAGTATCTCATCAGGGAGTACTTGCCGGGCTGGTTGATCGGGAAGGCCACTCCCCCCTGGCCCTCGACGAAGGGCGGGGCGTGGCAGTCCGCGCAGTGCGGCTCGCCGGGGGAGAGCCAATAGTCCCGCCCGTGGGTGGCCGCCTCGTAGGGCACCGCCGCGCCGTTCTTCACCTTGGCCGACGGGTTGGCGGAGAGTATCTTCACGTTGACGTCGCCGTCCGCGTCCTTGCTGACCACCGGGCCCTTGTCGCTGACCTCGATGACCGCGATGGAGGGTACCAGGCGTTCCTTCGCCCAGGTCAGGATGACGCCGCTGCCGGCGTCCTCCCCTTTGAGCGGGACTTTCGGGTCGATGTATTTTTCGATCAGCTCTTTCTCGCTTACGCCGATCGCCTTGGCGATCTGCCTGAGGGACTTGTCCCTGATGGTGTCGCCCTCCTGTTTGAAGGCGTTCTTCAGGTTGTCGCGCTCATAAAGCTCGCGGGAGAGCTGGTTGTGACAGTTGGTGCACCAGAGGCCCTTGAACTTCCCATCCTCCTTGACCACATTCTCGGCGAGATATTCGCCGATAGCGTTCAGGTGGGCGGGCGTCCCGGCGCCGTCCTTGTCCTTGTTCGGGTTGGAGTGGACGTCGCGGCCCACGTAGCAGCCGCCGGCCGCGTCGCGGTTGTCAGCCTTGGCGTAGGTGTTCTCGCCCATCGGGGTGATGGGGTAGCTTTCCATGCTCCGATCCTGCCTGTGGGCCGGGTGACATCCCTGGCAGGCGCCCGTGCGGCCCTCGGAGTCCGGCAGGGGGCGCAGGCGCTGGTGCCTGGAGTGGATCGCCTCCGTCAGCGCGGAGATGGTCTTGCCTTTCATGCTCGCGTCGGCGTTGGGCGCCGTCTTGTCATCGACCGTCTTGGAGCCGAGGACGCCTATGACGTTGTCCGCGTGGCACTCCTGGCAGATGACCGGCGAGCGGCCCAGCCTGTTGCTGGAGGCTTTGGGGTTGTAGTTTTTCAGAAAGTCCGTGCCGTGGTAGGCGTCGTGGATCTCCAGTATCGATATGGCCGTGGCCTTCAGCTGGGCGATCCAGTCGGAGGCGCCGACGGACTTCCAGTATTCAAGCTCGCCCTTGTACTTGCCGAACTTCACGCCGTTGGCGTTTTCGTTGGAGTGGCAATTGAAGCAGTTGGGGACGTCTATCGGGTTCGTCCCGGTGTAGGAGACCGGCTTGCCGGTGGAGTCTATGATGGCCTTGCCGGTCTTCGCGTCCACCAGGGTGACCCTCGCCTCCTGATAGGGCTGGATGTCTTTTTCCGTAAGTTTCAAAAAGCCCTTCTCGGCGTCCTTGTCGTAGAACCCGGTGAGCGGCAGGCCCAGGGCCTCCCAGATGCCGGGGTTCGTCAGCACTATCGGGGTATTGTCGAGCACGGGGCTTTTGGTGAAGACGATGGTGCCCTTCTCACCGGAGTATTTAAGGTAGCTGCCGGATACCGGCTGGCCCGTGGGGCCGGAGTCGACCGGTATCTGAAGGTCCACTCCGACGTTGAGCTTGTCGGCGTCCTTGCTGGTCCCGGAGGGGTTGGAGCCTTCAAGGTCCTTGTAAATATAAAGGTGGCGGAAAACCGCGTTGGCGACCGATTCGCCCGGCTCGAAGGGGTTGCCGTCGCCGTCGATGTCGAAGGGAACGTTCCAGTAGGCCATCTTGTTCCCTTCGGAGTAGGTGTTGCCGACGTGCTCATAATAAAGCTTGAAACGCTTGTCGCCGTCCACTAGGACGCTGTGGTCGTTCGGGTCGGCTCCGAGAACCTGCGGCAGGCCGCTCCCGTCCAGCCGGCCATGTTTGACCACTTGGGTGAGGATGCTGTTATAAGGGGGCAGCACGCAACAATAGGAAAAGTCAAACCCCGTACAGTGCATCCCCAGCTCGTAGTTGATTGAAATTACGTAGTCATGGCCTCCCTTCTTCGCTGCGCGCGCGTCATGCGCCCCGGATAGCGCAAACGCCAGAACCGCGATGAGCGCGGCCACGGCGCCTTTGCCTGTCATGAATGATTTTCCCGGAATTTTTGGGCGACTCCCCCTTTTCTCCTCCATAACTACCTCCAGTTTATGACAGCAGATCCGCCACAGATTTTAAAGACACCGGCTTTAAGGAATCTCGCGCTCTGGGCGCAAACTGTCAACCCCCGGCGCTTTCCCCATTCCGGCTATCGGGAAGGATGACCGGTTTTCGATGGAGATTCTTTTTCCGTTTTGGGGCCGGTTTTTGAGGGGGTTTATGGCGTGTTTCGTTATATTTAATGTGCGAAATCGATGCAAATGCTGGAATGATGAATGAAAAGCATTCAGCGTCCACTCAGCAGGTATCCTTCTATGAACGTGTCGATATCGCCGTCGAGAACGCGGTTGACGTCACCGATCTCTATCCTGGTCCGCAGGTCCTTTACCATCTGGTAGGGCTGGAGGACGTAGGATCGTATCTGCGAGCCCCATTCGATCCCCTTTTTCTCCCCCGTGAGGCCCTCCATCTTCTGGCGGCGCTTCTCCTCCTCCCTGGCGTAGAGTTTGCCTTTCAGCACCTTCAGGGCGAGGGCCTTGTTCTTGTGCTGGCTGCGCTCGTTCTGGCAGGAGACGACGATCCCGGTGGGGACGTGGGTTATCCGCACCGCCGAGTCGGTCACGTTCACGTGCTGGCCGCCGGCGCCGGAGGAGCGGTAGGTGTCTATTTTCAGGTCGTCGTCGTTTATTTTCACCTCCACCTCGTCGGTGATCTCCGGCGTCACGGAGACCGAGCAGAAGGAGGTGTGGCGGCGCTTCTGGCTGTCGAAGGGGGATATCCTGACAAGCCTGTGGACGCCCGCCTCGGCCTTGAGATAACCGAAAGCGTACTCGCCCGAGACCATGAAGGTGGCCGACTTTATCCCCGCCTCCTCGCCCGGGAGGATGTCCACGACGCGGGTCTTGTAGCCCCTGCGCTCCGCCCAGCGCAGGTACATGCGCATGAGCATCTCCGCCCAGTCCTGCGACTCCGTCCCGCCCGCGCCGGGGTGTATCTCCACGATGGCGTTGTCGGTGTCGTGCTCGCCCGCGAGCATGACGGCAAGCTCCATCCGCGCCGTCTGCTCCGCCAGGGCTTCGGCCTCCCGGAAGGCATCGGCCGTCATGGCCTCGTCCTCCTCCTGCCGCAGAAGCTCCGCCATTTCCTCGAGATGGGCCAGCCTGCCCTCCAGGGCCTGGAAATCCCGGACGGATTTTTCGAGGGCGGATTTGCGTTTTATGACGGGCTGGGCGGCCTCGTGGTCGTCCCAGAAGCCGGGGGCGGCTATCTTCCTGTCCAGCTCGGCAAGCTCTGAAACTTTTCCGGGGATGTCAAAGATGGCCTCGCATCCGTTCGAGCTTGGAGCGGGTTGTCTCCAGGGACTCGCTTAGATCCTCGCGCATCTTTCTATCCTTTCACTTTCCGTTTTCCGGTGGTGGTTTTCTTTTTCTTCGCCGCCGGTTTTTTCGCTGTCCTGGCTTTCGCCTTGAAATCGGCCTTGATTTGCTCGTTGGCGGTGACGAGGTCCTGGACGTTCTTTTTGGCCAGTTTGAACATGGAGTCCGTCACCAGCGAAAGGACGATCTTGCCGGTCGGCGTGGCGACGCCGGGGATATCCGGCAGGGGGATCTTTTTCGCCTGGTGGGTCTTGAGCCTCTTCTCCATATCCTTGAGCGTATAAAGGTCGCCGTCCCTGTAGCGGTACTTGAGTTTCACGTAGTCCCGCTCCTTGAGCTCTTCCTCGTGGGTGTTATGGATGATGTTCTCCATCTTGGCTTCGTCCGGCTTTTTCCCGGCCTTTTTGACGAGCCTCACCACGGAGTTGAAATACCTTTCAGCGCTTTTGCCGGGGGGGAGCGCCTCTTTCGGTATCTTGGAGCTTATCTCGAAGGCGAAAGCGCCGTTTTCCAACTGGCAGGGGCCTATCTCATAGGTGATGCCCTTGATGAAAAAACGGTCGCCCTTCTTTGCGGTGTGCTTTTCGCGAAACTCGCCCCTCAGTTTGTCCAGCGCCTGGTTGATGAACTGGAGAAAAAGTTTGTCTCTTAACTCGCCCATGCGGGAAATGACCTGTAGATTATTGTTATTCTAGAAAATACGCGCCGAAACCGAAGGAAAAAACCCTTGCGGCCCAGGGAAAAAACCCCTCTTGCGTTCTGAAGATAGCAAAAATATGGCGCCAAGGTCAATTATAATCGCACTCCTGCCAAAAAGATTAATCTTAACAAATGATTACGGTTGGAGCAAACCTCTGGCTCTGTAATGAAAAAATACATTAACCCCCTTTGGGGCGTGATTTTTTCGCGGGGTCAAAAAAAAGACGACCTCGGGGAGGAGCGCCCGAGGCCGTCAGCCTTAAGTTATCCGGAAATTTCTTTCCGAATACCCACAGCAAAGCTTTAAATCGCCATGGTTACCGACATCTGGACGGGCGAACGAGGTCTATCGCCCGAACAGCCTGTCGCAACTGTAAGTGTAGCACATCCCGTGCCATCTTTCGCGCCGCCGCTCTAACTTGTTGATAATGCAGGAATAATGCCTCAGGCTGACGCCCCGCGTGTAATGACGCGGGGTTCGGGGCAACATACATAAAAGCGAAACGGAACGCCCTGGAGGAGCATAACGCTTTACAATACAGCTACATATCATTGATGCCACGGAAACGTGGCACCGGGTCGCCTTGTCACGTTTTCGTAGCGGCCCCATGGCGTGATCGTCCTTTAGTCATACACAAGGCTCGACCAGTATGTCCACATGACCTTGTTTTGATATTCGAAAGCCACCACCACTCTGACGGGTTTGGCCTTTGTCCCGAGCAGCTTCACGCCGACGCCGCCTTTCATGAAGATGCATCTTTTGTTTTCGATGTAGCGTCTGAACTGGGCCTTGTTTTTCGTTCTTATGAAGTCGAGCATATCCTCCATCCACTCCCTTTTTTCGCAGGCGACGTGGCCGTCCTTTGTGGTGGCCCGGCCGCTGCCGCCGGAGGGGGCGGAGCAGGACAGAGTGAGGATGACGAGGGAGAGGATGATCGGCCGCGTCTTCGATTTTCGCGCATCATGCGCCATCGCCGCAGCCTCGGATAGACAGGCTCCCGCGCCGCTTCTTTTCGCATAGCCCGCCCGGGCCCGGAGGTTTTTTCTGATATGAATAAGCGCCCCCAGCTTCGTTTCACGTCTGATATTATGGTAAAATTCCGCTTCTGGAAAGGCTTTTCCTGCCGGTGTAGCTCAGTGGTAGAGCAGCTGATTCGTAATCAGCAGGTCAGCGGTTCAAGTCCGCTCACCGGCTCCAGTTTTTCAAGGATTTTTCCGGCGCCGCGCCGCCTCCCACAAAAGCAGGGCGTAAACGGGTATGTATTCGAACGCCCGGAACCAGGCGATGTCCCGCCCCTCGTAGTAAAAGCCATAGCTGAGAAACGAAAGCCCGGTCCACGCAAAGAGGGCAGGGGAGGGCGCGGCGGCCATGAACGGCAGAAACCAGAGCAGGTACCAGGGGTCCGCCGTCGGCGCGGCGAGCAGCAGGGCGGCCAGCGTCCACATGACGGACTCCGAAAGTTTCCGTGTCGTCCCGTCATCCCGGTAAAAAAGCCAGACAATGACTGCCGCGACGGCCAGCCCGAGCGCCGCTTTCGCCATCTCCAAGCCGTTTTCGGAGAAGATGGAGAAGACGCGCCGCGCCACGTCGAAAAGCCCCGGGTTGAACATCCATCTGTCGGCGTACTCCATGAGCCCCGCGAAGATTTTTGACGGGCCCACGGACAAGAACGGGGCATAGGCCAGGAGCGTGACTACTGGCGCAATCAAAAATCTCCATCCCAGCCGCCGGATGAAAAAGGGCGCGATCGCCAGGGGATAAAGCTTCGCCGCCACCGCCGCCCCCAGCGCCGCGGAGCTTAAGGCGGGGCGCCTGGCCGCCATCCAGACGGCGATGACCGTCAGGAAGACCGCCAGCGAGTCCAGGTGGCCCGACCCCGCCACCTCCTTTATAGCCAGCGGACACCATGCGTAGACGACGGCCCGGACGGGGTTCCTCCCCAGCGTTTTCAAAAGCCCCGCCACGGCGGCGATGGTCAGAAGCTCAAAAAGCGTCCAGAAAAGCTTCATCCCCACCAGGCTGCCGCCGAAAAGTCCCACGGCCCCGGCGAAGACGTACTGGGAAAGCGGCGGGTATATGGTCGGGACATGGGGGAAATTTATGTTCGGGAAAATCAGATCGTCCCTGTAGGCGGCCAGGGCGGAGTGGCTGGGGGGGTAAAGGTAGGGGTTTATCCCGTTCAGCCACATCCTCCCGTCCCAGACGTAGCGGTAAAGGTCGTCGTCCAGGATGGAGTCCTGCGGCAGTACCACAACCCGGAAAAGAATCGCGAACAACACGACGATGAAAAGAGCCCACCCGTCCGCCTCGTCCGCCCTCAGCGTCTCCCACACCACTACGCCCCACACGGCGAAGGCGGAAAGGTATATGACAAGAAAGGGCGTTACCGCCGCGGAGTAATCCGGGACCAGGAGGGGCGCAAGGTATAGAGCCAGGAGCGAAAACCCCGCCGCTGAGAGGCGGGCGCGCGATAATTTCCTGGAATCGTTCATGCCGCGGTCTTCGCGCCTCCGTCTTCAGCCGTCACGGCGCAAGGCGCAGCCTGAATATGGTGGTGATTATCTTCCAGCCCGCCATCACGGTTCCCTTGAAGGTGCCGGATATCTTGGATTTTCCGATACGTCGCTTGTAGGGGACGGGGATCTCCATTATCCGCAGGCCCTGCTTTATCGCCTTTACCTGCATCTCCACCGTCCATCCGTAGTCCCTGTCCGCCATGCCGAGCGAGGCGAGCGAGCCGCTCCTGACGGCCCTGAAGGGTCCGAGGTCCGTGTAAGCGTGGCCGAAAAGGAGCCGTATAAGGAAGACCGCCAGACGATTGCCGAAAGCCGCATGGGGCGCCAGCGCCCCCGGCTCCCTTTGCCCCAACGCCCGCGATCCAATCACCATGTCCGCCTTCCCGTCGGCTATCGGCGTCACAAGGCCCTTTATCATCGAAGGGGCGTCCGCCCCGTCGGCGTCCATGAAGACGATGATATCGGCCGGGTTCTTTTCATACCACCCGATCCCCGCCAGGCACGCGGCTCCGTAGCCCCGGCGCGGCTCGTGAACGACCACGGCGCCCCCTTGTCTTGCGGTCTCGGCCGTCCCGTCGGAGCTTGCGTTGTCCACCACGACGACGGAATCCACCACGCCGGGCGGTATCCCCGCCAGGGTCGCCGGCAGGGCCTGCTGCTCGTTGTACGCCGGGATGACCAGGCCGACGCTGGGGCGGCGCGTGGGAGGCATCTACTCCCGCCTCAGCGCGTCCACGGGGTTCAGCCGCGCCGCCTTCCACGCGGGATACAGGCCGAAGAAGACCCCCACGCAAAGGGCCACCGTGTAGGCGATGATAACAGAGTTGGGGGAGACGTATGTCCCCCACTCGCTGAACCCCCTGACGGCGCGGGCGGCCAGAACGCCCAGGCCGATCCCGATAAACCCTCCAAGGCTGGACAGGACGGTGGACTCCACCAGGAACTGTTTCAGTATGTCCTTCCTTCTGGCGCCAAGGGCCTTGCGCAGGCCGATCTCCCGCGTCCGCTCCGTGACGGTGACCAGCATTATGTTCATGATGCCGATGCCGCCCACCACCAGCGATATCGCCGCGATGCCGCCCAGCAGGTACGTGAAGGTCCTCGTCATCTCCTCCATCGATTCGAGTATCTCCGTCTGGCTGCGGACGTGAAAGTCCGCCTCCCCGCCCGGACGTATCCTGTGCGACCGGCGCAGGATCGTGGTTATCCTGTCGCTGACGAATTCCATCTCCCCCTCGTCCTCCACCTCCACGGAGATGTCGTTGACGTAGTTCTTGCCGAAGAGGCGTTTCTGGAACGTTGTTATGGGGATCAGTATCTGGTCGTCGGCGTCCCACCATCCCATCTGGCCCTTCTCGGCCATCACGGCGGCGACGAAAAAGCTCACCCCGTTTATCTTTATCCGCTTGCCGATGGGATCGCGGTAGCCGAAAAGGTCGTCCGCCGCCTTTTTCCCGATCGCCGCGACCCGCCTTGCCCCGGCCACGTCGCGGAAGGTGAAAAACCGTCCGCCGGCCACGGAGAAATTGCGGGCGGAAAGGTAGTCCGGCGTCACGCCGACTATGCTGGTGTTGGTGTTCTTGTTGAGGTGCTTCACCTGGGCGGACTGCGTGGCGCTCGGCGCGACGGAGATGACGCCGGGGACTTTTCTCCTGATAAGCTCCGCGTCGTCCAGGGTCAGGGTCTGCGCCGGGGCGCGGCGGACGTGGCCGGTTTTCATAAGCCCCGGCCTCACGATCAAAAGGTTCGTCCCCAGGTTCCTTATGTTCTGGGCCACCTCCCTTTTCGCCCCTTCCCCCAGCGCCACCATCGCCACCACGGCGGCGACGCCTATCACCACGCCCAGCATCGTCAGAAGCGAGCGGGTCAGCGCTCCCCGAAGCTCACGCAGGGCGACGCGGAGAATTATCCAGAACATGATTCCATCGCCACCTTCGCCGCGCCCAGGATGCCGGCGTCGTCTCCCAGGGCGGCTTTTCGTATCATGAGTTTTTCGTCATCGAGCGTATAGGCGGAGGCCAGGGCGGCCCTCCTCATCGCGGACTCCATGAGAGGCAGCGCTTCCGACATCCCCCCGCCTATAACGAACCGGGAGACGTCGAGTATCAGCGCCACTGCCGCCATGGCGCGCCCCAGATACTCCCCCGCCTCGGCGAGCAGGCCGAGCATCAGCTCGTCCCCTTCCATCGCCCCTTTTGCCACCAGGGCGGCGTCCACCATCTCCGCCCGGCCCTCCGTCATCTCCCGGAGCCGCGCCGCGCCGGGTTCGTTGAATCTTTCCCTGGCGCTATGGGCCACGCCGCTTGCGGAGGCGTAAGCCTCGAGGCATCCCCTCGCCCCGCATCCGCAAAGACGCCCGCCGGGCCGGATGGGGATATGCCCCACCTCACCGGCCATTCCTTCAGTCCCATGCCAGATTTTGTTCCCCAGGACCAGGCCGCCGCCTACGCCCGTGCCCAGCGTGAAGGCCAGAAAATCATCCCAGTCCACGGCGGCGCCTTTCCACCCCTCGCCGATGGCGGCGGCGTTGGCGTCGTTTTCAAGGCGGACCGGCGCGCCTAGCCTATCCTCTAGGTCGCGGAGCAGGGGGGTGTCCCGCCAGTCGGGAAAGTTGGGAGACCTTGTGACGACCCCCCTGTCGAAGTCGATGGCCCCGGCCGATCCCACTCCAACGGCGGCGGGTTTCATGCCCATTTCGTCCATCACCTTGCGGGCCGTTTCGGCGACGCGGTCCAGGACCTTGCCGTACCCTTCCGAGGCGCGAGAGCCAAGCTTCGCCCGGGAGAGTATGGCGCCCTCCGGGGAGACCGCCGCCGCCCGAACGTTGGTCCCGCCGAGATCGACGCCTATTACATAGATGCCTTCGCCCATAAAGGGTATGATATCAGGTTGAAGGCGGAGCTATTGTCCGTCTATATGGTTTGTGATACAAACGGCGAAAAAACAGGAGATGTCGAAAGAGCCCATGAGAGACGAGGGACACAGCGACGAAGAATACTCGGATATAGACGCCGAGATACTGCAGGACTTCGAGGAGGAGCTGGCTGCCGAGGACCGCGCGCGCAGGAAGAAGACGATTTTCGCCGTGGGCGGTGTGATCCTGGGCGTGATAGTCGTGTCGGTCCTGGCTGGGCGGTGGGGCGGAGGTTCGTCGATGGAGACCCGGATCACCGAGCCGGCGCAAGAAGAGGCGGAACCGACGGCCGAAGAGACCCTGGAGGCGCAGATCGCCGCCCTCGCCGAGGAGAACAGGATTGACGAGGATTTCAAGGCGCCCGGCGCGCTGATGAACGGCGAGCCGCTGGAGTCGGCCGCGGAAGGCGAGAGCGCGGAGCCCGCCGAGGAAGCTGTCGCGGAGCCGGAAAGCATGGACGAGCCCGGAGCGGCGGCCGTGGAGGAGAAAGCCGAAGAGACGCCCGCGCCTGAAACCGAGGCTTCTGCGATGGAGCCCGCCGCCGCGGAGGATGTTAAGGAGATATCCGCCATCACGAGCGAGCCGCAAACTTCGGCGCCTTCGCCTTCCCAGACTCCGCCCGCGGAGGAGGATGTGAAAGTCGCCGCCCTGCCTCCCTCGGGAGCGCCTGAAAAGGAGGTCCTGGAGGAGATAGAGAGGATAAGGGGCGAGCAAAGACAGAGAAAAAAGACACCCTACTCGGTGACGGTCACGGCCACGATGGACGCCGTGGGCGCTCTGCGGCTTCGGGACGATCTTCGGAGCCGGGGGTTCGACTCGTGGATATCCATCGGCAAAGCGAGGAAGAACCTCTATCGCGTGGAGCTTGGCGAGTTCGGCTCGATCAGGGAGGCCTCTGGTCTTTCCGCCGCGCTGGCCGAGGCTGGCTTTCCTACAAGGACTTCCTACATCACCGGCGGAGAGCGCGTGACGCTGGTGGCGGGGGCTTATGAAAGGGAAGGCCAGGCCCGCTCGCTGGCGGACAGGATAAGAGGAAGGGGGTTCAGCCCCGCCGTGGTGAACAGGAAGGGCCCGCTCGACCTCTACATCGTGAGGGTGGGCAGATACGAGTCCAAAGCGGAGGCGGAAAGGACTGAGGAGACGATGAGACGCGCGGGCTACAGCATCCGTGGCGTGGGCCGGTAGTTGTCAATTTTCGGGCGTCTGAGGCGCAGTCCTTAAGCTTTTTGAGGCGCGGCCGCCATCGCGCGGGGCGCCGCAAAAAAATTTTCACCCCACAAGGTTGTATTCCCGGACGCGAAAGCCCACGCCCAGTTCCTCCTCGGCAAGGCGGCGGCACGCCTCCACGTCCACCTTCCCCGGTATCGCCACCACGGTGGCCGTGACTTTTGGGACATGCTTCCTTGCGGCGCGGATGAATTCCAGGACATCCTCGAACGCGTTCGGGTGGAGGGGGTTGCATATTTCTTCGTAGGTATTCGCGTCCGGGGCGTTAAGCGACACGGAGACATGGTCTATGAGCCCCTCCAGCTCCGGCGCTATGTCCCTTCCCGCGATTCTCGATCCGTGTCCGTTGGTGTTCAGCCTTGTCTTTCCGCCCCCGGCTTTCACCGCCCTGGCGGCCTCAAGGACACGGTCCAGCCGCAGCGTCGGCTCGCCGTACCCGCAGAAGACGACCTCGTCGTAGGGGGCCGGGTCGCCGATGGCCTCTATCATCTCCGCGGCCGTGGGGTCTTTGCTTATCCGCAGGTTGTGCCCCTGGACGGTGTCGGAGAAGAAGCGGGCGCAGAAGGAGCACTCGTTGGTGCAGCGGGCGGTCACGTTGACGTAGAGCGAGTTCCTTATCTTGTAGGCTATCTCCCCCCCGGCGGGAGCGCCGACCTTGAAGGCGCTCTCGAAGTTCGCCACGGCGATCCGCTCGACGTCCTCGCGGGTAACGCCGCGCGCCTCGGCCGCCCGGGCGATGACGTGTTCAAGAAGCGTGGGGTCGTTGCGTTTTCCACGGAACCCCTGCGGCGCGAGATAGGGCGAGTCCGTCTCCACGAGCAGCCTGTGGCCCGGAGTGTGGGCCAGGGCGTCGCGGAGTTTTTCGGCCCGGGGGTAGGTGATGTTCCCGGCGTATGAGATGTAAAGGCCGAGGCTGACGAGGCTTATCATCTGTTCCACCGTCCCGGAGAAACAGTGCATCACTCCGCCGATCTCTTCTATCCCCTCCTCTTCGAGTATCCTCAAAACGTCGTCCATGGCCTCGCGGCAATGGACGATCAGGGGTTTGCCGAGCTTTTTCGCAAGCCTTGCATGGGCGCGGAACGCCTCCTCCTGCCTGTCCCTCGGGCAGATGTCGCGGTAGTAGTCGAGGCCCGTCTCTCCTATGGCGACGACCTTTGGATGGGCCGCCATCTCGGCGAGTTCCTCCATGGTTTCGTCGTCGGCCGTGGCGGCGTTATGAGGGTGGATGCCCACCGAGGCGTACATGATCTTTCGCCCCTCGGCGATGCCGACGGCCAGGCGGCTCGTGGCCGGGTCGTATCCCACGTTCAGGATGTATTTGAACCCCGCCCCGGCCGCTTTCTCAATCACCGCCTCGCGGTCTTCGTCGAAGGCGGGGTTGTTCAGGTGGCAATGCGAATCCGCGGGCATAAACAAAGACTCCAGCGTCAAATTGAAAATTATAACATCCACGGAGGACCCGGACAGGCGGCGTGGGGGGGGGTAGAGGCCGATTCGCTGCTAAGATCCTTTAACCTCCTCCCCCGGCGGGAGGGTTTTTGAGGTTGAGGTCCGAAACCCAAAGGCGCCCACGACGGCCTTGCTGGCGCCCTGAACCTGTTTCAGGGTCTCGCTCATCTCATGACCCGGGATGCTGAAACGATACTAAAACAAGTTCAGCACAAGGTTCAGCATGACAAGGATATCCCCTCCCCTGGCGGGAGGGGATTAAGGGGAGGGGGTATTATAGATATTAGACCCCCACCTCGATCCCCCCCTTCAAGGGGGAGGACGTAAAAGCACGAAAATCTCTATTAACGCGGCGTTTCACTTGTTCTCCACCTGTTAACCGGGGATCAGGGGTGGCTAGAGGTCTCGGACGATGGTGGCGTCGCGGCTCTGGCCGGTGGAGATTATGCTCACCGTCGCCCCCACAAGCTCCTCCACCCTGGCGATGTAGCGCTTGGCGTTTTCCGGCAGGCTGTCGTAGGAGGATAGCCCCGCCGTGGAGCTTTTCCAGCCCGGCAACGTCTCGTAGACCGGTTTCAGCATCGTGAGCGAGACGATGTCCTCCGGCATGTGGTCCAGCCTGCCGCCGTTTATCTCGTACCCGACGCATATCCTTATCTCGTCGAAGCCGTCCAGCACGTCCAGCTTGGTCAGGGCTATGGAGCTTGCGCCGTTGAGCGCCACGGAGTACCTTCCCACGACGGCGTCCAGCCATCCGCAGCGGCGCGGCCTGCCCGTCGTGGCGCCGAACTCGCCCCCGCTTTTCCTGAGGGCCTCCCCCTCCTCGTTCTCAAGCTCAGTCGGGAAGGGCCCCTCGCCGACGCGGGTTGTGTACGCCTTCATCACGCCGACCACCTCGCTGATGTCGCGCGGGGGGATGGAAAGGCCGGTGAAGACGCCCCCCACGCAGGCCGAGGAGCTGGTCACGTATGGATACGTTCCCTGGTCGATGTCCAGCATCGTCCCTTGCGCTCCTTCGGCCAGAGCCTTTTTGCCCTCCGCCAGGGCGCGGCGGAGCATCTGGCCGGTATCCGCGACCAGGTCCTGCAGCTTCTCGGCGTAGACCATGTACTGGTCGTACATTTCGTCGACGTCCACGGCCTCCTCGCCGTACATGGACTTGAACAGCGCATTCTTGCTCTTTACCGCCGCCTGGAGCCGCTGGCGGAAATAGACCGGCCGCAGAAGGTCACCCACTCTCAGGCCGATCCTGGCCGCCTTGTCGGCGTAGGCCGGGCCGATGCCGCGGCCGGTGGTTCCTATTTTCCCCGCGCCGGAGATATTCTCCGCGGCGGCGTCCAGCCGCTTGTGGTATGGCATGATGAGGCCCGCCCGTCCGGAGATAAAAAGCGACCCCTTCACGGAGAATCCCCGCTTTTCCAGCTGGTCTATCTCGGAGAGCAGCGCCTCCGGGTCCACCACCACGCCCGCGCCGATGACGCAGGTCTTCCCCTCGTGGAGTATCCCCGAGGGCACAAGGTGCAGGATGTACTCCTCCCCGTCCACGACCACCGTGTGCCCGGCGTTGGCTCCGCCCTGGTAGCGGGCGACTATGTCCACCCGCTCGGTGAGCATGTCGACGATCTTGCCCTTGCCCTCGTCTCCCCACTGGGCGCCGACTATTACCGATAGAGGCATTTTGTTTTTCCCTTGTTCTTTTTTGTCGTAGCGTGGATCATATCGAGCCCATCAGCTCTTCGGTTTTCAGCCACAGCTCTTCTCCCGTTTCGACCCTGACGAGCTTCACGGAGCCCTCCGGCGCGTCCGGCAGGCCCGTTATGACCACGGAGCTTATTCTCATCTTGCGGGCGTAGTCGAGGGACTCCTCCAGGGGGCGTATTATTATGTCCCTGGCCGCTCTCAGCCCCTTTTCGCGCAGCCGCTGGGCCAGCCCCGCCGCCTCCAGGAACCCGCCGTTCGCCCCTATGACAAGGGCGTCCGCCGCCGACCAGTCCGCCGGCTCCCCGGCCCTGTGGAAGTGGTCCAGTATCCTGTCCACGTCCAGGGCGAAGCCCGTGGCGGGGCCGGGCTGGCCGTAGGCCGCAAGGAGGTTGTCGTACCTGCCGCCGCTTAAGACCCTCCTGCCCACGCCCTTCACGAACCCTTCGAAGGTCACGCCGGTATAGTATCCAAAACCCCGCGTCTCGCCAAGGTCGAGGGTGCTTACGCCCGACAGGTTGTACTTTTCCAGAACGGAGAGGACGCCGCGCAGGTTCGAAAGGCTCTCCTCCGTCCTTTTGTTGACGGAGGGGGCGGCGTCGAGAACCTCGAAACCTCCGAACAGCGATGGCAGTTTCTCAAGCGCCTCCCGGGCGGGCCCTTCCGCGCCGGCCCTGTCCAGGACGGCGGAGAGCCTGGCGGCGTCCTTGCGGACGAGGGCCTGCCGCGCGGCGGCTCTGTCTTCGGTGTCCAGAGCGGCGGCGTCGATCAACTCCTTTATGTATCCGACGTGGCTTATGGCGATCCTGACATCCTTCAATCCGAGGCGGCGCAGGGCCTCGGAGCCGATGGCCACCATCTCCGCGTCCGCCTCCACCGAGGCGGAGCCGATAAGCTCCACCCCGGCCTGGTAAAGCTCCATCCTTTCCCCGGCGCCGGGACGGACGGAGCGGTAGACCGTCTGCGCGTAGCAGAGCCGGATGGGCCTCGGCCGCCTGGCGAGCGACGTGGCGGCGATCCTTGCTATCTGCGGCGTGACGTCGGAACGCAGCGCAAGGGGCCTGCCCCCGCCGGCGGGGTCGGTGAATGTTATGACCTCCTTCAGCGCGTCCCCGTCCAGGCCCTTGGAAAGCTCGCTGAAAAACTCTATGGCCGGCGTGTTGACCTTCTGGAACCCCCAGCTCTCAAAAAGCCGCAGTACTTCCCCCTCGATGCGTTCGAGGATCGCGGCTTCCTGGTAAAGGAGGGCTTTCACGCCCCTGGGGACGTCTGTCATGGCGGATTTTTTCAATGTAGTGGGGCCATCGTGGGGCCAGGCGGGAAGCTCTCTACGGCCGTCATAGCCGCGCCATCCTCACCTTCAGCACGTTCTCTATCCCGGCCATTTCGGCCATCTGCTCCGGCGTGGGGGCCGTGTCCACGGTCACGATCGACATGGCGCGCCCGCCCAGGCCTGTCCTGGCCAGTTCGAAGGAGGCTATGTTGATCCCCTTCTCGCCGAGGTACGTCCCGATGTCGCCTATGACGCCGGGCCTGTCGTTGTTCGTGAATACGAGCATGACCCCCTCCAGCTGGGCCTCCAGCAGAAAATCCTCCAGCTTGACAAGCCTGGGTTCGCCGCCGGCGAATATGGTCCCTTCCACGTAAGCCTCACCCTTGTCCGTCACCAGCCTGGCGCCTAGCAGGGAGGCGAAGTTTCTTTTCACGGAGCTTGCGCCGGAGGAGACCTCTATCCCCCGCGCCTTCGCAAGGTACGGCGCGTTGACGAAGTTGACCCTCTCGTCCACGAAGACGTCCAGTATTCCTTTCAGTATGGACTGCGATATGGGGCGGGTGTCCGTCTCCGACAGGTCGCCCATGTATATGATCTCCACCCTTCGCGCCGCGCCTTCGGCGATCTGGGAGAGGAAGGAGCCCATGCGCTCGCCCAGGGTCAGGTACGGCTTCACGGTGGAGAGCTTTTCGGGATCTATGGACGGGACGTTGACGGCGTTCTGGATCACCCCGTGGGTGAAAAAGTCCACCATCTGCTCCGCGACGGCCACGGCGACCTTCTCCTGCGCCTCGCTGGTGGAGGCGCCGAGATGCGGCGTGAGTATGACCTCGTCCAGCTCCAGCAGGGGGTTTTTCTCCGGCGGCTCTTTTTCGAAGACATCCAGAGCCGCCCCAGCGACCACGCCTTCCCGGACGGCCTCGGCCAGCGCCGCCTCGTCCAATATCCCGCCCCGGGCGCAGTTTACGATCAGCGCGCCCTTTTTCATTTTACCGAAAGCCTCCCGGCCGATCAGGCCCCGCGTCTCGGCGGTGAGGGGGGTATGGATGGTTATGACGTCCGCCCGCCCCAGGACGTCATCCAGGGACATAAGCTCCACGCCCATTTTCTCCGCCGCCTCGGCTGTTATGAACGGGTCGTAGGCGACTATTTTCATCTCCAGTCCGTGGGCGCGCTTCACCACGAGGGAGCCGATGCGGCCTATGCCCACGACCCCCAGGGTCTTCCCGGCAAGCTCCATCCCGACGAATTTTTTCTTTTCCCACTTGCCCGCCTTCACCGAGGCGCTGGCCTGCGGGATCTTCCTCGCCAGAGACATCATCATGGATATCGTGTGCTCGGCGGTGGTGACGGTGTTGCCGCCGGGGGTGTTCATCACCACTATGCCCCTGGCGGAGGCTTCCTCCACGTCCACGTTGTCCACGCCGATGCCGGCCCTGCCTATGATCCTCAGATTCTCCGCGGCGCGGATGACCTCCGCGGACGCCTTCGTGGACGATCTTATGATAAGGCCGTCGTAGGAGGGTATGACCTTTAATAGCTCTTCAGGAGACAAGCCCGTTTTCACTTCCACGTCGATATCTTCGGCGGCGCGGAGAATATCCACTCCTTTCCCGGAGAGTTTGTCGCTTACCAGTATCTTAGCCACCGGCTGCTCCTGAGTCATTTGTAACGTTTGTTCAAGACCTTCTGCGCCGCCGCCACGCCCGCGCCCATCTTGACATCGGCCCCGTGCTTGGAAAGCGCCATCTCCAGCGCGCCGAGGGCTACTATCATGTCGAAGGAGTCGAAATAGCCCAGGTGGGCTATCCTCACGATTTTCCCCTTCAGGTGGTCTTGTCCTCCGGCGAAGGTGACGCCGTAGTTGTCCCTCAGGTCCTTGACCAGCGCCGCGCCGTCCATGCCATCGGGGACGTAAAGGCCCGTGGCCGAGTTCGCCGGGGAGTCCGGCGCGAGCGGCTTCAGGCCCAGCGCGGCGACGCCGGCGCGGGCGGCGGAGGCCAGCGCGTCGTGGCGCTTGTAGACGTTGTCCAGCCCCTCGTCGAACATCATCTCCAGAACCTTGCGCAGGCCCTGGATGAGCGACACGGCGGGGGTGTAGGCGGAGGTGTCCTTGGCGAGGTTTTTGCGCTCCTTGGCCAGGTCGAAGTAGAATCTCGGCAGCTTCGCGGTCTCGTTTCGCTTCCAGGCTTTTTCAGACAGGGCGATGAAGGCCAGGCCGGGAGGGAGCATGAGCGCCTTCTGCGATCCCGTGAGAAGAACGTCTATCCCCCACTCGTCCATCGGCATGTCCACGACGCCGACGGCGGTGATCCCATCTACGATGAGCAGCCTGTCCGTCTTCCGCGTGACCTTCGCGATCTGTTTCACGGGGTGGGCCACCGTCGTGGAGGTGTCCGACCCCTGGGTGAGAACGGCGGCTATCTTCGGGTTTTTCTCGATGGCCGCCTCGATCTCCTCGACGGCCACGGCCCGTCCCCATTCGACGTTGAGCCATTCGACGCTCAGCCCGTAGGCCTCGGCGATCCTGCCCCAGCGCTCGCCGAACTTTCCGCCGTTGATCGCCAGGACCGTCTCGCCGGGCGAGAAGAGGTTCGTGACGGCGGCCTCCATGGCGCCGGTGCCGGAGGATGCCAGCATCATGACCGGCTGGCTGGTCTTGAAGAGCTTTTTCAGCCCCTCGGCGCACTCGGCGAAAACGGCGGAGAACTGTGGCGTCCTGTGGTGGATCATCGGCCTTGCCATCTCCAGGAGGACCTCCTCCGGGACGGGTGTGGGCCCGGGCGATATTAGATAGCGTTTTTTCACTTGTGTTATCTCCTTCCTTGGGCGAAGCGGGCGGGTCTCTGAGACTTCCGGGAAATTCCGCGCGCCGCCTGCCTGGCTTGAAGAATTTTGACGACCCGCCAATTATACAGATGGGCTCAGTCCATTTCCACTACTACCGTCTGGGCGATCTTGTCGTGGAGTGTCTGGCTCCGCGGATCGATGAGGGCGATGAGAAAGCCGATGTAGATGAAGATGGCGCTTATGTAATATCCGATCATGCGGACGAAGGCGCGCCCGTAGGAGACGCCGGAGCCGTCCAGCCGGACGACTTTTATGTTCAGGAGCCGCTTGCCCGCCGTCTGTCCCCCGCCGCCGATCAGGATGGTGAAATAGCCAGCCGAGGCGGCGGTGTAAAAGCCGTAGACCATCCAGAACATGCGCGCCGCGCTCTCCATATCGCTGACGGGCGAGCCGCCCGCCGTCTTCGCGGCCAGCGCGGTCATGAAAAAGGTGAGAACGGCGATAAAGAGGTTGTCCAGCGCGTAGGCGGCGAAGCGCCTCGGGAAGGATGCGTACCTCGCGGATGGCGGGGCCGCCCGGGGCTTCTCCGGAGGAAGCGGGGGACTCTGCCGCCCCGAGTCTTCCGGCGGGGCGGCCTGGCGCGGCTCGTTCAACGCAAAAACTTCAGTCGAACTTGAGGTCGTCCAGGTCCTCATCGCCGATCTGGAGGTCGAGGTCGCCAAGGTCGATCTCTTCGTCCTCCGTGTCCTTCTTTTTCTCCTCCTCTTCGAAAAGCTCCTGCTCGTCGGCGCCGAGCTCGATATCCGCGAAATCTTCCTCACCTTCCTGCCCGGAGGCCTTTCCGGGTTCTTCCTCGAGGTCCAGGGATATCTCAAGGTCCTCCTCCGGCGGCGGCTCGATCGAGACTTCCCCGCCGGTCTCTTTTTCCTCCTCCTGCTCGAAGGTTATTTCGGGGGCGCCTTCTTCGCCCGGCTCTTCCATGGTGACCTCTCCGGGCTCTTCCTCCACCTGCGGCCCGGTGCTCTCCATCTCGATTCCGCCGGCGGGCTCTTCCATCTCGATCTCGCCCTGTTCGGCCGGGGCTGGCTCCTCGGTCAGCTCTATCTCGCCGAGATCGGCGGACTCGAGGCTGACGCCCTCCTGCCCGGGCGGAGCTTCCTCGACGGCGCTTTCGCCAGGCTCCGGCAGGGGAGGGGGCTCCTCGATGGCAAGGTCGCTTTCTTCAGAAAAATCCTCCCCCAGGTTCAGCGAGAACCCGCTGTCGGAGGCGAGGTCCTCTATCTGCTCGGCTGAGGATTTCTCCTCTTCAGCCTCCGGCTCGGTCGATATCTCTATTCCCTCTCCCGTATCGATATCCTGAAGCGATATCTCGTCGGTGGATTCTCCAAGGGCGGCGCGGAGGTCCTCGTCGGTCTCGCCTCCTGTCTCCGGCCCGGCTTCTCCGGGTTCCTGTTCGAGTGATTCTCCTATGTCGAGCTGGAACCCCTCTTCGCTTTCCGGCGGCGCCTCGGCGGCTGCCTCTTCTTCCCCGCCGATCACCACGCCCTCGGAGGTCTCCGTATCAAAGCTGAAGTCACCGGTGTCGAAAGAGGCCGGCGCCTCCTCTGCCATCTCCGCCGCGCCGCCGGCCGCGGCCAGGGCGCCAAGCGATATCGGCTCCAGGAAATCTATTCCATACTGGGACTTGTGGGCGGTCAGGTCCCTGGAGCACTTGCGGCAGGTGTTAATGTAATCGAAGCTGACGTAATTGCAGTACGGGCATTTCATGCTCTTCTTCCCCTTCCGCGCGGCTTTTGCCGTTTACGGCCTATTCGTTATATTTATGAACTAATTATCATATAAATATATAAAATCGTCAATGATGCTTAAACCGTCCGTCTTGGTTATAATTGTTTTAGAGACAACGGGGAATTTTGCGCGGTCAGCCGGGAGCGGGGAAAGCAAGCTTTGACATCTTCTTTGACGCCTTCAGGATTCGAACAATACCGGAAGATCGTCTCCCGGCTGAACAAATCATGCTCCGAGAATGAGTTCGCCGGCGCGCTCGGAGAAGTGTTGCGCGAGTTCCTTGGTCTTCCGGGTTTTTCCGGAGGCGGGATAAGGATCGGCCTTCGCTCCGGCAGGGCGGGGCTTGATATCTCGCGGGAGGAAGGCGCGCGGTTCTGTTTCACCGGTCTTTCCGCGCCGGGATGCGTCTGCGGCGCGGCGCTTGCCGGCGGCTCGCCGGGGAGGGCGGCTTCTGGAAAGACGAGCCTTCCCCACTGTACGGGGGCCGGTTTCCGCCATGCCGTGGCGGCGCCCGTGATAGTGGACGGCGAGGCGGGGGGAATTTTTTTCGCCGCCGTGGGGGACGCCGCTCCGCCGGACCCTGAAAGCCTTCTGATCGTGGAAGCCATGGCCGCGAACATAGGCGAGACGGCGGCCAGGATACTGGAGAACAAGACCGTGGAGGCCCGCGCGCAGGACCTGGAGACGGTGAACACCGTGGGCAGGCTCATAGCCTCCAAGCTCACCTTGAAGGACATGACCAGGGAGATCGTCGCCAGGCTCGGGACGGTGATGGAGACCGACGAGGTGAACGTCGTGGTGTATGACGACGCGCGGAAGGAGCTTTCGTTCCTGGCGAGCTACTTCGCCGCCGGGTCCGGTCTGGACCGCCCGGAGGTCTATCCTCTCTCCGACGGAATGAACAGCTGGGTGGTGAAAAACCGCAAGCCTCTCCTGATGAAATACGACACCGTGGAGGAGTGCGAGAAGCTTGGCATCCGCCACGGCGGCCGCCCGGCGAAGTCGTGGCTTGGGGCGCCGATGATCTACCAGGACAGGGTGGTGGGGGTTGTCTCCGTCCAGAGCTACACGAAGAAGGGGCTGTACGGCGAAAGGTCCGCCGAGCTTCTGGAGGCGGTGGCCAGGCAGTGCGCCGTGGCGGTGGAGAACTCGCGGCTTTTCGAGGAGGTGGTGGCGCGGGAGGAGGAAAAGGAGCTTCTATACTTCTCCCTCACCCATGACCTGCTGTCGCTTCTGAACCCCGTGTCTGGCTACGCGAGGCTCCTTAAAAGCGTCTCCCCCACGGCGGACCCGGAGAGTTTTTACACCATGGTGGACAACCTTTCGAACTCCACGGAGCGCACGGCAAGGTTCGTGGAGGACATCCTCGTCTACGCCAAGATAAAATCCGGCAAGCTGGTTCTCAACGTCGAGGAGGGCGACATCATGAAGGTGGTGGAGTCCGCCGTGCAGGCCAGCCTGCCGGAGCTTGCGATGAGGAGGATAGACGTTTTCGTCAACGGCGCCCATCTTTCCGGGGGCAGGGCGCAGGTACCCGGCTCCGTCTTGGCGAGGTTCGACAGGGCGCAGCTTGAGAGGGTGTTTTTGAACCTTGTCGGCAACGCCTTGAAGCACGCCCGCTCACGGATAGACATAGACGCCAGGGCGGAGGGGGAGGATGTCTTCCTCCGCGTCAGCGACGACGGACAGGGGGTGGCCGAGGAACAGCTGGAATCCCTGTTCGAGGAATATCACCAGGGCGGCCACAGGAAAAAGGGTGTGGGGCTGGGGCTGCCTACGGTCAGGAAGATAATCGGCCTGCACGGCGGCTCCATAAAAGCCGTCTCCGGCCTCGGCAGGGGGTTCGCCCTGGAGTTTTCGTGGCCACGCGGCCTCTCGTCCGCGCCGGGGACGATGGAGGGGTAGGGCGTATGGCGGTCAAGGAAAACATACTGGTGGTGGACGATGACATAAACGCCCTCCAGATGGTGGACAACTTCCTGAAGATCAAGAAAAAATATGACGTCACGCCCTGCCTCACCTTCCGCGACGCCATGAAGGAGATGAGCGAGGGCCGCTTCTCGGCGGCGGTGCTGGACTATTTCATGCCGGACACGTCCGGCCTGGAGCTGATGAAAGCCGTCAAGGGCGTGGACCCGGACCTGCCGGTCATAATCCTCACGGCGTCCAGGGACATAAAGCTCGCCATAGAGACGATCAGGGAAGGGGCTTTCAACTACCTGACCAAGCCCGTGGACCCCGACGACCTGTACCTCAACCTGGACAACGCGCTCACCAACAGGAAGCTTGTCATGGAAAACCGCCGTCTCAGGCTCGATCTCAGGGAGCGGTTCAAGTTCGACTCCATAATAGGCTCCTCCGGCAGGATGAGGGAGGTTTTCGACATGACCGAGCGCGCCGCGCGGGTGCGCTCCACCGTCCTGATAACCGGTGAGACCGGCTCCGGCAAGGAGCTTGTCGCCAAGGCCGTGCATTACAACTCCGGCCGCGCGGAGAAGCCCTTCATAAAAGTGAACTGTTCCGCCATACCCGAAAGCCTGCTGGAGGCGGAGCTTTTCGGGATAGAGAGCAACGTCGCCACGGGGGTCGACGCCAGAATAGGCAAGTTCGAGGCGGCGGACGGGGGGACGCTTTTCCTCGACGAGATAGGCGACATGGCGCTTTCCACCCAGGCCAAGGTTCTGCGGGCCATGCAGGAGCGGGAGGTCGAGCGCGTGGGAAGCCACCAGCCGCGGAAGGTGGACATAAGGATCATCGCCGCGACGAACAGGAACCTTTCGAAGGCCATAGAGGAGGGGCAGTTCAGGAACGACCTGTTCTACAGGCTCAACGTCCTGGTCATATCCCTGCCGCCGCTGCGGGAGCGAAAGGACGACATCCCGGCGCTGGCGGAGCATTTCGCGGAGAAGTTCTGCGCCGAGAACGGGCTGAAGATAAAAAGGATCGACCCCGCCGCCATGGGAAGACTGACGGGCTACTCGTGGCCGGGGAACGTGCGCGAGCTGGAAAACGCCATCGAAAGGGCGGTGGTGGTCTGCGACGGCGACACCCTGGGGGTGGAGCATATCCCCCCCAGCGTCAGGCAGGGGGACGAGATACTTTTCACCATGCCGCCGGAGGAGACCGGCGGACTGGACGAGATGGTGAGCGAGTTTGAGAAGAGCCTGATTCTCACCGCCCTGGAGAGAAACGGCTGGCGGCAGAACCGCGCCGCGAAGGACCTGAACATCACCGAGCGGAGCATGTGGTACAAGATCAAAAAGTACGGGATCGACACCAGGAGATTCAAGGAGAGTTGACGGCGCGGCGGTTCCCAGGCGGCGCCTCAAGCTCTCCTCTCAACACGGTCACGGCCTTGCCGGAGAGGATCACGCGGTTCTCTTTCACTTCGACCTTGAGAAAGCCGCCCCTTTTCGAAAGCTGCCTCGCGGAAAGTTTCTTCCTGCCAAGCATCCGGGACCAGTAGACGCCCAGGGAGCAATGGGCGGAGCCTGTGACGGGGTCTTCGTCTATCCCCGCCGAGGGCGCGAAAAAACGCGAGACAAAATCCGCCCCCTCCCCGCCGCGGGCGGTCACGATCACTCCCCTGCAATCCAGACGCTTCAGAACCGGCAGATCCGGCGCCAGTTCCTCCACGGCCTCCGGCGACGCAAGCTCCACCATAAAATCCTCTCCCGCTTTTCTTACGGTCAGGGGGTTCGTCCCCAGGCCCTCCACAAGCTCCATCGGCGGCGCGGCGGGCTCGGGGTTTATGGCGGGGAAATCGAGGCTCACCCCATCCGCCGTCCGGGCCGCCTCCAGCGGGCCGCTTTTTGTCTCGAACATGATTTTTTCAGACGAGGGGACGATCCCCTCTTCCCATAGGACGTGGGCCGAAGCGAGGGTCGCGTGGCCGCAGAGGTTTACCTCCGTCGCTGGTGTGAACCACCGCAGACCGAAAATATTTTCGGCGCCGTCTTTCCCGCGTGTGACAAAGGCCGTCTCGGAAAGGTTCATCTCCGCGGCGAGGTATTGTTTCCATTCATCCGGCCTCTCCTCGTCCAGCAGCAGGCAGACGGCGGCGGGGTTTCCGCTGAAGGGTTTTTCGGCGAAGGCGTCGACGATGAAGAGGGGGACCAAGAGGCTACCTGTAATTGATGAACTGCATATCTATGCCGAAATCCTTCTCCTTCAGCGCGGCGATGACCGCTTGCAGGTCGTCTTTTTTCTTGCCGGTGACGCGCACCTGGTCGCCCTGGATGGCGCCCTGGACTTTGAGCTTCATGTTCTTGATGAGCTTCACTATCTCCTTGGCCTTCTCCGTGGGGATGCCCTGCTGCAGGGTTATCACCTGCCTTGCCATGCCGCCGGTGGCTTTTTCGACGGGGCCGTAGTCCAGCGCCTTCAGCGCCACTCCCCGCCGGACAAGCTTTGACTGGAGGATGTCCACGACGCTCTTGAGCTTCAGATCGTCGTCGGCGAGGATGTTTATCGTCCCCGCCTTCTGGTCGAGGGTTATTTCGGACTTCGAGCCCTTGAAATCGTACCGCTGCCTGATCTCCGCCATGGCCTGGTTGATGGCGTTGGACACCTCCTGCATGTCAACCTTTGAAACTATGTCAAAAGAGCTTTCCTTCGCCATTTATTTCTCGCCCTCCTCCCCCGGCCACAGCCGGTCCGATTTCGTCTTTTCCATTTCCCGCAGGCCGCTCAAAAAATCCTCCAGGCTCATGGCCCCAAGGTCGACGCCGGACCTGAGCCTGACGGAGACCGTCCCATTCTCCGCCTCGCGGGGGCCCGCGACGAGCATGTAGGGTATTTTCTGCAGCTGCGCCTCCCTTATCTTCTTCTGCACCCGCTCCGAGGAGATGTCCGCCTCCACCCGCGCCCCTTCGGCGGTCAGCTGGCGCCGGACCTTTTCCGCGTAGTCGTTCTGGTTGTCCGTAATGGGCAGGACAATCGCCTGGACCGGCGTCAGCCAGACGGGGAACGCGCCCATGGTATGCTCTATGAGCACCCCGATGAAGCGCTCCAGCGAGCCGAATATGGCGCGGTGGAGCATGGCCGGGCGATGGGCCCTTCCGTCCTCGCCGATGAACTCCAGCCCGAACCTCTCCGGCAGGAAAAAGTCCACCTGCACCGTGCCAAGCTGCCACGGCCGCCCGATGCAGTCCTTGACGTTGAACTCTATTTTCGGCCCGTAGAAGGCGCCTTCCCCTTCCTTGACGCCGTACTTCAGATTCTTCTCATCAAGCGCTTCCATCAGTATCCGCGTCGCCCGCTCCCACGCCTCCGGCTCGCCTATGGCCTTCTCCGGCCTGGTGGCGACGTAGATCGTGTAGTCGTCGAACCCGAAGTCGCGGTAGACCTCCATGGTGTGGTCGACGATGTCCTGTATCTCGGCCTTGAGGTCCTTCATGTCGAGGTAGATGTGCGCGTCGTCCTGTGTGAAGGCGCGGGCGCGGAACAGGCCGCTGAGCACGCCGGAGAGCTCGTGGCGGCTCACCAGGCCGAACTCGGCCACGCGCATGGGCAGGTCGCGGTATGAGCGCCGCTCCTCCTTGTAGACGAGGACTCCGCCGGGGCAATTCATCGGCTTTATGGCGAACGAGCGCTCGTCCACCTCGGAAAAGTACATGTTCTCCCGATAGTAGCCGGTATGGCCGGAGGTGGCCCACAGGTCCTCGACCAGCATCTGCGGGGTGTGTATCTCCACGAAGCCGCGCTCGGTGTTTTTTCTCCTGTTATAGTCCACCAGCAGGTTGAATATCGTCCTGCCCTTCGGCAGCATGAAGGGAAACCCCGGCCCCTCCTCGTGCCACGAGAAGAGCTTCAGCTTCTTTGCGATCAGCCGGTGGTCGCGCTTTTTCGCCTCCTCCAGCCGCCTTTGATGCTCCTTCAGCTCCTCCTTTGTGGGGAAGCACAGCCCGTAAACGCGCTGCAACGGCTCGTTTTTCGAGTCGCCCAGCCAGTAGGAGCCCGCTATCCTGTCCACCTTGAACGCTTTTATCTGCTTCGTGTTTTCGACGTGCGGGCCGCGGCAAAGATCGACGAAATTCCCCTGCCGGTAGATGGAGACGGTCTTCTCATCCTTAAGCTGGTTTTCCAGCGTGAGGACCTTGAATTTCTGGTCCGCGAAGATTTCCAGGGCCTGTTCGCGCGGGATATCCTCGCGGACGAACTCGTGTTTGCCCTTTATTATCTCCTTCATGATCTTCTGGATTTTGGGCAGGTCTTCTTCCGTGATATGGCCGTCGGGTATATTGACGTCGTAATAAAAACCTTCCTCCGTCTCCGGGCCGTAGGCGAACTGCGCGTTCGGGTACAACCTCTGTATCGCCTCCGCCATGACGTGCGCCGCGGAGTGGCGCATGGCGTGTATGTCGGTCATTGATTTATAAAGCTCCTGAATTTTTTCGCTGCAGGATAATCGAGTCCCGGCGCGTGACTTCCTCCAATCTCACATCGCAAAACCAAAAAATAGCCAGAAGAAGAAACCGCCGACCCCAACCAAGGGGACGGTATACATGATCATGGAAGCGATTATCAACGATTTCTTGTAGCTTTTGAATCGAACGATGCAATAGACAATCGCCAGAATATTATAGATGCCTATCAAGCGGGACAAAAGAAAGAAAGGTAGAGAAGAGGCCGGGTAATCCAAGTAGAGGTCGAAAAAAATATAAGCGCCGAAAAGCGCCCAGAAAGTGAAAGTGAATATGCTTGACAGTAAAAGCCACATTTATCACATGTCCTGTAAATAAACACCACCCGCTTTACAAAACGAGGCCGGTTTTTTCAGGCCCCGCCGGCTTGCCACGTGATGGCGCCTTTTCCCTCGCGGAGGACGACAGGCTCTTCGCCGGTGAGATCGACCACCGTGGACGGGACGGAGACGAGGGGGCCGACGGAGATTATGATGTCTATGTAGCGCGAAAAATCCTCCGGCAGCATGACCGGGTCTGTCAGGGGTTCGCCACCGGCAAGGTTGACGGAGGTGGAGACTATGGGATGGCCGACAAGCTCCACCAGCCGCTGGCAGATCGGAGAGCCCGGAATCCGCACGCCGACGGTGTTTCTTTTGCCCAGCATCTTCTTGGGTATGTTCGTCTTGCGGGCCTCCAGTATGAACGTGTAAGGCCCGGGAAGGAGCTTTTTGACGAGCCTGTAGGCCCAGTTGGAGACGAAAGCGAACTCGCTTATCTGGCCTATGTCGTGGCACACGAAGGAGAAGGGTTTGGCCGGGTCGCGCTTCTTGATGCGGGATATGCGCTCTATGGAGCTTTTCGAAAAGGCGTCGCAACCCAGGCCGTAGATGGTGTCCGTGGGGTAGACCATTACCCCGCCGTCCAGCACGATCTCCGCCGCCTCGCGCAACGGCTTGTAGGACGGCCGGTCCGGTTTCAGATGGATGGCTCTCATCGTGTCGTCAGCCTAAGAAGGTAAAGCTCGGATGGTAGACGATAACCGCTCCCGTGTCAAAACGGGAAAACGAAAAACCCCGGCGGGAGGGTCACATGGATATTGAAAGGCTTCCTGGAAGCGATTACACTTTAAACGAATGAGAACAAGCGAGGTAAGGATGGACGTTGCGGCGGAAGACAGGCTGAAATGGATCCCCTTCGGGACGCTCATGGTGGCGATGATCGTTGTCACGGGTTTCTGGAAGATCGAGAAGAGCCTTGAGGAGCCCATAAGGCCCGTGTCGGAGGTCCAGCCCTCCGGCCAGCCCCAGACGAAGATGGACGGCCAGCCCGCGCCGGACTTCACCCTGCCTACCCTTGGCGGCGGCCAGATGAGGCTGTCGGATTACAGGGGCAAGATCGTTTTCCTGAACATATGGGCCACGTGGTGCCCTCCCTGCCGGGAGGAGATGCCTTCCATGCAGAAACTGCACGAAATGTTCAAGGACGAGGATTTCGCCATGCTCACCATCAGCATAGACGAAGACACCTCGCTCGTCGGTCCTTTCATGGAGGAGCTGGGGCTGACATTCCCCGTGGCGCTGGACCCGGAACAGGAGGTCTCCTCCCAGTACGGCATCACCGGAGTTCCGGAGACTTTCCTGATCGACAAGAACGGCATAGTGATGCACCACCTGGTAGGCCCCGGCAAGTGGGACGACCCTTCCCTGGTGAACGCTTTCGAGGGGCTTGTGCGAAAGCCCGCGGCGCCGGTGGTGGAAAAATATCAGCCGGAGCAGGAGGGCTGATCCCGCCCCCGCGGCCTTTTATCCGCGCCGTAATATATTTTGTATAACTTCTCCGGTCCGACGCCGGCCTTCCAGGCCAGCGCGATCGACCAGTTCCGCAACGTGTTTTTCAGGTAGCCGCGCCTCTCCCACCGCCGGGCGGAGGTCACGGCGAAATCGTCCAGCCGGGCCAGCCCGCCGATCCGTTTTGCCGCCGCGGCCAGCGCCGCGTCCTCCATCAGAGGGACATCGGGAAAGCCGCCGATTTTTTCGAACACCTCCCTTCTCAGGAAGAACACCTGGTCGCCGTAGGGAGTTTTGAGCAGGGCGCACCGGACGTTCGCCGCGGCGGAGATTATCCCGGCCTTCGGCGACGGTGAGTCTATCCTGAGTCTGTAAAAACCGAGCGCCACGTCCGGCCGCTCCATCACGGCCCGGGCTTTACCGAGAGAGCGGGGGTCTATGCGGGTGTCGGCGTGCAGGAAGAGCAGGATATCCCCTTCCGCCACCATGGCCCCCGCGTTCATCTGCGTTCCCCGTCCCGGGGCGGACCTGACGACCGTCACGCCGGGCCTCTTCTCGGGCTCCTCCGTCTCATCGTCGCCCTCGGCGAGGGCGGCGACGAAAGTAACGCCCGGCGTTCCCTTGAAAGCCGAGGCCAGCCGCGCGACGGCGCTTCCCTCCCGGAGGGCGGGGACGATTATGGATATCACGCGCATGGCGGAGAGGTCGCGCTCACCTGGGCCGCGGCGCCCCCGGCCGCCTCGGCAGGAACCTGCTCATCAAAAAATCGCTGATCCTCGTCCGAAGGCGCGTCCTGTTGTCCCCCTTGGGGACGTAGATATCGAACACCGAGGCGTCGTGGACGGAAAAGCTGTTCTCCCTCGTCTGCAGGAGGATGTCCAGCAGCTTGGAGTAGCCCTCGGCGGCGGAGAGGGCGTGGCAGTAGACCTCTCCCCAGCTGTTCATGTAAATCACGTGCAGGGATTCCACCTCACTTTCCCACCGGGGGGTGGTGAAGTTCACCACTACGAGAGCCCGCTCCACCACCGCCCTGGACAGCAGGTCCTCCTTCGCCAGGGAGGCCAGGTCCATGTCCGGGAATATCGACGTGATCCTGTCCATCAGCTCCTGCAGGTCGGTCAGGGAGACGGGCGACTCGCTGGGTATGAGGTAGAAGAACGTGTTCTTCCTGGAAACCCTGTTCAGCCTCAACCAGGCCAGAAGCTCCACGGGGTCCGGCGCGCTCTTTACGGCGATTTCCTTGACGCTCCCCCCCTTGGCCACGCGGCTTGTTATGTTGCCTTTGCAGACCGTCCAGACAGGTCTGCGGCCGTGCTTTATCTCCGCGATGAAAGAGACGGCGTCCAGCCCCTCCAGCTCGTCCATGACCCGTTTCAGGTATTCTATCTTCCCCGGTTTTTTCGAGTAGAGCGTGAAGAGCTTGCGCCCCAGCAGCGTCAGGTCGGTGTCGGTTATGATCCTCTCCACGTTGGGCTTGCGGGCCACGCGGTCGGTCAGCCTCCTGTAGACCGCCAGCATGAAGTTGTGCAGGGATGAGGCCAGGGCCGCGACCTTCTTGAAGTCCCAGGAGGAAAAACCGTTCATGTCCTGGACGGTCTTCTCGTCCCATTTCCACCGGCGCAAAAGGAGCCTGAGCGTCCTTTCCTTGTAAGGCAGTCCCTCGTCGTCCTCCAGCCCCCCCACGGGCGCGTCGAAAGACTTCAGAAAAAAACATTTCTCCAGCGTCTTCGCCTCGGCCTTGCGTTTGGCCTTCAGGTAGCCGCGATGGACGTAGTCGAACATCAGCAGGTAAGGGTCCGCCTGGTGGGACATCTCCGGGTTCCCGTGGACGGCGCCTTTGAGTATGTCGCACAAGAGTTTCGCGCCGGGGCCGGCGTTTATGAATGTCTCTATGAGGGCCATCTTGAGGACGGACTTGTGGGGGCTTTCCATGGCCTTGTTGAACTGCCACAACAACGCCCCGAAAAGCTCCTCCATCGGTATCGGCTCCGCCGCGCCGAGGTCCACCATCTCCGCCTCGTCCACTTCCCCCCCGTCGAACATCATCTCCTTGTTCTTCTCGTATTCCTCCTTGTCCAGCCCCGGCGGGAGGGCGGACCATACCGGCTCCTTTCCCGCGGCGAGGATGAACGTCCTGTAGAACTCCTCCTTCAGGATCGCCGCCTGCGCGGATCCGGCGGACTCCTTGTCGGTCTCGCCGAAATCGTTGTTTTTCGCCCTGGTCACGTCGGAGATGAAAAAATGGGCCTCGATCTTCTTTTCCACGGTCCAGGCCTTGATGGCGCCGAGCTTGGCCTTCAGGGCATCCAGCTCCTCCGGGGACATGGCGGATTCGTCGACGACGACCCAGTAGTCATAGTCCGACTTTTTGGTCTGGGCCACGGCGCCGATGGAGCCCATGATGAGCAGGGACACCACCGTCAGCCTGGTCACGCCCCGGGTGGCTTCCACCCTGTCGAAGTCGTATTCCGGGAACGCGCGCCGCACGGCGCTCCCGGTCTCTTTCCCCGGGGTGTAAAGGTATATTCCTCCAGGGGCGGCCTCGCCCTCGATGTATCCGGGTAGGGCGGGATGGTTCGTGCTCAGGAGGTAGGGGATGACGTGGAAGGCCACTCTCCCCTTCTCCGGGTCTATCTGGAGAGCCCGCTCGATCCTGTGGTCGTTGTAAATCCTCCAGGCGCGCCGGTTGCGGGCGTACGCCGGACGGCTCACCCTGCCCCTCCTCCCGGAGGGAGGGCGCCGCGAGGGAAAAAGGCCTGTCCGTTTTCAAACCCGCTCAAGCGCATCCGAAAATCCATCCAAGCGCGTTTCGCCATCTCCCTTTTGCCCTGGCCGCCTGTTCAGGCCCCCGGCGTCTTCTCGTAGGCCCGGCCTTCAAGCTCGGAGACGTACTCCTCTGCCTTGTAGGCCGCTATGGCCGCGTCGCCCACCGCCGTGGCCACCTGGCGCAGGGGAGTCACCCGGCAGTCGCCCGCGGCGAACACGCCGGGCATGGAAGTCTCCATGTTCTCGTTGACCTTGATGAAGCCCTGCTCGTCTTTGTCCACGTCTATGAAGCCGGTGTTCGGCTTTATGCCGACGAAGACAAAAATGCCGTATACGGCCAGGTCCCGCATTTCGCCCGTATCCACGTTTTTCACCCTCAGCCCCGTCACGCCCGACTCGTCGCCGAGCGCTTCCTCGGCCACGCTCTTCCAGACGAACTCTATGTTGTCGCGGCCCTGGATCCTCTCCTGCAGAATCTTTTCGGCGCGGAGCCTGTCGCGCCTGTGGACGTGGTAGACCTTGCTCGCCAGCCTGGAGAGGTATATCGATTCCTTGACCGCCGTGTCGCCGCCGCCTATAACGGCCACCGGCTTGTTCCTGTAAAACGGCCCGTCGCAGGTGCCGCAGTTCGATATCCCCCGCCCGGCGTACTCCATCTCTCCCTTGAACCCGAGCCTTTTCGGCTCGGCGCCGGAGCAGATTATCACGGACTTTGTCTCCAGCGGCTCCTTGGAGGTTCGGATGATCCTCTTGTCACCGTCCGCCTCGATCCCGGCGACCTCGGTGAACAAAAACTCCGTCTCCACGTTCTTGGCGTGGTCCTCGAAGTGCTTCATCAGATCCATGCCGGAGAGGGATGGAAACCCGGGGTAGTTTTCTATTATGTCCGACAACGCTATCTGCCCTCCGACGCCCAGCTTCTCCACCACCACGGTCTTCAGCCGCGCCCTCATGGCGTAAATGGCGGCCGTTATCCCGGCCGGCCCCCCTCCGATGATTACGAGGTCATACATATCGCTCCTCCATTCATTTGCCTTTCCTATCCGAAAAACTTTCACTATCGGGGCCGCCCCCCTCCCGATGATCCCCCGCGCCTTTGTATCTCTTGTAAGCCACGGGGACAAGCGCCAACATCCCCAAAAGCGCAAGGGAGACGAAAAGACCGGGGCCTACCCTCTCCCCCGCGGCGGCCTCGGCGGCCTGGGCGGCGGCGTTCACGAATATGAAGCTTGCGGGGATGATCCCCAGGAAGGTGCCCAAAAGATAGTCGCGAAACCTCACGTTGGTGAGCCCCGTGGCGAAGTTGAGCCCGTTGAAGGGGAATATCGGCACTAGGCGGACGAAGAGGATGAAATATATCCCCTCTTCTTTTATCCCCCGGTCGAGCCTCTTGAACCACGGCGCCGAGCCGAATCTCTCCGCGATGAAATCCCTGGCCAGGAACCGGGCGACCAGGAAGGCGCAACAGGCCCCTGTAGTGGCCCCTATAACGACCAGGACCGTCCCCAACAGGCTGCCGAACAGAACTCCCCCGAGAATGGTCATGATGGTCCCCGGAACGCCCAGGGTGGTACCCACGGCGTATATCAACACAAACCCCGCCGGCGCCCAGACGCCGAGGCGGTCGAGCGTCTTTTCAATGAATTCCCTGCTGAAGTAGTATCCAATGTCCGTGTATTTGAACGCCGCCGCGACGGCCAAGGCAAAAAACAAGAATATGATGAATTTGACAACAGCCGGACTCAGCCTGGCGCCGCCAGGCCTCGGCTGGAATAATCCCATTCGTCGTTCGCTCTTCGTTTCGGCTGCCCCCGAGGGGGTGGTTTCCAAGGCTAAAGTTTAACACAGCGCCGCCGCGTCATCCGGCGTTTTAGGCGCCTGGCCCCGGGCTTTGAAGGCGCGCCCATGCGGCAGGGAAATTTTTACCTCTTAAAATATGGGCGTCAGGGTTTATAATGACGCCATGAGCGTGGTGGGCCATGAGTGACGCGAACGCCGAAACGGGCGGAACGGAGGACGGCGCGGGTTCGTTCACCATCAGGGACTGCGCCCTCATCGCCATCGCCACGGGCAGGAAGGCGCAGAACCTCAAGGAGCTTCGGCTCCACCTGCAGACCGTCGATCCTAGCAGCGTCTATTTTCACTTCTGGGGCGGCCTGTTGCGCCCGGGGTTCGAGGAGAGGGAGTATCATAACGACTTCGCCGAATGGGTCCGCCACGAGGCGCGGGACTTCAAGCTCGGCGAGAGACTTTCCGCCATAGACCCGTCCGAATACTCCGACATGGACGAGCTGCGCCTCGAGATGCTGGAGATCATCGAGGAGCGGCTGGACGAAACGGAGTTTCTGACCTGGGCGCACATCGACAGGCAGTTCGAGTTCATCCGCTCGCAGATCGTCGTCTTCGACACGAAAAAGAGTATAGACCGTCCCGAGAACCTGGGCGATGCGGTCTCCCATATGTCCACAAGCAGCGTCTTTTACCATTTCATAGACTCCCGCCGCCGCCCCCCGGAAGGGATCGACGATTTCCGCGCGTGGCTTGAAGGCTGGGGGGACAAGTACTCGGACCTCATCGCCCGGCTGGCGGACGTGGACCCCTATTTTGTGACCCTGGTTCAGCTGCGCGAGCAGATCGCGTCCATATTCACGGACTATTTCGGGGAGGGACGATGACAAGCTCCATGCTTGAAGCCTACGCCGAGGTCGCCGGCGAGGACGTGATAGACCATCTCTACCAGCTGGCGATGCCCTTGAAGGGAATGAAGGTGGTTCATGTCAACTCCACCCGGGTCGGCGGGGGCGTGGCGGAGATATTGAACAAGCTGGTCCCGCTGATGAAAGAGCTGGGCCTCGACGCAAGCTGGGAGGTGATCTCCGGCGAAGGGGAGTTCTACGAGTGCACCAAGAACATGCACAACGGCCTGCAAGGCGCGCAGATAATGATCCCCGACAGGCAGTTCGAAAACTACGAGAAAACCAACGCCGAAAACGCCGAAAGGCTAAGGGACTCCCTCAGGGAGGCGGACATGGTGTTCATACACGACCCCCAGCCCGCCCCGTTGCGAAAGCTTGTACCGGACAGGAAAGGCAAATGGATCTGGCGCTGCCACATAGACATCAGCAGGCCGTATCGCCCCGTCTGGAGATATCTTCGCGATTTCGTCGCGGGTTACGACGCCAGCATCTTCTCCCTGGCCGCCTTCGCCCAGGCGCTGCCGAGCCCCGAGTATCTTGTCCCGCCCAGCATAGACCCGCTGAGCGAGAAGAATATAGACCTGCCGGAGGCCGAGACGGCCGCCGTTTACGAGCGGTTCGGCCTGGACCCGGAAAGGCCCATAATCCTCCAGGTCTCCCGCTACGACAGGTTCAAGGACCCCCTGGGAGTGATCCGCGCCTACCGCATGGCCACGAAACACATCCCCTCGCTGCAGCTCGTCCTCGCCGGGGGAGGGGCCACCGACGACCCGGAAGGGGAGGCGGTATACCAAGAGGCGCTCGCCGCGGCGGCGGAGGATCCGGATGTCCACGTCCTGCTGCTCGCCCCGGACGAGCACCGGACCATAAACGCGTTGCAGCGCGTGGCGGACATCGTCCTGCAGAAATCGACCAGGGAGGGGTTCGGCCTGACAGTGGCGGAGGCGATGTGGAAGGGCAAGCCGGTCATCGGCGGGGACACGGGCGGCATCCGCCTGCAGGTCATCAACCATCACACCGGCTTCCTGGTGAATACCCCCGAGGGGGCGGCGATGCGGATACGGTATCTTCTGCGCAGGCGCCAGACGCTCGAGAGCATCGGCGCCAAGGCGAAGGATTTTGTCCGGGATAACTTTCTGCTGACCCGGCATCTGCGCGAGTACCTTACCCTCATAGTCGGCCTGACGCACATGGCCCAGGACAGGATCGAGCTGGGATGAGACATCGCCGGACGGAAGCGGGGCCGGCGCGCGTGGCGGCGGCATGACAAGACGCGCTTTCGATATGTCCTTCGGAGCGCGGGTGGAGCAGGACGGCGCCGTCCGGTTCCGCCTCTGGGCTCCGGCGGCGGAGAAGGTGGAGCTCGCTCTGGCCGCGGGCGGCGAGACGGAAAAACTGCCCATGACGGCCGAGGGGGACGGATGGAAAACCATTACCACAGACCTGGCCTCGCATGGCTCGCGATACTCCTTCATCATCGACGGCGGGCTGAAGGTCCCCGACCCCGCCTCGCGATACCAGCCTGACGATGTCCACGGCGACAGCCAGATGATCGATCCCGCCCGTTTCGAATGGCGCGACGGGAGTTGGACGGGGCGGCCTTTCGAGGAGGCGGTTATATATGAGATGCACGTGGGGACTTTTACGCCTGAGGGGACGTTCGCCGCGGCGAAGGAGAAGCTGGGCCGCCTCGCCGATCTGGGCGTCACGGCGGTGGAGCTTATGCCCGTGGCCGACTTTCCGGGGACGCGGGGCTGGGGCTACGACGGAGTCTACATCTTCGCCCCGGAGGCGCGGTACGGGACGCCCGACGATTTGAAAGAGTTCATCCAGACCGCCCACGAGATGGGCCTCATGGTCTTCCTGGACGTGGTCTATAATCATTTCGGGCCGGAGGGCAACTATCTTCGCTCATATGCCCCGGCGTTCTTCACGAGCCGCCATAAAACCCCGTGGGGCGACGCGATAAACTTCGATGGAAAGGACAGCCGTTGGCCCCGCCGGTTTTTCGTGGACAACGCCCTTTACTGGCTCACGGAGTATAACTTCGACGGGCTGCGCCTCGACGCCGTCCACGCCATAAAGGACGACTCCAGCCCCGACATCCTGGAGGAGATAGCCCGCGTCGTCCGCGAAGGTCCGGGCGCTAGCAGGCTCGTCCACCTCGTCCTCGAGAACGACAACAACGCCGCCCGATACATTGAGCGCGACGGCGCCGGGCGCCCGCGACTTTACACGGCCCAGTGGAACGACGACGTTCACCATGTCCTCCACGTTCTAACCACGGGCGAGGCGGGAGGATATTACGCCGACTACGCCGACGCCCCCGCCCGCCGCCTCGGCCGGTGCCTTGCCGAGGGGTTTGACTACCAGGGCGAACCATCGGCCTACCGTGGCGGGGAAAGACGGGGAGAGCCCAGCGCTCATCTGCCCCCGCAGGCTTTCGTCTCCTTTTTGCAGAACCATGACCAGGTGGGCAACCGCGCATTCGGGGAGCGGATAACGAGCCTCGCCTCCATGGAGGCCGTCCGCGCCGCCACGGCTGTTGTCCTGCTTTCCCCCTCGCCGCCGTTGCTCTTCATGGGACAGGAGTGGGGATGCCGGAAGCCTTTCCTGTTCTTCTGCGACTTCGGTCCGGAGCTTGCCGAAAGCGTGGCCAGGGGCAGGCGGGAGGAATTCTCGCGTTTCCCGGAGTTCTCCGATCCGAAAGTCCGAGGGCGCATCCCGGACCCTAACATCGAGAAGACGTTCCTCGATTCGACTCTGGACTGGGCCGAGACGGAGACTGAAGAGGCCAGGGAATGGATGCAGTTCCACCGGGAGCTGCTCGATATCCGCAAAAGAGAGATAGTCCCAAGGCTCGGAAAATCGCGAATCACGAGCGCCCGTTACAAAACCTCTCCGCCGGGGGCGGCGCTGGTCTACTGGGCCTTCGAAGATGGGGCCGCCTTCGAGCTGATGGCCAATCTCAACGATGAGGCCGCGCCCATGGAGACGCGCCGGAACGCGAGGACGCTTTACATCTTCGGCGAAAAGGCGCAAGAGGCGCTGGCGGAGGGATACGCTTCCCCGTGGTCCGTGGCGTTGTTCCTCCTGAAGCCGCCGGAAGAGCCGTCATGAACGGACAGGACGCCCTGGACAGGCTGGCGGAGCTTTTCGGGATACTCCCCGAATACACAGACATATGGGGCCAACGCCACGCCGTCTCCCAGGAGACGAAGAAGGCGTTGCTTGGGGCCATGGGCCTGCCTGTCGAGGACGAGAGGCGGCAGGCGGAGACCCTCGCCATGGAGGAGAAAAAACAGTGGACGCGCCCCCTGCCGCCGGTCATCGTGGAGAGGGAGACCGCATTCCCACTCCGCTTCCCCGTCTCCCTGCCCGAAAGCGCCCTCGGCGGCGCTCTTTCCTGGAAGCTCTTCCGCGAGGACGCTGGTGAGACGGGGGGGACGTTACGCCCCGGCGATCTGGAGGAGACAGGCCGGGCTGTTTTCGACGGTGTCTCGTACAGCCGCCGCGTCTTCATCCTGGGAGGGAGTCCGGGCCTTGGATATCACACGCTGGAGATAACGGGCGGCGGCGTATCAGCGGCCATGAGGCTGATCGTGGCCCCGGAGACCTGCTACACCCCCCCGGCGCTGGAGGGCGAGGGGCGGGTGTGGGGGCCGATGGCGCAACTGTACTCCCTGCGATCCCGCCGGAACTGGGGGATCGGCGACTACACGGATCTCAGGAACCTCGTGGACCAGGCGGGCGGGCTTGGCGCGGACATCGTGGGGGTGAACCCGCTGCACTCCCTTTTCCCTCACAATCCGAACGCCTGCAGTCCCTATGGGCCCTCCAGCAGGATGTTCCTGAACGTCCTGTACCTGGACGTGGAGGCGATCGCGGAGTTCGGCGGATGCCAGGAGGCGCGGCGGATGACCCGCGCGACGGATTTCCAGAGCAGGCTGCGCGCCGTCAGGCGGGGCGACCTCGTGGACTACGCGGCGGTGATGGCGCTGAAAAAGCCCGTCCTGGAGGCGCTGTTCCGCGAGTTCGCAAAGCGCCGTCTCTCGCCCGAGGACGAGCGTGGCCGCGAGTTCAGAAGATTCCAGGCCGAAGGCGGCGAGGCCCTCTATCGCCACGCGCTGTTCGAGGCTTTGCAGGAAAGCTTCCACGACGAGGACGAGAGCGTGTGGGGCTGGCCGGTGTGGCCGGAGGAGTATCGCTCCCCTTCGTCGCAGGCTGTGGCCCGTTTCGCCGAACAGCGGCGCGGCAGGGTGGAGTTTTACCAATACCTTCAGTGGCAGGCCAGGCTCCAGCTGGAGGCGGTGGGGCGCGCCTCCATGGAAAGCCGTCTCGGGGTGGGTCTTTTCCAGGACCTTGCCGTGAGCGTGGATCGCGGCGGCGCGGAGGCCTGGGCGAACCAGGACATATACGCCACCGGGGCGGGAGTAGGGGCGCCGCCGGACGATTTCAACTTGAACGGGCAGGACTGGGGCCTGCCGCCGATGATCCCGGCGCGGCTCAAGGAGGCGGCCTATGAGCCGTTCATCGCCACGCTGCGAAGCAACATGGCAAGCTCCGGCGCGTTGAGGGTGGACCACGTGATGGGGCTGATGCGTCTTTTCTGGATACCGCCGGGCGGGAAACCGGCCGACGGGGCGTATGTCGCATATCCTTTCGGCGACCTTATGGGGATACTGGCCCTTGAAAGCCGGAGACGGGAGTGCCTGATCGTCGGCGAGGACCTTGGCACCGTGCCGGTGGAGGTGCGGGAGGCGATGGACCAGGCGGGAGCGCTGTCTTACCGCCTGTTCTATTTCGAAAAGGACGGTGAGGGCGCCTTCAAACAGCCGGGGGATTACCCGGAAAAGGCCGTGGCCGCCGTCACGACCCACGACCTGCCGACGCTGGCCGGATACTGGGAGGGGCGCGACCTGGCCGTCCGTTCCGAGCTCGATCTTTTCCCCGCCATCGAGCAGCGCGAGAACCAGACCGTTGAACGGGCGCGGGAGAGGGCCAGGCTCCTGGTGGCGCTCGAGCGGGAGGGGCTTTTGCCCGAGGGGATGGACCTCGATCCCGGCGCGACGCCCAGGATGACGCCGGAGCTTGCCCTGGCGGTTCACGCCTACCTTGCGCGGACGCCGTCGAAGGTGGCGCTCACGCAGCTCGAGGACCTGTTCGGGTCGCGTGACCAGGTGAACATGCCCGGCGCCGTGGAAGGATACCCGAACTGGCGGAGGAGGATCAAGGTCTACCTGGAGGATTTCCCGGATGATGAGCGGACGGCCCAGACAGCCGCCATGTTCGTCCGGGAGGGGAGGAAGCCGCGCCCTGCGCCCGAGCCGCCGAAGGCCGTCATACCCCGCGCTGTGTACCGGCTCCAGATGAGCCGCGATTTCACCTTTGCCAGCGCGGCGGAGCTTTTGCCGTATCTCGACAGCCTTGGAGCAAGCCATGTCTACATGTCACCCGTTCTCAAGGCGAGGCCCGGCAGCGCCCATGGCTACGACGTGGTCGACCATGACTCGCTGAATCCGGAGATCGGGTCCCGCGAGGATTTCAGCCGCCTGGCGGACGCGCTGGAGGAGCGCGGCATGGGGTTGATCCTCGACATCGTGCCGAACCACATGGGCGTTATGGGCGCCGACAACGCATGGTGGCTTGACACGCTGGAGAACGGCCAGGCGTCGCTTTACGCCGATTTTTTCGACATAGACTGGAGCCCCGTCAAGCAGGAGTTGCGCGGCAAGATACTTGTTCCTGTATTGGCGGAGCATTACGGGGCTTTGCTCGAGAAGGGGGCCCTGAAGCTGGTCTTCGACGCGGAGGAGGGGTCGTTCAGTGTCTTTTACCATGAGCACAGGTTCCCCATAGACCCGCGGGAGTATCCGAGGATACTCTATCGCCGGATGGAAACCCTTGCCGCCCGCCTGGGGGAGGACAGCGGCCTGCTGGAGCAGTTCCAGAGCCTTGTCACGGCCCTTTCCAAGCTGCCTGACCGCTCCGCGTCGGGCCGGAGGATGAGGGATGAGAGAAGCCGGGACAAGGAGATACACAAGAAGCGCCTCGCGGGGCTCGCCGCCTCCTCGCCGGAGATACGCGCCCACGTGGAGGAGAGCGTCGCCGAGCTGAACGGCAATCCGGGGGAGCCGGACAGCTTCAGGGGGTTGCACCATCTGCTGGAGGCGCAGGCCTGGCGTCTCGCTTACTGGAGGGTGGCGGCGGACGAGATAAACTACAGGCGCTTTTTTGACATTAACGACCTGGCGGGCCTGAGGACGGAGAACGAAAAAGTCTTCGACGCCACCCATGGCCTGATGCTGGAGTTTGTCCGCTCGGGTGGCGTCCACGGTCTTCGTATAGACCACCCCGACGGGCTTTATGATCCGCTTGGATACCTGCGGCTGCTGCTGGGCAAGGCCGCCGCGGCGCTGACGGAGGGCCGGACCGGCGGGCGGGAGGAGGTCATGCCCGTCTACCTTGTGGTAGAGAAGATACTGGCCTCCTACGAGCGGCTGCCGGAGGACTGGCCCATACACGGGACCACGGGATATGAATTCGCCTGCGCCCTGAACGGCCTTTTCGTGGACCCCGCCTCGGAGAAGGCCCTTAGCCGCGTGTACAACAGGTTCACCGGCGAAAAGCGCGCCCTGGAGGAAGTGATTTACCAGAGCAAGAAGACCGTCATGCGCATGAGCATGGCGAGCGAGCTGAACGTGTTGGCCAACCAGCTCAGCCGGCTGTCGGAGATGGACTGGAAGACGAGGGATTTTACTCTCAACGGCCTGCGGGACGCCCTGGCGGAGCTTGTGGCCTGTTTTCCCGTGTACCGGACATACGTAACGGAGGATGGCGCCTCGGACAGCGACAAAAGCTACGTGGACTGGGCCGCGGCCCAGGCGGTGAAAAGGAACCCCGGCGCCGACGCGACGGTCTACGGCTTCATCCGCGACACCCTCCTGCTGAACCTGCCCGAGGGCGCTGGGGATGAATACAAAAAGAGCGCCGTCCGCTTCGCCATGCGTTTCCAGCAGTACACCGCGCCGGTGATGGCCAAAGGGGTGGAGGACACGGCTTTTTACAGGTATAACCGCCTGGTTTCGCTGAACGAGGTGGGGGCGGACCCCGGGCGCTTAGGGTCCTCTCCGGCCTCTTTCCACCGGGCGATGCAGGAGCGGGCCCGGAGCTGGCCCCATGCGCTGTCGCTTTTGTCCAGCCACGATACCAAGAGGGGCGAAGACGCGAGGGCGAGGATAAACGTCCTGTCGGAGACGCCGGAAGAGTGGGGCAGGGCGTTGACGCGGTTCAAAAGGCTGAACCGGGCGAAGAAAACGAGGCTGGACGGACGGCCCGCCCCCTCGGCCGACGATGAGTATCTGTTCTACCAGGCCCTGCTCGGCGCGTGGCCGCCGGGGGAGGCGGACGAGAAGAGGTTGGCCTCTCTCCGGGAGCGGATGAAAGGCTATATGCTGAAAGCCGCCCGCGAGGCGAAGACGGCCACCTCGTGGGCGAACCCGAGCGCCGAGTACGAGGCGGCGCTGGAGAGCTTCATCGACGCCGCCCTGGCGCCGGAGGATAAAAACCCTTTTCTGAGGGAGTTTCTCCCTTTCCAGCGCCGGGTGTCGCGCCTCGGCTTTTTCAACAGCCTGTCCCAGACACTGTTGAAACTGACCGCGCCGGGGACGCCGGACATCTACCAGGGTTGCGAGCTATGGAACCTGGCGCTGGTGGACCCGGACAACCGCGGGCTCGTGGATTACGGGAAAAGGCGCGCCATGCTGGAGCGGATCAAGGGGATCGCCGCCTTGCCAGCGGACGCCCTTGCGGGTGAAGTCCTCGGCCTGCTGGACGCCGTCGAGGACGGGGGGGCGAAAATGTACATCACATTCAGGGCGCTTTCCCTGCGAAGGGATTTTTACGATCTTTTCAAGGATGGCGAGTACATCCCCCTGGCCGTGGAAGGGGAGGGGGAAGGGCGCCTGATCGCCTTCGCCCGGAGGCTCGGCGGCTCCGTGGCCATCGCCGCGGTGGGGCGGTTTTTCGCGTCCCTGCCGGACCCGCCCGTTGGCCAGGCCGCCTGGGAGGGGACATGGATCAGGCTGCCGGCCGATCTTGGCGTGGGAAACCTTGTGAACGCTCTGACTGGCGAGCCTCTCGCAGTGGAAGAGATGTGGGGAGAGCCGTCACTGGCCGTCCCGGCGGTTTTCAAAAGCCTGCCCGTCGCGCTGCTCCGGGGGGATGCGGATGGAAAGAAAAAAACATGACGGGGGAGAGGCTTGAAAAAACCTCCCCCCGCCGCCTGGTTCAGCGTGGCAGGATGTTCCCGCCTTTTCCCATCTCCGGGTCCGCGTCGGGCGTGTTCATGAGAACAGTTATGGCCCCGCGAAGCGCCGCGGACATGGTGTGGTCCACTATGGCGTTGTTCGTCGGTCTGTCCGCTGGTGAGATGATGTCGAAGGTCGAGGCTTCCGACACAGCGACGTTATACGTCTGCATCCCGTACAGAACGTTTTTGGGGTTGCCGTTGGGATAAACCCTCTCCCATATCCCCGCTATGGGGTGCAGGGCGACGGGCTCGTTGATGTTGGCGTTCACGAAAAAAATCCTGACAAGCTCGCCGGGCTTTGCAACCAGCGGCTCGGGCGCGCCGTCGCCGTGGAGCGGGTCGTAATGAAAAATCTTTCCGTTGATCAGCGAGTTGGTCCACCCCTCGTTTCTGACCATGGCCATGGCGTCTCCCTCGTTGGGGAAGTACTGTGACTGTATGAGGACGTACTCGCGGTCCGGTTTCGGGTAGACTTCGCTGTATCCCTCCTTCGTGTCCACTATGATTATCCCGAACATGCCTCGCGCTATGTGCTGGGCCATGTTGGAAGCGCCGCAGTGATACATGAACACGCCGGGATACTTCGCCTCGAACCTGAACTTCTTGGACTCGCCTGGCTTGACGGGCTCGAACTCGTCCAGAACGTCCACGACGGCGGCGTGAAAGTCCATGGAGTGGCTCTGGTTGTTGCCCTTTTCGTTCACCAAGGTGAAATCCACGACGTCCCCCTCCGTGACCCTGACCACCGGGCCTGGCACGGAGCCGCCGAACGTCCATGCCGGATACTTCGTCCCCTTGCCGTCGATGACAACGTCTTTCTCGATGGCGTGGATGGTGACCTCCACCGTCTCGGCCCGGGCGGCCGGGGCGGCGAAAACCAGCGCGGCGGCGGCTCCCAGAACCGCTGCCGTCACGCGCATAAATAAAATTCTTCCCTTGCTCATGTGTGTCCTCCTATGCAGGGTGATAGTGTTCATCCCCCCACCCGTCGCCGGACATGAGCAAGGATGGCGCCTGAAAAGCCCGGATCGTATAACTGCTGTGTTTTCATGGGGCTGCATGGAACAAGGGTGTTTCCGGCGATCTTTCCCGGCGACCCTGCCCATGAAACAGACGGTTCCGTGGAACGCCGCGCGGGACGCTTTGTTCCGGAATTTTCCCCAAGGGGAACAGTTGTTCGCGATCCGCGGCCTGGTGTCGTGTTTTTTCTGGTTTTCTACTTTCGTCGCCGCGGGCTAGTGTTCTCCTTCAGCGATTCGAGAAGCCGCCTGTAGCTCGCGTAAGGCTTTTCGCCGATGGCGCCATTTTCCACCGCCTCTCGGACGGCGCAGCCGGGTTCGGCGATATGCAGGCAGTCGCGGAACCTGCAGCCGCCGATGTATTCCTGAAGCCCCGGGAAATGGCGGGCGACGTCCTCTGGCGTTATCTCCGAGGGGACGAGTTGGCGGATGCCCGGCGAGTCTATGATGAACCCGCCCTCCGGCAGCGGCGCCAACAGGGAGACCGTGGTGATGTGCCTGCCCCTGGCCGTCTCTTCGTCGACATCTCCCACGGGCCGGTCGAGGCCGGGGATCAGCGCGTTCAAAAGCGACGTCTTGCCCACGCCGGAGTGGCCCACCATGGCGGATGTTTTTTCTTTCAGCGCCTCTTTCAGCTCCTCCAGCCCCTCGCCGGTCAGGGCGCTGGCGAGCAACAGGCGCAGGCCCAGCTTCTCGTAGGCGCGGGCCTGTTCGACGTAGCCTTCGGCCCCGGGAAGGTCCACCTTGTTCAGGACGATGATGGCCGCCATCCCCTCGTGCCCGGCGATCACCGCGAACCTGTCCACAAGCCCCGGCCGGTAATTCGCGTCGCAGGAGGTGACTATGACCATCTGGTCGAGGTTGGCGGCGAGCACCTGCCTCGTCCCGCCGAAGCCTGAGCGGGCGAGTTCGTTTTTCCTCGGCGCGATCGTCTTTGGCCGCCCCTTTTCGAAGACGACGTAATCGCCCACCACCCAGACCTCGCGCCTGGGGGGCTTCCATTCGATCATCCCGGCGGCGGTGTCGATTCTCACCCTGGCGCCGTGATGGGCCGTCACCCGGCCGGTTTTCGCGGTTTCAGCTTCCCGGTGGCCCAAGCTTGTCTTTCAGCAGTTTGTTGACCACGCCGGGGTTGGCCTTGCCCTTCGTGGCGCGCATGATCTGGCCGACGAAAAAGCCGATCACCTTCTCCTTGCCGCCCCTGTACTGCTCCACCTGCTCCGGGTTGGCCGCCAGGACCTTCTCCACCTCGGTCTCGATGGCGGATTCGTCGCTGATCTGGACGAGGCCTTTTTTCTCGATGATCGTCTTCGGGTCCTGTCCCGTCGCTGTCATCTCTTCGAAAACGGTTTTTGCTATCTTGCCGCTGATGACGCCCTCGCCGATGAGGTTTATCATCTCCGCGAGCATCACGGGCTTGACGGCGAGATCGGCGGGCGTGGCGCCCTTTTCCTTCAGCAGCCGCAGCACGTCGCCCATGACCCAGTTGGAGACGGCCTTGGCGTCCTTCGCCTTGCCAGCCGCCTCCTCGAAATAGTCCGCCACGGGGCGTGAGGCGGTCAGCACCTCCGCGTCGTAGGCGGGCAGGCCATAGTCGCGTTCGAACCGCTCCCGTTTGGCGTCCGGCAGCTCCGGCAGGGCGGACCTTATCTCGTCTATCAGATCACCGGATACCTCGGCCAGGACGAGATCGGGGTCGGGGAAGTACCGGTAATCGTGGGCCTCTTCCTTGCCCCGCATGGAGATGGTGACGTTTTTATCCGGGTCGTAGAGCCTCGTCTCCTGGACGACCCTGCCGCCGTCTTCCAGAACCTGTATCTGGCGGGTGATCTCGTATTCCAGCGCCTTCTGGAGAAACCGGAAGGAGTTCATGTTCTTCAGCTCCGTCCTTGTCCCGAACTCCGTGGAGCCTTTCGGCCGGACGGAGATGTTTGCGTCGCAGCGCAGGGAGCCCTCCTCCATGTTGCAGTCGGACACGTCCATGTACATCAGGATGGTCTTGAGTTTCTCCAGGTACTTTTTGGCCTCCTCGGAGGAGCGTATGTCCGGCTCCGTCACTATCTCAAGCAGCGGCACTCCCGTTCTGTTCAGGTCGACGTAGCTCGCCTCCGGGTGGCCGAGGTTCTCGCCGTGGATCAGTTTTCCGGCGTCCTCCTCGATGTGTATCCTCGTCAGGCCGATTCTCTTCGTCGAGCCGTCGACGAGGATATCCACGTGGCCGCCGTGGATTATCGGCCTGTTGTACTGGGATATCTGGTATCCCTTGGGAAGGTCGGGGTAAAAATAGTTTTTCCTGGCGAACTGGCTGACAGGGGCGATTGTAGAGTCCATGGCCAGCCCGACCATCACCGCCCGGCGCAATACCTCCCGGTTCAACACCGGCAGCGCCCCCGGCATTCCCAGGCATACGGGGCAGGTGTTCGCGTTTGGCTCCGCGCCGAACTCCGCGCCGCAGGAGCAGAAGATTTTTGATTTCGTGGAGAGCTGGACGTGTGTCTCCAGCCCTATTACAGTCTCGTACTCCATTCTCCTCCCTTGACGTTCTGTTCTTGCCATACGGCCCGGGAGGTAAGTATACAGGATTCCGGGCGAGGTATACAGCCGGCCGGGGCGATGCGATGGAGGCGCGCCGCCGCGGTTTTTTTAAAGCCTACCTGCCCAGGGGATGCTCCGTCGGATGCTCACCGCCGCTTCCGGACGTTTTCTTTACCCAGACGCCGTCCTCCTCGCTCCAGGTGTAACGCTCCGCGCCGTTTTTCTTGTGGATGGTGACGTCCGTGGCCTCGAGGCTCTCCGCGTTTTCGCCTTTCATGAAGATGTCCAGGTCGTACGTATCGCCGTTTTCGGCCACGAAGTCGGCGCAGGCGAAATAGGTACCTGGCCCCACCCTGGAGAGACGGTCCTTGTGGACCCGCGTCAGCGTGAGGGAGAGTTTCTTGTTCTCTTTCCCGTCATAGACCGTGAAGTGGCCGCCTTTTTTGGCCGCCGTTTTTTTCACGTAGTCTTCGACGGCCTTTGCGAGATCCTCCTTGGTCACAGCTCCGTTTTCGCGCGCGTCCCCTTTTGGATGTTCCTTGGGGTGTTCTCCCGCGCTTGCGTGGGAGAGCGAAGGAAAGGTCAGCGGCAGCAGGGCGAGAACCATGAGCCAGCGCGGCGTCGTCGGAATCCTCGTTGAAAACATGGCTTTATGTCTCCGGAATATTGTCATGGCGCGGCTTTGAAAAAACCGGCCGCCGATAATGGAATTGTAGAAAATTTTTCCGGCCTTGTATAGCGGGGAAGGCGGGGAGATGATCCGCTACTCGAACGTCATCTCGACGAGGACGGCCTTTTCAAGACCCGCGAACTTCTGGTTGGACTTCAGGGTATTGTTTAGGTGGTCCTCGAGTTTTTCCTGGACGAAGATGGTGTCCTCGTAGAATTTGTTCTCGAAGAAGGATCCAATGGCCTCTTCCACTGTTACGGCGGCGTAGAACTTGCGTTTCGCGAACGCCTCCTTAAGGTCGAGTGATTCGAAGACAAGCTCCACGTCGACATTCATTATCCTGGTTGCCTCCCTGTCGAACTCCACGGGCAGGTATATCCCCAGCGGCAACACCGGCTCTCCACTCGTGTCCGCGACGAGGTCTTCGACGGCCGATTTTTGTGGCGCGGGCCTTTCCGCCGCCTTTTTTGCCTCGCCGGCCGCTGGCGCCTCAGCCGTCTTTTCCGCCGTCATCATTTCCGGCCCGCCGTAGAAAAACCAGTACCCCCCTCCCGAAGCCGCCAGCGCGACGACGGCAGCGGCTCCGATGGCGGCCGTTTTCACCCTGGGGGACACGGCCGGGAGCGCCGGGATCGCGTGGGCCGCCCTGCCGGCGAGACCCTTTATCCTCTCGATAATGTCCGCGGCGAACGATGGCGGGGGGAGCTTTTCCGTGAGGTCCTCCTCGGCCTCGGGGGCGACAGGCTCCTCTCCGAGCGTATCTTCCTCTTCCGGAGCCTGAGCGGCGGCGGGGATTCCCAACATCTCCTCTTTTTCCTCTTCTTCCGCTCTTTCCTCCTCCTCTCCTGCTTCTTCGCCGGCACCTTTAGGCGCATGGATGACTTCCTCCTCCGAAGACTCTTCCTCTCCCTCCTTGAAAAGGTCCTCGCCTATCTCATCCTCTCCGCTGTCCAGAAGCTGGTCCAACTCGTCCTCGATGGCCGCGGCGGCGGCCGGAGCGGCCTCTTCCCGCGCTTCTTCTGCGGGTTCCCCGGCGGCGGGCTCTTTTTCCGCCTGTTCGTCCTCCAGCTTTTCCTCTTCACCATCCGTCTTGGCCAGGAGCGCGTCTATGTCGTCCTGGGATATAAGGTCTCCCGCCTCATCTTCTTTCGCTTCCTGTCCCTCGTCTATATCCACCTCTTCAAGACCCGCCTCCTCCTCTGCCTGGCCGACTTCGGCGAGCAGGCTGTCTATGTTGTCCTGGCTGTTTTCGGAGCTCCCGGCCGTGTCCGCCACCGGCTCTTTCTCCTCGTGTTCGTGTTCTCCTTCCCCGCGAGCCTCGGCCAGGAGCGCGTCTATGTCATCCTGCTCTGCGGCGTCCGTCTCCCCGGCCGTTTCCGGAGCGTGGGCCGCTTGCTCTTCGCCGCTGCTCTCTTCCGGCTTCGCCCCGGCCAGGAGCGCGTCCACTTCCTCTTGCCCTGCCGTCCCGGGCTTTTCCTCGGCTTCGTGGTCCGCCGGGGCCGTTTCGGCGGCTTTCTCCGCTGGCGCGGCCTCTTCAGGGGGTTCTGTTTCTTTCTCGACCTCTTTGTCCGGGGGCTCCGTGGATTTTTCATCTCCGCCGCCGGTTGGATCGTCGTTGCGGGCTTCGGCGAGCAACGCGTCTATGTCGTCCTGAGCCGCCGCCGGTGTTTCTTCCGGGGCTTCTCCGGCGGCCCTGGCCTGTTCAAAAGCGGCGTCCACGGCGGCCTGTCCCGCGTCTTTTTCCTCCTTGTCCGGTTCTTCCACCTCCGTTTCGAACACTGCGCCGGACGCGGAGGCTTCCACGGCGCCGGGAGCGGGCTCTTTTGCGCCGGAGGGGGACGCTGGCTCATCTTCAGTCTCGGCCTCGGCCCGCGCCTGGGCGAGGATGCTGTCTATATCGTCCTGGCCGGGGGCGCTTTCGTGCGTATGGGGAGTCTCAGGTCCGGTTTCGCGTGTATCTTCGTTCCCGGCGCTTTTCTCTATTGCGTTTTCGCTCTGGCTGGCCGCGGCCTCGGGGGTCTGGGGCGCTTGCTCCTGTTCCGATTCGGCGGGCTCTTTTGCGCCGGAGGTTTCGGGCTCATTTTGCCTCCGCCTGTCTTCGCGCGGTGGATCCTCATGGGAAAGCTCATCGCCGGACTGGCCTTTGGGCGCCGTCTCCGCGGTTTCCTCCGTCCCGATGACGCGCTCCGATCTCAGGCGCTCCATTTCCTCCGGCGTCCTCCTGCGGGTGTAGAAGATGTTCTCGCAATTCGAGCATCGCAAGTACGCCCCATCATCCGGCAGGGAGGCGCCGTCAACCTTGTACTTTTTCGAGCAGCGCGGGCACCTGATTATCATCTCGCCTCATCCCGGCTCAATTCGCCGCCTCCATCAGCGCCAAACCATTGACGCCGGGGGATGGTTTCCAGTAATTTATCGTAAAATACATATTACTGATTTATAAGCCCTTTCGCCGCTGCTGGACAAAAGCGCTTGACCCGGAGCCGAATCATAGCGTATATATCTTCATCTTACCATCAAAACAATGATGTGATATCCCCACAGGATACAAATCTCATTCCAATTCATCAGATACGTTGAGAACGGCATATATTATAGGCAGGAGATGACGATGAGGATATTTACAGCCTGCGCCGTGGCGGCGGCTGTCGCTGTGACGCATATATCTACCTGTCTGCTGGCGTATAACCGGTCCGCCGCCCGGGCCGAGCTCGCCGCGCCGCTTTCCGATTACGGGGATGTTCACAAACGCAACGAGAAACAGAAAATCCTGGAGAGCGTTCGCAGGATAATCAACGCCCGGGCGAGGGGTCTTTCGCCCCATGAGCGCGCCATCTTAGCGGACGCCGTTGTTCGCTACAGCGCAAAGAACGGCCACGACCCCTTCCTTATTCTGGCCGTCATCGAAACGGAGAGCAGCTTCCGGCAGCGGGCTGTTTCCAGGAAAGGCGCCGTGGGGATCATGCAGATCAGGCCCTTCGTGGCGCGGGCCCTGGCCCGGGAGCTTAACATCAGCATCAAGGACGCAGCGTGGCTTTATGACTTCGATACGAACCTGATGCTGGGCTCCTACTACCTCGCCAAGATGAGGAAAAGGTTCGGAAGCTTGCGGCTCGCCCTGGAGGCTTACAACCTGGGCCCCACAAGGCTGAACAGGTTCATCCGGAAAGGCGTCTTGAGGCAAAGCTACTCCCGCAAGGTCCTGGGCAAGAGGGAAAGAATCCTGGAGATGCTGGACAGGGGCATCTGACCTCTCCCTCCTTTCTCCGGCGGCCGGTCTGATCGCCGGGTTTCTCATACGCCGTCCATGGTGAGGCGGCTTTCTGTTTTCGTTCCCCGGCTTCCCTCCCGCGGGCGGGGCGCTTGTTTTGGCTCCGCGCTTTCCTCGCATAAATAATCTTTCATTTCCCGTTTTCAGGTTGCGTTCAGGTTGGGTTCCTATCATGGACCCATGACTCAGGGACCATGGAGGTTGGATATGAAAGAAATGGGAATGGTGAAAGTTTGGGACCCTCTGGTGAGGGCGTTCCACTGGGGGGTGGTTTTGGCTTTCGGCGTGGCTTTTTTCACGGAGTTCGAGACGCTGGGGCTGCACGTCTACGCAGGATACATGGTCGCCGCCCTGCTGGCCGCGCGGGTCGCCTGGGGATTGAGCGAAAGCGCGGGCGCGGCGCGTTTTTCCGGGTTTTTATATTCGCCCGGCGCAGTCCTGGCGCATTTGAAAGACATGGCGCGCCTGCGGGCCGGGCGTTATCTGGGACACAACCCCGCCGCCGGGGCTATGGCCGTGGCGCTGATGTCGCTGCTGGCGGCGACGGTCCTCACAGGTTTTATGACATACGGGGCGAAAGAGGTCTCAGGCCCCTTCGCGCCGATTCTGCTCGGCGTCGGGTGGCGCTGGGGCGGCGCGCTGGAGGACATACACCACTTCCTGGCGAAGGCCACGCTGGTCTTCGCCGCGGCGCATGTAACGGGCGCCGTCGTGGAAAGCCTCGTCCACGGGGAGAACCTGATAGTGGCGATGATCACGGGATACAAACGAACACAACCAATCGAGGAGACCGAACGATGAAAAAGGTTTATCTGGGCGCCGCGATGTTGATCGTTTTCGCCGCCGCTCCATCCCTGGCCGGGCCAGGCGCCGTGGCGGAGCTTTTTGAGAGGTTCCGGGCCGAGGGCGCGGGCGACTTCAGCGCGGAGCGCGGCAGAGAGATGTTCTACAAAACTTTTAAGAGCGCGGAGGACGGAAGTGACAGGAGCTGTGTCACATGCCACACCGAGAACCTCCGCCAGGTGGGAAAACACGCCAAGACCGGCGAGCCGATAGAGCCGCTCGCCCCTTCGGCGAACCCCAAGAGGCTGACGGACACAAGGCATGTCCGGAAATGGTTCCTGCGGAACTGCAAATGGACCCTGGGGCGCGAGTGCGGTCCCCAGGAGAAGGGCGACTTGCTGATGTTTTTTAAAGACCAGTGAGCAGCAGACTTGATAAACCAGGGAGGATCACAAAATGCGAAAAAAAGCGGTTAAACTGTTTCTCGTGATAATAACGCTGGCCATGGCGGGCGCCGCCGGGCAGGCGATGGGGGACGATGACGATCACCATGACGATGACGATGGCCGAGGCTTTTTCTTGGGCGGCGGCTGGAAAGGCTCGGCGGATGTGGCCAAGGTGGAGTTCGACATGTACAAAAAGGAGTGCGGGTCGTGCCATTTCGCCTACCAGCCGGGGTTTTTGCCGGAGCGATCGTGGGAGAAGGTGATGGCCGGGCTCGATGACCATTTCGGCGACAACGCGGAACTTTTCCCGGAGGACCACGAGGTTATTCTGGATTATCTGCGGAGAAACTCCGCCGAAAAGTCCGGCCACAAGGCTTCGGTGAAAATAACGCGCTCCCTGAGGGGAATGGAGGCGCCGTTACGGATAACCACGACGCCGTACTTCACACACGAGCACGACGAAATCCCGAGGCGTTACTGGGCCGACAATCCAAAGGTGAAGTCGCTGAGCATGTGCGACAGGTGCCACACGAACGCCGACCAGGGATACTTCAACGAACACGAGGTTGACATCCCCGGTGTTGGAAGATGGGACGATTGACCTCGAAAACCTCGCGCGGCCCGGCCTTTCTGGCCGCGGCCGCCTCTATTTTGCTTTTCATCGGCGGCCCGCTCATGCCCCCCTGCCATGCGGATGAGGATCACTACAGGGCGAAAAGCCTGTACGAACGCGGTGACATACTGCCGCTTGAAAAGATCATTGAAAAAGCCGCGGGAAAACGCCCCGGCCGCGTCCTGGAGGCGGAGCTGGAGATGGAGGATGGTATCTATATATATGAGATAGAGCTTCTGGACGAGAACGGTGTCGTGTGGGAGCTTCGGTACGATGCCAGGACGGGTGAGCCCGTGGACGAGAAGCGGGATGACTGACCCATGAGAGCGCTGGTTGTGGAGGACGACGAGGCGCTGAGGCTCGACCTCGCGAAAAACCTGGGGGCGGCCGGGTTCGCGGTGGACACGACCGGCAATGGCGAGGACGCCGAACGCATGGGGTTCGAGGAGCCTTACAACGTGATAGTGCTGGACCTCGGCCTGCCGGAAAAATCTGGTCTGCAGGCGCTTTCGGCCTGGCGGGAAGAGGGGCTGAAAACCCCCGTGATAATCCTCACCGCGAGGGGCGCGTGGAGCGAGAAGGTGGACGGCCTCAAGGCCGGCGCCGATGATTACATGGCCAAGCCCTTCCACATGGAGGAGCTCCAGGCCCGGATATCCGCGCTTATCCGCCGGGCGCACGGGAAGACCACCGGCGGCGTCATCAAGGCCTGCGGCTTCGAGTTGGACGAGGATGGAAAACGGGCGATCCTGAAAAGCGGCCCGCCGGTCAGCCTGACGGACCTTGAGTTTCGTGTCCTTCGGCTCTTCATGCTCAACCCCGGCAGGGTGCTCTCCAAAACGTATCTTGAGGAGAGGGTCTACGACCTCGGCTCAGAAAAGGACAGCAACGTCATCGAGGTCTACATAAAACGCCTCCGAAAAAAGCTTGGCGAGCGGTCGATCAAAACACGAAGGGGGCAAGGCTACGTGTTCGGAGAGGAAGATTGAGACATTCGCTCCAGGCGCGGCTTTTGATCGGGCTCGTCTTGAGCCTGGCGCTGGTTTTCACGCTGCAGTGGCTTTTTTTCTCCGGCTCCATACGCCGAATGGTGGAGAGCCACATCGTCTCCCGGCTGGAGCATGACGCGGAGACCATTCTGACGGCTCTCCAGCTCATGGGCGCTGGCGCGCCGGGGCTGGAGCCGGAGATGATAGACCCCATCTATCATCGTCCATTTTCCGGACATTATTTCACCATCGTGTCAGCCGGAGGCGATTTTACGCTGCGGTCACGGTCGTTATGGGATCAGGATATGACCCTCCCTTCCGTTGAGCCGGGCGAGGCTGTGATATCCCGCGTGAAGGGCCCGGAGGGGCAGAACCTGATAGCCCGCTCGACAGGCTACGTGAAGCATGGAAAAAGATTCACCATATCGGTGGCTGAGGACGTCTCCGGAATAGAGTCCAGGATATCGGCTTTCCAGACCCGCTACGCCATATACTTCACTGCCGCGCTGGCCGCGCTGGCGGCTGCGCAATGGCTGATCGTGCGCCTTTCTCTCAAGCCGCTGGGTGAGGCCAGGGAGGAGGTCCGCCGGCTCGAAAGGGGGGAGGTCGAAAACATCGGGACAGATGTCCCGGCGGAGGCGCGTCCGCTGGTGGAGGAGATAAACAGCCTTTTGCTCGTCATGAGCCAGAGGCTGAGACGCTCTCGTGGCGCTTTGGGCACCCTGGCCCATGCCCTCAAGACGCCCCTCAGCGTCATCAGCAGGATCGTAGAGGACGAACGGGTCGTCCACCGGCCGGAGGACAGGGCTGCGTTGCGGGAGAACACAAGGCGCATCCACGGTCTGATCGACAGGGAGTTGTCCCGCGCAAGGCTGGCGGGAGCCGCGCCGCCGGGAAGGCGGTTCAGCGCGGCGGCGGACATACCGGACCTGATAGCGGCGTTGGGAAGAGTCTACCAGGCCAAGGGGCTCGACATAACATGGAAAGTTTCCGCTGGCTTCTCTCCCAGGGCGGACCGGGAGGACATGATGGAGCTTTTGGGCAATCTCCTGGACAACGCCTGTAAATGGGCCAGCCACAAAGTGATCCTGACCGCCGAGGAACGGGACGGCGCTTTCGTTTTCACTGTGGAGGACGACGGCCCCGGCTGCCCGGAGAATAAGCTTCCCGATGTCCTGAAAAAAGGCTTCAGGGCGGACGAGAGCGCCTCCGGGCATGGCATGGGCATGGCCATCGCCTCGGACATCGCGCGCGGTTACGGAGGCGGGCTTTCCCTGGGCCGATCGCCGAAGCTGGGCGGCTTCCGCGTGGAGGCCATTATCGGGGGGCAGGGCGGGATAGCATAATCAAAGGATCCGTCATCGTCACCAGCGGTCTACCCTTCGGAGAACGGGCGCCGTATCATCTTCCCGCAAGATAAAGATCGGATATCTTTTCCACGTCGGACTCCGAAAGTCCGCCCACGGAGGCTTCAAGGTTGAGGTGGCTTAACAGATAGGAATATTTCGCGCGCGCCAGCGAATGCTTGGCGTCGAAAAACTGCTTTTGCGCGTCGAGCACGTCCACCTCGTTTCTCAGGCCGACATCCAGCCCCTTCATGGTGGAGTCGAGAGCGACCTTGGTCGATTTCAAGGTTTGCCGGAGCGCTCTTATCTCCGCTATGGAGCTTTTGACTTGTAAAAAAGCTCTTCGCGACATGAGATTGGCTTCCCGGAGAGCGTCCTCCAGCTCGTGCCTGTTTTTCTCCTCGTTGGCCCTGGCCTCACGGATGCGCGACGAGAGCGCCCCACCGGTGAAAATCGGCATCGAAAGCTTCAGGCCGATGGCGCCCGATGTGGAGTCTATCCCTACGCCGAAAGAGCTGTTATCCTGCGTACTTTCGGTGTAGTTGGCCACGAGGTCCAGGCTGGGCGCTCTCTCTCCTTGAATTTTGGCGACTTCCTGAGTGGCCGCTTCCAGGGCCTGCTTTCTCATTTTCACCCGGAGGTTGTCCTTCTCGGCCCTGGCGGCCCATGCGTCGATATCATCCGGAGCAAGAGGAGACGGCTCGAAATCAGACGGGAACTTACTCAAGCGCCGCGCTTTGACCCCTATTATTCTTTCCAGTGCGTGGCGGCTGACCTCCAGGTCATGCCTGGCGACGGCCTCCCTGGAGGTCACCATGTCATATCGCGCCTGCGCCTCGTACGTGTCGGTGATGGAGGCGGCTCCGACTTCAAAAGATTTTTTCGCCTTGGCGAGTTGTTCTGACAAAGCATTTTTTTCAGCCACGATAAATTCCATCTTGTCCCGGGCGAGCAGCGCGTTGAAGTATGCCTCGGCGACGCGCAATATCAGGTTTTGCCGGGCCATGTCCAGGATCGTATCGGCCTGCGCGCCTATTATTTTCGCCTGGCGGTAAGCGGCGATGTTTTCCAGGTGAAAAACAGGCTGCCGGAGTGAGAGGCTGTAACTCATGCTTCCATACTGGACCCGGCCGCCGCCGAAGGCGAAATCTCCGCCATACTCCGTGTCGAGGTCCGTATAAAAGGCGTCACCGCTGACGCCGACCGATGGCATCAGGCCCGCCCGCCCCTGTACCGGCTTTTCGACGGTGGCGGCGCGTCTGGCCTTGTCCGCGGCGAAACCGGCGTCGTTTTCCCTGGCCAGCTCCAGCGCTTCGGCAAGGCCCATGGGCGCGGCGCCGGTTTCCGAGCCTGAGGCGCTCGAGGCGGAAAAAGCGATAAGCAGACCGGCCATGAGCGAAACCGCGGTTTTCGGTAATATCATTAGTACCTCCTCATGCCGCTTCACGCTCGAAGCGGGCTCTTAAGCGCGCTATCCCGTTTTCCACCAGAGAGTATACGGCTGGTACGACGACGAGTGTCAGCAGCGTGGACGTTATCATCCCGCCGATCACCGCCACGGAAAGCGGGCCATTGGTGTCCGATCCGGCGCCCAGCCCCAGAGCCGCGGGAAGAAGGGCCAGGATGACCGTGAGCGATGTCATCAATACTGGCCGCAACCTGATGGGGCAGGCTTCCTTCAACGCCTCCTCTATGCCCCTGTTCTCCGCCCTGAGCTGGTTGGCCAGGTCGATGAGCAGTATGGAGTTTTTCGCCACCAGACCTATGAGAAGAACCACGCCTATCATGGAATAGATGTTGAGCGTGTGCCCTGTCAGCCAGAGCCCGCCTATCCCGCCGATCATCGCCAGCGGCTGGGCGATCATGACGATAAGCGGTTGTATGAAGGAGTTGAACTGGCTGGCCAGGACCATGTAGACGAGTATCGTGGCGAGCACGAACGTGAACATCATGTACTGCGCCGTCTTGCCGAACTCTTCCGCCTGGCCCATCATGGTGACCTTGTATCCAAGCGGCAATACCTGGGAAGCGACCTTCTCCACGGTCGTGACCGCCTCGCCCAGCGGCATGGAGGGAGATCCGAAAAAGAAACCAGCGTATTGAAGGTCGTATCTGGAGACGACGGCCGGGCCCAGCTCATGGACAAAGTCGGCTATTGTGTCCAGCCGCACAAGCTCGTTTTTGTTCGACCTCAGGTAGATTCTTTGAAGGTCGGTCTTTGTCTTAAGCTGGCCTTCCGTGGCCTTCATGCGTATGTCGTATCTTTCGCCGTCGCCCGGCTCGTCATTATACCTGGCGATGTCCATGCCGCCGGCGAGGGCGTTTATCGCCATGGCGACATCCGAGGAGGAGAGCCCCAGCCCGGCCGCGCGTGTCCTGTCCACGCGAAGCTTGTACTGCGGCAGGTCCAGTTGCAGGTCCAGGTCGAGCCGGCCCATGTCCGGGATTTCGGAGAGCCTTTTTCGTATCTCCTCGCAATACATTGCGACCTCGTCTAGGTTCGGCCCCTGCACGGCGAACTGGAGCGGCTCGCCACGCACGCCGCCGACTATCGGCACCTTCGTGGCGAAGGCCCGAACACCCGGGACGCCGAAAAGCTCCTTTTTGACCTGGTCGACTATCTCACCCTGTGACAATGTTCTCTCCTCGCGCGGGGCGAGATGGACGAAGGCGATACCCTGGTTGACCTGCCCCTCGCGCCCCAGGCCGATCGCTGAGAAAAACTTCTCTATCTCCTCGTGACGGAAGAGGATCTTTTCGATCTCCTTGAGCTTGTTTTTCGTGTAGTCTATGTTCGATCCCAGCGGTGTTTTTAATATGACCATGAAACGTCCCTCGTCCTCCTCGGGGACAAATCCCTTGCCGATCCGCGCCAGGGAAAAAAAGCTGGAAGACACCGCCACGATGGTTAACACGACGACCGTCCAACGCCACGCCAGCGCCCAGCCAAGCGTCTTCCTGTACACGCTCTCCATGAGCTGGAAGACGCTCTCCAGGAGGTAATAAATTTTCACGTGACGCTTTTTGACCTGGAGGAAGCGGGAGCAGAGCATCGGCGTCAATGTAAGGGAGACGAAAAGCGAGACCAGGACGCCGAAGGTGACAACGATGGCGAATGACTTGAAAAACTGTCCTATGATCCCGCCCATGAAAATCACGGGCGCGAATATCGAAACCAGCGTGAACGTTGAGGCCATGACGGCGAAGACAACCTGGTTGGAGCCGTTGATGGCGGCGCTCATCGGGTTGGGGTCGATGTTCTCCCTGTGGCGAAATATGTTCTCCAGCACGACGATGGCGTCGTCGACCACTATTCCGATGAGCAGAAGCAGCGCCAGGAGCGTCATCGTGTTGAAAGTAAATTCCGCCATGTACATGACCGCCACCGCGCCCAGAAGGGAGACGGGTATGGCCAGGGCGATGATCACCGTCGACCGGAAGCTTTTGAGGAAAAGCCAGACCACGATCGCCGCCAGCAGCGTGCCCAGCACGATATGCTCGTTCAGGGCGTCTATCATTTCCTGGATGAAGACGGAATGATCGGAGGCGATGGTTATCTTCATCCCCGGCGGAAGGTTGGGGCGTATCTCCTCGCGCAGCCTTTGCTTCACGCTCTCGATCACGGCTATGGTGTTGGCGTTGGCGATCTTCACAATGCCTATGCCGACAGCGGGTTCGCTGTTGAAGCGAGCCAGCTGCCTGTAATCCTCGAGCCCGTCCACGATTCGCGCCACGTCCTTAAGCTTTATGGGCGCGCCTTCGCGATGGGCCAGGATCATCTCGCCCAGCTCGTCCACCTGGTGAAATTCCAGGTCGAGTTTTATGAGATTCTCCGTCCAGTCGCTTACGAGAAAGCCGCCGGGCAGTTGGATATGCTCGGTCTGGAACGCGCGTATGATGTCCTGGGTCGTGATGTGAAACGCCGCGAGTTTTTTGAGATTGGCCTCGACGCGGATGACCCGCTCTCGCTCGCCGCCGATCAGCACCTCGCCGACGCCGTTTATCGTCTCCAGCCTTTTTTTGATGACGTTGCGCGCGTACTGGTTGAGCTGTTGCAGCGTCCTGTCACCCTGCAGGGCCATCCATAAAACAGCCTGGGCGCCCGTCTCCACTTTGCCGACGATGGGCGGGTCGGTGTCGTCGGGAAGCTGCCGGAGCGACTGGTTGACCTTCGTCTGCACCTCGTTGAAGGCGACGTCGATATCCTTGTTAAGGTCGAAGGTGATGTTCACCACCGAGACGCCCGGCGAGGACGTGGACCTTATATGCTCGATGCCGGGGACACTGTTTACGCTTGTCTCTATTATGTTCGTTATGCTGGAATCGACGATCTCCGGGTTCGCGCCTGGCAGGATGGTGGTGACCGATATTATCGGGAAATCTATCTGGGGGAACCGGTCCACGCCCATCCTCTGGTAGCTGATTATCCCGAACAGCACCAGCACGGCGCTTAGCATGAACGCCAGCGCGTGGCGCCTTATGGAAAGCTCAGGGAGATTCATTAACGCCTCTCCCTGATCGTCACGGCGGCGTTATCGGTCAGGTAAGAGGCGCCGTCGAGGGCGATGGTCTCGCCCGGGGACAAGCCGGAGATTATCTCTATCATGCCGCCCTGGTGAACGCCTGTTTTCACGGCTCTCTCATGCGCGCGTCTGTCTTCGATGATGTAGGCTACGGGGCCCGAGGGGCGAAGGACAACGCTCCTTTCAGGAGCCATTACGGCGTTTTTTCTCTCCTCCAGCGTGACGGAGCCTTTAACGCTGGCGCCCGGTTTCCATCCGCCGGGGTTGTTGATGTTTATTATGGCTTCAACCGCCCGCGACCCCGCGCTTACCATGGGGCGGATCTCATCGATTCTTGCTTCGACGATATCGTCCGGCGCGGAGAAAATGGAGAGCTTTAATTCAAGGCCGGGGCGGAGCCTGTCCGCCATGGTCTCCGGAAAGGGAAGACGCACGCGCAGACGGTCGCTGGTGGAAATCCTGAAAAGTGAGCGGCCGACCTCTAGGTAATCGCCCTCATCCACGAGACGCTGCTCCACGCTCCCTGCGACGGGGGAGATTATCGTGGCCTTCACAAGATCGCGCCTTACGCGGGCGAGGCGGGCTTTCGCGCTGGCCAGTTGCTCCTTCAGGGCTTTGAGGCTGGACTCTGCGTCGTCCAGCATCGACTGACTGATAAATTTTTCTTCCGCCAGCTCGCGGTATCTTTTGACCGATCTTTCCTGGTTTTCGATAAGCGCCATCAGCCGTTTCGTCTCGGCCTCGGCGGATTTTTTTCCCAGCTCCAGATTTTCGGTGTCTAGCCGGGCCAGTTTTTGTCCCTTGATGACTTTATCGCCTACATCGACATATATTTCCTCCACTCTTCCGGAGACTTCGGTGTCCACGAAAGGCGCGGCCTTGCTTTCCGCCTCCCCGATCGATTCCTGGGTCACGGTAATATCTTTCGCGGCGACTTTCGCGGTGGTGATTATCGTCCCGCGTTTTTGTGGTGGAGCGTTCTCTTTGTCGTTCTCTTTCGGGGAACAGCCCGTGAGCACAATGATGAGCGCTGTCAGTGAGGCGGCGATAGTTTTTTTCGTCATTTTCTCATCTTCGTTTCTTGGCGCCACGCCTTTTGGCGTGCGGCGTCAGGCCGTGGAGCAGTATGTCCATGACCTTCTTGTTATAGTGTTTCGTGTTCTCCAGGGACTTTATATCGGTTGTGTGGCGCAGGACGCTGTGAGTCTGGAAAAAAAGCACGTTAGCGCCGAACATCAGGATCGTAGCCACCACAGGGTCCACTTCCTTTCTTATATGACCTTCCTTCCTGCCTTCGCGAAAAAGCTCGACGACATGGTTGAAACCCTCGCCTATGACTTTTTTGGCCAGGTCCTCGCTTTCGATTGGCCCATAGCCCATAATCTCCCGTAAAAAGAGGCGGGACGATTTCTCGTTTTGCGAAAGGGCGTCCAGGTGCGCCCTCGCGAAATTGGCTAGAAAGTCGGAAAAGTTGTCGAACTTGCCCTCCATGGCGAATATAAGCTCGTCCGCCTTCCCCTTGGCGCGGCGAAGGACGGCGAGATATAGATCCCTTTTGGTCTTGAAATGATAGATGACGTTCGCTTGGCTGGTGCCGGCGCGTTCGGCTATGGAGCTTATGGCGACAGCGTCGTAGCCCTTGTCGCCGAAAAGATCCTCCGCCACGTCCAGTATCTTCTCCGCGCAGGCGTTGTGTTCGGGCCTGTCGCCGCCGGGGGAGTCGTCCATTTGTCTTTCGGCCACCTGTTTGCCACTGTGTTGTTACTGACTGACCGTTCAGTCAAAATATATAAGGGCGCCGTTCTTGTCAAGGGGTGATGCGCGGAATTTTTAATCTTGAGCGGTAAGTTGGGAGGCGGAGTTTTTAAAAAACTCAGCTGGAAATGGCCCCAAGCGCCCGTATCGCTATCCAGTGATTTTCGGTTTGTTCTTTTGAGCCCAGGGTTTCAAGCAGGATGTCCACCGTCTTTTCCGCGTCGATTTTTTGAAGGGCGGATAGAATATCCTCGAAAATCGCGCTCGACTCAGAATAGTCCAACAGGAGCTGGGCGAGCGGCCCCATGGCGCGGCGGCGGCCAAGCTCGCCGAGGGCCGACGCGCAGGCTTTCCTTACCGCGATGAACTCGTCCGAAAGGCCGCGCGTGAGGTAATCATACCCCTCTGGGGCCTTCACCCATCCCAGGGCAAGCGCGGCTTTCTCCCGCACGATTTCATCGGTGTCGGACACGAGCGCCTTACCGAGCCTGGGCGCGCTCTCCGAGGCGCCGATCCGCCCCAGGGCCCCGGCGGCGGCCTCCCTTACACGGGGCGAGGGGTGGGACAGGGCGGCCTCCAGGCTTTCCCTGGCCTCCTTTGCGTCCAGCCTGCCCAGCGAGCCGGCGGCAGCCGCGGCAGCCTCGGGCTTCTCCTTTAGCTCAAGACAGCTGATCAGCGTTCGGGCCGTCTCTTTTCGGCGGGTTTCGCCAAGGGCGTGAGCCAGGTCTTCAAGACGGCAGGATCCGGGAGTCGCCCCAGGGGACTTGACCGCGTTTTTCTTCCTCTTGCCGATCATGACGGGGACTTCCTCCATGGCCTCCTCGCCCTCGTCTTCCGCGGCGTCCCCGGCGCTCTCTTCGCCGCCTGCCCCGTCTTCCTTTTTGATCTCCTCGATCCGGCTGTCCGCCATTTCCAGGAGCTTGTCCCACGCGGCTGATCTTGCGATGACGGCGGCGGCGGCCACGGAGACCTGGCGTGGCTCCGTGGAGATCAACGGGCAGACCAACTCCGGGATTTTTTCCGGGAACGCCTCCTCGAACAACCGCAGCAGCCCTATCCTGAAATAGGACGTCCTCTTCGCATCCTTCGCCAGCGCCGCGAGCCGCTCCGAAAAGCCGTCCAGACCGTACCCGGACAGTGTTTTCGCCGCTTCCAGGGCGGCGCCATCCTCGTCCAATTCCATGATTCTGAGCAGCCTGTCCACGTGATCCCCGGCCCGCCGGAAGTCTCGCGCGGCCACGGCCGCGGCGGCGCGTACCTTCGGGGAAGGGTCTTTCAACAGCGGAGCCACGTGCCGCTCCAGGCCATCGCCGCCGATTTCCACGAGCCTGCCAAGCGCCTCAGCCCTGACGTTCTCATCGCTGTCGCGGAGCATCATGATCAATGGGGCCATCGCGCCGTGCCCCTCGCGCCGCGCGAGGATTTTAGCCATGGCGATTCTGACCCAGGGGCTCTCGTCCACCAGGGCCGTGTTCAAGTCCTCTTTTTTTAGAAGGCTCGCCGCGCTTTCGTTGTTTTCCAGCGCCTCCGCGGCGAGCCTTCGCTCTTTTTCGCCGCCGTTGAGGAGCATTTCCGACAGTGTGTCCAGAGCTTTCCCGGAGCCCACGGCGGCGAGGAAGGGGAACACCACCTCCGCGAGGTCCGGCGAGGTTTCATCTTTGTACAGCCGCAGGACCGGCTCCACGGCCTTTTCGTCCCCGATGGCGCCGAGGGCTTTTATGGCTTGGCTCTGGATGTCCCACTGGATGTCCCAATCCATGTCGTCGTCATCGTCTCCGTCATATTCCACGTCCGTGGCTTCCATCGCCGTGAGCAGGCCGTCCACGACGGACGGGTCTTCAGCCTTGCCGAGCGCCCTTACCGCCGCGAGCCTGATCTCGCCGGAAGGGTCGGACAGGGCATCCGCAAGCCTTGGCGCCTGCCCCGGTCCAATGATCCCGCCGAGACCCTCGATGGCCTCTATCCGCAGGTCGATATCCTCGTCTTTGTCGAGAGCGGCCCGGAGAAGCGCTTCAGCTGAGCGGGGTCTCGCCATCCTGGCGAGGGTCTTTACCGCTTCGTATCGGGTGTAGAAAAACGCGGCGCCGGCGAGAGGCTCGATGACGTCGGCTATTTTGTCGCCTCGCTGGAACATTATTTATCACCTAAAAAAAAGCTCCCGGCCGGCCAATGGCCAGCCGGGAGCGAGGGGGGGAGTAGACACTCCCATCGTCACACTATGTCGCGCCGCGCGAAACTCATCGCGGTCAGGTCCTCCTTGTAAGGCGAGTCGCCCAGCTTGCGCACCTTGCCCACGCCGAGCTTGAACCTGTACCGGTTCGTGATCGGGTCGGGTACCATCGCGACGAGCGAGTTCGCCGACTGGAACGGGTGCAGGAAGTACATCCAACTCACCCCCTTGCGCACGTTAGGGGCGACCACCGCCACCGCCGTGACGCTGGCGGAGTGAAGCTCGATGTGTCCCTGCTTCATCAGGCTTGAGAACTGGTAGTCCCCGCTGAACACGGCCTGATTGTAGTCCTTCTGAACCGGCACCCGGTTCGAGTAGACCTCGACGTAGTCTCCGTTCTCGATGCCGCGCTTTTTCGCGTCATCGGGATGGAGCTCGAGCCAGTTTTCCGGCCAGCGTTGGGTGATGTACGGGCGGCGCTCGATGTCGTCGAACCCGGACTGCCATACCTCGTTGATCCGCCCGTTGGTCACCCACAGCTCATCGCCCTTCGGTTTCATCCACTCGTAGAAGTCAGAGTAGATGGACCAGGGGGACTTCATTAGGTTGAGCTTGCCGGACTGAGAGTTGAAGTGGGTCAGCCATTTCGGCCAGACGGTTCTTCCGACAGGCCCCGTCTCCGGCAGCTTGCGCTCCGTGTCATGGGCGCGGACGGTGCCGATGACCTTGAGGCCGTTCCACTCCAGGTACTTGTCGTCGCCGCCCACGTGCTGCTGGCCCGGTCTGTTCTCGCTGAACTCCTTCGGGACGATCAAGGCCGGTGTCTGGATGCCGGTGGTACCGAGATGGCGCAGGGCGTCGTGCCCGCTGATCCCCTTTTTCTTGGCCAGCCAGACCACGTTGTCGTAGGCGCGGATGCCCTTTCGGCTGAACCTGGCCGCCTCCTCGAAGATCTCGTTGGAGTTCTTCCAGTCGAAGCCCTTGAAGCCCATCTTCTTGGCGAACTGGGCCACGATCCACCAGTCCGGCTTGGCCATCCCCGGCGGGTCGTAGATCTTCGAATAGAGGCGGAGCCTGCGCTCGCCGTTGTTGCGGGTGAAGTCCTCCTCGCCCCATCCGGCGGCGGGCAGGACTATGTCCGCGTACGTGGAGCCGATCGGCTTTCGCAGGTAGAGGTCCTGGTTGACTATCACCATCCCGCCGCTGTCGACGCGCTTCTTGAGCGTTTCGATGATCTCCTTCTTGTCGAAGGACCTCACCTGGTGCGGGTTGCCGCGGGTGAGCTGGTTCATCCTGTCGCGCAACTGCTCCGTGCCGCCCATGGCGTTGGTCCAGGTCGTCCCGACGACGTAGGCGAACCGCACGTGGCCGGAGTAGACCCAGCGGTCCAGGTCGATCGGTTTCTTGCGCCGTCCTTCCTGCTTCTCGGGCGACTTCATCCTCGGGTAGCCGCCGCCGCTCATCATGCCGCGCTGGTGGCCGCCGAAACGCCCGATCACCTGTCCCGGCCTGCCGCCGGTCCCGATGGTGGCGGCCAGCGCGGCCAGGGACGAGGTGTTCAGGTAGTTGTTGGACCAGTAGTTGCCCTTCTCCAGGCCGATGGAGGTCTTCGGCCGCACGCCCTTGACCGGCTTGGCCATCATCGCCGCGGCTTTCTTGATCTGGTCGGCCGGGATGCCGGTGATCTCCGAGGCGACGTCGAGCCGGGACTCCTTCTGGTCAAGCAGCCACTTCTTGTAGTCGTCGAAGCCCTTCGTCTCGAACTTGCCCCAGGTGGTGCGCCACTGCCACGGCGTGTTCCTCGTGCCCTGGCCGAAGCCGGAGTCCGTCTCCCACTTGTTGGCGACCCACTTGGCGATCCACTCCTTGTCCTCCCATCCGTTCTCGATGATGTGCCTCGTGAGGGCCATCTGAAGGACCGCGTCCGTGCCGGGGATGATCTGCAGGAACAGCCCGCCGTTGGCCTCGGCGTAGGCCGCGCCCATGGTCTTCCGCGGCAGGACCATTATCACCTTCATTCCGCGGTCCCGGATGCCCGGGAGTATCCACTCGTTGAAGATGATGGTCTTGGTCTCGTAGGGGTCCGTGCCGGAGATCAGGAGAGTGTCGGCGTTGCCCCAGTCCCAGTAGGAGGGGGCGAAGTTCTGGAACCCCGTGTCCCTGAACCCCGCCGTCGCCGACCCTGGCCCCGGCTGGTCGTGAGGCGCCCAGGCGGGCGTGTTGATATAGCGCCGGGCGAACTTGGTGAGCGCGTACATATTTTCGTAGAACTCGTAGGAGAACTGCTTCTGCGCCCAGGCCGATTCGCCGTGCCTTTCGATGACGTACTTGGAGACCTCCGCCGCCACGTCGAGGGCCGTGTCCCAGTCCACCGGCATCAGCGTGTCGTGGACGCGGATCATCGGGGACCTGAGCCTGTCGTGGGTCGGCTTGGTGGGATTGTAGAGCCTCTGCGCGATGCAGCCGCCCCTGATGCTGTGGTCGCCGCCGACGTTGACCACCTCGGTGTCCGCGTCGGGCTTGATGACGACGTTGTACATCCGCCCCTTGTACATCACTACGTTGTGCTGGTTGGGGCTTATCCAGTTCCCCGACAGCGCCCCTGTGGGAAAATCCGTTTTCAATGCGTTCTGGCTGGCCTTGGGGCCGCCCTCCTTCCCCACGGGCCACCGGTAAGCCTTGTAGCCGCAGGCGACTATGCAGTAGTCGCACGCCGTGGTCAGCACCTCCGCGTCGGGAGGGGGCAGGGGAACGTAATCTTTCGCCTGGTATGCTTGCACGCCCATTATCTGAGCCTCCTTTCTTTATCAGCCAAGGTTTGAATGACGGCCATAGAGCAGACCCATTACCCCGACGGCGTATATGTCATCACCGTCCAGCTCGAGGTCGATCTGCGGCAGGCTTTCCGTGCCGTGGCCGGAGATGATCATGCCGTGCCGCGTCAGGTCGAAAGTGGACAGGTGGAACGGGCAGGGGCCGACGGCCTTGTCCGCGCTCCTGTATCCTCCGACGGTCAGGTCGCCGCCCATGTGGGTGCAGATGGTGTTGAAAGCCACCACGTCCCCCTTGGGCCCCACGCCGCCCCCGGCGGGCTCGCCGAGCTTGACGAGGATGTTCTCCGCGTCGTTGTCGGGGTAGGTGAAGGTGATCGGCTTGCCCTCCTTCAGCTTCCTGAGGCTCCCGATCTTCTTTTTAGGGTAACCCTTGACTTTCGCCAGGACGGGTTTGGGCGTGGCACCCAGCATCACCAGCGCGGCGGTGGCCCCGCCGCTTAAAAGGAACTCGCGCCGGTTGGCGCAGAATCCCGGGCTTTTCTTCTCTTCGCTCATATCGTCACCTCGATCTCGTTTGTCGTGGTTGTCCTTGATTGATGGCGCCATGGCTATTTCCTCGGCTCCCAATCCGCCACCCTCTCGATGGGAGGGATCTTGGGCACTGGCAGCTTGATCTCCTCGCCGCTCAGCGTCAGCAGGAACTCGACAAGGTCGGCCTTCTCCTCGCCGGTGAGGTTCAACGGCTCCAGGATTTTCGTCTTGGTGCCGTACGGGTCGTTGTCCCCGCCGCCCTTGTTGTAGAAGTCCACCACCTCCTCCAGGGTGAAGAAGACGCCGTTGTGCATGTACGGCGCGGCGTACTTCGTGTACCGGAGCGTCGCGGTCCTGAACTTCATCTTGTGCTGGGGGCTCTTCTCGCGGTAATAGACCCCCAGGTCCTGCTTGGTGTCGCGGTAGACGGCCTCCGTAACCCCCTTGGCGTACTGCTCGAACCGGAAGGTTATCTGGTGGATGCCGGAATCGGTCCATTCGATCGGCTGCGGCACGCCGAGGTTGTAGTACTTCTCATCCGTGAGCATCGGGCCGTTGTGGCATTCGACGCACTTGGCCTTGCCCTTGAAGAGCTTGAGCCCTCTCTTCGCCGCGTCGGAGATGGCCCCCTCGTCGCCTTTCAGGTAGCGGTCGTAGGGGGTGTCCGGCTGGGAAAGATACCGCTCGAAGGCCGCTATGGCGCGCCAGGCATCCTTGATGAGGGGCCTGTCATGGCCGAAGACCTCTTTCCAGCGCCTGCGGTATTCCGGCGTGAGGCGAAGGCGAGACTCCATCATGTCGCTCTCGCCGTTGCCGGCCACGCCGCCCTTGTTGGCGGATGGGGCCTGGGCCTCAAGGCTGGTGACCGAACCGGCCCAGAACAGCTTGTTCCAGTAACCGGAGTTCATCACGGACTGCGAGTTCCTCCAGTGGACAGTCCCCGGATACCCGCGGCTTATCGGGTCGTTGAACCCCCAGCCGGTGTCCGGGTGGTGACACGTCGCGCACGACAGCGACATGTCGCCGGTGATTTTGGGATCAAAAAAGAGCAGGTAGCCAAGCTCCTGCTTGGGGCCCATCTTGGCCGGGTAGACCGCCGTGGAGGACTTGTTGTCCGCCGGGATGGGCGGATGGTCCGGCAACGGCGCGAGCGGTGGGTCGAAGTCAGGGTCCGCCTCGGCGTAAGCCGCGCCGGCGGAGAACATCAGCGCCGCCACGGCCGCGGCCAGGGCTGTTCGTGACCATTTTTTGAACCGAAACATGGATATCCCCCTTATGAATTAGTTTTTCCTTGTGTACCAGTCTTCGATCGGCTCATAGGAGAGCGGTACCTTCATCACCTCGATCGAGGGATCGTCGCCGCTCAGGGACAGCAGAAACTCCTTGAGCTGGCCCTTCTCCTTCGACGAAAGGCCGAGCGGCTTAATGTTGGGGTTTTTAAGCCCCGGCCTGTCCGGCCCGCCGCCGTTGTTGTAGAACTCGATCACGTCGTCGAGAGTGGCCAACATGCCGTTGTGCATGTACGGCGCGGTGTATTTGAGCTCCCGCAGCGTCGGCGTTATGAACTCGCCTAGGTCGTTGTAGTCGTGAGAGACGGTCATGTGGCCTATATCGCGGCGCCAGTTTTCACTGTTCTCCACGCCGAGGGTGAACATGTACGTGAGGTAGGTCACGTGGCGCTGTGGGTCCTTGAACACCTCCGGGTTCTCCGGGACGCCGGTGTTGTGCGGCTTGCCGTCGGAGAACATCGGGCCGTTATGGCAGGTGATGCATCCGGCCTTGCCCTTGAAGAGCGCGAGGCCCGCCTTGGCGTCGGCGGAGAGTTTTCCTTTGTCGAAAGGAACGTTTTTGGAGACGATGGTCTTCAAAAACTCCGGGACGGCCTTGCGGACCAGGCCGTTGGATGGCTCGCTGTTGAACGCCTCCTTGAACATCTTCACGTAGACCGGGTCCTGCTTGAGCCTCTCCTGCATGATCCGCATGTCCATGTTCAGAACGTAGGTGTCCGTGATCTGGTCGCGGGTCATGTCGTTGAGGTTCGTGCCGATCCGGCCGTCCCAGTGCCACGGGATGCCGAACTGCTTCTTGTAGGCCGTGTTGATCAGGGTCGGAGCGTTCCTGAAGTGTTTCGAGCCGGGATAGGCCTCGCCGACCGCGACATGCTTGGTCCAGCCCTCCCTTGGGTCGTGGCACTTGGCGCAGCTTATCGCCGCGTCCCCGGAGAGGCGCTGATCGAAAAAGAGCCTCTTGCCCAACTCGGCCTTCTTCTTGTCGTACTCGAGCTTCGGCAACGGGCCGATGTCAGCGCCATACGCGCTTGACGGCGGCCACGCCGCCAGGCCAAGGAGCAACATCACTGCAAATAGAACGGGTTGGATGGTTACGTGAGGTTTCATTTAAGGATCCCCTCTAGCATTGAAAAAGGATTATTTTCAGAGCGGCGCCAGCCACACTATGTTCCTGGCGAGGCTCCCCCACCAATCTCCCTAAATTCTTGCCACTTGGCTGTTAGGTATTGGCAATTAAGGCGCCAATCGCGGCTGGGGAAGCAAGATGAGGGCGAACAGGAAGGCTTTGTGGAGGACAGGGGCGAAGTAAGATGTTAATTTAAATGAGCATAACCGCCTTTATCCCCGTACGGCGGAAGCTATGTCCGGGAACTCTAAAGCCCTGCGGTGGGGAACCCCATCATGGACACTTTGCCTGGACAGATTGTCTCCACCCCTGGAAACATTCTTGCCGCGTTGTTACGGGTTCTTTAAAGATTTGCCGCCCGCGCCCTGGTAGACGTACTCGAGCGAATAGCAGGCCGCCATCCCGCCGCAGTAATAGTCCAGTATCCGCATCTTGGCGTAATGGCCGCCGGACGTTCTTACGACGTACACCCTCTTCCCGGGCGCGAGGCGAT